>CAVQON010000001.1:0-72500 GCA_963714455.1 uncultured Actinomycetota bacterium
GTGGCGCTGCTTCTCGGCTCAGAAGGTCACGGGCTGTCTCATCACTGGCTCCAGGCTGCGGACGTCCGAGCGGCCATCCGTATCAGCACGGCGGTCGACTCACTCAACGTGTCGGCCGCGTCGGCGGTCGCATGTTTCACTGTTGGCAACAAGTTGCGCCATTCGGACATTGCTTGACAGCGAAGCATCAGATGGCACAACCTTTGCGCACCGCAACCGATCCTCGGAGACCCACTATGCGCCGCTTGATTGCCATCCTCTCCGCCCTTGCCATCGCCCTGCTCGGCGTGACCATCGTTGCCGGCCCAAGCACGGCCACGCCGGATAACGAGGTGACGCTCGGGGGCCTCGAAGACAAGGGCACGATCATCCTGCGCACAGGTGGGAGTTCGTCCAGCAACGTGATCGAGTACGTCGACGCACAGGGGGCGCCCGTCGCTACCCAGGAAATCGGGACTGGCTGCGCGAATGTGCAAGCGGGGGCGCTTGCGGTCGCCGGGTCGCCGGATGCCTGCTTCGGTAGCAGGGGCTTTGGTGACGGCGACGACTCCAACAGCCGCTTCTGGCTGAGGCCAGACGTCGACGATGGCGAGAGTCTCACGCTGACGCTCAGTGGTGATGCCGCGGAGTACGAGTTCGCCTCGTACTCCCTGGACATTGAGGCGCGGAACGTCGGCGGTACGGACAACATCGTCGTTGAGGCGTACCTGGACGGCAACGAGGTCGAGACCGAGACCGAGACCTTCGACCTCTCGTTGAGCAACCGCGAGGCTTTCGCCAACTACAGGATCAAGCGAACGCTGGGTACCCCGGTGGACACGCTCGTCATCGCTGCGGCCGGCAACACGGAGTTCCAGCTCGAGGGCGACACGGGAGGCACGGGGTCCATCTTCACGCTGACCGACGCCACGGACGTCATCCCCTGCGGCCAAGAAGGTGGGGCCACGAGCGGGGACGCCAGCCTGACAGTCACTCCCGGCGCGGATTGTGTGGGCGGCGAGCCCGTCTTCTTCGACTTCGATGGCGAGACGGTCACACTGCTCAAGGACCCGTCGGACGCTGAGTTCGAACTGGTCGTCGACTGGGTCGACTCCGGCGAAGCTGCGGCGTACCCCGGGCGGATCACGCAGATCAACTACGTCGACGAGACCGAGGCGAACTTCAGCCCCATGGTCTTCTGCTTGCCGGGACCGGAGTTGCCCGCAGACCTGAACCTTCCGGTCGGCGTCGTACTCCCGCCAGACACTGGGTGGTGCATCGAGGATCGTGAGATCCCCACCCCCACCGGCAACGAGAACGGCACGTTCACGACGACGGAGACCCTCTACGGCAAGGGCGACCCACGCATGCGCTAGGGGTCAGACCTGGGCCCAGGCGCGGGTGCCTGCGCCCAGGAGGTGCTCGATCCGGTGTTCAGCGACACCCAGTCGGCGCAGCTGTGAGGTGGCCTCGGCGAGTTCGTGGACTCGCTCTTCGTCCAGGAGCTCCTGGTCGGTGAGTGCACGTGCGCCGGCCAGAAGGGCGCGCTCCAGCACTAGTCCCTGGTCCGCGGCCTCGGCGAGCCCTGCTCGAGCAGCATCTGCTGCTTGGACGGGCTTGCCGAGGGTTCGCAGGGCCTGGGCACGCACGAACTGGCACGCTGGCGTGAGGACCGAGCCGCTGTCGCGAGAACGTGCGTCGGCGTCGTCCAGGGTGTGCAGCGCGACGTCCGGTCGGCTCGACTCGATGGCGTTCTCTGCAAGAGCGATCGCGGCGGAGTAGGCGACATCTGGCTGCCCAGCATCAAGCAGGTCTCGACGCAGGCGCTGCAGCATCGTGTCAGCGTCGTCGTACTCTCCGAGCATGGTGAGGCACCGTGCCAGCAGCACCTCGACGAAACCTGCGTCGGCGCTCAGCCCTGTCGACCGGAGCGTGCGCAACGCCGATTCCAGGATCGGTCGAGCGTCGTCAACACGGCCTTGGTTGACGAGGATCTCAGCAAGGTTACCTCGAGAGATCGCAGCGCCGGCGACGTCTCCGATCCGATCAGCGATGGTCGCCGCCTGGTCGTACCGACGTTCGGCGGTTGTCCACTCACCTGCCCAGTACGCGATCGCGCCGAGGTTGCTCAGCGTGGCGGACTGTCTCTCGAGGTTGTCCAACTGCTGATAGATGCCTAGCGCGCGCTCAAGGTGGGAGCCGTCGGCGGGCAGGCCCATGAGGGCGAGGGAGGTCTCCAGGGCGACGCAGCCAAGCGCGATGGCCTCCGTGGAACCACTGCCCTCAGCCAGGTCGATGGCCCGCTGCGCTTCTCTGCGGGCCTCGACGAAGCGGTCCTGGAAGGTGAGCAGGTACGCACGCGTAGCGGCGATCTCTGCTTCGAGCTGCCGTCCCTGCAGGTCGGTCGCCAAACGAGCGATCCTGGACGCTGCGGTCAGGTCGCGGTAGGCGCTACGGAACCTCTGCGCCCGCTCCTGTGCTCGGGCCCTCTTGGTCATGAGCCGTGCCTGGGTCGCGGTGTCCGCGGCGGCCGCGCGGGCAGCGGCCCGGTATGCCTTGATCGCCTCGCTGTAGCGACCCATCGGAACTAGGACATCTCCCAACGACTCCCACACCTTCTGCAGTTCGACGTCGGGGAGATCATGCAGTCGGTCTGCGGCAACTAGTGCTCGCTGGTACTGGGCCGCTGCTTCCGAGTTGGAGTACGCAGCCCTAGCTCGTTCCGCGGCCACTCGTGCCCACCGCCACGTGGACTCGTAGTCCCCACCCATCGAGTAGTGCAGGGCCAAGCTGTCGGCGTACTCCTCGATCTGACTCCCACCCAGTCGCAGTGTGGACTTCGCAGCGAGCAGGTGGAACTGGCGGCGACGGGCGAACGGCAGGCTGTCGTAGGCCGCGTCGCGCAGGAGCGCATGGCGAAACCTGAGCCGCTCCTTGCCGTCGGACTCGAGGATGTCGGAGAGCTCCTTCGTGGTCGCAGCATCCAGGGCGACCTGCTCCTCGCCGAAGAGATCTTGCAGAACCGCGACCCGAAACGATCGACCCAGCACCGATGCCCGACGGACAACGCGCCGCGCGAGGGGAGGCAGTGAGTCGATCTGCGCCGCAACCATGCCCTCCAACGACGAAGGCAGGGCGTCGATGTCGCCGTGCTCGCGAAGGTTGCGGAGCGTCTCTTCCAGGAACAGTGGGTTGCCGGACACTCGACTGACCACTGCCTCGACGTCGTGGGGACGCAGAGGTGCAGCAGCGGTGGCGTCCAGAACAAGCTGGCGAACGATCTCGTCCTCCAGTGGCTCAAGCGGCAACGACTGCCCGCTCGTGGGGCGGTAGCCGGTGGTGTCGTCGCGCCGAGCCGTCAGAAGCAGCCACGGGCGCGTACCCGTCTCCCGCTCGAAGCGTGCGGCAAGTGTTGCCGTGGCGTCGTCGGAGTAGTGGGTGTCGTCGAACGCAACGACGACGGGGCCGTCAGTGGCCGCCGTGATGAGCCGGATGACTGCATCGGCGGTGCGAGCCGGGCGATACTGAGGGTCGAGATCGCGGGTCGCCTCCGTGGGATCGAGGGGAATCCCCATGACGTCGCCGAGCAATGGCAGCCATGGTCCAAGGTCGGGTGCGAGGCCGTTGACGGCCAGCACGAGCGTCTGGGCAAGGCCGCCCTTCTGCGCCAAGGACAGTCCGAGCAGCCGTCGCAGCGGGTCACGCACGGGTCGGTACGGGGTAGCGGCCCCGTAGGGCTCGGCTCGGGCCCGGAGGATGATGGTGTCCCCAGCGCTGCGCAATGCTTCGCGCAGGAGTCGGGTCTTGCCCTGGCCGGCGTCGCCGGTCACGCTGATGACCCCGCCGTTGCCGGTGGCGAGTCGGGCCACGGCCGTCGTCAGGGCGGCGAGCTCGGTGTCCCGGCCCAGCAACGGGAGGGATCCGAGGCCGCGGGGTGGTCGGGTGCCGGTCTCCGCCTCGACGAGGTACGCGGTGACCGGGTGAGTCTTGCCCTTGACCATGAAGGGCCCGACCGCTTCGGTGGCGAACAGGGTCTGGGCGTTGTCCAGGGTCGCGGGGGTCGCCAGCACCTGGCCGGGGTCGGCTTTGGCCATGACGCGGGCGGCGAGGTTGACGGTGTCACCCATGACCGTGACGGTCGCGCGATCGGGGGAGCCGATCGCACCGGCGAACACGTGGCCGCGGTTCAGCCCTGCCCGCACGCCGATGGGCCAGGCCTCAGCCAGGCTGCGGTTGACGATGTGGCGGGACGCGCGCAGCAGGCGCCCTTGGTCGTCGTCAGCAGTGGTAGGGAACCCGGCGACGAGGATGACCTTGCCGCCGTCCTCGGCCAGGTCGGTGGCCAAGAACGTGACGCCTTCGGCGTCGGCGCACTCCTGGGCGGCCGACACCAGCAGGTGCAGCGCGGCGGCAGTGGGCTGGTGACCCTGCTGCTCAAGCATGGCGTCAATGCCGGTGTAGCGCACGAACGACACTCCGACGGTCCGGTGCTCGGACTCCGGGCTGCCCGCCGACAACAGCTCGCGCAGCGCGGTCGGCACGAACCCAGACACGTCCCGCTCAGCCAGGTCGCGCGCACCCCCTACCCCCGGGGGTGTCGGGGCACGTCGCCACCGCAGCAGGTACCCCGGGCCCAGCGGATCACCCACTGCCCCGGCCGGCAGGGCGGCCGCGGTGTTCGGCCCGATCAGGATCTGCCCCGCTGACGCGGCGGCCTCCATCGACGCCACCGCTGTGGTCGCCGGACCTACGATCACCAGTTCTCGGTGCGAGCTGCCGACCAAGAACAGGTCGACCTCGCCGGAGTGGATCCCGACCGACATTCGCAGGCGCAACCGCCCCGCCGGCCCCGGGGTCTTCGCTGTCGCGGCCAATGCGCCACGCATCTCCACGGTCGCGCATGCCGCCTGCACCGCATGGTCCGGCCCGGTGAACAGCAGGAACAGCGCGTCTCCGCCAAACTTCAGCAGGGAACCGCCCCGCGCGGCCGCCAGCCCCAGCATCGTGCCGAACACGGCGTTCAAGACGTCCGTGAGCTGTTCGGCGCCCACCTTGCCGCGCTGGGCCAGCCGCTCAGACAGTGCAGTGAAGCCCGAGACGTCCACGAACACCAATGTGCCGTCGACATGCCGGTGCCGCGGAGCCGGCGCCAACGCATCCCCGGGCCAGAGCAACGCAGCCCCAGGCACGTAACGACCTAGGCCCGTCATGTGCATACTCTCGTTGATCTGGACCGAGAGGGCAGCCTGATGCGGCGAGATCGGTCACCGAAGTGGCAGACCATCCCTCGTGGGGAGCGTCAGGCCCGTCTCGAGTGCGTCCGACCACTAGGGTTCGCTGACTGTGACGGAACCTGAGGTCTCGACGGCGGCGATTGTCGACGCGATCAGTGCGTCCCCGGAACGCTTTCCGAGCAAGTCACTGGCCCCCGACGACTACCTGGCTAGGACTGGGGAGACCGGGGGCGAGGCCTACTGGGTGAGCTCAGGGCGCCTCGAGGTGGTGGCGTCTGACGGGTCGAGGCTCGGCCAGATCGGGCCTGCCCAGCTGGTGGGGGAGTACGTGGCCCTCGTAGGGGGTGAACGGACGGCCAGCATTCGGGCAGCGGAGCCGTCGGTGGTGCGCGTCGTGGACGCCGAGGCGCTGGAGGCGCTGCTCGCCGCAGACCCCAAGCTGGCAGATTCGGTGATGGCTGAGTCGGCTCGACGCATCCAGGACACCCGCATGAGAGAGGTCCTCGTCAAGATGCTCGGCGATGAGGCCGCGATCGTCGTCGACGAGTTCGTCGCACGCGGAAGCAGACGTCGCCTTGAGGCCGGGGACGTCCTGTTCGCGGCGGAAGAGCCGGCTCACTCGGCACACGTCGTGGTGAGTGGACGCCTTCGAGAGGTCTCGGTGAGTGACCCAGCCCGATCGACGGGTTACTTGGCTGCAGGCTCGATCGTGGGCGAAGAGGGATTGTCGGGCGGCTACCGACAGGTCACGATCGAGGCTGTTCGGGACTCGGTCGTGCTCGAGGTCAGTGCCAAGGACTTCAGTGAGATGCTCATCGAGCACCCGCGCGACGTCGCTCCGATCGCCCTCGGCCTGGCCGCCGGGGTCCGGCCGCCGCGACGCCGGCTGGACCGCACCGTCGCTGTGGCTGTCACGGCGGACATGAACCAACGGCAGGTCGTCAGCCGGATCACCGACAGGATGGCCGAGATCAGCCCGACGCAGCATCTGTGGAGCGCGCGGGTCGACTCCATCCTGGACCGACCGGGCATTGCGCAGGCAATGGACGGCGGCCCCGGCGAGATCCGTCTGCTGGACTACCTGGCGCGGGTGGAGCACGACACCTGCTACCTGGTACTTGAGCCGGACGTCACCATGACGGCCTGGTCGCTGCGTGCACTGCGACAGGCCGACGCTCTCGCCGTGGTCGCCAGCGCGTCCCCCCGCCCGGAGGAACAGGCACGCATCGACGAGCTGATGAGCCACGCGGGCCCGCGCACGCTGCGGGTGCTCGTGCTGATGCAGGTATCGGATGCGGACCGTCCCCGCGGTACGAGCGAGGTGATCAGTCGCTTCAACGCCGACCACGTGCTGCATGCCCGTGCCGGCTCGGTGCCGGACGTGGCCCGAGTCGCCCGCACGCTTGCGGGCCGTCCCGTCGGGCTGGTGCTCGGCGGCGGCGGAGCACGGGGGTTCGCTTGCCTCGGGGTCTACCGGGCCATGACCGCCCTGGGGATTCCCGTCGATGCGGTCGGCGCGACGTCCATCGGGGCACCGCTTGGTGCCGGTATCGCGCTGGGACTGGCGCCTGACGAGGTGACTGCGGAGTCCGAGCGGCTCTTCCACAACATTTTGGACTACACGCTGCCGCTGGTATCGCTGCTGAAGGGCGAACGGACGGCCGAAGCGATCCGAGCACGCTTCGACGGCTGGGATATCGAGGATCTCTGGCTGCCCTACTTCTGCATGTCCACCAACCTGACTCAGGGACGGGCGCAGATCCACCGCAGCGGCGACGTCCCGACGGCGTTGCGGGCGTCGGTGGCGATCCCGGGCGCGTTCCCCCCGGTGCCCTTCGGTGACGACCTTCTCGTCGACGGGGGAGTCACGAACAACCTGCCGGTCGACGTGATGCGACGCCTGTACCCCACAGCCGAGATCCTCGCGGTGCAGGTGGCGCCCGCCAAGGGGCCCAAGGCGAAGGCCGACTACGGCCTGTCGGTGTCGGGGTGGCAGGCCATGAAGTCAAAGGTAGGGCGTGGGCCCCGCTACCCCGGGCTGATCGCCGTTCTGATGCGCTCGATGATCACCGGCTCGTTGGACCAGCAGGAAGCCGCCATCGACAGCGGTGCCGCGGACTTGCTTCTTGACATCGACATGCGCGGCGTCGGGCTCCTGGACTTCGAGCGCGTCGCGGAGGTCGCCAACGTGGGATACGACGCAGCCATGCCGATGCTGGAAGCCTGGCTCACGCAGCGCCGCGAGGCCGGAAAGGATGTGCCCGGTGTGGCTCCTCACCGTTCGTGACCTGACCTTTCGCGGCACCCGCTTCGCGGTCGTGACGCTCGGGGTCGCGCTCGTCCTCACGCTGCTCTACCTGATGACCGGGCTGATCGAGCAGTTCAACAAGGAGCCGTTCCTCACCACCGACCAGCTCGGCGCGAGCCACTGGGTCATCCCGGAAGGCGTGTCGGGGCCCTACACCTCGTCGTCAGCGTTGAGTGCCGACCAGGTGGCCGCGATCGATCCTGCCGGTGAGTCGGCCGAGGTGGTCGTCGCGCGGGGCACGCTCACCGTGGGCGAGGAGGCCTCGGAGGCGATCGTGATCGCCGCGCCGCCCGACGGCCTGGGGGTGCCCGAACCCACGCAGGGGTCCAGGCCGCAGGCGAGCGGCGAGGTGCTGCTCGACGTCAGCTCGGGAGCCGCGGTCGGTGACGAGGTGCAGATCAGCGACGACTCCTACACCGTGGTGGGTCTGAGCAGCGACACCACCGTGCTGGCCGGACTGGTCGGCACGTTCGTGAGCCTCGAGGACGCCCGCGAGACGGTCTTCGGCGGCGTGCCGGTGACGAGCGCGGTGCTGCTCGATGCCGAGCCCTTGGCGGTGCCGGAGCAGACGCAGGTGATCGCCACCCGTGAGGCCGCCGAGGACGCACTCGGACCGCTGGAGAGCGCGGTGGCCTCGATCGACCTGATCAGGATCTTGCTCTGGCTCGTCGCCGCGATCATCGTCGGCGCGGTCATCTACCTCTCGGCGCTCGAGCGCAGCCGTGACTTCGCCGTCCTCAAGGCGATGGGCGCCCGCAACCGGCAGCTGTCGGGCAGCCTCGCGCTCCAGGCGGTTCTCGTCGCCCTGTCGGGCGCGGCCCTGGCAACGCTGTTCCAGTTCTTGCTGGTGCCGGTGTTCCCGCTGACGGTGCGGGTACCGGCGTCGGCGTACTGGACGATCCCGCTGGTGGCGGTCGTCGTGGCGCTGGTGGCCGGGTGGGCAGGCATGCGCCGGGTCGCGAAGGCTGATCCGGCGAGCGCATTCGGAGGTGGCGCATGAGCGGGGTGCAGGTACGCGACCTGGCGGTGGAGTACCGCGCCGACGGCTACAGCGTGCGGCCGTTCGAGGGCCTGTCGATGAGTGCCGCGCCCGGTGAGCTGGCCGTGCTGCTCGGTCCGTCCGGGTCGGGCAAGACGACCTTGCTGTCGTGCTTGGGCGGCATCCTCACCCCCGCCGACGGCACCATCACGGTGGACGGAGCCGAGGTGACGGCCATGACAGCCGCGCAGCTCGAGCGGTACCGCCGCGACTCGGTGGGCTTCGTGTTCCAGGCGTTCAACCTCATCCCGTCGTTGAGCGCGCAGGAGAACGTCGCCGTGCCCCTGATGCTGGCCGGCACGTCGCGCTCGTCGGCCATGCGGCAGGCCGCCGAGGCGCTCGACCGGGTAGGGCTCGGCGACAGGCTGCCCAACCGCCCGGGGCAGCTCTCCGGTGGGCAGCAGCAGCGAGTCGCTGTCGCCCGCGGGCTGGCGCACGACCCGGTGGTGCTGCTGGCCGACGAGCCGACGGCGAACCTCGACTACGTGCAGGCCGAGGGCGTGATCCGGCTGCTGCGCGAGCTGCGCGACGACGGGCGCGTCATCATCGTCTCGACCCACGACGCGCGGCTGGTGCCCATCAGCGACCAGGTGATCACCATGGGACCGGAGGTCACGTCGGCGGAAGGTCCGCCGCAGACGGTGCACTACGCGCCGGGCGAGCTGATCTTCGCCCAGGGCGACCACGCCGACCTCGTGTACGTGATCGAGGCCGGGACGGTCGAGATCTTTCGACCCGACCCCAGCGCCGGCACCGAGGACAGGCTCGCCGTCCTGCCCGCCGGCCAGTACTTCGGCGAGCTCGGTCCGCTGCTCGGGTTCCCCCGCTCGGCCAGCGCCCGCGCCGAAGGGGAGGTCACGCTGCGGGCCTACGGGCCGCGAGAGTTTCGCCAGTCGGTTCTCGACGACGCCTGAGGGCGTCGGGGGTGGGCGCGGCGGCTCAGGCGACGAGGTGCGTGGCGCCGAGCATGGGCACGAGGCGTGCCTGCCCGCACCGAGCGCAGATCAGCTCGTCCTCGGCCGGGTCGTGGTGCAGCGCGAAGAAGTCGCCGTCGTCGCCGCAGACGACGCACCCCAGCACGCGCAGCTCGTCGTGGTCCATGCGCTGACGGTGCCACGAACGTCCGACAGATCCACGACGGGCACGCCGCGTCCGGCCAAGTCGTGGCACTGCGCGCGTGCGGGCGGCATGATCGAGCCATGCAGACGGTGTGGAAGGGCACGATCTCGTTCGGGCTGGTCTCCATCCCGGTCAAGCTCGTGAGCGCCACCCAGGAGAAGGACATCTCTTTTCGCCAGGTACGAGTCAGCGACGGGTCGCGGGTGCGATACCGCCGCGTCGCGGAGTCCGACGGCGAAGAGGTCGCCTACGCCGACATCGCCAAGGGCTACGAGCTGCCCGACGGCGGGATGGTCGTGCTCACCGACGACGACATGGCCTCGCTGCCCGTCGCGAGCAGCAAGGCCGTCGACGTGCTGCAGTTCGTCGACGCGGGCGAGATCGACCCGGCGGCCTACTCCCGCGCCTACTACGCCATGCCCACCGGCGACGCGAAGCCGTACGTGCTGCTGCGCGACGCCCTGGCATCCAGCGGGCGGGTGGCCGTGGTGAAGATGGCGATGCGCAGCCGCGAGCGGCTCGCCATCCTGCGCCCGGCCGGGGACGCCCTGGTGGTGCAGACGATGCTGTGGCCCGACGAGGTACGCAGCCCCGAGCTTCCCGCAGAGGTCGCCGACGTGGAGCCCCGACAGCAGGAGATGGCCATGGCGGCCTCGTTCATCGACGCGATGAGCGGGGACTGGGCCCCGCAGGACTACACCGACGAGTACCGCGAGGCGATCGAAGAGCTCGTGGCGTCCAAGGTGGAGGGACGCGAGATCGTGATGCCACCGGCGGCCGACGGGGACGAGGCCGAGGTGGTCGACCTGATGGACGCCCTGCGCCAGAGCGTCGACGCGGCGAACAAGCGCCGCGAGAAGAGCGCCTGAGGGCTCAGAAGACCCGGGTGAGCGTGCGCGGGCCGAGGGTGCGGGCGCCCAGGGCTTCGACCCGCTGCCGCAGCTCCCGGTCGGCGGTCACCACCGTGACGTGCCTGCCTGCCGTGCTCGCGTGCCGCGCTGCCTCGACCACCGCGTCGTCACCGGAGCCGGCCGCTCGCTCGACCTGGACGTTGGGCGGGTCGCCCGCGGCGCGCGCCTCGCCCTCCAGCACGACGGTCCAGTGCGGCCACGCTCGCGTCCTGCCTGCCACCTCGGGCAGAATCCCCGCGTCGGCCTCCTGGGAAGGTGTCGCGCGTTCGTTGAGGTCGAGGCCCCGAGGGACGACGTCGAGGCCTCGTGCGGCGAGGTCCGAGACGGCGTCGAGCAGGCGCTGGGCGGCAGCGACCCGGTCGTTCCACCAGCCGTCCGGGGTCGAGCCGACCACGTTGGCCGCGTCGACCACGACTACCTCGCGTCGGTGCAGCAGTGGCTGCACGGACGGCCAGGCCGCGGCGAAGCCGGAGTGCAGCGGCAGCCGGGTCACCTCGCTGACGCGCACCCAGCGCAGCTCTTCGCTCTCGGCGTCAAGCCGCTGCGGGGTGATCGGCCCCACGGCGTCGGCCACCACCGTCGTGTAGGCCCACGTGCCGTGGTCGACCGCCCACGCGTGCCGCGGCCGGATCGACTCCTCGCCCACCGCGGCCTCCTCGGCGGCCTCGCGCAGCGCTCCCTGAAGTGGGGTCTCGCCGACGTCGAGCGCGCCGCCGGGCACGGCCCAGGTGCCGCCCTCGTGGCTCCAGGCTGCGCGATGCTGCAGCAGCAGCTCGTCGCCGCGTTGCACCATGAGGCCGGCCGCCCCGAACCGGCCCCAGTGCCGCCGTCCGCACGCGCACTGCAGAAACCCGTCCCCGGATCGGCGCGAGCGTCCCAGCACGCGGCTCACCGTGCCACGAGTTGACGTCGCCGTCTCGGTGACGCCAGGCGCAGCACCAGCGACATCGGCCACGACGTCATGCTGGACACGGGCAGGAGCCATGCGCTCGACACGGTGCTGAGCGACCTCAGCGAGGTGCTGGGCGACGATCGTCGGTAGTCCCCAGCGGAACATCGGGCGCAACCGGCGCGGCGTGCGCCTTCTCGTCGCGGTAGCCGGACCGGACGAACGCCACCCAGAACGCGACCGCTGCGGCGGCGAACAGCCACCACTGCCACGCGTACGACAGGTGACGCCAGGCCGAGACCCCGACCGGGCTCGCGGCCGCCTCGGCCACCGGCACCCGCTGCGGCGCCACGGCGGAACTCGGCTGCTCGTCGGTGAGCACGAGAAGCATCTGGCGCACCGTCGCCGGTGGGTAGGGGTAGGTGCGGAACAGGGCCACGGACGTCAGAGCAGCAACCTCGTCCGGCCCGAGCGCACCCACCTGCACAGGGGCGGCGTCGGCGTCGCTCTCCAGGGCCTGAACCGACCCCGTGACGTCCACACCACCGGGCGGCGGCTCGACGGCCGGGTCGGAACGGTCAGCCACCCAGCCACGCAGCACCGGGGTGACGGTCCGGTCGTCGCTGACCATCGGAGTGACGACGTACCAGCCCGTGCGGCCGTCCAGCTCACGTCCGGGCAGCAGCAGGGTTGCGCGCGGGTCGTAGCGCCCCGACACGGTGACCGGTCGGCTGACGGAGTCGACCGTCAGTCCTTGGCCTGCCGGTGCCACGTCGTCGATCGGTGCCGTGGGGGCGTCCTCGGCCAGGTTCGCCGCCGCGACCCGGTCGCGCTCCTCCTGCTCGGCGTAGGCGCGCATCTGCCACGACCCGAGAAGCAAGGTGCCCGCGATCGCCGCGATGGTGGCCACGTGCAGAGCCAGCCAGCGCGGTGTCAGCAGAAACCGGAGCACGCCACCAGGGTAGGACCCTGGCGTCAGCGCGACTCGTCGGCCAGACTGCCAACAGATCACCGAACAGAGGAGATGACGTGACCGAGACGTCGGCCAACCCACCCGCCAGCACACCCGAGGGGCACCCCACGTCGGGCACCTTCGACTCGCTGAACCCGGCGACAGGCCAGGTGATCGGCACCTTCCCGGTTCACGGGCGCGACGACATGGCCGCGGCTCTGGACGCTGCACGGATCGCCCAGCAGTGGTGGTGGGACCTCGGCTGGGACGAGCGCAAGCGTCGGTTGCTCGACTGGCGCTCCTACATCCGCAGCCACATGGACGAGCTTGCCGACCTCGTGCACCGGGAGACCGGCAAACCGATGTGGGACGCGGAGTCGGTCGACGTCATCGCAACCGTCATGCACCTCGACTGGGCCGCCAAGCACGCCGAGAAGACGTTGGCTCCCCAGCGTGTGTCACCGGGCATCCTCGCCCACCTGCGGGCCGAGATCTCCTACGAGCCGCATGGTGTGGTCGGTGTCATCGGCCCGTGGAACTACCCCCTGTTCACCCCGATGGGGTCGATCAGCTATGCGCTTGCCGCCGGTAACGCCGTCATCTTCAAGCCCAGCGAGTACACCCCGGCCACCGGGGTGTGGCTCGCCGAGTCGTTCCGCCACGTCGTACCCGAGCAGCCGGTGCTGCAGACGCTCACCGGGTGGGGGCCGACCGGTCAGGCGCTCGTCGAGTCCGGTGTCGACAAGGTGTCGTTCACCGGCTCGGCGAAGATCGCCAAGACCATCGGGGTCATGTGCGGCGAGCGGCTGCTGCCCTACAGCCCCGAGGCCGGCGGCAAGGACGCCGTCGTCGTCGACCACGACGCCGACCTCACCCGTGCCGTGCGCGGAGCACTGTGGGGCGCCGTCATGAACAGCGGCCAGAGCTGTGCGGGAGTGGAGCGGGTGTTCGTCCACCAGGACGTCTACGAGGAGTTCATGGACCGCCTCGTGATCTCGGCGCGTGAGCTGCGTTCGGGTGCCGATCCGGCCGCCCACTACGGGCCCATCACCCGTCCTGCCCAGTACGACCTGGTCAGGAGCCACTTCGACGCGGCGGTCGCAGCGGGAGCCGACGTGCGTGTGGGCGGCGAGACGTCGTTCCGGCGGCCCTTCATCGACCCGGTGGTGCTGACGAATGCCCCGGACGACTCGGTGATCATGAAGGACGAGACGTTCGGCCCGCTCATGGTCGTGGAGAAGGTGCGCGACGCCGACCAGGCGATCGCCAGCTCCAACGCTCATGACTACGGCTTGGGCGCGGCGGTCTACTCGCGCAAGAACGGCCCGACGATCGCCCGCCGTCTACGAACCGGCATGGTGTCGATCAACTCGGTTCTGGTGCAGGGCGCGGTTCCAAGCCTGCCGTGGGGCGGCCTGGGTCACTCCGGCTACGGACGCATCCACGGCAAGGAGGGGTTGCGCTCGTTCGGGCGCTCGAAGTCGGTCGTCCAACCACTGTTCGGCCTGCCCGCCTTCGCCGACATCTACTCCTTCGAGGTGAACGAGACGACCAAGCAGACGTTCCGCTGGGTCACGAAGATGCTCTTCACCTGAGGGCGCCTCGCCCGACCTCGAGCCGAACGATCACGTGAACGTGATCGTTTGGGGGTTTCCAAGGCAGATCGGCCTTGGAAACCCCCAAACTCCCTGCGAGAGCACGTGGCCCGAGCGCCGCGGGGGTCCTGGACGCCGCGTGGCGCCACTGACGCCGCGTGGCGCCACTGACGCCGGGTGGCGCCTGGACGCTCGACCTGACTTGACGCTAGTGTCAGGTTCGTGCCCAGGCTGACGACCCGAGTCAACCCCTCCAGCGACGAGTTCCGCACAGCCCGCGAGGCGAACCTGACCCTTCTCGCCGACGTGCAGGCCGTCATGGACGACGTCCGCGCCGGGGGCAGCGAGCGCGCCGTCGCCCGTCACCGCGAGCGCGGCAAGCTGATGGTGCGCGAGCGCATCGACCTGCTGCTCGACCGCGGCTCGCCGTTCCTGGAGATCGCGCCACTGGCCGGCTGGGGTAGTGACGATCCCGTGGGTGGTGGGGTCGTCGCCGGCATCGGCCAGGTCGCCGGAACCTGGTGCGTCGTCTCGGGCAACGACCCGACGGTCAAGGGCGGTGCGCAGTCGCCGACGAGTGTGCGCAAGGTGCTGCGGGCCATGGAGGTGGCGCGCGAGAACCGCCTGCCGCTGGTCAACCTCACCGAGACCGCCGGGGCCGACCTCCCGAAGCAGGCCGACGTCTTCACGCCCGGGGGAGCGGTCTTCCGGGAGTTGACGCAGATGTCAGCCGCCGGCATCCCCACCGTCACCATGGTGTTCGGCAGCAGCACCGCCGGGGGCGCGTACATGCCCGGGCTCTCCGACCACACGGTGCTCCAGCGCGGCAGCGCCAAGGTTTTTCTCGGCGGCCCGCCGCTGGTCAAGATGGCCATCAACGAGGACGCCGACGAAGAAGAGCTCGGTGGAGCCGAGATGCACGCCCGCCGCTCCGGGCTCGCCGACCACCTCGCCGTCGACGAGCGCGACGCCCTGCGCCTCGGCCGCCAGATCGTCCGCCGCCTGCACTACCCCCAGCTCACCCCGCTCCGCCTGCACGCAGCACCGCCCGCCTACGACCCGGACGAGCTGCTCGGGGTCGCCCCGGCCGACCTGTCGGTGCCCTACGACGTGCGCGAGGTGATCGCCCGCATCGTCGACGGCAGCGAGCTGGACGAGGTCAAGCCGCTCTACGGCGACCGGCTCGTGACCGGATGGGCGAGCATCGCCGGCCAACCGGTGGGCATCCTGGCCAACAACGGCATCCTGTTCAGCGAGGAGTCGCAGAAGGGTGCCCAGTTCATCCAGCTCGCCAACCGCGCGAACACCCCGCTGCTCTTTCTGCAGAACATCACCGGCTTCATGGTCGGCACCCGCTACGAGCAGGGCGGCATCATCAAGCACGGCTCGATGCTGGTGAACGCGGTCGCCAACTCCACCGTCCCGCACCTCACCACCATGCTCGGCGCGTCCTACGGCGCGGGCAACTACGGCATGTCCGGCCGGGCCTACCGGCCCCGGCTGCTGTTCACCTGGCCCCAGCACCGCCTCGCGGTCATGGGCGGCAAGCAGCTCGCGGGCGTCGTGTCGATGGTCTCGCGCAACAAGGCCGAGGCAGCGGGGCAGCCCTACGACGACGACAACGACGCGGCGCTGCGGGCAGCGATCGAGGGACAGATCGACAGCCAGTCCACCTCGCTGTTCGCCACCGGTCGCCTGTGGGACGACGGCATCATCGACCCCCGCGACACGCGCACCGTTCTGGCGCAGTCGCTGGCGGCCGTGACGACGACACCGATCGCGGGGGCCGACTCCTTCGGCCTCTTCCGGATGTGAGGCAGCCGTGACCGACCAGACCACCCGCATCCGCCGGCTTCTCGTCGCCAACCGCGGCGAGATAGCCCGGCGCATCCTCGCTGCCGCCCGCGGCCTCGGCATCGAGACCGTCGGGGTCTTCAGCGACGCCGACGCCGACGCGGTGTACGTGCGTGAGTGCGACCAGGCCGTCCGGCTGCCGGGCACGGCCGCCGCCGACACCTACCTCGACGTCGCCGCCGTCATCGCGGCCGCCCGGCGCACCGGCGCGGACGCGATCCACCCGGGCTACGGCTTCTTGGCCGAGAACGCCGACGCCGCCCATGCGGTGCTTGACGCCGGACTCGTCTGGGTCGGCCCCAGCCCGTCGGCCATGACTGCCATGGCCAGCAAGCTCTCAGCCAAAGAGATCGTCTCGGCGGCGGGCGTGCCCGTGCTGCCCAGCGCCCGCCTGGACGGCGACGACGAGCAGGTCTGGGACACGGCCGGGGCCGACGTCGGCTACCCGCTGCTGGTCAAGGCGTCCGCCGGCGGCGGCGGACGGGGCATGCGCGTCGTCGCCGCGCCGGACGCGCTCGCCGACGCGGTGCGCGGAGCCCGACGTGAGGCACTGGCCGCCTTCGGCGACGACACGATCTACCTCGAGCGCTACGTCGCCCGCGGCCGCCACGTCGAGGTGCAGGTGGTCGCCGACGCCCACGGGACGGTGCTGCACGCCTTCGAGCGCGAGTGCTCGCTGCAGCGCCGCCATCAGAAGATCCTCGAGGAGTCGCCCTCACCAGGCACCCACCCAGCCGTGCTGACCCGCATGCTGGACGCGGCCGTCGCCGCGGCACGCGCGGTCGGCTACACCAGCCTCGGCACCGTCGAGTTCTTGCTCGAGGACGCCGACCCGCTCGCCGCCCCGGGCAGCGATCCCGACGCAGCCTTCTTCTTCCTCGAGATGAACACCCGGCTGCAGGTGGAGCACCCGGTCACCGAGCTGATCACCGGCCTCGACCTGGTGCAGACCCAGCTACTCCTCGCCGGCGGCGAGCCGCTCACCGTGGCCCAGGACGACGTCGAGCGACACGGCCACGCCGTCGAGGTGCGCCTGGTCGCCGAAGACCCGGCAGCCGGCTGGGTGCCGTCGTCCGGCACGCTCGTCCGCTTCGAGCCGCCGGACGTCCCCGGCGTGCGCTGGGACTCCGGCGTCGCCTCCGGCTCGGCCGTCCCGCCGTACTACGACAGCCTGATCGCCAAGATCATCGCGCACGCCCCGACCCGGGACGAGGCGCTCGACCGCATGCGCGCCGCCCTGCGCGGGCTGCGGGTACACGGCGTCGCCACCAACCGACAGGCGCTGCTGACCCTCGTCGACGACCCGGACGTGCGGGCCGGGCGCACCACGATCGACCTGCTCGAGGCGAGGGCCGCCGTCCTCGTCCCCGACCTGCCCGCCGATGTCGCCGAGCGACACGCGATCGCCGCTGCGCTGGCCGTGCACGCCGACGCCGACACCGCGCGACCGACGGCCGGCTACGCGCCGCGGGGGTGGCGCTCGATGGCCGACGCGATCGACACAACCGTGATCACCAGGGGCGCCGCCGAGCACACCGTCACCCAGCGCACCGACCGAGCAGGCACGAACACGATCAGCGTCGACGGGGGCGAGGAGCGCCGGGTGGTGGTGACCGGCTGGGACGGCGAGTGGCTCGTGCACGAGATCGACGGCGTCCGCCGCCGCGCCGGCGTGCTGCTCGCACCCGAGCGCGACGACGGCGACCGCAGCCTGGACGTGTTCAGCGAGGGACATGCGACCTCGTGGGTCGAGCCGGCTCGGCTGCCGGCCGGTGACAGGGCCGAGGCAGCCCGCGGGCCGTCCTCGCCGGTCCCGGGCACGATCGTGGCAGTGCGCGTCACCCCGGGCGACGTCGTCGCCAGCGGGGACGCTCTCGTCGTGCTCGAGGCCATGAAGATGGAGCACCGCATCACGGCTGACACCGCGGCCACGGTCGTCGAGGTGGCCGTGGCGGTGGGTGACGCCGTGGACGCGCACGAGGTGCTCGTGGTGCTCGAGCCGCTGACCGACGATCAGGAGGACTGACGTGGCTGACCGCCCCACCGTGAGCGTGACCCCCCCGACCGACCCACGCGAGCCACGCGCCGTGCGCATCGCCAACTGCTCCGGCTTCTTCGGCGACCGCGTGTCGGCCGCCCGTGAGCAGGTGGACGGCGGACCGATCGACGTGCTCACCGGCGACTGGCTCGCCGAGCTGACCATGCTGATCCTGGTGCGCCAGCGGCTCAAGCGCGGACCGGGCTCGGGCTACGCCCGCACGTTCCTCACCCAGATGCGCGACGTGCTGGGTACGTGCCTCGATGGCGGCATCCGGGTCGTGTCCAACGCGGGCGGCCTCGACCCGCAGGGGTGCGCTGACGCCCTGCGCGAGATCGCCGACGAGCTCGGCCTGAGCCCGCGCATCGCCGTCGTCACCGGCGACGACCTCACCACCCGTCCTGAGCTGATCACCGAGGCGGTGAACCTCTCGACCGGCGAGAAGCTTGGCGACCTCGGGCTCGCCCCGGTCACTGCCAACGCGTACCTCGGGGCCTTCGGTATCGCGGCGGCGCTGGGGGCCGGCGCGGACGTCGTCATCACCGGCCGGGTCACCGACGCCGCGCTCGCCGTCGGACCCGCCGCCTGGTGGCACGGCTGGACGCCCGACGACCTCGACCCGCTCGCCGGCGCCGTCGCCGCCGCGCACGTCATCGAGTGCGGCGCGCAGGCCACGGGCGGCAACTACGCCTTCTTCACCGAGATCGACGACATGACCCACCTCGGGTTCCCGATCGCCGAGATCGACGCCGCCGGCTCGTCCGTCATCACCAAGCACCCCGGCACCGGGGGAGCGGTGAGCGTCGGCACGGTCACCGCGCAGCTGCTCTACGAGGTCGACACCCCGGCGTACCTGGGCCCGGACGTGGTAGCCCGGTTCGACACGATCCGGCTCAGCGACGACGGTCCCGACCGCGTGCGCATCCACCCGGTGGCCGGCGACCCACCGCCGGACACGCTCAAGGTCGCACTCACCACCCTCGGCGGCTTCCGCAACACCGTCGGCGTGGTGATCACCGGGCTCGACGCCGACGCCAAGGCCGACCTCGTGGCACGACAGCTCGCCCCGTTGCTGGCCACGTTCGCGCATGCTCAGGTCGACCGCGTGCCGTTCGGCCCCGAGCGAGTCGAGCTGCGCCTCACCGTCGTGGACCCCGACCAGGCCAAGGTGGGTCGCTCCTTCAGCAACGCCGTCATCGAGCTGACGCTGGCGTCCTACGCCGGGTTCTACCCGACGGCGCCGCCGGCCGACGCCCGTCCGTACAGCATCTACTGGCCCACGACCGTGCCCGCCGGCGAGGTGGAGCAGGTGGTGAGCCTCGACGGCACCGAGATCGCCCGGGTGCCGGCACTCTCCCCGCTGGCCCGTCGGCTCGACCCGTGGCCGTCGACGCCCGGCTCCGGTGAAGCCGCGTCCGACCTCGGGCCGACCACCAAGGCGCCGCTCGGGCTGATCGCCGGCGCCCGGTCGGGCGACAAGGGCGGGGACGCCAACATCGGGCTGTGGGTGCGCAGCGACGAGGCGCTGCCGTGGCTGCTCGACCTGGTGACGCCCGAGCGGGTGCGTGAGTGGATCCCCGAGGCGGTCGACAAACGCGTCGACGTCTACCCGCTGCCGAACCTGCGGGCAGTCAACATCGTCGTCCGCGGCCACCTCGGACGTGGCGTCGCCGACGGCGTCGGGCTCGACCCGCAGGCCAAGGGGCTCGGCGAGTGGGTGCGCGCCCAGGAGGTCGACGTGCCGAACAGCCTGCTGTTCCGAGGGGCGCCGTGACCAGCACCGCCACCCCCCTCACCGAGCGCGGACGGCGCACCCGGGACACCTTGGTGTCGGCGGCCCGGCGGGTCTTCGAGAGCCGCGGCTATGCCGCGACCCGTATCCAGGACGTTGCTGCCGAGGCCGGCGTCAGCCACGGCACCGTCTACACGTGGTTCCCCGGCAAGGACGAGCTGCTGCGTGAGGTGACGCACTCGATCGTCGGCGAGGTCGTCGCTGCCGCCCGGGAGCGCCCGCGGGAGACCCGCGACCCGGATGCCTACGCGCGGCTGGCCTCGGCCACCCGGCGCTTCTTGCTCGGCTACCGGCGCAACGCCCGCATGCTCGCCGTCGTCGAAGAGGCCGCGTCGGCCGATGCGGAGTGGTCGAGCCTGCTCGACGAGCTTCGTGAGATCTACGTCGACCGCACCCGGCGCACGCTGCGCCGACTGCAGTCGGACGGCGTGGTGGCACCCGACCTCGACCCCGACGTGGCGGCTCCCGCCTTGACCGGGATGGTCGAGACGTTCGCCCGTCGCACGGCCACTGCACCGGCCATCGCCGACTCCGACGTCGAACAGCTCACCCGGTTGTGGGCGCGCGCCGTCGGCATTCCCGTCCCCATCAGCCTCACCCGCTCTGACACCTAGGAGACCCGCCATGCAGCTGACTCAGGAGCACGACGACTTCCGTCGCGTCGTCGCCGAGGTCGTGGAGAAGGAGATCAACCCCTTCGTCGACGAGTGGGAGCGAGCGGGCACGTTCCCCGCCCACGAGCTGTTCCCCAAGCTCGGCCAGGTCGGCATCTTCGGCATCGAGTACGACCCGGAGTACGGGGGCCTCGGCCTCGACCACTCGTACACGCTCGTCATGGCCGAAGCACTCGGCCAGGTGTCGTGCGCGGGCATCCCGATGGCGATCATGGTGCAGGCCGCCATGGCCACCCCGGCGCTGGCCAAGCACGGCAGCCACGAGCTCAAGGAGACGTACCTCGCTCCGGTCATCGCCGGTGAGCAGGTGTGCTCGGTAGCCGTCTCCGAGCCCGACGCGGGCTCCGACGTCGCGGGCATCCGCACGAAGGCTGTGCGCGACGGCGACGAGTGGGTGATCAACGGCAGCAAGCTCTACATCACCAACGGCACGCAGGCCGACTGGATCTGCCTGCTCGCACGCACCGAAGAAGGCTCGACCGGGTTCGCGGGCATGAGCATGATCATCGTCCCGACCGACACGCCCGGCTTCTCGGTCAGCCGCAAGCTCGACAAGCTCGGCAACTGGTCGTCCGACACGGCCGAGCTGTCGTTCGACGACGTCCGCGTGCCTCTTGCCAACACAGTGGGCGAGCCAGGACGAGGCTTTCAGATGCAGATGGAGCAGTTTCAGATCGAGCGCCTCGTCGGCAGCTACAGCGCAACCGCGGGTGCCGAGATCGCCCTGCGGCGCACGATCGAGTACCTGCAGGTGCGCCAGGCTTTCGGTAAGCCGTTGCTGGCCAACCAGGCGTTGAAGTACCGCCTGGCCGAGCTGCTCGCCGAGGTCGACGTGCTGCGCGAGTACAACCATGCCGCCGCCGCACGCATCGTCGCGGGCGAGGACGCCACCCGGATGGCCACCATCAGCAAGCTCAAGGCCGGACGGCTCACCCGAGAGGTCGCCGACACCTGCCTGCAGTACCACGGTGGGATGGGCTACATGGAGGAGACGTGGACGTCGCGCTACTTCCGCGACGCCCGGCTGCTGTCGATCGGCGGTGGTGCCGACGAGGTCATGCTCCGCATCCTCACCGTGCTGGAGGGGATGGGCAAGTGAGCGACCAGCGCCAGGTCGGCTCCGCGGGACCGGTCCGCTACGACGTCACCGATGGGGTGGCCACGATCACGCTGGACGCGCCCGAGGCGCGCAACGTCCTCACCGGGGAGTCCCTGACCGCGCTCAACCAGGCGTTGGACGACGCTGCCCTGGACCCTGTCGTCCGAGTTGTCGTGCTGGCGGCGACCGGCAGGGCCTTCTGTGCCGGGGCCGACCTGCGCGGCACCGGGGGAGAGGCGGCCGACTTCACCGCCCGCTACACCGGTGCGCTGGCCCGGCTGCTCGACCACCCGAAGCCTACGATCGCCCGCGTGCAGGGCCACGTCGCCGGCGGCGGCAACGGACTGGTCGCCGGCGCCGACTTGTCGGTCGCCGTGGCTGACGCGAAGTTCGCGTTCAGCGAGGTGCGCGTCGGGGCGGTGCCGGCCATCGTCTCGGTCGTCGCGCTGCAGCGGATGCCGCGGGCCCAGGCCATCGAGCTCTTCCTCACCGGGGAGCGGGTCTCGGCGCAGCGCGCCGTCGAGGCGGGTCTGCTCACCCGCGTCGTCACCGACGAGGCAACCCTCGACGATGCGGTGGCCACCTGGGTGGGCCAGCTGCGACTCGGCGGCCCCGAGGCGATGCGGGGGACGAAGGAGGTGCTGCGCCGCGTCCCGACGATGGAGCGCGGTGAGGCCTTCGCCTGGACCGAGCAGGTGTCGGCCGCCGCCTTCTCCTCACCCGAGGCCGCCGAGGGCATGGCGGCCTTCGTCCAACGCCGTCCCCCCGCCTGGGCCCCGTCCTCCTGACCGGCGCGCCGGGGCGCGTCAGGCGATGACGACGATCGACTGGTGGTTCTCCACCGCCAGCCGGCCGTCGAGGGTCCAGAGCCGCCGGGTCTCGGTGGTGAACCCGCCCTCGGTGCCGGCCATGCTCGCTTCGTAGACCAGGGGTTCGCCGGCCGCGATCGTCGACGGGTCGACGAGCACGTGCGCCGCGTAGGTCACCGTGGCGAGCGGACGCATCGATGGCAGGACGGTGAGCACCGTGGGCCACCAGGCGTCGACCACGGCGACAAGATGACGGACGTCCCAGGCACCCTGGTCGGCAAGGCGGACGTAGCCGAGGCATCGCGACTGCCCTCCCTGCAGCGGTAGGCCCTGCACCGGGCGCACCTCGAGATGCTGCAAGAAGACCGGCATGCCGGGCAGGCCGGACGGCAGCGCCGCCACCTCGGTCCAGGCCGCGATGCTGGGTGGCTGTGCCGTCGGCCACGAGCGCGCGTCGGCGCTGAGATCGGGCACCCGCGAGCGTCCCGTGAGCACGACGGCGTGCGCGCAGACGGCGTCGCCGGCGTCGTGCACGCTCACCGTCCAGGTCGACAGGCCGGAGCCGACCCGCAGGGGCGCCACGCGCACCGTCGCCGTGCCCACCGGCAACGGTGCGGGAAGGTGCAGGCTCAGGGTGCGCAGGCTGCGCTCGGACGACGTCTCGCTCAGCTCGACGGCGCGCGCGACCCCGGCAGCGACGAGGCCACCCCAGGCCCCACGGCCCTGCTGCCAGCCATCGGGCACGTCCCACGCGAACGTGTGATCGCCCACCTTTGACAACGCGGTCGCCGTTCGAAGCAGCACTGGTCCATTGTCGTCTGCCTCCTCGTAGCCGTCGTCGCAGGGGCGCGAAGGCCCGGGCCGGCGCTGTGCCATAGTGCTTGGGCAGACAAGGCTGGTCACGTCACTGGAGGGTCGTCGTCATGAGAACGCGCATCACCGAGCTGTTCGGCATCGAGCACCCGATCATCCAGGGAGGCATGCACTACGTCGGCTTCGCCGAGCTGGCGGCCGCGGTCTCCGACGCCGGCGGGCTGGGCATCATCACCGGCCTCACCCAGAAGACCCCGGACGACCTGGCTGCCGAGATCGCCAAGTGCCGTGCGCTCACCGACAAGCCGTTCGGCGTCAACCTGACGTTCCTGCCGACGGTCACCTCGCCGGACTACCCCGGCTACCTGCGCGCCATCGTCGAGGGCGGTGTGCGCATCGTGGAGACGGCCGGTCGCAACCCCGAGCCCTTCATGCCCGCGCTCAAGGCGGCCGGCATCACGGTCATCCACAAGTGCACCTCGGTGCGGCACGCGCTGAAGGCCGAGGCCATCGGCTGCGACGCCGTGTCGGTCGACGGCTTCGAGTGCGGCGGGCACCCGGGCGAGGACGACATCCCGAACATGATCCTGCTGCCCCGCGCGGCCGAGGAGCTCTCCATCCCGTTCGTCGCCTCCGGCGGCATGGCCGACGGACGATCGCTGGTGGCCGCGCTCGCTCTCGGCGCCGATGGCATGAACATGGGCACCCGGTTCATCGCCACGGCCGAGGCGCCGGTGCACGACCGGGTCAAGCAGGCACTGGTCGACGCGAGCGAGCTCGACACGCGACTGGTGATGCGTCCGCTGCGCAACACCGAGCGGGTGATGGCCAACGCCGCCGTCGACAGGTTGCTGGAGAAAGAGCGCGAGCTCGGCGAGAACCTGCGCTTCGAAGACATCATCGAGCAGGTGGCCGGCGTGTACCCGCGCATCATGATGGAAGGCGACATGGACGCCGGGGCCTGGTCGTGCGGCATGGTGGCGGGACTGATCAACGACGTCCCGACCTGCCGAGCGCTGATCGACCGCATCATGGACGAGGCCGAGACGATCATCACCGCCCGCCTCGCCGGCATGCTGGGGGCACCAGCCACCGTCTGACGGCCACACCCCCGGCGACCGGGTGGTGGCGGCGCGGAGTGCTCGGGAGGTAGGGACGGTCGTCCCTGGTCGAGCCGGGGGGTGCACCGGGCAGGATGTCCCCGTGGACGTCACTCAGACCCTGCTGCCCGGCGTGGGCATCCGCTACGAGATCGTGCTGGCCAGCGGCGAACGGGTGGGGCTCGTCGCCCATCGGGACGGCACGTTCGACCTGGTCGCGTACTCCGCGTCGGACCCCGATGCCTGCACCGGGTTGCTGTCGCTGAACCAGAACGAGGCCGACACGCTCGCCGAGCTCATGGGGGCCCCGCGTATCGCCGAGCGGTTCGCCGACCTGTCCAAGGAGATCCCCGGCCTGGTGGCGGCGCAGATCGCGATCCCGCAGGACTCGCTCTACGCCGGGCACACGCTCGGCGACACCCGCGCTCGCACGCTCACCGGGGCGTCCGTCGTCGCGGTCGTGCGCGGGGAGACCATCATCGCCAGCCCCGGCCCGGAGACCCCGCTCAACTCCGGCGACGTGCTCGTCGTGATCGGCACCGAGGCCGGCATCTCCGGCGTCCGACGGATCGTGGGGGCCTGAGGACGACGCATGAAGGCAGAGCCGGCGCTGCTCGTCGAGCTGGGGGTCATGCTCCTTGCTCTCGGAGCGCTGGGCGCTGTCGCGTGGAAGGCCGGGTTGTCGGCCGTCCCCCTGTTCCTGGTCGCCGGTCTCGTGGTCGGCAAGGGTGGGCTGGTCGAGGCCGAGACGGCCGCCCCGTTCCTGGAGGTGTCGGCCAGCATCGGCGTCGTCCTGCTGCTGCTGGCGCTGGGGCTGGAGTTCTCCTCCGCCGAGTTCACGTCCGCGCTCAAGCGCCACGCACCCAGCGGCGTCGTCGACCTCGCGCTGAACGCCACTCCCGGCCTGCTCGCGGGCCTGCTGCTCGGCCTGCCGTGGCAGGCGGCCCTCGCCCTGGGCGGCGTGACCTGGATCTCGTCGTCGGGCATCGTCTCGCGCACGTTGGCCGACCTCGGCCGCCTGGCGTTCCGCGAGACGCCGTCCGTGCTGTCGATCCTGGTGCTCGAAGACATCGCCATGGCCGCCTACCTGCCGATCCTGGGCGTGCTGCTGACCGGTGCCGGACTGCTGGCCGGGTTCACCGGTGGCGCCCTGGCGGTCGCCGCCGTCTTCGGGTTCTTGGTCGTGGCGCGCCGCGCCGAGCCGTGGCTGGGCAGGTTGCTGACCCACGACGACGACGAGCAGGTGCTGTTCCGCGTGCTCGGCGTGACGTTCATCGTGGCCGGCGTCGCGGAGTACCTGAACGTCTCGTCGGCCGTCGGTGCCTTCCTGGTCGGGCTGGCGATCCCGGAAGGCACTGCCCGACGTGCCCGCGCCGTGCTCGCCCCGCTGAAGAACCTCTTCGGGGCGGCCTTCTTCTTCTACTTCGCCTACGAGACGGTGCCCGCCGACATCCTGCCGGTGCTGCCGGCGGCCCTGGCCCTCGCTGTGGTCACCGCCCTGACGAAGGTGGCCACCGGCTGGTACGCCGCCGGACGCGATGGCGTCGGCCGCAAGGGGCGCTTGCGCGCCGGGACGGCCCTGATCGCCCGCGGCGAGTTCTCCATCGTCATCGCCGGGCTCGCCATCAGCGCGGGGTACGTCGAGATCGGGCCGGTCGCGACGGCCTACGTGCTGCTGGTGGCCGTGTCCGGGCCCATCATCACCCGCGCGGTCGGCCACACCCGCGACCCGTCCCCGCCCGTCACGCCGCAGGCACCGGCCGAGCCAGCTCCTCGATGACCAGGCGCAGCACCCGCGGGTCGGTGCCCATGCCCAGGTGCGAGCTCTCGACCCGGATGTTGCGTGCACCGGGCACGACGCACGAGCGCCAGTCGATCACCCCGTCCGACGGTGTGTAGACCGACACCAGCTCGACCTGGGCCGGCATGGGTCGGTGCACGGCCTGCATGTAGGGGCACGGGCACACCGGACGCAGGCACGCCGGGTCGGGCAGCGGCGAGCGCACCCGGTGCGAGGCGTAGATGGCCGAGATGAGCGGCGAGGGGATCTCGTAGAACGCGAACTCGTCGCTGAGCGGGCCACCAAGGTTGATCGCGCGGCTCACCAGGTCGGGACGCCGCGCACCCAGACCCCGGGCGAGCATGCCGCCTCGGCTCTGGCCCACCACCTGGATGCGACCGCCGCTGCGCTCGGCCTCGCGCTCGGCGACTGCGGCGAGGGCGTCGACCGTCCGGTCGGAGCAGTCGATGTTGCTCACGATGCCGCTGCGAACCGTCCGGTAGCCCAACCTGCGCAGCACGGCATGCATCGGGACGAGGGTGGGGTCGCCGAAGCCGAACCCAGGCACCAGCAGCACCGTGTCGCCCTGCCCGCGGGGCAGGTCGGGGTCGCGCAGCAGGTCCGATGCCAGCAGCGCGCCCACCTCGAGCGGCAGCCGGGTCTCCGACAGCCCGCGCGCCGCCCACCCCGGCAGCCGGCGCATCCACCCGGGCAGACCGGATGGCGCCCAGTGCAGGTCGGGTCGGTGGACTCCACGCCAGTCGTTCACGCCGACACTGTGCCTGACCATCGTCGAGATGCAGCGGACATCGACGATCCGCCCCAGCTGTCGAACGACGGCATCTCCGCCCTACTCGTCCGTCTCAGCACAGCACGATCCGCACGGCGCCCTTCATCGAATCCGCGTCGAGCTCGCGGGCGTACGACTCGTCCCACCCGGAGTCGATCGTCGCCGCCTCGCGCGCCAGAGCCAGAGCCCGAGCCATGGCCAGGCCTTCCTTGAGCCGCTGGGGTTGCGCGTCACTGGCGGCGGAGTGACGCACGATCGCATACGCCGCTCGGGCTGCGCACTGACGCTCGCACATACCGATGAGCGAGTGGTGTAGCCGGTCATGTCGCTGCGAGCAGCCGCTCACCCGTGTCTCGTCCTCCCGCCTGCCCGCAGGCCACCTCACCCACTCCCGCACGCCGCGACCCGTCGGTCCCGGCACAGGTCCCCCAGCTGCGACGCTCAACCGGGTCAGGCTGGTGTACCTGCCAGTTCCTCGCGCCGTTGCAGTGCCAGCTCGCGGATACGGGCGATGTCGTCGTCGGTGTAGACGCCGTTGACTCCGGCGATCGCGGCGAGCTTCATGCCGTGCTTGAGCCCGAGCCGGTAGATCTCCTTGACCTTCTCCCACTCGATGTTGCGGCCGATGGTGAAGGTCTCGTAGCGGCCCTCCAGCGCCAGCACGACTGTCTCGGCGAGGCAGGCGTAGGCGACTCCGTGGGGCAGGCCGAGGTCCGGCATGTCCACGTTGCCTGGGAGCTCGATCTCGCCGGACTCGATCACCAGGACGTCCGGGCGCTTGGCGACGTCCTCGGCGGACAGGTCGAGCGGTCGGGCGACGTCGGTGATGACGCAGCCGGGTTTGACGTCCATGATGTCGAGGACCTTCTTGCCCGCCCCGGAGGTGGCGGTAACGATCATGTCCATCTCGGAAAGAAACTCACCGGGGGTTGCTGCGACGTGCACGGTGGCCCGCGGGTTGTCCTTCTCGATCTCGCCCTTGAGCGCCAGCAGCTTCGCTGTCTCCGGAGAGATCAGGTACAAGTCGTCACTGGCCAGGGCGAGCAGCCGGGCGCACACCGAGCCGATCGCGCCGGTTGCGCCGACGACCATCGCTTTACCGGAGATGCGGCCGTGCTCGTCCAGCTCGGAGAGCCCCAGGCGCTCCAACGCTTCGTGGGCCGCCCACAACGCACCGGAGGCGCTGTAGCTGTTGCCTGTCGTGATCGGCAGGGGCGCCTGCTTGGCGACGGTGACGCCGGCGTCGCCGACGACCTTGGTGAACGCGCCGAGACCCATCACCTGAGCACCGAGCTTCTTGGCTTGGTCGGCGGCTGCCAGCAACCGGGCGTAGGTGAACTCCGGGCTGTGCGCGAGGAGCTCTTTCGGTGTGCCACCGACGGTGATCAGCCATCCCTCGGCCTCGTCCCCGGTGGGGGACTGAATGCCGGTGACCGGGCCGTACATCATCGGGGGGGCATAGGCCATCGCCTTCTCGACACCGTCCATCACCACGCCCGGCGAGTACTTCTCGATCGTGCGCAACGGCTCGATCTTGGTGAAGTAGCTCTGCGACAGCGGGTGGATGACGAACGCGAAGCGGCTACGGCGGCGGTGTCCGTTGGGGTGAAGGATGCGCGGCTCCAGGCCGGCGCCGACCACCATGTCCAGCAGGTCGTCATTCGTCAGGCGCCCCAGCGGGCTGGCCGACACGGCCAGCATCATCGCCTCGAGCACGGCAGCGTTGATGGTCACGTCGAATGGCTGCGGCGTCGCGTCGAGCACCATGTCGACATCCTTGGCCGCCAGCTGAGCCAGACGTTCGTCCGAGACCGACGCGCTGATGACCGACTTGCCGCGCAGGTTGTCGATCCCGAACGTCTCGAGCTCTTCGAAGGTGGCGACGATGACGTGGGAGTCGTCGACGGCGCGACGGGTCAGCGCGGTGCTGATCCCACGGCCGGGCGCCTTCATCCGGGACTTCACCGACGCCGGGAGCCGGTGCAGCGGCCACACCGCGGCGTCGGCGGCCATGCCGAGCACCGGGCCGGAGGCGACCCGGTTGGGCAGGTCCAGGCGCAGCATCGGGTCGGCGAACTCGAAGTTCTCGGTGAACTCGCGCAGAATCCGGATCGTCCCCGCATGGTTCACCCCGCCCAGCACCACGACCCGGGCGTTGATGTAGTAGCCGGGCATCTGGGTGTTGACATGCCGGACGGACCACTCCTGCAGCACGTCGCTGAGGGCCTGCCCGTCGGTGACGGGCACCTTCGAGGTGGCCTGCTTGACGGTCTCGACGTCGGCGAGATCGCCGTCGTACAGGCCGATGGCCCGCGCCTCGCGGATGCCGGTCACCGCGATGACGTCGGCCTCGTCGGCCCAGGTCTTGACGAGCTCGCGCGCCGCGGCGACATCACCGTTCGTGCCGATGCGCCGGAGGTGCAGGTCGCGCTCGAGGAACGTGACGTGGGTGTCGTAGTCGCGGTCCGAGCTGGCCAGACTCACGTTCACGATCAGTGCGGGGTTGCCGGTGGACATGGAGTGCTCCTCTTCGGGGGTGGGTCTGCCGGTCACGTCATCGCCGCCGAGCCGTGCTCGGGATGGGCGACCATGTAGTCCAGCAGGCGCTCGGCGTAGTCGGCGAAGCGCGGGCACTCCACGCCGGTGCCGGCCAGGTCACGCACGGCGTTGGTCGTCGAGTAGGTGGTCGGGGCCGCCAGGTAGTCCAGCGCCTCAGCCGGCAGCCCCAACATCCGCTCCAACCCGGGGACATGGGCGATGACGGCGCGGGTCAGGCCCAGCGGCAGCGGCACCGTGATCGGCTTGCGGCCCAGGTAGTCCGCCAGGATCTGCACGACCTCTCCGGTCGTCGGCGGGTCGGGGTCGGTCAGCGCGTACGTGCGCCCCACCGACTCGTCCATCACCGACAGTGCGTCCATCGCCTCGATGACGTAGTCACGCGGCACCAGTCCGGCACGCACCACGTCGAAGTCGCCCACCCCCGGGATCAGGGCGACGCCGGGTAGTCGGCTCATGTAGGTCGCGTACATGTACGGGCCGTCGTACTTCTGGGTCTCTCCGGTGCGCGAGTCGCCGACCACGATCCCCGGCCGGTAGATGGTGCCCGGCAGCCCGTCCGCCATCGCCTGGCGGACCAGCACCTCGGCCTCGAACTTCGTCGACTCGTAGTGGTTGAGAAACCCCTGTCCCAGGTCGACCTCGTCCTCGGGGAACTCCCCGGCGAAGTCGCCGCTGACGTAGCAGGTGCTCACGTACTGCAGCCTGCGCAAGCCCGGCTGGGCCTGGCATAGCGCCAAGACGTTCTCGGTGCCGTCGACGTTGACACGGCGGGCCATCGACTCGGGCACGGCAAGGTCGTACACCGCAGCCAGATGCCACACCTCGGTGAGGTCGGACAACCTGGCCCGGTCGCCGGCATCGACCCCCAGGTCTGGGATCGTGATGTCACCCTCCACCAGCGACATCCGCCCGGCTGTGTGCGGGTGGGAGGCCTCGATCTCCACCAGGCGCTCGGTGGCCAGCCCCCTCCAGCGGTCCTGCACCAGGCAGACCGCCTCGGCACCCTCCCGCCGAGCGAGGATCCGCGGCAGCAGAGCCGAACCCAGAAAACCCGGGAACCCCGTCATCAGCACCGTGCTCATGACCGACACCATCCCGCTCGTGCATACATGCTTCCTCCGCCTGCTCGTTGGCAACCGCTCGTGGTGCACGACGTGCGTCGGATACTGGTGCCGAACACACGCTATCGAGATCACAGGTGCAGCGACAGTGGGACGATCACGATGCCCCGCGGCCGGTGGAGATGCCGTCCTCGGCCATGGCGGTGATCCGGCCACGCCAGAGAACCCGGCTCCCCAGCTCCACGGCGCGAGTGCCATCTCGACCGCGCCGTCAGCCTTGACTGCGACCCGGGGCGTGCCACACCCGTCATTCGTGCCGGCGAGCGGGATCAAGCTCTCGTCGCAGGCGAGTAGGGCGACAGGCGGCGGAATGACGCCCCCCGAGGCTGACCGGATCGCGGCATCCTGTGGCGTCTGACGTGTTCCTGCGAAGACCGTGGGCAGGCGCTGGTGTCCCTCCAGCTTCATCGGCTCAGGAGGGCGTGCAGCGTGGTCGGGGAGGCCGTTCGCTCGCTGTTGGTGGGCGTGTCTGGGTGGCGGGTGACCGGTCGGGGTCGGGGGTACGTTGTGCCGCGTGGCGGATGGCCAGGCTGGGGAGTCGGTTCCTGGTCCACGACGATCGGGGGGGCGCCCGGTTGGTCCGGGTGCGGTGCGCCGTGCGGTGCTGGATGCCGCGGCGGACCTTTTTGCGCATCGTGGAGTGGACGCTGTGTCGCTGCGGATGGTCGCCGACGCGGCTGACGTTGATCTCGGGTTGATCCGACGGTATGTCGGCAGCAGGGCCCAGCTGGTGTCCGCGGTGTTCGATGACTTGTCGGAGCGTCTTGCCAAGCGGGTGCTCGACATGCCGCTGGAGGGCCAGGGGCATGGTCCGGACACGCTGATGGGGCAGTGGGTGCGGGTGGCGGCGTCGTTGGCGATCGCTGGGCAGCGGTTGGCTGGGCGGACGGCGTTCAACCCGGTGCTGGCAATGGCGCAGACGTTGGAGGCGGGGTACGGCCTGGACCCGTTGGCGGCTCGGCTGCGTGCTGCGCAGATCGTGGGGGCGGCGCTGGGGTGGCGGATCTTCGAGGACTACCTCGTGGAGGCCGGCGAGCTGGAGGACGTCGCGAGGGGGACCCTGCGTGAGGAGTTGATGCGGACCGCCCGTCGTACGGGGGCCGCGCCCTGGCCGTCGCCACCGGATCCGACGCCTCGTTCGTCGGTCTGAGCGTCGAGCGTGGGACCTTCGGCACTGGGCCGGGGTCGCTGGCGGTAGAAACTTCTACGTTTGTAGACATCCGCCAGGGAGAGAGGGCCGGACATGGCTGCCGAGGAGCGCGTTTCGACGACCGTCCCGTTGCGGTGGGACGAGGTCTACTTCACGAACTGCCCGATGGTGTCGGCGAACAACGTTGACCAGGAGCTCGGTTGGTGCCGGGAGGAGTTCAAGAAGATCGGTGTGGAGTACGCCTACTTCCGGCACGCACCGGAGAACAACTGGTACCCGCACTACGTGCACAACCTGGACAACCTGATCCGGTTCGGCGGGCTGTACCCACCGATCCACGTCCACGCCGACATCCGTCGCACTGTGCTTCTCGGGGCGACCTGGGTGTACGAGGGGGGCTGCATGGCGGTCCGGGCGCGCGACGCGATCTTCCGGATGAAGGACCTCGAAGGTAAGAAGATCGGGATCTCGAAGAGCCTGAACACGATCAAGAACGACTGGTGGCGCATCCAGGAGCACATGGGCATCGAGAACATGCTGATGCTCAACGACATGAGCATGGAGGACATCGAGCTGGTCGAGTTCCCCTACGCCGACGACTGGTACGACAAGCCGGAGATGCTCGTCCCGCCGATGAACAACCCCTCCGAGCTGTGGCTGCGTCGCGACCACAAGCACGACCTGGCCTTCCGACCGCTGGAGACGGCCCTGCTCGAGGGCACAGTCGACGCCGTCTACACCCAGAGCAAGGTGTTCCAGCACCTTCAGGAGGCGACCGGGAAGATCAAGATGGTCGAGGACCTGTCCCGCTACCCGGACTGGACAGTCCAGGTTGCCAACACCCCGGCTGTCATCACCTGCACTCAGGAGATGGCCGACGAGCACCCCGAGCTGGTCATCGCCTACATGAAGGCCATGATCAAGGTCGGCCGATGGGCCAACGAGCACAAGCGGGCCGCAGGCGCGATCCTGAACCGGCAGACGTTCTACCTCGACGCCGAGGACACCTATCAGGGCATCAAGGACGTCGACATGGTGCCGAGCCTGAGCGCGCGCAACCTTGAGTGCGTCCGGATCGGCAAGGACTTCATGGTCAGCCACGGCTACATCGACAACGACTTCGACGTAGACCAGTGGGCGCGGCCGGAGTTCCTCGAGCAGGCTGCCCAGGAAGTGCTCAAGGAAGGGTGGGAGCGCCGGAGCTGGAGCAAGCTCCCCGAGGGCGGCGGACTCGAGGTTGCCGGCACACGACTCGGCTAGCGAGGCGGCGACGATGAGCGGACCGACACACTCAGGTCGGCCGATCGCCGAGGCGCGGCTGACGAGCCTCGGGCTGTACGTCACGGCCAAGGAGGCCTACAGCATGTGGCAGGCCGACCCCGGGCGGGTGACGATCCTCGACGTCCGCACGCCCGAGGAATGGGTCTTCGTCGGCCACGCGCCGATGGCGGTGAACGTGCCCGTCGCCTTCATGGCGTATCGCTGGGACGAGGAGAAGCACGGGTACCCGTGGGAGCTGAACCCCGACTTCGTGCAGCTCGTGCAGGCACGATTCGCACCCCAGGACACGCTGCTCGTCTCGTGCCGCTCAGGCGGCCGCTCGGCGATCGCGATCAACACCCTCGCCGCAGCCGGCTTCCGCAACGCCTACAACATCCTCGACGGGATGGAGGGCAGCACGGTCAACGACCCGGACAGCGTCTTCCATGGCATGCGCCTGAAGAACGGCTGGAAGGCCTCGGGCCTGCCGTGGACCTACGACCTCGACCCCGCTTCGATGGCGCTGCCCGAACGCGAGACGGCGACGCTGCACACCGGCAACGCCGAGGACTGAACGGCCAAGGTCGCCGCCGTGACCACCCTCCAGACGTTCCGACGTACGCGGTGTGCAGGTGGAGGCCGCGTCGGTCGAGGTTGCCGCTGGCCTCGGAGCGCTCGGTGGTGCGGGGGTCGCTCTCGCTGCGATGGGTCCACAGGCGGCGAAGTGGGTCACTCGCGCTCATGGTTGCTCAGGCGTCGTTTGGACCCGCAAGCGGAACAGCCAGACGTGGCGCGAGAGCCGGCCTCCAGGACCGCCGCGGGTGGCCGAGAGCTAGTCGAGCATCCATGAGAACAGAGCCTGGCCTTGCGGGGACAAGATGCAAGCCCACGTGACCGCGGACACCGCCAAGGTCACGGCCCCCAGCCTTGTTCGTCTTGCGTCATGAGTTCCGCGGCTCCGCCATAGGTCGAATCCTGCCCAGCCCGCTGCCATTGCGGCGACAGCGGGGCCCAACACCATCGTGAGTACGGCGCCGAGACCGAACAGTTGGCCAACGAACCCCTCAACGCTGAATGGCCATGGATCTGTCGGCATTCCGCCCGCAACCTCGTCAAGCGGGAACTCGTTGAGATCGTTCACGTAGTAGGGAAACACGTAGAACACGGCGAAAGCCGCAGCGCTACCCACCGCCAGCGCCATCGCGACCCAGCTCATCGGATGTCTCAGCGGCGTGCGGATCCCCGGTCCGGCCGGAACCTCGGTCGGCATCACATCACCGATTGAACCTCGGTTCCCGGGAACAGGTCATCCACCGGTCCTGGCCCGGGGGGCATGCGCGTGGGCAAACCTGACGCAACCGCGGCTGGCGCGACCGAGAACCCCCACATGGCCGTGCGTCCGCAGGCGGCGGAAGGACGCGGGTGGCCCGGCAGAGTAGGGAGAGCGTAGCGCCCGGCCAGCGAAAGCTACGGGCGTCCAGACGAGTACCACCTGAGGCACCGGATGTTTGAACAGGCTCGGCGGTGGGAACGCTAGGCGGTATGGGGGCCCACTATGTGCAGTGCCAGCACTGCCGCAGCATGTACCCGCCGGTGTGGACTCATGCCGGCAATGTGGCTGTGCCGGCGCACAGTTTCGAGGCACGTGGGGTTTGCCCCGGGTCCAACCGTCGCCCCCTGCAGGTGGTCCACCTGGCGATCGACCACACCACCGCATAGCTGGCGACCGCGCTGCTGGGTCGGCTACTCCGACGCGGCGCTCCCGGTGGCACGTGTGCGACTACCAGGGCCAGCAACCGACTGGCCCCGGACCCCGTACCTCCGGCAGGCCAGCCCTCGTCTCATCGGGGCCGTGTGCGGACGTTGCCGGCCGCGCCCTGTCTGGGCGTAGCGATGCGGTCCGAGGACCGAGTCCGCTGTCGCAGCCATGCGTCCGTAGGCGGCGGGATGACCGTTACCCCGGACCGTGTCAAGGGAATGAATCGCGCGGCTAGGGAGTCTCACTCCAGTTCCGATGGAGCGCCTTCGGCAGTCCCCACACGCCACGTTCAGTGAACCGTCCGGCCTGGTCGAGTACCCCGAGGTCTTGCCAGAGCGGAGTCAGGTGCAGCAGAGCCAGCTCCAGGACGGCCAGGTGCCCCTCGCGATCCTCGATCTCTCCCTCGACGTCGTCCAGCCCTTCGATATCGGCCTGGACGAGCTTGGGGTCGAGGACGCCGCCGGGACCGCGGAGCACGACGCCCAGCGCCAGTCCCAGCCAGTCGGCGTGCTGCAGAGCCATCACCGCAGAGACGGACTCGATCTCTTGCTCGCCGGGCTCCTCCGACGGGGAGATGGTCTCGGCGAGCTGATCCACCCAGCGGCCTCGATCCTCGGCACTGATGTCCTGAACCCCTGGGATCCGCTGAGCAAGGTACGCCGCGGCGGCCCGGTCCACGGCTTGCCACTCCTCGAGCCAGGAATCGATCTCGTCGTCGGGGAGCTCCCAGTCCTCGGGCATCTCCTCAGGCTAGGTCCAGGGCAGACATCTGGTCACCCACTCGTTGTCACCAGCCGAGCCGGAGCAGACCTCGGCGACCACCCCCGGACGGGACGGTCGCTGGCCCCGGTGAAGTCCGCGAACCCGGCCCCAGCGAAAGGACCCCACAACAAGCCAGGCACCGGGTCCCGGTCGATCCGGTCGTCACCTGCGCCGACTCGCGGCGCAAGAACGCACCTGGGGGGACGACCGGGCGGTCCTGTGCCGCACGCTGCCGCGTGGTGCCCCCGATCAGGGGATCGAGGTGACGACCGTCGGACGGCCCCGCCCCGTCAACTCGCCGTGTCCACACCCGGGACTAGAGTGCTTACATGATTACAGGCCAACAGCCGTTGAACGTGACCGACTGGCTCGCCGGACGCCTGCCCGACGACTGGTTCACCGAGTTCAGCGTCACCGTCGACCGCGAGGAGATCCTCATCGACGGGGTGATCCCCGAGCCGGAGTCGAGCTCGTCAGACGGCCGGTCCGGCAGGATCCGCCGGTTCCGGGAAGACACACGCTCCCAACGCATCGCCATCGCCCGCGAACTCGAGGCGCTGACCGGGCGCAAGGTCTCGTGGGCCGTGCGCAGCGGCGACACCGCGCAGAGCTTCACCAAGCTGTCCGTCCCCGTCATGACCCGACTCCCGCAGTCGGAGCGGATCGTGCTGGACACCCTGGTGGAGGCCGGCGTCGCACGCTCCCGCTCCGACGCCCTCGGCTGGTGCGTACGCCTCGTCGGCCAGCACCAGAAGGACTGGCTCGAGCAGCTCGACACCGCCCTGAGCTCCGTACGCGAAGCGCGTGACCAGGGACCCAGCGCCTGAGCGACGGCAGCAAGCCCCGACCCGCCCGCAGAACTCCGCTGTAGCCGCGAGTGGGGCGTTCGTGATCGCGCTGCGAGCAGCGCGACAGGCGGCGCTGTGACGGACGTTCCCGGCGTGGTATTCCGGGTTGCGCCGCAACGCTCGCTCGTAGCCGCGATGAGTACGTTCCGGACTGCGGCCTGGGCGATCCGGTTGCCTGATCAGGGGATGGTCGTGGCGGATTGCGGGTGGAGCTCGAGGGTGCCGATCGTCGGGTAGGTGACGGTGTAGTGGCCGTGGATCCGGTCCGAGCCTTCGTAGCCGAGGTAGTCCGCGCAGGCCCGCTTCGATTGGGCGCTGCGGGGATCATCATGCTGTGGTCGAGGTAGGACAGCGCGGTCACCGGTGTTGGCGAGATCTGCAGTCAGGCGAACTGCTGGCCGGCTTCGTGGTCGCCCGGCCTGGCCGGGGGAGACGATCGGTGATCGTCAGGCCGCCGGTGCGCACGCTGAAGGTGAGGACATCCTGGCCGCTTCGGCGACCCTGAACCTCGCGCGTCTCTCACCCGCGGGTTGCGTCCTCTTGCTGCTGCCGTGTGAGCCGTGCGACAACTGCCGTGCTGACTCTCGCCTGGGAGCGGACAGTTGCCAGGTTCGCTATGCCGGCAGTGGGGCGCTCTTCTCGCTCAGGAATGCGGCCATCTCCGTGCCCACTCGCTCGGTTTGGCCGAGCATGAGGTGCCCGCCGGAGTCGAGGCTGACCAGGCGTGCGCCGGGGATGCGGGCCGCTGCGGCGGCAGCGGCGTCGTAGGAGGCCAGCGTGTCGTCCACGGCGTGCACGATCAGCGTTGGCACCGCCACCTCCTCCAGCGGTAGGCCGGTGATCTCCGGGTTGGAGGTGTAGGAGTCGAACACCAGCCCAGCTGCTCGCGGCTGGAACGGGAACATGCCCTGGATCACCCCGTCGACGATGGCGGCATCGTCGGCGTCGCGGGGGAACCCTTCAGGGACGCCCATCCCGCGGACCATGACCGGGCGGGCCGGCACGCTCAGCAGCCACATGACCGGCTCGGAGTAGAGCATCCTCGTCCAGCCCGGCGGTGCCTCAGCCAGCGGGCCACCGGGGAAGACGCCACACATGATCACCATGTGGCCGACCCGGTCGGGGTGCCGCAGCGCCATTTGGACGGCCGCGCTCGTGCCCGCCGAGAGGCCCAGCACGTCGACAGTCTGCAGGCCCAGGTGGTCCAACAGCTCCACGAACGCGTCGGCCTGGTCTGCTGCGGTGGCTCCCGCAGGCAGACTCGAGCCGAGGTAGCCGAACCGTGACGGCGCGATCACCCGTTGATCCTCTGGAGCATGCTGCATCCAGGCCAGGCCGCCGTCGCAGCCCTGGAACGCGCCATGACTCACCAACACCGCCGAGGTGCTGGTGCCGCGTTCGGCGTACTCCACCGCCCCGAACCTGGTCGCGACCACATGCCGATCCAGCTGCTCCAGCCGGTCCCAGGCGGCCGCCATGTCTCGCCGGTACCGCAGCACCGCGCCACCCACAGCCCCGGCGGCAACACCCGCTGCCAGCATCGGCACCAGCTGAGTGCGCATACGAACCACCCCCTCCACCGTGATGCTGAACCCGCGCGAGCCTCGGCGGCAGAGGCAGAGGTCCATCACCCACCACGCTGCGGCGACCGAGACCCGCCCGATGAGGAGCTCACTTGTCGCGGTCGACTGTCTTCCAGCTCGTTTGTCGGGTCGCCCCCGCCGTCTGCGTGATCTTGCGTCTTCCGCGACCAGTGCCCTGCGGTCGCGGAACGGACCCGGTCCGTCACACGGGAGTGCAGCGATGCTGGTCCATGGCCAAGTCCGCTCTCGCGGCGATGCGTCCACAGGCGGCGAAAGGACGCGGGGCCCGTAGTGGTCGCTCGAGTTGCGCGCCAACGCCCCAACATGACGATGACAGGACTGTCGGCATGCTGCTGACGGGCGTGTATGCGCAGCTGCGTCGAAGAGCGCCGTGGCGAAATCCGCCCGCCGCGATGCGTCTGCTCTCCTGCAGGCTGAAGGCGGGCGGGGCGTCGTTGACCGTGGTTGTACGGTGCGTGGATGCCGGACCGGGCGAACGTGGACGATCAGCAGTCGGGCCAGCGGGTAGGTCTGTGGGATCGGCCTCGGCTGCGCTTCCTGGTTGTCGCGTACGGGGTGTCGTGGGTGTTCTGGCTGGGAGCCTGGGTCGCGGCGGCGGCCACCGACGCCGGTGATCTGCTGTTCAACGAGGCGCTGGTGTTCGACGTCCTGTTCGGTGGGGACCCGTCGGGCACGCTGATCGCGTTGTCGTTGCTGTCCCTGCTCGGGGTGTATGGGCCGATGGTCGCCGGGGTCGTCGCGTCCCGTGCGGACCCGGCGATCCCGCCGGGGGACCTGCGGCAGCGGGTGCTGCGGGTGGGGGTCGGGGGCCGCACCTACGGCCTCGTGGCGCTGATCCTGCTCCTGGTCACGGTGCCGACCTTCGCGGTGACGGCCGTGATCGCCGACCCGGCCGACGATGCTCCCGGGGCGGGCACCCTGCTGCTGTTCCTGCTGGTGTTCTTCGTCGTGCAGCTGGTGACGTCGGGCACCGAGGAGGTCGGCTGGCGCGGCTACCTGACCCACACGCTGCTGCGCTGGGCGTGGCTACTGGGACACCGGGTGGGCCGTCGGGCCGGTGTGGGCGGTCTGGCACTTCCCGGTGGTCATCCAGATCTTCCTGGCCCAGGGCATGCAGCCGGCGGCGATCGTGGGCTCGCTGGCCGGGTTCAGCATCGGCATCGTGGCCATGGCGATCCTGCAGGCGTGGTTCTACCAGCGCACCCGCAGCGTGTTCCTCGCGATCGTCGTCCACGCCGCGTTCAACACGATCCCGTTGACCATCGTGTTGCTGTTCGAGGGCTCCCCGGCAGCGGTGCTGGCCAACCTGCTGCTGTGGGCGGTCGTGATCGTCCTCAAGTCCCGCACCGACCGCGAGGCCCGCACGGGCGCCACCAGCGCGACGGCGTAGCGGCGAGCACGCCAACCCCGCACCCATCCGTCCCGTCGGTGAGGAGACTGGGGTCATGTCGTGGGTCAGGCCGGGCACGGATGGCGGGGCGTGGCGCAGGTGCCTGGCCCCCTGGGTGGCGGTCTCAGGGGTGGCGGTGCTGGGGGCTGCGACGCTGGCGGCAACCGGTTCGTCCGGCCTCGAACGGTTCATCGGAGGGCTGCCCGGCCCGGTCGTCGTTGCCGCGGCGGGGGCCGCCGGCCTGGGGGCTTTGACCTTCCTCGAGCGCCGGGGTTTCTGGTCGTGCAGCACTCGGGCGACCATGCTGCGTGGGATCGGCGTCGCTGCTGCCGCGGCCCTGCCGCTGGCCGCGGTCGCGATCGGCGTGGACGTGGCCGTGGGGTTCCCCAGCGACACGAACGTGGCGTGGCCGCAGGCATGGGTGGTGTACCCAGTCATCGCCGTCGTGGCCGAGACGGCCTTCCACCTGCTGCCGCTGAGCGCCCTGGTGGGACTGACCCGCTCCCACTTCCACGATCTGCGGCTCACCGAGCGGACATGGGTCCTGGTGCTCGCCGCGGCCGCAGTCGAACCCGTCGCCCAAGCCGTCCTGGGCTCAGGGCTGCTGCCCTTCGTCGTGCCGCACGTGTTCCTCATCGGCGTGGTCGAGATGCTCCTGCTGCGACGCTTCGGCTACCTCCCCATGGTGGCGTTCCGGCTGCTCTACTACCTGGTCTGGCATGTGCTGTGGGGCCACGCCAGGCTAGAACTGCTCTTCTGAGGAAGAGAAGGGCGACCGCACGTGGCAACACCTCCGCCGAACCGCGCGGACCTGCCGCGAGCAGTGCGTTCTTGGTCGTGCCGCGAGTAGCCCAACAGGCAGCGGAATGGGGCACCTCGGGGCTCCAGGCAGCGGAGGTCTACGTGCCGGCTAGCGAGTAATGCGAGCATGGCGAGCGTGTGGTGGTCGGTAGCGCCCTCTGCAGGCTGGCAGCGACGTCCTTCTCGACTGGTCTGCCACGGACGGCGGGCACCAGCAATACTGGCGGCAGTTCCGCGACGAGAAGGGCTCCGCCGACGTGACAACGATGTCCCCGGACCAGCTGGGGTCCTACGCACGCGTCTACGCATGATCGTTGGCGCACGGGCACGCTCGATCAGGAGACTCCTTGGCCATCAACGCCTACATTGGCAGCGGATGGGCCTTCGACAAGGCCTGTGGTCAATTCGCCCTGGCCCAGGCGGACCAGAACGAGAAGGACTACCAGGTGAGAATGACAACCCAATTTGGGGCCGCTGACGGACGTATCGAGGCAACCGCTGGGTAGACCGGCGATGGGTCCGTCGCACAGCGCCGAGAGGAGACATCATGGACGCGTCGCCCCTGTCGGCGGCACAGGAGCGTCGGGGCAGCACGGAACGGGTCAAGGCGTTCGGGGACGGCGTCTTCGCGATCATCATCACCATCCTGGTGCTGGAGATCGGCGTCCCGCCCAACCTGTCTGAGCAGTCGCTGCGGGACGCTCTCGACGAGCTCGGTCCCGATCTGATCGCCTGGGTCGTCAGCTTTCTGATCACCGGCATGTACTGGGTTTGGCATCGAGACCTCTTCAACCAAGTCCGCTACGTCGACACCACCGCGGTCTGGCTCAACCTGCTCTTCCTCCTTCCCGCTGCGCTGATCCCGTTCGCCGCCTCCGTCCTCGGGGAGTACAGCGGCGATCCCATCGGGCTGCACGTCTACGGGGCGGTGCTCATAGCGACATCACTCATGCGATGGGTGCTCTATGCCTACGTCATGCGGCGACCCGCCCTGCTCTGGGCATCCCCCACCCCCAAGGCGCGGCGGGTCGGCGCCCTGCTCGCTGTGGCACCGATCGCGGTCTACCTGGTGGCGATGGTGCTCGCCGAGCCTGCTCCCACCCTGAGCCTGCTCTTCTACCTGGCGGTGCCGTCTCTCTACCTGCTCCTGGTCTTCGTGCTGCGTCGTCATCCGTCGACCAGGAACGAGGCCGAGGACTTCGGCTAGCCCCCGGCCCCTCACCCGGGGAACGTCGGAGGCCGCGTCCTTCTGGGGCAGCCACGGTGGTCCGAGGAGCCGATCCGCTCTCGTCGAGTTTCGTCCGCTCGCGGCGGAAAGACGCGGGTCACCCCGGGCGGGTTCTCGGGTCGCGCAGCGATTGCTTGCTCGGGGTGCGGGTACTCCCTGCGGAACTCCTCACGGGCTCCTGGTCTGTGTCACGTCGCCCAGAATGCCGAGCCGCCCGGCCCGGGAGTGGCGGCTCCGTGGGGCGGAGACCACGATCAGCCCCCAGGACGGGAACGCCGGCGCATGCCAATGGAACCGAAGGAGCCCCTGCGGCTCCTGCACCAAGGCGGTGCGCGTCGCTCATTCGGGTCGCTTGCGCTGAGGATCGTCTGGCACTGCCGCGGGCGTTGACCGACCATCACGGCGTAGGTGACCGCCTCGGGCCCGCCTGCTCGTCAGCCTGATCCCGCAGTGCTCTGCTCGCGACGCGGCCGACCTGCTGGTCTGCGGCGCCGCGGCGACGGCCCTCACTGCCCGAGGTCGGCTCTGTGACTCGGAATGAATCGCCAGCCGGATGGCGCGTCGGCCCGATCTCTTGGGCGCGGCTTCTAGGCTGCCGCGGGTGGATCTGTCGGCGTTTCCCACGCGTGCGTTGCTGCGGTGGAACCTGGCCGTCCGCCTCTTCCTGTCGTTGGCTATCCCTCTGGGCGTCGGCGTCGCGCTCGGCGACGTTGGACAGGTGAGCATCGCTGCAACGATGGCGGCGGCGCTCGTGTCGTTCGGCACCCTCGGCCCGGACCTGTCGAGCCGGCCGTGGCCGGCCGTCACGGCGCTCGGTGTTCCGCTCGCCATAGTGCTGGGGGTCGCCTCGTCGCGGCTGGCCTCCGGCGGCGTTGTCGTGGTGTTCCTTCTCTTCACCGCCTTCGGGGCGTTCGCGCGGGCGGGCTTCGTCGCCCAGCTCTCCTGGTTCCCGGTTGCCACGGCAGGGATGCTGGCGGCACTTCTCATCGGCCCCGAGGCGAGCCTGGGTCAGGTAGCGGTTGGCGCAGCGCTCGGCACCGTCCTGGCCGTCGTCCTCAGCATCGTCGTGCCGCTGCTGCTCCGCCCGCCCACGCTGACGCTGCCGGCGCAGGCGCTGCAGGTGGACACTGATCGCCTGCGCCGCATGGTTCGGCACCCGTCCTGGCACGACTGGGCCTTTCCCCTCGTACTCGGGGTGGTCTCGGCGGCCCTGCTGGTCGTGTTCGACGTGTTGACCGGGGGCTTCAAGCCGTACTGGGCCGTGCTCGCTTTCGTCAGTGTTCTCGCGCCAACGGCAGCCGAGACCCGCCGGTCGGCCTGGGAGACCATCACCTCGACCGTGGCCGGTATCGCACTCGCCGCCCTCGTGCTCGCCCTCGACCTGCGCCCGTCTGCGACGGCGGTCACCATCGCGGTGCTCGGCACCATCGGTGCGCTTCTGCTGCTGCGCCAGGGCTTCGCGTCGAAGGCACTGATCACGCCGCTGCCCGTCGTGCTGGCGACGGCCACCCCCGGAACCGACGCGGCCTTCGCCCTGCCCGTCCGACTAGGTGAGTACGTCGTGGGTGCTGCGTTGGGGGTGGTCGTGGTGGTGCTCACCGACTGGGCCGACCGGCAGGTCACAACAGCCAGCACCCAGGAAACGGCCATCGTCGGGTGAGGACGCCCCGCCGATGATGCCAAGACCGCAAGCGCCCTCCGTCGCCGCGTGCTCGGCCCCGGCGTCGATGTTGTCGGTCGACGATGCGCCGACCACACTCACCGGACGTAGTAGGCGTGATGTCGACGGCTGCTGTCGACGACACGGGGACTGAGCGGCTCCGACGGCAGAAGCATCCCAGTTCGCCCGAGGGACGCACTCATGCGTGGTTCACCGCTACCAGCGCGTTCGTGGTCGAGCCGATGTGCGCTCCCCCAGGGGATGAAGGCGATCAAGAGATGTGCGGGGCCGCCCCACAACGTCCGACCATGACCACTGTTCTTGTGCCCGCCACACCGGCCTGTCCCGCCGCGCACACGCCGCCTCGGATCTGCTGGGGTTCCTGGACTGGTGGGCGGACCGTCGCGTGGACTCGACGTGACCGAGACCGCCCAGTCAGGTCGCGGGTGCGACCGTGATGCGGCCGTCGGCGATGGCGTCCCGGTGGGCGGCGTGGTCGCGCTCGTTGAGGTCGGCGTAGCGCTCGGCGAAGTCGGCGAGCGCCTCGTCGGCGGTGGTGTCGTCGCCGAGGTAGCCGTGGATGGCCGCCCCGTCGCCGGTGCGGGCGTGGGCGAGAGCGAGAACGGCGCCGCACTGCCAGGCGTAGCTCGCCAACCGCTTGGGACCCATCTGGTCGACGTCCGCGGACCCCTTGCCGTCCCACATCTGGCGGAAGTAGAAGTCGATCGTGCGGCCCCCGTCGCGGGAGTCGGTGTGGGACCAGCCCAGCAGGATGTCCCCGGTCGCCTGCATCAGCTGCTGGCCCCGTACCACCCTCTCGCCGGCCCGGTCGTACCCGCTCGGGCCTGCGTACGGCTCGAGCACCGACTGGGTGGCCTCCTTGAACTGCAGGAACAGCGGCGCGCCCTGGTCGGACTCCAGCAGCACGATCAAGCACCGGGTGCCGACGCTGCCCACCCCGACCACCTTGTGGGCCATGTCCACCAGGTGGTAGCGGTCCAGCACCACCGCCCGGTACGGCGGAAGCGAGGCCCGGTACCGGTCGAAGAACTCGACCAGGCGGTCCCGGTCCACGTCATCGGGATCGGTGACCACGTCGGACAGACGCACGATCAACGGCGGCTGCGACACGATCCGCCGCTGCCCGTCCACCACCGTGGTGAGCTTCTTCAACGCCCGCAGGCTGTCCTTGCTAGAGGCCTTGTCCACCGCCTTCGCCGACCGCATGCGCAGCTTCTCGTCCTGGTCGAGCAGCGAGCTCACGTCGATACGGAAGTAGCGCAGGTCCATCGGGCTCCGGTCCAACGTCTGGGCCAGCACCTCCCGGTAGCCCCGTACTGCCTCCGTAGTGGCCGCCCGCGTCTTCTTCGCCGACAGCTCGTTGTTCCTGCCCGCGATCGTCACACTGGCTGCCAACCGCTTCACGTCCCACTCGAACGGGCCCGGGGACGTCTCGTCGAAGTCGTTGACGTCGAACACGAGCCTCTTGTCCGCCCCGTTGAACACCCCGAAGTTCGAGAGGTGAGCATCCCCGCACAACTGGGCGCGCAGACCCGTGGACGGCGCCCGGGACAGGTCCGAGGCCATGATCGCCGCCCCGCCCCGGAAGAACGTGAACGGCGTCGCCGCCATCCGCTGGTGACGAATAGGCACCAGCAGATGCAGCCGGGTCCGGTCCTGACCGATCAGCAGCTCAACCGGATCCGGCCTGTCCTCCCCCACACCCACCTCGCCGAGCGATTCCAGCGGCACCCGCGTGCGCTCCTCCACCCCGAGCTGCACACGAGCCCGCACAGCCTCAGGCAACCCAGTGATCGACCCACCCGTCCCCATTCGCCCTCTCCTTCGCTCGCCCTCGCCCATCCTGGCACCGGGCGCCCACGCGCGTGTCTCGACCCACGACAGTCGAACGCTGCCAGAGGCACACCAGCAGCGCCCCGCTGATCTTTGGCACGGCGCCCGTTCCGGAGCCTCAGCAGCCAGCGCCACAGGGGGCGAGGTACCCAATCCGGTCGAGCAACCAGGGCGGCGTCGGCGTTGCTCGGCGAAGGTCACCTCCCGGGAGCGCCAGGCAGGGAACTGCTTGGCGGAGGAGAACACCCTCGTCAGGGTGCGTCCTCAGGCGGCGGTGTGACGCGGGTGACCCCGACTGCCTGCCAGGCACCGCCGCGGCGGCAGCCCACCATGAGGTTGTCGCGGTGCAACGGTCCGTCCAGCTCGTGCGTCGGGACGGACAGGGCGGATCCTGCACTGCGTCCTAGCGGTGGACGTAGAGCGACCGAACCGTCGCGGCTTGCGTAGCGCCTGCGCTGGGTTCATCCAGGTGGTCTACCGCTGGTTCTGATGTCGGCAGGAACGTGGCTCGTTCGGCCTGCATGCGCTGGACCAGGGCCCGCGCCGATTCGGACGTCAGGCGATCCTCAAGCCCGGGCGTCGGCCACCATTCGGTCTCGTCAGCCACGAACTGCTCCATGCCGTTCGTTCGACGCCAGAAGCGGCGCGTCGCGTCTGGCGTGACCGTGCGCACTTGCTCCAGAACGTCTCGCCAGCCCGTGTCCCCGCCTGCGAACGTCCGGCCATCGCGAAGTCGCAACTCGATGTGGCCGTTGGCTGGCTGAATGACAGCGATCGCCTCAACTGGGTTCGGGGCTTCTGGGTCGTTGAACTCGGCTGGGGGATCCACCAGACGTCAGTTCCCTTGGCCGAACAGCACCAGAGTCGCCTCGCGACCCTCGTCTGCCAGGTCGCAGAGCCTGTCGAAGTGCTGGTGCCTCCGGATGCGCAAAGCGGCCAGCACCTCGAGATGTCCTGGACGCCGGCCTCAAGCCTGATCAGGAGGTCCTGAGTGTCATCCCTGAGTTGGATCAGGTCGGTGATGGTCACATCGGGCGTGCGGCCTCGGGTCCGGTGTCGACGCAGCGTGCCGCCATCGGTTGTGTAGAACGAGTGGATCGCAAGATCCCGACGCTCCTTGAGCCTCCGTACCCTCTTGACCGCCTCAACGAAGTCTGGGGACTGTCCCTCCGGTATCAGCGACTCCAGCTTCTTGGCCTTGCGGTCCGACTGGCTGACCATGGCCACTCCCCGGCGTCGACGAACGTCTGTGCCGTGGCCTCCTCCTTGGCCGGCAAGCAGTCAGTCTTGCAGTACCGACTGCTGACCCCAACCGATGGCCACACCTGCCTAGAGGCGGACTGAACGACGAAGCAGGTGTTGCCTGCCCAAAGCCAAGTCCGCGCCCTGTCGCTACCGTTCGAGGGACGTGCCCACCGGCCACCGATACTCGCGCCACCGACTGGGGGAGCAGTCCGATCTTGCGACACCAATTGGGTGGCGAACCCTCGCGTGCCCCCTGGCGAGAGAGGCGGGCGCGGCGAGGGGACGAACGCTCTCGTCGGACTGCGGCATTCTGGGCGGAAGCGACGCTGGTGCGATCGAGCCGCTGTGTCGAGGCGCGTCCGCGGGCGGCGCTATGACGTGGTCCTGCTGGCCGTGTTCGACTTGCTTGCGGGTGGCTTTGGCCGCCCAACGCGCCATGTCGAGCTGATCCCCGAACGACTGGCGGCGGCGATGTCAGCCACCCAGGCGGACGATTCGGATCGCGAGCTCGACCAAGAACTGAGCCCGTCGGACGAGTGGTTCAGCCTTCCTGGCCGTCAGGAGCGCGGTGCCGTACTCGACCTCGCCCTTGGCGCCAACCAACTCACGCAAGGCCTTCTCGGCGGCAGCTGCGTCGGCCCGCATACCCAGGGCAGCCTTGAGTTCCTTCGCCGCGGTCGCGTGGTCCTTGGCCTTGCGGGTCGCACCGGTCAAGGCCGTGACGATCGCGTCCTTGGCGCTGATGCCGGCATGGATGGCGTCGCCGGCGGCGGCGGTGTGGCGCTCGGCGACGAGATTGTCCCTGGCAGAGGCCAGGTACTCCTCAGCCTTCCTGAGGAAGGCCTTGGCGTGATTGAGCTGCTCAGCGCTGGCCGTCACGCGACACCGACCCTCGTGCGCGGCATCGAGCCGATGAGCGCGAGCCCCTCACGGAGGATGTCCACGACAACAGGCTCGCCGGATCGGGCCAGCTGCTCGAACTGGCTCGCCGTGAAGACCAAGACGTCGCAGCCGTTGCCCACGCTGGTGCGCACGGCGTCCTCAAGTTCGGTGCGCCCATCCCACTCGGGAGCCGCGATGACTGCCAGGTCGATGTCACTGTCCCGGCTGGCCGCCCCCCGGGATATCGACCCGAAGATGATCACCGCCTCGACGTCGGAGCCCACCGCCGCCGCGATGGCTTCCCTCACCAGGGCGACCGGATCGACCAGTGCGCGAAGGTGCCCCACCGCCAAATGCCCTTCGTTGATGGTGTGCACCCCTGCCCGACCAATGGTCTGAGTCTCCACAATGCCCAGCCGGGTCAGAGCCTTGAGAGCCTCCTGAACCGACCACAGGCTGTGCTCGTCGCTGACCAAGCGGTGAACCTGCCGACCGGTCAGCGGCGCGCCGGTACGAAGCAACACGGAAAGCACGGCCCCCGGCGCTCCCGGGATCAGTCCGCCAAAAGGCTCCCCGAAGAACATGCGACCAGTCTACCGGTCAAATGACTGGCAGGACGCTCATAGCGCCCTTGAGTGCGTCACGAGCGTCGCCGACCTCAGCAGCATGCCCGGGGAATCCGTGTGCGTCCTTGTGGGCGGATTGCAGCTCCCACGCGTACGCCCCCCGAGTAGATGCCGAGGCGTGAGACGCCACCGACCAATACCCTGGGGGCCGAGACGAACATCGACGCCGGGACCGTTGGACCAGCTCCGTTCGGCTTCGGCGGCGTCCGCTAGTGCTCGCTGCTTCGCAGCAACCCGGACGCCGACGCCGGCGCCGACACGAGTCGGCGCAGCGCCAGGCGGGCCAGCGGCGCGTAGCCGAGCACGATCGGGAGGGGTCCGGTGATGCGCACCCAGGCCGTCGACCCCGTCGTGGGGTGCCGGAAGTCGACGCCGTGCGTCATGTCGAGGTCGACCACCCCGACGCGCACACGCCACGACCACCGTCGGGCGGCCCCGTCCAGCTCGGTCACGGTGAACGTCACTGCGACTCCCGCCGGGCCGTGGACGGTTCCGGTCGAGCCGGCCGACACGCTCTCGTCCAGCGGCGCACCGCTCACCGAGCGGATCTGCGGGGACCATCCCGACCAGCACCGCGGCGTCACGTAGCGCAGCCAGACCTCGCTGGGGTCGGCCGGGCCCGACGCACGCACCGTGACCGTCGTCGTCAACGGCCGAGGAGGAAGCATCACGGCGCGCGTCGACCGGCGCGCTACCGGCCTCGCTCCCGCCAGCCGTAGACGGCGGCCACCAGCATCGAAGCCAGCAGCATTGCCAGGATGTCCGACAGCCCCGGCGCGGCGAACCCCGGCAGCACCGCCAGAACGAAGAAGAGCGCCGTCACCACCCCTGTCGCGACGCCGCTCACGACGAGGGCACGCATCAAGGCCGGGGAGAGCCCCTCTTTGCCCGGCGACTCCGACGGCTGGGCCACCGGTTCGCTGCTGCGCCGCTTGGCCACCGACTTTCCGGTGGGGTCGTCGCCGCCCAGCACGCTGTCGGCCTGGGAGGTGAGCGCGTCCATCTCGCGGAGCAGACGCTCGATGTCGTCGTTCGAGCCGGCCATGGCTTCGATGGTGCCACGCGTGGCGCACGGCTGCCCGCCCGTACGCTGTGCGCGTGAAGTCTTTCGACGACCTCTGGGTCGAGCTGGCGGCCAAGGTGGCCGCCGACGACCCCGCCTCGGGCACCGTCGCCGCCGTGCGCGCCGGTGTGCACGAGGTCGGCAAGAAGGTGGTCGAGGAGGCTGCCGAGGCCTGGATGGCCGCGGAGCACGAGTCGCCCGAACGGGCCGCGGAGGAGATCTCTCAGCTGCTCTACCACCTGCAGGTGCTGATGCTGGCGCGGGGCCTGACGCTCGACGACGTGTACGCCCATCTGTGACGCTGCCTCCCACCCGACGACGCCTCCCGAGAACCCGGTGACCTGATGACCGACGCTGTCGCAACCACGCCCGTCCCCGGCGGGCTGGGCGCCGATCCCGCAGTGCTGCGGGTGGCGGTTCCGAACAAGGGCTCGCTGAGCGAGCCCGCCACTGTGATGCTGCGCGAGGCCGGGTACCGCCAGCGCACCGACCACCGTGAGCTGGTGCTCCAGGACCCCGACAACGGCGTCGAGTTCTTCTACCTGCGTCCTCGCGACATCGCCACCTACGTAGGTGCCGGCACCCTCGACCTCGGCATCACCGGACGCGACCTGCTGCTCGACTCCGGTGCGGCCGCCGAGGAGCTGTTGCCTCTCGGGTTCGCCGGGGCCTCGTTCCGCTTCGCCACCCGCCCCGGCACGGCTGTGGACGAGGCCGGCATGGGCGGGTTGCGCATCGCGACGTCCTACCCGGGTCTGGTGGGTGCCCACCTGGCCGCTCGGGGCGTGCAGGCACGGGTGATCCGCCTCGACGGGGCAGTCGAGACGGCGGTGCGACTCGGTGTCGCCGACGTGATCGCCGACGTCGTCTCCACCGGCACGACGTTGCGCCAGGCCGGGCTCGAGGTGGTCGGTGAACCGATCCTGCACTCCGAGGCGGTGCTCATCCGCCGCACGGACGGCGACCCGATGCCCGGCCTGGAGGTCTTCTTGCGGCGGCTGCACGGCGTCCTCGTGGCTCGCCGCTACGTGATGATGGACTACGACATCCCCGGCGAGAAGGTGGACGAGGCATGCCGCTTGACGCCGGGAATCGAGTCGCCGACGGTCTCGCCCCTGCAGCGTGCGGGCTGGTTCGCCGTGCGGGCGATGGTGCCGCGTGACCGGGCCCAACGGGTGATGGACGACCTCTACGAGGTGGGCGCGCGCGGGATCCTCGTCACCGACATCCACGCCTGCCGGCTGTAGCCGCCCGTCCTGACGGCCGATCGGTCAGCGGCGGCGGTCCTCCAGCACGACCAGCGTCGACTCCCGGTCGATGTCGCCTCGCGGCGTCCCGTCGATGACCAGGTCGGCGCGGGCCCGCGTGCCGTCCTCGGCGAAGAGCCGCTCCTCGCGCGGCCACCACTCCCGCAGGGCCGTCTCCATGGCCGGGCCCTCGCGCTCCAGCGTGCGGGCCCGCCGCAGGTCTTCGTCCGCCTCGACCCACAGCCGCAGCACGGCGTGGTCGGCGAACTGGGCCTGGCCCGCGCCGACGCCCTCGACGACCAGCGCCGGTGCCAGCGGCACCTCGCGCCACTCGTTGAACGCGCCGCGGTGCCAGTCGTAGACCAGGTGCTGCCCCGGCATCCCGTGGCGCAGCGGAGTGAACACCCACGAGTCGAGGTTGCTGGCCATGCCGTCCAACCCGGTCCAGCCCTCGTACAGGTGGTCGAGGTGCACGACCGGGACCCGGCGCAGTGCCCGGCAGAGCCGCTTGGCGAGGCTGGTCTTGCCGCCGCCGCTCGGGCCGTCCACCGTCACCAGGCGCACGACTCCCAGCCGGGGCGCGGAGTCGAGAACCTCGTGAGCCAGGTCGCCGTAGTCGACCAGGGACGGGGCCAGTGTGGCCTGTGCCATGAGCACCTCCGTGTCAGCCGGGCTGTCGTCTCAACCCAAAGGACCGTTTCAAGTGTGCGGCCAATGTTGGGGGTCCCGCATCTCGAAGCGGGTCCACGCGGCGCTCGTGCGACGAGCGGTCGGTCCTACGCTGTCGGCGTGGCTGGCCCGCTGGACGGACTTCTCGTCGTCGACCTCACCCGGGCACTCGCCGGGCCGCACGCAACGATGACGATGGGCGACCTCGGGGCGCGAGTGATCAAGGTCGAGCCCCCGCAGGGTGACGACTCCCGCTGGTGGGGGCCCCCTTTCGTCGGGCCGGACGACGCGCCGACCTCCACGTACTTCCTCTCGTGCAACCGCAACAAGCAGTCGGTGACCGCCGACCTGCGCACGGACGACGGCCGCTGGCTGCTCACCGAGCTCGTGCGACGCGCCGACGTGCTCACCGAGAACTACCGGCCCGGGGTGCTGCAGCGACTCGGGTTCGGGTTCGACCGTCTGCTCGAGATCAACCCGCGGCTCGTCGTGCTGTCGGTGAGCGGGTTCGGCCACGACGGACCGCAGAGCGCCCGTCCGGGCTACGACCAGATCGCTCAGGGCGAGGCGGGTCTGATGAGCATCACCGGCGAGCCCGGCACGCCCACCCGGGTCGGCGTGCCGATCGCCGACCTGCTGGCGGGTCTGACCGGGTTGGTCGGTGTGCTGTCGGCGCTGCACGAGCGGGAGCGAACCGGCCGTGGTCAGGTCGTTCGTACCAGCCTGCTCGCCTCGGTCGTCGGCGTGCACGCGTTTCAGGGCACTCGGTGGACGGTTGCCGGCGAGGTACCGGGCCCGGTCGGAAACCACCATCCGGCCATTGCTCCGTACGGACTCTTCCACGCGGGGGCGGCGCCGCTGCAGATCGCCGTGGGCACGCAGTCGCAGTGGCGGGCGCTGGCACCGCTGATGGGACTCGACCCGGACGACCCGCGCTTCGCCACGAACGGCGACCGCGTGGCCCACCGCGACGTGCTCACCGCCGAGCTCGAAGCGGCGATGGCCGACGGTGACGTGGACGACTGGCTCGCCCGGCTCACCGAGGCCGGAGTGCCCGCCGGACGGGTACGCACGCTGGACGAGGTCTACGACTGGGAGCAGACGGCGTCCCAGCACCTGCTGATGCAGGTGGTCCACCCTGTTCTGGGCGACATCACGCTGCCGGGGTCGCCGTTGCGCTTCGAGTCGGCCGACGGCGTCGAGACCACCGAGGTGGCCGCTGCTGCTCCGCCGCTGCTGGGAGAGCACGACGCGTCGGTGCGGGCATGGCTGCGCGGCGACGCTGCCGACAGCGTGGCACCCACAGACGACGGTGCCCCGTGAGCCCCCGCGAGCGGCTCAGCGCCCAGGCTCTGTTCGACCTGGTGCTCGATCCCGGCTCGTTCGTCTCGTGGGACGAGCCCCCGATCCCGGTGAGTCGCGGCCGTGACGGTCCCGGCTACCAGCAAGAACGCGAAGACGCAGCCACGTCCGCCGGTACCGACGAGTCGATCCTCACCGGACGCGGACGCATCCGCGGACGCGACGTCGCCGTCGTCGCCGGCGAGTTCCGGTTCTTGGCCGGGTCGATCGGGGTGGCCGCCGCCGAGCGGCTGGTGCGCGCGATCGAGCGGGCCACCGACCAGGGGCTGCCGCTGCTGGCGGCCCCGTCGTCGGGCGGCACCCGCATGCAAGAAGGAGCGATGGCCTTCGTGCAGATGCTCAAGATCACCCAGGCGGTGGTCGCGCACAAGTCCGCCGGGCTGCCCTACCTCGTCTACCTTCGCGACCCCACGACGGGGGGCGTGTTCGCCTCGTGGGGGTCGCTGGGCCACCTGACGGCGGCCGAGCCGGGGGCACGGGTCGGGTTCCTCGGCCCACGCGTCTACCGCGCCCTCTACGGCAAGGACTTCCCTGAGCAGGTGCAGACGGCCGAGAACCTCGTCGACAAGGGGCTCATCGACGCCATCGTCCCGGCCCGGTACCTGGCCGACCTCGCCGACCGCGTGCTGGGCCTCATCCAGGACGCCCCCGACGCCACGACGCCGGACCCCGGACCGCCGCCGCCCCAGGTTCCGCTGCGTCCGGACGAGGCCGGCGAGCCCGACGCCTGGGCGTCGGTGCAGCGCACCCGGCGCAGCGAACGTCCACACGTGCAAGACCTGCTGCGCGTCGCCGCGCACGACGTGCTGCCCCTCAACGGGACGGGCGCGGGGGAGAGTCACCCCGGCCTGCTGCTTGCGTTCGCCGCCTTCGGCCGCGCGTCGTGCGTGCTGCTGGGGCAAGACCGCCAAGGCCAGGAGTCCGACCGGCCCCTCGGCCCGGACGCCCTGCGCCAGGCCCGCCGCGGCATGCGCCTGGCCGACGAGCTCGGACTTCCGTTGGTCACCGTCATCGACACCCCCGGCGCGGCACTGACCGTCGAGGCCGAGGAGGGCGGGCTGGCCGGGGAGATCGCGCGCAGCCTGGCCGACCTCGTCGCGCTGCGAGCGCCCACGCTGTCGCTGCTGCTCGGTCAGGGCAGCGGCGGTGGCGCACTCGCCCTTGCCGCGGCCGACCGGGTGCTGGCCGCCCAGCACGCCTGGCTGTCCCCGCTCTCACCGGAGGGTGCCAGCTCGATCGTGCACCGCGACACCGACCACGCTGCGCAGATGGCACGCAGCCAGGGCATCAGCGCCGTCGAGCTCGCCGAGCAGGGCATCGTCGACCTGGTGGTGGCCGAGCGCCCGGACGCCGCGGACGAGCCGACGCAGTTCTGCCAGCGGGTGGGCGAGGCCATCGAGTGGGAGCTGCTCACCCTGGCGCGCCTCGCCACCGACGAGCGCCTGGCCCAGCGCCACGTCCGCTACCGCACCCTGGGCCTCCCCCCGTCCCGGTGATCACGTCACCTGGATGACGGTCGGCTTGGCGAGGCACATTCACCGCGTCCAGCCGACCTTCGTCTCGCCAGGCCGACGGCCTGCCAGGCCGCGTGCGGCAGCGGTGCCGCTCAGGGGTGGACGGGGCCGGTGTACTTCTCGCCGGGACCCTCACCGGGGGCGTCCGGGACGGTCGAGGCCTCCCGGAACGCGAGCTGCAGCGAGCGCAGCCCGTCGCGCAGGGGAGCGGCGTGGTGGTGGCCGAGGTGCGCGGCGGCGCCGTCCACGAGTCCGGCGAGGCTGTCGATCAGCGCTCGCGCCTCGTCGAGGTCGCGGTGCTCGGGCATGTCCTCGGCGAGCCCGAGGTGCACAGCTGCGGCCGACATGAGGTGCACGGCGGTGGTGCCCAGCACCTCCACCGCGGGTACGTCGGCAACATCCCTGGTCACGCTCACGGCTGGTACCCTAGGCGTCGACGACAACTGAACATCGACACCACCACGTCTCGCGCCACCATCGCGTGAGGCAGACCGACCGGGAGCCCCTCCCGGTGGCAAGCGGAGGCTCCTCCCACCTGCGTGACCGTCCAGGTCGCGAGGTTCCGGTCACGGGACGGCCCAGCGCCGCCTCGTCCATCGACGCCGCACAGGCGTCGGTGCCCGACCATTCGAGCCCTCGTTGCCCACGCAGCGGGGGCTTCTCGCGTCGAGCGGCCACCACGGTCGTGCCACCCACCACCCGAATCTCTCAGGAGGACCCATCAGCACCGAGCCACGCATCAACGACCGCATCCGCGTTCCCGAGGTACGCCTCGTCGGACCGAACGGGGAGCAGGTCGGCATCGTCCGCATCGAAGATGCGCTGCGACTGGCCGACGAGGCCGGTCTCGACCTGGTCGAGGTTGCTGCGAACTCGCGGCCACCGGTGGCCAAGCTCATGGACTACGGCAAGTTCAAGTACGAGTCCGCCGTGAAGGCGCGCGAGGCCCGTCGCAACCAGACCCACGTCCAGATCAAGGAGCAGAAGCTCCGGCCGAAGATCGACGACCACGACTACGAGACGAAGAAGCGCAACGTCGAGCGCTTTCTCAACGGTGGCGACAAGGTCAAGGTCACGATCATGTTCCGCGGTCGGGAGCAGTCCAGGCCCGAGCTGGGGTACCGGCTGCTGCAGCGCATGGCCGGTGACGTCGCGGAGTCGGGTGTGGTCGAGTTCGCGCCGAAGCAGGACGGACGCAACATGGTGATGGTGCTGGCACCGACGAAGAAGAAGGCCGACGCACAGGCCGAGCGCAAGGAGGAGGTGGCCCGCCAGGCCGCCGAGCGCCAGGCCGAGCACGACCGCGACAAGGCCGACCGCGCCGCGCACCGCGCCGCGCAGGGCTAGCGGCCCCCTCGAGCACCGCCCGAACACCCCGCACCACCCCCGAGCAGCACCGAAGCAGCAGCGACGAAGGAGTACGTCATGCCCAAGATGAAGTCCCACAGCGGGTCGAAGAAGAGGTTCAAGGTGACCGGCACGGGCAAGATCACCCGTCGCCAGGCCAACCGCCGCCACCTGCTCGAGCACAAGTCGTCGCGGCGGACGCGTCGCCTCATGCCCGACGTCGAGGTGTCGGCCGCCGACACCAAGCGGGTCAAGCGCCTGCTCGCCAAGTAACCCGCCCCTCACCCCCGCACCAGCAACAGGAGACACCTCATGGCACGCGTCAAGCGCGCAGTCAACGCGCACAAGAAGCGCCGCACCGTTCTCGAGCAGGCCAGCGGCTACCGCGGCCAGCGCTCGCGTCTGTACCGCAAGGCCAAGGAGCAGACGCTGCACAGCAACGTCTACGCCTACCGCGACCGCAAGAAGCGCAAGGGCGACTTCCGCAAGCTGTGGATCACCCGCATCAACGCCGCCGCCCGTAGCCACGGCATGACCTACAACCGCTTCGTGCAGGGCCTGAAGGCCGCCGGCGTCGAGGTCGACCGCAAGATGCTGGCCGACCTGGCCGTCAACGACACTGCGGCCTTCGCCGCCCTGGTCGAGACCGCCAAGGCCGCGCTGCCGGAGGACGTCAACGCCCCCGCAGCCTGAGTCTGCGCCGTCGCTGATGCCGAGCACGGTGATCGACGAGCCGTCCCACCCTCGGGTGCGGGCGGCTCGTCGCTGTCACAGCAGCACCGGACGGGCCAAGACGGGCCGCTTTCTTGCCGAGGGCGTGCAGGCGGTGCGCGAGGCGCTGGCGACCCCAGGGGCCGTCGTGGAGGTGTTCGCCACGCCCGGCTGGCTCGCGTCAGCGGCCGCTCTGCCCACTGGTGACCTGCCGGTGCACGCGGTGAGCGACGCCGTGCTGGCACGGGTGGCCGAGACCACGACGCCGCAGGGCGTGGTGGCGGTGTGCCGCGACGTCACGGTCGGTCTCGACGTGCTGCTCGCCCGGGCCCCACGCCTGGTCGTGGTGCTCGCCGAGGTGCGCGACCCGGGCAACGCCGGCACGATCATCCGCACCGCTGATGCCGCCGGCGCCGACGGAGTCGTTCTCACCACCGCCGCCGTCGACCCGCTGGGCGGCAAGTGCGTCCGCTCCAGCGCCGGGTCGCTCTTCCACCTGCCGGTCGTCGTGAATCAGCCGGTGAGCGTGCTGGACGACCTGCGCGCCGCCGGGCTCACCGTGCTGGCAGCCGATGGTCGCGGCGACATCGACCTCGTCGAGGCAGCCGGCCAGGGCCTGCTGGCCCGCCCCACGGCCTGGGTGGTCGGCAACGAGGCGCACGGCGTCGGCCCGGACTACCTGGCCCGGGCCGACCACGCCGTGCGGGTGCCGATGTACGGGCGCGCGGAGAGCCTCAACGTGTCGGTGGCGACCGCGCTGTGCCTGTACGCCTCGGCCACGGCCGCCCGCAGCCAGCCCCACGAGACCCGCCGCCAGCCCCACTAGACTCACCGCGGCGACGGCCGTGCTGCGGCTGTGACGTCGCCGTGCCCCCGTCCGCTAGGAGCCCTCACCCATGTCTGCGCCCTCGACCGAGCCCGGCGCCATCACGCCTGAGCAGGTCGCCCGCCATCGCGACGACGCGCTGACGGCGATCACGGCGGCGTCGTCCCTGGACGAGCTGAAGGCGGCTCGGATCGACCACGCCGGTGACCGCTCGCCGCTCGCCCTGCTGAACCGCGGCATCGGCCGGCTCGACCCGGCCGAGCGCAAGAGCGCGGGCCGGCTCGTCGGCACGGCGCGACGCGAGGTGTCGAGCGCGCTGGACACCCGCCAGGTCGTGCTGGAGGCCGAGCGCGACGAGCGGGTGCTCGTCGAGGAGGCCGTCGACGTCACGCTCCCGTGGATCCGCAGGCCCGTCGGAGCGCGGCACCCCCTGTACTCCTTGGTCGAGAAGGTGGCGCAGATCTTCACGGCCCTCGGGTACGAGGTCGCCGACGGGCCCGAGGTCGAGGCCGAGTGGTACAACTTCGACGCCCTCAACATCGGCCCCGACCATCCGGCCCGCGGCACGTCGGACACGTTCTTCGTCGAGTCGCCCGACTCCGGCGTCGTGCTGCGCACGCACACGTCCCCGGTGCAGATTCGGGCGTTGCTCACCCGCGACCTGCCCGTCTACGTCATCTGCCCGGGACGCACGTACCGCACCGACGAGCTCGACGCGACGCACACGCCGGTGTTCAGCCAGGTCGAGGGTCTCGTCGTGGACGAGGGCATCACCATGGCCGACCTCAAGGGCACCCTCGACCACTTCGCCGCAGCCATGTTCGGCGAGGGCCTGGTCACCCGGCTGCGCCCGTCCTACTTCCCGTTCACCGAGCCGTCGGCCGAGGTCGACCTGCAGTGCTTCGTCTGCCGGGGGGCGTCGGTCGGCAACCCGGACGAGCCGTGCCGCACCTGCTCGTCGGAGGGGTGGATCGAGTGGGGCGGCTGCGGCATGGTCAACCCCCGGGTTCTGCTCGCCTGCGGCGTCGACCCCGACCGCTACACCGGGTTCGCGTTCGGCATGGGCATGGAGCGCACCCTCATGTTCCGCCACGGCATCACCGACATGCACGACCTCATCGAGGGTGACGCCCGCTTCACGCTTCCGTTCGGGATGGAGATCTGATGCGCGTCCCCCTGTCGTGGCTGCGCGAGTACGTCGCCCTGCCCGACGACCTGACGCCCCGCGCGCTCGGCGACCGGCTCCTCGCCGCCGGGCTCGAGGTGGAGACGGTCGAGACCGTCGACGTCAGCGGGCCGCTCGTCCTCGGCCGGGTTCTCGACCTGGCTGTGGAGGAGCACTCCAACGGCAAGTCCATCCGGTGGTGCCAGGTGGACGTCGGTGGCCACGAGCCGCGCGGCATCGTCTGCGGTGCCCACAACTTCGACATCGGCGACCTCGTGGTCGTGGCCCTGCCCGGCGCGGTGCTGCCCGGCGGTTTCGCCATCAGCGCTCGACGCACCTACGGCCACGTGTCCGACGGCATGATCTGCTCGGTTCGCGAGCTGGGCATCGGCGACGAGCACGACGGCATCCTGGTGCTGCGCGCCCAGGACCTGGTCGACGTGCACGGCGCTCCATCGCGGCTTGCACAGGACCCGGGGGCGGACGCCCGAGCCCTGCTCGGCCTGCCCGACGCTGTGCTCGACATCGCCGTGACCCCCGACCGCGGCTACTGCCTCAGCGTGCGTGGTGTCGCCCGCGAGACGGCGACCGCGCTGGGAGTGGCGTTCATCGACCCCGCGGCGCCGAACCGGCTCGGACCGGGGGCGGCAACCCCGACCGACCGTGACCCCTGGCCGGTCGTGGTCGACGACCCGACCGGCTGCGACCGGTTCGCGGTGCGGGTGGCGCGCGACCTCGACCCGACCCGGCCCGCCCCGCTGTGGCTGCGCACGCGCCTGCACCTGGCCGGCATGCGCCCCATCAGCCTCGCCGTGGACGTCACCAACCACGTGATGCTGGAGCTGGGCCAGCCGATCCACGGCTACGACGGCGACCGCCTCACCGGTCCGCTCGGCGTGCGTCGTGCCCAGGCGGGGGAGTCGCTGCAGACCCTGGACGGCAAGCGCCGCGACCTCGACCCGGACGACCTTGTCATCACCGACGACACCGGGGCGATCGGGGTCGCCGGTGTCATGGGTGGAGCGTCGACGGAGATGTCGGGCCAGACGACGCACGTCGTCGTCGAGGCCGCCCACTTCGATGCGGTGACCATCGCCCGGGCTGCGCGGCGGCACAAGCTGCCGAGTGAGGCGTCCCGGCGCTTCGAGCGCGGCGTCGACCCCGACCTGCCCGCCGTCGCGGCCGGGCTCGTCGTGCAGATGCTGGCCGACCTCGGCGGCGCGACCGTCCACCCGGCCCTCACCGACGTCGACCTACGGGCGGAGCGAACGCCGATCACCTTGCCCGTCGGCGACCCGGCCCGGATCGCCGGCCGGCCCTATTCCGACGCCGAGGTGGTGGGCCTGCTCACCGACGTCGGGTGCGACGTCGAGGGCCCGGACGCCGATGGCGTCCTCGCCGTCACCGCGCCGACCTGGCGACCCGACCTGACCGACCCCGTCGACCTGGTGGAGGAGGTCGTGCGGCTGGCCGGCTACGACACGCTGCCGGCCACGGTGCCGACAGGACCGGCGAGCCGCGGGCTCACCCGTGCCCAGCTTCAGGAGCAGAGCATCACCCGGGCGATCGCCCACCTCGGCGGCATCCAGGTGGCGAACTACCCGTTCGTCGGTGACGCCGTGCTCGACGCGATGCAGGTGCCCGCAGACGCCCCCGAGCGCATGCGGGTGCGCCTGGCGAACCCGATCTCCGACGAGGAGCCGTACCTGCGTGCCGCGCTGCTGCCGGGCCTGCTCCAGGCGCTACGCCGCAACATCGGACGCGGGCTGACCGATCTCGCGCTGTTCGAGATCGGCCGGGTCTTCCTTCCCCGGCCCGGCCAGACGATCGCCACGCCCCGTCTGCCGGTCGACCGGCGGCCCACCGACGAGGAGCTGGCGACGCTGGACGCCGGGCTGCCCGACCAGCCTCGTCGGCTGGCGGTGGTCATCGCCGGCAAGACGGAGCGTGACAGCTGGTTCGGCCCCGGTCGCGAGTCGGGGTGGCTGGACGCGATCGGTGCCGCACGGGGGGCCGCGCGGATGATCGACGCGCCGCTGGCCGTCCGGTCGACCCAGCGCATGCCCTGGCACCCTGGTCGCTGCGCCGAGCTGAGTGTGCAGGGAGAGGTGATCGGGTTCGCCGGCGAGCTGCACCCGCGCGTGCTCGCTGCGCTCGACCTCCCCCCGCGTGTCGGCGCCATGGAGATCGACATCGAACGCCTCGCCGCCTACGCGAATCCCATCGTTGCGGCGCCGACGGTGTCGACGTTCCCGCCGGCCCGTGAAGACCTCGCGTTCGTCGTGGCCGACGACGTGCCCGCCGCCGACCTCGCCGACGCCTTGACCGCCGCGGCGGGGGACCTGCTCGAGCAGCTCCGGCTGTTCGACCTCTACACCGGCCCGCAGGTGGGTGAGGGCCGCAAGAGCCTCGCCTACTCGGTCACGCTGCGGGCACCGGATCGCACGCTCACCGTGGACGAGCTCGGCGAGGTGCGCGCCGCGATGGTGGCCAGTGCCGCTCAGCGGGTCGGCGCCGAGCTGCGCAGTGGCTGACCGCCCGGTGGGGGAGCAGCGACCGGCGGACGACGGGGCCGGCCGGGTCGCCCTGGTCACCGGCGGTGGTCGGGGCATCGGCCGCGACCTCGCTCTCGGACTGGCCGAGCACGGGCTCGCCGTGGCGTTGCTCGGCCGCGACCTCGCGACGTTGGAGCGGACCGCCCAGACATGCCGCGAGCGCGGCGTCGACGCGATCGCCGTCGTGGCCGACGTCACCGACGGCGACTCCGTGCGAGCAGCCGTGGCGCACGTGGTCGACGCCCTGGGGCCGATCGATCTGCTCGTGAACAACGCCGGGCGCGCCGACGTCGGAGAGGTGCCCTTCGACCAGGCCGACCTGGACGACGTGCTGGGCGTGATCGAGGTGAACCTCGTCGGTCCGTTGCGGGTGCTGCACGCCGTCCTGCCGGCAATGCGCGCGGCTTCCCGCGGGCGCGTGCTGAACGTCAACAGCGGCATCGCCTTTCGGCGCGAGGTCGGCTACACCGGCTACGCGGTCTCCAAGGCGGCACTGGCCCGCGCGACCGACCTGCTGGCCCACCAGCTCGCCGAGCACGGCATCGTCCTCGTCGACGTCAGCCCAGGGCTGGTGCGCACCGACATGACCGAGTCGATGCCGATGTGGACGAGGCTGGACGACCCGCCGTGGGGTGACCCGCAGGCGATCGTCGGCGTGGCCCGGGCGCTCGCCGACGGGCGGCTGGACAGCCTCAGCGGCCGGTTCGTGCACGCCTCGGCCGACGACCTCGACGCGCTGCTTGCTGCTGTTCCGCCGGATCGCAACGCGCGGACCCTGGGCCTGCTGTCCTACGGCGAGGGTGACCCGCTGGCCTGACTGACCGGGTCGACGTTGGATCGAATATGTTTGCTAGTCTCCGCATACACATTCGGCGAGGGTGAGCGAGGCACACGGTGAAGGTCGCGGTCGCTGGCGCATCTGGGTACGCCGGCGGTGAGCTGCTGCGCCTGCTGCTGGCCCACCCCGAGATGGCGCTCGTGGCTGCTGCTGCCGGCACCAGCGCCGGGTCGGTCCTGGCTGACGTGCACCCCAACCTTCCTGAGCTGGCCGCCACGCTGTTCACCGAGACCCGTCCGGAGGTGCTGGCCGACGCCGATCTCGTCTTTCTGGCCCTCCCGCACGGCGACTCCGCGGCACTGGTCGGCCGGCTGCCGGCCGACCTTCCCATCATCGACCTGGGCGCTGACTTCAGGCTCGACGACCCCACCGACTGGGAGCGCTTCTACGGCACGGCGCACGCCGGCACCTGGACCTACGGGCTTCCCGAGCTACCGGGGGCGCGCGAGCGCATCCGGTCGTCGCGCCGGGTGGCGAACCCGGGCTGCTACGTCACCGCGATCACGCTGGCGCTGGCCCCGTTGCTGGCCGCAGGCGCCGTCACCGGCGACGACCTGGTGGTCGTGGCAGCGAGTGGAACCTCCGGGGCCGGACGGGCGCTCAAGGCGACGCTCATGGCCAGCGAGGTGATGGGCAGCATGAGCGCCTACAAGGTGGGCGGCGGGCACCAGCACACCCCGGAGATCGTCCAGAACCTGCGTCGGGCAACGGGGCGCGACGTCACGCTGTCGTTCACCCCGACGCTGGCGCCGATGGCGCGCGGCATCCTCGCCACGTGCTCGGCACCCGTCGCCGAGGGCGTCACGGAGGACGATGTGCTCACCGCCCTGCGCCAGTCGTACCAGCACGAGCCGTTCGTGCACGTGCTCCCGCCGGGCCGCTGGCCCAGCACGGGCGCCACGCTGGGGTCCAACGCCGTCCACCTGCAGGCCGCGCTGGACATGTCGGCGGGTCGGGTCACCGTCGTCGCTGCCGAGGACAACCTGGTGAAGGGCGCGGCCGGGCAGGCGCTGCAGAACGCCAACCTCGTGCTCGGGCTGCCCGAGACGATGGGACTCACCGCGAGAGGAGTGGCACCGTGAGCGTCACCGCAGCCCTCGGCTTCCGTGCCAGCGGGGTGCCCGCCGGCCTGAAGTCGTCCGGCGCGCCCGACGTGTCGCTCGTGGTCAACGACGGTCCGCGGCACGCCGCTGCCGGGGTGTTCACCGCGAACCGGTTCCAGGCCGCACCCGTCCTGTGGAGCGCCCAGGTGGTCAAGGCCGGCCAGGTGCGCGCCGTCGTGCTCAACTCCGGCGGAGCCAACGCCTGCACCGGTCCGGACGGCTTCGTCGACACCCACCGCACCGCCGAGCACGTCGCCGCGGTGCTCGAGATCGGCGCGGGCGACGTGGCGGTGTGCTCGACCGGCCTCATCGGCGAGCGCCTGCCGATGGAACGCCTGCTCGCCGGGGTCGACGTCGCGGCGGACGCTCTGCACCCCGAGGGCGGCGATGACGCGGCGCGGGCGATCATGACCACCGACTCGGTGCCCAAGCAGGCGGTCCGCGTGGGCGAGGCAGCAGGTGGACGGTGGACCGTGGGCGGCATGGCCAAGGGTGCGGGCATGCTGGCCCCGAGCCTTGCGACCATGCTCTGCGTCGTCACCACCGATGCCGTGGCCGACGCGGCGACGCTGGACGCTGCCCTGCGCGCGGCTACCCGCGTGACGCTCGACCGCGTCGACACCGACGGGTGCATCTCCACCAACGACACCGTGCTGCTGCTGGCCAGCGGGGCCTCCGGTGTCGAGCCGGGGCTGGCCGAGCTGACCGAGGCGGTCACGGCCGTCTGCGCCGACCTGTCGCGCCAGCTCGTCGACGACGCCGAGGGTGCCGAGCACATCGTCACGATCGCCGTCGCGGGAGCCGCCCACGAGGACGATGCCGTCGACGTCGCCCGAGCCGTGGGTCGCAGCCTGCTGGTCAAGACCGCGATCTTCGGGCGCGACCCCAACTGGGGCCGCATCCTCGGCGCCGTCGGCTCGACCGCCGCGACGTTCGACCCCGACCGGGTGGACGTCTCGGTCAACGGGGTCGCCGTCTGTCGCGGCGGGGCGGCCGGCGCCGACCGGTCACTCGTCGACCTCTCGGGCCGCGAGGTCGCGATCGACATCGATCTCGGTGCCGGTACCGAGCAGGCTCAGATTCTTACCACCGACCTGACCCACGCCTACGTCCACGAGAACTCGGCCTACTCCACATGAGTGACGCCCCCGCCCCCGCCCCCTCGTCCGCCGAGCCGCCGCCCGGGCCCAGCACCCCGCCGGGTCTCGTCGGTGCCCTCACCAAGGCCGCCACCCTCGTCGAGGCGCTGCCGTGGCTGGAGCGCTTCCACGGCAGCGTCGTGGTGGTCAAGTACGGCGGCAACGCCATGGTCGACCCCGACCTGCGCAAGGCGTTCGCCCAAGACGTCGCGTTCTTGCGCTACGCAGGCCTGCGCCCGGTCGTCGTGCACGGCGGCGGGCCGCAGATCTCGTCCATGCTCACCCGCCTCGGCATCGCGAGCGAGTTTCGCGGCGGGCTGCGGGTCACCACACCCGAGGCGATGGACGTCGTGCGCATGGTGCTCGTCGGCCAGGTCGGACGCGAGCTCGTCGGGCTGCTCAACGACCACGGGCCGCTGGCCGTCGGGATGTCCGGCGAGGACGCCCACCTGTTCACCGCGGAGCGCCGCGATGCCGTGCACGAGGGAGAGTCGATCGACGTCGGACTCGTCGGAGACGTCGTCACCGTGCGTCCCGAAGCCGTGCGCGACCTGATCGACGCCGGTCGCATCCCGGTGGTGTCCAGCGTGGCCCCGGACGTGGACGGGCAGGTGCACAACGTCAACGCCGACACCGCCGCCGCGGCACTTGCCATCGCCTTGCAGGCGGAGAAGCTGGTCGTGCTCACCGACGTCTCCGGCCTCTACCGCAGCTGGCCACCGGCGACGCCCCACGACGTGATCAGCCGACTGTCCGCCGACGACCTCGAGGAGATGCTGCCGACGCTGGCGACCGGCATGGTGCCCAAGATGGAGGCCTGCCTGCGCGCCGTGCGTGGCGGAGTCCCCCGGGCACACGTGATCGACGGTCGGCTGCCGCACTCGCTGCTGCTCGAGGTGGTCACCGACGCCGGGGTCGGGACCATGGTGATGAGCCAGCCGGAGGCACCGGCATGAGCGCCACGCTGACCGCTTACCAGTCGGCGGTGATGGGCACCTACGGGGTGCCCAAGCGGGTGCTCGTGCGCGGCGCGGGCTGCCAGGTCTGGGACGAGGACGGCACGCCGTACCTCGACCTGCTCGGGGGGATCGCCGTCAACGCCCTCGGACACGCCCACCCGCGCCTCGTCGAGGCGGTCACCACACAGCTGAGCACGCTCGGGCACATCTCGAACTTCTTCACCAGCCCGGTGCAGGTCGCCCTCGCCGAGCGGCTGCTGGCACTTGTCGGCGCGGGTGGCTCAGCAGGTTCCGGCGCAGCCGCGGGGGCAGTCTTCTTCAGCAACTCCGGGGCCGAGGCGAACGAGGCCGCCTTCAAGATCGCGCGGCGCACCGGTCGACCCCGGGTGCTGGCCGCGACCGGTGGCTTCCACGGACGCACGATGGGCGCCCTCGCCCTCACCGGCAAGGCAGCCATCGCGCACCCCTTCGCCCCGTTGCCCGGTGGCGTCGAGCACCTGCCCTACGGCGACCTGGCCGCCCTGGCGGCGGCGATGGACGCCGACGTGGCCGCCGTGATCCTCGAACCGATCCAGGGCGAGGCCGGCGTGCGTCCCGCGCCGGCGGGATACCTGCGGGCCGTGCGCGCGCTCACCCGCGAGCACGGCGCCCTGCTGGTGCTCGACGAGGTGCAGACCGGTGTGGGACGCACGGGGGAGTGGTTCGCGTTCCAGCACCCCGACGCGCTCGGCGAGGCCATGAGCGGGGCTGCCGGGGGCGGCGAGGGCGGGGACATCACCGGGTCGGGCACCCTCCCGGACGTCATCACGCTGGCCAAGGGCCTGGGCGGCGGCATCCCCATCGGCGCGACGATCGCCCTCGGCGACGCGGCGGCCCTGCTCGGACCTGGCCAGCACGGCTCCACGTTCGGCGGCAACCCGGTCTCGTGCGCCGCTGCGTTGACCGTCTTGGACGTGATCGTCGACGACGACCTGCTGTCCGCCGCCATCGAGCGTGGCCGCGCGCTGGCCGAGGGGTTGGCAGCGGTCGACGGCGTGGTGCACGTCCGTGGGCGCGGCCTGCTGCTCGGCGTGCAGCTCGCCGAGGCCAACGCCGCCGACGTTGCCCGCGCTGCGCTCGACGCCGGGTTCATCGTCAACGACGTCGCGCCCGACACGATCCGCCTCGCCCCGCCCTTGGTTCTCTCGCCCGCCGAGGCAGACCGGGTCGTCGGGGCCTGGCCGGCCATCCTGCGCGCCGCCGCACGGATCGACACCGCACCGATCTCGGGAGGTACCTCGTGACCAGGCACTTCCTCCGCGACGACGACCTGTCGCCTGCCGAGCAGGCCACGGTGCTGACGCTGGCCGCGCGCATGAAGGCCGACCCGACCGGCCGCCAGCCGCTCGCCGGACCCCAGACGGTGGCCCTGCTCTTCGACAAGCCCTCGACCCGCACGCGGGTGTCGTTCGCCGTCGGGGTCGCCGAGCTCGGCGGCATGCCGCTCGTGCTGGACGCCGCCACCAGCCAGCTCGGCCGTGGGGAGACCATCGAAGACACGGCCCGGGTGCTGGAGCGCCAGGTGAGCGCCATCGTCTGGCGCACCTTCGCCCAGAGCCGGGTCGAGGCGATGGCCGGCGCTGCCGGCGTCCCGGTCGTCAACGCGCTCACCGACGAGTTCCACCCGTGCCAGCTGCTCGCCGACCTGCAGACCGTGCGCGAGCGCAGGGGCGCCCTTGCCGGGCTGACCTTCGCCTACGTCGGCGACGGCGCGAACAACGTCGCCCACTCGACGCTGCTGGCCGGCGCCACGGCCGGCATGCACGTGCGGGTCGGCTCCCCGGCCGAGTTCAGCCCCGACCCGACGGTGCTCGCTCGGGCGGCGCAGATCGCGCACGACACCGGGGGATCGGTGCTGCACACGACCGACCCGGTCGCCGCGTTCGACGGTGCGGACGTCGTGTCGACCGACACCTGGGTGTCGATGGGTCAGGAGTCGCAGGCCGGCGACCGCGCCGCCCCGTTCCGTCCGTTCGCTGTCACCGAGGAGGCGATGGCGAACGCCGCAGACGACGCGATCGTCCTGCACTGCCTTCCGGCCTACCGCGGCCACGAGATCGACGCCGTCTTTCTCGACGGTCCGGCCAGCGCGGTCTGGGACCAGGCCGAGAACCGCCGGCACGCGCAGAAGGCGCTGCTCACCTGGCTGCTGGCCGGTGAGGCGGCGACATGAGCGCGCCCGTCACCGTGGCGCACACGCGCATCGCACGGCACCAGCTGATCAGCGACGTGCTGGCCCGCCAAGCCGTGCCGTCTCAGGCTGCGCTCGCCGAGGTGCTCGCCGCCCACGGTTTGGCTGTCTCCCAGGGCACCCTGTCGCGCGACCTCGACGAGCTCGGTGCCGTACGCATCCGCACCGGCTCGGGCGACCTCGTCTACGCGCTGCCGGGGGAGGGGGGCGACCGGACGCCCATGGCGGCGCAGACCGCTCCGTCCCTGCACGAGCGGCTCGCCCGCATCGCCGGGGACACCTTGGTCAGCGCCGCGGCGTCGGCCAACCTCGTGGTGCTGCGCACCCCGCCCGGTGCCGCGCAGTACCTCGCGTCGGCCATCGACCACACCGAGCTACCCGCCGTTCTCGGCTGCGTGGCCGGGGACGACACTGTGCTCGTCGTGGCCACCGACCCCACCGGTGGCGACGACCTGGCCCAAGCCTTTCTCGACATGGCGCACAGCCAACGCCCGACCCCCGACACATCCGAGTCCCGATCCCTGACCACGACCCCCGAGCCATCCCTGCGAACAGGAGACACCCCGTGACCGACCGCGTCGTACTTGCCTACTCCGGAGGTCTGGACACCTCTGTCGGCATCGGCTGGATCGCCGAGGCGACCGGCGCCGAGGTGATCGCCGTGGCCGTCGACGTCGGTCAGGGCGGGGAAGACCTCGAGACGATCCGCGAGCGTGCGCTGGCCTGCGGCGCCGTCGAGGCAGAGGTCGCCGACGCCCGCGACGAGTTCGCCGACGACTACCTACGTCCGGCGCTGAAGGCCAACGCCCTGTACATGAACCAGTACCCCCTGGTGTCGGCGCTGTCGCGGCCGGTGATCGTCAAGCACCTCGTCGCCGCGGCGAAGAAGCACGACGCGTCGATCGTCGCCCACGGCTGCACGGGCAAGGGCAACGACCAGGTGCGGTTCGAGGTGGGTATCGGTGCCCTGGCGCCCGACCTCACGTGCCTGGCCCCGGTTCGAGACCTGGCCCTCACCCGGGAGAAGTCGATCGACTACGCCACCGAGCACGACCTGCCGATCGACGTCACCAAGAAGAGCCCCTACTCGATCGACCAGAACGTGTGGGGCCGCGCCGTCGAGACCGGCTTCTTGGAAGACATCTGGAACGCCCCGATCGAGGACGTCTACTCCTACACCAGCGACCCGGCGGCACCGCACGAGGCCGACGAGGTCGTCGTCCGGTTCGAGGCGGGCATCCCGGTCGCCATCGACGGACGCGCTGTCACCATGCTCCAGGCCGTCGAAGAGCTCAACCGGCGCGCCGGCGCCGTCGGCGTCGGCCGGCTCGACATGGTCGAAGACCGGCTCGTCGGCATCAAGAGCCGCGAGGTGTACGAGGCTCCGGGCGCGATCGCGCTGATCACCGCCCACGCCGAGCTCGAGACGGTCACCGTCGAGCGCGACCTCGCCCGCTTCAAGCGGGGCGTCGACCAGCGCTGGGGCGAGCTGATCTACGACGGTCTCTGGTTCTCCCCACTGCGCCGCGCGCTCGACGTGTTCATCGACGAGGCGAGCATCCCGGTCAGCGGTGAGATCCGGATGACGTTGCAGGGCGGACGGGCCGTGCCCACCGGACGGCGCAGCGAGGCCGCGCTCTACGACTTCGGCCTGGCCACCTACGACGCGGGCGACACCTTCGACCAGTCGCTGGCCAAGGGCTTCGTCGACCTGTGGGGCCTGCCGAGCAAGATCGCCGCACGGCGCGACCTGGCCCGGTGACCACCCCGGAGCCCGGCCTCTGGGGTGCCCGGTTCGCCGCGGGGCCGGCTGAGGCGATGGCGGCACTGTCGCGCTCGACCCAGTTCGACTGGCGACTCGCCCCGTACGACATCGCCGGCAGCCGTGCCCATGCCCGCGCCCTGCTGCGCGCCGGGCTGCTCACCGACGACGACGCGGCGGCGCTGCTGGGCGGGCTGGACGACCTCGCTGCCGACGTCGCCACGGGAGCGTTCGCCCCGGCAGCCGACGACGAGGACGTCCACTCCGCCCTGGAGCGCGGCCTCATCGAGCGGGTCGGGCGCGACGTCGGCGGGCGGCTGCGCGCGGGGCGCTCGCGCAACGACCAGGTGGTCACGCTGTTCCGGATGTACCTGCGCGACCACGCCCGCGTCGTGGCCGGCCTGGTGCTCGACGTCGTCGACGCGCTGCTCGCCCAGGGCCAGGCGCACCCGGACGCGGCCATGCCCGGCCGCACGCACCTGCAGCACGCCCAGCCGGTGCTGCTCGCCCACCACCTCGCCGCGCACGCCTGGGCGCTGCTGCGCGACGTCGAACGGCTTGTCGACTGGGACGCCCGAGCCGACGTCTCCGGCTACGGCTCGGGGGCCCTCGCCGGCTCGACCCTGGGGCTCGACCCGCAGGCGGTGGCAGCCGACCTGGGGTTCTCCTCCTCCGCACCGAACTCGATCGACGCCACGTCCGCGCGCGACGTCGCGGCCGAGATGGCTTTCGTGCTGGCCATGGTGGCTGTCGACGTGTCACGCATGGCCGAAGAAGTCGTGGCGTGGGCCACCGTCGAGTTCGGCTTCGTCAGCCTCGACGACGCCTGGTCGACCGGCTCGTCGATCATGCCGCAGAAGAAGAACCCGGACGTCGCCGAGCTCGCGCGTGGCAAGGCCGGCCGACTGATCGGCAACCTCACCGGCCTGCTCGCCACGCTGAAGGCGCTGCCCCTGGCCTACAACCGCGACCTGCAAGAAGACAAAGAACCGCTCTTCGACTCCATCGAGCAGCTCGAGGTGCTGCTGCCGGCCGTCGCCGGCATGGTCGCCACGTTGCGCTTCGACACCGACCGGATGGCTGCGCTCGCCCCGGCAGGCTTCTCGCTGGCCACCGACGTCGCCGAGTGGCTCGTGCGCCAGGGCGTGCCGTTCCGTGACGCCCACGAGATCACCGGGGCGCTGGTGCAGGCCTGCGAGGGCCGCGGCGTCGACCTCGACGGGCTCACCGACGCCGAGATGCTGGCCGTGTCGGCGCACCTCACCCCACACGTGCGTGCGGTGCTCAGCGTGGCGGGGTCGCTCGCCGCCCGCGACGGTCGTGGCGGCACGGCCCCCGCGCGGGTCGCCGAGCAGCGCCTGGAGCTCGCTCGGGCCCGCGACGACCTGCGGGCATGGGCCTCATCCGGACGCGGCGAGCAGCCCGGGCAGCAGGTCGGCTAGCTCGGCGTACTCGTCGAGGGTGTTGTAGCGAAAGGCGCTCACCCGCAGCACCCGCCTCGCGCCGCCGAAGGCCGCCACGACGAACCCGTGGCTGCGCAGCGCCGCACCCAGCGGGTCCAGCATCGTCTCGCTGCGTCCCGGCAGCGGCACCGCGGCCATCGCGGCCAGCATCTCGTCAGGCGCCGGGGCCGGGATGCCCAGCGCCTCGACCAGCAGGTCACGAGCCTGCAGCGCCAGAGCCCGGTTGGCCTGGCGCACACCGGCCATCCCGTCCGGGTGCATCGCGCCGATGGCCTCGACGGCGTCCGGCACGCACAGCCAAGGCGTCGGGTCGTCGGTGCCGGTCCAGTCGAACGTCGCGTGCAGGCGTGAGCGGCCCGGGGCGAAGCCGTCCTCCCAGCCGTGGCTGACGACCAGCGGACGCACGCGCTCACGCCAGTCCTCGCGCACGACCATGGCGGCGCTGCCCCGGGGGGCGCACAACCACTTGTGGCCGTTCGCCACCACGAACGCCGCCCCCGTCCGTTCGGCTGCCATCTCGACCATGCCCGGACCGTGCGCGGCGTCGACGAGCACCGGGACGGCCTCCCCGAGCGCGGCGACGACCTGCTCGACGGGCAGGCGCAGGGCGGTCGGCGAGGTCACCAGGTCGAGCACCACCAGCCCGGTGCGCTCGCCCACGTGCTGCAGGACGGCTTGGGTGACCTGGTCGGGAGAGTCGAGGGGGAACGGGAGCGGCGCCGTCACCACCCGTAGCCCGTGGCGGGCGGCCTCGACCTCGACGGCGACCCGGGTCGCGTTGTAGGCGTGGTCGGTGACCAGCACCTCGTCGCCGGGTCGGAGTGTCGGCAGGACGCCGGCCAGCACGGCGCCCACGCCGGAGGTGGTGTTGCGCAGCATCACCACGCCGTCGGGGTCGGCGCCGAGCACGCTCGCCCACACCTGCCGTGCCCGGTCGAGAGCGGCCAGCAGGTCGCCGTCGACGAAGCCGACGGGGTCGCGCTCGATGCGCCGCCGCCAGACGTCCTGAGCGTGCAGCACGGGCACGGGCACCGCACCGAACGAGCCGTGGTTGAGGTGGTGCAGGTCGGGGTCCAGCAGCCAGGTCGAACCGTCCACGGACGTCGACAGTAGGCCGATGCGTGCTACAACTCCTGCCACAGTCGACACCGGAGGGACTGACGTGACCAACGTCGAAGTGCAGATGCCCGAAGAGCTGATCGGCGGCACGTACGCCGACTTCGTCGCCGTGTGGCACTCGCGGGACTCCTTCACCCTCGACTTCGCCGCGATGGCCGGCCCGCAGCAGGCGGTCACCAACGAGGCAGGGGAGCGGGTGGTGACCGGCAAGGCCCGGGTGGTCTCGCGGGTGCGGATCCCACCGGGGCAGGTGTTCGAGCTGATGAAGGCGCTGGAGAAGCAGCTCACCCAGTGGGAGCAGTCCACGGGCGCCCGTCGCGAGGGCTGAGTCCGGCGGCGCGGCGCGGCGACATCGTCGATCATGGTGCGCGTGAGACCTCCGCTGGTGCTCGGTGCCCTGCTGCTCGTCGGCCTCAGCGCGTGCTCGAGCGACGTCGCGGGGGCCTGCACCGACCTGTCCGACGACGAGCTCGCCGTGCTGCTCGGGCCGGACGGCGAGAACTGGACCGGCGACGGGTCGTTCACCGCCACGGCCGCGCAGCGCACGACGGTGGACGGGCAGAACGACTTCTTCAGCAGTGTCGTCTACCTGCAGGGCGACTCCGCCGGGTCCGACAGTGCGGTGTACGTGTTCGCGACCGCCGCCGACGACCTGTCCGCCCCGGGGTCCGGGCTGATGGGGGCCAACCCCTTCACACGAGAGAGCTGGGCTTGGGGCGAGGTGGCCCAGCGCGGGGCGCCGCTGGAGGACGCAGCCCGCGACGCCGTCGCCTCGGCAGCGGTGTGCCTGCCCTGAGCCGGGACGTCTCGAAGGTGCTGGCCGGCACCGCTCCCGCGGTGGCGCCGGTGCTGCTCGGAGCCGTGGTGACGGCCGAGGGCGCCGGCGGCCGGGTGAGCGCCCGCATCGTCGAGGTCGAGGCGTACGGGGGGCCGGACGACCCGGCGTCGCATGCCTACCGCGGTCGCACGACGCGCAACGCGTCGATGTTCGCTCCCGCCGGGACCGCGTACGTCTACTTCACCTACGGCATGCACTACTGCCTGAACGTCGCCGTCGGGCCGCCGGGTGAGGCGTCCGCCGTGCTCCTGCGTGCTGCCGAGGTCACCGACGGGCTGGCCGTGGCGCGCCGACGCCGAACCGGCCCGTCCGGACGAGTGCCGAACGATCGCGACCTGGCCCGGGGACCGGCCCGACTCGCCCAGGCTCTCGGCGTGACGACCGACCACGACGGCCTCGACCTCGTGGCCGGCGACGGGCCGTTGACCCTCACGCTGCCGACCCAGCAGGCGAGGGCGTACCTGTCAGGCCCACGCGTGGGCGTCAGCCGGGCCGCCGAACGTCCGTGGCGCTACTGGCTGCCGGACGAGCCTGCGGTATCGGCCTATCGTGGCGGGGGACGAGCAAGCCGTGGGCGGAGGGCGCAACCATGAAGGGCGTTCAGGGACGACCCGTGATGGCGATCCTCGGGACCGCCGACATGAACCGGGCACTGCACTTCTACGTCGACACGCTGGGTCTGTCGATGATCTCCACGGACGCCTTCGGGACGTCGCTGGAGGCCGGCGGCACCGAGCTGCGCCTGACGCGCGTGCCGACCGTCGTGCCGACGCCCTATGCGCAGATGGCCTGGCGGGTCACCGACCTCGACGCGGTGGCGGAGTCGCTGCGCCAGGTCGGGGTGGTGCTCGTCCGGTTCGAGCACCTCGAGCAGGACGACGTGGGTGCCTGGACGAGCCCCGCGGGAACGCGGGTGGCGTGGTTCCATGACCCTGACCGCAACCTGCTGTCCCTGCTCGAAGACCGCCAGCGCTAGAGGCGGTACGTTTCCCGACGCCATGACCGAGACATCCGACGCCCCCGCGACCGATTCCGCGACAGCCCCAGCGACCGGCTCAGCAACCTC
>CAVQON010000001.1:77500-123643 GCA_963714455.1 uncultured Actinomycetota bacterium
GAATCCAGGGATGCTAACCGTCTGAATCCTCGACCAACCACCTTCGGGTGGAGGTTGAGGCCTAGCACGGGACCCGATCTGGTAGTAGGCAAGCGATGGGGTGACGCAGAAAGGTAGTCCAACCCGGGCGATGGTTGTCCCGGGGTAACGGTGTAGGGCGAGGTGTAGGCAAATCCGCACCTCATGTGCCTGAGACCGGATGCCGAGCCGTTACGGCGAAGTGGATGATCCTCAGCTGCCAAGAAAAGCCTCTAGTGAGTGCCAAGGCCGCCCGTACCCCAAACCGACACAGGTGGTCAGGTAGAGAATACCAAGGCGATCGAGTGAACCGTGGTTAAGGAACTCGGCAAAATGCCCCCGTAACTTCGGGAGAAGGGGGGCCGGATGCGTGTAGCCGCTTGCCGGCGAAGCGTTGAAGGCCGCAGAGACCAGGGGAAAGCGACTGTTTACCAAAAACACAGGTCCGTGCGAAGTCGCAAGACGATGTATACGGACTGACGCCTGCCCGGTGCTGGAACGTTAAGGGGACCGGTTAGTCCTTCGGGGCGAAGCTGAGAACTTAAGCGCCAGTAAACGGCGGTGGTAACTATAACCATCCTAAGGTAGCGAAATTCCTTGTCGGGTAAGTTCCGACCTGCACGAATGGCGTAACGACTTTCCTACTGTCTCAACCACGGACTCGGCGAAATTGCACTACGAGTAAAGATGCTCGTTACCCGCAGCAGGACGGAAAGACCCCGGGACCTTTACTATAGTTTGGTATTGGTGGTCGGCTCTGCTTGTGTAGGATAGGTGGGAGACTGTGAAGCGGATACGCCAGTATTCGTGGAGTCAACGTTGAAATACCACTCTGGTAGTGCTGGCTGTCTAACCTCGGTCCGTGATCCGGATCAGGGACAGTGCCTGATGGGTAGTTTAACTGGGGCGGTTGCCTCCCAAAAAGTAACGGAGGCGCTCAAAGGTTCCCTCAGCCTGGTTGGCAATCAGGTGTCGAGTGCAAGTGCACAAGGGAGCTTGACTGTGAGACAGACATGTCGAGCAGGTGCGAAAGCAGGAACTAGTGATCCGGCCACGGCTTGTGGAAGCGTGGTCGCTCAACGGATAAAAGGTACCCCGGGGATAACAGGCTGATCTTGCCCAAGAGTCCATATCGACGGCATGGTTTGGCACCTCGATGTCGGCTCGTCGCATCCTGGGGCTGGAGTAGGTCCCAAGGGTTGGGCTGTTCGCCCATTAAAGCGGTACGCGAGCTGGGTTCAGAACGTCGTGAGACAGTTCGGTCCCTATCCGCTGCGGGCGCAGGAGACTTGAGAAGGGCTGTCCCTAGTACGAGAGGACCGGGACGGACGAACCTCTGGTGTGCCAGTTGTTCCGCCAGGAGCACGGCTGGTTGGCTACGTTCGGGAGGGATAACCGCTGAAAGCATCTAAGCGGGAAGCCTGCTTCAAGATGAGGTCTCCCACAGGGTTGACCTGGTAAGGCCCCCAGTAGACGACTGGGTTGATAGGCCGGATGTGGAAGCCTAGAAATAGGTGGAGCTGACCGGTACTAATAGGCCGAGGACTTGCCACACACTCAACTTTGTTTTGCTGCGATACACGCGTCCACTGTGCGGTTCCCGAGATACGAATCGGGTAACCGACCCATATCTCCATAGAGTTCCGGCGGCCATAGCGAGAGGGAAACGCCCGGTCCCATTCCGAACCCGGAAGCTAAGCCTCTCAGCGCCGATGGTACTGCCCTGGAAGCGGGGTGGGAGAGTAGGACGCCGCCGGCACATTTTTCGACAAGGGCCACCCAGACTCTGGGTGGCCCTTGTTGTATGTGCGATGAAGGAGGACTGCATGGCGGAGCGTCATCACGGTGGCCAAGGTCGGGGGTCGCGCCCGGAACGCGGCGGGTCAACGGGTCGCGGGGGCGGCTCTGGTCGGCCGCCGCACCGAGACAGGCGCACTGAGCGCAGTGACTCCCGCGGTGTCCCGCCGGCGTCGTCCGCGCCGGTGATCGACGACGACGTGACGGGCCGCGAGCTCGACAAGCAGGTGCGCCACGAGCTCTCGACCCTGGACGGCCCGGTGGCCGGCACCGTCGCTCGGCACATGGTGATGGCCGGGCGCCTGATGGACGTGGACGCCGAGCTTGCTCACCGCCACATGCAGCATGCGCGAACGATGGCCGGACGCGTGGCTGTTGTGCGGGAGGCCGCCGGGTACGCCGCCTACGAGGCAGGTCACTACGACGTCGCACTCACCGAGTTCAAGGCCGCACGTCGCATCTCCGGGCATGCGGAGTTCTTGGCCGTGATGGCCGACTGCGAGCGGGGGGTCGGCCGGCCGGAGAAGGCGCTCGAGCTCGCCGAGGACGAGTCGGCGGCGCAGCTGTCGCCGGACTCCCGCGCCGAGCTGCTGATCGTCACGGCCGGCGCGCTGCGCGACCTCGACCGCGACGACGAGGCCCTGGCGCTGCTGCAACGGTCGTTGCCGTCGCGCCTGCCGCAGGAGCAGTGGGTCGCCCGCGTGCAGTACGCGCTGGGTGACGTGCTGGCCGACCTCGGCAAGACCGAGGATGCTGTCGCGGCGTTCGCTGCCGCCGAGGCCGGGGACGTCGAGGGGAGCCTCGACGCGGGTGAGCGGGTCGTGGAGCTGCTGGAGCCATGACCCGGAGCGAACGCACCCGCCTCGAGCCCAGCGCCACCCCACTCGCGGAGCAGTTCGACGTGGCGCTTCTCGACCTCGACGGCGTCGTCTACGTGGGGCCGGCGGCCGTGCCCGGAGCTCAGGAGCACCTTCTCGCGGCGCAGGCGCGCGGCATGCGGTTGGCCTACGTCACGAACAACGCCTCGCGGACCCCCGAGACTGTCGCGGCGCACCTACGTGACCTGGGGTTTCCGGCGCCGCCGGAGTCGGTGGTCACCTCCGCGCAAGCAGCGGCTCGCGTGATGGCCGGGCTCGTCCCCGCGGGCTCAGCCGTGCTGGTCGTGGGCGGCACCGGTCTGCGCGAGGCGCTCACGGAGCGAGGGCTTCGTCCGGTGTCGTCGCTGGATGACGACCCGGCGGCGGTCGTGCAAGGGTTCTCGCCCGACGTGGGCTGGGCCCTGCTGGCCGAAGGGGCCTACGCCCTCGAACGCGGGCTGCCGTGGGTGGCCTCCAACACCGACCTGACGATTCCCACCCCGCGCGGGCGGGCTCCCGGCAACGGCACCTTCGTCGAGGTTCTACGCCTGGCCACCGGCCGGACACCGCTGGTGGCCGGCAAGCCGGAGACGCCGATGCACGCCGAGGCGGTCGCGCGCACCGGGTCGGCCGCGCCGTTGGTGGTGGGCGACCGGCTCGACACCGACATCGAGGGCGCCAACCGTGCCGGCGTTCCGAGCCTGCTCGTCTTCACCGGCGTCACCGACCCCGTCGACCTCGTGCTGGCATCGGACGAGCTGCGCCCGTCCTTCGTCTCCCACGACCTCGCCGGCCTGCACCATCCCCACCCGCCGACCACACCGAACGGCGCCACGAGTGACGCCGGCTTCACCTGTGGCTCCGTCACCGCACGGGTCACCGACGGCACGCTGACCGTGACCAGCACCGACACGGGGCACGACGACGGCGACGACGGGCTGGACGGGGTCAGGGCCGCCTGCGCCGCGGCATGGACCTACGGCGTGGGGCGCATCGAGCCTGCCGCAGTGCGCCACGGGCTCGCCGCGGTACTACGGTGAACATCACCATGAGCACGCAGCCGCACCAGCCGCCGATCGACGCGAGCCTGCCCGCGGACGAGCCCGACCGGCCACCGGACAGCCCGGCCCTCGCCGCGGCGGAGGATGCCATGCGTGCCCTCGATGACGCCGCCGACGGCCCCTTGCCCCGACGAGCCGCGCTGGCGGCGCAGGCCCAGGCAGCGCTGGCGGGCCTGCTGGACGAGGAGCCCGCCGAGTCCACGGACCAGCGCTGAGGCATGGCCGGCCGTCGCAGGCTCGACGCCGAGCTCGTTCGCCGAGGGCTGGCACGCTCACGTGAGCACGCCGCCGACCTCGTGTCCGCGGGTCGTGTGCAGGTGAGCGGGCGGCCCACGGTGAAGGCGGCCACCGCCGTCGAAGACTCCGTCGGCATCGTCGTGGCAGGCGAGGAAGGCGACGACTACGTCTCCCGCGGCGCCCACAAGCTGGCCGGTGCGCTCGACGTGTTCGCGCGTGCCGACGCCCCTGGTCGCGGCCCCGCGGTCGACGGCGTTCGCTGCCTGGACGCCGGGGCGTCCACCGGCGGGTTCACCGACGTGCTGCTGCGTCGGGGCGCGGCCACGGTCGTGGCGGTCGACGTGGGCTACGGCCAGCTCGACTGGCGCCTACGCAGCGACCCCCGCGTGGTCGTGCTCGACCGCACCAACGTCCGCTCGCTCACCCCCGAGCAGATCTCCGGGGTCGTCGACCTCACCGTGGCCGACCTGTCGTTCATCTCGCTGCGCCTCGTTCTCGACGCCCTGACGGCGTGCACCCGCGACGACGGCGACCTGATGCTCATGGTCAAGCCACAGTTCGAGGTCGGCAAGCAGAACCTCGGCGCCGGCGGCGTGGTGCGCGACCCCGCGCTGCGCCGTTCCGCGGTGCGCGGGGTCGCGCATGCGGCGCACGTGCTGGGCTGGGGCACCGCCGGGGTTACGGCGAGCCCGCTGCCCGGTCCGAGCGGCAACGTGGAGTACTTCGTGTGGCTGCGCCGGGACGCCTCCGGACTGGACGAGGACGACCTGCAGCGCGCGATCGACGAGGGGCCCACATGAGCACCGACAGCGTCCCTGTCACCCCAGCGGTGGCCGGTGAGCACCGTGAGGTGCTCGTCGTCCCGCACGTGCACCGACAAGGGGCCCGTGCCGCCGCGGCGACCACGGCCCGTCTGCTGGTCGAGGCCGGTATCGAGGTGCGGGTGCCCGAGGGTGACGTGCACGTGTTCGAGGGCTTGCCGGTGCACCCGGTGCCCGACGCGAGCGCAGCCGCGGGCACCGAGCTGGTCGTGGTGCTCGGCGGTGACGGGACGATCCTGCGCGGCATCGAGATGGCCCGCTCAGCCGGCGTGCCGCTGCTGGGCGTCAACCTGGGGCACGTGGGGTTCTTGGCCGAGGCCGAGTCCGACGGCCTCGCCGACACCGTCCAGCGAGTCGTCGACCGCAGGTACACCGTCGAGGAGCGCATGACGATCGACGTCGACGTGCGCCACGACGGTGAGCTGGTGCAGCGGCAGTGGGCGCTCAACGAGGCGTCGGTGGAGAAGACGGCCCGGCAGAAGATGCTCGAGCTCGTCGTCGAGATCGACGGCCGTCCGCTGTCGCGCTGGGGCGGGGACGGGGTCGTCTTCGCCACGCCGACCGGTTCGACCGCGTACGCCTTCAGCGCCGGGGGGCCGGTGGTGTGGCCGCAGGTCGAGGCGCTGCTGCTCGTCCCGTTGAGCGCGCACGCCCTGTTCGCCCGACCACTGGTGGTGGCTCCGACGTCGATGATGGCCGTCGACGTCGTCAGCCGCGCCGGTGCCTTGTGGTGCGACGGGCGACGCACGTTCGACCTGCCACCCGGAGCGCGCATCGAGGTGCGGCGCGGCAGCGAGCCGGTGCGCTTCGCCCGGCTGCACTCCGCGCCCTTCACCGACCGGCTGGTCGCCAAGTTCGCGCTCCCGGTCGAGGGCTGGCGCGGCCCGGTCGGCGAGACGGACTGACCCATGATCACCGAGCTGCGCATCCGGCACCTCGGCGTCATCGAGGACGCCGAGCTGCTGCTCGGCGACGGTCTCACTGTGCTCACCGGTGAGACGGGCGCGGGCAAGACCATGGTGCTCACCGCGCTCGGGCTGCTGCTGGGCGGACGGGCCGACGCCGCCGCCGTCCGTGCCGACGCGGAGCGGGCCGAGGTGGAGGGGTTGCTCGACGTGCGCGGCCTCGACGACGTCCGGCGGCGTGCGGCCGATGCCGGGGCGGCCGTGGACGACGACCAGCTGGTGATCGGTCGCAGCGTGGCAGCCGGCGGTCGGTCCCGGGCGCTGCTGGGCGGGCGGACCGTCCCCACCTCCGTCCTCGTCGAGATCGCCGACGACGTCGTCGCGGTGCACGGGCAGTCGTCGCAGGTGGCGCTCGTGCGGGCCGACCGGCAACGCCGCCTGCTCGACACGTACGGCGGCGCCGCGTTGCTCGAGCACGCGGCCGAGGTCGCCCGCCTGCACGCCCGGCTCGGGCAGGTGGAGGCCGAGCTCGACCACATCCGTACCCAGGGCCGGGAACGCGCACGGGAGGCGGACCTGCTGCGGCACGGGCTGGCCGAGATCGAGCAGGTCGACCCGCGGCCCGGCGAGGAGGAGAGCCTCCTCGCCGAGCAAGCACGCCTGTCCCACGCCGACCGGCTGCGCGACGCGGTGGCGTTTGCCCGCGCAGCGCTGGCCGGCGCCGACGACGGCGCGACGGCGGGATCGGCCGACGACGCCATGTCGTTGGTGGCGACCGCCCGGCAGTCGGTGGACGGGGTCGGCGACCTCGACCCGGTGATCGCCGAGATCGCCGACCGGCTGGCCTCAGCGTCGTACGCGCTGGTCGACGTCGCCGCTGACCTCAGCGGCTACTTGGCCGACCTGGACCTCGACCCGGCCCGGCTCGCCGCTGTCAGCGAGCGCCGTGCCGCGCTGGCCCACCTGTACCGACGCTACGGCGACGACATCGATGCCGTGCTGGCGTGGGCAGAGCAGTCGGCCCAGCGGCTGGCCTCGCTGGACGACGACGACACGCGCGAGCGCGATCTGGTCGCCGAGCGGGTACGGCTGCGTTCCCGTCTCGCCGAGGTCGCCGGGCTGCTCTCGGCCGCCCGCGCCGACGCGGCGCACCGACTGGCGGCCGCGGTCACCGACGAGCTGCACGGGTTGGCCATGCCCACCGCCACCTTCGCCGTCGCCCTGCGCCAGGTCGACGACCCCGACGGCATCGACGTCGACGGACGCTCGCTGGCCTGCACCGCTACCGGTGTCGACCAGATCGAGTTCACGCTGTCGGCGCATCCGTCCGCGCCCGCCCGACCGCTGGGAAAGGGGGCTTCCGGCGGTGAGCTCTCCCGCACGATGCTGGCGCTCGAGGTCGTGCTGGCCGCTGCCGACCCGGTACCCACGCTGGTGTTCGACGAGGTCGACGCGGGTGTCGGCGGGCGCGCCGCCGTCGAGGTGGGGCGCCGCCTCGCCCGCCTCGCCCGCCACGCGCAGGTGCTGGTCGTCACCCACCTGCCCCAGGTCGCCGCCTTCGCCGACCACCACTACGTGGTCGCCCGCGACACGGCGGGACACGTGCGCGCGAGCGACGTCCGCCGTGTCACCGACGCCGACCGGGCCGCCGAGCTGGCCCGCATGATGGCCGGTCTGGAGGCTTCCGACGTGGCGCTGGAGCATGCCCGCGAGCTGCTGGAGGTAGCGGCCGCGGAACGGTGAGGGCCTGACGCGCGTGGCGCACCACCCGTCACACGCGTCACACTGGCACCATGGCCAGGGTGAGGACCCTCCTACGACGCTCGCGCGCCACGGCCCCCGACGGCGTGACCGCACCTGCGCGCATCGACCGCGACGCCCGCGCCGTCGCCACGCGGTTGCGTCGCGGCGACATCGCGGTGATCGACCAGGTCGACCTCGACCGCACGTCCGCCGGTCTGATCGTGGGCGCCGGTGCCGTGGCGGTGGTGAACGCCGCCCCGACCATCAGCGGTCGTTACCCCAGCCTCGGGGCCACGGTGCTGCTCGACGCCGGCGTCGAGCTGCTCGACGGGGTGGGGCCGGAGGTGCTCGGTGTGCTGCGTGACGGCGACACCGTCCGCCTGCTCGACGGTGACCTGTACCGCGGCGACAGCGTCGTCGCGTCCGGGGTGCGGCAGAGCGCGGAGTCGGTGAGCGCGTCACTCGTGGCGTCCGAGGCGGGCCTCTCCGTGCAGATGGAGGCTTTCGCCGCGTCGGCGGCGGAGTACCTGCGCCGTGAGCACCACCTGCTGCTCGACCCGGCACGCGTCCCGACTCTGGGCATCGACCTGTCCGGCAAGGACGTCGTCGTGGTCGCGCCTGGCCCGGACCACCGCGACGACCTCGTACGACTGCGCCGGTTCGCCAAGGAGTACAAGCCCGTCGTCATCGCCGTGGACGAGGCCGCCGACACGGCCCGCGAGCTCGGGTACAAGCCGGCCGTGGTGCTCGGCACGCTCACGAACGTCTCCGAGGACGCCCTGCGGGGCGCGACCGACCTCGTGGTGGTGCTCGACTCCGACGCCGACGCGGCTGGTCTGGGCCGCATCGACCGCATGGGGCTGTCCCGGACCACCATCGTCACCTCGGCCCGGCCGCACGACCTGGCGCTGCTGGTCGCCGACGAGGCCGGGGCGCGCGTGATCGTCAGCGCAGGCTCCGACCGCACGCTGGTCTCGATGCTCGACAGTGGTCGAACCGAGGCCGCGGCCGACTTCGTGACGCGGCTGCGGGTCGGCTCGCGACTGGTCGACGCCCAGGCGGTGGCTGCCCTGCACCGCCCGCGGGTCTCCGGCGCGATGCTGGCCCTGATGCTGCTCGTCGCGGTCGTGGCGCTGGGCGTCGCGCTCTGGCTCACGCCCACCGGGCAGGACGTCGCGAGAACCGTCGGCGACTCGCTGCCCTCATCGGTCACGGACGTGATCGACTCCGTCCGCGCTCCCGCACCGGAAGAGTCTTCCCCATGATGAATTTTCGCTACCACGTCGTCTCTCTCGTCGCCGTGCTGTTCGCACTGTCGATCGGCCTGGTGCTCGGTGCCGGTCTGCTCTCGTCCGGTACCGGGACGGCGGCGGCTGTCTCGGTGGTGGACCTGCAGGCCGAGACCGCGTTGCTGCGCGAGCGGGTCGCCTCGGCCGAGGCGACGCTGGAGTTCTCCGACAGCGTCGGGGAGGCCACCCAGGCCGACCAGGTGGACGCGACGCTGACCGACCGGCGCGTCGTCGTTGTCGCGCTCCCGGGCGCCGACCCGGCTGCGGTGTCGGGCACCCGCGAGGCGCTGGGCGCGAGCGGTGCGACGGTGACCGGCACCATCGAGGTCGCCGAGGCGTGGACCGATGCCGCGTCCGACGCCGTTCTCGACTCGCTGGCAGCCCAGCTCGTCGTCAGCGGGGCCACCCTTCCCGACACCGACGGCTACGAGCGAGGCGCGGTCGTGCTGGCCTCGGCCGTGCTCGACGCTGCGCCGACGCGCAACGACGACGCGGCTACGGCGACCGCGACGGCCTTCGCCGAGTCAGACCTGCTGGCGTTGCCCGAGCCGCTGCGTGGAACCGCCGACCTGGCGGTCGTCGTTGCCGGCGACCCGGTTGCCGACGACGGTGAGGCGGGACGGCGCCTCGGCGCCCTGACGTCGCTGGCCGCGGCCTTCGACTCCGAGGGCGCCGGCGCTGTGCTCGCCGGGCCGCCCGCGTCGGCGTCCGACGGCGGCGTCGTGCAGGCCGTCCGGGCCGACGCCGATCTCGCCGCGGAGCTGTCCACCGTCGACATGGTGCAGCTGTCGTCGGGTCGCACGAGCGCCGTGCTGGCCCTCGCTGAGCAGCAAGATGGGGGAGTCGGGCACTACGGCGCAGTCGGCGAGGTGGACGGCCCGCTGCCGGCCCAGCCCTGAGCCGACGACCTCGAGCAGGCCGTCCGGGCCGACAAGCCGGGGCGACACGCCGAGGCCGGTCGCGATCACCACCGCGACGCACGTAGGCTGGAGGCCCGTGGTCAGTGGTCGCAGAACACGGCATCTGTTCGTCACCGGAGGAGTCGCGTCCTCCCTCGGCAAGGGGCTGACGGCGTCGAGCCTCGGCACGCTGCTCAGCCACCGTGGCCTGCGCGTCACCATGCAGAAGCTCGACCCGTACCTCAACGTCGACCCGGGCACGATGAACCCGTTCCAGCACGGCGAGGTGTTCGTCACCGAGGACGGTGCCGAGACCGACCTCGACATCGGCCACTACGAGCGCTTCCTCGACCGTGACCTGGCCGCGGCGGCGAACGTGACGACCGGCCAGGTGTACCAGTCCGTGATTGCCAAGGAGCGACGCGGGGAGTACCTCGGCGACACCGTGCAGGTCATCCCGCACATCACCAACGCCATCAAGGACCGGATGCTGGCCATGGCTGCCCCGGACCGCAAGGGCCGCGTCCCGGACGTCGTCATCCACGAGATCGGCGGAACCGTCGGCGACATCGAGTCGCTGCCGTTCCTCGAGGCCGCCCGCCAGGTGCGCCACGACGTCGGCCGAGACAGCTCGTTCTTCTTGCACGTGTCGCTCGTGCCCTACCTCGCCCCGTCCGGTGAGCTCAAGACCAAGCCGACGCAGCACTCGGTGGCGGCGCTGCGCCAGGTCGGTATCCAGCCCGACGCGATCGTGTGCCGGGCCGACCGCCAGATCCCGGACGGCGTGAAGAACAAGATCTCGCTGATGTGCGACGTGGACGCCGATGCCGTCGTGACCGCGGTCGACGCGCCGTCCATCTACGACATCCCGAAGGTGCTGCACGCCGAAGGGCTCGACGCCTACGTGGTGCAGCGCCTCAGCCTGCCGTTCCGCGACGTCGACTGGAGCAACTGGGACGACCTGCTGCGACGCGTGCACCACCCCCGGCACGCGGTGACCGTGGCGATCGTCGGCAAGTACATCGACCTGCACGACGCCTACCTGTCGGTCACCGAGGCGCTCTCGGCCGGCGGGTTCGCCGCCGACGCCCGTGTCGACATGCGCTGGGTGCCGTCGGACGACTGCGCCAGCCCAGAGGGCGCCGCGCGCTCGCTCGGCGGCGTGGACGCCGTGTGCGTCCCCGGTGGGTTCGGCGTGCGCGGCATCGAGGGCAAGCTCGGCGCCCTCCGCTACGCCCGCGAGAACGCCATACCCATGCTCGGCCTGTGCCTCGGCCTTCAGTGTGCGGTGATCGAGTACGCGCGCACCGTCGTGGGTCTCGCCGACGCCAACTCCGCCGAGTTCGGGCCCGAGGCCACCCACCACGTGATCGCAACGATGGCCGAGCAGAAGGGCATCGTGGACGGCGACGGCGACCTGGGCGGCACCATGCGTCTCGGCTCCTACCCGGCCGACCTGGCCGAGGGCAGCCTGGTACGCGACCTCTACGGGTCGGGACGCATCCACGAGCGGCACCGTCATCGGTACGAGGTCAACAACGCCTACCGAGCGCAGCTCACCGAGGCGGGCCTGGTGATCAGTGGCACGTCACCGGGCGGCGAGCTGGTGGAGTTCGTCGAGCTGCCCCGCGACGTCCACCCCTTCTACGTGGCCACGCAGGCGCACCCGGAGTTCAAGTCGCGCCCAACCCGGGCCCACCCGCTGTTCGCGGGCCTCATCACCGCCGCGGTCACCCGTCAGCAAGAGACGCGACTGCTGGAGGTCGAGCCGGCCAGGGCCGACGCGAGCGCGCCCGTTCCGGTGGTGTCGGCATGACCGGGCCGAACGTCGACAGCGTGCACGACACCCCCGAGCGCTGGACCGTCTCCGACCGGCAGACGGTGTTCGACGGCAGCCTGGTGGTGTCGGTGCGACGCGACGTGGTGCAGCCGCTCGCCGGCGGCGAGCCCTTCGTGCGTGACGTCGTCGAGCACCCGGGTGCCGTCGGCGTCATCGCCCTCGACGCGCAGAACCGCGTGCTGGTGGTGCACCAGTATCGGCACCCGGTGGGGCACCGGCTGGTCGAGGCGCCGGCCGGTCTGCTGGACAAGCCAGGCGAGCCCTACCACGACGCCGTCGCGCGCGAGCTGTACGAGGAGGGGCACGTCCGGGCGCGCGAGTGGCGCGTGCTCGTCGACTACTTCACCTCACCGGGCATGACGAACGAGACGTTGCGGGTGTACCTGGCTCGCGGCATCGAGGCGGTCCCCGTCGACCAGCGCCACGACGGCGAGGACGAAGAAGCCGACATGCCGACCGCGTGGGTGCCGCTCGACGAGCTCGTCGCACGCGTGCTGGCCGGCGAGCTGCACAACCCGACGCTGTGCGTCGGAGTTCTCGCCACGTGGACGGCGCTGCACGGCGCCGGCTTCGACGCCCTGCGCCCCGCCGACGTGCCCTGGCCGTCGCGGGAGGCCGTGCCGCGCTGAGTGCGCCGTTCGTCGCTGGGCGCGACCCTCTCCGCACTAGAGTCACCGCCGTGAGAGTTGGTGTTCCGACCGAGGTCAAGACGCACGAGTACCGGGTGGCAATGACCCCGGCCGGCGTCCACGAGCTGGTGCGCAACGGCCACGAGGTGGTGGTGCAGAGCGCCGCCGGGGTCGGCTCGTCCATCAGCGACGACGAGTTCGCCGCTGCCGGTGCGACCATCCTTCCGACCGCTGACGACGTGTGGGGGACGGCCGACCTCGTCTGCAAGGTCAAGGAGCCCATCGACGAGGAGTACGACCGGATGCGTGCCGGTCAGGTGCTCTTCACCTACCTGCACCTCGCGGCGTCCAAGGCCTGTACCGACGCACTGGTGCGCCAGAAGGTGACGGGCATCGCCTACGAGACTGTCCAGCTTCCCGATGGCAGCCTGCCGCTGCTCGCCCCCATGAGCGAGGTCGCCGGCCGGATGGCCCCGCAGGTGGGCGCGGCGACGCTGCAGCGCGAGAACGGCGGGCGAGGGGTGCTGCTCGGCGGCGTCTCCGGGGTGTACGCGGGCAAGGTCGTCGTGCTGGGCGGTGGGGTGAGCGGGCTGAACGCCGCCGCCATCGCGCTGGGCATGCAGGCCGAGGTGCTGCTGATGGACATCAACGTCACGCGGCTGCGCCAGGTCGACCTCGTCTACCAGGGGCACATGCAGACCGTGACGTCGAACTCCTACGAGGTCGAGCGGGCCGTGCTGGACGCCGACCTGGTGATCGGTGCGGTGCTGGTGACCGGAGCGAAGGCGCCCACCCTGGTCAGCGACGAGATAGTGCGGGCCATGAAGCCCGGTGCCGTGCTCGTCGACATCGCCATCGACCAGGGGGGCTGCTTCGAGCACTCGCGGCCCACGACCCACGCCGACCCGACCTTCACCGTGCACGACACGGTCTACTACTGCGTGGCGAACATGCCCGGCGCGGTGCCCAACACCTCGACCCACGCGCTCACCAACGTGACGCTGCCCTACACGGTGGCACTGGCGAACCATGGCTGGCGCGAGGCGCTGCGCCGCGACGCCCCGCTGTCGCTCGGGCTCAACACCCACGACGGCGAGGTCGTGTACGGGCCGGTCGCCGCCGCGCACGGCATGGCGCACCGGCCGCTGGCCGAGGTGCTCGACTAGGCGTGCCCGCCGGCACCGGAGTCGCCCGACAGGTGGAGCGCTACCTCGACCACCTGGCCGTCGAGCGTGGCCTCGCCGCCAACACGATGGCCGCCTACCGCCGTGACCTGCGCCGATACGCGGAGTTTCTCGACGACCTGGGCCGCGACGACGTGACGGCGATCGACGAGGCGGACGTGACGGCCTTCGTCCGATCGCTGCGCGAGGGCAACGAGGCACGCCGACCGCTGTCGGCGACGTCGTCGGCGCGAACGGTCGTCGCCGTGCGGGGGTGGCACAAGTTCTTGGTGGCCGAGGGCGTGTGCGCCCACGACCCGGCCCGCGACGTCCACCCGCCGACCGTGCCGAAGCGCCTGCCCAAGGCCATCAGCGTCGACCAGGTCGAGAAGCTGCTGGGGGCGGCCGCCGTCGACGACGGACCGCGGTCGTTGCGCGACCGGGCGCTGCTGGAGGTGCTCTACGGCACGGGCGCACGCATCTCCGAGGCGGTCGGCCTCGACGTCGACGACCTGCTGCTGGCCGAGGAGGCACGCGACGACGAGGGACCGGCCGTGGCCAACGTCGTCCGGCTGCGTGGCAAAGGGAGCAAGGAGCGGCTGGTGCCGATGGGCTCGTACGCCCGACGTGCCGTCGACGCCTACCTGGTGCGTGGGCGGCCCGCCCTGGCGGCGGCCGGCAGCGGCAACGCCGCGCTGTTCCTCAACGCCCGCGGGGGACGGCTGAGCCGCCAGAGCGCCTGGACCGTTCTGCACGCCGCCGCCGACCGCGCCCATCTCGGCTCGCACATCTCCCCGCACACGCTGCGGCACTCGTTCGCCACGCACCTGCTGGACGGTGGAGCCGACGTCCGCGTCGTGCAGGAGCTGCTCGGGCACGCATCCGTGGCGACGACCCAGATCTACACGCTGGTCACCGTGGAGAAGCTGCGTGAGGTCTACGCCGCAGCCCATCCGCGCGCGCTGAGCGGGTCGCCACGGCCTGGGCACTAGTCTTTGCCCGTGCCGTCAGCGTCTGCCAACCCGTCCGCGGACGGACCTACCGGCCGTCCGATGCCCACGTTTCCGGTGCCGTCGCTGCTGGTCGAGCACGGCCCGGCGCGGGTGGTCGCCGTGTGCAACCAGAAGGGCGGCGTCGGCAAGACCACGACCACCATCAACCTCGGTGCGGCGCTGGCCAAGCAAGGCCGGCGTGTGCTGCTCGTCGACTTCGACCCGCAGGGGTCGCTCTCGGTCGGGCTGGGTATGGACGCGCACAACCTCGAACGCTCGATCTACGACGTGCTGCTCGACAGCAGCACGCACGTCACCGATGTGCTGGAGCAGACCGCGGTCGAAGGCATGGACCTCGTCCCGAGCAACATCGTTCTGTCGGCCGCCGAGCTTCAGCTGGTCAACGAGGTCGCTCGCGAGCAGACGCTGAGCCGGGCCATCGCGCCGGTGCTGGCCGACTACGACGTGGTGCTCATCGACTGCCAGCCGGCGCTCGGGCTGCTGACGGTCAACGCGCTGACCGCGTCCAACAGCGTGCTCGTGCCGCTGGAGTGCGAGTACTTCGCGCTGCGCGGCGTCGCCCTGCTCCAGGACACGATCGCCAAGGTGCAGGAGCGGCTCAACGAGCGGCTGGTGCTGGACGGGCTGCTCGCCACCCGCTACGACGCCCAGACCGTGCACCGTCGCGAGGTGCTGCACCGCCTCGTCGAGGCCTTCGGCGAGGCCGTCTACCACACGGTGATCCCGCGGACGGTGCGCTTCCCTGAGGCCACGACCGGCGGGGTGCCGATCATCGACTACTCCCCGCGCTCCCCGGGGGCACGGGCGTACCAGCAGCTCGCGCTGGAGGTGCTGTCGCGGTGGGACGAGCAGTAGCCGCGGCACGCAACGCCCGGACGGCGCGCTCGGGCGCGGCTGCGTCCGGCGAGCCGACGCAGGGTCCGGCGCCCGGCTTCGCGGTGACGCTGGAGGTCTTCAGCGGGCCTTTCGAGGTGCTGCTCAGCCTCATCGCCAAGAAGAGTCTTGACATTACAGATGTCGCGCTGGCGCAGGTGACCGACGAGTTCGTCGGGTACATCAAGGCGCGCAGCCCCGAGTGGGACCTCGACATCACCTCGGAGTTCTTGGTGATCGCCGCCACCCTGCTCGACCTGAAGGCGGCGCGCCTGCTGCCGGCCGGCGAGGTCGAGGACCCCGACGACCTCGCGGTGCTCGAGGCCCGTGACCTGCTCTTCGCCCGGCTGCTGCAGTACCGGGCGTACCGGGAGGCCGCCGCGGTGCTGGCCGACTGGATGACCGTCGAGGCCGATCGGGTCGCCCGTCAGGTGACCCTCGAGGAGCCATTCGCCTCGCTGCTGCCCGAGGTCGTGATGGCCGTCGGCCCCACCGACCTGGCCCGCCTGGCCGCGCAGGCCCTGACGCCCAAACCCGTGCCCGTCATATCCATGGACCACGTCCACGCGCCCGCCGTCAGCGTGCGTGAGCAGGCGACGATCATCGTCGACCGGCTGCGCACGGTGCGGGTGGCGACGTTCCGGTCGCTCACCGCCGACTGCCCGACCCGCCATCACGTGGTGGCGCGGTTCTTGGGGCTGCTGGAGCTGTTCCGCGAGGGGCAGGTGTCGTTCGAGCAGGTGACGCCGCTGGGCGACCTGTCGGTGCGCTGGACGGGTGAGGGTGCCGGCGACATCGACCTGCACGACGAGTTCGACTCAAGCGACGACGAAGGAGACCAGGGGTGAGCGAGCCCACGCTGGCCGCACAGCTCGAGGCGGTGCTCATGGTGGCCGACGAGCCCGTCCCCGCGGAGCGGCTGGCCGCCGTCCTCGACGTGGACGAGCGTGCTGTCACCCAGACCTTGCAGGGTCTGGCTGGTGAGTACGCCGAGCAGGGACGGGGTTTCGAGCTGCGTCCGGTGGCCGGCGGGTGGCGCTTCTACAGCCACCCGGCATGCGCGCCGGTCGTCCAGTCGTTCGTCATGGACGGCCAGCAGGCCCGGCTCACCCATGCTGCGCTGGAGACGCTGGCCATCGTCGCCTACCAGCAGCCGGTCACCCGGGCGCGCATGTCGGCCATCCGCGGGGTGAGCTGCGACGGCGTGGTGCGTACCCTGCACACACGTGGGCTGATCGAGGAGGTCGGGCTCGAGCACGAGTCGCAGGCGACCCTGTTCGGCACCACGTCCTACTTCTTGGAACGGCTCGGGCTCGGCTCGTTGGACGAGCTGCCGCCGCTGGCGCCGTTCCTGCCTGACGCCGACGACGTGGAGGACTCCGGTGCCCGAGGGTGACGCACGGCAGGGCGTACGCCTGCAGAAGGTGATGGCCTCGGCGGGGGTCGGGTCGCGGCGGGCCTGCGAGGCGCTGATCGAGGCGGGGCGCGTGCAGGTCAACGGCCGCGTCGTGGCCGAGCAGGGCATGCGGGTCGACCCCGCGACAGCCGAGATCAAGGTGGACGGCCTGCGCATCAGCACCCCTGAGGCGCAGCAGGTGTACCTGGCGCTCAACAAGCCGCTCGGCGTGCTGAGCTCGATGAGCGACGACCGCGGGCGCATGACCCTCACCGAGCTGCTGCCCGACCGGGTGCGCGACGGCGGGGCTCGGCTGTTCCACGTCGGCCGCCTCGACAACGACACCGAGGGCCTGCTGCTGCTCACCAACGACGGCGAGCTCGCCCACCGGTTGACGCACCCCTCCTACGAGGTGCCCAAGACGTACGTCGCGGAGATCCTCGCGCCGGTGCCGCGCGACCTCGGCAAGCGGCTGCGCGCCGGCTACGAGCTGGAGGACGGGCACGCCGCACTCGACACGTTCAAGGTGGTCGGGGCGTCCGGCAACCGGGTGATGGTCGAGGTGACCCTGCACGAGGGCCGCAACCGGCTGGTGCGTCGGCTGCTGGAGGAGGCGGGGCATCCGGTGCAGCGGCTCATCCGGGTCGGGGTGGGGCCGGTGTCGCTCGGCGAGCTGCGGCCAGGCAAGACCCGTCCGCTGAACTCCCAGGAGATCGGGCAGCTGTACCAAGCCGTCGGCATGTAGCCGCAGCGCCCGCGCAGCCGTTCTCTACTCTTGCCTCGTGGCAGTTCGAGCGATCCGTGGCGCGACGCAGCTCGAGGCCGACGAGCGTGACCATCTGCTCGCGCGCACCAGCGAGCTCGTGCAGGCCGTCCTCGACCGCAACGCGCTGGGCCTCGACGGGCTGATCAGCATCATCTTCACCGCGACGCCCGACCTCGTCTCCGACTTCCCGGCCTACGCCGCCCGCTCCCTGGGCATCACCGACGTGCCGCTGCTGTGCGCGCGCGAGCTGGACGTGGCCGGGGCCATGCCACGCGTCGTCCGGCTGCTGGCGCACGTCGAGACCGACCTGGCCCGCAGCGACGTGCAGCACGTCTACCTGCACGGCGCCCGGGCGTTGCGCACCGACCTGCGCCACGACGACGAACCCGCCCGGCCACCGGCATGAGCGCGTCCGAGCTGCGCTCGGTGCTCGTCGTCGGCACCGGGCTCATCGGGGCGTCGGTCGGCCTCGCCCTGCGCGCCCGCGGCATCGACGTGTACTTGCGCGACGCCGACCCCGAGGCCGTGGCTCACGCTGTCGAGCGCGGTGCCGGGCTGCCCGACGGTGAGCGCGGCGAGGTCGACCTGGCGGTCGTCGCCGTCCCCCCGCACGTCGCTCCTGGTGTCGTGCGTGCGCTTCTCGACGAGGCTGGCATCGGGGCCGTCACCGACGTGACCAGCGTCAAGGCGCCCTTGGCGGCGGCGATCTCGGCTCACGGCGGCGCGGCACGCTACGTCGGCGGGCACCCGATGGCCGGACGCGAGGTGTCGGGTCCGGCAGGGGCGCACGACGAGCTCTTCCGGGGCCGGCCGTGGGTGATCTGCCCTCCGGTCGGGGTGGTCGCCGGCTCGCCGGTCGAGCTGGTGACCCAGCTCGCGCTGCTGGTCGGTGCGACGCCGATACGCATGTCGCCCGATGAGCACGACGCGGCTGTCGCGGTCGTCAGCCACGCCCCCCACCTGGTGGCGGCGCTCGTGGCGGGACGACTGCGCGACGCCGACGGGCACGAGGTGCGCCTGGCCGGCGGGGGAGTGCGAGACATCACCCGGGTGGCGGCCAGCGACCCGGCCATGTGGCGAGAGATCCTGGCGGCCAACGCCGTCGCCGTCCGCGACGTGCTGCGGGCTCTTCGGGACGACCTCGACTCGGCCATCACGGCGCTCGACGACTCCGCCCCCGACCTCGACGGGGTCGAGAAGCTGCTGCACGCCGGGGTCGCCGGTCGAGGGCGGCTGCCGGGCAAGCACGGTTCGCAGCCCGCGGAGTTCGTCGGCGTGCCCGTCGAGCTCGCCGACCGGCCGGGACAGCTCGCCGGACTCTTCTCCGACGTCGGCGAGATCGGTGTCAACGTCGAGGACGTCCGCATCGAGCACGTCCCGGGCGAGCCCGTGGGTCTGGTCGAGCTGTCCGTGCGGCCCGAGGCCCAGTCGACGTTGACCGACGCGTTGCGGCTGCGTGGATGGACGGTGCACGGCTGAGGCGTCCGGTCTGCGGGTGCTCGCGCCGTAGTCTTGCCCGGTGACTCGGGCCCCAGTGATCGCCATCGACGGACCGTCCGGCTCGGGCAAGAGCACGGTCGCCCGTGCCGTGGCCGACCGGCTGGGGCTCGCATACCTCGACACCGGCGCCATGTACCGGGCGCTCACCTGGTGGGTGCGCTCGCGCGACATCGACCCGAACGACACCGAAGCGGTGGCTGCCGCGGCTCGCGAGCTGCCGCTGACCATCGGCACCGACCCGGGGGCGCCGGCTGTCGCGGTGGACGGCGTCGACGTGTCGGACGCGATCCGCTCGACGGAGATCTCCGAGAGTGTGAGCGCGGTGGCCACGAACCTCGCTGTGCGTGCCGAGATGGTGCGCCGTCAGCAGGCCATGGTCGCCGAGGGCGGATGGGTGGCGGAGGGCCGCGACATCACCACGGTCGTCGCGCCGGATGCCGACGTCCGGGTGCTGCTGCTGGCCCGGGAGGATGCGCGGCTGGCCCGCCGGGCGTTGGACGTGCACGGCGTCGCCGACGCCCCGGCCGTCGAGGCGACGCGCGACCAGATCGTGCGCCGCGACGCCCAGGACTCGACGGTGGCGGCGTTCACCGAGGCCGCGCCGGGTGTGGCGGTGATCGACTCCTCCGACATGACGGTGGACGAGACCGTCGACGCGGTGCTGGCGCTGCTGCCGGAGGGCGTGCGATGAGCGAGCTCGAGGGATGGGAGGGCGTCGAGGTCGACGCCGACGAGGCGGTTGGCCCCGTTCCCGCAGTCGCTGTCGTGGGGCGGCCGAACGTCGGCAAGTCGACGCTGGTCAACCGCATCCTCGGGCGCCGCGAGGCAGTCGTGGAGGACGTGCCCGGCGTCACCCGTGACCGGGTGGCGTACGACGCCGCCTGGGCCGGCCGCCGGTTCACCCTCGTCGACACCGGTGGCTGGGACCCCGACGCGCAAGGCATGGCGGCGCGTATCGCGGCACAGGCCGAGGTCGCCGTGCAGGCCGCCGACGTCGTGATGTTCGTCGTGGACGCCACTGTGGGCGCAACCGACGCCGACCAGGCGGTCGTGCGGGTACTGCGCGCGGCCGGCAAGCCGGTGGTGCTGGCGGCGAACAAGGTGGACGGTCCCTCGGCCGAGGCGGACGCCGCCGCACTGTGGAACCTCGGGCTCGGCGAGCCTCACCCGGTCTCGGCACTGCACGGGCGGGGGAGCGGAGACCTGCTCGACGCCGTCCTCGAGGTGCTGCCGGACGCGCCGGCCGAGGCGTTCGAGGTCGAGCGCGGCCCGCGACGGGTGGCGCTGGTCGGGCGTCCGAACGTGGGCAAGTCGAGCCTGCTCAACAAGCTCACCGGCCAGGAGCGGGCGGTCGTCGACTCCGTCGCCGGCACCACCGTCGACCCCATCGACGAGCTCGTCGAGCTCGGGGGGCAGGAGTGGCGCTTCATCGATACGGCGGGCATTCGTCGTCGGGCGAAAGAGGCTTCTGGCGCGGAGTACTTCGCAACCCTGCGCACGTCGGCGGCAATCGACCGCGCGGAGGTGGTTGTCGTGCTGATCGACGCGTCCGAGCCGTTGACCGAGCAAGACCTGCGGCTGCTCACGATGGTCGAAGAGGCGGGCCGCGCGATGGTCGTCGCCTTCAACAAGTGGGACCTGCTCGACGAGGAGCGCCGGTACGACCTGGAGCGCGAGATCGACCGGCAGCTGCACCGCTACGGCTGGGCGCCGCGGGTGAACGTCTCGGCGCGCACCGGACGGGCGGTCGACCGGCTGGTGCCGGCGTTGGACCAGGCGTTGGACGGCTGGGAGACCCGCGTGACCACCGGCCAGCTGAACTCCTTCTTGGGTCGGCTCGTGGCCGAGCACCCGCACCCGATGCGCGGAGGCAAGCAGCCGCGCATCCTGTTCGGGACGCAGGCCGACATCCGTCCACCCAGGTTCGTCCTGTTCACCACCGGGTTCTTGGAGGCCGGCTACCGGCGCTTCATCGAGCGGCGGCTGCGCGAGGAGTTCGGGTTCACCGGGACGCCCATCGACGTGGCGATGCGCGTGCGGGAGAAGCGCTCCCGCCGGTAGGTGTCTCGCCGGGTCCGAACATGACGAGAGGGGCACCGCCGTGTGGCGGCACCCCTCTCGTTCGGTGCTGGGTGCGACTAGCTGATCAGCGACGCCGGGTCGACGTCCGGCGGGATCAGCACGGCGTCGATCACGTGGATGACTCCGTTGGAGGCGTCGACGTCAGCGGTGGTGACGGTGGCCTCGTTGACCATGACGCCGCCCTCGGTGCTGATGGTGACGCTCTGGCCCTCGACCGTGGCGACGTCGCCGTCGCTGATCATGTCGGACGTGACCTCACCGGGCACCACGTGGTAGGTCAGGATGCTGGTGAGAACGGCCTCGTTCTCGGGCAGCAGCAGCGCGTCCAGCACGCCCTCGGGCAGGGCGTCGAAGGCCTCGTTGGTCGGCGCGAAGACGGTGAACGGGCCCTCGCCGCTGAGGGTCTCGACGAGACCTGCGGCGTCGACGGCGGCGACGAGCGTGGTGAAGTCGTCGCTGGCGGAAGCAACGTCGACGATCGTGCCGGCCTCCTCCATGGCCTCTTCGGTCTCCATGGCCTCTTCAGTGACCTCGGCCTCGGTGTCGGTGGCGGCGGTGTCGTCGTCGGACGACGTGCAGCCGGTCAGTACGAGTGCGGCCGTGACGGCGACCGCTCCGGCAAGACGGATGTTCATGTGGTTCCTCCAGGCTTGGCGCAGGGTTGCGTTACCTGTGCTTCGCCGTCTGGCTTCGGAACGGATGCGCCGGAAACGATCCGTAACCGATTCGTGACCCGAATGCACTGTTGACGTGTGACCAAAAGGTCACCTATCTTGCTCGTTGTGGACCTCGTGTTCCGTGCAATTGCTGATCCCAGCCGTCGCGACCTGCTCGACGCGCTGCGCGAGAGAGACGGGCGCACGCTGGGCCATTTGTGCGAGGTGCTGCCGAACCTGACGAGGTTCGGCGTGGCCAAGCACCTCGGGGTGCTGGAGGAAGCCGGTCTGATCGTCACCCGCAAGGTCGGCCGGTCGAAGCACCACTACCTCAACGTCGTCCCCATCCAAGACATCGCCGACCGCTGGATCGACCGCTACCGGGCGCCGTACTCCCGCATGCTGGTCGACCTGCGCGACGACCTCGAGAACAGAGAGGCTGCCATGACCGCGAAACCACCGGTGTTCGTCCAGAGCGTCCACATCAAGGCCCCCCGCGAGAAGGTGTGGGAGGCCCTCACCGACCCGGGCTTCACCACCCGCTACTACTACGGGTTCGCGCTGGTTGCCGACTCGGTCGACCCGGGTTCGCCGTACGAGTACCGCCACTCCGACGGCTCGGTCGCGATCGCGGGGGAGGTCGTCGAGGCCGACGCCGGCACGCGGCTGGTCATGACGTTCTCCGCGCAGTGGGACGAGTCGTTCGAGGGGGACGCCCCCAGCCGAGTGACGTACGAGCTGGAGGAGCTGGGTCCCGAGCTGACGAAGCTCACTCTCGTCCACGACGGCTTCGACGGCGAGACCGCCACCTACACAGCGGTGTCCGGTGGGTGGAGTCTGATTCTGGACGGGCTCAAGACGCTCGTCGAGACGGGGGAACCGCTCCGGGTGCCGGCGTAGCCGGTGTTGCCTGGCGTCGATCGGACGACTGACCGGCTCAGGTAGGCTGCTCCCGTTCGCTCTGCGGGGCGAGCGGGACGTGGCGCAGTTTGGTAGCGCACTTGACTGGGGGTCAAGGGGTCGTGGGTTCAAATCCCGCCGTCCCGACAAGGAAACTGCAGGTCACGAAGCAGAATTTCGAGCCACCCTCGCCTTCACTTCCGGATCGGGACCCTATTCGGGACCCTAAGACGTTGGTGAACACTCGCGGACGGCCATGAATGCTCGCGACTGCTTAGCTCGCGCCTCTCCTTAGGTACCGCACATCGTGACCAAGCCCGGCGCAGGCAGCGGAACAACATGCATCGCGGGTGTTCCCGCGATCTCAGCGACGAGGCGAGCCTCCGATCTCAGGCAGGGGCGAGGTCAGCTGTGGCTGCTGGATTGTGCCAGGCGAGGGTGCCGATGCCTGGGCGGGGGAACGCTTGGGCTGGTTGAGATCGCCGGTCGGGAGGACACGGTGAGAGTCTGCGGGGTAGTCGTGGCGAGGCTTAGCGATCAGGCACCTTGGGCGATGGCACGTTGGTGCATTGCTCGAGCAGGCGTCGAAACTCCTCGGGAACGTCCATCCGGTGCGCGGCTGCGGTGATCGCCTCGTCCGTGAAGATCTGACGTCGGTACCTCTTGGCCAGCCATCCCTTGAAGTTGGTCGACTTTCCCTCCATGCGGAGTTGCTCTTCGCGGAGGGACTCCCACGTCGCATCTGGACTCTCGGGGAGCATCTCCGCTACCGGTAGGTAGTCGGTGATGTCCGGCTTCGCGAACGCGAACGGTGAGATTCGCGACGAAGTGGAGTCCCCCTTGCTGATGGACTTGATCAAGAACTGGCGCAGCCAGCGGGTCTCGTTCGACCTGTCGCCGCTGGCGAGCCGCTCGTTGAGGTGGTTGACGGCGGCAGCGGTGCCTTCAGCCGCGGCGAGATAGAGGGCTGCCTCCCATGCCTGGGTCAGCTCATCCAGCCTCGCATTGTCAACCACGGGGATGACAACCGCCTCAGTGAACTCCCACAGCAGTTGGCTGTCGACTGCGGCCGCGAGGCGGCTAGCGCCGTCAACCGGCACAATGTGGACCCGGGCGTCATGCAGTTCCTCGCTCAGGAGCTCACGGATCAACAGTTCGTCATGATGGCCCTCGACAAGGAGGATCACTCGCCAACGTCGCAGCAGGTCCGACGGCTGCAGCCCCAGCTCGGACAGGCTGGACCGCTCTAGCTCGCGCAAGGCTTCCACCTCGGTGCCGCTTCGGGTTCGATGAACCCGGAGGACATGCGTGTTCGGGTCGTCGAGCACTGCCGGTGAGTGGGTGGCCACCAACCAGTGCTCGCCGGGCATCGCCAGGCGGCTCAGTCCGCGGGCCATATGCTCCTCAGCAGACCGGTGCAACGCCGCCTCCGGTTCATCGAGGAGCCAGATGTCGGCACGTGAGCCGGCCTCGCTCATTGCGGCTACCTGCATAGCGAACGCAGTCCACCTCTGCTCAGCCCTGCTCAACGCGCGCAGACCGACCAGGTCGGGTCCGAAGCTGCCAGGGACGACGGCGGACCACACCAGTGCTCCGCCGTCGACCCATCCCCCGGGCCAGTTCAACGTAAGATCGAGTTGTGGAGGGTCCAGCAGCAGGGCTGCAAGGGTCGACCTCGTCCGCTCGGAGAACGTGGCCGCCCATTGGAGGAGAGGGTCGAGATCGTCCATCGACTGCAGGTGCTGGGAGCCCGCGCTTCGGACGCTCGCGAGCGCTGCGTCCACGTCGATGTCGCCGGCTACCGTCCAGGGTGTAGCCCGAATGGTTCCCAGAAGTGCCACTGGCACCGGCATACCGTCGTACCAGTGCCTGAGGAACTCAGGGTCGTCCAGCCAGAACTCGAGTAGCTCGCCGTTGTGGGGGCCTTCGATGTCTTTAGTTGGGGTGGTGTTGAGGGGGTAGGGCAATGGCCCTGGAGGGAACAGCGGATGCTCGGTGAGCCACTCCGCATCGGCGTCTGCGTCCGAACCGGGAGATGCGTCTCCGGCTAGCGCACGACGAAGGTGCGCCCTCTGCGCCTCGAACGCATCGATCGCACGTCGCAGCTCAGGAGTCTGCTGTGTCGGATGAGCGCAGACCCATACCTGCCACTGCGGTTCTCGCACTCCCACCGGCTTCAGCGCGAACATGCGTGAGCTCACCAGCTCCTCGGCGAGCGCAACCCAGTCGCCGTCCGAGTGCAGACGCCAGGCGAAGAGGACCTGGTCACGAAGCTGCTCGGCCCGTTCAGCGAGGTCGAGGTTGCTGAAGGAGTCGTCTCGCGATCCCCGCGATCCTGCCCGAAATCGCAGCGCCCCAGGCGCGTAGAGGCGTTCGGACACGGAGAACAGCTCGTCATCCTGGACGTGCAGCTCGATATCGGCCCGCCCGTCACCAGCTAGGCCAGTGAAGGCCTTCCGGGTGGCCTCCAGGATGCTCGACTTCCCCGCGCCGTTGAGCCCGTACAGAGCCGTCAACCCGGGTCTCAGGGGGACCTTGGTGCGGTGCAGGGGTCCGAGAGTGGCCCTGATGCCGAGAAGTCCCGAGTAGGTGTTCCCGCTCGCGTCCACGCGTTCCGTCCTTTGCTCGCCGCTGAGTGCCTGAGTCAACACCAACGGGGGGCTGCGTCTGCTGATAGGGCAGCCACCAGGTGTCCTCGTGGCCGAACGCAAGAATGCGACTGACCGGGCCGACGGTTGACATGCTCCGGTGCAGGATCGGGTCCCCGGCCTCGAGCACACGACGCGTCCCCACGTAGAGACGACGAGTCGCGGTGTCGATGCGCCCCAGGATGACCGAGCCGTCAAAGTCCCACTGCCCCCAGCGTCGCTCCAACTCCGCCTCGATCGCAGACTGATTGACGGTCTTGGCGATCACATCTCTGGCCGTCAGTTCGAGTGCCTTGGTCAGTTCGGAGCCCTGTAGCTGCGACAGCCGCTCGGTAAAGTCGCGGTCAACGAAGGAAACGAAGATGCGGGTCTCGGCAAGCGTCATGGTCGGCTTGTCGGTGCAGGGCTGGATGGATCTGCCTGGACCGTTATCGATCCGGGGTAGGGCATAACCTGATCTGTCGCAGATGGTTCAGACTCGAAGGGACTTGCCGCTGATCGAGCGGAAGAGGGTCAGTGGCCGGCATGGCCGAAACCGTTCGAATCATGGGCTGCACGAACCGATCCCACGAGAGCTTTCCGAAGTGGTCGTTGAGGCGCTGCCCCTCCTCCGAGATGGTCTTCCGGACGATCGCGTGCTCGTCATCGCCCTGCGGGTCGGTCACCGCGGCTACTGCGCCCGACAGGCGCTCCCGAGCTACATCAAGGAGAGAGAGGCGTCGTATCTGCGCAGGAACGTGTGCATTGCCTCCGTCTGGGCCACCGGAGTCACGACGGCGGGTGATCTTGAGCGCACTGCCCCAACTGCCTGTTTGCCCTACATTCGGACCTTCTCGGCTCAAGCAGGGGGTGTGGCGTGTCTGAATCGGCGGTCGCCGAGCGAGTGGCAATCGATGTGCAAACGCTGGAGGGCATCGGGTATGACCTCGTGCATAACGGGCGCCCGTTCATTACCTCGCTGCAGCTACGGGCGATCGGTGCCCGACCGGAACACGACGTCCGCGTACGGGTGGTGCTGGGCGAGGGCGACACCGTGATTGCCGGGCCGTGGGAGCGCGAGTTTCCGACGGTCACGGCCGCTGGCCTTGCTCTCGAGCCCGACCTGTCGCTCGATCCCGTCTTCATGCGCAGCGTGGAAGAACAGCGGCCGGTCGAACTGCGCATCGATGTGCACTCGGGCGACAAGGAACTCGGATCCCACTCGGAGCGGCTCGCTCTCTTCGCGCACAACCAATGGATGATGGTTGTCGACGGAGGGCAACTGGGCTCGCTGTCGATGGCTCTCCTCTCAGCACATGTCCAGCCGAACGATCCTGTAGTGGCCGACGTGCTCGCAGACGCCCGGGGCATCCTTCGAAAGAAGACCGGGTCGGCCAGCACGGAGGGCTACCAAGCTGGTCGACAACGAGCGGCAGAGATCTCGCAATCGGTCTATGAGGCGATCGTTGGGCGAGGGTTCGACTACAGCAATCCGCCGGCCTCCTGGGACTTGCCTGGTCAGAAGATTCGCACTCATCAGCAGGTCCTGAAGGAGCGAGCGGCAACGTGTCTCGACAGCGCCGTGCTGTACGCGGCATGTCTAGAGGCGGCCGGACTCAAGCCACAACTGTGGCTACCTCCCGGCCACGCGTTGGTCGGAGTGTGGCTCGACGAGGACGAGTTGCCTCATCCGGCGATGACAGACCCAAAGCTGACTTCCCTCGCGCTGAACCTGGTAGATGCTCGGCGAATTCTGCTTGTGGAAACGACGGTCATGGCGCGCGGCATGCCCTTCTCTGGCGCGTTGAAAGAGGGATGGGATGCCGTCAACGGGGATGTGCGCCCAGTCATGGGCGTTGTCGACATCGGATCGGCGCGATTGCACGGCTTCACTCCGCTGCCTGCAACTCGGAAGGCCGATGACGGCACCGTCGAAGTGCATACCTACCGGGCTGGGGAAATCCGCGTCGAGAAAGTGCTACCGCAGGGCGGCCTCGCGGCACGTGAGAGCGACGTCCCGCTGAAGGTCCGGATGTGGAAGAACGCCCTGCTGGACCTCAGTCTGCGGAACCAACTCATCAACTTTCGGCCCGGCACGAGTTCCGTCGAACTGCTAGTCCCTCCATCTGACGACAAGCTGCATCCGTTGGACTTCATCGAGGACGAGCTGCATGTCGGCGCCGGTTTCGTCCTCGACACAGGGGAGGGTGTCGAACACATCCAGGGTCATCGCGGTGCCGGAGCGGCTGTCGGCGGCAGGAATCGCGAATTCCTGACGAACCTGCTTGTCGCCCAACGCAGGGTGTTCGCGAGGGTGGATCCTGATCGGTATGCTCCGCGGCTGCGACGGCTGAGATATGCGTCGCGATCAAGCGTTCAGGAGACGGGCACCAACAACCTCTTTCTGACGCTCGGAAGCCTCGTGTGGACCCTCGAGGGACGCGAGCTGAAGTCGCCGTTGATTCTTGCCCCGGTCACCCTTGAGGGCGGCGCCCGTGGGACACCTTTCCGCATGTCACTGGACGAATCCGGAGCCAGCACACCTAACTACACCCTCATCGAGAAGCTGAAGGCGGAGTTCGGGCTGGAACTGCCACACCTCGAAAACCCGCTGGAGGATTCCTACGGCATCGCTGTCGAAGACATCTTCCAGCAAGTTCGTGAGGCGGTGATCGCCGCCGATCTTCCGTTCCGTATTGATGAGACGGCCCATTTGTCGGTGCTTCAGTTCGCCAAGTTCCGGCTGTGGAAAGACCTCGATGACCATTGGGAACGATTCCTCACGAACCCCCTCGTCAAGCATCTGACGGAAAGCCGCACCGAGTACTTCGAAGACAGGCCTAGCCAAGGTCGACTCGCGATGTCTCTCGACGACCTCGGAGCCATGTGCCCCGTGCCAGCAGATGCATCACAGTTGGAGGCCATCAAGTCAGCTGTCGAGGGTGAGACATTCGTACTTGAGGGACCGCCAGGGACGGGCAAGTCCCAGACGATCACGAACTTGCTCGCGCGCGCCATCGCTGAGGGACGAAAGGTCCTCTTCGTCGCTGAGAAGCGGGCGGCCCTTGACGTCGTCCAGTCCCGGCTCGCGGCTATCGGGCTCGACCCGTTCTGCCTCGATATGCACGACAAGGGCAGCAAGCCGGCCGCGGTGCGTCGCCAGTTGCTTGACAGCCTGACCTACGAGCCATCACGCGATCCTGCTGGTGTGGAGGCTGCGCAGGGCCAGGCGCGAGCCAGCTCCACGATTCTCGCGCGCTACCGAGACCGCCTCCACGCGCCCAATGCGATCGGATACAGCCTCTACTCCGCCCATGAACGCATCTTGGCGATGCGTCAGGACGATCCGTACATCAAGTCTGTTGGGGTTACTCCAGACGAGGTCGCGGCCCTGAGCGAGGAGGCGTGGCGGTCGATTCGTCCGCGTCTGCTTGACATCGGGCAGACGATCGATGACGCGAACTCCGAGCTGAACGGCCCCTGGGTGCTGGCCGGGCCTGTCGACTTCGATCGCCTCGACCGTGCGGCGCTGGAGCGGAACGTCAGGGATCTCATCTCGTCCCTGGATCGGGCGCGATCAGGGGCAGCCGGCTCAGCATCGCTGCAGGTGGCTCTTGCCGGTGTCGACCTGACCTCGGTGCGGCAGCTTGTCAGCAACAATCCGCCGCCACTTGCAGTCCTCGACCAGATGGCCGATCCGGGATGGTCCCGGGCGGCCGGGCAGCGCATCCAGGAGCTGCGTGCTGCAGCGGCAGATCCTGCCCTCGAGGGCGTCAGCCCGGTGATGTGGACTCTGCCGATCGAGTCCATTCAGGCCCAAGCCATCGCAGCTGACTCGTCAGGGATGTTCGGACGCAAGAAGCAACGGCAGGCCGTCGCTGATCAGATTCGTCCCGGACTCTTTCCTGGCCATCCGGAACCCCCGCTGAAGCAGCTGGGCGTCTGGGTGACAGCGCTCCACCAGGCGAAGCAGCGAAGCCAGGCAGCTCTCTCGGGGCTGTCGTCCCTGCCCGGGCTGAGTGATGCCGGAGGCATCAACCCCTGGGATTCGCAGGCCGTCGAATCGCTCGCTCATCGGGTCGCCACATGTGAGTGGATGGCGTCGGTCGTGACGGCCGATTCGCCAGTTCGTCCCGTTCTTCGGGAGGTGGCTGCGGATTCACACCACTCGATGGCAGAGGTCGAGGCGGCCGAGGAGTTCGCTCACCAGTGGGGGCTCCTTCGTTCGACCCTGGCGGTCGAGGCTGACGCGTTGGCTATCTGGCAGTCGGATCGAACCCTCGACCAGGCCATCGACGCCTCTCGTGAGGCTTGGCTTGCGGACAGCTCCGATCAGCGCTTCCGAAGGCTGGCCGTCTGGCTCGACGCGGCCCGTGCACTTAACGAGCTACATCAGGCCGGGCTCAGCGCCGCTATCTCGGACCTTCGCGAGGGCCGGTGTGACCCGCTTCAGCTCGAGCAATCGGTAACGCTCGGTGTACTGGAGGCGTCGCTCACCGAACGTGCCGCCGCGGGGCGGCTTGATGCCTTCCAGCCTGACGCTCACGAGCGGTCGGTGGAGCGATTCATTCGATCGACCACGACTCTGCGGGAGCGAATGGCGGAGGAGATTCCTGCCGACCTCATCCGTAACCGGCCTTTCGACGCCAGCTCGCTGGTGGGCGAAGTTGGGTCGTTGCAGCGCGAGCTGTTCAAGGAGCGCCGTGGTCTTTCGATCAGAGCCTTGATCTCGCGCTACGGCTCCATCATCCGGGAGCTAACGCCGTGCTTCCTCACCAGCCCGGATTCGGCGGCACGCTTCCTCGAACCTGGAGCCATCGACTTTGACCTCGTGGTTTTCGACGAGGCGTCGCAGATCCGAGTCGCCGAGGCGATCGGGGCGATGGGCCGTGGCAAGGCGGTCGTCGTTGTTGGCGATAGTCGTCAGATGCCGCCCACGACGTTCGGTGCGGCCTTCGGTGAGTCTGACGAAGAGTTGGACGATGTGGAGGTCGAGGCCGCGGACGAGGAGAGCATCCTCTCGGAATGTGTGCAGGCTCGTGTCCAGAGGCGCTGGCTGACCTGGCACTACCGCAGCCGCGATGAGGCGCTCATCGCTTTCAGCAACAGCAAGTACTACGACGGGCGTCTTGCGTCGTTCCCCGCGCCCCAGCGCGATCGGGAAAGTGCCAGCGTCAGCCACACTCTCGTTCCGGACGGCTACTTCTTCAGGACCGGTGACCGTCGGCAGCTGCGGACGAATCCGCGCGAGGCACGGGCCGTGGTCGACGATGTCGTGAGGCGCTTCAGAGTTGACCCGACCGCTTCGGTGGGAGTCGTCACGTTCAACATCCAGCAGCGCGATCTCATTCTCACCCTTCTGTCGACATGTGACGAGCCTGCGGTCGTTGCTTCGCTTGAAGCGGATGATGAGGACAGTCTGTTCGTCAAGAACCTGGAGAACGTGCAGGGTGACGAGCGTGATGCCATCGTCTTCTCGATCGCGTTCTCCAAGAACGACAAGGGCATCCTGCCGCTGAACTTCGGCCCCATGAACCGGTCGGGTGGCGAGCGTCGACTCAACGTCGCAGTCACGCGTGCCCGACGCGAGGTCAAGGTGTTCTCGTCCTTCCTGCCGTCAGACATGCGTGTCGATGCCAGTGAGTCAACAGGCTTGCGTCATCTGCACGACTACCTGGAGATGGCCGTACGTGGGGCGCACGACGTGGCCGAGAAGCTCGGGCGATCCCCGACGGCCGAGGACCGACACCGCGAAGCTGTTGCCCATGCGCTCCGGCAGCGAGGCTGGCCAGTTCGCAGCGACGTCGGGTTGTCGAGCTTCCGCATCGACCTCGTTGTCGGACGGCGCGACGGTGGCGTGGGAGACCTCGCCGCCATTCTTCTGGATGGTCCAGGCTGGGCGCAGCGTCCTTCGGTCGGAGACCGGGACGGTCTGCCGGTCGAGGTCTTGGCCGGCATGCTGGGCTGGCCCGTTGTCAGCCGCGTGTGGCTGCCGACATGGCTAGAGGATCCCGACGCCGTTGTCGCCCTCATCGAGACCGAACTTGCTGAGGCCAGCATGGGTGCCACCGGGCTGGGTGTGCGAGCAACGATAGGCACGGACGCGATCGAGCAGGCCGCCCCCGCGCCCCAAGCGTGGTCTGGCTTCACGACGTCCGCGCAGACTGCCCCCGCGGCAGAGTCAGCCTTGTCGGAGTTCGAGCGGGCCGTCCTTAATGATCATCCCGTCAGCGTGGACGAAGTCCCGCGAACCATGAGGAACGACCTCGTCCACCGCGATGACGACGAGAGACCCTTCCGGGCATGGGATCGTCCATACCTGCAGCCGTGGCTTCTCGACGAGCCAACTGCGTCGAACCTGGACCGCATTCGTTCGGCCATGGCAGCCGGAGCTGATGCCGAGGGTCCCATCCACGCCGAGCGGTTGGTCCGTTTGGTAGCAGACGCCCTCGGCATCCGGCGTCTTAGCGCGGAGAAGCAACGGACACTGATGTCGCTGCTGCCACGCAGCCGGGCAACTACCGAGAACGGGACCGTCATGTGGCCAGCTGGGATCGATCCTGCCAGCTACCTGGAATATCGCCCCAGTAGTTCATCCGACCGTTCCTTGAGCCACGTGCCCGCGATCGAAGTGGGTAACGCGATGATCCCGATCGTGAGGCGGTCAATGGGTGTCGATCGTGAGGAGCTGTTCCGGGAGACGATGCGTGTGTTCGGTTCCGAGAGGCTCACAGCACAGGTGCGTTCACGGATGCAGGCTGGTCTGGAGAACGCGCTCGACCGAGGACTTGTGGTGGAAGCCGAGGACCGGGTACTGCCTGGCTAGGCCACCGGTTCGCCCCGTCCCTTCATGAACGTTGCTGCGGGAAGATAAGGACAACAGCCGGCTCGTCGTACAGGGTGACCCGCTCGCTCACTGACTCGATCCCTACGAATTCATCACCCCAGATGGTGGTGGAATCCGTGCCCACCAGCTGCCCCGACTCGTTGTAGGCAGAGACGTGGATAGACAGGGACCCCTGAATGGATCCCCTCGGCGATGTCACGTCGAAATTCACATTCAGACTCCTCAGGTCATAGTCGGATTCCTCGATCGTCGCGAAGATCCCTTCCAACTCGATCCCGGCGCGGGCCTCGAGCTCCGGCACGCGCTGAATGACTGCTGTCGAATCGTTCATCCGATTGTTGTCCTTCCGTCAGTGGAGGCCCGACTAGGCCGGCTTGGCCATGAGCCGCAACCGGGACGGTGGCTCGGAAAGGTCGACTGTGAGTCGGAACGGAATGGGGGACCCTGATCCGTCCAGGTCGAGGTAGGTGTCGTCCTTGCCGATCACTTGACCAGATTCGTTGTATGCCGTGGCAATGACCTCGAGGTCGCCAGTTCGAAGTCCCTGTTCCGCGACGAGGTCCCCGAGTACCACGACCTCCTTGTCGTACTCCGTCTGGACGAAGACGGCCATGATGCTGTCGATGCGCAGCCCGAGTCGCTTCTCGATGTCGAGCATTCGCTCGACGCGGGAGTTCAGGATGAGGTGCCCCTCGGAAGTACGGGTCCGGTCGCCTTGCTTCTCCCCGTCCGAGGCTGCCGGTGCGTCATCCGACGATCCCGGAGGAGGCGGCGTCGGGGTCGAGTCAGGAATGGGGTTGTAGGTCTGGGCTGTCCACTGTGTGCCGTCCCAGTACCGCCGTTGGGCGACCTGAAGCGGATCTGGATACCAATCCGCAGGAGGGAGGCTTGGCACGTCGCTCATGAGGTGATCATGGCACGCGCCCCTTGTCGGAACGCACGATCGGTCTCGTTGCTAGGCCGCGCGGAATGCCTCGAAGCGCTCCTCGAGGGCGAGCCTGTCAGGTTGGGAGGCCTTAACCCTTGGCACGGTGAGTCTCGCACCAGCCATTGCTTGTAGCCCGTGGCGCAGCATGGGTCCGTCGGTCTCGTGCAGGATGTCTTCTCGCACTTCGATCAGCAGGTCTGGTCGGACTCCGATGATGTTGCGGTCGTAGGCGGCGTGGTGGATCTTGCAGAGCGAGATTCCGTTCGGGACGACCGGCAGACCTCGAGGGTGGCTGTCGGGCAGGATGTGAGAGGCGTCCAGAAGCTCGGCGTGGCGTAGCCGGCACATGGCGCATTGCCGGTCGTAGGCCTCGAGTACCCGCGCACGGAAGAGCGGCTGATGCAGCCGCTGTCTGGTGAGACGCTCCATGTAGCTGCGGCGCGTGTCGTCGACGATCCCGGTGTCTGGGACGAGGAGCTGTCCGTCGTCGAGCGCGACGGCGAACTGCAGCTGGTCGGGCTCGTCGGCGACCAGCCACACGGGGTACCTAGCCAGGTAGCGCCCAGGGGACACACCCACGAACCAGATCAACGGGAGCCTGCGCCGGTACGCCTCACGCATGGCGCGGTTCTCGGGGTGCTCGGGATCGGTTCCCCGGTACTTGTACCTCAGAAGCCCGTCCGGGCCGGTCTCGTCCTGGTACGGGGGTGCCTGACCAGGCGGTGTGTAGGTCGTTCGCAAGGAGAGTGCGGCGCCAAGGATTGCTGGCTTGCGGATCCCTCGCTGCCGGTCGAGTAGGGGCACCGTGCGACCCTCGAACTCGAATGTGGCGAGCTCAGGCTGGGTGAAGATGTCGCGACCGATGGCTTCCTCATGCTCAAGCCATGCCATGGCTGCGGCGCGCAGCCTGGACTCCACGTCGCTCTCGTACATGGATCAAGCTTGCCACCGTCGACGGTTGTGTGACTGTCTCCTACAGCAACAGCGCTGCGACGACGATCGCAATCACGAAGAGCGCGAGGGCCGCCGCTGCGACGAGGCGTCCTCGCTGCGACAGGCGCAAGCGAGCCGATGCCGAGCGAACGCCCATCAGCCGGCCGAAGTAGTCGGGCAGGTCCATCACGGTCACCAGGTACGGCCACGACGTACCCAGCACCCCCGTCCTGTCCCGGTCGGTCGCTTCCGGGCTTGTCAAGGCGCCGAGGAACACCGCATCCACCCCCAGCTGGGGTGTGCGGGACAGGCGCGTCAGCAGGTCGACCCTGTCGCCGGCGCGTTCCGGCAACACCCCCATGATGCGTCGGCCGGCGTCCTCGGGTGTCACTCCGGCGGCGGTCGCCCGGCTCAGGGCCGACTGCAGCGCCTGGTCGGACACTTGGGCCGCCTCCCCGTTGTCGAGGCGTGCCCCCCGGTAGCCGGGGGAGCGCATGACCGCCTCGAGCCACACCGTCCGGTACTGGTGGCGCAGGTCCGGGCTCCAGTCCAGGCGGGCCAACTGGGCCCAGTCCGTCGGCGTGAGGTCGGTCCGGCCGGTGGTGAGGGTTCGAAGGATCCGTGTCGACTCGGCTGGGGTGTACGAGCCCTGACGGATCGGCAGCCGCCGTACCGCCACCAGGTCGATCTCGTCCTGCGGCACGCCCAGCGCGAGAAGCAGGGCCTCCGCGTTGGCGGGGCCAGCCCCGGCGTCGAGGCCGCCGCTGAGGCACTGCCAGGCCGCGTCGGTCATGACGTCGCGTACCGCGGGTTCGCGCAGGCTCAGGTCGAGCAGGCCTGCGCGCTCCTGCGCCGTGGCGTCGCGCAGCGCGCGCTCTGCCGATGACCGGGCCCCTGGACGCTGCGCCCATGCCGCCGCGACCCGAGTGTCGGCCAGGGTGAGGATGTCGGCCGCCGAGAGTCTGTCGGGGTTTCCCCGGCTCGTCGCGACGACGTCGAGAACCCTCCCGAGCTGCGTGACGTCCTCGGGCTCGCGCGCGGCATCCCAGGGCGGAGTGTCCATCGCGGCAAGCTGCCTGCCCCAGCGTCGAGCGTCCGGCGAGAGCCCGGCGTTGTCGTCGCGATCCAGAAGGTTGAGCAGGATCGCGCTGCGGTTCGACGCAGGGTCGGTGCCACCCCACAGCGGACACGCGGAACACCACATCGAACGGCGCCCCCGAGACTCGCGTCTCTAGCGTGCTGAACGACAGCCCTCGACGCAGTCGCCGGGGGAGGCGGCCCAGCACCGCCCCGAGCAGGTCGCGGCCGGCCGGCTCGTCGGGCACGAGCGCCACGACAGGACGGTGCTCGAGGCGGCCCTGCAGGACACCCGCCGCCAGCAGGGCGACCGAACTCTTCGGCGGCGTCGACGGTGTTGGGGGAGGCACCAGCAGACCACGTCAGCGGGTCGAGCGGCGTGACCCCGGCGTCCGGCGGTGCCCCGGCCAGCACGTCCTGGTCGAGCAGTCGGACGGCGTCGAGCGCGTCCAGCGGATCGTGTCGCGACGAGACGAGCCGGACGGCGTAGCTGCCCGGTCGGTCGAGGCCGTCGGCGCCCACCGGCACGCGCCGGAACGCCACTGGCACACCGTCGAGGACGACGAACCCACCGCTGGCCGGCACGTCCGGGCCGGTGAGCCCGTCGGGGAAGGTGACGGCCGGCCCGAGCACATCCTCGCCGCCTCGCAGGAGCGTGTCCCATCCGTCGGAGGCGGCGATGACGCCGTAGCCGCGTCGGCCGGCGAGCGTCGACTGCGACCAGCCGTACCACAACTGGTCGAGCATGATCGTGCGGGTGTTCGTTGTGCTCATGCGGACTCTCTCCCCAGGTTCACGACGCCGATGTGGTCGAGGATCGACAACAGTGGCTCCAGGCACCGGCGCGGTTCGACCGTGTGGTAGCGCCCTTCTTTGGCCGACGCCCCGGTCGCGGTCACGGCATGGAACCGCAGCCCCGGGAACTTGCTCAGTGCCCCCATGACGAGGTTGCGCGCACCCGCGCCCTCGAGGAACTGCTCGATCAGCACCGACTCTCGGGCCAGGCGGGCGCCCAAAGTCACCGGCGTCTCGCGCGCGTAGTCGACCGGTTCGAGCACCCCGGACGGGAAGGCTGCCCGGCTCTCCAGCAGGTCGGCCTTGGCCACGACGATGGCCGACGCCACACCGCTGAGGTCATCGTCCGGGCTCAAGCCACGCCCTCGGCGGGCGATCGTGGACGTCGTGGTGATGACCGACTCCGTGACATGCAGGGTCTGGCCGCGTCCGGAGCTGTCCCCGGCCGATCCCCCGGGCAGGCCACGCAGAACCGCCGGGTCGACGAAGAACAGCAAGCCGTCGGCCATGCCCAGGTGGCGCGCCCAGGTTGCCTGGGACTGCTCGTCCACGAGCTGCTCGCCGGCGACGTCGAAGAAGCACATGTTGACCGCGTGACCCGTCTGCCAGTTGGTAAGCGTCACGGTGAGTGGCGGACGGGTCTCGTGCTCGCCGGTCGCGCTGTTGAGGCGCTTGAGGGGACGGCTGGCCGGGATGACCTCGTGGCGGTCGAACAGGCTCGTGTAGTAGTCGGTGTGGAAGCGTGCGACGGTGCCCGGCTCGAGGTCGACCTGCAGGTTCAGGGCCCCCAGGTGGCCTTCGAGCAGGGATTGGATGAGCGCGGCGATGTAGTGGCTCTTCGACGACCCGGACTCCCCGACCAGGCCGATGACGTAGGTGGTGCGGGTGAGGTACTTCGGGGGCAGGGAGTGGCCGCGGGAGCAGTAGGCCTGGTTGCCGGCCGCGTACCAGTCGGCCCAGGCGGCGCCGTCGTCCTCGGGGATGCCGGTAAGGCGCCGCAAGCGGCGCAGGACCGTCGATGTCGCGCGTGGCGGCGCGCCCGCGGTTGTTCCGTCCGCGGATCGCCACTGGACGGACTGTTCGGTCAGCAGGGACAGGCAGGTGGGGCAGCGCGCGCTCACAGGACTCCTGGTTGGGCAAGGGTGGTGACGAAGGCGATGACAGCGGCGAGGCCGGCCACGACGCCTGAGGTCTGCAGGCGGAGGCGGAACCGGCCGCGTTGCCGGCGTGCGTCCTGTGCGATCTGGATGCGGGTGCTGGTCGACAGCCCGTACTCGCCGCTCATGCGGCCACCGCCGCGACGAGGATGGCTGCCAGCCAACCGATGGCCCAGCCGAGGGCGCCTGCCACGGCGAGCAGGACGGCGCCGGCCCACCACGAGTCGGCGATCATGGCGGCGGCGTGTTTGCGAAGGCCGGTGCTGTTGGCCCACGCCTCGCCCACGCCGCGGGCGTCACGCAGACGCCGGGGCGCGTAGGGGATGGCGAGGGTCGCGGTGGCTGCCGGCAGCAGTGACGTGCGGTCGACGTCGCGCAGGATGCCCTGGGCCGTGGGGCGCCCGGCCGGGTCGACGGTGAGCGCCTCCTCGACGAGGCGTCCGAGCCTGCCGTGCAGGCCCGGGTCAGGGTCGCCGGCGGCCAGTGCCGTCATCCAGCTCTCGGACAGTGCTCCGTCCGGGTCGACGACGCCGAGGACGGGATGGCGTCCGAGCATGGCCTGACCCACGACCAGGCCCCACTGGAAGACGTCCCCGGCGGGCGTGGGGGCCTCGCTGCGTAGCTGCTCGGGGCTCATGTAGCCGGGGGTACCGACCGCGAAGCCGTGACGGGTGCGGCGCGGGTCGTGCTCAGCGCGCGAGATGCCGAAGTCGACCACCACCGCACCTCGCTCGGGGTGGACGATGATGTTGTTCGGGGTGATGTCGCGGTGCACGACGCCGGCCTGGTCGAGGTCGACGAGCGCCTCGGCCAACCCGGTCGCGAGCCGCGTCAGGTCGCCGTCGTCCAGCGGCCGGCCGGAGCGGCCGGCGAGCATCCGGGCGAGGGTGAGCCCTTCGACGTACTCCTGCACGATGTAGGGGCGGCGGTTCCAGACGCCGCTGTCAACGGCCTCGGCCACCCGCGGGGACCGCACGCGCCGGGCGTTGCGGATCTCTCGGGCGAACCTGTCAGACGCCGTGTCGTCGTCCGCGGCCGACGACGGGCCCAGCTTGAGGACGCGCAGCGTGTCGCCCAGGGCCACAACGAAGACGTCGCTGGCGTGCTGGCCAGGAACGCGTCCGAGAAGCTCGTACCGGTGAATCTGGCGGGGGTCGTTCGGTTGCAGCAGGTCAAGTGTCGGCAGGTTTCTGGGCAGGCTGCGGCCGCTTGCCGTGACGGCCGTCTGGTCGCTCGTGGGGCGCATGCCGGAAACATCTCAGGCAGGTCCGACACAAACCGGACAGAACGGCTGCACTGAGATCGGCTAGGGAGGGTGACGACCGCGCTCCTCGGCACGAGAATGCCTGGGTGAGTGAGTCCGTGGGGTCGGCGCACGCAAGCGACGAACCGCCGTGGTGGACACCGCAGTGGCAGGCCCTCGCCGACGGTGCGGGCGACCACGACGCAGACAGTGCCCCCAGTGCGACGTCGGTGGCCCCCGATGTCCTCGATGCCCTCGGCACCTCCGAGGCGTTCCTGTCGGTGTGGCCGCGGCTGACCCGCGAGCAGCGGGACGTCGTTCGGCGCCGCGTCAAGGCCGAGGACGTGCTGGTCTCGGGTGAGCTGTTCGCCTGCCTTGCCGTGTCGATGCCCGACGAGTCGTGGGAGCCGAGCAACATCTACATCAGCAACCTGTTCGGCCCGTCGTGGACCCGGGGGCTGACCATGTCGGTCGATGCTGTTCGCAGCCTCGTCCATAACCCCTGGTCGCTGCCCGGCCCGTGGCTCGAGCCAATCGTCGAGGATCGCTGGTCCTTCGTCGTCGAGAGTGCGCTGTGGGAACCGATGGTCACCGACGTCGTCCACGACGCGATCGTGACGGACCGGATCACCCTCGACGAGGCGACCGCGCTGCACACGCAGACGTGCCGTGACGTCGACTGCGTCATCCTCGACCTGCGCCCGGACAGCCCGTGGGAGCGTGCCGGCCGGCACCTCGCCGCATCGTCGCCGTTCCTGCGGCGGCTGGCCGTCCAGCACCCCGGCTGCCCGCTCGAGGACCGGGTCGCGATGCTGGACGACGACAGCGCGGAGGTGGCCCGGGCCGCCGTCCTGCTGCCGGCGCCGGCGGAGTTCGACCACGCGTTGCTTGCTCACAAGAGGTTCGTGCTGCGCAAGGAGCTCGCCCGGTCACCGGACCGCGCGTTGGCTGCGCTCGACGACGCGGATTCGGCCGGATGGGAGCGCATGGCGAAGTGGTGCCGTCCGAGTGTGTCCTCCCGCTACCGCGACGCGTTCATGGGTCACGACGCGTGGAAGGTGCGCGCGGCCTATGTCAAGGCTCACCATGGCGATGGGCCGACGGCGGCCCTGGCCGCCGCGGACGAGCACCCCCGGGTCAGGGCTGCGCTGGCGGCACACACGGCAGACACGGCGGTGCTCAGCCGGCTGGCGCACGACGACGACGCCCGGGTTCGCACCGCCGCGGCGCGGCGCGTGCTGAGCCAGATGACGCAGACCTGACAGCAAGAACACAGCGCCGCTGGTCGGGGGAGTCAACGCAGCTACGCCGCCTCTTGACCGGCCTCGATCACGCGAATCCAGGACGGGACGTCGGCAGGCGCGTCCGCATGGGTGAGCACCGCGACGACGGACACCCCGGCGGTGGGTGGCTCGGTCGGCCAGGGTGTCCATCCATCGGTGATGACGACGACAAGGTCGGGACGCGGCGTGAGTCCGACGGCGGCCTCGATGCCGGCGACCATGTTCGTCCCGCCGCCCCCGACGAGCTCGACCTGGCGGACGTCGCGCACCGTCTGCGCGGTGGTGGCCGCGGAGTCGCACGCGATCACCCGCACCGGGATGTGGCTGTGGGAGAGCCGTCGCACCAGGTCACCGGTCTCGGCGAGGGCGCGGGCGAGGTCGGACGGCATCATCGAGCCGGAGGTGTCGATGACGACGGCCACGGACGGTGGGGCGTGGCCCACCATGCCGGGCAGGATGACGCCGGGTGCGTGTCGGCGGGAGGGCCGTCGATAGGTGTAGTCCCGGCGTCCAGCGTGCTGGCCAATGTGCTTGCTGACGACGGCCCGCAGCTCGGCGTGCCAGTCCACGACGGGCTGCAGCCGGTCGTCGGCCCAGCGGCGCAGCCCGGCCGGGACGTCGCCCTGGACCCGTTGGTGCCGGTCGATTTCGGTGGCCACAGCGTCGCGGATGAGGTCGGCGTCGCCGGGCTCGACCGACCCGTCCCTGGCACCGCTGCGGGGCAACTCCCAGGGTCGCTCGTCACCCGCCGCGCCGGACCCGCAGTCAACGGCCCCCCCGACCGCGACCGACGCCTGCTCGAGCAGCCGCCGGTAGAGCTCCTCGACGGGCAACCCGCGGTGCGCGCCAGGAACGCCGAGCTCGTCCAGCACCACCCGGTCGTCGGGACCGTGTGGGCTGATGTCGTCGAGGTCGACGTTGATGAGCGCGTCACCCGCGATGTTGAACATCACGTGCCGGTCGGCCGGCTCGGTGAGCGCCCGCCAGCGCGCGGGATGGCCTCGCAGGCAATGACTGACCTCGTGCAGCCAGACGTAGGCCAACTGCTCGACGGTGAGCCGGGCAGCGAACTGCGGGTTGACGTAGAAGCGCCAGCGTTCGTCGGTGGCGGCGGTCGGGCAACCGTCGGTCTCGACGATGAGCATGCGCAGCAGCGCACCGGCCAGGTAGGGCGCGTGGCGCATGGCCAGCACCCGGCCGGCGCGAATCGCCAGGCCCGTGTCGACTCCGTCGGCCGGCGGGGCCGCCGCCACGGGGGCCGGTGTGCGTCGTCCCATCAGGCGGCCCGCAGGTCGCCGAGCGCCCCGACGAGCTGGGCGAAGGCGACGACGAACGGCGGCTCGGGCTGCCAGCCCTTGACCCGCAGCCGGGCCAGCCCGGTCGCGGCGGAGTAGACGGCGTCGATGTGTCCGGCGTCGGCGAGGGTGACCAGCGCCTTCTCCATCGCGGTCGCCCGCGCCGACGTCGGCTTGTCCCGCAGCGCGGCAAGCAGGCTCGAGGCAATGGGGTGGACGAGGTCGGGCCGAGACGGCGCCAGGAACGCGTCCGGGGCGCGCAGGATGTGCTCGGGATCGGGCAGGTCGAGGGCCCGCTGCCACTGCAGGAACTCGATGGTGGCCGCCTGTCCGATCGTCCCGGTGAGCAGCACCCGCACCACGCTGTCGCCCACTCCGGCGGCCTGGGCGTAGGCGAGCAGCCGGGCGGTCTTCTCCCACGTCCGAGGCGTCGGGAACGCGCGCGCAGCCTCGGCGTGCCCCTCCGGCGCCCGCACGACGAGGTCACGGCGGTGGTGCAGGAACCCGCCGACGAGGATGCGCGCCTGCGTCTCGTGCTCAGTCACCGCGGCCGGGTCGAGAGTGGGCACCTCGACGTCGCGGAAGCCCTGGGCCAGCCCGGTGGCGACCACGTCGCCGGGCAGCGACCACTCCAGGTGCACCATGCGGTTAGCCAGCGGCGCGGACAGCTCCCAGCCGTCTGCGGCGATCTCGGGCGGGTTGGCGGCAAGCACGAACCGGGTGGCGTCGGGCAGGCGGACGTCACCGACCCAGCGGTCGGTGAGGGGGCGCAGCAGCGCGGCCTGCACCGACGGGGGAGCAGTGGTGATCTCGTCGAAGAACACCACCCCGCCCTGCGCAGCGGCGATGCGGGTGGCCCACGCCGGGGGGGCAAGACGGACGGTGCCGTCGCCGGACACTACGGGCAGCCCGGCGAAGTCGCTGGGCTCGCGGACGGAGGCGATGACGGTCTCGCATGCCCACCCGTTGGCGAGCGAGAGGGCCTCGACGACGGCGGTCTTGCCGACGCCGGGAGGTCCCCAGAGCACGACGGGTTCGCCGGCGGCCAGGCACAGGGACAGGGCGGTGACGGTGTCGTCGTAGGCGCTCATGGGCGATCTCCTTGGTGGCGGTCGGGTGGGGTGAGGGCGTCGAGAACCCGGCGGGCGGCGGTTGCGCGCACCTGCGCGTCCGGGTCGGCGGCCAAGGTGGTGAGGACCTGGGGGTCGGTGACGGTGGCGGCGAGGGCGCGTCGTGGCTCCGGGCGTCGTGCCTGCAGCGCCCGGTCGCACAGGTCGGGGTCCTTCGTGACGTCGAGGCCGTCGAAGACGGCGGTGAGTACCCGTGTGGACGCGGTGAGCCTCCTGGCGACCCGGTGGGACGCCTGCTGGCCGGCGGCGATGGCCTTGGCGACGGGTCGGGGGAAGGTCTGGTCGAGCAGGTCGACGAGCCGGCCGTGGGGGATCTCGGCGGCCAGGAGAGGACCGAGCATGTCCTTGTCCGCGTCGGTGTAGAGGGGCGGCACCTCGGCCGCCGGGTAGAGCGGGCTGATCGCCAGGTGTGCCTTGGCACGCGGCGAGAGGGGGGCGAAGCGGCCCGCCGCGGCCAGCGCGTCCACGGTGGCGGCCGGGTGGCCGGCGACGGCGTCCACGGTGTCCCGGGTCAGTGGCTGGGCCATGTCCCAGACGACGTCGAACGGCAGGGTGAGGCTGACCTCGGTTGACAGGGCGGCTCGGCGCAGCGAGTGACGTGTCGGCTTGTCCCGTCCCACCCGGCCGAGCCAGGCGTCGGCCGGTCCGGTGCGCAGACCGGCGGGCAGCAGCCGGGCCGCCGACGTCCAGGCCAGCGTCCACTGCCGACCGGTCAGCCCGGAGCCGGCGAGCATGTCGACACGCCGTGAGACCAGCGTCATGGCCACCAGCCAGTCGGTGGGCGGTGTGTCCGGAACCCGGTAGCCAGGCGGCAGGGTCACGCCGCTGAGGGCGTACGCCACGGTCGCGCGCTGGCTGGGGTCCAGCGCCGGCCAGGACGCCGCCACCTCGTCCCAGGACCCGTGGTTGAGCCAGGCCGTGAACATCGACGCCTGGACAGGCTGCCCGACTCGGGGGAGCGGGGTGTCGGTGGGGTCGTCCGGGCCGACAGGTGGGACGAGGCGCCAGAGCCGTGCGCTGAGGTCGACCAGGCCGGGCTCGGTCGTCTCAGCCGCAGCGGAGGTCGATGCCACGGTCGTCAAGCAGGGGTCCTCTCGTGTGGTGACGGCTGTTCTTGTGGGGTCGGGGACTCGGTGGTGCGGCGGGTTCGCCAGCACCAAGGAAACGGCACAGGTCCGACACAACCCGGCCCGTGCACGGGTCGGGGTGACTCCTCGGTGTGCCATCGGGGGTCAGGCGGCCGCGGGTGTCGGGTCGGCCAACGCCTCCACCACGCGACGCGCGGCGATCGAGCGAGTAGGGGGGTCCTCGTCGACGGCGAGCCGGGCCAGCACGTCGGCGGCGGGCACGGTTCGGGCGAGCGCCCGACGCGCCGCAGGACTTGGTGAGGCGAGCGCAGCCGCGACGAAGTCCGGACGGCTGGTCACGTCGAGCTCCTCGTAGAGCAGCGTCAGTACTGTCTCGGAGGCCTCGGCGGCGGCAGCCAGTGTCGGCGCCGCGGGCTGGGTGCGGCTCAGCGTGCTCGCCAGGGCACGCGGGATGGGGCTGTCGAGCAGGTCGACGAGCCGGCCGGGCGTCACGACGACATCGCGCAGCGCTGCGTCGAGCTTCTCCAGGTGCCCCTCGCACAGGGTGGGCACCTCGCCGATGGGGAACGAGGGGTGCGCGACGAGGCGGGCGCGGGTCCCGGCCGTCAGGCCCGGGCGGGCGGCGATGTCACGCAGCGTGGCTGCGGGGGTCTCGGGGTGGCCGGCGACGACGTGGGCGCTGTCATGCGTCCAAGGCGTCGCGAGCTCCATCAGCAGGTCGATCGGCAGATGCAGGGCTGCAGGTGCGCGCAGCGCGGCCTGCCGGACGGCCTCGCGACCGGACGGGTGCGAGACCCCTGCGAGTACCCAGCGGGCGGCCGGTCCGCTCTGCAGCACCGCGGGGAGCAGAGCGACCGGGTCGCGCAACACGAGTTGCCACTGCAGCGGTGACAGCGCGGTGGTCGTGAGGACCGCGAAGCTGCGCTCGGCGAGCAGCAACGCGAGCATCCAGTCGTCGATGCCCGATGGGCCGTCGCTGGCGGTGGCCGGGGAGTCCGTCTCGGCGCCCGTGCCGGGCCCGCCGGTGGGGGTGGTGCAGGCGTACAGGGTGGCGGCCCGCTGGTCGGTGCTCAACGACGGCCACAGCGCAGCCAGCGCCCGACACCGTCGTCGGCGGAGCATGCCGGCCAGGTGCTGCTCGTCCACGGCAGATCCGACGCGGGGAGGCTGCGTGGCCATCGTGCGACATGGGGTGAGAACGAGGGTCCACAGGTCGATCGCGCCGGCCATCAGCTGCGCCGAGGGACAGGCGAGGGTGGTCACGGTGCCTCCTCTCGGTGTGGTGGCGGGCGGGCGGTCGGCCGGCAGCCAGCCGAAGCGGAGATCTCGGGAAGCGAGATTGCCTGACGGGTCCGACACAACCTGGGGTCGCGACCGGCACGACCCTCGGTCGTGTCGGAGGTGCGCGAGATGGTCGGAGGCGTGTCGAGGACGCCATGGTGGGACGTCTGCTGGGACGAGCTGGGCGTGGCGGCGACCAGCACGGACGATGGACGTCTGGGTCGGGTCGGGCAGATGGTCACCGACAGCGAGCTGGGGGCCGCGTGGACCGCGCCGGCGGTACTGCGACTGTGGCCACGGCTGACCCATGCCCAGCGTGCCCGCGTGCAGGTCGCCGTGTCTGCCGACGAGGCTCGCGAGCCCGTCCCGGGTGTCCTGTTCGCCTGTTTCGTGGCCGAGGCGCCCGACGCGGAGCACGCGATGTCCTTCCCGGACGACCGTGACGAGCTGAACGCGCTGGTCGGGCTGCCCGTCGAACTGGACGGGCTGCAGCGGTTGGCCGGCAACCCCGCGTGGGTGGCCGGTCCGCTGGCCGACACGGTGGTGGGGCAGCGCACGGTTGCCGCGTTCGCCGGCACGGTCGGACGCGAGCTGCGCCAGGCCTTCCTGGACGCGGCGGCGCTCTCACCGCACCTGTCCTATGCCGAGGCGGGCACGTTGATGACCTCGGACCCGCGGCTCGTGCTGGGCCGCGCGGACGCACCGTTCGACGAGGTGACCGAGAGCTACGAGGACGACTCCGCGCCGTTCGGCCTCAGCTGGGATGCCGCTGGCGACTGGAGGGTCGCGAAGCACCCGGACTGCCCCGAGCAGGTCGTGGCCACCAACGTGGCCAGGACGTCGTACCGGGACGCCCTCGAGGCCGTGTCCACACCGGTGTCCGACGCCTATGTTGCGGCGTTGCTGCGGCACCGCCGGCAGATCTTCCGGCGGCTGGTTGCTTCGCGACTGCCCGACCAGGTCGTGCGGGTGATGCGCGACCGGTTCCCGGTGCCGGCGTGGAGGCACCTGGCCGCCGACTGCCCGCCGAGGCACCGCGAGTACCTCGAGGCGTACACCACCCATCCGGCTGTTCAGGTGCGCACCGCCTACGTGAGAGCCTGGCCCGACCACCCGGTCGTCGCTCAACGGGCCCTCGACGACACCAGCAGGCACGTGCGGGGTGCTCTGCTGACCCACACCCGCAACGCCGACCATCTGGCGGCCCTGGCTGCCGACCCGAGCCCAGCCATCCGACGCGACGCGGTCGACCGCGTCATGGGAGCCCTGCGACGCGAGTAGGCGGTCTGACCCCTTGGTTATGCTGAGTCCGGATCAGGAAGCGCGGCCCCAAGCCCTCCGGCTGGCCGCCTGGCAACCGCCCCGACTCGCGGACGGTGCCCCCGGAGGAAGATCCGCCGGCCCCGACCCGTGGCGCCGGAAGGAGCGAGCACCAGGAGGACGGCATGAGTGCCGAGCATCGCGTCTATCCGCCGACCAGCGTCCCGACCGACGAGGACTTCGGCTACCGGCCCGCCCAGTACGTGGGCCCGGTCAGCGGTTCAAGCCCGGAGGGCCGCCAGCAGCGACGTCCAGCAGACATACCCCTGGACGCCACATACCGGTCGCAAGTGCTCATCTGGCGGGAGGGTCAACGGCGTCGGGTCCTGCTGCCGTCCCAGGGCGAGCGGGGCGACGTGCCGCACCCCTGGGGCGGCCCCGTGCTGGTCATCTCGGCATGGAACCCTCACGGCGAGCCCCGGACACTGCAGCAGAACACCGACGACCAGCAGCGGTTGGTGAGCCGGGTGAGTGAGCACGCGGGCACGGTGGCCGGGCGTGTCGTGGCCGTCGCGCCGGACCACGGCTGGGCCGAGGAGGCGCTCGTCGTCACCGGCCTCAGACTGGCCGACGGCCGGGAGCTTGCTGCCGCGTTCGGCCAGGCGGCACTGCTCTCGTGGGACGACGCGCAGGTCGCCGTCGTCCCCACCGGAGCCGTCGGCCAGCTCACCGCGGCCCAGTGGGGGTGGCAGGT
>CAVQON010000002.1:0-120505 GCA_963714455.1 uncultured Actinomycetota bacterium
AGTTCGTGTCGGCCGAGATGTCCAGGCGCATCGCCCCGGGCCATGTCAACGACACCGGCCAAGCCACGTCGGTGAAGCAGTCGTCCCACGGGCCGGGCAGCGGGCGCATGCGCTGGGTCGTTGTGATGTGGTCGGCGTCGCGGCGCAGCATCGCGGGGGCGTCGAGGGCGATCTGGGCCGGCGGGCTGGGGTTGAGACGCCGCGCGAACCACGGGTGCCAGCCGACCGAGGCGGGGAACGAGCGCTGGTCGGCCTCGACCGACACCTTCTGCACGAGGCGCTCAGCCTCGATGCGGATGTACTGCACGACGCGTCCACCGAAGGGCCACCGCCCGTCGAACTCGCACGTCAGCACCGCCTCGGTGTCGTCGTGCTCCAGCACTGTCACGGCCGGGTCGAGAGCAAGACCGTGGCGGGCGTGCGGCGGCAGGTTGGTCGGCAGCTGGACCTCGGTGTCCTTGTGCGTGAACTGCCCATGGCGCACCCGGCCGGCGTACGGGGCCATGACGAAGCTCCCGCGCCCCGTGGGTCCGGGGAGTGCCTGGTAGAGCATCTCGTAGCCGTCGACGACGAACGACGACAGGCGCCCACCGTCCTCGGCATCGATCACGACAGATGCTTGGCCCGCGCTCAGCTCGACAGTCACGGGGACGAGTCTGCCCGCTCCGGCCCCTGCCTGTACGCCGCAACAGTGACTAGTGGGGGACGTTGTCGTAACGGCACGTCGACGACGTGGGACGTGCCGTCACCGACCCGGGTGAACTGCACGAGGTTGGTGGCGGGTTGCTCGGCCAGCGACAGCCGCCCCGCCACGGCGAGCCGGTCGAGGGCGACCTGGATGATCTCGCTGCCCATCGCGCCGAGCTTGGCGTCGTCGGAGTTGCGGTGCTTGCGTCGCACGAGGTCGACCTGGGCGAGGCCGTCGAGGCCGACGCGCTGCCACGTGTCGATCAGCATGGCGAGCTCGATGCCGTAGCCGGTCGGGAAGGGCAGCTGCTCCAGCAGGCTGCGGCGGGCGGCGTACTCGCCCGACAGCGGTTGGACGAACCCGGCGAGCTCGGGCCAGAACAGGTTGATCAGCGGGCGGGCGACCAGCTCGGTGACGCGTCCGCCGCCGGCCGGCAGCACCGTCTCGCCCTGGGCCAGCGGCCGGTCGTAGGTCGCCTTGACCAGAGCCACGTCCGGCTGGGTCAGCAGGGGACCGAGCAGGCCCAGCACGAAGTCGGTGGTGAAGTCGTCGAGGTCGGAGTCGACGAACGCCACGACGTCGCCGGACGTTGCCGCCACCCCGCGCCAGAGCACCTCACCCTTGCCGGGCAGGGGCTCGACGTCCGGAAGGACGTCCTCGCGGTGCAGCACCCGCGCACCGGCGGCACGGGCCCGCTCGACGGTGGCGTCGCTCGACCCGGAGTCGACCACCACGACCTCGTCGACCAGGCGGTGGCCCCCGGTGCGTCCGCCGTCCACCAGGTCGGCCGTGATGGCGCCGACGATGGCGCCAACCGTCCGCTCCTCGTTCAGGGCGGGCAGCACCACCGAGACCGTGGTGCCGTGCTCGGCTCGGGCGGCGAGAAGGTCACCGACCGGCCAGTCGCGGGCGTGGCTGCAGCGCGCCTGCGCCCAGTCGCGCAGCCGTCGGCCCGTGGGGCTGGCGTCGTCGCGCAGGGCGTGGCTACCAGGTGTCTTCGACGATGTGCACGGCGGCCTCTTCGGCAGTGAAGTCGGCGTGGTCGCCGACGGCGATGTGCGCGACGGCCTCCGACGTGCGGTCGGGGCCGCTGCCCTCGTCGTCCTCCACCAGGCGCCCGTCGTGCTGGTGCGGGTCGGACGGGCCGAACTCCTCGTCGTAGTTGTGGTCGTCCTCAGCCTCGACGGGTCCGGCGTCCGGGTCGATGTACCACGAGCCACTCATCTCCAGCTACCTCCTCGTCGCCTCGCGCTGGGCTGTCTTGATCGCAGCCTAACCCTTGCCTCCAGCATGCCCCGTGGCTGCCGGGTCTGGTCGGGACCTCCGACTCTGACGGTGCGCCGCTCGACGCGGGACGACAGAGGGGCGACCCCGTACCCACGTGCCTCGTCACCGACGCTGGGCGGGGTGAGGAGTGGAAGGAGCCGCACATGGCCTGGGACGTGATCGCCAAGAGGCAGCCTCTGACCGTCACGCCGAACCTCGACGACTACTCGTCCGCCTACGCCGCGTTCTCGTGGGACGACGCGGCCGCGTGGCTGGACGGGCTGCCGAACGGAGGGCTGAACATCGCGCACGAAGCAGTCGATCGGCACGCTGGACGGCGCCCTGACCATGTGGCGCTCAGATTCCTCGCCAAGCAGGGAGTGGACCGCGAGCTCGACCTACGCCGAGCTCGCGGAGCTCTCCGCGAGGTTCGCCAACGTGCTCGACTCCCTGGGCGTGGCCGCCGGCGAGCGGGTCTTCGGGCTGATGGGCCGCCAGCCGGAGCTGTACGCGGCGATCCTGGGCACGCTGAAGCACCGCGCCGTGTTCTGCCCGCTGTTCAGCGCGTTCGGGCCGCAGCCGGTCAAGCAGCGCCTGCAGCTCGGGTCGGGCTCGGTGCTGGTCACCACGCCTGCGCTGTACCGCAAGAAGGTGGCCCCGATCCGCGACGAGGTGCCCTCGCTGACGCACGTGCTGCTGGTCGGGCCCGGCTTCGAGCGGGTGGCCGACGCGCCCGGCGTGCACGACCTGGTGGCGCTGCTCGACGCGGCGTCGCCGACCTACGCCATCGAGCACACCGACCCCGAGCGGGCGGCGCTGCTGCACTTCACGTCCGGCACGACCGGCACGCCGAAGGGGGCGGTGCACGCCCACCAGGCCGTGCTGGCCCACCACGTCACCGCCCGCTACGTGCTCGACCTGCACGACGACGACGTGTTCTGGTGCACCGCCGACCCCGGCTGGGTGACCGGCACGTCCTACGGCGTGGTCGCGCCGCTGACCTGCGGTGTCACCGTGGTCGTCGACGAGCTGGAGTTCGACGCCGACCGCTGGTACACCATCCTCGACGAGCAGCAGGTGACCGTCTGGTACACCGCGCCGACAGCTCTGCGGATGCTGATGAAGGCCGGTGCCGAGCGCGCCAAGCAGCACGACCTGTCCGCGCTGCGGCACGTCATGAGCGTCGGCGAGCCGCTCAACCCCGAGGTGGTGGTGTGGGGCCTGGAGGCCGTCGGGCTGGCGATCCACGACACCTGGTGGCAGACCGAGACCGGCGCGATCATGGTGGCCAACTACGCCTCGACCGACATCCGTCCGGGCTCGATGGGACGGCCCGTCCCCGGCATCGAGGCGGCCCTGCTGGCGCGCGACACCCACGGCGACCCGGTGCTCGACGAGGCGGGTGCCCCCGTGCTGGTCACCGAGCCCGACACCGAGGGCGAGATCGTCCTGCGCGCACCGTGGCCGTCGATGATGCGCGAGTACCTCGGCATGCCCGAGCGCTACGCGAAGGCCTTCGTCGGCGGGGCGCCGGGGGAGGGCTGGTACCGCTCGGGCGACCTCGGGCGCCGGGACGCCGACGGCTGGTTCTGGTTCATCGGCCGCGGCGACGACGTCATCAAGTCGGCCGGGCACCTGATCGGCCCGTTCGAGGTCGAGAGCGTGCTCATGGAGCACCCGGCCGTGGCCGAGGCGGGCGTGATCGGCGTGCCCGACCCGGTCGCCGGCGAGGTCGTCAAGGCGTTCGTCGCCCTGCGCACCGGGTACGAGGCCAGCGACGCGCTGGTGCTCGAGCTGGTCGGGTTCGCGCGCAAGCGGTTGGGTGCCGCGGTGGCACCCCGTCAGATCGAGGTCAAGGCAGACCTGCCGAAGACGAGGAGCGGGAAGATCATGCGAAGGCTGTTGAAGGCACGTGAGCTGGGCCTGCCCGAGGGCGACCTGTCGACGCTGGAGTCGGGGCGATGAGCGCCGAGACCGCGACCGGGCCCGACACCAGCCTGATGGCGCCGGGAGCTGCTGCGAACGTGCCGGCCGGTCCCGGGCACGCGCTGCCCGAGCCGGACGTGGCGCTGGACATGTTCCGGCAGATGCTGCGCATCCGGCGGTTCGAGGAGCGCTGCGTCGAGCTGTACAGCGCGACGAAGATCCGCGGCTTCCTGCACCTGTACATCGGTGAGGAGGCGGTCGCGACCGGGGTCGTGCGCCACCTGAAGCCCCAGGACGCGGTGGTCGCGACGTACCGCGAGCACGGGCATGCGCTCGCCCGCGGGCTGAGCATGAGCTCGATCATGGCCGAGATGTTCGCCAAGGTCGAAGGGTGCTCACGCGGACGGGGCGGGTCGATGCACCTCTTCGACGCCGACACGCGGCTCTACGGCGGAAACGCGATCGTGGGCGGCGGGCTGCCGCTGGCCGTGGGCCTGGCGCTGGCCGACGCCATGCAGGGGCGCAAAGCCGTGACGGCGTGCTTCTTCGGCGAAGGAGCGATGGCCGAGGGGGAGTTCCACGAGTCGATGAACCTGGCTGCGCTGTGGAAGCTGCCGGTGCTCTTCTGCTGCGAGAACAACCGCTACGCGATGGGCACGGCGCTGAGCCGGTCGGAGTCGGAGACCAACCTCGCGGTCAAGGCCGCCTCGTACGAGGTGCCGGCCTGGACGGTGGACGGCATGGACGTCACCGCGGTGGACGACGCGGCTCGACGGGCCGTGACGCTGATCCGCGACGGGGGCGGGCCGGTCTTCTTGGAGCTGCGCACGTACCGGTTCAGGGCGCACTCGATGTACGACGCCGAGCGGTACCGCAGCCGCGACGAGGTGACGTCGTGGCGCAGCCGAGACCCGATCGACACGTTCTCCGCCCGGCTGCGGGAGGCGGGGATGCTCGACGACGAGGCCGTCGTCCAGATGGAGAAGGAGGTCTCGGCCGAGATCGACGCGGCCATCGAGTTCGCCGAGGCGGGGACGGACGAACCGTTGTCTGAGCTGAGCAGATTCGTCACCAGTGAGACAGGAGGCGCGTCATGACCGCCACGACGACCGAGGCCGGACGGGCCGAGCACGCGAGGGGTGTCGGTGACGCGCCGGCGACGCTGTCGGTGACCTACCGCGAGGCCATGCGCGAGGCGATGCGCGAGGCGATGGCCGAGGACGAGCGGGTCTTCTTGATGGGGGAGGACGTCGGAGCCTACGGCGGCTGCTTCGGGGTGAGCCTCGGGCTGCTGGAGGAGTTCGGGCCCGACCGCGTACGTGACACACCGCTGTCGGAGGCCGCTTTCGTGGGCGCCGGCATCGGGGCGGCGCTCGGCGGCATGCGTCCGATCGTCGAGATCATGACGGTCAACTTCTCGCTGCTTGCCCTCGACCAGATCCTGAACACAGCGGCGACGCTGCTGCACATGTCGGGCGGGCAGTTCAACGTGCCGCTGGTGATCCGGATGACGACGGGGGCCGGACGCCAGCTCGCTGCCCAGCACTCGCACTCGCTGGAGAACTACTACGCCCACATCCCGGGGCTGCGGGTTCTGGCGCCGGCGACGGTGCGCGACGCCCGCGGCATGCTCGCGCCGGCCCTGGCCGACCCCGACCCCGTGATCATCTTCGAGCACGGCTCGCTCTACAACGTCGCCGACGAGCTACCCCTGGACGCTGCCGACGCCGTGGACATCTCGTCGGCGGTCGTGCGGCGTCCCGGCTCGGACGTCACGCTGATCACCTACGGCGGGTCGTTGCCCACCACGCTTACCGCAGCCGAGGAGCTGGCGGCCGACGGGGTGTCAGCCGAGGTGATCGACCTGCGGGTGCTGCGTCCGCTGGACTCGGCCGTGTTCCTCGACTCGGTGCGGCGCACCCACCGCGCGGTCGTGGTGGACGAGAACTGGCGCACGCTGTCGATCGCCGGTGAGATCCTGGCGCAGATCGCGGAGGAGGCCTTCTACGACCTGGACGCACCCGTGGCGCGGGTCTGCTCGATGGAGGTGCCGATGCCCTACGCCCGGCACCTCGAGCTGGCGGCCGTGCCCACGGTGGAACGCGTCGTGGAGGCTGCCCGGGCGAGCGTAGTGGGTTCGTGATGGCCGAGTTCGTGATGCCGAGCCTGGGGGCCGACATGGACGAGGGCACGGTCGTGGAGTGGCTCGTGAAGGTCGGCGACATCGTCAAGCGCGGCGACATCGTGGCCGTGGTCGACACGACGAAGTCGGCGATCGAGGTCGAGGTGTTCACCGAGGGGGTCGTGGAGAAGATCCTGGTCGAGCCGGGCACGACCGTCCCCGTCGGGACGCCGCTGGCCGTGCTGGGCCAGGACGACGCCAGCGTGCCGGCCGCGCCCGCTGAGCCCGCCGCCCCGCCCGCCGAGGAGGTGCGGGCGGACGAGTCGGGTTCGGCCGGCGAGCCGCCGGTGGCGAGCCCGATCGTCCGGCACCTGGCGCACGAGCGCGGACTTCAGCTGCGCGCGCTGACGGGCTCCGGCCCGGACGGGGTGATCACCCGGTCCGACGTCGAGGCCGCCGCCGCGGCGCTCGGCGTTGGCTCGCCGGCGCCCACGCCCGTGCGGCCGAGCGAGGCGCAGCCCGGCAGGGTGGTCGCGTCCCCGCTGGCCAAGCGCACCGCGACCGAGCTGGGCGTCGACCTGGCCGGCGTCACCGGCACCGGGCGAGACGGGGCGGTCACGGTCTCCGACGTGCACCGCGCCGCCGAGGCCACGCCGCAGGCCCCCGAACCGGCGATGGCCACGCTGCAGGCCCCCGAACCGCCGATCTTGGCGGAGGAGCCGCGAAGTGCGGTCGCATCCGGCCGCAGCGCCAAGATCGCGGAGGGAGCCGGCCGGAGCGCCAAGATCGCGGACGGTGGGGCGGCCGCAGCCAAGCAGCGTGCCGCGGCCATGCGCACCACCATCGCCAACCTCATGGCGCGGTCCAAGAAGGAGATCCCGCACTACTACCTGCGCACCACGGTCGACTTCGGCGCGTGCGACGACTTCGTCCGCCGCTACAACACCGACCGTCCCGTCTCCGAGCGCCTCCTCCCGGCCGTGCTGCTGCTCAAGGCCTCGGCGATGGCCGTGCGCAAGGTGCCGGAGGTCAACGGCTTCTTCACCGAGGACGGCTTCGCGCGCAGCGAGGCGGTGCACCTGGGTGTGGCGATCTCGCTGCGCGGCGGCGGCCTGGTGGCGCCTGCCATCCACGACGCCGACACCCTGCCGCTCGCTGACCTCATGGCCGCCCTGAAAGACCTCGTCGCCCGCACACGGGCGGGACGGCTGCGCGGTTCGGAGATGAGCGACCCGACCATCACCGTCACCAACCTCGGCGAGCAGGGGGTGGAGGTCGTCCACGGGGTGATCTACCCACCCCAGGTGGCGCTGGTCGGGTTCGGAACGATCGTCCAACGTCCGTGGGCGGTGGACGGGATGCTCACCGTCCGACCCGTCCTGACGGCCACCCTCGCCGCTGACCACCGGGTCAGCGACGGCCACCGTGGCGGGCTCTACCTCGCCGCCGTGGCGAACCTGCTGCAACGACCGGAGGAGCTGTGAACACAGACGTTGCCCGCTCTCACGTCCAAGCCGTGCTGGGGCGCATCGCACCGGAGGTCGACCTGGCCGACGTGCCGGGCGACGTGGACTTTCGCGAGGAGGTCGACCTCGACTCCATGGACTTCCTCAGCCTCGTCGAAGGCCTGAAGGAGGCCACGGGGGTGGACGTGCCCGAGGACGACTACTCGTCCATCGAGACGCTCGACGGCCTGGTCGCCTACTTGGCGGCGAAGGCCGCCTGACACCGAGCCCCCGGCTCGGCGCGAAAGCGGTCGCGACTGGGCTTGCACTCGACCCACCAGAGTGCTAATCATTGGGTTAGCACTCTCGCAGTGAGAGTGACAAACACTGGTCGGACGATGAGGTCTGGCTGCACCCGGCGACAGGAGCCGGCGTGGGCAGGCCGTCCGTCGCGGGCATCGCACCGACCACCCAGTCCGGCGAACCGGAAGGAACCAGCCAGAACATGGCCAAGATCATTGCGTTCGACGAGGAAGCCCGTCGCGGCCTCGAGCGGGGGATGAACGTCCTCGCCGACGCCGTCAAGGTGACCCTCGGCCCCAAGGGCCGCAACGTGGTGCTGGAGAAGAAGTGGGGCGCCCCCACCATCACCAACGACGGTGTCTCCATCGCCAAGGAGATCGAGCTCGAGGACCCCTGGGAGAAGATCGGGGCCGAGCTCGTCAAGGAAGTTGCCAAGAAGACCGACGACGTCGCCGGTGACGGCACCACCACCGCCACCGTGCTCGCCCAGGCGCTCGTGCGCGAGGGCCTGCGCAACGTCGCCGCCGGCGCCAACCCGATGTCGCTGAAGAAGGGCATCGAGGCAGCCACCGAGGCCGTCAGCAACCAGCTGCTCGAGATCGCCCAGGAGGTCGAGACCAAGGAGCAGATCGCTGCCACCGCCTCGATCTCGGCGGCCGACACCCAGATCGGCGAGATGATCGCCGAGGCCATGGACAAGGTCGGCAAGGAAGGCGTCATCACCGTCGAGGAGAGCAACACCTTCGGCCTCGAGCTCGAGCTCACCGAGGGCATGCGCTTCGACAAGGGCTACATCTCGCCCTACTTCGTGACCGACCCCGAGCGTATGGAGGCCGAGCTGGAGGACCCCTACATCCTCCTGGTCAACTCCAAGATCGGTAACGTCAAGGACCTGCTGCCGCTGCTGGAGAAGGTCATGCAGTCGGGCAAGCCGCTGGCGATCATCGCCGAGGACGTCGAGGGCGAGGCCCTGGCGACCCTGGTGGTCAACAAGATCCGCGGCACGTTCAAGTCGGTCTCGGTCAAGGCTCCCGGCTTCGGCGACCGCCGCAAGGCGATGCTGCAGGACATGGCCATCCTCACCGGCGGCCAGGTCATCAGCGAAGAGGTCGGCCTCAAGCTCGAGAACACCGGGCTCGACCTGCTGGGTCGCGCTCGCAAGGTGGTCGTCACCAAGGACGAGACGACCATCGTCGAGGGCTCCGGCGACGCCGAGCAGATCCAGGGTCGGGTCAACCAGATCCGCGCCGAGATCGAGAAGAGCGACTCCGACTACGACCGCGAGAAGCTGCAGGAGCGCCTGGCCAAGCTGGCCGGCGGCGTGGCCGTCATCAAGGCCGGTGCGGCGACCGAGGTCGAGCTCAAGGAGCGCAAGCACCGCATCGAGGACGCCGTCCGCAACGCCAAGGCGGCCGTCGAGGAGGGCATCGTCCCCGGTGGTGGCGTCGCGCTGCTGCAGGCCGGTGCCGCCGTGTTCGACAAGCTCGAGCTCGAGGGCGACGAGGCCACTGGTGCCAACATCGTCCGCGTCGCGCTCGACGCCCCGCTCAAGCAGATCGCGATCAACGCCGGTCTCGAGGGTGGGGTCGTGGCCGAGAAGGTGCGCAACCTCCCCGTGGGCGAGGGCCTGGACGCCGCGACCGGCGTCTACAAGAACCTGGTCGAGGCGGGCATCATCGACCCGGCCAAGGTGACGCGCTCGGCGCTGCAGAACGCTGCGTCCATCGCGGGGCTGTTCCTCACCACCGAGGCGGTCATCGCCGACAAGCCCGAGAAGGAGGGCGCTGCCGCTGGTGGCGCTCCCGACATGGGCGGCATGGACTTCTAGTCCACAGCACTACCTCGCGGCCGTAGGCCGTACGCACAGGGCGGTCCCTTCGGGGGCCGCCCTTGTGCGTGTCGGCTACGTAACCCGGAGAACAACCGGCGTTCACCTTTTGTTCATGCTGTAGTACACTTGAGTTGTACCGGGAACCATCCGGAACGAAGGACAGGCAAGGAGGTAGCCATGACCGCCATGACGCAGACCACGCAGAGCCAGCTGGTGGCGCACTGGGAGCTGGTCACGGACGCTCGCGGACGCACCCGCCCCGAGATGCGCTGGCAGGTCGCCTGCGCCGGCGACGAGGCGACCGAGGTCTCGCTCGCTGCGTGAGCCCGCGACCTGACGTCCCCCCGCTGACGACTGCCCGGACGCCTCGCCGCCAAACGATCACGTGACGGCGGAAGTTGAGGGGTTTCCAAGGCGTATACCCCTTGGAAACCCCTCAACTTCCGCGCGAAGTGTCCGCCGCGACGCGCGGCCGCTGGCTGGGCGCGGACGCCGCGCCGGAGTTGGGGGTCGGCGTACCCGGGGCCGGCGATGGCGGGCCGTAGCCTGACGTCGTGACTCGTCCGTTGCTGCAGGTTGTCGCCCTCACGCCCGGTGACGCCAAGGGGGCCACCGACGGTGGTGCCGACCGGCTCGAGGTGCTCGTCCGGCCCGAGGACGGCGGTCTCACCCCAGATCTGGACGCCGTGCGCGCGTTCCGCGAGGCCAGCACCCTGCCCATCCGGGTCAGGCTGCGGCTGCGCGACGACTACTCGTCCACCGGCGGCGAGCTCAGCCGGCTGATCGGGCTCGCGCAGACCCTCACCGACGAGGGTGTCGACGGGTTCAGCTTCGGCTTCGTCTCACCCGACCTCGAGGTGGACGTCTCGCTCACCCAGGCATTGGCGGACGGGCTCGGCGGCGCCCCGTGGACCTTCCACCGGGCCATCGACCACGTGCTCAGCCGCCGCAAGGCCTACATAGCGCTACGCGACCTGCCTGGACTCGACTCCGTCCTCACCGCCGGGTCAGCCCGTGGGACCGAGTTCGGGGTCGACCAGCTCTGCGGCGAGGTGACGGACGACCCGACGCTGGCGCCGCTCGTCATCGCCGGTGGCGGCCTGCGCGCCGAGGACGTGCCGTGGCTGGCGCGTGCGGGCGTGCGGGCGTTCCATGTCGGGTCGTCGGTGCGACCGGGCCGGTCGAGCAAGGCCTACGTCGACGCGGGGCTCGTGCGGTCCTGGCGCTCGCTGGTGGACGACTCGGTGGCTGCCGCGCTGTAGCCTCGCGCAGACACGGCCAAGCCGGGACGTGCTGAGGGGCCCGGAGCCGAAGCTCCGAGCCCCTCAGTGCCGCTAGTCGGTCAGCCGCCGACGGTTGAGCGGGACGCAGCACGCGGCAGATCCCGTGGATCACCTGTGGCTCGCCTTGGCAGTCCGATGTCGGTGCGGATGAGGATCGGGTTGACGGCGCCGAGACCTGGTCCTTGATCCGATCGGCGAACCACTTCTTCTGAACTGTGATGTCGCCGCCATTGGCACGGTGAGTTGCCACCCTCGGCGCTGCTGAACGGAACGTCGGCCTCTGACCACCTTGCCGCCGACGACGTGGTACAGTGCAGCACGTTGGTCAGATCGAGTCACCGCTGCGCCACGGCCGCGGCCAGGTGCCGTTGAAGACCTTGGTCTCGTTGCGCGTCCCAACGCCCGGTGAGGTCCACCAGCAGCTGGAACGCGCGGTCGTTCGGGGCGAAGCGGTCAGCGCCGCGCTTCGGGTCGTCCAGACGCGCCCAGCGAGCCGGTTCCCGCCACACGGCGGCCGCCTCGCGAGGATGTCGAAGTCGTAGCGGTTGCTGGTCGAACCCGAGCGTGTCCGTGCTCGCGTCGACGCCGAGCACCGTCGGCGCGTGCCTCGCTGGGCGCGGCCTGGGCGGGGGCGGCGAGGGCGACGCCGCCGGCGAGTGCGGCGGCTGCGGCGGTGACTCCGGCGATGGCCTTCTTGACGCGCATGGTTCCTCCTGAGGATGTGTGGTGCGCTCTTGCCCCTACTTCGTTGACGAGTCAACGTTTGGATGCACTGCGGCACAATCAATGTCGTGCCGCCCGTGCTCGACCCCGACGCCGCGCTCGCCCGGCTCGCCGCGAGCGCCAGGGGCGAGCGGCGTCTGCTCGGCATCGCGGGTCCACCTGGCGCCGGCAAGTCGACCCTGGCGCAGGCCGTCGTCGACGCCGTCGAGGGGGCGGTGCTGGTGCCGATGGACGGCTTTCACCTCGCCCAGAGCGTCATCGACGCCGCTGGCCTGGCAGACCGAAAGGGAGCGCCGGAGACCTTCGACCGTGCCGGCTACGCCGCCCTGCTGACCCGGCTGCGCCATCAGCGCTCGGAGCAGGGGCCCGTCTACGCCCCGGAGTTCCGTCGCACGATCGAAGAACCCATCGCGGGGGCTATCGAGGTGCCGCATGAGGCGACGCTGGTCGTCACCGAGGGCAACTACCTGCTGCACTGGCCCGAGGTGCACGCGCTGCTGGACGAGACGTGGTGGGTCGACCTCGACCCGGACGAGCGCCGCGGGCGCCTCGCTGCCCGCCACGCCGCCTTCGGCAAGACGCCACGGCACGCGGCCGCCTGGGCGCACGGTCCGGACGAGCGCAACGCTCGGCTGGTCGCACCGGGGCGCGAGTTCGCGGACGTGATCGTCCGCGGGCACTGACGCCCGCGGGCACTGACGTCCGCGGCACTGGCGATGCCGGTCCGTTCGCACTCGGCCCGAGCGGGTGTGGCAAGGTCGGAGGCATGGAGCAGACCGGGACCACAGCCTGGGCACTCGCCCCACTCTTCTTGCTGGCGCTGGGGTTCGTGACGTGGGTCGTCGTCGACATCGTGCGGTCGGACTCGGTGAAGCACCTGCCCAAGTGGGCCTGGGTCATCCTCGCGGTCGTGTCCATCCCCGTCGGCGGCATCGTGTACCTGCTCGTGGGACGAGACCGTGACCGCTGAGGCCACCCCGATCCTGCGCACGCGAGGCCTGGTGCGCGCCTACGGACCCGGTCAAGGCGTTCTCGGCGTCGACATCGAGGTGCCGCGCGGCGTCGTCTACGGCCTCGTCGGCCCGAACGGGGCAGGCAAGACGACCCTCATCGGCATGCTCACCGGGCTGCGAAGCGTCGACTCCGGCGCGATCGAGCTCGACGTCGACCGCCAGCACGTCGGCCTCGTGCCGGACGTCCCGGAGTTCGAACGTTGGCTCACCGCAACCGAGGTCGTAGCGCTGTCCGCCACTCTGGTGGGCGTCGACGCCTCGCCCGCACGCGTGGCGTCCGAGCTCGCACGGGTGGGTCTCGCCGACGCGGCCGACCGGCGCGTGGGCGGCTTCTCCCGCGGGATGACCCAGCGGCTGGCCCTTGCCGCGGCCAGCGTCACCGATCCTGAGCTGGTGCTGCTGGACGAGCCGTCGTCCGCGCTCGACCCCGGCGGACGCGCCGCCGTCCTCGACCTGATCGCCGCCTGGAGCGAACGGGCGACGGTGATGCTGTCGAGCCACATCCTGGCCGACGTGCAGCGGGTGGCCGACGTGGTCGGCGTGCTGCGCGCCGGTGAGCTGGTCTACCAGGGGCCGGTGCAGACGCTGCTCGACCGCTACCTGCGGCCCACCTGGGTGGTGCGGATGCGCGGCAGCGTCCAACCCCTGCTCGCTCGGCTCTCCGGCACCGACTGGGTCGAGGGCTGCGACGACCTGGGTGCCGGGGCGCTCCGCGTCCGCACGCGCACGGTCGAGGACGGCGAGCGGGGCATCGTCGCCGCGGCAGCCGCGGTCGACGCGCGGGTCGTGTCGGTGCAACCTGAGGAGGCCGACCTCGAGGCGGCGTTCCTGGCCCTCACCGGGCCGGCTGAGGGTGCGGCATGAGCATCGTCCGGCTCGAGTGGCTGCGCCTGTGGCGCACGTACCGACTCCTCATCCTGGTCATGGCGTTCGCCTTCTTCGGCCTGCTCGGTCCGCTCACCGCGGCCTACCTTCCCGAGATCATCAGCCTCGCCAGCCAGAGCGACGACCTCGGCCTGGCCGTCGACCTGCCCGAGCCCGTGCCCGCGGACGGCATCATCCAGTACATCGGCAACGTCAGCCAGATCGGCATCATCGTGGTGGCCGCCCTGGCGTCATTGGCACTCGCGGTCGATGCGCGCCCCGGGCTGTCGGCGTTCTACCGGACGCGGCAGAAGTCACCGGCGTCGTGGATCGTGCCGCGCTGGGCCGCCACCAGCCTTGCTGCGGCCGCAGCCTGGACGGTCGGGCTGCTCGCCGCGATCTACGAGACGGTGCTGCTCATCGGGCCGTTGCCGGTCACCGCGATGCTCGTCGGCTGGGGTGCATGGGTGGTCTACCTGGCCTTCGCCGTGGCCGTCGTGGCGCTCGTCGCCGGATTCGTCCGGGCCAGCGTCGGGGTGACGGCGGTGTCGGTGGGCCTGCTGCTCGCCATGGCGCTGCTCGGTCTGATCCCGCAGATCAGCGAGTGGCTGCCCAGCCACCTGGTCGGGGCACCGTCGGCGTTGGCGGCCGAGGCGGCTGTCGCGAGCGACTACCTGCCGGCAGTGGCCGTCAGCGTCGCGGCGACAGCGACAGCGCTCGTCGGGGCGACGGCCCTGGCGAAGCGGCGCGAGCTGTAGCCCGGCCCTAGGGTGGCGGGCATGCCAGCCGACGCGCCTCAGGAGCCGGGTGCGCCCGGGCCCGTGGCGCTGGTCGGCTCCGGGGAGTACCTGGAGGCCATGACCGAGCTCGAAGGACGCCTGCTCGCCGGACGTCCGCCCCGCTACGTGCAGATACCCACCGCGGCCGCGCCCGAAGGCGAGCACGTGCTCGCACGCTGGCTGGCGCTGGGCGCCGACCAGGCCGAGCGGCTCGGGGCCGAGCAGGTAGCCATTGTCGCCCGGGACCGCCACGACGCCGACGACCCCGACCTCGCAGGCCAGGTAGCGGGCGCGGGCCTGATCTACCTCTCCGGCGGCAACCCCAGCTACCTGGCTACGACGCTGCGCGACACGGCGCTGTGGCGGGCGATCCTCGCGGCGTGGCGCAACGGGGCAGCCCTTGCCGGCTGCTCGGCCGGCGCGATGGCGATCACCAGCTGGGCCCCGTCCTCGCGCAACTGGGGGCTGGGCGGCGAGCCAGGCCTCGACCTGTTCCCGCAGTGGCGGGTGATCCCGCACTTCGACCGGTTCGGGGCGTGGATGCCCTCACCCATCCTGCGGCGCGTCTCCAGCACCCCCGACGGAGTCGCGACGGTCGGCATCGACGAAGAGACAGCGCTGGTCACCGGCTTGGACGACGACGGGGAGTGGGTCGTCTACGGGCGCCGCAAGGTGTGGCTCGTGGACGACCGCGGCAAGCGCACCGGCCACGAGCCCGGGGCTACTGTTCCCGCGCCTGCGTGAGCGGGTTCAGCCATCGCACGTCGGGGAACCGCGCGAAGTCGCTGTCGGCGGACACGAGCACCACGCCGTGCTCGATGGCGGTCGCGGCCAGCTGGGCATCCGTGATCAGGTTGCCGGTCACTCCCAGGTCGGTGACCAGTCGGCCCAGGATCCCCGTCGTCCGCTGTGTCGTCGTGGGCACCCAGACGTTGTCCAGGCTCAGCCACCCGTCGACGAAGGACCAGGCGTCCGCGCCCGAGAGCGGCCGAGCCATCACCCGTGGGTGCGTCACGATGCGGACGAACGCCCCGATCGTCTGCCACGCAAGCCCGACTCGCGTGCCCGACGAGAGAGTGGACGTGAGCCATCGCGCGGCAACCTGATGGTGGGGGCTCGACCGGTCGACGGCGTACAGCAGGATGTTCGCGTCGAGCAACATCAGTGCTCGTCCAGCAGGTCGAGAACCTCGCCGACGTTCGTGACGTCGACCTTTGCGCCGAGGTCGACACTTCGGTGCTCGTAGACCACGGACGGCTGCGTGGTGGACAGCCCGGCGCGGGCCAGCCGGTTGATGGCCTCACTCAGCCCGACGCCCAGCTCTCGCCGAAGCCGGGCCACCTCGGCGGCGACGTCGTCGTCCAGGCTCACCGTGGTACGCACGAGCGCCACGGTAGCATCATGATGCGCGGCTAATCGCATTACGATGCGTCGCCTGGTATGCCAGCCGAGGAGGCCGGGTCAGTCGACGCGGTCGGTCATCACGTCCTCGGCGTCGACGATGCGGTACGCGTAGCCCTGCTCGGCCAAGAACCGCTGCCGGTGCTGGGCGTAGTCGGTGTCGAGGGTGTCGCGCGACACGACGGTGTAGAAGCGGGCGGAGCGCCCGTCGGACTTGGGTCGCAGCAGCCGACCGAGTCGCTGGGCCTCCTCCTGGCGCGACCCGAACGTGCCCGACACCTGGACGGCAATGGTCGCATCGGGCAGGTCGAGGGAGAAGTTGGCCACCTTCGACACCACCAGCAGGGTGATCTCGCCGGTACGGAAGCCGTCGAACAACCGCTGGCGCTCCGGCACCGTCGTCGCCCCGGTGATCAGGGGCGCCCCGAGCCGCTCGGCCAGGTCTTCGAGCTGGTCGAGGTACTGGCCGATCACCAGGGTCTGCTCGCCGGCATGGTCGGCCACGATCTTGCCCACCACCGCCCGCTTGGACGCCGCGGTGGCCGCGATGCGGTAGCGCTCCTCCGGCTCGGCGGTGGCGTAGCCCAGCCGCTCGGAGTCGGTCAGGGTCACCCGCACCTCGACGCAGTCGGCCGGCGCGATCCAGCCCTGTGCCTCGATCTCACGCCACGGAGCGTCGTAGCGCTTCGGCCCGATCAGGGTGAACACGTCGTCCTCGCGCCCGTCCTCGCGCACGAGGGTCGCGGTGAGCCCGAGGCGTCGCCGTGCCTGCAGGTCAGCCGTCATCCGAAAGATCGGCGCGGGCAGCAGGTGCACCTCGTCGTAGACGATCAACCCCCAGTCGCGCGCCTCGAACAGCTCGAGGTGGGCGTAGGAGCCCTTCCGCTTCGTCGTCATCACCTGGTACGTGGCGATCGTGACCGGGCGGATCTCTTTGCGCTGGCCGGAGTACTCGCCGATCTCCTCCTCGGTGAGCGAGGTGCGCCGCAGCAGCTCGTCCTTCCACTGCCGCGCGGCGACCGTGTTCGTCACCAGGATCAGCGTGGTCGACTCCGCGTGCGCCATCGCGGCCGCACCCACCATCGTCTTGCCCGCGCCGCAGGGCAGCACGACGACGCCCGAGCCGCCCGCCCAGAACCCGTCGGCCGCCTGGCGTTGGTAGTCGCGCAGCGACCAGCCGTCCTCGACCAGCGTGATGGGGTGGGCCTCGCCGTCGACGTAGCCGGCCATGTCTTCGGCCGGCCACCCGAGCCGAATGAGCACCTGCTTGATCTGGCCGCGCTCGGACGGGTGCACCGCCACGACGTCCGGGCCGATGCGCTCACCCACCAGGGGCTTGATCTTGGCGCTGCGCAGCACCTCCTCCAGCACGGCGCGGTCGGTGGAGTGCAGCGAGAGCCCGTGGGTGGGGTGCTGCTCGAGGCGAAGCCGTCCGTACCGGTCCATCGTCTCGGCCAGGTCGACCAGCAGCGCATGCGGCACGGGGTAGCGCGAGTAGCGCAGCAGCACGTCCACCACCTGCTCGGCGTCGTGCCCGGCGGCACGGGCGTTCCAGAGGCCCAGCGGGGTGAGCCGGTAGGTGTGCACGTGCTCGGGCGCACGCTCCAGCTCGGCGAACGGGGCGATCGCCAACCGGCACGCCTCGGCCTCGGGGTGGTCGATCTCGAGCAGCAGGGTCTTGTCGCTCTGGACGATGAGGGGGCCGCCGGCGGGAGGGGTCACCGGCCCAGTGTCGCTCAGGGCGTCCGACCCGGGCCAGTCCGCGCCGATCGGCCTACCGTCGAAGGCGACGTGACCCTCGACATCGTGCTGCTCGTCGGCGGCTTGGTCGTCATCGGCCTTGCTGCTGATCAGGCTGTCGTGGGATCGGCGCGGCTGGCCGAGCGCTTCAACCTGCCGCGGGTCGTGCTCGGTGCACTGCTCATCGGGATCGGCACGAGCCTGCCGGAGGCAGTCGTCTCGATCCTCGCTGCCACCGACGGTCGCGGCGCGCTCGCCTACGGCAACCTGATCGGGTCGAACTCGGCCAACATCGGGCTGGTGCTGGGTGTCGCCGCACTGGCCGCGGCGTCCCCGCTGGTGGTCGACTCCGGCATCCTCACCCGCGAGGTGCCGCTAGCGCTGGGGGCGTCGCTGCTGTTCGCCGTCGGGGTGCTGGCAGGCATGCCGTGGCCCTTCGGGGTGCTGCTGCTCGTGGCAGGCGCTTTCGTCGCGCGGATCCTGCTCGCGCACGGGCGCGACGAACCCGAGCCGCCCGGCGACGTCGAGCTCGAGCGCGAGATGGAGCAGTTCGCCGGCGTGGTCGTCGTGCGCCGAGAGGTCGTGCGGACGCTGATCGGACTCGTGCTGACGCTGGCGGCGGCGCAGGCCGTTCTCGTCGGGGCCACCGGCGTGGCCGAGCAGCTGGGCATCGGCGAGGGACTGGTCGGCATCGCCATCGTCGCCGTCGGGACGTCGCTGCCCGAGCTGGTCACGGCCCTCACCGCGGTGCGTCGCGGCGAGGACGAGCTGGTGCTGGGCAACGTGCTCGGCAGCAACCTGGCCAACAGCCTGCTCGTCGGCGGGGTAGCGACGCTGGCCGGCGCGGCCGGGACGGCGGCCACCCCCACCCTGCGCGACGGCGCCCTGGTGATGGCCACCCTGGTCGTGCTTGCCGCTGCGGCACTGGGCCGCAAGATGTCGCTCTCGCGCCCGGAGGGCGTCCTGCTGATCGTCACCTACGCAGCCGGCATCGCCTACCTGGCCCTGTAGGCGCGGCCCGGGCCGCCTGCCGCCTGCCCGCCTGCTGCCGGCCCCGCCCGCCCCAGGCTCGCCTTCTGCCCGTGATCTTGGCGCCTCGGCCGCATGGCCGAGCGGATGCGGCCGTATCGCCAAGATCGGCGGCGGGACCGGGGGGCGGCGCGAGGGGCGGCGGGACCGGGGGACCGGGGGGCGGGGCGAGGGGCGGCGGGGCTGGACCGGGGGGGACTGGCTCAGAAGGCGTCGCGCTCCCAGGGGTCGGGCCAGTTGTCCAGCACGAGGCCGCCGTCCACGACGGTCACCGTGCCGGTGACGTAGCGCGACGCCGGGCTGGCGAGCCAGATGATGCCGGCGGCCACCTCGTCCACGGTGCCCATGCGTCGGGTCGACTTCAGGCCCAGCTCGGCCATGGCGTCGATGTCGAGAGCGCTCACGACCTCGCCCTCGTGCTCGCGCATGCCGGACGTGTCGATCAGCCCGGGCGCGATGGCGTTCACCGTCACGCCGTGCGGGGCCAGGAACGAGGCCATCGTCCGCGTCAGCGACAGCACACCCGCCCGCGCTGCCCCGGAGTGCACGAAGAACCGCGACCCACGCTCGAAGACGTAGGTGTGCACCATCGTGACGATCGAGCCGCCGCCGGCCTCGACCATCGGCGTCATGAACCGGTTGATCATCGTCCAGGTGCCGTTGAGGTTCAGGTCGACCACCGAGCGCCAGCCGTTGTCGCTCAGCTGGGACGGCAGCGTCGGGAACTGGCCGCCGGCGTTGTTGACCAGCGCGTCGACGCGTCCGAACTCCGCGTAGGCGGCGTCGCGCAGCGCCTCGACGGAGTCGGGCTCGCGGATGTTCGTCGGCACCGTCAGCACTCGACGCCCGTAGCGTTCACGCAGGTCGTCGGCCGCCGACTCGAGCAGGTCGGCCCGCCGTCCGGCCAGCACCAGGTCGGACCCGAGCCGGGCGAAGCCCTCGGCAGTCGCGCGTCCGATGCCGGTTGCACCGCCGGTCACCAGCGTCACGGTGTCGGCGAAAAGGTCGGGATGGAACGTCGCGAGCGGGTCGGCGGGGGCCTTGATCACCATGAGCGTGACCCTACTGACGCGCCGGGGTGCCCCTCAGCCGCCCCCGACGGCGGCCACGGCGCTGATGCGGTGCACCGCGAAGGTGCGCACCTGCTCGCTGCGGTGGTCGAACGCGCTGAGCCAGCCGGCATCCAGGCTGATCGGGTCGACGACCCGCTGCGTCGTGGTGCCGTGGTTGTCGACGTAGCCGATCCACACGCTTCCGCCCGCCTCGATGGCCAGGGCGAGCGAGTCGAGCACGTCGGTGGACGCCGTCGAGCGCAGGGCAGTGCTGGCGTCGGCCGGACGGTGCACGACGCCCCGGTCACCGGCCCGGATCGCACGCACCGACGCCTCCAGGGTCGCCTCGCTGGGTGCCGGCCGGTCTGACCGCAGGGGCCGTGGCTTGCCTCGCGCGGGCGCGCGGTGCCGGGCCCGGCCGCCCGATGCATCGATCGCGTCGGCAGAGGGATGCATACCGAGGGACTGCAGCAGCTCCAGCACCACCGACGGGCTCGCAGCCACCGAGGCCACGGTCGGCGCGAGCCGTCGAGCAGACAACGCCATGACTCGCGGCTCCCCGACGATCTGGTCGAGCAGCGCCGGGTCTTCGCACGTGATCAGCGCCGGGGCGGCCCCGACCCGCACGAGGCCGTAGCGACGGGCGACGTCGTCCACCAGGTACGTCAGCGGCTGCGGGACGGGGGTGCGCGAGACCGAGGTGAGGAACGAGGTGATGTCGGCCGAGGTGCGTCCCGCCTCCAGGGCGCGGCGCACCGAGGCCTCGGTGAACCGGTACACGGTCGCGCCACCGGTCGACTCGACCGTGGCGAGCAACGCCATCTCGCGGGCGAGGGGCGGTTCGAGCGGACCCGGGGCGATCGCGGTGAGGTCGGCCTGCAGCAGCACGTGGTCCAGGGGGAGGGGCAGCAGCGCGGCCATGGCTTCTTCGGCCCCGGCGAGGTCACCGGCGAACAGCAGCCGCGCGGCGCTGGTCACGGCTCCGCGGGCCAGCAACCCGTACGCGTGGGCCTCGTCGAGCGACCATCGCACGAGGGCGTCGCGGGCGGGTCCTGACCGGCGGGGTCGGTGCCAGGCCACGACCGACAGCACGTCGTCCACGTCCATGCTGCTGCCCGGAGGCAGCGACCCGAGCAGCCCCAAGGACAGTCCACGAAGCTCCGGGGCGCCGGGGCGGTCGAGCTCGTCGGACAGCGCAGCCGGCGGCTTCTCGCGGTCGTCGCGCGGCACCGCCAGCGTGGGCACGCGGCTGCCGCCCAGCCAGGCGCTGGCCAGCGCGACCCACCGGGCAGCCGGCTCGGAGCGCAGCCACGTGTCGAACGAGGTGGTGGGCAGCCAGTGCGACCCGGTGCTGTCAGCGGCCACGAGGCCGGCGACGAAGGCCACCTCGATAGCCCTGACCGTCGCGCCGACGTCACCATCGAGCAGCGCAGCCGTGCGTCGCAGCTCGCGGACGCCGAGCCCGCCGGCGCGCAGCACGCCCGGCGGGTCGTCGGCCCACGCCTCGGCGACCATCTCCACCGAGCGGACGAGCTCGGCGGCCGTCCCGGCACCGAGACGGTCCACGAGCGTGACGTCGTGGGCAGCGAGCTCGGGATCGGGTCGGTCCAGCCCGCCGACGTGCAGCCGGCCGCCGCGCAGGTGCAGACCCACCTCCCGGGGCAGCACGACGGTGCCGGAGTCCGTCGGGATCACCAGTCCCCGGGTCAGCAGCCTGTCCACCGGCGTGCGGGACTTCGCCAGCGTCACCGGTCGCAACGCGTTCTCGACCCGTCCGGACGGCGGCCCGTGGGCGAGGCGCCGCACGAGCGACTCGGCCTCGGCGCCGACCGCCGCGAGCGCGCTGTCGAGGTAGGCGGGGTCGGTCAGCCGCTCGGCCACCCGAGCGGCCATGGCGGCGTGCTCACGGCTCGGCGGCATGCCGAGGTCGGCCGCCAGCGAGCCAAGTCGGTCACCGGGCAGCCCGGTGAGCAGCGCACGCACCGGCGGGCCCAGCCCGGCGACCTGCGGACCCACCACGTCGCGTACCACCCGCACCAGCCGCAGCTCGTCGTCGGTGCCCCACACGAGTGCCAGGGACCGCAGCCGGTTGACCAGTGACGCGGTGGTGTCCGGCTGGAACGGCATCAACGCCCCGACGGCCTTGACGGTGGTGGGCTCGTCCAGCAGCACCAGCGCCTCGACGACACCGAGGGCCGCCCGGTCGAGGCGGTCCAGGGCACGCGCCACGGACGCCCGGGTGGTCGCCCGCACGGCCAGCTGGCCGACGTCGCTCGGTACCGGGGCCGTCAGGTCGGGTCGGGCCCGGAGCAGCATCACGAGATCGGCGTCGCTGCGGGCGCGCAGCTCGTCGGCGAGCGAACGCGGCAGCGGTGCCTCGGGCATCCGAGTCACGTTACGCGCGTGCCCCTCACCTGCGCATCAGGGCGGCGTCGGGGGAGCCGGGCTACGGCGCGGTGGTCGGCCCGGACTCCTCGGAGAGCGTCGCCCGACGGCGGCGCACCGCCACGACGACGAGGGCGATCAGGATCAGCCCGAACCCCAGCGGAGCGAGCATCGCGACCACGTACGCCCAGGTTCCCGGCAGCTCGGCCCCGACGAAGTACTCGACCAGCAGCACCACCATCGTGAGCAGCCCGACGAGCACGAGCACACCCCCGACCTTCAGGGCCACGTCGAGGCTGCGCTGCTCGCGGGCGGGCCGACCGGTGCCCGCGCCCGACGCCGTGTCGTCCGGCGTCGAGGCGCCCTCGTCCGGCACCGGTGCAGTCGTCACGCCGACCAGAGTACGAGCGCGCCGACAAGTGATTCGTCGTCAGGGGCACCCGGGCCGTACGCTGCTGCTTTGTTCACGATCAGGGGGCCGTCCCGTGTGCCTCCACGACACGTCTCGCGAGGTCTGCACGTGCCTACCGGCAAGGTGAAGTGGTTCGACATCGAGAAGGGCTTCGGCTTTCTCGCCAGCGACGAGGGCGGTGACGTCTTCGTCCACGCGTCGGCGTTGCCTGCCGGCGTCAGCGAGCTCAAGAACGGTCAGCGCGTCGAGTTCGGCATCGTCGACGGACGCCGCGGCGAGCAGGCCCTGTCGGTGCGCATCCTCGACCCCGTCCCGTCGGTGGCAGCGTCGATGCGCAAGCCGCCGGAGGAGATGGCGGTGATCGTCGAAGACCTGATCAAGCTGCTGGACGGGCTGTCGAACTCCTACCGCCGAGGTCGCCACCCCGACAAGAAGTCCAGCGGCAAGGTCGCCACGCTGCTGCGCGTCGTCGCGGACGACATCGAGGGCTGATGGCCACGCCGAAGCCGGATGCGATCTGCCTGGCCGCTGTCGACCTGGCGCGTGGCGCCGCCGTCGAGGTGGCGGGCAGCGCGGACTCCGTCGGCGACGCGATCGGTGCCCTCGCCGAGGGTGAGCGCCTGCTCACCCACCTGTTCGACTGCCGGCTGCCCGGCTACCGCGGCTGGCAGTGGGCGGTGACGCTCACCCGCGTCCCGCGCGGGCGGACGCCGACCATCAACGACGTCGTGCTCATCGCCGGGGACGACGCGCTGGTCTCCCCGGAGTGGGTGCCCTGGTCGCAGCGTGTCGAGCCGGGCGACCTCGCGCCGGGCGCGATCCTGCCGACCGCCGCCGACGACCCGCGGCTGCTCGCCGGCTTCGAGGACGTCGACGGCGCCGCGAGCCTGCTGGACGAGCCTGTCGAGGCGCTGGCCGACCTGGTCGTCGACCTCGGCCTCACCCGCTCCCGCGTCCTCTCGGTCGCGGGGCAGGACGAGGCAGCCCAGCGCTGGTACACCTCCGACGCCGGACCGGGCGCCGACATCGCCACCGCCGCACCGAAGCCGTGCCGCACGTGCGGGTTCTTGGTGCCGCTGAGCGGCCCACTTGCCGGCGTGTTCGGGGTCTGCGCCAACGCGATGGCTCCCGACGACGGCCAGGTGGTCGCGTTCGAGCACGGCTGCGGAGCCCACTCGCAGATCGCCGCCCCGGCGCAACGAGCCAACGAACGCCCGTTGCTGGTCTACGACACGGAGTCTGACCTGCTCTTCTAGGGCTGCGTGGCGTCGCCGGGATTCTCGTCCTGGTACCGGCGCACCCGGGCGATCGCGTCGCGGCGGCGGCGGGCGTACTCGTAGCCGATCAGGCCGAGCCCGGCGCCGGCCAGGGCCGTCCAGAGCCACCACGAGCGTCCCGACTCGGCCAGCTCGTCCCGAAAGAACAGCAGCACGACGAAGGCGACGACCCACGCGATGGTGCCGACCAGCACCGACTGCACGCCGTCGACGTCGACCGGCTTGTTCGGGGGCACCTGCGGAGCGCTCACCGTGCCGAGCGTAACGCCGCGACGACGCTTCGGGCCCCGAGCCGGGCGCCGTCGTCCACACTGCGGCGTGTGCGACTCTTCGCCGCCCTCGCCCTGCCGGCGCCGGTCATCGAGCGCCTGGCGCTCGCCGTGGCGCAGGCTCGCGCCGTCGACCCGACGCTGCGGTGGGTGTCGCCGGAGCAGTGGCACCTCACGCTCGCGTTCTTCGGCGAGGTGCCGGAGCCGCGCGTCGACGACCTCTGCGAACGCCTTCGCCGCGCCGGGGGACGGACGTCGCCGATCCAGCTACAGCTCGGCGCCCCCGCCACGTTCGGCTCGGTGCGCCGCGCACGGGTGCTCTACGCGGGGCTGGCCGAGGGCACCGAGGAGATCGCCCGTCTCGCCGCGTCGTGCCGCGCCGCTGGGCGACGCGTCGGGCTCGCCCGCGACGACCTGGCGCCGCAGGCGAGGTTTCGTCCGCACGTCACGCTCGCCCGGGCAGCGCCGCCCCGCGACGTCACCGACGTGCTGGCGGCCCTGACGCTGGACGACCCGCCGCGGTGGCGGTGCGACGAGGCGCTGCTTGTGCACAGCGAGCTGGGGGCCGGCGAAGGCGGACGTCCCCGCCACGGCGTGCTGGCCCGGATGGCCTTCAGGCAGCCGCCCGCTGGGCGCTGAGCCGTCCGCCCACCAGCAGCAACGCTGCTGCTCCCAGCAGCACCGGCACCACCAAGAAGGCCCAGACGACACCCACGGCGTCGGTGAGGGCCCCGAGCACGAACGGGGCCAGCCCGATCGCCAGCCCGGCCCCGATGGCGATGCGTCCGGACGCGACGTCGGTCTGCCCGGCGGCGGCCTCCAGCGACCGGGAGACGCCCAGGGGAAAGTGCAGGGCCATGCCGAACCCGCTGATGCCCAGCCCGACCACGGCGATCGCGACGGACGTCGACGTCCACAGCACGAGCCAGCCGGCCAACGTGACGACCAGCGAGGCCATCAGCAGGGTCCCGGCCGGGAAGCGAAGCGCGAGGCGGGCCCCCAGGACGCGACCGGTGCCCAGGCACAGGATGAGCACCGTCAACGTGCCGGTCGCCGTGCCGACCGGTGCCCCGGTGCGTTCGGCCACGAGCGTGGTGGCCCACACCGAGTAGCTGAACTCCACCGCGATGAGCGCGACGAGCACGCCCCACGCCCACCAGTACTTGATGGGCAGCGCGGCGGCCCGACCCCGGTTCGGGGTGCCGCCCGACGGCGGCGCGAGCACCGGCATGGCCACGACCACGCCGGCCAGCAGCACGACGACCACCAGCAGCGCCGGCTGCCACCCCGCCCCGGCGGCGATCAGCACGCCGAGGGTGAACGGGGCGATGGCGCCGACGAGCGCGCCCAGGCCGTTGGCCTCGGTGATCGCAGCGCTGGCCGCCCGGCCGTGCCGCTCGCTGAGGGCGGCGTTGGCGACGTTGATGAGCAAGGTGCCGCCGCACCCGGCCAGCGTCGCTCCGCTGAGCGTGCCCCACAGCGCCCCGCTCGCGGTGATCAGCGCCACCCCGAGGACGACGACGCCGACACCGAGGTAGACCGTCCCGCGACGACCCCAGCGACGCACCGCCGCCGGGTTCCCCAGTCCGGCGATGACGGTGCCGACCGCGAGCGCCGTGCCGTGCAGGCCGGCGACAGCGCTGGACACGCCCAGGTCGTCGCCGATCAGTGGCACCGACGGGTTGAAGGCGTACAGGAACCACCCCCAGACGGCGAAGATGCCGTACAGCGACAGCGTGGTGCGGTCGCGAACCAGCCGTGGCTGGGAGTCCGGAGCGTTCGTCAGCGCAGCTGTCCGACCACGTAGTCGATGCAGCCGGTGAGCGCCTCGATGTCGTCGGGGTCGATGGCCGGGAACATCGCCACCCGCAGCTGGTTGCGGCCCAGCTTGCGGTAGGGCTCGGTGTCGACGACGCCGTTGGCGCGCAGGGTCGCCGCCACTGCCGAGGCGTCGACCGAGTCGGCGAAGTCGATCGTCGCGACCACCTGGGAGCGTGCAGCGGGGTCGGCGACGAACGGCGTCGTGTAGTCGGTCGCCTCGGCCCATCCGTAGAGCCGCGTCGCGGAGTCGGCGCTGCGGGCGGTGGCGAACTCCAGCCCGCCGTTGCCGTTCATCCAGTCCAGCTGCTCGGCGAACAAGAACAGCGTGGCGATCGCGGGGGTGTTGTAGGTCTGGTTCTTGCGCGAGTTGTCGATCGCGGTGGGCAGGGAGAAGAAGTCGGGCACCCACCGGCCGGAGGCGCTGATCTGCTCGACCCGGGCCAGCGCAGCCGGCGACATCAGCGCGACCCAGAGCCCGCCGTCGGAGGCGAAGCTCTTCTGCGGCGCGAAGTAGTAGGCGTCGGCCTGGCTGACGTCGACCGGCAACCCGCCGGCGCCGCTGGTGGCGTCGACCAGCACGAGGGCGTCGTCGTCCGCGCCCTGCACCCGACGCACCGGAGCCATGACGCCCGTGGATGTCTCGTTGTGCGCCCACGCGTAGACGTCGACGCCCGCCTCGGCGACCGGTGTCGGCAGCGTGCCGGGGTCGCCCTTGACGACGGTCGGGTCGCCCAAGAAGGGCGCGGCCGCGGTGACCTTCGCGAACTTGGACGAGAACTCGCCGAACGCGAGGTGCTGGGCGCGCTCACGCACCAGGCCGAAGGCGGCGATGTCCCAGAAGGCGGTCGCCCCGCCGTTGCCGAGCACCACCTCGTAGCCCTCGGGCAGGTCGAACAGGGCGGCCAAGCCTTCCTGGACTCGGCGGACCAGCGACTTCACCGGCGCCTGGCGGTGGCTCGTGCCCATCACGTGCGACCCGGACGTCGCCAGGGCGCCCAGGGCCTCGCTGCGCACCTTGGAGGGGCCGCAGCCGAACCGCCCGTCGGCGGGCTTGAGGTCGGCGGGGATGACGATGCTGGCCGCAGTGGCGGCGTCGGGCATGAGGACTCCTGGGGTCGTGCGTCGAGACGGCAGCACGAGCCCCGTCGGGTCACGCCGACGCGTCGTGCACGTCGATTGTGCCAGCCGCGGGTGCCGCCCCTCCCCGGGCAGGGTCAGTACAGCGACTTCGCCCAGACGGGGTTCCAGCCCTCGACCTCGTCCGGCTGCCGCGGCGGGGGCCCCACGTAGCGCGCGGACGGCCGGATGAGCTTGCCCATGCGCTTCTGCTCCATGATGTGCGCGCTCCAGCCCGCCGTGCGCGCACAGGTGAACATCGCGGTGAACATGTGCGCCGGGACCTCGGCGAAGTCGAGCACGATGGCGGCCCAGAACTCCACGTTCGTCGCCAGCACCCGGTCGGGGTAGCGCTCGGCCAGTGCCGCCAGGGCCGACTTCTCGAAGGCCTCGGCCACGGCGTAGCGCGGCGCGTCCAGCTCGCGGGCCACCCGGCGCAGGGTGCGGGCGCGCGGGTCTTCGGCGCGGTAGACGCGGTGGCCGAAGCCCATGAGGCGCTCGTGGTTGTCGAGCACGCGGGTGACGTACCCGTCGGGGTCGCCGGTGCGCTCGATCTCTTCGATGATCGCGAGCACGCGCGAGGGCGCGCCACCGTGCAACGGCCCGCTCATCGCGCCGACGGCACCCGACAGCGCGGCGGCGACGTCGGCGCCGGTGGAGGCGATGACCCGGGCGGTGAACGTCGAGGCGTTCATGCCGTGCTCGGCCGCCGAGGCGAAGTAGGCGTCGATCGCCCGCGTGTGGCGCGGGTCGGGGTCGCCGCGCCAGCGGATCATGAACCGTTCGACGATGCTGTGGGCCTTGTCGATCTCGCGCTGCGGCACCATCGGCAGGCCGATGCCGCGGGCGGACTGCGCGACGAACGACAGCGCCATGACGGCGGCGCGGGAGAGGTCGTCGCGGGCCGCCTCGTCGGAGATGTCGAGCAGCGGCTGGAAGCCCCAGGCCGGGGCCAGCATGGTCAGCGCGCTCTGCACGTCCACGCGCACGTCACCGGAGTGCACGGGGATCGGGAACGGCTCGGCCGGCGGCAGGCCGGGGTCGTAGGCGCCGTCGACGAGAAGCCCCCAGACGTTCTCGAAGGGGATGTGCCCGACGATCGTCTCGATGTCGACGCCGCGGTAGCGCAGCGCGCTGCCCTCTTTGTCGGGCTCGGCGATCTCGGTGTCGAAGGCGACGACGCCCTCAAGGCCTGGCTTCACCTCGGTCACGGTGACTCCGTCCTGCATGTGAGTGAGCAGCAGGCCGACAGCGTCGCCGACCTCGTTGGGCCGGTATCTTGCCCCAGCCCGTGCCCGGGGTCACCTCCACCCGCCGCGGCCCTGCTGCCAGGCTTGCCCCATGTCCGACTTCGAGGTGCCCGCAGCGTCCTCGGCACCGCCCCCCGACCTGGCCGCCATGCGGGTGCGCTACGTGCCCGGCCCGCTGCGCGAGGCGGACGTGGCGGCCTCGCCGTTCGTACAGTTCCGGCGGTGGCTGGCCGAAGCCGCCGCCGCGGGTCTGCCGGAGCCGAACGCGATGGTCGTGTCGACCGTCGACGCCGACGGACGGCCGAGCAGCCGGCACGTCCTGCTCAAGGAGCTGGACGACACCGGTTTCGTCTTCTACACGAACCTGGGCTCGGCCAAGGCCCGGGCGCTGCGCGCCAACCCGTCTGCCGCGCTGTGCTTCGGCTGGTTCGCCATGTCGCGACAGGTCTGCGTCACCGGTCACGCCGAGCCGGTCGACCGTGCGGTGGCGGCGCAGTACTGGGCGGTGCGTCCGCGCGAGTCGCAGCTGGGGGCGTGGGTGAGCCGCCAGTCGCAGGCCGTCGAGTCGCGCGAGGCGTTGCGGTCCCGACTGGCCGAGCTGAACGAGCGGTTCCCGGCGTCCGAGCCCGTTCCGCTGCCCGACTTCTGGGGCGGCTTTCGCGTCGTCCCCGACACGATCGAGCTGTGGCAGGGACAGCCCGCTCGGCTTCACGACCGCCTGCGCTACGCGCGCCACGGCGACGGCTGGACGCTCACCCGGCTTCAGCCCTGACCGGGGCGTGGGCGATCCGCGGGCGTCTTACCCATCGACGTGTGCCGGTGGAGCCCGAGTGGACGGCTCGGGGCCCGCGGATCGGGTGACTACCAGGGGATTCGCCAGCCGCTCGGCTGCACGACATCCGAAGGAGTCGTCCGGAAGAACCGGGCGGCTAGCTGGAAGCCACCTCACATGTCCAGCGAATACTCACTACCGGACCACCTCCCTTCTTGTGTACGCAGAACGCTAGATCCGCGCGGCCCCACGCGCCACTCAATTCGGTGCGTGGCGCGCTCACAGCGCTCGCCCGAGCGAGTTGGCCTCGGTGTGGCACCGGTAGAAGCCGTACGGGGTGACCGGGTCATAGCCGGACGACCGGTACAGCGCGAGCGCCTCGGGCTGGGCGTTGCCCGACTCGAGCACGAGCCGGGCGTATCCGGCGTCGCGGGCCGCCGCCTCCAGCCGGGCGAGCATCGCCCGCGCCAACCCCCGGCGGCGCGCGGCCGGCGCGACGTACATCCGCTTGATCTCGGCGGTGTCGCCGTCGACCCTTCGAATCCCGCCGCACGCCACCGGCGCGGCGTCCAGAGCGCCGAGCAGGAACACGCCTGCAGGCGGGTCGAAGTCGGTCGCCGCCAGCGGGGTCTCGTCCGGTCCGCCGTAGCGGGCCACGTACTCCTGCTGGACGGCGTCGACGAGCACCCGGGCGTCCGGATCGGTGTAGGGCACCTGCCACACCCGCAGCACCTCGCGGGACTGGACGCTCAGTTGTCCGCCCAGACTCGCAGCACCTGGGCGGCGGCTTCTTCGGCGGTCCAGCCGTACTCGGCGGCACGCTTGCGCAGCGCCTTGCGTACCGGCTTGGGCAGCTCGACCTCGAGGGCGACCACCTCGACGGGCGCGGCCTTCTTGGGCTTGCCGTTCTTCTTCGCCTTCTTGCCCCCCTGCTTGCCGGACTCGCCGGGCGACGGGACGGTCACGGCGAGCGAGCTCAGCACAGCCGAGGCCGGGTGCACGGACCCGTCGGCTGCTTTGCGCAACGCCGGCCGGGGCTGCGGGGTGGGGGCGTGGCTCATCCGCGGAGTCCCTTCGTCAGCGGGGCGTCGGGTCCGGACGCCGAGGCGACGACCGTGGTGAGGTGGGTGCTCATCGCGCGGGCGATCTCGCGGGCGCCCGGCGATGGCCAGCGCTGGACTGGTACGTGGGCGCCGGCGGCTGCGTCGACGGCCGAGCGCTCGGGCAGCACCGGTTCGAGCACCAGGGGCCCGTAGGCGCTCACCAGCTCGGCGTGGCGGTAGCGGTGCTCGGCTGAGCGGGCGCGGTAGCGGTTGACGACGATGCCGGCCGGACGCAGGCGCAGGTTGAAGCCGCTGCGCACGACGTCGACGGCGGTGAGGGCCTGCTGCGCCCCGGTGAGCGAGAACGCGGTCGGCTCGGCCACCACCACGGCGCGGTCGCTGGCGGCCAGCGCGTTCTTCGTGAGCTCGCCCAGGCTGGGCGGGGTGTCGACGAGCACGAGGTCGAAGCCCTCGACACCCTGCATGGTCGTGCGCAGCCGGTGCTCGCCGCCGCGCCCCTCGACCGGATGGTTGCGGTGCTCCAGGGATGGCTCGCTGGGCACCACCTTGATCTTGTCGTCCCACGCAGAGTCGGTGACGGCTTGCACCATCACGCCGGAGCGTGCGTCGGCCAGCACGTCATTGCTCGTGAACTCCGCCGACACCGGGTCGAGCGCGAGCGTGGCGTTGCCCTGCGGGTCGAGGTCCACCACCAGCGTGCGCAGCCCGCGCGCCGCCGCGGCACCGGCGAGCCCGAGGGTCACGGTGGTCTTGCCGACCCCACCCTTGAGGCTGATCACGGTCACGACGAGCACCCGGTTCATCTTGCCCTACCGACCGGCGTCTTCGTGCCGATCGGGGACTGCCGCGGCCTCAGTCGGACGTCATCGCCTCGAGCCGGCGCAGAGCCTCGCGGCGTTCCTCGGCGTGGTCGACGATGCGTTGCGGGTAGCCGTGCGCGTAGCCGTCATCGGTGGCCCAGGGCTCGTGTGCCGCCCGGCCGGGCAGGTGCGCCAGCTCGGGGACGTAGCGACGCACGTACTCCCCGTCCGGGTCGAACCGCTGGCCCTGGGTGACCGGGTTGAACACCCGGAAGTACGGCGAGGCGTCCGTGCCCGACCCGGCCGTCCACTGCCAGCCGTGCGAGTTCGACGCCAGGTCGCCGTCGCGCAGCCAGCGCATGAAGTGCCGGGCGCCGTGCTGCCACTCCACGTGCAGGTCTTTGACGAGGAACGATGCGACCACCATGCGCACGCGGTTGTGCATCCAGCCCTCACGGCGCAGCTGGCGCATGCCGGCGTCGACGAACGGGTACCCGGTTCGGCCCTGCGCCCAGGCGTCGAAGTCGCCGCTCGGGGCGTCGTACTGCATGGCGGCGTACTGGGGTCGCAGGTACTCCCGAGCGGTCGCGGGCCGGTGCCAGAGCACGTCGGCGTAGAACTCCCGCCAGGCCAGCTCGGTGCGAAACGTGTCGGGCCCGCGGCCGGGGCGCAACCTGAGGTCGGCCAGCAACGTGCGGGGGTGGATCTCGCCCCACTTCAGGTGGTGGCTCAGCACGCTCGTGCCAGCCAGGTCGGGACGGTCGCGGCGCTCGGCATAGCCATCGAGACCCTGCTCGCCGGCGTCGCGGAACGTCTGCCAACGGCGCAGCGCCGCGGCCTCGCCCGCCTCGGGCAGCGCCAGGTCGCCGAGGTCGGGGTCGTCGTAGAGCGGGTCGCCGCCACCTCGCGGGCCTACCCAGGAGAGCTGGTCGGCCAGCGGAGCCGGGTCGGGCCAGCCGTGCGCGCGCCAGGCCCGGCTGAACGGCGTGAACACCGAGTACGGGTCGCCGTCCTGCTTGCGCACGGCGCCCGGGGGCACGGCGTAGGCGCAGCCGGTGCGCACGAAGTCGATGTCGGCGTCGGCCAGCGCGGCTGCCACGGCGCTGTCGCGTCGGCGGCCGTAGGGCCCGGTGTCGGCGGCGACGTGCACGCTGGTGGCTCCGGCGCTGCGGGCCACCGTGCGCACCACGTCGACCGGGTCGCCGCGGCGCACGTGTAGCGCCCCGTCCATCGACTCGTCCAGGGCACGCAGGGACGCGTTGAGGTAGGCGCGGCGCACGTCGCCGGCAGGCTCCCAGAGCGCGGGGTCGAGCACGAAGAGCGGCACGACGTGGCCGTCGCCGTCCGCGGCGGCGCGCAGCAGCGCAGGGTTGTCGGCCAGTCGCAGGTCACGTCGAAACCAGAGCACCGAGACCATGCGCGCGGACGCTACGAGGGGCCAGGACCGGGCGCTCGCTGTGGGGGAGGGCGCGAGACCGCTCTGGTCGGCAGCGGCCGCGTGCGGCGTCGCGGCGGTGCCGTCTGAGTCTGGCGACTACCCTGCCCGTCGACAGCACGGACGGGAGTGGACGGGCGTGAGCGGCGACCTGATCGACACGACGGAGATGTATCTCCGCACGATCTTCGAGCTCCACGAAGAGGGCGTCGTGGCGTTGCGCGCACGTATCGCCGAACGCCTGCACCAGTCGGGCCCCACGGTCAGCCAGACCGTGGCCCGCATGGAACGTGACGGCCTGCTGCGCGTCGGGGACGACCGTCGCCTTGAGCTCACCGACGAGGGGCAGGCGTACGCCACCCGTGTGATGCGCAAGCACCGGCTGGCCGAGCGCCTGCTCACCGACGTGATCGGGCTCGACTGGGCGCTCGTCCACGACGAGGCGTGCCGGTGGGAGCACGTGATCTCCGACGACGTCGAGCGGCGGCTGGTCTCCATCCTCGACACGCCGACGGTCTCGCCCTACGGCAACCCCATCCCGGGCCTGGCCGAGCTGGGCGTGCAGCGCGACGACGGCTCCGCCGGCCCGTCGGCGGGAGTAGACGCCGTTGCGCTGTCGTCCTTGCCGCTGGCCCGCGCCGAGGTCGTCGTGCGGCGCCTGGCCGAGCCGCTGCAGGCCCACCACGACGTGATGACTGCGCTGCGCAGGGTCGGCGCCTTGCCAGGTGCGCAGGTCACCGTCGAACCGACGGCCCTCGGCGTCCAGATGCGCGGGCAGGGTGTCACCGTGATCCTTCCCGAGGAGCACGCCCAGCACGTGTACGTCAACACTGCACCTTGATACCCCAGGGGGTATAGTGATGGTCCACGCTCAGGAGGCCGTCATGCAGGTAGACCCCAACGTCGCACACGACGTCGCAACTCGGCTGCGCCGCGTGCGCGGTCAGCTCGACGGCGTCATCGCCATGATCGAGGATGGTCGCGGCTGCGCCGACGTCGTGACCCAGATCGCCGCGGCGTCCCGAGCTCTTGACCGGGCCGGTTTCAAGGTCGTGGCCAGCGGCCTCGTGCAGTGTGCTGCCGCCGAAGACCGGGGCGAGAAGCCCGAGCTGTCGCGCCCCGAGCTCGAGAAGCTCTTCTTGTCTCTCGCCTGAACAGACATCATGAGCAGCAGAAGGTCGGCATCGCCCCGAATCCGTATGGTCGTAAGGAGTACCAGGTGCATGTGACAGTGTCCGAGCTCAAGTCCGCGATGGCCGACGGTGGGGCGTATGTCGTCGACGTCCGCGAGCCCCAGGAGTACGAGGCCGGCCACGTCCCAGGTGCCGAGCTGATGCCGCTGGCGATGGTGCCTCTCAAGCACTCCGATCTGCCCAAGAGCGAGACCATCTACCTGATCTGCCAGACGGGGGGTCGCTCGTTCACCGCGGCCACCTGGCTGGCCGGGCAGGGCTACGACGTCCGCAACGTCACGGGCGGCACCAGCGACTGGATCACTTCCGGCTACGACGTCACGAAGGGACGGGATGCTTGATGGGACTCTTCTCCCGTAAGAAGAAGGATGAGGTCGACGCGGTCGCGGCTCAGCAGATGGTCACCGACGGTGCGCTGCTTCTCGACGTCCGCGAGCCGCACGAGTGGCAGGCCGGGCACGCGCCGAAGGCCAAGCACATGGCCCTCTCCGTGGTGGGCCACCGCCAGGCCGAGCTGCCGAAGGACCGCACGATCGTCACCGTGTGTCGCTCGGGCCGCCGCTCCGACTCCGCCGCCACGCAGCTGCGTGCGGCCGGCTTCACCGTCCTCAACCTCACTGGCGGCATGCAGGCGTGGGCGGCGGCAGGGCTGCCGGTGGTCGCCAAGGGCGGCAAGCCCGGCCGCGTCGCCTAGACCGGCGCCCCCGCCCCGGCCGCCGGGCGCCCCGCCGCCGGCCGCCCCGCCCTGCCCGCCCGCGCCCTGGGCCTCCCCGGCACCCCAACCCCGGCGATCTTGGCGCTGGAGCCGCATGGTTCGAGTCTTGCGGCCCGTGCGCCAAGATCGCGGTGGGATGGGCGCAGGGATGGCCGTCGACGCCGGTGCGGGCCGTCGGCCTAGGGTGAGGGCATGGACACCGGACTGGACGGCAAGGTCGCGATCGTCACCGGGGCCTCCCGCGGAATCGGTGCCGCCACGGCGCTCGCGCTCGTGCGTGAGGGGGCAGCCGTCACGCTCACCAGCCGCAAGCAAGAGGCGTTGGACGAGACGGCCGCCCAGATCAGAACCGAGGTGCCGGGAGCGCGTCTGCTGGCCATGGCCAGCCACGCCGCGGACGCCGACGCCGCCGCGTTCGTCGTCGCCGCGACCCTGGAGCAGCTCGGCGGGCTGGACGTGCTCGTCAACAACGCCGCCACCAGCCCGTACTACGGGCCGATGGCCGACCTCGACAAGTCCCGCGCCGACAAGACGGTCGACGTGAACATGTGGGGCCCGGTCATGTGGTCACAGCAGGTGTGGAAGGCCGCCTTCGCCGAGCACGGCGGCTCGATCGTCAACATCGCCAGCATCGGCGGGCTGGCTACCGAGCCGGGCATCGGCTGGTACAACGCGACCAAGGCCGCCCTCATCCACCTCACCCGCCAGCTGGCTGTCGAGATGGCCCCCGGGGTGCGGGTGAACGCCATCGCCCCCGGCGTCGTGCGCACGCATCTCGCCAAGGCCATGTGGGAGCCCTACGAGGAGCCGCTGGCCAACGCCCTCCCGCTCAAGCGCATCGGTGAGCCTGACGACATCGCCGATGCTGTCGTCTTTCTTGCCGGCCACGCGTCGCGGTGGATCACCGGCCAGACCCTCGTCGTGGACGGCGGCACCCTGGTGCGCCAGTCCATCGGCTGACGTGCCATGAGCCCGACCCACGACGCCGGCCCGCCCGGGCTCGACCTCGTCCGGCTGCGCCGCCACCTGTCCGCGGTTCTGGACGTCGGTCCCGCCGGCCCACTGACAGCCACGGTGATCGCCGGCGGACGGTCGAACGTCACCTACCGGGTCACCGACGCCCGCACGACCTGGGTCGTGCGGCGCCCCCCGCTGGGCGGCGTGCTCGCGACCGCGCACGACGTCGCCCGTGAGGCCCGGGTGATGTCGGCGCTGGCCGACAGCGCCGTCCCGGTACCTCCGGTGCTGCACCTGTGCGAAGACTCCGGCGTGATCGGCGCTCCCTTCGTCGTCATGGACTACGTCGACGGCGTCGTGCTGCGCACCGGCGCCGACATGGCCCCCTACAGCACCGACGACCTTCGGGGCGCGAGCCAGATGCTGGTGACGACCCTGCTCGCGCTGCACGAGGTCGACCCGGACGCCGTCGGCCTGTCGCGCTTCGGCCGCCCGGAGGGCTACCTCGAGCGCAACCTGCGACGGTGGTCGACGCAGTGGGAGTCCAGCCGCACGCGTGACCTGCCGGTGCTCGACCGTATCGCTGCGACGCTCGGTTCCGACGTGCCGACAACCCAGCGCACCACGATCGTGCACGGTGACTACCGCCTCGACAACGTCATGTTCGCCCGTGACCTCAGCGAGGTCGCCGCGGTCGTCGACTGGGAGCTCTCGACGATCGGTGACCCGCTGGCCGATCTCGGGCTGATGCTCACCTACGTCGAGGTGTCCGACGAGGTGCTGGGCGCCACGACAGCAGACGGGCTGCTCGACGCTCGGGCCACCCTGGCCGCCTATGCCGAGGGAACCGACCTCGACCTGTCGCGCATCACCTGGTACGTCGCGTTCGGCGTCTTCAAGCTGGCGGTGATCCTGGAGGGTGTGCACGCGCGCTACCTGGCCGGGGCGACGGTCGGTGAGGGCTTCGCGACGATGGGCGCCCACGTCCCCGTGCTCGCTGAGCGAGCCGCCGCACTGCTGGAGGTCTGATTCGATGGAGTTCGCTCTCTCCCCCCGCGCCGCCGAGCTACAGGCGGACGCCACGGCGTTCTTGAACGAGCACGTCCTGCCTGCTGAGGCGGCGTTCCACGAGCAGTCGGCTGCCATGGAGCGCGACGACACCTGGGGCACGCCGCCGGCCGTCGCCGAGCTCAAGACCGTCGCTCGCGAGCGCGGGCTGTGGAACCTGTTCATGCCCGACCCTGCCCACGGGCCCGGGGTCTCGGTGCTGGACTACGCCCCCACCGCCGAGGTAAGCGGCTGGTCGCCATGGCTGATGCCGGAGGCCATGAACTGCTCGGCGCCGGACACCGGCAACATGGAGCTGCTCGCCATGTTCGCCACACCCGAGCAAGCCGCCCGCTGGCTCGAGCCGCTGCTCGACGGCGAGATGCGCTCGTGCTTCTCGATGACCGAGCCGGACGTGGCGTCCTCCGACGCACGCAACATCGCCGCCACGATCGCCCGCGACGGCGACGAGTACGTGATCACCGGACGCAAGTGGTGGTCGACCGGCGGCATGTCGCCAGCCTGCAAGGTTGCCATCGTCATGGGCGTCACCGACCCGGACGCACACCCCTACCGGCAGCAGTCGATGGTGCTGGTGCCACTGGACATCCCAGGCGTCACCGTCGAGCGTTCCACCACCGTCTTCGGCTACACCGACCGTGCGCACGGCGGCCACGCCGTCATCAGCTTCGACGGCGCCCGCGTGCCGGTCACCAACCTGCTGGGTGAGGAGGGGGCCGGCTTCGCCATGGCCCAGGCGCGCCTTGGCCCGGGTCGCATCCATCACTGCATGCGCCTGATCGGCATGGCTGAGCGGGCGCTGGACACCATGGTGCGCCGCGCGGCGCAGCGCACCGCGTTCGGACGTCCGCTCGCGGCCCAGGGGGTGGTTCGCGAGCAGATCTCGCGCGGCCGCCTGGCCATCGACCAGGCCCGGCTGCTCGTGCTGCGCACCGCGTGGCAGATCGACACGGTCGGCGCCAAAGAGGCGGCGGCCGGCATCGCCGGTATCAAGGCCGTCGTGCCGGCGATGGCCTGCCAGGTGATCGACGACGCAATCCAGGTGCTGGGCGGGCTCGGCGTCAGCGACGACGACGTGCTGGCCAGCCTCTACGCCGGGGCGCGGACGCTGCGCATCGCCGACGGACCCGACGAGGTGCACCACCGCAGCGTCGCGCGCGCCGAGATGCGCCGAGTGCTGGGAGACGCGGCGCGCTAGTGCCGATGAGCGACGACGGGCCCGACGCCCTGCTCACCACCGATCCGGCACGCGCTGCCGACGCCCTGCGCGCGGGCCGGCTGGCGGTGCTGCCCACCGAGACGGTGTACGGCCTCGGCGCGCTCGCCTCGCGTCCGGACGCGGTCGCTCGGGTGTACGCAGTCAAGGGCCGCCCCGCCGACCATCCCCTGATCGTCCACCTCGCCGACCCCGCCCAGGTGGACGACTGGGCGATCGACGTTCCTGACTACGCTCACCGCCTCGCCGCGCGGCTCTGGCCCGGGTCGTTGACGCTGGTGCTGCCGCGCGGGACTCGCGCAGGGCTGCACCTCACCGGCGGGCAGCAGAGCGTCGGCCTGCGCGTACCCGACCACCCACTGACGCTCGAGGTTCTGCGCTCGGTGGCCGACGGGGTCGCTGCCCCGTCGGCGAACCTGTTCGGCCGGGTGAGCCCGACGACGGCGCAGCACGTGGTCGCCGAGCTAGCAGCGGCGCTCACACCGGGCGCCGACGTGATCCTCGACGGCGGGTCGTGCCGAGTCGGCGTGGAGTCGACGATCCTGGACTGCACCGGCCCGGCGCCCGTGCTGCTGCGCCCGGGCGGCGTCGGCGTCGAGGTGGTCGAGTCGGTGGGCGGGGTGCCGCTCGCCCGCACGACGAGCACGGTTCGCGCACCCGGCACGCTGGCCTCCCACTACGCACCGCACGCCCGCGTCATCCTGGTGTCGGCCCCCGGCCTCGCCGCGACCGCCGCGGGGGATGCCACGGAGACACCCAGGACGGGGGTGCTGGCTCTCGCATCGGTGGGCACGCCACCGGGGACGGTGCGACTGTCGGCACCACCGTCACCGGCTCAGTACGCGTCGGTGCTGTACGCCGCGTTGCGCGAGGCCGACGCGCTCGGCCTGGCTCAGGTGCTCGCTGTCGCGCCGGACGGCTCGGGCATCGCCGCCGCGGTGCGCGACCGCCTCACCCGAGCAGCCCACTAGCGCGCACCTCGAGCAGCCTCACGCGTCCCTCGCGGCGGAAGATGCTGTCGCTGAGGTCGGCGTCGAGGGTGCCGTCGCTGCCGGCCACCACGGTCCCGTCCTGCAGGTGGGCCGTGATGTCGCGGCGGTCGCTGCGGTGCACGACGACGGGCACCTGGCAGAAGGTGACGGCGAACGAGTCCGGGGGCAGCTCGATCGAGGTCCAGTGGCCGGCGAGGTCGCGGTACTCGAACGTGTCGCCGGTCGTCCACTCGCTGCTGCGCAGCAGGGCGGGCCGGACGACGATCCGGCCGTCCTCCACGGCGATTCCCACCTCGCCGAGGCGGGTCAGTACCTCCTCCTTGACCTGGCCGGTCATGCCAGGCTGGCGGGCTCCATGGCCGGCCGGGGTGTGGGAGTAGGGGTCGGTGGGGAAGGCGCCGTACTGCGCCGGGCTCTTGCAGTAGCCCAGACCGGCGCGGATGTCTTCGTAGGCGGCGCGCAACGCCTCAGTCGTGGCCGGGTCGGCCTGCTCGCCGACCGCGCCGTCAAGCGTCTCCTGGACGGCCAGCAGCAGCTTGGACACCATGTGCCAGTAGATGCTGCCGAGGCCTTCGAAGGCGAAGAACGTGCCGGAGCGTCCGGTGAACTCGGCGTGGTGGAACACGGTCTCGAAGAGGTCCAGCAGGCAGCGGCGGTCGCGCTCGACGATGTCGTGCCAGGCCGGGTCGACGGGCGAGCCGGTCGAGCTCGTCGCGGACGCCACGGGCGTTGCGCAGGTGGGCGGCGAAGTGCAGGTCGCCGTGGATGTCGCGGCGCACCAGGCTGCGATCACCGGCGGCCACGAGGGCCCCGACGAGGTCGCAGCCCTCGGCCTCCTCGGCGGTGAACCGGTTGCGGTCGAGGAATCCCGGCAGGTCCTTGTCGGGGTAGAGCAGGTAGCTGTGCGGGTCGGCGCGGTAGAGGTCGCTGCCGCGCAGCGCGTCGCAGCAGCGTCACCGACTCCTGCGGGCTGAGCAAGCCCGCTGGACAGCATGGCCACCTGCCCCTCGAGCATCGTCGAGAGCCGCCGGATCGAGCGCGCCGTGCGTCGTCCAGCTCGAGCACGTTGTAGGAGTGGACGAGCCCGTCGGCGCGCCGGTTCGACTGCAGGCTCGCCTCGACGAAGCGCTGAGCCAGCCTCCAGCAGGTCGGCGACCTGTGCCGCGGGCATCGAACGCCGCTCGCCCGAGAAGCCCGCGTAGACCCGCGTCCGGTAGTCGGTGCCGGCCCGGCCCAGGTCGTCCATGACTGCTCGTCGGCGACGGTCGTCGAACCCGTCGCCAGCGCGTCGGCGTGCCGGGTCGAGCACGGCGTGCACGTCCTCGGCCAGCTGGCCGAGCTCACTGCGTGACCTCGACGTCGGTGGTGAGCATCGTGCGCACGAAGGCGAGGTAGCGCCGCAGGTAGGCCAGCGTCACGACGGACAGGCCGCGACCGACGAGTGCGTTGTTGGCGTCGTTCCACTCCGGGCGCTGGGTGTTCATCCAGATGCCGCCGTCGGGCACCAGGTTCGACCAGCTTCGCCAGTGGGAGCAGCAGCAGCTTCTCGGCCAGGGTCACCCGCACCAGGTCGCCGTCGGGCGCGTGGACCAGCCGGCCGTCAGCGCCCTCGCTGGCCACTCGCGCGCTGACGACGGCGTCGCGGTCGGCGTCGAACGTGATGGTGTCGTACGGGTCGGCCAGCGTCTCGGCGTAGGTCGCGATGCGGTACGGCACGTCGGCGTGGGTGAACATGGCCCGGTTGACCAGTGCGTCCAGGCGGCCCGGGTGGAAGCGCTCGGACGTCTCCAGCAGCTTGAGCAGGTAGATGATCTGGTGGTCGCTCCAGTACCCGATGTTCGACCACGGGTTGTCCGGCTCGGCACCTCCCAGTCGACGCCGGCGCGCGAGATGCGGTACGGGTTGTAGCCGTCGGCCGTCGTGGCGTCGAGGAACACCGTGACCATCGACTCCACGTACTCCGGGAACGACCAGGCCAGCGCCTCCCAGTTCTGGAAGATGTCGCGCCAGTTGCCCTGGTAGTCCAGCCGCGGGGCGCCGTGCTCGTCGCGAAGGACGATCTGGAACTTGTTCCACGGCCTGCTCGGGTCGCCGTGGCGGCGGCTGAACGTGAGCGGCAGGTACTCGCTGGCCAGCCGCCACAGGTCGACGTCCCCGCTGGCGTCGCGCGATCGCGACGAGGTCGTCGGCCCGCAGCCGGTCGGGCAGTCCGCGCCAGCACCTCGGCACAGCGGGTGGCGGTCGCCGGGCTCCGCTGGGTGATGAACGCCCGCACGTCGTCGCGTCGACGAGGTACCCGTCGGCGGGGACGCCGCCGCGCATGTCGTTGAACAGCACGTTGGCCGCGTGGTGGACGGTCGCCAGCTCGTCCCCGGTGCACTGCAGCCCGTCGGTGGCGGCCAGAACGCGCCTCGAGGTCTGCTGCGGGTGCTCACGACGTCGGCCTCCAGCTGCGAGGCGAGCTCGTCCGGGCGGCGGAGCCTGTCCCGCAGGGCGACGACGTCCGCGGCGTCCTGCGTCGACGTCGGCGACGATGCGCCAGCGCGACGTCTGCCCCGGGGCCAGCCGAAGCGTGGTGTGCACGAGGTAGGCACCCCGCACGCCGCGAGCATCGGTCTCCGCGGTGACCGGCCGTCCCTCGGCGAACGCTGCGCACTGACGCGTGGACATCAGGTGCTCCACGTCGGTCAGGCCCACCTGCCAGGCGACGTTGGCGGCGAGGCTCTCGCTCGGCTCGGCGAGGTCGGTCAGCGTCGAGCTCAGGGTCAGCAGACCCAGTCCGGTCTCGACGTCGACCTCGCTGCGCTTGTAGGCGTCCAGCAAGATGCTGAGCTCGTTCTGCACGCCACGCTGACCCCCGCGGGCAGCAGGTTCACCAGCCCGTCGAGCAGCTCCACCTCGCGCACCTCATCAGCCAGAGACGTCAGCTCGCAGCTGCGCACGACGCCGAACCGGGCGCTGGTCTGCCAGGTGACCCGCAGGCGCAGCCCGAGGTCGGGACGGACCTCTTCGAAGACCAGGGTGGTCCCCAGGACGTCCTTGTAGAGAGCGCGCTGCACCTCGGGGTCGCCCGGCCGGCGCTCGGCGAACGGCTGCCCAGAAGACCGACGAGCCGTCCGGTCCGGCGACGCGGACCATGCTCAGGCCACCGGTGCGTCCCGCGCTCTCGCTCACCTTGTCCTCGGTGTAGTACGGGAACAACGCGCGCTCGGCTTCGACGCGTCCGGCCGTCAGCCCGCCTGAGCTCGACACGAACAGCCACACGTCGCTCGCCCCCACGATCGTCATGAAGAACGCCGGCATGGCGTCGTAGCCGGAGATCCGGTAGAAACGGCGGCCGTCGAGGTCGACCAGGTCGCCATCGACCGGGACGCGAGTGGCTGCTCCCCGCTCGCCATCACGAGGGTCGGCAGGGTCGAGGGCCATGAGAACCTCCAGGCTCGGGGGTCGTGCGTACAACACGACGCTAACGCCTGGGGCCGGCCGGTCGACGCGCGTGCCAGTCGAGCACTAGTTCGCGGCGCTGTCGGCAGCTGTTCGCGTCGTGCCGCGTTGACGGGGTCCTGCTCGTTGGCCGTCGCGACGAACGCCGCCGCGATGAGCACGACGGAGGCCATGGCGTAGAACAGCAGCAGCATGGCCACCGGTGACCCGAACGACAGGTAGCGGGGGTTGCTGATGGTGAAGGCGACGAAGCTGGTGGCTCCGACCTTGACGACCTCCAGTGCCGTTCCGGCCATGAGGCTGGCGCGCCAGCGCCACCGTGGCGGACGCACTCCGCCCAAGCGGCTGATGATGATCATGATGACGACCGAGTTGAGCAGGATGCCCACGAGCAGCCCTGCGCCGACCATGGCGAGCGAACCGCCCATCGGTCCGGCAGGCCCCGTGAGCACAGGGGCTCGGAACAGGCCCGCGGCCGCGGAGCTGCCGACGTAGGACAGCGCCACCAGCGGAGAGAGCAGCAACAGGTAGCCGAGAAGGCGCAGGGTCTTCACCGCGAAGCTGCGTGGGTCGTACTGCACGCCGTAGATGAGCCGCACGCCGTCGTCGACCGCCCGGACGATGCTGACGGCGCTGTAGAGGAGGACGGCTGCTCCGATGAGGCCGACGGTGCTGCCGACGCTCTTGAGCTGCTCGGGGTCCACCCCCTCCGGGCCGATGAGCCCAGGGAGCGCCGCGTTGATCACCTCGATCAGGAACTGCTCGGACTCCGGGATGAGGCGCCGATGCCGAAGGCGAGAGCCAGACCCGACAGGACGCCGAAGAACGAGTAGTACGCGATCGCTTTGGCCGACAGCGTCCCGCGACCATCTCGATAGCGTTCCCACCAGCGCCAGCACCAGGCGACGACGGGCACGCGGTCGATCGTCCACCGCACGAGGGGTGGATCGAGGTCTGCCGGATCCAGGTTCTCGCCGTCGACCGCGGTGAGCGTCCGCGCGGTCGGCCCCGGCGGGAGGGGCTCGACCGCGCGGACGGGCTCAGGCTCGGCAGTCACCCGGCAAGGGTGGCATGCGGTGCGGTGTGCGACGTCAGGCGGAGCCGGTGGCGACCACCTCGGCCAGGGCCGCCTTGAGGTCGTCCACCAGCTCGGTCGGGTTCTCCACGGCGCGCTCGTCGATGTTGATGGCGAACTCGGCCTTGCCGTTGTAGGTGATCATCGCCACGTTGAGCGCGGCGCCCCCACGCGGCGCGAACGGGAGCAACGCCGTCACCTCGGCGCCGGAGAAGTACACCGGGATCGGCGGGCCGGGCAGGTTGGTGGCGGCGAAGTCGGTGCCCTTCATCAGCCCGGCCGACAGCGCGGTCGATGCCGACGTGGGCATCCGGACGAGCAGCCGGTACACCTGGTCGGACAGCATGAGGGCCGGCTCGGTCGCGGCCTGTCGCAGCAGCGGGTGGAGCACCTTCATGTGCTGGCTGGCGTCCGGCTCGTCCACCGGAAGAATCACGCGCGCCGGAACCCAGCGGTTGCCGCCGTTGGCGTCCTCGGTGCCCGTGCGCAGGTTGATCGGCATATTGACCCGTAGGCCGGGCACCGCACCTCCGTGGCGCATGTGGTACCTGTGCAGCCCACGGGTGACGACGGTCATGAAGGCGTCGTTGATCGTCCCGCCGTTGGCCTTGGCTGCCTTCTTGACGTCGCCGAAGGGCGCCTCGAAGTAGTCGAAGTAGCCCGACAGCGAGCGGGCGGTCATCAGCGGGCTCTCCGGCACGCCGGCGGGTGCGAGAAGCCGGCTCGCCGACGACACGAAGGCCGCTGCGTCACTCGCCGCGCCCCGGGGGTCTTTCACCGTGCGCAGCGCGAGGTCACCGAGCCCAGTCACAGCCGCCATGGACGTGGTCGCGAACCGCTTGGCCTCGTACGAGACGCCGCTGGACAGCCGCTCGGACAACCCCAACGCCTCAGCACTCGGGGCGCTGGGCTTGTCACCGAGGTCGACGTCGGTGTCCCGAGCGAGGTCGAGCATCGCCGCCCCCATCGCGAGCCCGCCCATACCGTCGGTGATGGCGTGGTGGATCTTGATGATGAGCGCTGCCTGTCCTCGCGGGAGCCCCGTCATCAGCGTCATCTCCCAGAGGGGACGCTTGCGGTCGAAGTCCTGCTCGGCCATCGTCTGCGCGTGGTTGAGGGCCGGGCGCAACGTGCGGTCCTTGCGCGGCGCCGCCACCCAGCGCAGGTGGTAGGTCAGGTCGAAGTTGGGGTCGAACTCCCAGCGCGGTGGAACAAGCGACACCGGGTTTCCGACGACTCGCTGGCGCAGCTTGGGCACCGCCAGGGTCATGCGCTCGATGCGGTCCCGGGCGGCGTCGATGTCTGGTGCCTTGTCCAGCACCATCATCGCGACGATCACCGACCGCAGCACCGGGTCTTCTTCGACATTCCACATGACGGCGTCGAAAGCCCCCATGCGCTCCTGCATCGTGGACGACATCGGTCCCTCCCGAACTGGTTGCGCGGCACGGTAGCGGGCCGCGCAACCTCGCGCCGAATGGACCTCGATTCTGGCCCGCCTAGACTGCTCGGGCTGGTCAGCACGCCCCCGTAGCTCAGGGGATAGAGCAACGGTTTCCTAAACCGTGTGCCGCAGGTTCGAATCCTGCCGGGGGCGCCACGCGGCGGCTACCCCACGAGCACGGCACGTTGCCTGGCAGGTTGGACGTCCCGCGCGAGCCCTCGCCGCGGGCGCAGGCGCTCTCGAGGCCAAGTCGGCGCGGCAGAAGAACGACCGGCTGCACCCGGAGGGCGACTCAGCACTGCACAACACGCAGGCAGGTCGGGCGGCAAGCGCCAGTTTCGACGAAGGTCCGGCTGAGCGGCGCGTCCCTGGCGCAACCCAGGCAGCCGAGGTGACGAGCGCCGCGCCATCGGTCACCATCGTCGGTATGTCGGCCCCAGCGCTGGGCGCGATCCGCGAGCGTGAGCGTTCGATCGACGCCTATCGCGCGTTCGCGATCCTCACCGTCATCGCCGGGCACTGGCTCGCGTTCGCACTCCTCGACGACGCCGGACGCCTCGACGGGCGCAACCTGCTGGAGATCTGGCCGCCAGCCCCGTGGCTGACGTGGTTCTTCCAGGTGATGCCCCTCTTCTTCGTCGTGGGCGGATACGCGAACGCGGCCTCGTGGACGGCGCGCAGGCCCGAGGTCAGCCGCCTGGGTTGGGTCGGCGCGCGTGTCTGGCGGCTGGTCGTCCCCAGCCTCGTGCTCCTGACCGTGGCCACCACGGCGTCGATGGCCACGCGGTGGGCGGGCGCGGACGACGCGACGGTCGACCTAGCGCTGACCATCGTCGGCCTGCCGCTGTGGTTCCTCGCCGTGTACCTCGTTGTGTCGGCCACCACGCCGTGGCTGATCGACGCCGAGCGGCGGTGGGGGCTGCGCGTGCCGGCCGGGCTGCTGACGGCCTGCGTGGTGGTGGACCTGCTCGCCAACATCGGCGGCGTGCCCATCGGCCTGCTGACCTACCCGCTGTTCTGGCTCGGTGTCTACGCCGCAGGGGTCGCCTGGCGCAGCGGACGACTGCTGGAGTTGCCGTGGCTCGCGCCGACGCTGGTCGTCGTCGGCGCTGTGGCGCTGGTGCTGCTGGTGGTTGTGGGGCCCTACCCGGTCAGCATGCTTGCCGCGGTGGGCGAGGAGATCCAGAACAACGGCCCGCCCTCGTCCGCGCTGCTCGCCCTGGCGATGGCCCAGCTCGGCATCGTGCTGCTGCTGCGGCACCGGGTACGTCGCTGGTGCGAGAACCCACGGGTGTGGACGGGTGTCGTCGCGGTGAACCTGGTAGCGATGTCGCTGTACCTGTGGCACATGGTCGCGGCGCTCGTCGCCGCCCTGGCGTTCTGGGTCACCGGTCTGGTCAGCGCCGCGGCGCCGTTGAGCACCACGTGGTGGTGGCAGCGTCCGCTCTGGTACCTGGTGTGCGCGGCGGTGCTGCTGCTCATCGTGCGGGGCGTGCGACGCTTCGAGTGGGTGACGCCGATTGTCGACCCGGTGCCGCAGACCCGTCGCCGCCTGATCGCCCTCGGCGCGGGCGTCACGCTGCTCGCCGCCGGGATGGTCGCGCTGACGCGTCACCGGGCTGACGGCCGGGCCCGCCGGCATCTCGCTAGCCGGGCTGGCCGCCTTCGTCGCCGGCGCCGTGACCGTCCGCGGCGCGACCGGCATCGTCGCCACGAGGTCTGCTTCGCCCCGTCGTCGGGGCGCATGCGGGCCACACAGCGCTCGCCGGAGGTGGAGCGTGCCGTGACGACGATGCGGTCGCGTCCGAGGTGGTTGCGCAGGTAGCCCTACGACCGCCCTGCCGTCGGTGATGAGAAGACCTCTCATGTGCGTCTCACGGTGGTCTCATGTGTGCGGGCGACTCTCTTCTCAGCAGCGGCTCGACGGGAGCCGCCACAGACAGAAGGAGTCATCATGAGGGACACCATGATCCGGACAGGCGTGGCGACGTTCTCCGGCCTGTTCGCCGTGAGCTTCTTGGCGTTCGTGCCGGGGTCGGCGGCGACGGCGGCAGACCCGGCCTACATCAAGCGCGACGAGAGCGTGACGCTGCTGGCGACCGTCGACGAGGACGACGACGAGCGGGAGAAGTTCACCCCGTTCTCGGTGTCGCGTGCCTCGGCCCCCAGCCGCGCCTCGCGTGTGTCGCGTGTGTCGCGGGACAGCCGGGACGCCACCGCGAGCAAGAAGTCGCGCAACACCCGGGACAAGACGAACAGCCGGGTCACGCCGGTCAGCCGCGACAGGGACAAGTCGCGCTTCGACCTGACCCGTGACTGGACGATGGACGGTGGGGAGTTCACCCGCGACCGCACCAAGAACAGCACCAATGACAACAGCCGCAACGACACCCGGTGAGGCCGGCGCTGAGTAGCTGCGACGGGGAGTAGAGGATCACTGAGATGACGCACCAGGCGTGGGAGTTCACCGAGGGCGATCCGATCAGCGACACGCTGACGGCGTTGCGGCTGCTGGGCGGGGGTGAGCGGTTCGAGGCGTACCTGGCCTTCGACGACCACCGCTACTGCCCGGTGGTGGTGAAGGTGATCCGGCCCGACCAGGTCACCGACGAGGGGGCGCTGCGAGGCCTCCGCCGGGAGTACCGGCTCGCCCGGTCGCTGGACCACCCCGTGCTGGTGCGGGCGTTCGACCTGGTCGAGGACGGGCCCCGGCCGCACCTGGTGCTGGAGCACCTGGACGGTCCGCGGTTGTCCTCGCTGCTGCGGCGGCACGGCCCCCTGCCGCCGCAGCAGCTCCTCCCGCTGGGCATCGAGGTCGCCTCGGCGCTGCACTACCTGCACCGTGAGGACGTGCTGCACTTGGACGTGAAGCCGTCCAACATCATCATGGGCGCCCCGCCCCGGTTGATCGACCTGTCGATCGCCCGCCCGGTCGAGGTCGCCGCGCGCCTGGACTACACGGTGGGAACGGACCGCTACCTGGCGCCGGAGCAGGCCGACCCGCCGCGCTCCGGGGTGCCTGGTCCGCCGGCAGACGTGTTCGGGCTGGGGGCGACGTTGTTCGAGGCGCACGCCGGGTACCGGCCGTTCGAGGACGGTGTCACCGACCCGGACGCGCCGGTCCAGCAGCGTTGGCCGCAGCTGCTGGACGACCCGCGCCCGCTGCCCGACGGCACGCCCGACGAGCTGGCCAAGCCCCTGCTGGCCTGCTTGGACCGGGTGCCGGAGAACCGGCCGAGCGCCGCGGAGCTGGCGGAGGCCTTCGAGCCGCTGCTGGCCGGTCTGCCGAAGCCGGTGCTCGGTGGTTTCCGTCCCGGACGCCGCTGACGTCGGCCTGCTGACACACTCATCCATCACGTGGAAGGACGAATCGACATGGTGTGGCGCATCGTCGTAGCCCTCATCGCCGGGCTGATCGCGGTGGGAGTCGCGGCCCTTGGCAGCTCGGGCGCGCAGCCCAGCGCACCGGACCTCGGCGAGTCGGTGGTGATCGTGCCCAACCCCACCGATGCCGACGCCCGGCGCGACGACAGCGCCACCGAGCTGGCCACCGAGGACGACAGCGGTGACGGCCCTGGCGGCGACGGTGACGGGGACGACGCCCCGGTCACGGACGGAAAGGCGTCGTGGATCACTCGCGTGGGCGACACCACGGCGGGCGACCCGCTCGACGAGCCCGCCACACCGACGCGCCAGCGCGCGGTGACGGCGCCGGCGCGCGACGAGACCGGGGACTGACCCTGACGAAGTCTGACATCTCCCGCGACGTCAACGGCACCGGGCCGGGAGCGAGCCCGCGCCGCCGCAGGTACGGCCGGGGATCGGTGCGTGTGCAGGTTCTGGCGACGATGCTGGGGCTGCTGGTGCTGGCCATGGTCGTCACCGGCATCGAGCTCACGGTGACCCAGCTGGCCCGAGTGGACGCGACGGTCACGGACGCGTTGACGACGCAGATCGCCGAGTTTCGCGGCATCCTCGAGAACGTCGACCCAGCCACGGGGGAGCCGTGGGCTGACGTCGACGCCGCGATCGCTGCCGGAGTCGCGCGCCAGGTTCCGAACCGCTACCAAGATGTCGCCGGCCTGATCGAGGGCGTCGTCGTCTACCGACCTCGCGAGTCCCAGCCACCACAGATCGAGGACGAGCCTGCCTTGCTCGCAGCCGTCGACGGGCTCAGCCAGCCCTCGCTGGGCGAGGTCGAAGGAAGCGCCGGCCCGCTGCGCTGGGCGGCGCTGCCGGTGACGGTCCAGGGTGATCCGCGAGCCGGCTTGCTGCTCGCAGCGGTCGATGTGGGACCTCAGCGCGCCGCGGTCTGGGAGCAGATGCGTACCTACGCCACGGCGAGCGTGATCACCCTGGTTGTCGTCGGGCTTGTCGGCTGGTTCCTCGCCGGGCGGCTGCTGCGACCGCTGCGCGACCTACGCGACACCGCCGAACGCATCAGCGAGACCGACCTCAGCCAACGGCTCGACGTGGAGGAGTCCGACGAGATCGGCTGACCTGTCGTACACGTTCAACGGGATGCTCGACCGGCTCGAGACCGCGTTCGACGACCAGCGCCGCTTTCTCGACGACGCCGGCCACGAGCTGCGCACGCCCGCTGACGATCGTGTCCGGTCACCTGCAGGTGATGGACAGCCACGACCCGGCCGACGTCGACGACTCCCGCGACCTTGTGCTCGACGAGGTCGCCCGCATGAGCCGCCTGGTCAACGACCTCATCTTGCTGGCGAAGTGCGAACGACCCGACTTCGTCCAGCCCCAGCACGGTCGACCTCGCGCAGCTGGTGCCCAGCGCCCTGGACAAGGCGCGGGGCCTGGCCGACCGGGACTGGGCGGTGCACCCCGGACCGGCCCTCGTCGTGGAGGCCGACCCGGAGCGGGTCACCCAGGCGCTGCTGCAGCTGGCGACCAACGCCGTACGCCACACCACGCCGGGCGACACGATCGCGTTCGGCTGGCATCACGAGGCCGGCTTCGCGGTCGTGTGGGTGGCCGACACCGGCCCCGGGTTCGGTGACCAGGACCCCGACGCGCTGTTCGAGCGGTTCGCCCGCGGCAACCGTCCCCGCGGCGAGGGCACCGGGCTGGGGCTGGCCATCGTCGCCTCGATCGCCGCGGCGCACGGCGGCCATGCCACCGCCCGACACGCCGACAGCGGCGGCGCCCAGGTCGAGGTCCACCTGCCGCTCACATCGGTGCAGGATGCCCCCGTGGAGCAGCGATGAGCCAGATCCTGATCGCTGAGGACGAGGAACGTATCGCCTCGTTCGTCGCAGAAGGGCCTGCGCGGGCACGGGTTCGCCACCGTGACCGCCACCGACGGGATCACCGCCCTCGACCTCGCCCAGTCAGACATGGTCGACCTCGTCATCCTCGACATCGGCCTACCGATGCTCGACGGGTTCGAGGTGCTGCGCCGACTGCGCGCCGCCGGCAGCACGGTCCCGGTCATCATCCTCACCGCGCGCGACACGATCTCCGACAAGCTCACCGGCCTGGGTGGCGGCGCCGACGACTACATGGTCAAGCCGTTCAGCTTCGACGAGCTGCTCGCCCGCATCCGACTGCGACTGCGCGACACGACCGACACCCCCCACGGGTCGGTGCTGCGCTGCGGTGGGTTCACCCTCGACCTCGACACCCGACTGGCCACCGTCGACGGCAAGCGCGTCGAGCTGTCCGCGCGCGAGTTCTCCCTCGCCACCGTGCTCATGCGCAACCCCGGCCACGTCCTCACCCGCGAACAGCTCCTCGACCGCGTCTGGGGGTTCGACTTCGACCCCGGCTCCAACGTCGTCGACGTCTACATCCGCTACCTGCGCCAGAAGATCGGCGCCGGACGCATCGAGACTGTTCGCGGCATGGGCTACCGGCTCGTCGAGACGTGACCGCGGATGCGGCTCGCCGTCCGCGCCGTCGAGTGGCATCGCGCCCGTGGCGCTGTTAAACTTTTGTTTACCTAAGGAGGTGCTGATGTTCACTCAAGATGACCGTGACTTTCTCGACCGGCTCGGTCGCCGCGCGCAGATCCGACTCGCCACGACTGACCCGTCGATCGACCGACTGCACGCCGCCATTGAGGGCCTGCGAGGCGTCCTGCGTGACCAGCGATCCGTGGACGACGCTCGTCGAGCCGAGCTCGACGAGCTGCTCGACCTGATCTGGTGGGCCAGCACCGCCGGGAACAGCGGAGTCGCCCGCGAGCGGGCCGCCGCACTCGCGCACGACGTGCGGAGGTTGTCGCTGGACGGGGTTCGGTCCATGACCATGGTGGACGCGGCTCAGCAGATCAGGACGTTGGTCGTGCTCGCTGCCTGAGCGGACTGGCGAAGTCCCCTTCGGTGGGCGGGCATCACCAGTAGTTTGCTGCCGTGCTCACCGTTGCCACGATCACCATGTCGCCCAGCGTGGACTACACGCTCTCGATCCCACGCATGATGGCCGAGGAGAAGCTGCGGGCCAGCGTCGACGCCACCGAGCCCGGCGGCGGGGGTGTCCAGGTGGCCCGCGCTCTGCGACGCCTCGACGAGGCCGTGGAAGCGATCGTCACTCTCGGGGGCAACACCGGTGCCACGTTGGAGAACCTGCTGCTCGCGGAGGGCGTCCCGGTTCACCAGATACCCGTCCACGCCAACACCCGACCGAGCCTCACGATCTTCGTCGAAGACCAGCGGGTCAACTTCCGCATCGTCGGTGAGGCAGGGGCACAGACCGAGGACGAGTGGCGGCAGGTGCTCGACCGGCTCAACGAGTTCGAGTCGCTCCCGCCTTACATCGTCCTCTCGGGGTCGTTCCCGCCCGGCGTGCCCAACGGCCTGGTCGGCGAGATCGCCGACCTGTGCCGCCACCGCCGCTCGCGACTGGTGTTCGACGGGTCGGGCGAGGCGTTGCGTGTCGCGGTGGAGTCGAAGGCCGACCTGATCAAGCCGAGCAAAGAAGAGCTGGCCGACCTGGTCGACGAGGACGGCTACGACCCCGACTTCGACTACCGCGCAGCCGCCCAGCGCATCGTCGACTCCGGCGTCCCGCGCCTGGTCGTGTCGCTGGGCGGGGCGGGCACCTACGTGCTCTCGGCGGCCGGCGACGAGGCCCGCATGCGACCACCGAAGATCGAGGTGGCCAGCACCGTCGCGGCGGGGGACTCGACAGTTGCCGGCCTGGTGGCCGGCCTCACCCGGGGTCTGCCGTTGATCGACGCGGTTCGGCTGGGCACGGCGTGCGGCACGGGCACCTGCCTGCACCGCGGCTCGCAGCTGTTCACCCACCAGGACATCACCCGGATCCTTCCGCAGATCGTCGTCGAGCGGTTGAGCGAGGCCGTGCCGCACTGACCGACCCGCCTGGCGCATTAGGCTCGGGCCGGCTCAACCGGGCAGCAGCGCTGGCGCAGAAGGGTGTCGAGGGACGGTCGTGACGGGGCAGATCACCGAAGCCATCGAGCGCTGGGCCGACGAGGTCGCTTCGCTCGGCGGGAGCGACCCCCTGGTGCGCTTTCGCGACCTCAAGGTCGGCACGCTTGACCTGTCCGCCGCCGAGGAGGTGCTGCGCAAGAAGCTGATCGACGGCGAGCCCGTGCGGGTGTCGCGGCTGTTCCCGCACGAACCTCTGCGCACCACCGCCAGCCGGTCGGCGGCCAAGCTCGCCGAGCGGCTGTGGCGGCTCGAGGCCGGGCACGGCATCGCCGCCGGCTACCTCGCGACCGGGTTGGCCTCGTGGAGCGACCCGGCCAGCACCAGGCGCCCCAACGTGCCCATCATCCTGCGTCGGCTGGAAGCGTTGCCGATCGGCTTCGCCGAGCCCGACCTGATGCTGCACGTCGTGGGGGAGCCCGAGCTCAACACCCGGTTGCTGGACGCCATGGCCGCACAGCTGGGTCTGCGCCTCACGCCGGCCGACCTTCTCGACCCGTCCGGCGACCTGCGCTACCCGGTGGTTGTCGACCGGCTGCGCGAGCAGGCACCGCCGCACGTCATCGACGGCTTCGCCATCTCGCACCGAGCCGTGATCGGGCTGATGACGCCGGTCGCCGACGACGTGGCTGCCGACCTGCGCGCCCACGCCCCGATGGTGGCGTCGCGACCCCTGGTGGGCCTTGCTGCAGGATCGGCCGGGCTGCCAGCGGCAGCGTCGAGCACGGCGGGCAAGGCCGAGGCAGCACCGCCGCCCCTCGACCTGGACACCGTTCAGGCGTCCGTGCTCCACGCCGCCCGGGCGGGTACGTCCCTCGCGGTGGCCACCCCGGCAGGAACCGGAGCGACGCAGGTCGCGGCAGGAATCTGCGCGCAGGCGGTCGCGGACGGACGCAGCGTGCTCGTCGTCGCCGAGTCGTCGCCCCGCCTGCGTGGCCTGCGTCGCCGCCTGGCTGCCGTCGGGCTCGGGGGCGCCACCCTCGACCTGTCCGACGGTCAGCTGTCGACCGCGGCGCTGGCGCGCACAGTCGTGTCCACGATCGACGCGGCTGCTCGTCCGGGTGCCGATCCCGCCGGTGACCCCACGCTCACCCCGGGCATCGACCTCGGGGTGTCGGCCGGTGACCGTGACCTGCTCACCCGCTACGTCCGGGCTCTGCACGAGCGGCGACCGCCCCGCGGCGTGTCCGCCTACCAGGCCATCAGCGCAGCCCACTCGGTGGCGGCCGACCAGCAGTCGGCGGTGCGCATCAGCGCCGACTCGTTGGCCGCCCTCGACGGTGCGGCTATGGGGCGCCTGCGTGCAGATCTCGCCGAGTTCACCGACCTCGACGGTCTGCTGATCTCGGCCACGAGCACGCCGTGGTTCGGTGCGATCCCGCAGAACGCGCACGAGGCAGAGCAGATGGTCGCCCTGGTCGACCGCCTGCGAACCGAGCTGCTGCCCACGGCCCGCGACCGCGCTGCGCGCGCGGCGGCCGAGGTGGGCATGCCGGCGCCGAGCACCGTCGCTGACCTCGACTCGCTTGCTGCGCTGCTGGGCGACGTCATGCAGGTGGAGACGGTGTTCGCCCGTGAGCTGTGGGCCGAGCCGGTGCACCGCATGGCGGCGGCCGTCACCGACCGGCGCACGCGGCGGTCGCTGGCCGATGGTCCCGGGCTGCGGGAGCGACGCGCCCTGCGCGCGACCACGGAGCGGCTGGCCCGGCCCGGCACAGCCGATGACGAGGCACGCCTGGCGCAGACGCTCGCCACGGCGGCCGACGTGCTCGACCGGTGGGCCGGTGCCGCGCACGACAACCGGCTGCCGCGCACGGGCGACAGCGCGTCCGGGGCTGTCGAGGCGTGGTCTGAGACGTCGGCCGCACTGGCCGCCTTGCGCACCCTGCACCCCCAGGCGGTGCCCGAGGAGCTGGACCTGGCCGGGGTGCAGGCCCGGCTGGCCACACTCGCCGCCGACGCCCACTGGGCACGTCGGCTACCGCGGCTGACGGCGGCCGCCGCCGACCTGGCCGACGCCGGGTTCGGCCCGGTTGTCGCCGACCTGCGGGAACGACGCGAGGCGGGCGAGACGGTGACCGGCGAGTCCGCCGTCGCCGTGCTCGACTCGGTCGTGGCGGCCACGCTCGCCGAGCAGATCGAAGACACCGACCCCGTCCTCGCCGATACCTCTGGCTCCACCCTGCGCGAGACCTCGCAACGGTGGCGGCAGGCGGACGCGGCCGCGTCGGTCGCCGCCGCCGACCTCGCCCGCGCGGCGTGGGGACGGCGCGCGCGGGCCGCCGCCACCGCGCGCCCGGTGCAGGTGCGGGTGCTGCGCGACGCGGTCGTGGGGCGCGGTCCGGCGACGACGCGCGAGCTGCTGGCGGGCGCCTGGCCGACGGTGCTCGCCACCCGCCCGGTGTGGCTGGCCGGTCCGCTGCCGGTGGCCGCCGCGATGCCGCTGGAAGTCTCCTTCGACCTCGTCGTGGTTCTCGACGCGCAGTCGGTCGCGCTCGCCCACGCCATCGGTGTGCTCGCCCGGGCCGAGCAGGTGGTCGTGCTGGGCGACCCGGCGCAGCCGCCGCCGTCCCCCACTCCGCTCAGCGTGGACACACCCGACCCACGGGTCACCGGCCAGATCCCCGGCGCCGGCGTCGAGACGCCGTCGCTCTACGCGGTACTGCGCGACCAGCTGCCCTCCCTCGACCTGCCCACGCGCTACGGCTGCCGTGACGCACGTCTGCAGGTGGCGATGCCCGAGTCGCGCTCAGGCGCCTCTCCGGCGGTGCCCCCCGGGGCGTCGGCAGCGCCGCCGTTGGTGTTTCGTCACGTCAAGCAAGAGATGGGCACCCGCGAGCAGGAGGAAAGCGTCGACCGTGAGGTCGACGAGGTCGTCGACCTCGTGCGGGAGCACGTCACGGGCCGGCCGCACGCCAGCCTGGCGGTGCTGACCCTCGGACGCCTGCACGCCGGCGCGGTCGAGGCGGCCCTCGCGCGCGCCTGCCTCACCGACTCCGCCCTGGCCGAGGCACTGGGGCCCGACGCCGATGAGCCGTTCCTGCTGCGTCCGGTCGACGACCTCAACGGGGAGCGCCGCGACGCGGTGATCCTCTCTGTCGGCTTCGGCCGCGCCCGCGACGGACGGCTGCTGTACCGCTATGGGTCGCTGAACAGGCCGGGAGGGCTGCGCTGGCTGACGTCTGCCGTGTCGACGGCCCGACGCGAGCTCATAGTGGTGTCGTCGGTGACGGCGTCGGACCTCGAGCCGCGTCGACTGGCCGCGGACGGGCTGCGTGGCCTGCGTCAGCTTCTGGCCACGGCGGAGGGGATCGCGGTCGAGGGCGCGGACGACCCGACCGCCCATCCGGCTCTTGCGCAGCGCCCCCTCGACCCGTTGGAGCGGGCGATCGCCAGCCGGCTGTACCAGGCAGGTCTACCTGTTCTCAGCGGTGCGGGCTGCGGTGCGCTCGCCCTCGGGTTCGCGCTCGAGCACCCCGGCCGTCCGGGTCGGGGAGTGCTCGCGGTGGAGACCGAGGGCGGCACGTTCGCCTCTCTCGACGACGTGCGCGACCGCGAACGCATGCGTCCCGAGCAGCTCATGCGGGCGGGCTGGTCGGTCTACCGGGTGTGCGTGGCCGACTGGCTGCGCGACCCCGACGCCGAGGTGGCGAGCATCACGGCTGCCTGGCGCGACTCCGCTGCGCTGGCCGACGCGCTCGACGCAGCCCGCAACGCACCGCCCCCGGCCACCGACGCTCAGGGGGGTGAGACCCCCGACGAGCCAGAGGACGGCGAGACCGACGCGGCGTCGTCGCCTGTGCCACGACCAGCGATCGCCGTCGGACGCCCGGCCGAGGCCTACCCCGTCGCCGACCTCGTCGCGCTGGCCGCCTGGGTGGAGCAGCGCAACCCCGGACTCACCGAGGACGACGCCGTCGCCGCCCTAGCCAGTGAGGTGGGGCTGGCCCACCCGACGGGACGCTCCGACACGGTGCTGCGCCGCGCGGTACGCACCGCCACCATCGCCACAACCTCGGGGGGTCTGGCGCAGCCCGACGAGAGCGCGCAGGGGGAAGAACCGACGCCGCCACGTCTTGACGCGGGCTCGGTCATCGACGACCCACTGCCGACGCTCGCCGGAGGCGACGAGGCTGAGCGAGCCGCCGAGCGTGCCGGGGAGGACGCTGCCCGTGAGCAGTGGCTCAACGACGAACGTCCACCGCACCACTAGTCACAGCGGCTACCACGCTGCGCATCGCGCAGGTCGAGGCGCCCGCAGGGGCGTCAAGGTGCGTTTCGGTGTGCGCCCACCGCATCGCGGTGTGGTTCGGGTTGCCTACGCCTTGTCGCGGTGCGGCTCAGCGCTCAGCTCGTGTCGACGCCTGACCCGCCGGGACGGCGCTCGGCGAGCAGGTCGCGGATCTCCTTGAGCAGCTCGACGTCGGCCGGGATCTCCTCGGGCTCGGGCTCGACGTCCAGCTTGGCCTTGACTCGCGCCTGGTAGGAGTTCATCGGGGCGACGACGAGAAAGTAGACGACGGCTGCGGTGATCACGAAGGTGATCACCGCCGTCACGACTGCGCCGATGTCGACGAACGTGGCGTCGTTGCCGGCGAGGATCTGAAAGCCCCACCCGGTCGAGTCCGGGCCACCGACGACCGCGATGAGCGGGTTGATGAAGGCTTCACCGAACACCGCCACGAGTGCGGTGAACGCGCCGCCGATGACGACGGCGACAGCCAGCTCGACGACGTTCCCACGAAGGATGAAGTCACGGAATCCTTTGATCACCGGGCAATCGTAAGCGTCTAGGGGTGAAGGCTCGCCCACAGCGGGCCGTCGGCAGCGCCGCCGACGATGTCGAGCACCTCGCGGTCGCTGGCGGCTACCACGACGAGGCCGCCGAGCAGGTCGTCGGCAGCCATGGCGGCGGTGGCGTCCGGGCCGGACGAGGAGCCGCCCGAGTGCAGCACGACGAGGTCACGTCCGACCACGCGCACACTGGTGTGCTGGGCGTCGCCCGCGACCGCAGCGAGCAGGTTGACCCGGTCACCCGGCTCCAGCAAAGCGGCTGCACCCGGGTCTGCCAGGCGCACGGGCAGCGCCACGGTGCCGGGGGGCGTGCCGGCCAGCAGCCCCGACCCGGTCAGCCGCGCTGCGGTGATGGCCTCGCCGGCCGCGACGGGTGCCAGCAGCACCTGGCCGAGAGCGCCCGAGCGGTCGAGCGCGGCCGCCGGCACGAGCGCGGCCGGAGCAGGCACATCGCGTAGGTCGTCGCTGACCAGCAGAGCCCCGGCCGGCAGGTCGCGGGCGGCCACGGTCATCACCACAGTCGCCGCCGGGGGTGGTGCGAGAACCGACAGCGCCAGCAGCGCGGCCAGGCCGATCAGTCCCGCGCCGACCCATCGCTGGTAGCGCCGGGCGAGCCGACGAGCGTCGCGCCACACCCGGCGCACACGTCTCGCCGACGTCGCGGGCGGGTGGCGGTCGAGCACCCGAGGACGGTACGAGAACGGCGGCACACGCTCCCTGCGCTCGTCCACAGGCTCAGCCGGACGAGGAGGGCTTCGACCCCGTGCCGCCGGAGGAACCTCCGGACGAGCCCTTGCCGGACGACCCACTGCCCGACGACCCACTGCCCGACGAGCCGCCGCTCGACGACCCGCCGGTCGACTTCTCGTGGGAGCCCGACTTCTCCGACGACGTGCCGCTCGACGACGAGCCGCTCTCACCCGACGTGGACCCGGCGTCGCCCTTGGCGCCCGTGCCGCTCTTCTCCGACGAGCCACCCGCACCGTTCGCCGCCTTGCTGCCCGAGCGGCTGTCGGTGCGGTAGAAGCCCGAGCCCTTGAACACGACGCCGACCGGGTGGAACACCTTGCGCAGCCGGCCGTCGCAGCGGGGGCACTGCGTCAGCGGGTCGGCGGTGAACGACTGCACCACCTCGAGCTGCTCGTCGCACTCGGTGCACGCGTACGTGTAGGTGGGCACGGTGTCCTCTCCGGCGGCCAGCAGGCGCTGGCACTCGCATTGTTCGAGTGCTAATGATGCTCCCCGAGTACCGCCCTGAGTCCAGTCGTGCATGGCTAGGCTCCGGCCGTGCGTCGTCTCGGAATCGTCCTGGCCGTGATCGCCGGGCTGCTCGTGGTGGTCATCGTCGTCGGTGTCGGGTTCGGGTTCTGGCAGGTACGCCGCGGCTACCCGCAGTACGACGGCGAGGTGGCACTGCCGGGTCTGACCGGCGAGGTGGAGGTGCTGCGCAACGGCTACGGGGTTCCCACCGTCTACGCCGACACCGCAGATGACCTCTTCCGCGCCCAGGGGTACCTGCACGCCCAGGACCGCTTCTGGGACATGGACTTCCGTCGCCTGGTCGGCGCCGGGCGGCTCAGCGAGATCGCCGGAGAGGACGCCGTGGAGACCGACACCTTCTTGCGGTCCCTCGGCTGGCGCGAGATCGCCGAGACCGAGGTCGGCCTGCTGAGCCCGCAGGCGCTCGGCTACTTCGAGGCCTACGCAGCCGGCGTCAACGCCTGGCTGGAGCAGACCCCGTCCGGTCAGCGCGGCATCCAGTACACGCTGCTCGGGGTGCAGGGCGTCGACCGTGAGCCCGGAGCCGTGGACCGTGGCGGACTCGCTGACGTTCGTCCGGCTGCTGGGCTGGGACCTGCGCCACAACGCCGACCAGGAGGCGGAGCGGGCCGTGCTCTCGTCCGTCCTCCCGCCCGATCGTCTCGAGCAGCTCTACCCACCGTTCCCCTATGACGAGATGGGCACCATCCTCACGAGGCCGACCTCGAGCAGTCGGACCTGACCGGCCCGGCAACCATCAACGAGTTCGACGAGATCCCGGACGCCGCGCTGGGCGCGGTGCGCTCGGCCGCGCGCGCCATCGCCTCGGTGCCCGGCATGTCCTCCGGCGGGGGAGTGGGCAGCAACTCCTGGACGGTCAGCGGCGAGCGCACGGCGTCGGGAAGCCCGCTGCTGGCCAACGACCCGCACCTCGGGCCGTCCATCCCGGGCCTGTTCGACCAGGTGGGGCTGCGCTGCAGGGTGGTCGACGAGCAGTGCCCGTTCGACGTCCGAGGGTTCTCGCTGGCGAGCCTGCCCGGGTGTCCTCGTCGGGCACAACCGCGACATCGCGTGGGGAGTCACCACGCCCTACGTCGACACGACCGACCTCGTCCTGGAGCAGGTCGAGGGGGAGGAGTACCTGACGGAGGACGGGATGGTGCCGCTGGAGACCCGGGTCGAGACCATCGAGGTCGCCGGCGGCGACCCGGTCGAGGTGACGATCCGCAGCACCCGCAACGGCCCGCTCATCAGGTCGCAGAACGTCTCCAGCTCTTTCGCTGTCCCCGACCTGGAGCAGGTCGGGGCAGATGCCCCCGTGCCGTCGGACTCGCCGGAGCGAGGCGCGGGCTACGAGGTGGCGCTGCGGTGGCCCGGTCTCGAGCCCGGCCGAACCGCCGAGCTGCTGCCGCTGATGAACGCGGCGACGAACTGGGAGGAGTTCACCGCCGGTCTGGAGCTGGCCACGGCATTCAACCAGAACATCGTCTACGCAGACAGCGAGGGCAACACCGGCTACTACATCTTCGGCGACATCCCGATCCGCAGCGGCTACGACGGCTCGCTGCCTGTGCCGGGCTGGACCGGCGAGAACGAGTGGATCGGCACGATCCCCTTCGAGAACAAGCCGCACGTCTACAACTCGCCCCGCGGCTACGTCGCGACTGCCAACGAGTTCACGGTGCCGCAGGAGTACCCCTACCTGCTCACCACGGATGCCCAGTTCGCCTACCGGGGCGACCGGATCCGCGCTGCGCTGGATGCCGACGACAACCTGACGGTCGAGGACGCCGGCGCCCTGCAGATGGACTCCTGGAGCTGGATGGCCGAGCGCATGGTGCCGCTGCTGCAGGAGATTGGCCCTCGACGGCTACTACGCCGAGGGCCAGGCCCTGCTCGACGACTGGGACTTCGGCCACGAGCCCGACTCGGCCGCAGCGGCCTACTTCAACGCCGTGTACGCGCGGATGCTGGCGCTCGCCTTCCGCGACGAGCTGCCCGAGGAGTACTGGCCGACCGGGCGAGGTCGCTGGTTCGTGGTGCTCGACGACCTGCTGCGGCTCGCCGGACGACCCCTAGTGGGACGACGTCAGCACCGAACGACGTGGTGGAGACCCGCGACGCCGTGCTCCGCGAGGCGATGACGCAGGCCCGCGACGAGCTGACCGAGGCCCAGGGCAAAGATCCGCAGACCTGGGAGTGGGGCAAGATGCACGTGCCTCGACCTGGTCGCCAACGCGTTCGGGGACTCAGGGATCGCCCCGGTGGAGTGGCTGTTCAACCGCGGGCCGTACGCCGCTGGCGGTGGTGGCAACATCGTGCTGGCCAACTCGTGGAACGCCGACGACGACAGCTACGTGCTCACCAACATCCCGACGTTCCGCATGGTCGTGGACTTCGGCGACCTGGACGCCTCGCAGTGGGTCAACCAGTCCGGGCAGTCCGGTCACCCCGGGCACCCGAACTACGACGACCAGATCGCGGCGTGGCAGACGAACGAGGCTCCGCAGATGGCGTGGACCGACGAGGCCATCGAGGCCGAGACCGAGCACACGCTGACCCTCGTCCCCAGAACCGGCTGAGACCTCAGCGCAGGCGCACCAGCCCGGACGGGGTCGCTGCCGCGTCCACCGGCAGGTCGTGGGGCTCGGTCGGCACGGGCAGGTCCAGCAGCTCGCCGTCGTGCAGCAGCGCAATCACCTGCGCGTGCCCGCCGACGAGCCGGGCGAGCGCTCGGTCGTAGGAGCCACCGCCCCGGCCGAGCCGGTAGCCCCGGCGGTCCACGGCGAGCGCCGGCACGAGCACGACGTCGGCGCGGCGCACCGCGTCCGGGCCCAGACGTCGGGCCTGGGGCTCCAGCACCCCGCGGGTCGCCGGGGCAAGCCCCATGGGTCCGGTGTAGCGAGCCCAGTCGAGGTCTCCGTCGCCGGTCTGTACGGGTAGCAGAGTCTGTACCCCGCGCTCCTCGAGATCCTCCAGCAGCGACCCGGTTCCCGGCTCGGGGCCCACCGACACGTATGCGGCCACGGTGCGAGCCGCAGCGACCTCCGGTGTCGCCAGCAGAACCTCGCGCAACGCACCGGCCGCCTCGGCCAAGGTGCGTGGCTGCAGGTCGCGGCGTCGTGACAGCAGGCGCTCACGCAACGCCTGCTTGTCGCTGCCGACGTCGACCATGCGCCCACGGTAGAAGCACGCAGCGAAGAACCTGGCCAGCAGGCACGCACTAGGGTGGCAGCGTGCCTGCGCTCGATGCCGCCGCCCCCGTGACCAAAGCTGTGATCCCCGCCGCCGGGCTCGGAACCCGCTTCTTGCCGGCGACCAAGGCCACTCCCAAGGAGATGTTGCCGGTCGTCGACACGCCGGCCATCCAGATGGTGGTCGAAGAGGCGGTGGACGCCGGGCTCGACGACATCCTGATGATCACCGGACGCAACAAGCGTCCGCTCGAAGACCACTTCGACCGCAACTGGGAGCTCGAGCACACGCTGGAGCAGAAGGGCGACACCGAGCGGCTCGCTGCGGTCCAACGCTCCACGCACCTGGCCGACATCTTCTACGTCCGGCAGGGCGACCCGAAGGGCCTCGGGCACGCCGTGGCGTGCGCCGGCGACCACGTCGGGCGCGAGCCGTTCGCGGTGCTGCTCGGCGACGACCTCATCGACCCCCGCGACAAGCTGCTCACGCGCATGGTCGAGGTGCGTGCGCAGCTCGGCGGCAGCGTGATCGCCCTCATCGAGGTCGACCCGGCCACGATCAACCTCTACGGCTGCGCCTCGGTCGACGCGACGACCACCTCTGACGTCGTCGTCGTGCACGACCTGGTCGAGAAGCCCGACCCGGCCGACGCCCCGAGCAACCTGGCCATCATCGGCCGATACGTGCTCGACCCGGCCGTGTTCGACGTCCTCGCGCAGACCGCGCCCGGGCGTGGCGGCGAGATCCAGCTGACCGACGCCCTCAAGACCCTTGCCGGGATGGCCCCGTCCGAGGGGGGCGGCGTGCACGGGGTGCTGTTCCGCGGTCGTCGCTACGACACCGGTGACCGGCTGGACTACCTGCGCACGATCGTCCGGCTGGCCAGCGAGCGCGACGACCTGGGACCCGACTTCGTCGCCTGGCTGCGCGAGTTCGTCGCCGACCTGCCGGCGGCTGACGGGTGACCAGGGTCGCCGACCACCTCTCCGACGTGCTCGGAGCGGTCGGTGCGCTGGACCCGATCGACGTCGGCCTGCTCGACGCACACGGCGCTGTCGCCGCGGAGGACGTCATCGCCCCGTGGGCGCTGCCGCAGTACGACCACGCCACAACGCCGGGCTACGCCGTGCGGGCCGCCGACGTGGCGGACGCGTCGCCGGAGTCTCCGGTCTCGTTGCCCGTCGTGGCCGACATCGCGGCTGCCGACCACGCCGCCCACGCGATCGGTCCGGCTCATGCCGCCCGAGTCGCGTCCGGCGCACCGCTGCCGCGGGGCGCGGACGCCGTGGTACCGAGCGGGCAGACCGACCACGGCGTCGCCACGGTCGCGGTCACGCAGGCCGTGGAGCGCGGCGCGTGGGTGCGTCGCAAGGCCGAGGACGTCAGCGAGGGCGACATCGCCCTGCGGGTCGGCACCTACCTGGGGGCGACGCAGGTCGGCCTGCTTGCAGCCGTCGGCAAGGACAGGGTCACCGTGCGGCCGCGTCCGCGCGTGGTGGTCGTGGCCGTCGGCAGCCGGCTGGTGGAGCCGGGCCGGTCGGTGGCGTTCGGCCAGGTGACCGACTCGACCGGGCACCTGCTCACGGCGGCGTCCCGCGAGGCCGGCGCCAGCGCCTTTCGGGTGGCGGCGATCCCCGACGACCCGAGAGCGGTGCGCAGCACCCTGGAAGACCAGCTGATCCGAGCCGACCTGGTGGTCACGGCCGGTGGGCTGTCGCACCCCGACGGCGTCGTCCGCACCGTGATCGGGTCGCTCGGCGACGTGCGCTTCGTCGACGTCGACATGCAGCCGGGCGGTGAGCAGGGCTTCGGCGTCATCGGCGAGGAGTCGGTGCCGGTCTTCTGCCTGCCCGGACGCCCGGTCGACGCGTTCGTGGCGTTCGAGGTGTTCGTGCGTCCGGTGATCCGCAAGATGGTCGGGGTGACGCGGCTGCACCGCCCCACCGTGCGCGCGACGCTGACCCGCGACATCGTCTCGACCGCCGGCCCGCGCCAGTTCGCCCGTGCCCGGGTCGCGGCTTCGGGGGAGGAGGAGTACCAGGTCGAGCCGCTCGGCGACCTGGCCGCGCCGCACCTGACCGACCTCGCCCGCGCGAACGCGCTCGTCGTCGTGCCCGAGGCCGTCGACCAGCTGTCCGCCGGAGCCCAGGTCGACTGCCTGCTGCTGGAGCGGAGGCGTGGGTGACCCGCTCGTCGTGGCCGGTCACGCTGAGCGAGCCCCCGGTCGAGCTGCGGCCCCTGCGCTACCGCGACGCGCGAGCCTGGGACGAGGTGCGCCGCCGCAACCGTGAGTGGCTCGTGCCGTGGGACGCGACCTCCCCGGTGCCCGGAGCAGCCCCGGTCTCGTTCCGCGGCATGGTGCGCCGCTACAACGCCCAGGCGCGCCAGGGCGAGGCCCTGCCCTGGGTTCTCGCCGTCGACGGGGCGCTCGCCGGGCAGGTCAACGTCGCGGGGATCGTGCGCGGCTCGGCCCAGAGCGCGCACATCGGCTACTGGATCGGCCGGGAGTTCGCCGGGCACGCCTACGTGCCCACCGGGGTCGCCATGGCGATCGACTACTGCTTCGGCGTGCTGGGCCTGCACCGCGTCGAGATCAACATCCGGCCGGAGAACGCGGCCAGCCTGCGGGTCGTCGAGAAGCTGGGCCTGCGACCGGAGGGCGTGCGCGAGCGCTACCTGCACATCGACGGCGACTGGCGCGACCACTTCTGCTTCGCTGTCACGGCCGACGAGGTGCCGAACGGCCTTCTCCGCCGATGGCGCCGCGACACACCGCCGCGCCTGCCGTCGTCGGAGCGCGCCGAGCCGTAGCGTTCGGCGACGTGGGTGGAAGCGGCCTAATCGTTGTCGTCATCGTTGCGGCGTGGGCGCTGTTTCTCGTGCCCCAGTGGATGCATCGTCGAGCCTCGGCGGCGCAGCATCTCGCCGACCGGATCCCGTCGACCGAGGACGCTGAGCACACGCAGACAGCCTCGCGTCGCTACGGTCGACGCGAGCTGTCGCGATCGCCGCGCCACGCCGAGGAGCGCGGTGGGCTGTTCTCGCGGTGGCACCTGCCTGCCCTGCCGTCGCTGCGCCGATCCAGGGGTGTCGAGGACGGGTTCGAGGCAACCGAGCCCACCGACGCCGCCGACCCGTCGGACATCGGTGACGGTGCTGACGTGGCCGTGACGACTCACCCGCCGACCCCGCGATCGGCTGCCGCCCGGCGTCGCCGCGTGCTCACCGTGCTCGCCCTCGCCACGCTGCTGACCGCGGCCGTCGTGGGCGTCGCCGCTGTGGCCGACGTGCCTGTGCCGACATGGCTCGTGGCCGTGCCCGGTGGGTTGATGGTCGCCTACCTCGCCCTGCTGGCCGTCGTGCGCCCGGGCGCTCGCGGAGCCGCGGGGCCCGTCATTCAGCGGAGTGCCGACTCGCGTGCCGCGACCGTTGCCGTCGAGGTCGACGCCGCGATCGAGGACGAGCCCGTGACGGTGGCGGCGATCGAGACGAGCACCGACGCGACCCCGGCTGCCGCAGCGCCCGCCGCACCCGCCGGAACCGGTGCGGACGCCACCTGGACGCCGGTTCCGCTGCCGACCCCCACCTACGTCACCGCTCCCCGCGCGCGGACGGTGCGCACCATCGACCTCAGCAACCCCGGCTCGTGGACGGCGGCCCCGGCAGCCTCTGCCGCGCACCCGGCCCCGCCCGTCCCGGCCCAGGCGGCGACAGACGACCACGTGGACGACTACCTGATCGAGCATCGGCGCGCCGTCGGCGACTGACGCACCGGTGTATCCTTGCGGCTCCACCAGGGGCTGTAGCGCAGGCCGGTAGCGCACCTCGTTCGCATCGAGGGGGTCAGGGGTTCAAATCCCCTCAGCTCCACCCAGACGGTCGGACCGCGGCGAGGAGTGCGGCGTCATCACACTGTCAGCTCCAGCCGGGCAGCCATATCCGCAGGCGCCAGTCGTCGAGCGGGATGGGCTCGCCGGTCCAGACCGGCCAGAAGAACCACGCCTGCACGACCACGACGACGAGCAGAAGCACGCCGAGGCCGACCATCCACCGCCGCCCGCGCTGCGCGACGGCCGGGCCGGAGGCGTTCAGCCCGTCCGGCAGCACCCGCAGCGCCAGCACGAGGGCAAGAACCACGAACGGCAGGGTGACGACGGCGTAGCTGGAGAAGATCGGACGGTCGGCGTAGGCGAACCAGGGCAGCCACGTCGCGGCAGCTCCGGTCACCACCAGCCAGCCCCGCCAGTCGTCGCGCGCGAAGGCACGCCAGCAGGCGAGCAGCAGCGCGACGACCCCGACCCACCAGATCGCCGGCGTCCCGAGCGCGAGGATGTCGCCGACGCACTCCTCGACGGTGCAGCCGTCCTCGCCCATGCCCGGCTTGTCGCGGTAGAACAGCACGGGGCGCAGCAGGATCAGCCATCCCCCCGGCGACGACTGCCAGTTGTGCTCGGAGTCGAGATCGCTCAGCAGGCCGTAGGCCGTCGCGTGGTAGTGCCACAGCGAGCGCAGCGCGTCGGGCACGAGGTCGGCCATCGGCCCGGACGCCGGGTTGGCCGCGGCCCACTGCCGCTCGTAGCCGTCGGTGCCGCGCAGCCAGCCGGTCCAGGTGAGCAGGTAGGCGGCCAGTGCAGCGCCGACCACCGTGACGAAGGCGACGGGCGCGTCGACGAGCAGCGTGCGGCGGATCGGGTGGCGACCGCCGGCCTGTGCCAGCGCCCCGGCCTGCCAGATCACGGTGAGCAGGCCGAACGCGGCCAGCACCGGCAGGCCGCTCCACTTCGTTGCCGTGGCCAGGCCGAGCGCCACGCCCATCAGCAGCCGCCAGGGCCTCCACAGGGGGAGGGGAGGCTCGCCGGTCCCAGGCGTGGGGGCGACCTCGGCGACGGCCGTCTCACGCCGTGACAGCGTGCCGGCCATCCTGGTGCGCGCCCAGTCGCGGTCGCGCACCAGCAACGCCGCGGCCAGCACCACCCAGAACATGAGAAGGCCGTCCAGCACGGCGATGCGGCTCGTCACGATCGCGAGCCCGTCGAGGGCGACCAGCAGCCCGGCCAGCCCGCCGAGCGCGGTCGAGCGGGTGACACGGCGGGCGAGGTACACCATCACGACGGCGGCGAGCGTGCCCAGCACGGCGACCCCGAGCCGCCATCCGAACGGCGTCAGCCCGGCGACCCACTCACCGGCGGCGATCACCCACTTGCCCATCGGCGGGTGCGAGGCGAACGACGCCTCGTCGGTCAGCGCGGAGAGGTCGCCGTCGAGTATCTGGTCGTCGGCGCCGTCCAGCCAGTCCCGCTCGGCGCCGGTGCGCAGAAGTGCCCACGCGTCCTTGACGTAGTAGGTCTCGTCGAAGACGACCTCGGCGGGCCGGCCGAGGCCCGCGAACCTCAGTCCCGCGGCGACGACCCCGACGCCGGCGGCAACGGCGGCTGCCCGCCAGCGGTCGGTCGGCGCGGGCAGGCCGACCAGACCAGGACTGACGGGCACCGAGGCATCGTAAGGTCGTCGACGTGCCTGAGCCTCGCGGCGTGCTGGTCCTCGCCGCCACCCCGATCGGCAACATGGGCGACGCCTCGCCGCGGCTCGCGTCCGAGCTCGCGCAGGCCGACGTGGTCGCCGCGGAAGACACTCGTCGGCTGCGCCGGCTCTGCAGCGACCTCGACGTCACGACGACGGGACGGGTGATGTCGCTGTTCGACGGCAACGAGCGGGCCCGGGTGGACGAGGTGGTGGCCGCGGTCACCGACGGTGCTCGGGTGCTGCTGGTCACCGACGCCGGCATGCCGCTGGTCAGTGACCCCGGCTACCGCGTGGTGGCGGCCTGCGCGCAGGCGGGTCTCGAGGTGACGGTGGTTCCTGGTCCCAGCGCGGCGCTGGCCGCGCTGGTGGTGTCCGGGCTGCCGGCTGACCGGTTCTGCGTCGAGGGCTTTCTGCCGCGCAAGCCGGGGGAGCGTGACCGTCGCCTCGCCGACCTCGTGGCCGACCAGCGCACGCTCGTCCTGTTCGAGTCGCCTCGGCGCACCGCCGCCACCCTGCGTGCGCTGGCGGCAGTCTTCGGAGCGGATCGACAGGCTGCCGTGTGCCGCGAGCTCACCAAGACCCATGAGCAGGTGCGCCGCGGGACGCTCGGCACGCTCGCCGCCGAGACCGACGAGCGCGTGCTCGGCGAGGTGACGATCGTCGTGGCCGGCCGGGCCCCGTCGGTGACGGATGAGAACCCGGTCGCGCTGGTGGCTGCGCGCGAGCAGGCGGGGCTGTCGCGCAAGGAGGCCATCGCCGACGTTGCCAGCGAGCTCGGCCTGCCCAAGCGCGAGGTGTACGCGGCCGTCGTCGATGCCCGCTCGACCCCTTCGACCGATTCGCCGGGCCAGTGACGCCTGTCAGCGTCACGCCGGTGGGAGCGGCGTCCTGGCGGTCGGGTGGTCGGGTCCGGACGTGCCAGGCACCGTAGGCTGATCAGCATGTCTCGCCACGTCCTGACCGCGGTGGCGTGGCCCTACGCCAACGGACCGCGGCACATCGGCCACGTCTCCGGCTTCGGCGTCCCCTCCGACGTGTTCAGCCGGTACATGCGCATGGCCGGAAACGACGTGCTGATGGTCAGCGGCACCGACGAGCACGGAACCCCGATTCTCGTGCAGGCGGAGAACGAGGGGGTCGCCCCGCAGGTGCTCGCCGACCGGTACAACCGGGTGATCGTCGAAGACCTCCAGGCACTCGGGCTGGCCTACGACCTGTTCACCCGCACCACGACCCGCAACCACTACGCCGTCGCGCAAGAGATGTTCAAGACGTTGCACCGCAACGGCTACATGGTGCCGCGCACGACGCAGGGCGCGATCAGCCCGTCGACGGGACGCACCCTGCCCGACCGATACATCGAGGGCACCTGCCCGATCTGTGGCTACGACGGCGCCCGTGGCGACCAGTGCGACAGCTGCGGCAACCAGCTCGACGCCGCCGAGCTGCTCAACCCGCACAGCCGCATCAACGGCGAGACGCCCGAGTTCGTCGAGACCGAGCACTTCTTCCTGGACCTGCCTGCGCTCTCCGACGCGCTGGGCTCGTGGCTACAGGGCCGCACCGACTGGCGGCCGAACGTCTTGAAGTTCAGCATGAACCTGCTCGACGACATCCGCCCGCGGGCCATGACCCGTGACATCGACTGGGGCGTCCCCGTGCCGCTGGACGGCTGGGAGGACAACCCGAACAAGCGGCTCTACGTCTGGTTCGACGCGGTGATCGGCTACCTGTCGGCCTCGATCGAGTGGGCGCGGCGCACCGGTGACCCCGACGCGTGGCGGCCCTTCTGGACCGACCCGGACGCCATGAGCTACTACTTCATGGGCAAGGACAACATCACCTTCCACAGCCAGATCTGGCCGGCCGAGCTGCTCGGCTACTCCGGGTTGGGCTCGCGCGGCGGTCAGCCCGGGCCGTACGGGTCGCTCCAGCTGCCGACCGAAGTCGTCTCCAGCGAGTTCCTCACCATGGAGGGCAAGAAGTTCTCGTCCTCACGCGGCGTCGTGATCTACGTGCGCGACTTCCTCTCCCGCTACCAGCCCGACGCGCTGCGCTACTTCATCGCCGTCGCGGGCCCGGAGAACCAAGACACCGACTTCACCTGGGCCGAGTTCGTCCGGCGCACCAACGACGAGCTCGTCGCCGGCTGGGGCAACCTGGTGAACCGCACGCTGTCGTTGGTGTCGAAGAACGTCGGGACGATCCCTCCGGTGGGCACGCTCACCGACGCCGACCGCGACCTTCTGGCGACCACCTCGGGCGCCTTCGGTGACGTCGGCGACCTGCTCGGGCGCAGCCGGCAGAAGGCCGCGATCAGTGAGGCGATGCGGGTCGTCAGCGAGGTCAACACCTACCTGTCCCAGCAGGCCCCGTGGAAGCTGAAGAACGACGACCCGGAGCGCATGCGCACCGTGCTGCACGTCGCGCTGCAGGCCGTGGACGACTGCAACCGGGTGCTCTCACCCTTCATGCCGCACTCCGCCCAGCAGGTGCACGAGGCGCTCGGGCGCACCGGCACGCTGGCAGCCCAGCCCGAGATTCGCGAGGTGGACGACCTCGACGGCCCAGGCTCCTACCCGGTGCTGATGGGTGACTACCAGCCGGCAACGGCCTGGTCGTCGGCGCCGATCGTCGCCGGGACAACCATCGAGCCACCGACACCGGTGTTCACCAAGCTCGACACCAGCGTTGTCGCCGACGAGCTGGCCCGACTGGAGGAGGCGGCCGGCGCGTGACCCTGGCCGTCGCCCTGCCCGACCCGCTGCCCTCGCCCGTCATCGACAGCCACTGCCACCTCGACATCGCCCGCGCCCCGGACGAGCCGGCGCTGCCCCTCGGTGAGGCCCTGGCGCTCGCCCGCACCGTCAACGTCGTCGAGGTCGTGCAGGTGGGCTGCGACCAGAGCAGCGCCCGGCGGGCGGTCGACTGGGCGCGGGACTACCCGAGCGTCCACGCGGCCGTCTCGCTGCACCCCACCGAGGCATCGAAGATCGGCGGACGAAGCGGTGCGGCGCTGGACGACGCGCTCACGCAGGTCGCCGAGCTGGCCGCGGACCCGGCCGTGGTGGGCGTGGGCGAGACCGGGCTGGACCACTACTGGACGACGGACAGCGCCGGCCAGGCCTGGCAGGAGTACTCCTTTCGCGAGCACATCCGGATGGCGAGCGCGCTCGACAAGACGCTCGTGATCCACGACCGGGACGCCCACCACGACGTCCTGCGGGTGCTGGAGGACGAGGGCCCGCCGGGGCGCGTGGTGTTCCACTGCTTCTCCGGTGACGCGGCGATGGCGCGGTACTGCGTCGAGGCGGGCTGGTACCTGTCGTTCGCCGGCCCGCTCACCTTCGCCAACGCCGCTCCCCTGCGCGACGCGGCACGCGCCGCCGTCGAGGTCGCCGGGCTCGACCAGGTGCTGGTGGAGACCGATGCGCCCTACCTCACGCCGCACCCGCACCGGGGCAAGGTCAACGCCTCGTACCTGGTTCCCTGGACGGTGCGCAGCCTGGCCGAGGTCGCCGGCGTCGACGTGGCCACGACGTGTCGGGCAACGATGGCGGCCACGAGGCGCGCCTTCGCCATCTGAGCAGCAGCAGCGTGTGGCATAAGCCACGGACCACGGATTTGGCGTGCACGACGCCGTCTTGTTACCGTGCCGTTATCGAAACGTGATCAACAGTCGGCCCACGCGGGTTCTCAACCCGCCGCCACCCCCTCGACCCAGGGAACTTCTCATATGCGTTCTGCCCCCATGTCCGCTCCTTCCGGCCGCCGTTGGTGGCGTCGTGGTGGCATCGTCGCCGGTCTCGCCGTCGTCGGTGGCCTGGCCGTCGTCGGCGTCTCCGCTGCGTCGTCCACCGTCACCGTGACCGTGGACGGGGACGCCGAGCAGGTGCTCAGCTTCGGTGCGACGGTCGGCGACGTCCTGGACGCCGAGGGCATCGAGATCATGGCGGACGACCTGGTCGTCCCGTCCCTCGACTCCCCGCTGCAGGACGGCACGCAGATCGAGGTCGCGTACGCGCGCGACGTCACCGTGACGGTCGACGGCGTCACCGACGACCTCACCACCACCGCGCTGTCGGTGGAGGAGCTGCTCGGCGAGCTCGGCCTGCGCGACGGCGCCGTGACCACCACGGTGTCACGCTCGGCGGGGATCGGTCGCGACGGCTTCGAGCTGGCGATCCGCACCCCCAAGCAGGTGGTGATCGTCGACGGCGACACCCGTCTGCCGCTTGTCGTCACGTCGACCACCGTGGGTGAGGCACTGGACTCCGCGGGCTTCGAGCTCGGGCGACGTGACGAGGTCGTTCCCGCCGCCTCGTCCGCGCTGAACGACGGCACGACCATCACCGTCGCGCGCTTCACCACGACCAAGCGCACCGAGACCAGCACCGTCGACTACCGAACGATCACCCGCGAGACCTCCGACCTCTACACCGACGAGGAGCGCGTGGAGCAGGACGGTCGCGTCGGCGAGCGCACCCGCGTCTACCGCGTCGCACTGCTGGGCGGGGAGAAGCAGGGCGAGAAGCTGCTGTCCGACACGGTGACCACGCCACCGGTCGACCGCGTCGTCCTCGTCGGCACCACGCCGCGTCCCACGCCCCAGCCGGCTCCGCAGCCGGTGACCGCGCCGTCTGCACCCGCGCCCAGCGTCTCCGGCGGTCCTTGGGACGCGCTCGCGCAGTGCGAGTCGGGTGGCAACTGGGCGATCAACACCGGCAACGGCTACTACGGCGGGCTGCAGTTCTCGTCCGGCACGTGGCTCGCATACGGCGGTGGGCAGTACGCCTCGACGGCCAACCAGGCCAGCCGTGAGCAGCAGATCGCGATCGCGAGCAAGGTGCGCGACGCCCGCGGCGGCTACGGCGACTGGCCGGCGTGCGCCTCGAAGCTGGGTCTGCCCCGCTGACCTGCGGCAACGCAGCCGAGTCGGCTCTGGAGGTTTCGGCTCCGGCCTTGGCGGGCACGTTCATCACGAATCGATAACGCAGCGCATCGCGTGAGCCTCGACGCTTCGCGCCGCTGCAGCCCCGAGACCCCCACACCCCAGGAGATGCTCATGTCGAGCACCACCACCGCCCCCCACCGTCGCCTGCCGAGCACGCGTCGCGGCCGGCTCGCGCTCGGCGCCGCAGCGCTCGCCGCCGGCGCCGTGGCCGTCGGCGGCTTCTTCGCCCTGACCAACACGGTCACGCTCACGGTCGACGGTGAGACCAGCACGGTCTACACCACCGCCGACGACGTCACGGCCCTGCTCGAGCGCAAGAACCTCGAGACCGGACCCCGCGACCTGGTCGTGCCCGGACCCGACTCCACCCTCACCGACGGCAGCCAGGTCGAGGTCGCGTTCGCGCGCCCGGTCGACCTGAGCGTCGACGGCGAGACCGACCGCATCTGGACGACCGCCCTGTCCGTCGACGAGCTGCTCGGTGAGATGGGCGTGCGCTCCGGCGCGCAGACGTCGGTGTCGCGTTCGGCCGGCATCAGCCGTGACGGCCTGACCCTCGTGGTCAGCACCCCCAAGGACGTCACCATCACCGTTGTCGGCTCCGACACCACCACCCAGACCGTGACCACCACGGCACTCACCGCCGGTGACGCCGTCCGTGAGGCCGGGATCCGCCCCGGCGCGGGCGGACGCATCGTCGGCGGCGCGGACGCCTCGATCGCCGACGGCGACACGGTTCGTGTTCGCCAGGCCTGGAGCGAGACGCGCACCGAGACCGTCGAGGTCGCTGCCAAGACGGTCGTGCGCGACGACTCCTCGATGTACGAGGGTGAGTCCGTCGTCGAGCAGGCCGGCAGCCCCGGCTCGGCCACCCAGACCGTCGAGGTGAGCTACCTCGGGTCGGTGCGCACGGATCGCGAGGTCGTCAGCAGGAACGTGACCGCTGCGCCGGTCGACCGCGTCGTGCGTGAGGGCACGAAGCCGCGTCCGGTTGCCCCGCCCGTCTCGGCGGGCCCCTGGGACGCGCTCGCGCAGTGCGAGTCGGGTGGCAACTGGGCGATCAACACCGGCAACGGCTACTACGGCGGGCTGCAGTTCTCCTCCGGCACGTGGCTCGCATACGGCGGTGGGCAGTACGCCTCGACGGCCAACCAGGCCAGCCGTGAGCAGCAGATCGCGATCGCGAGCAAGGTGCGCGACGCCCGCGGCGGCTACGGCGACTGGCCGGCGTGCGCCTCGAAGCTGGGACTGCCCCGCTGACGATGCAGCGCTGCGGAGCCGCTCTAGGCTCCCCGCCATGACACCACGACGAACCTCGGTCGGCCTCGGGCCCGCCGAGGTTCGTCGTCTGTGCACCGAGATCGGGCTGGAGCCGTCGAAGCGGCGCGGGCAGAACTTCGTGCACGACGCCAACACGGTGCGGCGCATCGTCACCGCCGCGCACCTGCTCCCGGATGACGTCGTGCTCGAGGTCGGCCCGGGACTGGGGTCGCTTACCCTGCCGCTCCTCGACGCGGTCGCCCGCGTGGTCGCCGTGGAGATCGACCCCCGACTGGCCGCCGTGCTGCCGTCCACGGTCGAGCGCCTCAGCGGCGCACCGTCCGCCCAGCGACTCGTCGTGCTGGAGCAGGACGCGCTCACGCTTCGGCCCGAGCATCTGGACGACGTGGGTGCCGTGCCCACCGCGCTGGTCGCGAACCTGCCGTACAACGTCTCGGTGCCGGTGCTGCTGCACCTCGTGGACGCGCTCGACTCGCTGCGCTGTGCCCTGGTGATGGTGCAGGCCGAGGTTGCCGACCGGCTGACCGCGCCGCCGGGCTCGCGCACGTACGGCGCTCCCTCGGTCAAGCTCGCCTGGTACGGCCGCGCCGAGCCGGCGGGGTCGGTGTCGCGCTCGGTCTTCTGGCCGGTGCCCAACGTGGACTCCTCGCTGGTGCGGTTCACCCGGGGCGTCCCGCCCCCCACGACGGCACCCCGGCGGGACGTCTTCGCGGTGGTCGAGGCCGCTTTCGCACAGCGACGCAAGAGCCTGCGCGCCGCACTCGCCGGCTGGGCGGGCTCACCCGTCCTCGCCGAGCAGGCTCTGCGCGCTGCCGGCGTCGACCCGGGCCTGCGCGGTGAGCGCCTCGGCGTCGAGGAGTTCGCCCGGATCGCCGAGAACCGTCCCCGGCGCTAGCGTCTGCGCCCGTGAGAGGGCTGCGGAGTTCATCCAGCGCGCAGCCAGCCGTCACCGCCCGTGCGCCGGCGAAGATCAACATCTATCTCGGGGTAGGCCCGCGTCGGCGCGACGGGTTCCACGACCTGGCCACGGTCTTCCACGCGCTGCATCTGGGTGACGAGGTGGTGGCCGAGCGGGACGACGCTGGGCGCGTCACGATCGACGTCGTTGCTGCCGACGGTGCGACCGTCGACGTCGACTCCGTCCCGCGCGACGAGTCCAACCTCGCCGCCCAGGCCGCTCGGGCGCTCGGGCGCTACGCCGGTGTGGAGTGCGGGGTGCGGCTCACGATCGTCAAGCGCATCCCTGTCGCCGGCGGGCTGGCCGGCGGCAGCGCGGACGCCGCCGCCGCGCTGGTGGCCTGCGACGCCGTGTGGGAGACCGGCTGCGGCCGGGCCGAGCTGGCGACCCTCGGCGCCCGGCTGGGCTCCGACGTCCCCTTCGCGCTGCACGGCGGCACGGCGCTCGGGTCGGGCCGTGGCGACCGGCTCGCGCCGGTGATGGCGCCGGCACGCCTCAGCTGGGTGGTCGCCGTCGCCGACGGTGGCCTGTCGACCCCCGCGGTCTACGCCGAGCTCGACCGTATGCGAGCGGACGCCTCGGTCGACGCGCCCGCGGTGCCCGACGCGCTGCTCACCGCGCTTCGGCACTCCGACGTGCCCGCCGTGGCCGAGCACCTCGACAACGACCTGCAGGCAGCCGCTCTGAAGCTGCGCCCACAGCTGCGCGAGGTGCTCGACGAGGGCCGCGGGCTGGGCGCTGTCGGAGGCATCGTGTCGGGCTCAGGGCCGACGGTCGTGTTCCTCGCCGCCGACGACGACGCAGCCCACACCCTGGCCGCCGACCTGGTGGCGGGCGGCACCTGTGTCGACGCCGTCGCCACCGGCGGCGCCGCCGCGGGGGCACGCGTCGTCCCGGGCTAGGAGCCTGGCTCGCCGGGGTGGTGTCAGGGCGGCATCTGGGTCGCCAGAGCGACCTGTACCGCACCGCGACGCCCTCCGCCTCGACGCCCCGCCGCGACTCTCGGCCTACGACCTGGCTGCGTCCGGTGTGCCGTCCAGCGGGACGAGGATCTCGCGGAGCAGGTCGGCCAGCCGGCGCTGGTCGTCGCCCGACACGGCGGCCAGCAGGGCGTGCTCCTGCTCCAGCAGGCTGGCCAGGGCGGCGCCCACCACGTCGCTGCCGGTCGGCGTCAGCGCGACGATGACGGCCCGGCGATCGTCCGGGTCGGTACGGCGACGGACGAGGCCGCGGCCCTCGAGCTTGTCCAGACGGGCCGTCATGGTGCCGCTCGTCACCATCGTCCATGTGCCGAGCCGCCCTGGTGACTGCTCGTACGGCGGCCCGCTGCGACGTAGGGCGGCAAGCACGTCGAACTCGCCGGCCTCGAGCCCGTGCGCGCTGAAGGCGGCACGGCGCGCCCGGTCGAGGTGTCGGGCCAGGCGGGTGACCCGGGAGAGCACGTGCAGGGGGGACAGGTCGACGTCGGGCTGCTCACGGGCCCAGGCCGCGGCGATGCGGTCGACCTCGTCGGCCCCGGTCACGGCCGCCCGCCGAGGGCCGGGTTGCGCTCCATGCCCGAGAGCCCGTTCCAGGCCAGGTTCACCAGGTGGGCGGCCACGTCTTGCTTCGCCGGCTGCTGGGCGTCCAGCCACCACTGGCCGGTCAGCGCGACCATGCCCACGAGCATCTGTGCGTACATGGGGGCCACCGTGTCGTCCAGGCCACGGCTGGTGAGCTCGTCGGCCAGGATGTGCTCGACCTGCCCGGCCGCGTCGGAGAGCAGGCTGGCGAACGACCCGGTGGACTGGCTGACGGGGGAGTCGCGCACGAGGATGCGAAAGCCGTCGGTCGACGTCTCGACGTAGTCCAGCAGGGCCAGCGCGCCGCGCTCCAGCACCGTGCGCGGGTGCCCCTCGCTCTGCAGGGCGGCCGACACACTGGCGAGCAGCGTCTGCATCTCGCGGTCGACCACCACCGCGTACAGCCCCTCCTTGCCCCCGAAGTGCTCGTACACCACCGGTTTCGAGACCCCGGCGCGAGCGGCGATCTCCTCCACCGACGTGCCTTCGAAGCCGCGCTCGGCGAACACCGCCCGGGCCACCGCGACGAGCTGGGCGCGTCGTTGGCTGCCGCTCATGCGGGTTCGCGGCGTGCGGGGCTCGCCCGCACGCTCGCCCTGCGCCGAAGCAGGGGACGGCGCCTCGTCGCGGGCGGAGACGGTGGCCATGGCGACCATCATGCCGTGCCGACGGGGCACCGCCGCCGACACCGCCGGGACGCCGACCCGTCCGACGCACGTGCGAGACTGGAGCCATCAGTCCCGGGTGGTGTAATCGGCAGCACCGCGTGTTTTGGTCTCGCTAGTAGGGGTTCGAGTCCTCTCCCGGGAGCACACTGCGTTGACGACGGGCGCGTCGGCGAATCGTGCGTACCAGGGCGGCGATCGTGGCGTCGAGCAGGTCCTCGGTCGACGCATCTGTGCTCGGCGGTCCGCTGTCCGCGGGCTCGTCTCGTGGCGTGCGCCTCATCGACGCCAGGGCGTACCGCGCGGCGGCCAGGATCTGCTCGGGCGGCAGGCTCTCCGGGCGGGTCGTGGCGTGCGGCGGGGTCTCGGTCGGGACGACCGGTGCGAGGTCGCGTAGGTCACCGACCACGACGGGGGCGAGGTCGTCCAGCCGGCTCACCAGCTCAGCGGTCTTCTCGTCCGCCCAGGCGCCGTACTCAGGCGGGAAGGCCACCCGAAGCTCGTCGGACGCCCTGTCGGCGAGGGACTTGCGGGCCATCACACGCAGCACGTGGTCTTCGTCGACCCAGGCACCGCCGGGCGTGCGTGGCCACTCGGCCAGCCCCTGGTTCACCCGCCGGACGACCTCGGCGGACTGCGCGCCCAGCGAGGTGTTGTGCGTCGCCGCACACCGGTACCCGCGAGGGTCGAACCCGGCCGCCTCGGCGAAGCGCCACCACAGCTCGTCCGGACCAGTGGAGGTGTGCGGCACGGTCATCAGCCGCACGCAGTCCCGGCCGGCGTGAGCGCCCCAGCGGTCGATGATCGCCGGCCAGTCGTGGCGTTCCCAGAACATGCGCCCTGCCGGCCCGGACTGCGCTCCCGCGACCACCCCGGCGACGTACTCCCGGTAGGTCCACCGGCTCGACGTCCGCCCCCGGGCGAACGACTGCCACTGGCTCGGCACCGTGCGCACGAGGTCGCGCGCGCCCAGCACCACCCGCACCGGATGCGGGGCGAACGCCGCGACCAGCCGCGCGACCCCGCCGGGTCGCAGCAGGCTGAGCCGCTCGGCGGAGATGACCGCGTGAGAGCCCTCCCAGGCGAGGCACTGGGCCACCAGCGCGGTGGACGCGGGGTCCGGCGGCCCGTCGCGGCCCGTCCAGAACGAGCGGAACAGGTGAAAGACCGAGCCTGACCGGTCGGCCGGCACCAGGATGCCGCGGTCGGCCAGCGTCTCGCGGTTGTCGCTCAAGGTCTGCTGGAGGAACGACGTGCCGGTCTTGAACGCCCCGACGTGCAGGACGACTGTCGGCACCGCAGGTCTCCATTGATCGTGGACGTCGCCCCACGCTACCGGCGTGCGGGCGGCCCACCGCGTAGGCCGTCGTCCTAGGCTGGGCGCGTCGAGCTGGCTGGAGTGAGGAACCTCGTGACAACTGCGCCCGCAGCCGTGATCGTGCTGGCAGCCGGGGAGGGCACCCGGATGAAGTCGGCCACCCCCAAGGTGATGCACCGCATCGGCGGGCGCTCGCTGCTCGGGCACGCGGTTGCGGCCGCGTCGGCCCTCGACCCCGCCGCGCTCGTCGTGGTGGTCGGCCACGGCCGCGACCAGGTCAGCGAGCACCTCGGCGCTATCGCGCCGCACGCTCAGGTGGCGGTGCAGGACGAGCAGAACGGCACCGGCCACGCCGTGGAGTGCGCGCTGGCGCAGGTGGACGTGCCTGCGGGCACCATCGTCGTCACCTACGCCGACGTCCCCCTGCTGACCGGGCAGACGTTGGACGCCCTGCTGGCGCGCCACGAGCAGGCGGGCGCGGCGGCCACGGTGCTCACCGCCGAGGTCGACGACCCCACCGGGTACGGCCGGGTCGTGCGCGATGCCGACGGGCAGGTCGCTGCCATCGTGGAGCAGCGCGACGCCGACGAGCGGCAGCAGGCCATCGCCGAGATCAACTCCGGCATCTACGCCTTCGACTCCGCGGCGCTGCGCCGCTACCTCGACCGCCTCGAGGCCGACAACGACCAGAGCGAGCTCTACCTGACCGACGTCGTCCGGCTGGCGCGCGGCGACGGGCTGACCGTCGCCACCCTGCGCACCGACGACACCTGGCAGACCGAGGGCGTCAACGACCGCGTCCAGCTGGCTGCCCTCGGGGCCGAGCTGAACAGGCGGGTGCTGACGGACTGGATGCGGGCGGGAGTGAGCGTGCTCGACCCGGCGACGACCTACGTCGACGTCGACGTGCGGCTGGAGCGCGACGTCACCCTGCTGCCCGGCGTCCACCTCGCCGGGACGACGCAGGTGGCCGAGGGCGCGACGATCGGTCCGGACACCTCGCTCGTCGACACCCTCGTCGAGGCGGGCGCCAGCGTCGTGCGCAGCCACGTCACCGGGGCCCGGATCGGCCCAGGCGCCACCGTCGGACCCTTCACCTACCTGCGCCCCGGCACCGACCTGGGGGAGAAGTCGAAGGCGGGCGCCTACGTCGAGATCAAGGCGTCGAGCGTCGGTGCGGGGTCGAAGGTGCCGCACCTGTCCTACGTCGGCGACGCCACCATCGGCGTCGGCGCCAACATCGGCGCGGCCACCGTGGTCGTCAACTACGACGGGGTGGCCAAGCACCGCACTGTCGTGGGCGACCACGTCCGCATCGGCAGCGACACCATGCTCGTCGCGCCGGTGACAGTGGGCGACGGCGCCTACACCGCGGCCGGCTCGGTGATCACCGACGACGTCCCCCCGGGCGCGATGGCGGTCGGACGCGCTCGGCAGCGCATCATCAAAGGCTGGGTGCAGCGACGACGCGCGGGGACGCAGGCAGCCGCCGCCGCGGCGGCCGCGGACGACGTCCCTGCCGCCCCGCCGTCGGGCGGTGCATCGGACGTGGGGCACACTTCAGCCGGCGGCGACGGGAGGCCATAGATGGCACACATCAGGACCACCGGCAAGAAGACGCTCATGCTCTTCTCCGGGCGGGCACACCCCGACCTGGCCGAAGAGGTCGCAGCCGACCTCGGGGTCGAGCCAGTGCCCACCAAGTTCATGACCTTCGCCAACGGCGAGCTCTACATCCGGTTCGAGGAGAGTGTCCGCGGGTGCGACGCATTCGTCGTGCAGGCCCATCCGCGGCCGGTCAACGAGTGGATCATGGAGCAGCTGATCATGGTGGACGCGCTCAAGCGCGCCTCCGCCAAGCGCATCACCGTGGTCACGCCGTTCTACGGCTACGCCCGGCAGGACAAGAAGCACCGTGGTCGCGAACCCATCTCGGCTCGGCTGGTGGCCGACCTGTTCAAGGCCGCGGGCGCCGACCGGCTCATGGCCGTCGACCTGCACACCGCGCAGATCCAGGGCTTCTTCGACGGCCCCGTCGACCACCTGTGGGCGCTACCGGTGCTGGCCACGCACATCCAGGAGAACTACGACGCGCGCCGCATGACGGTCGTCAGCCCGGACGCCGGGCGCGTCCGGGTCGCCGACGTCTGGAGCGACAAGCTTGGCGCCTCGCTGGCGATCATCCACAAGCGCCGCGACCCGGACGTGGCGAACAAGGTGAAGGTGCACGAGGTCGTCGGTGACGTCGCGGGACGCACCTGCCTGATCGTCGACGACATGATCGACACGGCCGGCACCATCACCCAGGCGTCCGAGGCGCTGCTGGAGGCCGGGGCGGCCGAGGTGATCGTGGCGGCGACCCACGCGGTACTCAGCGGGCCTGCCATCGACCGGTTGAAGAACTCGCAGATCCGCGAGGTGGTCGTCACCAACACCCTGCCGATCCCGGACGAGTCGCAGTTCGACCGGCTGACGGTGCTCTCGATCGCTCCGCTCATCGCGCGGGCCATCCGCGAGGTGTTCGAGGACGGGTCGGTCACCAGCCTGTTCGACGGCCAGGTCTGACGGCATCTCAGGGCGAGCTCCGGCACACCCGGGCGCAGAGGCGCCGTCCCTCGCGTGTGCATGCTCTCCATGCTTTCCACGGGACTTTGGGCGTTTCCACGGTCGATCTGCCTTGGAAACCCCCAAGCTTCCGCCGTCACGTGATCGTTTCGGCGGGGTGGCTGGGCGGACGGGGCTTCGGTCGTGCTGCGGTAGCATGGAGGTACCTCGGCGAGGGCGCACTCGTGCGCCGTGATCGACGCGGTGGGCTGATCGGCCCTCGCCTGGGCCTCAGCACTCCCACCACCGCACACGAGCGAGGAACCCCATGAGCGACGTCACGTTGAGCGCCACCAAGCGCACCGAGTTCGGCAAGGGCCCGTCCCGCCGGCTGCGCCGCGCCCACCAGATCCCGGCCGTGCTCTACGGCCACGGCGCTGAGCCGGTGCACCTCGCGCTACCCGGCCACGAGACCGCGCTGGCGCTGAAGAACCCCAACGTGCTGCTCACGCTCGAGGTCGTCGGAGACGAGAACCAGATGGCGCTGCCCAAGGCCATCCAGCGTCACCCGCTGCGCGGCACCGTGGAGCACGTCGACCTGGTCGTCGTGCGCCGCGGCGAGAAGGTCGTCGTCGACATCCCCGTCCACACCGAGGGCGACGCCGACTCCGGCGCCGTGCTCACCATCGAGAACTCGACGCTGTCGGTGCGCGCCGACGCCACCGCGCTGCCGCCGGGCGTGACGCTGGACGTGACGGGCCTTGAGGCCGGGTCGACCATCACGGCCGGCGAGATCGAGCTGCCCGACGGGGTCGAGCTGGTCACCGACCCGGAGACGGCCATCGTCGTCGTGTCGGCCCCGCAGGCCGAGGAGCCCACCGACGAGGAGGGCGCCGAAGGCGTGGTGCCGACCATCGGGGAGTCCGAGGCCGCTGACGCCGCAGGTGAGCAGGGCTGAGCAGCCCCTGGTTGGTCGTCGGCCTGGGCAACCCCGGGCCTGACTACGCCGCTACCCGCCACAACGTGGGGGCGATGGTCACCGACCTGCTGGCCGAGCGTGGGCAGGCCCGGCTGTCGCTGCACCGCCGGGGCCGGGCGGACGTGGCCGAGGTGCGCCTCGGCCCGCTGCCTGGCACCCGGACGGTGCTGGCCCGTCCGCGAGCGTTCATGAACACCTCGGGCGGGCCGGTCGCGGCCCTCGTCGACTACTTCGGGGTGCCCCTGGAGCAGGTGGTGGTCGTGCACGACGAGCTCGACCTGCCGTTCGAGGGGCTGCGCCTCAAGCGCGGCGGGGGCGACAACGGGCACAACGGCCTGCGCAGCGTCCGCCAGGCGCTGGGCACCGGGGAGTTCCTGCGCGTGCGGGTGGGCATCGGTCGTCCCCCCGGTCGCATGGACCCTGCCGACTTCGTGCTTCGCCCCTTCGCCAGCCAGGAGCGCGTGCACCTCGACCTCGTCGTCGACAAGGCCGCCGACGCCACCGAGGCGCTGGTGCGCACCGGCCTGGAGCGCGCACAGAACGACTTCAACACCTGACGGCTCCCCGCCGACCCGATCCACCACTGTGAGGACCAGCGACATGCCACCCCTGTCCGGAGTGCTCGACCGACTGCTGGCGACGTCGGCGCCGCTGCGCCGTGTCGTCGAGGCGGCCGGCACGACCAACGCGCTGGACGTGACCGCGCCCGCGTCCGCCCGGGCGGTACTGGTCGCCGCGTTGGCGGTGCCCGGGCCCGGTGCCGGACGGCCCGTCCTGGCCGTGACCGCGACGGCGCGCGAAGCCGAAGACCTGGTCACCGAGCTCTCGGACGTGATGAGCGCCGACGCCGTCGCGCTGTACCCGGCCTGGGAGACGCTGCCGCACGAGCGGCTGTCTCCGCGCAGCGACACCGTGGGGCAACGGCTTGCCGTCCTGCGTCGGCTCACCCACCCGGACGAGGCGACCCCGGGACGGGGCCGTCCGGCCGTCGTGGTCACCCCCGTGCGGGCCGTGCTGCAGCCGCAGCCGGCCGGGCTGGGCGACGTCGAGCCCGTCTCGCTGCGGGCCGGGTCTGTCGTCGAGCTCGACGACCTCGTGCGCGCGCTCGCCGACGCCGGCTACCACCGGGTCGACCTGGTGGAGCGTCGTGGTGAGTTCACCGTCCGGGGTGGGCTCGTCGACGTGTTCCCGCCGACGGCCCCGCACCCGCGCCGCATCGAGCTGTGGGGGGACGAGGTCGCCGAGGTGCGCGAGTTCGCGGTTGCCGACCAACGCTCGCTGGGCGTCGTCGACGAGGTCTACGCGCCCGCCTGCCGCGAGCTGCTGCTCACCCCCGAGGTGCGCAGCCGGGCGGCCCGCCTGGCCGAGCAGCACCCCGAGCTGGCCGAGCTGTTGACGAAGGTCAGCCACGGCACGGCCGTCGAGGGCATGGAGTCGTTGGCGCCGTTGCTGCTGGACGAGATGGAGCTGCTGCTCGACGTCCTGCCGCCGACCTCTCTCGTGCTGGTCTGCGACCCGGAACGGGTGCGCACCCGGGCCCACGACCTGGCGGCCACCGACGAGGAGTTCCGCGAGGCCTCGTGGGCGGCGGCGGCCGAGGGCGGGCAGACGCCCGTGGACGTGCGCGGCGCGTCGTTCCGGCCGTTGGCCGAGGTGCGCAGCCACGCGCTGACGCGCGGTCAGGCGTGGTGGTCGACCAGCCCGTTCGAGGCGGGCCCCGACGAAGCCGACTCCGTCGACCCTGGCCTCCTCGACCCACTCGCCGACGAGGCCGACGAGCACGCCGTCGAGTCGGCATCGCTGGGCTGGCAGGCCGTCCCGGGCTTTCGCGGCGACCAGCCGGCCGCGTTCACCCAGCTGCGCGCCTGGGTCGACCAGGGCTGGGCCACCATGCTGCTGGCAGCCGGCCAGGGCACGCTGGACCGGGCCGGTGAGGTGCTGGCCGACGAGGGCATCGCGGTCCGGCGCTCGTCCGACCTCGACGACGACCCGGTGGTGCACCTGTGCGCCGGGCGGCTGAGCACCGGTTTCGTCGACCCGTCCGTCGGGCTGGTCGTGATCACCGAGCGCGACATCACCGGGCGTGACCCGGCCGGGTCGCGCCGCGACGGCGCGCTGCCCAGCCGCCGCCGGCACCAGGTCGACCCGCTCACGCTGGCGCCCGGCGACTTCATCGTGCACGACCAGCACGGTGTGGGCCGCTACGTCGAGATGGTGCAGCGCACCACGGGCGGTGCGGTGCGCGAGTACCTGGTGCTGGAGTACGCCCCCGGCAAGCGGGGCCAGCCGCCGGACCGGCTCTTCGTGCCCACCGACCAGCTCGAGCAGGTCACCCGCTACGTCGGCGGCGAGACGCCTGCGCTCGACCGGATCGGAGGTGCGGACTGGGCCAAGCGCAAGGGCCGTGCGCGCAAGGCCGTCCGACAGATCGCCGCCGAGCTGATCAAGCTGTACGCCGCACGGCAGTCAGCGCCCGGTCGGGTGTTCGGCGCCGACACCCCGTGGCAGCGCGAGCTCGAGGACGCCTTTCCCTACGTCGAGACGCCCGACCAGATGTCGACCATCGACGAGGTCAAGCGCGACATGGAACGCCCCGTCCCGATGGACCGGGTGATCTGCGGCGACGTCGGCTACGGCAAGACCGAGATCGCGGTGCGGGCGGCGTTCAAGGCGGTGCAGGACGGCACCCAGGTGGTCGTCCTCGTTCCGACGACGCTGCTCGTGCAGCAGCACCTGCAGACGTTCTCCGAGCGGTACGCCCCGTTCCCGATCCAGGTCAAGGCGCTGTCGCGCTTCCAGAGCGACGCCGAGGCGGAGGCGGTACGGGCCGGCGTCGCCGACGGAACGGTCGACGTCGTCATCGGCACCCATCGACTGCTGACCGGGGACGTGCGGTTCCACGACCTGGGCCTGGTCATCGTGGACGAGGAGCAGCGCTTCGGGGTCGAGCACAAGGAGCGCCTCAAGCACCTGCGCGCCAACGTCGACGTGCTGACCATGTCGGCGACGCCGATCCCGCGGACGCTGGAGATGTCGATCACCGGCATCCGCGACATGTCGACCATCACCACGCCCCCGGAGGAGCGCCACCCCGTCCTCACCTACGTCGGGCCCTACGAGGAGAAGCGGGTGGCGGCGGCGATCCGCCGCGAGCTGCTGCGCGAGGGCCAGGTGTTCGTCGTGCACAACCGGGTGGCGACCATCGAGAAGACGGCCGCCCGGCTGCGTGAGGCCGTGCCCGAGGCGCGCATCTCCGTGGCGCACGGACAGATGAACGAGCACGCCCTGGAGCAGGTGATCGTCGACTTCTGGGAACGGCGCTCCGACGTGCTGGTGTGCACCACGATCGTGGAGACCGGCCTCGACATCGCCAACGCCAACACACTTGTCGTGGACCGCGCCGACATGCTGGGTCTGTCGCAGCTGCACCAGCTGCGGGGACGCGTCGGGCGCGGGCGGGAGCGCGCCTACGCCTACTTCTTGTACCCACGCGACCGGACGATGACCGACACCGCGCACCAGCGCCTCGCCACGATCGCGCAGCACACCGAGCTCGGTGCCGGCATGCAGGTGGCGATGAAAGACCTGGAGATCCGCGGGGCGGGCAACCTGCTCGGCGCTGAGCAGTCCGGCCAGATCGCCGACGTCGGCTTCGACCTGTACGTGCGCATGGTGGGGGAGGCGGTCGCGGAGTACCGCGGCGACGTCGAGGACGAGTCGACCGACATGCGCGTCGAGCTGCCGGTGGACGCCCACCTGCCGCACGACTACGTGCCGAGCGAGCGCCTGCGGCTGGAGGCCTACCGCCGGCTGTCGGAGGCTGCCGACACCGAGTCGATCGCCGCCGTCGCCGACGAGCTGCGCGACCGGTACGGCGAGCCGCCCGAGCCGGTGGCGAACCTGCTCGCCGTCGCCCGGCTGCGGGCCCTCGCGCGGACGAGGGGTCTGCGCGAGGTGGTGCTCACCGGTCAGCAGGTGCGACTCGCGCCGCTGGAGCTGCCCGACTCGGTCAAGGTGCGACTGAACCGCCTGTACCCGAAGTCGGTGGTCAAGACGACGATCGACACCGTCCTGGTGCCCCGTCCCAAGGAGCCCGGCATCGGCGGACGCGCCGTCTCCGGGGCCCCGCTGCTGGAATGGGTCGAGAAAGTCGTGCGCGACCTCACTCCCGAGCCGGCGTCCGCGTCACCACCCGCCTAACGCCCGCTCAGCGCCGCAGCTCGGTGGGCGATCGCCCACGTTCGTGCGGGAGCAGCGCGAAACCTGCGTGGGTGTCGGATCAGTGCCGCGGGAGCGTCCATGGGTGGCGCGCAGCTGTCGCTCCAGCGACACCGGACGTCCACCCACCGCGGCCCGCGCGACACCGAAGCGCCACCCACGGCACAGGCAGCGCGGCCACTCGGTGAGAGCGCCGGACACCGTGACCGGATCGTTATCAAAATTTACTAGTAACTTACTTACGCGTGTGGTTAGGTACTCGATAGGTTCTTTCCTGTTCTGAAGGGAGTGCGGCGCATGAAGCTCCGTCACGTCGTTGCAGCATCCGCGGCCATCGCATTGACGGCCACCGCCTGCGGGTCGAGCACCGGAGGTGGCGACCTCGCCGCCCCCGACGCCGACACCGAGGGCACGCTCAAGGTCTGGCTCATGGAGGGCAGCCAGCCCGACACCGTCGTCGAGGCGGTGAACGCACAGTTCAACGAGGCCTACCCGAACGTCGACGTCCAGGTCGAGCTTCAGCAGTGGGGCGGCATCCAGGACAAGCTGACCACCTCGCTCAACACCGACGCCACACCCTGCGTCGCCGAGATCGGCAACTCGCTCACGGCGAAGTTCGCCGACGCCGGCCTGCTGGCCGACCTCACCGACGTAGCCGGCGACCTCGGCGAGGAGAACTGGCTACCCGGCCTCGCCCCGTCCGGCGAGCTGGACGGCGAGCGCTACGGCATCCCGTACTACGGCGGCGTGCGCATCGTCATGTACAACAAGGAGCACTTCGCCGAGGCCGGCGTCGAGGTCCCCACCACGCTGGACGAGCTCGAGTCCGTCGCGGCCGCCCTCAGCGAGACCAAGGGCACCGTCGAGGACGGCTACTCCGCGTTCTACTTCCCCGGCAAGTACTGGTACGGCGCGCTGCCGTTCGTCTGGACCACCGGTGGCGACATCGCCGGCCAGGACGGCGACGAGTGGGTCGGCGAGATCGACTCCGCGGAGTCGCAGGAGGGCCTGGGCATCCTGAAGAACCTGGTCGACAGCTACTCGACCGCTCCCAAGGACGGCGACGAGACCAAGAACTGGGAGGTGTTCATGGAGGGCAACACCGGCATGGTCATCGACTCCTGGTGGGCCCCTGGCGCCGTCGTCGCCACCGACCCCGACTTCACCGACAAGACCGGCGTCTTCCCGCTGCCGGGCGTGACTGCCGACGAGACCGCTCCGGTGTTCTTCGGCGGGTCCGACCTGGGCGTGTCGCAGAACTGCGCCGAGCAGGGTCTCGCCGTCGAGTGGGTCAAGATCATCACGGGCGAAGAGATTCAGACCCAGCTCGCCGCCGAGGGTGGCGTCATCCCGAACAACGAGGCGGCATTCGTCGGGCACGAGGGCAACGACTTCTTGCTCGCCGCCGACGAGGCCGCCAAGGTCAGCCGGTTCACGCCGGTGTCGCCCAACTGGGGCAACGTCGAGGCCGAGGCCGTGCTGCCGGACATGCTGGTGAAGATCTTCACCGAGCAGGCCACCATCGAGGAGGCCACCGCCGAGGCGAGCGCCTCGATCGCTGACCTGCTCAACGGCTGACGCACCAGGCGCACCGCAGCACCACGAACGAGCGGCGGCTGGCCAGGGGGTCTGCCTCCGGCCAGCCGCCGCTGCCATCTGTCCGCACCAACCGCACCCACCGAGGGAGACCCACCATGAGTGGAACCATGGGCAGCACCACCCCCACCCGCCCCGCCCCTGACGGCTCGCCCGTCGGTGGCCAGGTCAGCGACGGCCTCGCCGCCGGACCCCAGAAGGCCGGACGCCTTCCGCTGCTGCTGCTGGCCCCGGCGACGGTGCTGCTGGCCGTCGTCCTCGGCTACCCGATCGTGCGGATGGTCACGCTGTCGCTGCAGGAGGCGAAGCTCCGCAACATCGTCCGTGAAGACACCACCTGGAACAACTTCGCGAACTACCAGGAGATCTTCTCCGACCCCGGGTTCTGGGACGTGGTGCTGCGCACCGTCGTGTTCGCCGCCGCCTGCGTCACGGCCACGATGGTGCTCGGAACGCTCGTCGCGCTGCTGCTCAAGCGGCTCGGCACGAAGATGCGGCTGCTCGTCTCCGTCGGGCTGCTCATGGCATGGTCCACCCCGGTCGTCACCGCGACGCAGGTATGGCAGTGGCTGTTCGACACCCAGTACGGCATCGTCAACTGGGCGCTGGTCAGCCTGGGCTTCGACGGCTTCCTGAACTACTCGTGGCTTGCCAACCCGATCTCGCTCCTGTCCGTGGCGGGAGTCGTCGTCGTGTGGGGCGCGATCCCGTTCGTCGCGCTCACGCTCTACGCCGGCCTCACCCAGCTGCCCGAGGAGCTGTTCGAGGCCGCCGAGATGGACGGCGCGACCGCCTGGCGACGGTTCTGGTCCATCACGTTCCCGTTGCTGGCCCCGATCTTCACCATCCTGGCCGCGCTCTCCACGATCTGGGACTTCCGCGTGTTCACGCAGGTCTACATCCTGCAGAGGGCCGGCGGCATCACCTCGGAGACCAACCTGCTCGGCATCTACGCCTACCGGACGTCCTTCGCCGGCAACGACTTCGGCGCCGGCGCGGCCATGTCGGTGGTGATGGTCGTGCTCCTGGGTGGCCTGTCCCTGTTCTACGTCCGACGCATGATCAAGGAGGTCGACGCATGAGCGCCGCTCGCAACAGCCGAGTCGGGACGGTGGCTGTCAACTCGACAGCGGTCGTCGTCTTCGTGATCATGGTCTTCCCGGTCTACTGGATGGTGAACACCGCGCTCAAACCGCGCGCGGACGTGTTCACCCGTGACCCCAAGTTCTTCCCCAACCCCATCACGTTCGAGCACTTCGCCCGCGTCATCGACGACAACGGGTTTCTGGTCTTCGCCCGCAACAGCCTGATGGTCACCCTGGTCGTCGTCGTGCTGTCGATGATCGTGGCGTTCCTGGCCGCCACGGCAGTCGCGCGCTTCAGGTTCAAGGGCCGCCGCGCCTACATCGTGATGATCCTCGCGGTGCAGATGGTGCCGTTCGAGGCGCTGCTCATCTCGATGTTCGTGATGCTCAACAGCGTGGGCCTGGTCGACAAGCTCGCGGGCGTGATGGTCGCCTACCTCGCCTTCGTGCTGCCCTTCACGATCTGGACGCTACGAGGGTTCGTCGCCAACGTGCCGGTCGACCTCGAGGAGGCCGCCATGATCGACGGCTGCTCGCGCGCCCAGGCCTTCCGCCGGGTGCTCTTCCCCCTGATCATGCCCGGGTTGGTCGCCACCAGCGTCTTCGCCTTCATCCAGGCCTGGAACGAGTTCATCCTGGCCAACGTCATCTTGCTCTCGGAGACGAACTACACGCTGCCGATCTGGCTGGCGAGCTTCCAGAGCAACTTCAAGGAGACCGACTGGAGCGGGCTCATGGCGGGGTCCACCCTGTTCGCCATCCCGGTGATCGTGTTCTTCGTCCTGGTCCAGGGCCGTATCCAGTCCGGCGCCCTGGCCGGTGGGGTCAAGGGTTGATGCACCGGACGACCGACACGGAGGCCGGCGACACGGTGAGCGACACCGAGCTGCGCCGCGTCGCCCTCGGCACCCTGTTCCCCGGCTTCGAGGGCACGACAGCGCCGGGCTGGCTGCTCGACCTGCTGGACGAGGGGCTGGCCGGAGTCGTGCTGTTCGAGCGCAACGTCGACCCGGCGAGCCCGGACGCCAGCGTCGCGGCACTCACGACACAGCTGCGCCAGGCGCGTGCCGACGTCATCATCGCCGTCGACGAGGAAGGCGGGGACGTGACCCGCCTCGACGCCGGCCGCGGGTCGAACCTGCCCGGCGCGGCTGCGCTCGGGGTCGTGGACGACCCGCAGCTCACCAACGACGTCGCGGCCTGGTTGGGCGCGCGCCTGCACGCCGACGGCGTCTCGCTCAACCTCGCGCCCGTCGCCGACGTGGACGCCGACCCGCGCAACCCGATCATCGGCATCCGCTCGTTCGGCAGCGAGCCCGACTCCGTGGCCGCCCACGTCGCTGCCTTCGTCGCCGGCCAGCAACGCAGCCGGGTCGCGGCGACGGTGAAGCACTTCCCCGGCCACGGCGCCACCGTCGAGGACAGCCACTACACGGTTCCCGTGGTGACGGCCTCGCCGGAGCAGCTGCGCCGCCGCGAGCTCGTCCCGTTCCGCGCGGCGATCGCGGCCGGCGTCCAGGTGGTGATGACCGCGCACGTCCAGTACCCGCGTCTCGACGACGGGCCGGCGACGCTGTCGCGCGCCATCCTCACCGACCTGCTGCGCGGCGAGCTCGGGTTCGAGGGCGTCGTGATGACCGACGGCCTCGACATGCACGCCATCAGCCAGACGGTCGGCCACGCCGAGGGCACCGTCGGCGCCTTGCTGGCCGGTGCCGACGCGATCTGCATCGGCGGGGAGAGCACGGACGCAGCGATCGTCGAACGCCTCGTCTCGGCCATCACCGGCGCCGTCCGCTCCGGCCGGCTACCGCTGTCGCGGCTGCTCGACGCGGCGCACCGGGTCGGGCGGCTCGCCGCGTGGACGACCGGGCCTTCGCTGCCCCACGACCTGGACGAGCCCGGCGCCGAGGCGGCCACCCGCGCCATCGCGGTGGCCGGTGACGTGCGCCTGAGCGGTCCACCGCTCGTCCTCGAGCTGCACGACGAACCGACCATCGCTTCCGGCGAGGTGCCCTGGGCGATCGGGGAGCCCCTGGCCGAGCGTCTGCCCGGAACCGTCGTCGTCGGCCTCGCCCCCCACTCCGCCGACCCTCTGCCCACCCTCGGCCTGCTACGCCGACCGCCCGGTCGTGCTCGCCGTCCGCGGCCTGCGGCGACGTGCGTGGCAGCGCGACGTGGTCGAGATCGTGCGGGCGCAGCGTCCGGACGTGATCGTCGTGGACCACGAGCTGAGCGCAGACCGCAGCGTGCTGGGTCCCAACCACCTGCGCACCTTCAGCGGATCGCGCGTCTCTGCACAGGTCGCCGCCGACATGCTCAGCGGACGCACGCCGCTCCCGGCAACCTCCGACGTCTGAGCATGGCTGTTGCTGCGTACCATCAGGCGCCGTGCGTCTTCTCAGTACGGTCCTGATCGGCATCGCCGCCCTGCTTGCCGCCGGCTGTGGTGCCACGGGCACCGCGGCCACTGTGGGTGACCAGACCATCACCATCGACCAGCTGCAGTCGGAGGTGCTGGAGTTCAGCGACTCGTTCGACGAGCCCCTGCCCGTCTCCGGCGACCTGGCTGACGTGCAGCGAGAGTTCCTCACCCGGCAGATCAACCACCTGCTGCTCATCGAGCTCGCCGACGCCGAAGGTGTCGAGATCACCGAGGCGCAGGTCGACGAGCTCTACGACGAGCTGGCCCCGTCTGAGGCCGACGTCGATGCGCTGCGCGCGCAGTTCGTCTACACCGAGGCCGGGCTGCGACGGGCGCTGGAGGACGAGCTGCGTCTGCGCGCGCTCGAGCCGATCGTCGGCCCGATCGAGCCGGCGCTGGAGGCGACCGCAGCCGAGGTCGGCGTCGAGGTGAACCCGCGCTACGGCACCTGGTCGGGCGTCGCGCTGACCCCGGGCACCGGGTCGATCTCCGTGCCTGCCGGCTGAGTCGTGGCCGCGAGCCCGGGGGAGCAGCTGCTGCGACTTGTCGGGGTGATGGACCGGCTGCGCTCGCCCGGTGGCTGCCCGTGGGACGCCGAGCAGACGCACGACTCGCTGGCCACCTACCTGCTGGAGGAGACCTACGAGACGCTGGAGGCGATCGACTCCGGCGACCGCGTGCACCTGCGCGAAGAGCTCGGTGACCTGCTGCTGCAGGTCGTGTTCCACGCCCGGATCGCCACGGAGCACCCCGACGACCCCTGGACCATCGACGACGTGGCCGCAGACATCAGCGACAAGCTGGTGCGTCGCCATCCGCACGTCTTCGGCGACGCCACCGCGCGCAGTGCCGCCCACGTCGAGGCCGCCTGGGACAGGCTGAAGGCCGAAGAGAAGCAACGCACGTCGGCCCTCGACGGCATCCCAGCGGCTCTGCCGGCCCTGAGCCTGGCGACGAAGACGATCGGACGCGCCGAGCGTGCCGACGTCGGCGTGCCGCTGCCGCCCTCGCCCCTCGACGCGCCGGCCGACGACGCGGCCCCGGACGAGAATGCCGTCGGCGACGCGCTGATGGCTCTGGTCGCCCACGCCCGGGCGGGCGGGGTCGACCCGGAGCAGGCCCTGCGCCGAGCGGTCGCCCGCTACGCCGACCAGGTGCGTCGCCGCGAGACCGGCGTCGTGGACGAGCCGACGTGACCGCGCCCGAGCTGGTTCTCACCGGGGGCCCCGTTCTCGGGGACGACGCGACGCCGCAGCACGGCCTGGCGGTTGCTGTCACCGCCGACCGCATCGCCGCGGTCGGCCCGGCCGACGACGTCCTCGCCCTGCGCGCAGGGGGCACCGAGGTGATCGACCTTCGTGGACGCCTGCTGCTGCCCGGGTTCGTCGACGCCCACGCCCACCCGTTCTGGGGTGGGCTGGAGCGGCTCGCCTGCGACCTGCTCGACACACCGCGCACCGTGCGCGACTACCAGCAGGCCGTCGCCTCGGCTGCCGCCGCCCGCCCGCAGGCCCCCTGGGTCACCGGCGGCGGCTGGTCGTTCGAAGCGTTCCCCGACGGCGTCGCCACCGCCGACATGCTCGACGCCGTCGTGCCCGACCGGCCCGTCGTCCTGTTCAACCGCGACCACCACGGCGTGTGGGCCAACAGCCGGGCGCTGGCCATGGCCGGCCTCGACGCCGACACTGCCGACCCGCCGGACGGGCGCATCGAGCGCGACAACCGCGGTCGTCCCTCCGGCGTGCTCCACGAAGGCGCGGCCGCGCTGGTCACCGACCTTGTTCCCGCCCCCGCCGACGCCACGACGGACGCCGCGCTGCGCTCGGCGCGCGACCACCTGGTGCCGCTGGGCGTCACCGGCTGGGTCGAGGCGATCCTCGGCGAGTACGCCGGCCAGCCCGACCCGCTGCCGACATACCTACGGGCATGGGCGGCAGGGACGCTCGACGTGCGCAGCACCGGAGCCCTCTGGTGGGACCGCACCCGGGGCGTCGAGCAGATCGACGACCTCGTCGCCCGCCGCGACCTGGCCGCCCTGCACGGCGTGGCCCTGACGCAGGTGAAGATCATGGCCGACGGCATCGTCGAGAACCAGACCGCGGCGATGCTCACCGACTACCTGCGCGACGGCGTGCCCACCGGAGGGCGTGGCCTCAGCTTCGTCGACCGGGCCGCGCTGCTCGAAGCCGTCCCCGCGCTGGAGGCCGCAGGCTTCGCGGTGCACGTCCACGCCATCGGTGACCGAGCCGTGCGCGACGCCCTCGACGCCGTGGCCGTCGCGTCCAGCCAGCGGGTGCGTGCAGGTCGCCCCACCCTGGCTGTGCCGCACCAGGTCGCGCACCTGCAGGTGGTCGCTCCCGACGACGTGGCCCGCTTCGCCGCCACGGGGGTTCTCGCCAACTGCCAGGCGCTGTGGGCCTGCCACGAGCCGCAGATGGACGACTTCACCGTTCCGGTGCTCGGCGACGAACGCTCCTCGGGGCAGTACCCCTTCGCCGCCATCGCGGCCGCCGGCGGGCTGCTCGCCCTCGGCAGTGACTGGCCGGTGTCGTCGGCCGACCCGTGGCAGGCCGTGCACGTCGCGGTCACCCGCACACCGCCCGAACCCACGAGCGTGGCCCCGTTCCTGCCGGCCCAGGCGCTCACGCTCGCGCAGGCGCTGCACGCGGGTACCGCCGGCTCGGCCCGCGCCGCCGGGTGGCCCGACGCCGGGCGCATCGTCCCCGGTGCGCGTGCCGATCTGGTGGTCGCCTCCACCGACCCGTTCACCCTGCCCAGCGCCGCCCTGGCGCAGGTGCGCAGCGACGTCGTGGTCGTGCGCGGCAGCGTCGTCCACATGCGCTGACGTCTTTCGACGAGAAGGGACGACGCGCCCGCGACCACGCCGATACGCTGCCAACGACACCCCACCCTCACCAACGAAGGAGCATGACGTGGCGTCGATCGAGGCAGTAGGCGCTCGCGAGATCCTGGACTCGCGGGGCAACCCCACCGTCGAGGTGGAGATCGTTCTGGACGACGGCGCTCAGGGTCGGGCCGCCGTTCCCTCCGGAGCATCGACGGGGGCCTTCGAGGCCGTCGAGATGCGTGACGGCGACGACGCCCGCTACGGCGGCAAGGGCGTGGAGAAGGCCGTCGAAGCGGTGCTGGACGAGATCGCCCCGCAGGTGCTCGGCGCCGACGCCGAGGAGCAGCGGCTGATCGACCAGGCGATGATCGACCTGGACGGCACCCCCAACAAGGGCCGCATCGGCGCGAACGCCATCCTCGGCGTCTCGCTGGCAGTCGCCAAGGCAGCCGCCGAGTCGGCCGACCTTCCGCTGTACCGCTACGTGGGTGGCTCGAACGCGTACTTGCTGCCGGTGCCGATGATGAACATCATCAACGGTGGCTCGCACGCCGACAGCGATGTCGACTTCCAGGAGTTCATGATCGCCCCGATCGGTGCCTCGTCGTTCCGGGAGGCCCTGCGGATGGGTGCGGAGGTCTACCACTCGCTCAAGTCGGTGCTGAAGTCGCAGGGCCTGAACACCGGCCTCGGCGACGAGGGCGGCTTCGCCCCGAACCTCCCCAGCAACCGCGGTGCCCTCGAGCTGATCGTCACGGCCATCGAGGCAACGGGTCTGTCGTCCGGGGCGGACGTGGCTCTCGCCATGGACGTGGCCGCCACGGAGTTCTACGGCAAGGGCGTGCACGGTGCCGAGGGGGTCGAGGGCCAGTACCACGTCGAGGGCCGCAACCTGTCGACCGACGACCTGATCGGCTACTACAACGAGCTGCTCGACGCCTTCCCGATCGTGTCGATCGAAGACCCCCTGACCGAGGACGACTGGCCCGACTGGGCGGCGTTCACCGCGGCGGTCGGCACCAAGGTGCAGATCGTCGGCGACGACCACTACGTGACGAACGTCGAACGGCTCTCCCGCGGCATCGCGGAGAAGACCGCGAACTCGCTGCTGGTCAAGGTCAACCAGATCGGCTCGCTCACCGAGACCGCCGACGCTGTCGACATGGCCCACCGCGCCGGCTTCACCACCATGATGAGCCACCGTTCCGGCGAGACCGAGGACGTCACCATCGCCGACCTGGCGGTCGCGTTCAACTGCGGCCAGATCAAGAGCGGCGCCCCGGCCCGGTCCGACCGGGTGGCGAAGTACAACCAGCTTCTGCGTATCGAAGAAGACCTCGAGGACGCGGCGCGCTACTCCGGCGCGTCGGCGTTCCCGCGTTTCACCCCCTAGGCGACCATAGGGGGCATGCCGACGACGAGCCGGGGACCGAGCGGACGAAGCCGTCCGTCCGGTCCCCGCTTGTCGTCGCGTGCGGCCCGGTCGTCGACGACCGACGCCCCGTCGTCGGCGTCGGCGTCGACGACGAGCACGGCGCCGCCGCAGGCAGCCGTCGGAGGGAGCACGGACTCCGACGACAGCCCGCGTTCGTCGCTGACCACCCGCTCAGCGGTGCTTCTCGGGGTGCTGGCGATCTTGGCCGCGTCCTACGCCCTGCCCGTGCGGGCCTGGCTCGACCAGCGCGCCCAGATCGCCGAGGTGGCCGCGGAGCGCACCGAGCTGGCGTCGGAGGTCGCCGACCTGCAGGCCGCCCTCGACCTGTGGGACGACGCGGCATACGTGCGGGCGCAGGCCCGCGAACGCCTCAACTTCGTGCTTCCCGGCGAGGTGGGCCTGGTCGTGCTCGGCACCGAGAGCACCCCGGAGCAGGAGCCGGTCATTGGGGCCGTGGTACCGGCCGCCGAGGGTGACCAGCCGTGGTGGTCGACCCTGCTGTCGGCGTTCACCGAGGTGGGCAACGCCGAGCCGGCACCTCCACCAGAGGATGGCGGTCCCGCGGCGGACGACGCGTCGTGACGACCGTGAGCGGCCACGACGTCGCAGCGGTCTCCGCGCAGCTCGGCCGGCCCGCTCGCGCCGTGCGGGCCGTCGCGCACCGATGCCCCTGCGGGCTGCCCGACGTCGTGGTGACCGAACCACGCCTGCCCGACGGCACGCCGTTCCCGACGACGTACTACCTGACGTGCCCGCGGGCATGCAGCGAGATCGGCACGCTGGAGGGCTCGGGCCTCATGGCCACGATGACCCAGCAGCTGGCCGACGACCCGCAGCTCGCGGCGGCGTACCGGGCCGCACACGAGCGCTACCTCGCCGAGCGCGCAGCGCTGGCCGAGGTGCCGGAGATCGCCGAGGTGTCGGCGGGGGGCATGCCCACCCGGGTCAAGTGCCTGCACGTGCTCGTCGCCCAGGCCCTGGCGTCCGGCCCCGGGGTCAACCCGCTGGGCGACCAGGCCCTGGCCGAGCTCGGGTCATGGTGGGACGCCGGTGCGTGCGTGGACGTGCCCGACGACGAGGCGCCGGCATGACCCCGGTCGTCGCGGGAATCGACTGCGGCACCAACTCCGTTCGCCTGCTGGTCGCCGCGCCCGTCGCGGACGACTCAGGTGCGCCGACCCGGCTCGTCGACCTCGACCGACGCATGCAGATCGTCCGGCTCGGGCAAGGCGTCGACCGCACGGGTCGCCTCGACCCGGCCGCTCTGGAGCGCACCTTCGCGGCCCTGCGGGACTACGCCGACGTCATGCACGACCTCGGGGTCACGGCGACGCGCATGGTGGCGACGAGCGCGTCGCGCGATGCGTCGAACGCGGCAGACTTCGTCGCCGGCGTCCGCGACATCCTGGGCATCGAGCCGCAGGTGATCAGCGGCCACGAGGAGGCGGCCCTGTCCTACCGCGGCGCGACTGCCGGCGTCGCGGACGACCTCGCCCCGTCCCCTCGCCTGGTCGTCGACATCGGCGGTGGCTCGACCGAGGTCGTGCTCGGGGAGGGTGCCTCGGTGGTGGCGTCGCGCTCGGTCGACGTCGGGTGCGTGCGCATGACCGAGCGGCACCTCGCGAGCGACCCGCCGAGCGCCGACGAGGTGGCGCGCACCGTGGCCGACATCGACGCCGCCCTCGCCCTGGCCGGTGAGAGCGTCCCCCTCGCGCAGGCCCGCAGCCTCGTCGGGCTCGCCGGCTCGGTGACGACGGTCGCCGCGATCCACCTGGGCCTTGCCGAGTACGACTCGGTCGCCATCCACGGCCACGTCGTCCCGGCCGACGACGTGCGCGCCATCAGCGACGACCTGCTGCACATGACGCGCGACGAGCGCGCCGCGATCGGCGTGATGCACCCGGGCCGGGTCGACGTGATCGGCGCCGGCGCGCTCGTGCTGCGCCGCGTGCTGGACGTGACCGGCCTGCCCGAGGTGGTGGTGAGCGAGCACGACATCCTCGACGGCATCGCCTGGTCGCTGCTCGAGTGAGGCACCGATGACGTCGGGCGTCGCGCACGACCGCGCCGAGGTGGTCGCTCTGGCGAGCGACGCATCCCGCAGCGGCGCCATGGACGACCTCGACGCAGCCATCACGCGGTGTCGTGCCTGCCCACGCCTGGTGGCCTGGCGTGAGCAGGTGGCCACCGAGCGCCGCGCGGCGTTCCGCGAGCAGGAGTACTGGGGTCGACCGGTGCCCGGCTTCGGCCCGGCCGACGCGCGCATCGCGGTGCTCGGGCTCGCCCCGGCGGCCCACGGGGCGAACCGCACCGGCCGGGTGTTCACCGGCGACCGCAGCGGCGACTGGCTGTTCGCCGCCCTGCACCGGGCCGGGCTGGCGAACCAGCCCACCGCGACCGGACGCCACGACGGGCTCGCTCTGCGCGACACCCGGGTGCTGGCCGCCGTCCGCTGCGCCCCCCCGGCGAACAAGCCCACCCCGACCGAGCGCGACACGTGCGACCCCTGGCTCGACGCTGAGCTGGCGCTGCTCGCCCCGACCATGCGCGTGCTGCTCGTGCTCGGTGGGTTCGCCTGGGACGCCGCCCTCGCCTGGCATGCACGCTCGACGGGCGCGCGGCTGCGGCCGAAGCCGCCATTCGGCCACGGCGCCACAGCCCGGCTGGGTTCGGTCACGCTGCTCGCCAGCTACCACCCGAGCCAGCAGAACACGTTCACCGGTCGGCTCACCGAGCCCATGCTGGACGAGGTGCTCGCCGCCGCCCGAGATGCGGCAGCAAGCCCCGGGTCGGGCACGATGGGGCCATGACCGTCCTCGCCGTCACCGTCCTCGGCCACGACCGGCCCGGCATCATCGCCCAGGCCACGTCGGCCCTGGCCGCGCTGGGCCTGAACCTCGAGGACTCCACGATGACGCTGCTGCGCGGGCACTTCGCCTTCATGCTCATCTGCTCCGGGGACGCTGACGTCGACACGGTGGCCGAGGCGTTGCGCCCGCTCACGGCCGACTCCTCGCTGGACGTCTCTGTGCGCGAGGTGCAGCCCGAGCCGGCGCCCGTCTCCGGCGGGTCGCAGTACCAGCTCGTGGTGCACGGCGGTGACCGGGCGGGCATCGTCTCGGCCCTGACCGACGTGATCGCGACCGCCGGCGGCAACGTCACCGACCTGTCGACCCGGCTGTCCGGCAGCCTCTACGTGCTCATCGCCGAGGTCGACATGCCGGCTGCCGCCGACGTGGCGGCAGTGTCGCAGCGCCTCAGCGAGGTGGCGGGCACGCTCGGGGTCGGGGCCGCGTTGCGTCCCGTCGACACGGACCTGCTGTGAGACGCAGGTGAGCGTGGACGTGAGCGACCTGCTGCGTGCCTGGACCCCGGACGACCTGCGCGCCGAACCGCGGGTTCGTCCCGTCGTCCGCGCGCCCGACTCCGTGCTCTCCCAGCCCGCAGCGCCGGTCGACCCGACCGACCCCCAGGTCGTCCAGCTGGCCGCCGACCTCGTCGCAACCATGCGCGTCTCGCCGGGCTGCGTCGGGCTTGCCGCGCCGCAGGTCGGTGTCGGCGCCCAGGTGTTCTGCCTGGACGTGAGCGCCCACCCGAAGACGCGCACCCACCACGGCACGCTGGTGCTGTGCAACGCCGAGGTCGTCAGCGCCTCCCGCAACGAGAAGGCCCGGGAAGGCTGCATGTCGGTGCCCGACCTCACCGGTGACGTCAAGCGCGCCACTCGCCTCACGGTGCGCGCCGCCCTTCCCGGGACGGGCGAGCAGGTGGAGCTGAGCACGGACGCCTTCGAGGCTCGTGCGCTGCAGCACGAGATGGACCACTGTGCCGGCCTGCTGTTCATCGACCGGGTGGCCGGCGCGCACGCGCTCTACGCGCGCAAGGTGTACTTGTAGCCCACGGCTCCCGTGGCCCAACTGGCAGAGGCGCCCGACTTAAAATCGGGTTCGGTGTGGGTTCGATTCCCACCGGGAGCACCACTCGACGCACCCCCGACCGACGCCCGTCCTCGGCTGTTCAGGCCAGGCGACAGTCCGCTGGTGAGCGCTACGATGTGACGTCACTCGGCCCCTCGTGCCTGCCCCGGGAACCTGGTCGTGCCGAGGCGGCACGAGAGTCGGGGAGCCCGCAATGCGACGACTGGCGGTCGTGGTCGCGGGCCTCGGCCTGCTCGCCGGGGGTGTCGCGGTAGCGGGGATCGACTCGAACGTCGGCCCGGCAGAGGCTCGCGCGGCGGAGGCATCGACGGTGTCGGTGTCCAGCGGGTCGCAACCTGCTGGTGGGCCCGCCACCGTCTCCGTCGTCCTCACTCCGATGGCCCAGGGGGAGTCGCGCGCGACGCTGCTGCGAGCCGGTGACGGGCCCGTCGAGCATGAGAACGTCGCTCCTGGGCCCTACGTGCTGACGGCGTCGGTGAGCACGCCGAACGTCGACCTCAGCAGCCTCGCGTGCCAGCCGGCCACCGTGGTCGAGTCCGTCGACCTGGCCACCGGCTCGGTGCTGCTCGACGTCGGCGAGGCCGACGACGTCACCTGCGCGGTGTCGACCGAGCAGCGCGGCGAGATTGTCGTGCGCCACCGCACGCGACCGGAGTCGACGCGTACGTTCGCCTTCACCCCGTCGTGGGGCGAGGCGTTCCGGCTCGGTCACCGCGAGTCGGTGACGTCCCAGCCGCTCGTCCCCGGCACGTACAGCGTCGACGCCCGCGAGCCCAAGGGGTGGGACCTGACGGCCGCCTCCTGCAACGACGGCAGCGATCCGTCCGCGGTCGAGCTCGACCCGGGGGAGCGGGTCGTCTGCACGCTCGAGGCCACCCGCCGCGGCGACATCACCGTCGCAGCGACGACGATCCCGTCCGACGCCGCACAGAAGTTCGCCTTCGACGCGTCGTGGTCGGGCAAGCCGGTACGCCTGACCGACGGTGCTGCACGGACGGCCGAGTCGCTCGTGCCCGACAGCTACGCCATCAAGCCGGTCGTGCCCAAGGGCTGGGACCTCACCGGCTCGGAGTGCGACGACGGAAGCCGGCCGGCGAAGATCCGCCTCGCCCCGCGCGAGAAGGTGACCTGCACCTTCGAGCTCACCCAGCGCGGACGCATCGTGCTGGCCCACGAGACCGACGCAGCCGGTCCCGACCTCGCGCTCGACGTGGACCGCTCGTGGGGCGCGAGCACCAGCGTCAGCAACCAGACCTCTACCACCTCGGTCTGGCTGCGCCCCGGGCAGCACTCCGTCACCCCTGCCGCCCCGGCCGGCTGGCTGGTGACGCCCACGACGTGTGACGACGGCAGCGACCCGGCCGAGCTCGTCTCTCGACCCGGGCGAGACCATCACCTGCACCTTCACGATGGTGCAGCCCGAGTTCACCGTGGCCTCGTTCAACGTGCTCGGTCACTCCCACACCGAGCGTGGCGGGCACTCGCCCTCCCGCCCGTCCGGGCCTGCCCGCATGGGCGCGACGATGGAAGCCCTGCGCGCGTGGGGCGTCGACGTCGTCGGCCTCCAGGAGTTCCAGCCGCCGCAGCTGGCCGAGTTCGTGCGCCAGTCCGGCGGGGAGTTCGCCCTGTACCCGAGCCCGGACAGCGACCAGCGCAACAAGCAGAACTCGGTGGCATGGCGCACGAGCGAGTTCTCCCTGGTCGAGGGGCGCGCGGTGATGATCCCCTACTTCAAGGGCAACCTCGTCCCGATGCCGCTGGTCAAGCTGCGCCACAACGCCTCGGGCCTGGAGATCTACGTCATGAGCGTGCACAACGCGGCGAGCATCCGACAGCTGGGTGACCAGTCCCGTTGGCGGGTCGCGGCGCGCAACCAGCAGATCGCCCTCACCAACGACCTGCTGAACGAGGGCATCCCGTTCTTCATGACCGGCGACATGAACGAGCGCGAGTCGTACTTCTGCCCCTACACCGCCAGCGGGCGCATGCATGCCGCCGCGGGCGGAAGCCGGGGCGGGGCGTGCCAGCCCCCGCCGGCCGGCCTGGCCCGTATCGACTGGGTCTTCGGCTCCGACGACGTGGAGTTCGTCGACTACCGGCTCGTGGACGACGCCCTCATCAACCGGGCGTCGGACCATCCGCTCATCGTGGCCGAGGCTCGCTACATCGGCTGACCATCGCCTGACCTGCACGTTTCGGTGCCGTCGGCACCTGGCTGCTACCTTTCCGCGCTGCGGTGGACGGTCATCGACGACCCCGCCGGGCCATCGATGCCGCATCTCTCTGGAGCTCCCCTGTGCTGCGCCCACTGCTGAGCCTGTTCGTCGCCTCCGTCCTCGTCATGGGTCTGCTGGCCGGGACGGCGGTCCCGCCGGCCGCCTCGCCGTCGCCGTCGACCAGCACAGTCGTCGCCGACGACCACCAGCTCGTCCGCTCGTCGAGGACGACGTTCGGGATCGCCAGCTTCAACGCTCTCGGCGACAGCCACACCCGTCCAGGTGGCCGGGTCGCCTACTACGCCTCCGGCACCACCCGCACCGGGTGGATGATCACACTGCTGAACCGGCACCGCGTCGACGTCGTGGGGCTCCAGGAGTTCCAGCCGGCCCAGCACCAGGCGCTGCGCAAGCGCGCCGGAAGCACGTTCTCGATCTTCCCTGGCGCCAAGCGTGCCCAGCGCAACAAGCAGAACGCGATCGCGTGGCGGTCCAGCAAGTTCTCGCTCGTGAAGGGCTTCACGGTGCCGATCACGTACATGAACGGTCGCAAGGTGCCGATGCCGGTCGTGCGGCTGCGGGCCAAGGCCACCGGCCAGGAGTTCTACGTCATCACCGTGCACAACGCCCCGGGCCGGTTCCCGGCAGCCGCGCGGCACCGTGGCGCCGCCCTGCGCCAGGAGGTCGCGCTGACCAAGCGGCTGCTCAAGCGTGGCGTGCCGGTGTTCCTCACCGGCGACATGAACGACCGCGAGGCCTTCTTCTGCCCCTACACACGTCAGGTGCGCATGCATGCTGCCGCGGGCGGCACCAACCGCCGTGGCTGCAACCCGCCGCCGGGTCGCATCGCCCGGGTCGACTGGATCTTCGGCTCGCGGGACGTCTCGTTCCAGAAGTACCGGTTCGTCAAGGACTCCCTGGTCAGGCGCACAACCGACCACCCCTTGGTCGTGGCGCGCGCCACGATCAGGTCGTGACCGGGATGATCGCGAACGTCGGAATACAGAAGGCGGCTTCCGCCGTTACTATTGCGAGCGAGCGGTCCACGCGGACCGCTGACGAGCCGGTCTGATCGGTTGAAGGAGAGACATGGAGAGCAGAAACCCCGTCTTTGCCCGGACGGAGGCGATGGCGGCCGGTGGCCGCACGGCCACCGCCGGCGTTGACGCCGCCAGCATCGAGCAGCTCGAGCAGGCCTACTCCGGCCCGTCCGCGGGTCCGCTGCAGACGCAGCGCATGACGTACAACGACGTCATCATGAAGACCGGCATGACCTTCGCCGTGCTCCTCGTGGGTGCAGGCATCGGCTGGTTCAACCCCGCGCTGGCCATGATCGGGTTCATCGTCGGTCTGGTCCTCGGCCTGGTCAACGCCTTCAAGAAGGAGCCCAGCCCGGCTCTGATCATGACCTACGCCGCTTTCATGGGCGTGGGTCTGGGCGGCATCAGCTTCTTCTTCCAGGCGCAGTGGCAGGGGATCGTCCAGCAGGCGGTACTCGGCACGCTCGCCGTGTTCGGTGTGGCGCTGTTCGCCTACCGCAGCGGCCGCATCCGGGTGACGCCGAAGTTCCAGCGCATGGTGCTGATCGGCATGATGGGCTACCTGGCGTTCTCCCTGGTCAACGTGCTGGTCATGGTGTTCGGCAGCGGCGACAACGCCTTCGGCCTGCGCAGCGGCTGGCTCGGCATCGCGGCCGGGCTGATCGGCGTCGCGCTGGCCGCCTTCTCGCTCGTCCTCGACTTCGACTTCATCGACAAGGGTGTCGCGAACGGCATCCCGGTGAAGTACGCATGGACGGCGGCCTTCGGCCTGGTCGTCACGCTGGTCTGGCTGTACCTGGAGCTGCTGCGCCTCATCGCGATCTTCAGCGGTCAGGACTAGCAACGCCGGACGCGCGCTGCCCACCCAGCGGAAACGGCCCCCACCCGATCTCGGGTCTGGGGGCCGTTTCGCGTCTCGGGGCCGGCTTCGCCGGCAGCTGACCGACTACTCGAACGAGCGGTGCGCGCGCACCAGGTTGTGCTCGTGGACGATCGCCGTGGCATGGCCGTGCGCGAGGCCGTACTCGTCGCGCAGCCAGTTCACGCGATCGTCGAAGCGCAAGAAGCTGGGGCCGTCCTCCAACGTCCGGAACCACTCGGGAAGACCACGTCCGGTCGCCTCGGGAACACGGGCGACGAGGTTGCGGTGGGTCTCCTCGGAGTGGTGCAGGGACATGGCAGGGGCCTCCTGACGTCTCGGGTATGGGTCCACCACGAGCCTGCCCTACGGCGGGTCGCCAGACAAGGGGACCAAAGCCCGGTTGCGCGTCACTCCGGCGTGCCTCCCGGTGACTGATGCGTGAGAAGGAGATACTCCCGACGTCCTGGCGGCACCCGTGCCGCGTCCTTCCCCGGACGACGTAGGAGCTCACTTGGCCACGATCGCGCCTCCGCCGCCCCGTCAGCGTCGGCCCATGCCCGGCGACGGGGGTGGCCGCCCGCCCCGCCCGCCGCGTCCACCGAGGTCCGTCGCCCAGGCGCGGGCCCAGGCCGCGGCGCTGCGCCGTGCCCTGCTGCTGATGCTCGCCACGGTGCTCGTGCCCGGCTCGGCGCAGCGGTTCGCCGGCAACCGGCAGCTCGGCAAGGTGGCGCTGCGCGTGTGGCTCGGCGTGCTCGTGGTGCTGGCGCTGGTCGCGCTCGTCGCGACGCAGCGTCCGACCTTCGTGGTGACGCTGGCGTCGAGCAGCTCGGCCCTCACCGCGGTGAAGGTCGTGATGGCGACTCTCGGTGCGGGCTGGCTGTTCCTCGTGCTCGACACCTGGCGGCTCGTCGCGTCCGCCGAGCCTGTCGCGGCGCGGCCGGCTCGGGCTCACCGGGGTCACGGCGATCGTGTTCATGCTGGTCGCCGGACTGATCTCGACCGGCATGCACCTGCTGGACGTGCAGCGCGACCTCGTCGGCTCGGTCTTCGCGAAGGGGCCGGCCGTCGGCACCGTGGACGGGCGCTACAACGTGCTGGTGGCCGGCGGCGATGCGGTGCCGACCGCGTGGGCCTTCGCCCCGACAGCCTGACCGTCGTCTCCGTCGATGCCACGACCGGCGAGTCGGTGCTCCTGGGCATCCCGCGCAACCTGCTGAACGCCCCGTTCCCGGACGGCACCGGGCTCGCTGAGGCATGGCCGGAGGGCTTCGACTGCGGGGACAACTGCTCCATCAACGCCGTCTACACGTGGGCGACCGAGAACGCCGAAGAGGTCGACCTCGACTCGTTCGACGACCCGGGTCTCGAGGCGACGCGGCTGGCCGCCGAGGGCGTGACCGGCCTGTCCATCCCCTACACCGCGGTCGTCGACATGGCCGGCTTCCAGCAGATCGTCGACGCGCTCGGCGGCGTGACCGTCGACGTCGGCAAGCGGGTGCCGATCGGTGGCGGCACCGGCCCCATCGAGGGCTACATCGAGCCGGGCGTGCAGGAGCTGAACGGCTACCAAGCCCTGTGGTTCGCCCGCTCCCGCGAGGGGGCCAGCGACTACGAGCGGATGGTGCGGCAGAAGTGCCTGACGTCGTCGCTGGCCCGCCAGGCCGACCCGATGACGGTGCTGCGCAACTACGAGGGGCTCGCCAAGGCATCGGCGGCGCTGATCCAGACCGACATCCCGACCAGCGACCTGCCCGGCCTGCTCGCCGTGGCGCAGCAGGTTCCCAACCAGCAGATCAGCGCGATCTCGCTGGTGCCACCGCTGGTCGACCCGGTGCACCCGAAGTACAGCGACATCCGCGCGATGGTGCAGCGCCTGCTCGCCGGCGAACCAGCCGTGCCCGCCGACTCCGGTGACGGCGACGGCACCGTGGGCAACGCGGGGTCAAGCGCGTCGGCGGCCACCCAGGGCAGCGTCCCGGCGTCGACCGGCGAGCAGGGCGGCGCCGCACAGGGCGAGTCGGCACAGGCCGGAGGCCAGGGCGGCGGGTCGGGCGGTCAGGGCGCGAAGCCTGCGCAGAACAAGACGGCAGCCGAGCTCGGCTTGGTCTGCCAGCCGGTCTAGCACGTAGCCTGACGAGGCAGGGCAGTCGAAGGAGGAGCAGGTGAGGGCGACCTCGGTCACGGCGGTCGTCGTCACCTACAACCGGGCTGCGCTGCTCGCCGAGTGCCTGGACGCCATCGCGGCGCAGACGCACCGGCCGAGCCGGGTCGTCGTGGTCGACAACGCGTCCACCGACGACACCGCAGACGCTGCTCGTCGCAGCGACGCGACGTCGACACGGTGCGACTCGCCGTGAACACCGGCGGAGCCGGCGGGTTCGCCGCCGGCATCCAGGCCGCGCTGGCGGGCGGCTGCGACGCCGTCTGGCTGCTCGACGACGACACCATCCCGCAGCCCGACGCCCTCGCCGAGCTCGTCCGGGCGCGCGAGGCCTACCCGGGCGCGACGCCCGTCCGTCGTCGCCAGCCGGGTGGTGTGGACCGACGGACGCGACCACCCCATGAACACCCCGCGCACGCTGCCGGGAGCCACCCGCGACGACCTCGACGCGGCGGCCGCCGTCGGAGCTCGTCCCGTCCGGTCGGCCTCGTTCGTGTCGATCCTGGTGGACGCGGCGACGGCAGCCGAGCGGGGCCTGCCGGTGGCGGACTACTTCTTGTGGAACGACGACTTCGAGTACACGACGCGGCTGATCCGCGGCGGCGTCGGCCTGTACGTGCCGACGAGCGTCGTCGTGCACAAGACCCGGGTGTTCGGCAGCACCGATGCCGACCCCGGTGAGCGGTTCTACTGGGAGGTGCGCAACAAGGTCTGGATGTTCACCCGCAGCAGCAGCCTCTCGCCGACGGAGAAGGTCGCCTACGGCGGCTCGACGCTCACGCGCTGGATCAGGACGTTCATCGACTCACCTGACCGGCGCGACGCTTGCGCGACGGTCTGCGCCGCGGGCTGCGTCGACGCCTGGTCGGCACCGCCGAGGCCCGACCGACGAGGTGCTCGCCGCCGCCAGCGAGCCGCAGCCCATGACGCGGCTGCCGTTCTCCGTGCTGCTCCCGGTGTACGCCGGGGACCGGCCCGACTACCTCGCGCGGTCGCTGGTCAGCGTGACCGACGAGCAGACGCGGCCGCCCGACGAGGTCGTCGTCGTGCGCGACGGCCCGGTGAGCCCCGAGCTGGCGCAGACCCTCGCCGACGCTCGCGGCGACCTCGTCCGTCCCCGCTGGTGCAGGTCGAGCTGCAGCACAACGAGGGGCTCGGACGAGCACTCGACCGCGGCCTTGCCGCCTGCCGGCACGACGTCGTGGCCCGTCAGGACGCCGACGACATCTCGCTGCCGGAGCGCTTCGAGCGCCAGCTTCCGCTCATCGAGGCGGGCGCCGACCTGGTGGGCGCGGGTCTGCTGGAGTTCGGCGAGGACGAGCACGACGTCGTGGGGCAGCGGACCCCGCCGACGAGCCGAGGCCGAGATCCGCCGCTCGGCACGGTTCCGCGACCCGTTCAACCACCCGACGGTCGTCTACCGGCGGGCAGCCGTCGAGGCGGTCGGGCGGCTACGCGCACCTGCCGCTGATGGAGGACTACTGGCTGTTCATGCGCATGCTGGAGAGCGGCGTCGTCGCCGACAACCTCGCCGAGCCGCTCGTGCTGTACCGGGTCGGTGCCGGTGCCTACGCGCGGCGGGGTGGGCGGGAGCTGTTGCGCAGCGAGATCGAGCTGCAGCGGCGCATGCGTGCGGCGGGCTACGTGACCCGGGCGCAGTACGTGCGCAACGTCGCCGTGCGGGGCGGGTACCGACTGGTGCCGGAGTCGGTGCGGAGCCTGGTGTACAGAATGGCGTTCACCAAATCTGCCCATCGTGACAGCCCAGCTGGCCAGTGATAGAGGGCTCTTTGCCCCATACGTACACAAGTCGAAACCCGGCAACACCGTCGGCGTTGGCGTTGCCGATCACGCCGCGCACCCGGTCAGCCGCGTCGACTAGGGACGAGACGCGCGGAGTGGGCGCCAACAGAACGGGCTGTACGTGGTCGGGGACGGCCAGACCGAAGCGAATCCGCCCCCGTTGTGATGAGCGAGGTGCCAGCCTGCGTACCATCTAGGTTCTAGGCTCCCAAGGGTGTCGTCGGTCCGCAGCACTGCCAGTCGTGTCCTGAACCGATTGCCTGAGCCATACAGCAGCAGGATCCGTCGAGCAGTTCGTGCTCTCGAACAGCGCTTGAAGAGCGGCTCTCCCCAATCCGTCACGTATGTTGTCTCGCCTCATCCTGACGACGAGACTCTGCGGCTTGCCGGTTTCGTCACAGGCTTGCGGGAGAGCACTCAGAGCCGGCTCGTCCTTGTCGCCATCAGTGATGGGGGCGCATCTTCTCGGGCACGAGAGATGGGATGGTCGCCGGACTACGAACGTGAGTTCCGGCGAGCGGAGCAGGCCGCTGCCTGGTCGGCCCTTACTCGGGGGACAGGTGAGATCGTACGCGTCGGCTTGCCCGACGGAGCCGTCACGGCGAAGGCAGTCCGTGATGCTCTGTCCCCCCTGAACAAGAGGGGCGCTCGGTTCTACGTTGCGGCGCACGAGCAGGACTATCACGCCGATCACCGGGCAGTCGTGGCCGGAGTCCGCCTGCTGGGCTCGGCTGCCTGCCCGGTTCGCGTTGGCGCCGTTGATGGCAGGGGAGGGCGAGACCTACCGGCCGAGTGCAAGGGCGGCCGACTCGGTGTCGATCGCCGTCGCCGCGTACAAGGATTTCGGCCGGCAGTCGGCACCAGGTGAGTTCCGCGCGCTGGCGCAGTCCGGCTATGTCAGCAGGGTGACCGAGTCGTCAGGCGAGAAGGTGAGCACCCAGAGCGCCGATCACGCCCCACGAAGGGGGGCCCACACGCGAAGTGGGACCGGTCGCGCCGAAGAGAACGAGGCGCCGGTCTTTGTCCTTGGCAACCAGAAGTCGGGCAGCACGGCGATCGCGGCGCTGTTGTCGGCGTGCATCGGCGGAACACTCATCTCCGACGTCCTCTATCGGAACTCTTGGCAGCTGGGGGACTTGCTTGGTGACGAGTCCGCACTGGCCGATGTAGCTCGTACCCATCCTGAGGCATTCCGGGCGACAGTGGTCAAGGACAACGACTTCACGTTCCTATTCCCCTCCGTTGTCCGCGCTTTCCCGCGGGCGAGTTTCGTGTTCGTTGTGCGAGACCCGCGACAGAACATCCGCAGCATCCTGAACCGACTCAACCTCCCGGGGAACCTCGGGTCGTTGTCCGCCGAGACATATGCCGATCTGCGGGAATCGTTGCCGGGCTGGTTCGACATCCTGACCGGTTCAGCTTTCAACTCCGAAGTCGGCCATTACATCGATGTCCTGGCCGACCGGTGGGTTCGCGCCAACCAGGTCTACGCTGGGAGCAATAGGATGACGTTGGTCCGATACGAGGACTTCGATGCCGCCAAACGTCCGGTCATCGAGCGGTTGGCTACCGAACTCGGTTTCCCAGTCGAGAGCGACATCTCCGAGTTGCAGGATCGCCAGTTCCAGCCGCGAGGAGACCGGTCGGTCACACCGGAGGCCTTCTTCGGCTCCGAGAACCTCGAGCGAGTGGAACGCCGCTGCGCGACGCTCATGGCCTCATTCGGCTATGAGACAACCCGATGACGGTCTTCGCCTCCTTCAGATCGTCCCAGAAGCCGCCACTTCCCGGGCTGGCTCTTCCAGGGACGGCGACCGTGTTCTCGGTGCTCCCCGGGCCGGTTCATCGAGCCGTTCGAAGCCCGGGGCAGGGTCCTTCCCCCGAACACAACACCGCAAATTCCATCCATACTCAACCGGCTCCTACACACACGTCCACGTCGTCATCACCGACGGTGACTTCAACCGCGTGAAAGAGGCCCGAGCGAAAGGAGCAACGCCACCCACGAATACTCGACCCCCCCGAACTCCTGGGAACGGTGGGGACTTCCAGCTGGCCACCGGCCGGGACCACCAACTGGCTGTGTGACACCCGGCGTTGCGTCATTCAGACGCCCAATCTCCCAGCAAGAGGTTGTCGTACAAGGAATGGACGGCGCTCCAGTCCCACGTGCTAACGGCGTGCGTCGCCGCTGAGTCGCGTGCTTTCTGCCAACGGCCGGGGTCGCTCGTCTCGGCCAGGATCCGTTCCGCGGCCGCGGCCGCCGACTGCACCACCCAGTCGCTCGGGAAGATCCGCTCGGCTGCCCCGGGCAGGTAGGGCCAGTCGCGCACAACGGGCAGCGCGCCACTGGCCACCGCTTCGACCAGGCCGATGTGGAAGCTCTCCCTGACGGACGAACTGATCACCGTGCCCACCTCCTGCAGGGCCTCCGGAAGTCGATCCGTGTGCGGGGTGATGTCCACGACCCCATCGGGCAACGACCGGATGGCGTCCTTGAGGGCGGCGATGTAGCGAGCGGCCGCAGGCCCCTCGTCTTCGATCTGTCCGCGGATCAGCCGCAGTCGGTAGCGCTCGTCCACCTCGCGCAGGCGCCGAACCACGTCCAGGGCCCACAGCGGGTCCTTGACCACACGGGACGCCCCCACGACGCCCACGGTGAAGCGAGCACCTTGTGGTTTGGGGAGAGCGAACCGCTGGAGGTCCATTGAGTTCGGGATGACGTGGAGGCGGGGGCTCCCTGGCTCCGCCAGTGCGGGGAGGGCTGCAACCGCGAAGTCCCGCATCGGTTCGCTGACGAAGACGAGGTCGTCGATGTTGGCGTAGTTGATGAGGTGGGGCCAGAAGCTGAAGGCCTCCCACGAGTGCAGCCGCACGATGACCCGGGTGTTCGGGTGCGGCATGTGGCTGAGCAGGGCGGCCAGCGCACTCGACCACTCGACGAAGGCGACGTCGGCGGCGTCGAGGTGTGTGCGGAACGTCGACTCGAGCGCTGCCGGCAGCTCGGCCCCCCCAGCCAGCAGCTGAGCGACCAGGGGTGCCTGGCGCCGCCCGAAGCGCTCGAGCGCTTCGGTCTGCGAGAACGTCTTGAACCGGGTCTGGACGCCGGGTAGGGCCGAGAAGTGGTCGAGGACGGGCTTGAGGAACTGGTCATCGGTGTGGGCAGCGAACAGCAGGCGAGGGCCACCAGTCGCGCGACCGGCAGCCGAGGCCGCTGTAGACAGGCGACCCTGGCGAATGCGACGAGCCACGGCGCTCGATCGCAGGGGCGCCGTGAAGCGATCGGGCGCCTCGGCCAACGGCGAGTAGGTGTGGTGCATGTGCACGGCCGGGTGGAAGGCTGTGCGCAGCGCCTCCATGTAGGAAGCCGCTGCGGCCGTGGCGTCATCACGGTGCAGCGCCGCGTCCGCCGTTACGAGCTCTGCCTCGTACCCGTCGTAGACCAGAGGTGTGGACAGGCCGCGGTGCAGGGCCCACCACGCGACGTCCCCCAGGACGTCGGCCCGCAGCCGTTCGTCATCGATGTGTGAGATGTCCTGGCGCAGACCGTCAACTGCGGCAACCTCGTCCCCCGCAGCCAACCGCCCAATCGCCTCGTCGACCATGCTGTGTGCCGCGCGCAGCTGCGCGTCGGACACGTCGAGAGCGTCGACCTCCACGAGGTGACGGCGCGTCGACGGGTGGGCGAGCACGGCGCACGGCGACTCGTCCTCCGGGGGCCGGCCGCCTAGCGGTTCGACGTAGCGGACTGCAGAGTCGAGGTCCTCGGCGAAGACCACCGACGGGTGCATCTCGGCGAACTTGCGGGCAGCAGCGACGGACGAAGCGTCCAGACCGACGATGACACCGGGTCGGCGGGCCCAGTGCTCCATCCATGAGTCGTTGCGCAGCAGCACCCAGGTCTTCTCCGCCGGGCTTGCTGCGTAGAGGGCGCGGCGGAACGCCGGCCCGTGCTGCGACGCCGCATCTGACAGGACGCGAATGTCGTCTTCTGTCGATACCCAAGGAAGGACCGGTAAGGGCGTCCACCGTTGCGACCACGACTCGGACGCCGCCCGAGGCGAGCGTCGGGAGACCGCGCAGGACGTCAGGGGTCGGAGCAGCCCCCACCACGGCCACCAGCGAAGCGGGCGCATCGGTGGTTCCCCCGTCACCGCGCGGCATCTGAGCGGCCCGACTCTGGTGCTCGTCGGTTGTCGCGTGGGCAAGTCGGCCGACCTTGGCGTCGAGAACAACGAGCGCGTAGAGCAGGTCATCGTGCGTGACAGACGTCGGCGGGTCTTCGACGGGCGCACTCCCGCGCTCACGGAGACGGGTGAGGCTGTCCCTGGCGAAGGATCGCGTGGTGCGTACCGTCGTCGCCGGGTCGGAGTAGCGCAGGTGGTAGAGCGCGTTCGTCATCGGCGTCGTGCCGAGCCCGCGCTCGACGAGCCGCACGAAGGCCGCATAGTTGTGCGACCGGATGCTGTGAATGAACGCCCGCGCGAATGGACCGCGATGGATGTCCCGCTCCACGGTGTCGATGACGCTCGCGTCGTAGCCGTCCACGAGAGCCGTCAAGATGGCGAACAACTCGCGCCTGAGCTCGGGTGCTGTCTGCTGGGCGATCCACATCCCCTGGGAGATCGACCAGCCCGCCACGTTGGGGCTGTACTGAGCGGCGAGGCCATGGTGATCCACCCACGTCTGGATGGTGCGCTGGTGGTCGAACATGCGGAACAGGCGCCGATCGGTCGTCGCCATCGTCTGGCCGGAACGGGACACTCGGTGGTAGCAGAGCACCTCGGGGACCAGGGCGATGGAGGATGCCGACAGGATGGTGAACCAGTGGAACGGGTTGTCCTCGTAGAAGTAGTCGCCGACTGGGAACCGGATCTGGTTCGCATCGAGCAGCTCCCGCCTGTACAGCTTTCGCCACGGCACGGCGATGAAGGGCAGGAACCGCTTACGGGTGGCGTGATCCAGGTCATACACGGGGCGGTCGAATCGCGACCAACGTCCATCGTCGGCCGGTTCGCTCAGTGACTGGGTGGTGTCGTCAAGGAGGTGGTAGCGACACATGGCGAGGTCGGCGTCATGTGCGACGACAGCGTCGTAGAGCCGTTCGAACATTGTCGGCTCGACGATGTCGTCGCCATCGACGAAGCCGACATAGGTGCCTCTCGCGCGGTCGAGACCGGCGTTGGCTGCGGTGGCAACCCCGCCGGGGCTGTTCGTGCCGAGCAGGATCGGCAGTACTCGTGGATCGTTCGCTGCGAAACGCTCGATGATCTCGACAGTGCCATCGGTCGATCCGTCGTCCACGACGATGATCTCGATGTCGGACAGCGTCTGGGCGACAACGCCCTGAAGACACTGCTCGAGGTACTGCTCGATGTTGTACGCGGTGACGATGACAGAGACCGCGGGCACGGATTGGGTCGACATGGCGCGGCCTAGAAGATCGTCATCGAAACGAGGTGGTCAGCCAACGCGGGATCACGTCGACGACGCATCCGTGCGTAGTCGCCGAGGTCCATCCGAGCCATGTGCTCACGTCGGCGGCGCCTGAACGTCTCCTCGTACTCGGGCAGGATGCGCCGTTCCGCCCACGTCATCGTTCGGACGGCGAAGGTCCAGTAGTGGTTCGCGTAGTGCTGCCGAAGGTCTGGTCGCTCCTCGAGAAAGGCGTACGTCTCGTCCAGAGCATCGAAGAGGGCCAGTCGGCTTGCACCCCGACGGTTCGTGAGGTTGCGCTCTCCCTCCTGAACGACGTGCGTGGCGACGACCTCGTTGACCAGCACGATGGTGCGGGCCTCAAGAAGCGTCTGCCAGTGACCCAGGATGTCGTTGTGCACGGGCGTGGCCCCGAATCGCAGTCCTGTGCTTCTGAAGTGGTCGGTGCGCACGATCTTGTTCCACGGGTAGTTGGTCATCTCCAGCAGCTTCGGTGCGCGGGCCAACGTGGTGACGGTGCTCTCGGCCGCTCCGACGTACCTCCGCCAGATCTCCACGTCGTGGCTCACCATGCCACTGGGTGCCGTGTCCAGGCCCCTCTGGTACTCGTAGGCGAGGATCGCCACGTCCGATCCGGTCGAGTCCAGGAGCGAGATCGCTGTGGTCAACGCATCGACGTGGACGTCGTCGTCGACGTCGAAGAACAGCGTGTATCGGCCGACTGCGTACCCGAAGCCCACGTTGCGAGCGACGCCGGCACCGCCCTGGACCGGCAGACGGATTCCGGTCACGGCTGGCTCCTTCTCAGCCAGGTCATCGATCACGTCCCAGCTGGAGTCCGATGATCGGTCGTCGACGAAGACGACGTGCACGGAGGGGCCAGCCAGGGCAAGCAGCCGGTCCGCAAGTCGACGAATATGGCGTTCGCCATCGTGGAGGGGCACGACGACACTGAGGTCAGGCTCACTGGACACGGACTACACCTCGCTGGCTGGGAGACTGCAACGTTACCGACCTGCCTGCCGTCGTCGATCGCGACATGCGTGGCTCGTAACCGATGCGGCCTGCGGGTTCGCGCGGCTGCGGACGGATCTCGCGCGGCTACGGGCGAGTTCTGTCACCTTTCCTCACTCCGCGCCCACGAGCCGGAGCGGTTCTGGTACCTTTCGCGGCGAGTGTCCTGCCCTGCCGTCAGACTGTCTGTCGGCTCTGCATCCCGAAGAAGGGGGAACTTGTGTCCACTCGCATCTCGCGAGGCACGCGGACGGCCGTAGCAGGTACTGCTGCGGCTGCACTCGCCGCGTCCGCCCTCGCCCTCGCCCCTACAGCCGGGGCTGTCACGGATCCGGATGTCATCCGGATCGCTGGCCCAGACCGCTACGCGACCTCGGTCGACGCGGCGAACAAGGCCAACGCCAGCCCCATCCCGCCTCGGTGACGACGAGGTCATCATCGCCTCCGGTCTGGCCTTCCCTGACGCACTCGCAGGTGCCGCTCTGGCCGGGTCCGTCGACGGTCCGATCCTGCTGACCGACCCCAACAAGCTACCGGCGCCGCTCGACAACTACCTCGTCGACAAGAAGCCGAGCATCGTGCACATCCTCGGCGGACCCGGCGCGGTGTCGACAGCGGTCGAGAACGAGATCAAGGCACTGCAGGGCCTCTCGGGTGTGACGATCAACCGCCTTGCCGGCACCAACCGCTACGCGACCGCGCAGGAGGTCGCCAACTACGTCAACGACCAACGGCGGTGTTGAGGGGCTGCCCGGTGACCTCTACGAGAACGTCGTGTTCCTGGCGACGGGCCTGAACTTCCCTGACGCACTCGGGGCCGGGCCGCAGGCCTTCCAGGGCCACCCCATCGTGCTGACTGACCCGACCACCCTGAGCCCCGAGGCCGCCTCGACGCTCTCGGACGTCGACGCCGACCTCGCCATCATTCTCGGTGGCCCGGGTGCGGTGTCCCAGGCCGTCCAGGACACCGTCGAGCAGTCTGGTGTCGAGACCCTGCGGGTGGCGGGGACCAACCGTTTCGAGACGGCCGCTGCCCTGGCGACGACCCTGGTCGGCCTCGGTGAGCTCGACTCGACCAACGTCGGGCTCGCGTCTGGGCTGAACTTCCCGGACGCCCTGTCCGCAGCGCCGTACCTCGGCAACCCGACAGGCCCCGCTGGTGCTCGTCACCAACACGGAGGTTCCTGCCGCGACGCAGTCGTTCCTGGAGGCCCAGGCAACGACGACGGATACGCTGCACGTCTTCGGTGGCCCAGGGGTCATTCCGCCCAGCGTCGTCCAGGCTGCCCAGGCTGCGGCCGCCGCCGACGAGATCACCGCTGTGATCAACCCGAGCGGCGGCGACCTCGACGGCCGGCGAGTTCGTCGAGATCCAGTTCAGCGAGCCGGTGGACGCCGGGACGGCGCGAGAACCCCGCGCAGCTACACGCTGAACAACGCGGCTCTGACCCCCGCCGATCTCGCTGGTGCAGGCATCGACTACGAGGCCGCCACGCAGACGGTGACCATCCGGCGTGCCAACCCGCTCGTTCCGGACGATGTCATCGCGCGTCGCCGCGGACACGATCAAGGCCGGAGACGGCAGCGCGCGGACTTCGTGCAGCCCGTGTCGTTCACCGTGGCGGCCGACACGACGGCACCGACGCTGAGCATCGAGGCGCTGGACAACACCAGCACCATCACGTTGTTCTTCGACGAGCCCGTCACGTCGGCCCTGCCGCCGGTGGCAGACCCGATCACGATCCGCGCCTTCCTGGTCCGGCACCCACGGTGGGTCCCCCGACGCAGGTGGACCCGCTGGGCACCGAGTGGGAGGTGTCGGTCTCCGGACCGCTCCAGGCTGGTGACATCATCACGGTCAAGGCTCAGGTGTTCCGCGACCTGGCGGCTCCGCAGGACAGTCGTCCGACGGCGCAACCGTCATGCCGCAGACGTCACTCACGGTCGAGGCCGACACCACGGCTCCGACCGTGACAGCCGCGACCGCGGCAGTCGAGGCCACCGACCAGGCGTCCTACCAGATCCAGGGACCTGGTGGTAGCTCAGGCAGAATCCTGATCGAGGCAGACGAGGGCGGCGACGCCGACGGCATCGTCGGCAACGAGTGGGTCGTGCGCAGCACCGACAACGACGGTGCCCTCACCGTGTCGGTGAACACGAACCTCAAGCAGATCCGGATCGCTTCCGACCTGGACAACCCGGACACGCAGGCAGCCGCGTTCGATGTCGTCAACGCGCTCAACAACGACGCAACGTTCGCGGCCTTGTTCGATGCCACGCTCACTCGGGTCGGGCCGCTGCGTAGGGATCTCGCTGACGTGCCCCTGACCGGCGGTGAGTCCACAGCGAACGTCGTGGTTCAGTGGAGCGAGGGCGTTCAAGGGCTGCCGGTCCTCGACCCCGCCAAGCACGGGATCGACGCCGACGGTGACGGGTTCACCGACTACACCGTCGCCGACGCTCTCGGTCTTCCGGGCACCGTCGCTGACGTGTCCGAGGTGGAGTCCGCCGGGACGATCAAGGTCGCGGTCCTGGTGTCCCAGTTGCCGCCACCGCCGTTCGGCGACGGCGCAGCCTTGCGTCTCGAGGCTGGTGCAGCGACGGACCTGTCGGGCAACGCAAGCGGTACTCAGGTGGTTCCGTTCACCGCTGGGTGACGCAGTGACAACGGTCGCCTTGTAGCGGCTGTCGGAGGGGCCCCCGCTCGCCAGAGCGGGGGCCCTTTCGCGTGCCGCCTGATGCAGTCGCTGTCGAGTCCGGACTCGCCGCCCGCCCACCGCAGCCAATGACTGCCCGGGCCGTATCGTGTCGGTACCCGACAGCATTGGAGGCGAACACGTGACGGAATCGACCCATGACCTTGTGGCGCGCATCGTCAAGAAGCTCGACGTGGCCCGAACGATCCCGTCGCTGCCCGTGAGGCTGCGCGAGCGAGCGGCGGACTCTGCGGTCGACTACATCGCCAGTGACGAGAGGTTCGCAGACGTTGCCGTGAACTTGCACAACGTTGCGACGTTGCGCGCAGGCCTGGACGCGGTGTCCTCGCCAGGGTTGGTCGCCGAGTTCGGGGTGCACAAGGGCGACTCGCTGACAGTCATCGCGAAGCACTTCCCGGAGCAGGTCGTGCACGGCTTCGACAGCTTCGAGGGCCTCCCGACGGCGTGGGGTGGCACGTCGAAGGGAAAGGGCGCCTTCGACATGGGTGGCAGCCCGCCGACGCTGGACGTCAGCAACGTCCAGTTCCACGTCGGGTGGTTCGACAGCACTGTCCCTGCCTTTGCCGGCACGTCACCAGGGCCGTTCTCGTTCGTCCACATCGACTCCGATCTCTACGAGTCTGCCAAGGTCGTCTTTGATCACCTCGGCAGCCGCTTCGTCGCGTCCACGGTGATCGTGTTCGACGAGTACTTCGGCTTTCACGGCTGGCAGAACCACGAGCACCGCGCGTTCATGGAGTTCCTTGCCGGCTCGGGGCTGGACTACGACGCGATCGCCGTCGGACACATGAACCTTGCCGTCCGACTGCGGTAGTCACTAATCGGCAGGCTGGACCGTGACGGCAGGAGCGGGCTTCTACGGGATCGGACTTGGTGACGCGACGGTGGCAACTCGACGGTGGGCAACGGCAACGCTGGGTCGAGCGCGTCGGCGGCCACGCAGGGCAGCGTCCCGGCGTCCACCGGAGAGCAGGGCGATGCTGCGCAGGACGGCTCGGCACAGGGCGGCTCGGCACAGGGCGGCTCGTCGGAGGGCGGGGGACAGGGCGGCGGGTCCGGCGCTCAGGCCGCCAAGCCTGCGGCGGGCGAGACAGCGGCCGAGCTCGGCTTGGTCTGCCAGCCGGTGTAGCACGTAGCCTGGCGCGGGCAGGGCAGGCGAAGGAGGAGCTGGTGAGGGCGACCTCGGTCACGGCGGTCGTCGTCACCTACAACCGTGCTGCGCTGCTGGCCGAGTGCCTCGACGCCATCGCGGCACAGACCATGCCCCCTGACCGGGTCGTCGTGGTCGACAACGCCTCGACCGACGACACCGCTGCGCTCCTGTCGCAGCGTACGGACGTCGACGCCATCCGACTCGCCGTGAACACCGGCGGGGCAGGTGGGTTCGCCGCCGGCATCCAAGCCGCGCTGGTGGGTGGGGTGGACGCGATCTGGCTGCTCGACGACGACACGATCCCACAGCCCGACGCCCTCGCCGAGCTCGTCCGGGCGCGCGAGGCCTACCGGGGCGTGACGCCCGCCGTCGTCGCCAGCCGGGTCGTGTGGACCGACGGCCGCGACCACCCCATGAACACCCCACGCACGCTGCCCGGGGCGACTCGTGAGAGCCTCGACGCGGCGGCGGCGGTCGGAGCACGTCCGGTCCGGTCGGCCTCGTTCGTGTCGATCCTGGTGGACTCGGCCACCGCAGCCGAGCGTGGCCTCCCGGTGGCGGACTACTTCTTGTGGAACGACGACTTCGAGTACACGACGCGGCTGATCCGCGGTGGCGTCGGCCTGTACGTGCCGACCAGCGTCGTCGTGCACAAGACGCGAGTGTTCGGCAGCACCGATGCCGACCCCGGGGAGCGGTTCTACTACGAGGTGCGCAACAAGGTCTGGATGTTCACCCGCAGCACCAGCCTCACGCCGACTGAGAAGGTCGCCTACGGCGGCTCGACGCTCACGCGCTGGATCAGGACGTTCATCGACTCGCCTGACCGTGCCACACTGCGCGACGGCCTGCGTCGTGGCCTCGCCGCCGCGTGGACGGCGCCGCCGCGCCCGACCGAGGCCGTGCTCGCCGAAGCCGCTGAGCCGCGGCCATGACGCGGCTGCCGTTCTCCGTCCTGCTCCCCATCTATGCCGGGGACCGGCCCGACTACCTCGCCCGGTCGCTGGCCAGCGTCACGGTCGAGCAGACCCGCCCACCCGACGAGGTCGTCGTCGTGCGCGACGGCCCGGTGAGCCCCGAGCTGGCGCAGACTCTTGCCGAGTTCGCGGCGACCTCGTCCGTCCCCGTGGTGCAGGTCGAGCTGCAGCACAACGAGGGGCTGGGTCGGGCGCTGGACCGGGGGCTTGCCGCCTGCCGACACGACGTCGTGGCCCGGCAGGACGCCGATGACATCTCCCTGCCGGAGCGGTTCGAGCGGCAGCTGCCGCTCATCGAGGCGGGTGCCGAGCTGGTGGGCGCGGGCCTGCTGGAGTTCGGTGAGGACGAGCACGACGTCGTGGGGCAGCGGACCCCACCGACGAGCCGAGCCGAGATCCGCCGCTCGGCCCGCTTCCGTGACCCGTTCAACCATCCCACGGTGGTGTACCGACGGGCCGCCGTCGAGGCGGTCGGTGGCTACGCGCACCTGCCGCTGATGGAGGACTACTGGCTGTTCATGCGCATGCTCGAGAGTGGCGTGGTCGCCGACAACCTGGCTGAGCCACTCGTGCTCTACCGGGTCGGCGCCGGCGCCTACGCGCGGCGGGGCGGGCGGGAGCTCTTGCGCAGCGAGGTCGAGCTGCAGCGGCGCATGCTTGCGGCGGGCTACGTCACTCGAGGGCAGTACGTTCGCAACGTGGCTGTCCGGGGCGGCTATCGGCTCGTCCCGGAGCAGGTGCGTCGGCTGGCCTATCGCGTGGTCTATGCGAGTCGGCCGGACCACCGGTAGGTCGCGTGACTTCGAAGATGGGGGAGTGGCCGCTGGTTCTCGGTCCCGCCAGGTCGAACCTGCTATCTGCCTGGAAGCCTGACTACCGGTGCGGCTATGGGACTCTCGCGGAGCGGCACCCGATCATGTGGCAAGTGTGGGGTCGTCCCCAGACGCCTTCTCCCATGACTTGGCGGCGCGGCACAACCAGTCAGCTGGATGACGCGGGGCGACACGCATCAGCACCCGGGCCACGTGTCAACCCGGAACAGAGGCAACCACGTTGAACTCGTTGTAGATGAATGACTTGCCAGCCCAGCGCGGGAAGGGAATGACCGCCAACTGTCGACCTTCAGCCTGTGCCGACGGGTGAGGTTCACCAGCGCTGCACCATCGACGAACTCGGTGTGAGAGGGATCGCTGGCGAAGCCCCTCTCCTGCGGCGTCACAAGAACAACTCGCCCGCCGGGACGTACGAGCGGCAGGTACGTCGCCATGAGCTCGTCTGCCTGACCTGGCTCCAGGTGCTCCAGCACATGCAACGCCAGCATCGCGTCGAACCGGCCCTTGCGATGGTACTCGGACTCCGCGAACGCCTCGGGTGTGTAGGCGATGAGCCCACGATCGAGGCATGAACGAACCATATCCGGGTTGTGGTCGATCCCGACTCCCGAACCGTCCAGGAACGCGAGAGTACGGCCCAGACCGCACCCGACGTCGAGCACGAAGCCGAGCCGTTGGTGACGGATCCACCAACGGTAGGGGTTGGGGACAGCCCGCTTCCAGCCGGCGCCCTGGATTCCTTCGAGTCGGGACGCATAGGCACTGGAGCGTGTGTCAGCGACGTGGTCCTCGGCCATGGTGCGAGGGTACCGGCGCCGCCGCCAGTCCCTCGAGGCACTCGCCGGGTAACGTCGTCGCCGTGACGAGACGTCGGAGGCGCGGATCACTAGTCGGGGTTTTCTGCTCGACGTAGTGAAGAACGACAAGATCGCATTCGTCATCGTTGGGGTGGCGAACACCGGTATCGGCGCGCTCTGGTTCATCCTGTTCGAAGTCACGATCGGGAGGACGACCGGCTACATGGTCAGCCTCGTGGCGGCGCACCTTGCTGCCGTGCTCAGCGCATTCATCTTGTCGCGCACGCTGGTGTTCCCGGTGCGCGGCCACGTCTTGCGCGACCTGTTCCGGTTCTGGTTGGTCTATCTGACGGGGTTCGCCATCAATCTGGTCCTGTTGCCGTTCGCGGTGGAGGTGCTTCGACTCGCCCCCATCCCAGCGCAACTGGCCATCGTGCCGGTCACGGCTGTCATCTCCTACGTTGGGCAGAAGTACTTCGCTTTCAGGCGCCCGGCGTATCCAGCAGGGAAGCCGTCAGGGTGATGTCGGCGCGTCCACCCGTGTCTGTCGTCGTCCCGGCCTACAATAACGCCGCCTTCGTGGGGGCCACCATCGAGTCGATTCTCGGCCAGACCTTCGGGGACTTCGAACTTCTCATCGCTGACCACGCGTCCACCGATGACACGTGGAGCATCGTGTCCGAGTACGCCGACGATGAACGCGTCCGGCTCTTGCGGAGTCCAGCTGGCGGGGGTGCCGCGAGCCTGGAACCGGTCTCCGACGAGGCGAGAGGCGACTTCGTCAAGTTGGTTTGTGCAGATGACCTGATCTATCCCACCTGTCTTGCCGAGCAGGTGCGGGTGCTGAGTGAGTGCTCCGAAGTCGCACTGGTCGCCTCGCCGCGCGACGTCGTTGACGCATCCGGGAGGATCCGGTGAAGCGTCGAGGTCTGGCCGGTCTGTCCGGCCATGTCGCTGGGCCAGAAGCGATTCGGCGCAGCGTGAGGTCAGGCCGCAACATCTTCGGTGAGCCTGCATGTGCGCTGTTTCGCGGGGACGCCATCGAGCGGCCGGGGCCTGGTCTACCACCAACCCGTATTTGATCGATGTTGAGACTACCTACGAGTGCTGCTTCTCGGCGACTTCTACGCGCTGTCGAAGGTTCTGGCTGCTTTCAGAGTGCAGCAGCTCCCAGTGGAGCGTCGCCCTTGTGCGGGACCAGGCCAGCCAGACCGTTTTGGTGAACCACAGCGTCGCGACGGCGGTCTCTTCCGTGACACCGATCGATGTTCGTGTAGGTGCGGCACGCGCCTACGCCAACGCATTGATGCGGCGTGTTGCCTACGTGGCCTGGTCG
>CAVQON010000003.1:0-121066 GCA_963714455.1 uncultured Actinomycetota bacterium
GCAGCCCGAGCGCCTCTGGCTCGTCCGGCATGAGGACGGCCAGCATCCGGGCGAGGTCGAGAGCCTGAGCGGCCAGGTCAGGGCGCTGCAGGGTGCTGCCCGAGGGCGCCGTGTGCCCGGTCGTCGAGATCAGGTGAATCACCGTGAGCACGGCATCCAGCCGCTCCGGCAGGTCAGCGTCGCCCGGCACCCGGTAGGGGATGCCCGCGGCGACGATCTTGTGCTTGGCCCGCGTGAGCCGCGCGGCCATGGCTGACTCCTTGACGAGAAGGCCCGCGGCGATCTGCTCGGTCGTGAGCCCCCCGACCAGCCGCAGCGTGAGCCCCACCTGCGCGTCGGTGGCCAGCGCCGGATGGCAGCAGGTGAAGACCAGTCGAAGCCGGTCGTCGATCATCGCACTGTCCTCACCCACGGCAGGCACCTCCGGGGCGGCCTCGCCGGTTCGTTCGTCTTGCCTGGCAGCCACCATGGGCAGCTTGCGCTGCAGGGTGCGGTCCCGACGCAGCTGGTCGAGCACCTTGCGTTGCGCGGTTCGGACGAGCCAGGCAGTCGGGCTGCGCGGGACGCCCCGCTCGTCCCACACGAGGAGGGCCTGTACGAAGGCTTCTTGGCCGGCGTCCTCGGCCAGGCTCAAGTCGCCGCCCGCCGTCCGCGCGGCGGCCGCGACAACCGTCGCCCAAGCCTGGCTGTGCGCGGCGGCGACGGCCTGACGAACCAGGCTGCTGGGACCGTCGCCGCCGCTCGAGCTCACTGCTCGGCAGATGTGGGCACGACGGGTCGCACCTCGACGCATCCCGTCGTGGGCAGTGTCTTCGCGAACGCCAGCGCCGCGTCAAGATCAGGGGCTTCCACGAGGTAGTAGCCGCCGAGGGCCTCCTTGGTCTCGGCGAAGGGGCCATCGGTGACCAGGGCGTCGCCGTCCTGCTGGGGCCGGACAGTCGTGGCGGCCGTCGTCGGCGCCAGCGCCTCGCCACCGAGAACCTGGCCGCCGTTGGCGTTCACGCCGGTCTGGAACGCCTGGTGGGCCACCATCATCGCCTGCCACTGCTCGGGCGTCGGGGGAGCCTCGCTGAACGCGGCCTCGTCGCCGTAGATGAGGAACATGTACTGGGTCACGGTGGACCTCCCGGGTCTGCGCAGCCTTGTTGCTGCACCTGTCTGACGAACAGACTGACCCAGAATCGACACCACGGGGAAAGAACGTCCGACTCCGTGGTCTGCACGCCTGGCGGCGGCCTGCCCGTCAGCGCTCGGGTCGAGCTTGCGAGCGCCCTGCCCGCCACGCTCTCCATGCGCCGGTGCACCACAGGGCCCAGACGACGAGAACGGGCTGGAACGCCAGCCGGGCCGCGCGTGCTTGGTCGGAGTCCAGGCCGAAGGCGTCTGTCTGCTCGACGTACTGGGCGATGTTGCCCGGGAAGATCAGTACGAAGAACGCCGCGGTGACCCAGCCCGCGGCGGTGCGACGTTCCCGCGACACCAGCAGCGCCAAGCCCAGCGCGATCTCAGCGACGCCCGAGGCGAGCACGACGAGGTCTTTGTCGACGTCGAGCCACGACGGCACCTGAGCCTGGAACTGCTCGCGTTGCCACCCCAGGTGGGACAACCCGGCCAGCAGCAATCCGACCGCCAAGACCCACCGGGCGATGTCCCGGGCTCTCTCTGCCACGGGCGTCAGCCTGACGCGGGAAGAAGGCGGCGACAACCGGAGCCCCCGGGTATGGAGTTGGCGTGGCGTGTCCTGCGGACAAGCATCGGCGCCGAATATCGAGTGTGATCGGCGCCACACTCCTCTAGCCTCGACGACTACTGCGGAGTCGAACCGTGGTCGGGGGTGTGGCGGGCATGTCGGGACGCACTAGCGGTCCGTTCGTGGGTCGAGCGGGCGACCTGGCCTGGCTGCGGTCTCGCTTGGCCGAGGCGGTCGGTGGCCACGGTGGCTCGGTGCTCATCGCGGGTGAGGCAGGCGTCGGCAAGTCGCGGCTGGTCGACGAGCTGCTCCACAGCCTGGATCCGGGCGTGCTCGTCCTCACGGGCAACTGCCTCGACCTGAGCTCGGAGGAGATGCCGCTGCTCCCGGTGATGGGCTGGCTTCGGCGGGCTGTGTCGGTGCTCGGCGCCGAGTCGGTCGCGGAGGCTGCTGGCCCCTTCTGCGGGGAGCTGGCCCGGTTGGAGCCCAGCCTTGGTGAACCCGACACGACGTCGCAGGACAAGTACCGGCTGCTCGCCGGCTGCCGATTCCTGCTGCGGCAGCTCAGCGAGGAGCGTCCCACCGTCGTGGTGATCGAAGACGTCCACTGGGCCGACGCCATCACGCTGCAGCTGATGCAGTTTCTCGCCGTCGAGATGCGCGACACGACGTCTCTCGGCATCGCGACAATGCGAACAGACGAACCCATCGACGAGCTGGCCGGTGCAACGGTGGCCGGACGGATACCGGGGGTGGCTCGACTCGACCTGGCCCGCCTCGACGTCGACGATGCCACCAGTCTCGCCGCTGGGCTTCTGGACGATGACTCTGAGGACGGAAGGCTCGCGCGGGAGGTCGCGCAGCGCTCGGCGGGCAACCCCTTCTTTCTCGAAGAGCTGGCAATGGCCGACGGGCACGGGATCTCGGAGACGCTTCAGGGACTCCTCCTCGCTCGCATGACGGCCCTCGAACCCCGCGTCGCGGCACTGGTCGAGCTGGCCGCGGTCGGCGACCCACCGATCCGGTTCGAGCAGTGGGCCGCCGCTGCGGAGATGACTCCGGACGCGCTGGATGACGTCCTGACAGCGGCCAGGGCCGGGGGAGTGCTGGTGACCGACGGCGAGGGCCACGTGACCTTCCGTCACTCGCTGGTGCGAGACGCAGTGCTGGCGAACCTGTTGCCGGGCCGTGCCGCCGGGCTGCACCGGCGCTGGGCCGACTCCCTCGAGACAGACGCTGTCGTGTCAGCCGAGGCCGCGCTGGCGTCGGCCCGGCATTGGTACGCAACCACGGACCTGACCAGAGTCTGGCAGTCGTCGCTGCGCGCAGCAGACGCGGCGAAGTCGCTGCATGCCTACGGGCTTCAGGCCGAGCTGCTGGATCGGGCGCTGGACTTCTGGGACCGGGCCGACCAGGACAGAACCGCCGGTGTGGACAGGATCCAGGTGCTGCGAGACTCAGCTCGGGCACACATGACGAACGCCCGGCACGTGACGGCCGGTGACCGCCTGGATGAGGCGCTCGCGCTGGTGGACGTCCAGAGCGACCCGGCGACGGCGTCAGAGATCCTGTCCGACCGTGGCGAGCTGGAGATGTACGGCTCCGAGGTCGATCCGCGTCCGAGCTACCGCGCGGCCCTGGATGTTCTCGGTGACACGGGGTTTCCGGGGCCCCGGGCACGCGCGCTCGCCGCGTGGGCCGACTACGCCACCATGACGTCTGTTCCGCACCAGGTCTACGCCGAGGCTGACCGGGCTGTGCGGCTGGCGCAGGAGGCGGGTGACCGCGCCACGGAGGCGCTCGCGCTGCGCGGACGAGCCATGGCGGAGGCGTTCGACGACCCTGAGAGGTCGGTTGACGACCACCGCGCCTGCCTTGCCGCGGCGCTCGAGTCCGGCGCCAACAACGTGCTGGTTGCCGGCATGAGCAGCCTTCTCGTCGTCCTGGGCGTGTGCCTGGGTCGCGACCAGCAGGCCTTCGACGAAGGAACCGGTTTCATCGACGCATCCGACCAGATGGGGCTACGCGGTCACCCGGTCTCCGCCTTCATCCACCAATGTGTCGGAGAGGCGCTGGTCAGCCTCGGTCGCCTCGCAGAGGCCGAGGAGCACTTCGTCCGCGTGCTGTCCCAGCACTCTCCGTACGGCCTTCGCCTGCGCGCGCAGTCGTTCTTGACGCAGATCGCCCTGATCCGCGGCGAGGAAGACCTGGCCCGCACCCGCTACGCCGATCTGACCTCCAGCAGCCACGACGCCCCGCAGTCGGCGTCCCCCATGTGGCTGATCCCAGTGGCCCGACAGCAGGCGGGGTTGGCATGGGCGGACGAGGGCCCCGCGGCGGCGTGGACGGTCATGGAGCCATGGGTTCGCAACGGCGTCGAGCAAGGTGGCGGCCTGTCGCTCTTCCAAGACGTCGACCTGGTCTTCGGTTCGCTACGCGCGGCAGCGCTGGCCGGCCACCTGGACGACCCAGCGAGTCCCGAGGTTGCGCTGTTCGAGCAGGTGCGCGCCCTGGCCTGCGAGCAGATGGCGCGCATGCCGCACCCGCACGTCCTGAACGCCTATCTCGCCCGGGTGACCGGCGACGAGCCTGCGAAGGCCTGGCGTGCCGCTGTCTCGGTGTTCGACCAGATCGACGGTCCTGCCTACTGGCAGATCGACGCGCGGATCCGGCTGGCCGAGAACACCCCCGACAGAGCCGAGGCCCTGGAGTGCGTCGACCGGGCGCAGGCAGAGGCGACCCGCCTCGGTTCACGGGCGCAGCTCGAAGACATCGCCGTCGTTCGGCACCGGGTCGACGGCGCACCCATGCCTGGTGGCGTCACCGCCCGCGAGCTCGAGGTTCTTCAGCTCGTCGACCAGGGGCTCACCAACCAGCAGATCGCCGACCGTCTCGTCATCAGCCGCTCGACTGCGGGCGTGCACCTGTCGCACATCCTCGACAAGCTCGGCGTTGCCGACCGCGGGGCCGCAGCGACCTGGGCGCGTGAGCACGGACTGATCGCGCGCAGCAGTCGGTAGCCCGCACCGGGCCCAGCAGCGACGGCCTAAACCCGGCTGAGCCGAAGATAAACACCTGCTCCTGATGCCCGGCGCATGCCCCACGACCGATGCTCGCTGGCAGGTGGGGGCGTCCCACTGGCGGCGCGACGAGAGCGTGCCGAGCCACAGCAGGGAGCAGCACATGACCAGAACGTCGTCCCTAGTTCGAGCCGCGGCGGCAAGCGTCGCTGTCGTCGTCGCGATGTCCGGATGCACCAGCGCCGAGGACGAGCCGGCTGCGGCTGCGCCCAGCGAGGACGTGACGACCACCGACGACGGCGGCGACGAGCAAGAGGACTACGACGGAGGTGGCGACCTGCCCACGACCGAACCCGGCACCTTCACCTACGACAACGGCCCGTTCCCGGTGACCTTCACGACCACGGTGCCCACGATCGACCCGTCCCAAGGAGGTGACCCCTACCGGGTTCTTCTCGGTGACCCCTACGGCATCTTCAGCTTCGACTTCCCGGTCGACGTCGCCGACCTCTCCCAACCGGTGACATCGGAGGACTCGGGCGACGTGGAGTCTGTCGAGGCCGGGTCCGACGACCTCGTGTTCGCCGGTCCTCTCGACGTCCCCACCGACATCGGCGCGTGGCTTGAGGGGGCGGCCTCGCTGGAGATCGTCGACGAAGGCACCCTGAGCCTCGCCGGCGGCGACGCGTCGTGGTGGGACCTGGAGGTCACCGACCCGTCGGCGATCTGCTTCGCCGACACCCCGCCGGACGAGGATCCCTGCGTCGTTCTCTGGCCGTACCTTGCCGAGCAGAACGATCGTCAGATCGGGGACTGGGTTCTTGACTCGGCCCGTGTGTACGCGATCGAGTTCGGCAGCGAGCCGTTGATGGCGGTGGCCGGCATCGGCGGAACCCCGGACGAGGAGGTCGCCGGCTGGCTGGCCACCACGGACGAGATCGTCGCCTCGATCACGCTCGAGTGAGACGGTGGGGTGGCTCGGGGGAGTGGCGCTAGCGTCACGGTGATGGTGCTGGTCTTCGCCTACGGCTCGCTTCTGCACCCGGCGTCGCTCCGTAGGACCATTCCCGACGTCACCCTCGCTGAATGCCGGCCGGCTCGTCTTCACGGATGGCTGCGCTGCTTCGACCTGGCCTTCCCCAACGACGGCTCGCAGCCCGACAAGGCGTTCCGGGACGCCGAGGGTCACCGACCGCCGTGGGTGTTGCTGGCGAACCTACGGCGAGGGGGCGCGGGTCATTCGGTGAACGGTGTGCTCGTCGAGGTCTCCGGCTCCTCCCTGCAACGCTTGCGGCGACGAGAGCGCCGCTACCGGCTGCGTCGAGCTCCTGGAACCCTGGAGCGCTACGACGCGAGCGGCCGGGTCGTGGGGGACGTGCTGACGGCACGCGGGCGGGCCGAGTTCCAGGAGCCGCAGGCCGTGGCCGCCGGTGTCGTGGCGCGCAGCTACGTCGAGGGCATCCTGGCCGGCGTCGAGCACTGGTCGCGGCAGGTACCCGGGTTCGCGGCGGACTTCCACGACTCCACGCTGCTCCCGAAGCCGGAGCAGGTGGCCGATCTGCAGCGGGTGGACCTGAGCTGAGCCGAGACGGCCCTCGCCTAAACAACCGTGCAGTGGGTCTGAACACGTCGTGGCTCGACTTGAACAGCAACGCCTGATGTGGCGGCCCCGTGCCAGGTCGAGTCTCGGTGGTGTCCGCACAACCAGCCTCGCCAGGAGGAACCCATGAGCACCACCACGCGTCGCGTCACGGCCGCCCTGACCAGCGGGCTGCTCGCCGTGGGACTCGCCACCGCTCCCGCCTCAGCCCTTCGCCTGGTGCCGGTCGACCCCGTCCAGACGGCAAGCGCTGCGGCCCAGCCGACCGAAGACCCCTCTCTGTTGCTCAACCATGGGCGGCTCGCCGACCACCGCACCGACGCCGAGCGCGAGCAGAGCGCCGGTGCCGCCCCGTCGTCCACCAGCCCGACGAAGGCGCAGATCGAGCATGAGGAGCGGGCGGCCCTGCAGGGGGCGGTCCGGCCGACGAAGGCACAGATCGAGCATGAGGAGCGGGCGGCCACGCAGAAGGTCGTTCGCCCGACGAAGGCGCAGATCGAGCACGACGAGTAGGTCTCGCCTACCGCCCCTGCAACCAGCCGGCAGCCAGGGCGGCCCATGCCGCGGCCTGGGCAGCCAGCAGCACCAGCATCGCCAGGACGCCCGGAAGCGGCGTCGGTCGACGGGTGACCGACACGACCGCCCACACCGAGAACGGCAGCGCCAGCAGCGATGCCGCGCCGACAGGCATGGGCATGGGGTCGGGCACGAGCACGACGAGGCCCCCGTAGGCCGCGAGGGTGCACGCCAGGGCCACCCCCTGTACCTGCCCGCTCGTCAGCCTTGTGACCAGCGTCATCTTGCCCACGTGCAGATCGGCGTCACGGTCGGCCCACTGCGTCTCCAGCAGGTTGACGAAGACCACTACGGCGAAAGGGGCGAAGAGCAGAAGGTCGGCCAGGTGCACCCGACCGACGACCGCGGACATCCCGAAGAGCGGCAGCAGCAACCCACCGAGCACGGCGTTGGCGACCTCCCCCCAGCCGTGCCGGGACAGGGGACGGGGGCCGAGCGAGTACAGCCACCCCCCGAGCAGGCCGAGCAGCAGCAGCACGACGGCGACCCCGGAGAGCTGGCCGGTGAGCAACGCCCAGCAGTGCGAGCGCGACCCCCGCGCCGGCCGACAACCAGGCGCCGCGCAGCGGCAGGCGACGGTCGAGCCGAAGGTCGCCCAAGGCGCCCGAGCCCCCGGAGAACCGGGTGCGTTCGGTCACGGCATCGGTGTCGGCATCGGCGTACTCGTTGGCGAGGTGGACGCTCACCGCGACACCGACGAGCGCGCCGAACCCCCACACCGCACCTGCACCGGTCGCGACCGCGTTGGTGGCGGTACCGGCGGCGACGCCCGTGGCGTACACCGCAACGACGAGCAGCACCTGGTCGGGACGGCTCATGCGCCACAGCCCGTTGGCGGTGACACGGGCGTTGGGCGCCGGGCGCGCTGCGTCCACGGTCACACCGGGTCGGGGCACGCCGCTCAGCCTGCCTGGCGACGAGCTGGTGGGCACGTCGACGCCGGGCGCTCCTACATGTGGCCACCGCGCACCGATGAGGCAGGGGATCGATCGAGCCCTGTCCGAGCACTCTGCCTGCACCGTTCGGTCGCGACTTGCTCGTCAGGTCGGTGGTTCGAACGGGCCGTCGACGCGCCGGGTTTCCCCGTCCGATGTGGCCACGAAACAGGCAAACGCTGGGTGAACGGCACCTGAACCAGTCATGATCCGAGCGTGGTCGAGATCCCGGACAACATCGAGCGCCCCGATGGCGCGCCGCTCATGCCGTACGGCCACGTCTACGCGGGAAAGGGACCGTTCAAGCGAGCCAAGCGCCGCCCGCTCCTCTACCGCACGTTGCCCCTGATCGACACACTGCGCTCGTACTCCGGTCTACGGCTGCGCATCGATGTGCTGGCCGGGCTCACGGTGGCGGCTCTCGCCCTGCCCTCCGGCATGGCCTACGCGCAGATCGCGGGCGTGCCGATCTCGATGGGCCTCTACGGCTCGGTGCTGCCTGTCATCGCGTTCGCGCTGGTCAGCTCGTCACCGCGAGTGGTGATCGGGGCCGAGGGGACGACGTCCATCTTGGTGGCCGCCGCTCTCATCGGGACGGCCGTCAGTGGGGAGGAACGAGCCGAGCAGGCGGCCCTGCTGGCACTGCTGGTGGCGGGTGTCTACCTCGTGACGTTCGCGTTCAAGATGGGGTGGCTGGCCGACTACCTCTCGCTGCCGGTGCTGGTCGGGTACATCCACGGGGTGGCGCTGCTGCTCATCGTGGGACAGCTGCCTGCGCTGCTCGGTATCGAGGTGGACGCGGAGAACGTGGTCGGGGAGGTCACGCAGACGATCCGCGGACTCGGTGACCTGCAGCCTGAGACGGCACTCCTCGGCGTCGTGTCGCTGGTGGTCCTTGTCGTGGGCAAGCGCGTCATGCCTACGTTCCCCGGCGCGCTGGTGGTGGTGATCGCCGGCATCGTGATCTCGTGGTGGCTGTCGCTGGCCGAACAGGGTGTCGAGACGATCGGCCCGGTGCCGGCGGGTCTTCCAGGGTTCTCCCTGCCGGAGATCTCACCTGACCTGTTGTCGAGCCTGCTGCCGGCGGCCGTCGGCATCTACCTGGTGACGTTCTCCGACTCGATCCTCACGGCCCGCTCGTTCGCCGAGCGACACGGCGAACGAGTCGACGCCGACCAGGAGATGCTCGCGCTGTCGATGGGCAACCTCGCCGCCGGGGTCACCGCGGCCCTGCCCATCAACAGCAGCGGCTCGCGCACGGCGGTGAACGACGCGATGGGCTCGACCAGCCAGGTGTCGGGCCTGGCAGCAGCAGCAGGCGTCGCCTTGGTGCTCATGGTGCTCACCGAGCCCATGCAGTACTTGCCCAGCACGGTGCTTGCCGCAGTGATCATCCAGGCGTCCACCGGGCTGTTCTCGAGGCGTCAGTGGCAGGAAGTGCGGCGCATCAGTCGGTTTGAGCCTGTCATCGCTGTCGTGGCCCTCGTCGGGGTTCTGGTGCTCGGTGTGCTGCCGGCGATCGGGCTGGCGGTCGGTCTGTCGATCGTGGACGCCATCCGGCGCAGCGCCCGTCCGCACGACGCCGTGCTGGGGTACGACCCCGAGCAGGAGCGCTACGCCGACGTCCGAGACGTCGAGCAAGCCTTCGTCACGCCGGGCGTGGTCATCTACCGCCTCGACGACCGGCTGTTCTTCGCCAACGCGTCGTGGACGAAGCAGCGGCTGGGGGAGGCCATCGCCGCCGCCCCCTACCCGGTTGAGTGGGTGGTGTTCAACGCCGAGGCCGTGACCCACATCGACTCCACCGGCGCAGCAATGCTCGAGGACGTCATCGACGACTTGAGAGAGCGGGGCGTGACGTTCACGGTCGCCCGGCCGAAGTCGCGGGCGCGCCGACGACTGCGCGAGGCGGGGATCATCGCGCAGATCGGTGAGGAGCACCTCTATCCCACGGTGCACGCCGCGGTCGAGGCCTACGCCGATCAGCGCGACGACGTCGAGCCCGACGAGGTTGCGCTGCCCAAGGAGTAGCGGCGACCCGCAGGGCTACGGCCCCGCTGCTGACCGACGCGCAGAGCGGCGAAGGTTGGCGAGCTGGGCCTCGGTACCCACGGCGATCACGACGTCGCCAGGTCCCATCACCAAGTCTCCGGGCGGGTTCGTGACGAAGCCACCGCTGTCATGCTGACGAAGCGCCAGGATGAGCGCCCCGTCGCCCTCGTGCAGCCGGGATCGGCGGACCGTCGACCCGGACAGCCCTGACCCGGGGGAGATGGCCACCTCTTCCAGCCGGAACTCGACGTCCGCGTCGTGCATGGCGATCTCGAGGAAGTCCACGACGTGCGGCTGCAGGGCGAACGCGGCGATGCGTGAGCCGCCGATGTGCTGGGGGTTGACCACGCGGTCGGCCCCGGCCCGGAGCAGCTTCTGCTCGGCGTCCTGTGTGCGGCTGCGCGCGATGATGACGAGGGACGGCTGCAGAGCGCGTGCGGTCAGGGTGACGTAGAGACTCGCCGCATCGGTGTCGAGGCTGGCGACGAGCGTCGTCGCTCGCTCGATGCCTGCGTGCTTGAGGACGTCGTCACGGGAGGCGTCGCCGGTGACCGCCGGGTACGGGCAGTCGACGAGGCGTTCCTCGTCGGCGTCCACGACCACCACCTGTCGCCCGGACAGTGCGAGCTGGTCAGCCGCTGCTCGCCCGACGCGTCCCCATCCGCACACGATGGCGTGGTCGTTCAGCCGGTCGATGTCGCGGTCCATGCGCCGCCTTCCCCATGCGTTGCCCAGGTACCCCTCGATGGCGAGGCCGAGCAGGGCGGTCAGCGTATAGAGCACGACACCGACGCCGACGAGGATGAGCACGATCGTGAAGACCTTCTCCGCGGTCCCGAAGGGCGTGACCTCCTCGAACCCGACAGTCGTCACCGTGGTCACCGTCTGGTAGACGGAGTCGAGAGGACTGAGGCCCAGAACGAGGTAGCCCGCCGTGCCAAGAAGAAGCACTGCACCCAGCCCGGCGAGGCTGCGACGGAAGATTCGCTGCGCCGACGGTCGGGTCTGCTCGGGCACACCCCATTTCAGCATCTCGTTGCCAGCCCGGTACGCGCTGCCGGGGCGCCGACGCGCGGGGCGCCTGCGTTCGGCCACGACGTCATGCCCGCACGAAGTCGATGATGCCGGGGGCCTGGCGCAGGAGAGCGGGCCCGAGCACCGAGGCTGCCGTCACCACCCCCGACATCAGCGCCGACCCGACGCCGCAGAACAGCACGTCCTGACCCGTCAGGTACAGCCCACCGATCGGGGTGCTGGGCTTGATCCACGTCTGGGCGAAGCGTTGCGGGCTGTGCTCGATGCCGTAGATCTCACCGGTCCGGTAGCCGGCGAACTCCGTGGTGGACAGCGGCGTGGACAGCTCGTGGTAGGCCACGTTGCCCCGGGCCTTCGGCACGTGGGCGTAGACGTCGTCGAGCATGCGCTCGGCAAACTGGGCCTTGAGCTCGTCGTACTGCGCCCCTCGTCGCCGCCACGGCTCGTCCTTCCAGGTGGCGAACCACTCGTGCGGAGCGAGCGTGATCACGTCGATCGTGGACCTGCCGGGGTAGCGGCTGGACCACGACGGGTCCTTCGCCGACGGGAACGAGAGGTAGCTGAGGGGAAGGTCGGTGCTCGGTGCCGAGAGGTAGGTGGCCACGTTCGCGTCGTGGTCGTCACTGGGGTAGAGCCACAGGTTGGTCTGGCTCAGCCCGAGGTCGGCAGTCGTCCCGTGCAGCCCCACGTAGAGCCCCACGTGCGCGGCGGCCGGACGAAGCCCTGCCACCTGCGCCGGCATCGTCGACCGGGTGCCCGCCTCGGGGGGCACGAGCCGGCCGAACGTGGTGCGCAGCCCCACGTCGCTCACGACTCGGTCGGCCCGAATCTCGTGGCCGTTGCTCAGTCGCACACCGACGGCACGGTTCTTGGCCACGACGATCTGGTCGACCTCGGCGTTGACGACCACCGAGCCACCACCGCGTTCGATGGTGGGGACGATCGTGCGCGCGATCTGCGATGCCCCGCCCACGGGAAAGCTCGCCCCGCCGAGGTAGTGCTGGGCGACGATCGCGTGCATGGCGAAGCTCGACTGCCCCGGCGGCAGCCCGTAGTCACCCCACTGCCCGGTGAGCACGGCCGCCAGTCGCGGGTCGGAGACGATGTCGGACATCACCGACCTCGTCGTACGGGAGAAGTAGTCGGTGCCGACCCGGGCGGCCACGCCACCGACGACCCGCCGCAGCGGACCGGGCAGGTACCTCGGGCCGAAGTGGGCCGGCAGGCTGGCGCTGGCCGCCCTGATGTGGCGCAGGTACTCGTCGATCTCGGCCCGCGCGTGCGGGAACGACCTGGCCAGCTCGTCACGGAACGCCGCCGCGCCGGCCACGAAGTCGTAGGAGTCGTCGTGGATGACGACGCGGTCGTAGGTGTCGTCCATCCGCGCCCACTGCAGCTGTGAGTCGGTGATCGCGTCGAAGATGCGGCGCAGCCTGGACGCGGGGTTGTGCACCTCGCCGACGTAATGGACGCCGACGTCCCACTCGAAGCCGCGCCGTCGGTAGGAGTGCGTGAAGCCGCCGGCGGTGTAGTGCCGTTCGAGGACGAGCACCTTCTTGCCGGCCTTGGACAGCAGGGCTGCGGTGCTCAGACCACCGAGGCCGGAACCGACGACGATCACGTCGTAGTAGCTGTCGATCGTCGCGGCGGCGTAGCGCGTGCCGACGAGCATGCGACCTCCCGGCGCCAGCCTAGGCAGCCCTCGACCCGTTGCCCGGCGTGGGGCCTGGGTCAGGCGCGCAGCGCCTGGGCGAGCTCGGCGTAGTGCTCGACCAGGTGGCCCATGTCGTCGTCGGTGTGGGCGAGCGAGACCAGCCACTGCTCGTCCAGCCCGGGCGGGGTGAGGACGCGCCGGTTCACCCCCCACAGCCACGACAGCTCGGCGACGCCGAAGTCGGTGGCCTTGTAGTCGCGATAGTTGCGTACAGGCGTGGTCGCCCAGGTGACGCAGCCCTTCACGCCGAGGCCGACCGTGTGGGCGGGCAGCTCGTACTGCTCGATCACGGCCTTCAGCGCAGCCATCGCACGCATGTTGGTCGCCTCCGCGGCGTCGAGCGCGTCCTGGGTGCAGATCTCGTCCACGGCACGCGCCGCGGCCATCACCAGCGGGCTCCCGTTGTAGGTGCCGAAGTGCGCCATCCGGCCGTCGACGACGACCTGCATGATCTCGCGCTTGCCGCCGAACGCCGCGAGCGGCAGCCCACCGCCGATGCTCTTCGCGAGCGTGATCAAGTCTGGCTGCACGCCGAGGCGCTGCGCGGCCCCCGCCGGCCCGGCGGTGAGGCCCGTCTTGACCTCGTCGAAGATCAGCACGACGCCGTGGTAGTCGCACAGCGCGCGCACGCCGGCCAGGTAGCCCTCGTCGGGCAGCACGATCGCGAGGTTCTCGATGACCGGCTCGACCACGAAGGCGGCGACCTCGTCCCCGTGCTCGGCAAGAATCCGCTCCAGCATCGCAAGGTCGTTGTAAGCGACGACGTGCACGGTGCCGGCTTCGACGTCGAAGGGCACGTCACCGATCGGTGCGTCTGCCGGCCCGATGTCGGCCAACGCCGGCTTGACCGACACCTGCAGGCCGTCGTAGCCGCCGTGGTAGCCGCCCTCGATCTTCACGATGGCCTTGCGGTGGGTGTAGGCGCGGGCCACCCGGATGGCGTACATCAGCGACTCGGTACCGGAGTTGGTGAACCGCAGCATGTCGAGCCCGAACCGTCGGCAGAACCGCTCGCTCATGTCGGTGGCCTGGGGCGACGGGGTGACGAACAGGGTGCCGGTCTCGTGCAGCGCACGCTCGACGTGCTCGACCACGACCGGGTTCAGGTGGCCGGCGAGCATCGCACCGAACCCCATCGACAGGTCGAGCATCTGTCGGCCGTCGACGTCGGTGAGCCAGGCACCTCGCGCCGACTCGATCGAGATCGGGTACGGGTCCCAGTGCTGGAACGACGAGGTGACACCGAGCGGCAGAGTCGTGCTGGCGCGCTTGTTGTGTGCACCGGAGGCGCCGGTCGACTCGGTGAAGCGCTCCCACTCCGCGGCGAGCAGCGTCTGGACCCGGTCCGGCGAGATCGGGGTCGACGTCTCGGGCAGCCACCGGTGGGTACCCGGGTCGTGGGCCGGCCAGGTGCTGCGGGTGGCGAGCTCGGTCATGATGCCTCCGTCGTGATGATGGACGGGTTCGCTCCCCGCAGGGGAAGGATATGACGACCGCTCCGCGCCTGGCTGCATGAACTCGAGTCGGTTGCCGAACGGTCGCTCATGCGTGGCCCTTCGTGGCCGTGAAGGGCCGGATGGCGACGGCGTGCAGCCGCTGGCTCGACCGGTCGGCCAGCGGACCGATGCGCACGACGGGCTCGACAGCCTCGATGACGCGGTGCTTGCCCAGCGCCAGGGCCACGTGGTTGACCCTGCCCGTGCGGTTGCTGGTGAAGAACACCAGGTCACCGCGACGTACCTGGTTCAGGCGGATGTGGCGCAGCCCCCGGTCGGCCAGCAACGCGTCCGTGGTGCTGTAGTCGGTGGTCTGGTGCAGGCGCAGGCTCACGCCGGTGGGGTGCAGACCGGCGGCGTACATCACCTGCAGCATCAGGCCGGAGCAGTCGACTCCCCGCCGCGGCGTCCCGGCGCCTCCCCACACGTACTCGCTGCCCAGGTACCGCCGAGCTGTCTCGACCATCACCTGGACGCGCTGCTTGCGGGTGGACTGCGCCGTGGTGCGCGGGGTCTGGTTGAACGCGTCCATCCGCCACCGGCCCTTCACGCCCAACGCCCGCCAGGTGGCCCGGTTCACCTGCCCGGTCGCTGCCAGCCCGAGCGCGGCCTGCTTCTGCTGGACGATCTGTCGGATCTGCTCGTCGTAGACCTCCCAGGCCGAGTCGGGGTAGCCGAGCGCCTGGTGCAGGGCCTTGACCTTGTGCCCGGCGCTGCCGACCCGCAGCACCCACCCACCTCGGACGTCCAGTGCCGTGTCGTCCGGCAGGGTCAACGCCGAGGCGGCCCCGGCGGGTATGACCGTGGCCAACGCGACCACAGCGCTGAGCAGGAGCAGGACGACACGACGGGGGCGCACGCCGGCGATGATGGCAGCAGAGGGCGCCGGTGTCTGCCGCCGTTGGTCCCGGCGACGCCCTTGGGGCCAGCAGTGGCTAGCGGCCCTGGCAGCTCGGGCACCAGAAGATGGTGCGGGCTGCCAGCTCGTCTGCCCTCACCGCCGTGCCGCATCGGCGGCACGGCAGGCCGACGCGCTTGTAGACGTAGTGCGCGTCGGTGGCCCGCGCTCGACCGCTCGGACGGTCCCGGTGCTCGCGCTCGGTGGTCACGATCCGCCCGGAGCGGGCACCGGCGCGCAGCTGTCGCACCGTGTCGTCCCACAGCCCCACCCACTCGTGCTCCGCGAGGGCGCGTGCCTCACGGTGCGGCGACAGCGCTGCGCGGTGGAGCAGCTCCGCGCGGTACACGTTGCCGATGCCGGCCACCACCGACTGGTCGAGCAGGACCGCGCCCATCGCGAGCCGGCGACGGCGAAGCTTCTCGAACGCCTGCATCGGGTCGGCATCGCGCCGCAACGGGTCGGCGCCCAGTCGGTCGTGCAGCCCCTGCTTGGTGGGCTCGTCGATCAGCCGGCACGCTGTTGGCCCGCGCAGGTCGAGGTACCCGTCGGCACCGACGAGGCGCAGCCGCACCGCACCGCGCGGGGCGGGCGCGGGTCCGTCTGCCACGGTGACCCGCCCGAAGAGACCGAGATGGACGTGCACCCACTCCTCGCCGAATCCCAGAAAGAGGTGCTTGCCGTGCGCGTCGACCCGGTCGAGGACGCGGCCGTCGATACGGGCGGCACCGTGCGCGAACCGTCCCTGCGGGCTGCTCACGACCAGCTCCTGACCGGCCAGGTGGCCGCGCACAGCGCGAGCCAGTCGGTGGATGGTGTGACCTTCGGGCACGTGTGTCCTCGTCTGGATGGATGGGCTGTTGTCGCACGTCAGTTTCCCAGCACCTGTGGGTCTCGCGCGTCAGTCGCGCGCCGGGAGGTGCTTGCGCCACGCGGAGAAGCTGCTGACCGGCCCCGCGCCTGGTCTTCTGAGCCAGGGGTACGGGTAGACGGCCGCCGGCACGATCACGTGGGCCCGTCGCGCGAAGCCGGGCACGGGGGCGAACGTGACGGCCACCGCTCGACCGGTGAGGACGTCGCGGGGATCGCCTCGATGGATCTCGACACGACGCCGGCGCGCCGACTCGGCCAGAGTCTCGGCGAGAAAGACGAGGCGCTTGCCCGAGAGCCGCAGCCGCCGCAGCAGCGGTTCGTCGAACACGAAGACCGCGGGCAGGTCGGGGTGGGCGGCCGACGCGGGGTCGTCGTTCCCGAGCGACTCGGCAGTGAGCCAGACCGCCTCGGGACGCGCGGTGGTCTGCGGCTCGGACGGGCCCGCCGTGCGTTCGACGTCGACGTCGTGCCGCAGGTCGGGATGCGGGTCGGTGGCCGGGCCGGGGTCGGTGGTCGGCCAGTCCTCGATAGGGCAGGCCCGCGACAGCGGACACTGGCGGCACAGGCCGGGCGCACGCCTGGTGACCTGGTGGCGGCTGAACCCGTACGGACGCCCTGTGCCGGTGCCGACGGTCCACTGCCAGCCGAGCCGGTTCGCCGCGCGGGAGCCGTCGAGCAGATGGGTGAAGAAGGCGTCCTCTCCGTCGCGCCAGCCCCAGCCCGCGCGCACGGTCCACTGCGATGCCAGCCACATACGCGTCTGGTTGCCCAGCCAACCGTCCTGCTCGAGCTCGGTGACCGCAAGGTCGACACAGGCCATCCCACGGTCCCACGGGTTGCTCACCTCGTGGCTCTCTCGCGGTGGCAGGTACCGCAGGGGCTGGGACAACGCAGGGCCGAGCCGTGCGTACAGGTGGCGTGCGTACTCCTGCCACAGCAGCTCGTCGCGGTACTTCGCCACGTCGCGGGGCGGACCGCCGCCCACGTGGTGCCAGACGCGCGGCAACGTCAGCAGGTTGTGCCGGATGTAGGGCGACAGGCGGCTGGCACCGCGCCGCTGCTGCGGCCAGACCTCGTTGCGTGCCCCCGCGTACCCGGTGACGTCGAACGAGGCCAGCGCGGCGTCGGCCGCGCTCTGCCCACCCCTGAACGAGGCGCCGGCATGGATGCTCGACGGGTCTTCGGCAGCGAGGTCCGCCAGGTACGAACGCACCCAGGCCACCTCGTCGCCGACCTCCGGCGTGGGCAGCCGGCTGCTCGCGGATGTGTCGGTCACCGTGCGCGTCGAATCCGGATTGCGCCGCGGTCCCACGACGGCGCCCACGCCGTGCGCGAGGCCGTCGTGCGTCCGCATGCCACGTACGTCGTCACCGACTGGTCTGGTGCCACCTCACCATCGTCGCCGCGCCGACCACGCGTCGCGACCCAGGCGATGCAACTGACGCGCCCCACGGCCGTGAGCTGCCGCTCCGGGACGTGCGGCACCACCGGGTCGTTCGTCAGCTCGCCTGGGGCCACACCGGGAGTGCCAACGTCGCCGCGGCCAGCGCGGTAGCGAGGAGCAGGTGCCCCCCGGCGAAGAGGCCCGCTGGCAGGCCGGTCTGCTGGGCCATGGTGAGCGCGTCCGAGGCGCGGCCACCGCGGCGGGTACGCCACTGCGCGACAGCGTCCACGACTCCGCCGCCGGCGATGAGTCCGGCCAGCCCAGCCACGGTCAGGACGACGGCCGTCGCGGGGGCGAGTGCGACCACCGCGCCGCCGAGTCCGCCGAGGGCCACGGCGAGCAGTGCGCCCCACCAGGAGCGGATCGCCAGCACCAGCATCACCGCGAGCACGGCGACCAGAAAGGCCAGCCACAGCCCGGCGATGCCTGCCAGCACGGCCTGGACGCTGGCCACGGCGACGATCCCCGGAGCCGGGTACCCGGACGCGGCCACGACAAACCGTCGGACGGGGCTCGGGCCGGGCAGCCGCGTGTGCGCGGCGCCCGACCCGTCCCGGCGCATCTGCAGCCGGCTGATCCGCCCGCCGAGAGCCGCTGCGGCGAGCCCGTGCCCGAGCTCGTGCACCACCGTGGACACGTGCGTCGTCGCGACCTTGGCCCGTCCGGCACCCAGGACGGTCCCGGCGAGCAGAGCGCCCAGCAGCGCCGCGGTCGACACCGTGTGCGGTGACGCCAGCAGCGGCAGGGAGGCGTCGACCCACGCCGACACCTGCGGCGCCGCCGGCGCACCGACCAGTGCCCAGGCCACCGGTGCCAGCACGAGCAGGGACAGCAGCAGCCACACCGGCGTCACTATCCCGCACCACGGTCGACCCGGCCGTCGGGCGTGGTGCGGTGCGTTCGACCAACGACGCGCTACTCTGTGTTTGAGTCTGCTCGTTCTCTAACGCAGACCAACACAGGCCGATCGGGCGCAAACGCGCAGGGAAGTGAGCACCATGACACTGCTGTACCTGGTCCGACACGGCGAGACGGAGTGGAGCCGCTCCGGTCGGCACACCTCGGTGACCGACCTCGACCTCACCGACCACGGTGTCGAGCAGGCCCGGTCGCTGGACTCCCGGCTCGACCAGCACGACTTCGGCCTCGTTCTCGCCAGCCCGCGGCTACGGGCCCAGCGCACCGCCGCCCTGGCCGGCTTCGACGACGTCGAGACCGACGACGACCTGGCCGAGTGGCACTACGGCCGGTACGAGGGGCTCACCAGCGTGCAGATCCGCGACCACTACCCGGGCTGGCGCATCTGGTTCAACGGCTGCGACGGCGGCGAGTCCGCCGACGACGTCCGCGCCCGGCTCACCCGCGTCGTGGCCCGCGTGCGCGCGTCCGGAGTCGATCGCGCGATCTGCTTCGGGCACGGCCACGCCCTGCGGGTGCTGGCGCTGGCGTGGCTCGACTTCCCCGTCATCTTCGGCCAGAGCTTCCCGCTCGACGTCGCCAGCGTGTCCATCCTCGGCCGGGAGAAGGAGTCGCCCGCCGTCCTGCGCTGGAACAGCTGAGCCGCCTGCGCCCGTCAGGCACCGCCGGGCGGCTGAAGGCGGGTTGCCCTCTCGACGAACGAGCAGAGCGCCGAGATGAGGGCCATCTGCTCGACGTCGCGGGCGCGTGTGTCGAGCAGCTCGTCGGTGCAGATGAGAACCGCCAGGCAGCGAGCGCGGCTGACGGCGACGTTGAGTCTGTTCTTGGAGAAGAGGAAGTCGGCGTTGCGAGGCATGAACGCCGCCGACGATGTGGCCATGGAGAAGACCACGACTGCTGCTTCTCGACCCTGGAACTTGTCCACCGTCCCGACCTGCACCCCGGCGGTGGCGGGCGTGGCCGCGAGCGTCGAGGCGATCAGCCGTCGCTGGTCGTTGTAGGGCGTCACCACGATGATGTCGCTCGCGGTGAGGGGGCGGGTGACGCCCCGCTGGTCGGTCCAGTCGGTGCCGACGAGCCGCTCGATCGTCGCGGCGACGAGGGCGGCCTCCTCGGGTGACTCGGTGGACCGTGCCGTGTGCTCGGCGCGAATCCAGCGAAGCCCGGTACCTGCGCTGGTGGTCTGCCCGGCGCAGGACGGATGGCTCGTCAGCCGCGCGTCGTACACGACGTCGGAGATGAACGAGCACACGTCCGGGTGCATCCGCCACGTGACGTCCAGCAGCGCGCCTCGATCCGGGGGGATGGTGCGCGTCCCCTCGCCGATGACGTGCTCGAGGGCACTGACGCCGGAACGGCTCGGGTGAGCGGCCTGCGCCACCTGAGGCAGCTGCTGAGGGTCACCGAGCAGGATGACGTCGGTCGCGCAGATCGCGGCGGCCAAGGTGTCGGCGAGCCCGAGCTGGCCTGCCTCGTCGACGACGAGGACGTCCACGGGGTTCTCCCGCATCGCCTGGCTGGCGAACAACCACGACGTACCGGCCACGACGTGGTAGTCGCCGGTGGCACACGCAGCGTTGTCGTCGAGGTCGTCGACGCCGCGGAGGGGGTTCTTGGCGCCCTTGCGGACGGCTCGCAGCTCGACGCCGTCCGCAGCGAAGCGCTCGACGACGGCCTGCATCAGGTTGTCGATCGCGTGGTGGCTCATGGCAGTGAGCCCGACACGCTTGCCCTGCTCGACCAGGGTCTTGACGACGTGCGCGCCGGTGAAGGTCTTGCCGGTACCCGGCGGGCCCTGAACAGCGACGACGCTGCGGTCGAGGTGGGGCGCCCAGGCACAGATCGCTTCGTACCCAGCGGTGAACAAGCCCTCGGCCGGGCCACGTCCGGGAAGGAACCTCGGGTGGTCGGCCCGCAGGATCGCGTGCCCGACCGCGTCGGCGCGCCCGTCGAGCATCTGGTCAGCCAGGTCGCACAGCGCGACGAGCTTGGCGCCCTCGGGGAAGTTGACGTAGTGCACCAGCGAGGTCGGAAGCACCCCCTGGTCGATCATGGCCTGGTTCCAGCTGATCTCGAGCGTGCCGGCCTCTCGGTCGATCGCGGCGAGGGTGAAGAACGCCCACTGCTGCTCGTTCACGGCGATGATCAGCGTCGAGCCGGTGCCCATGTCGGCGTCGACCAGCTGAGGCGGGAACGTGAAGACCGCGGCCGGCCACTTCAGCTTCTTGCCTGTCTTGAGGCTGTGCCGATCATGCAGACCCTGGAACGACAGGCCACCGATCGCTCCCGGCGACGCCAGCTGGTCGTCGGGGTCGGCCATCGACAGGCGCAGGCAGTCGGCGGCCACCACCCGACGCTCACGCCGCCAGTAGCCGAGCAGGTCGCCCATCAGGTGCTCGTGAGTGCCGGCGCCGTACGCATGCAGCGCCTCGATCCGGGCGTCGAGGTCAGGGTCGGTGACGGCCGGCTCGAGCACGGCCGGCCGCCATGGCAGACCCGCCGGACGGTGCTCGACGAGCCAGTCACGCACGGCCAGCGTCGCGCGCACGTCGTCGTCGTTGTACTTCGCGATCCGGTCCAGGCGCGACGCGTCGGAGTCACCCATCCAGTGCTCGTACTCGATGACGGCGCCGGCTCCGCCATCGATGTCGTGGCTGCGCTCGAAGGCGGTCAGCCGCTCGACGTGCTTGAGCCCGTACGACTCGGCCCCGACCTGCACGGCTCCGGTCACGACGGGGTACAGGTCGACGAACGCGCCCGTCGCCACCAGGTTCTCCAGGTCGAGCTCAGCGATGGCGTAGTCCGTCGTGAGGCGCTGCAACGCCGAGCGCTCCGTGTGGTTGTAGTGGTAGGCGTGCATGCCCGGGAACTGCTGCCGCCGCTGGGTCAGGTACGTCACGAGCTCGGCTGTCGCCCGGGCCTCCTCCACCTGGTCGTGTGCCCAGAAGGCTCGGTACCGCCACTCGCCGTCCACGCGTTCGATCAGGCCCAGCAAGAAGAAGAGGCCGACATCGGCTCGCCAGAACGGGTGGCCTTCGAAGTCCACGAAGACGTCGCCGTCGTCCGGCTCGGGGAGGGCGGCGTAGCCGGTCAGCGCCGCCTCGACCGACTCGTCGTCACGGGCCGCGGGTTCGCCGTCGTCGGGGGAGTCGAGCAAGGCGAACGGCAGACCCGACTCGGCTGCGGTGTCGCGCGCTCGCACCTGCAGGGCTGCTTGACCCACCAGGCGCCGGGAGCGCTCCGGGTCGATGTCGTCGATCTGGTGATCGACGACCGCCAGGCTCGCGATCGTGGTGACCCCGGCCGACTCGAGCACCTCACGATCGGCGCGACGGATACCGGCGACGTGCACCAGGGAGTCGGCGGAGCGCCACTGAGCGTCGCACACCGGCTCGAACTCGCAGAACCCGCAGTGCGCGCACGGCTCGGGACTCGTGGGCTGGGTGGGCGGCTGGGCCACGAGGTCGCCGAGCCGGCCACGCAGACGGCGCCAGTACGCCTGGACGTCCGCGACCCGTACCGTCTCGCGGCTCCCCGAGCCGAGCTCGACGTGCATTCGTTCCGGAAGGTGACCGGTGCTCGCAGCGATCGCCTCGGCGTAGAAGCACAGCTGGAGCACGTGCCCCGGCTTCGCCGCGCTGCGGGCGAGCTTCGCGTCGACCGGCTCGTAGGTGACCGCCCCGCTCGCGTTCTCGACGCGTTCGAGGAAGTCGGCGACACCCCGCACGCCGTCGTGGGCGAAGGGCATCTGGGCGATCACGTCGTGCCCCTCGTCCAGCACGGGGGCGACGCGATCCACCCAGTGCGCGAACGACTCGCGTGCACCCCGTCCCGGCACGTCGTGCACCACTCGTCCCGTGGCCCGGTACCGCTCACTCACCTGCTGCTCGTGCACGAGGCCCTTGTCGAGAAGCATCTGGGCCATCTCGCCGAAGAGGTGTGGCGCGGCGTCGCGCAGCCCCTCGTCCACCTCATGGCGCAACGTCAGGTAGTGCGGGCAGTCCAGCCACGCAGTGATCTTGGACGGGGTGAGCAGGCGATCGGCCACGAGGCATTGTCTCGCGGGGCCTGTCATTGTTGAGCCCATGACAGAGCAGCAGCCCTACGACGTGATCAGCCGGCACCCCGGGTTCGAGCTGCGGCGCTACCGTGCGCACGTGGTGGCCGACGTGGACGTCACCGGGTCGTTCGAGTCGGCCGGCATCTCCGGCTTTCGGCCGCTCGTCGGCTACATCAGCTCCGGCGGGGTCGCGATGACGGCCCCGGTGCTGCAGCAGGCACGCGACGAGGTGGACGACGTCACGTCAGCAGGCGCCTACCGCGTCTCGTTCGTCATGCCGGCCGACGCCGACCTCGCGTCCCTGCCGGTGCCCGCCGACAGCCGGGTGGTGCTGCGGGAGGTGCCCGAGCAGGTCGCGGCTGTCGCCGGATTCTCCGGCCGATGGACGGCCGGCTCGTTCCGGCGGCACGCGCACGACCTGCTCACCGCGGTCTCGGCCGCCGGGTGGACGCAGGACGGGCCGATGCGCTGGGCCCGGTTCGACCCACCGTGGACTCCCTGGTTCCGCCGGCGCAACGAGGTGGTCGTGCCGGTGCGCCAGGCGTGATGTCGTCCCGTCAGGACGGCGACGTCGCAGCCACGGGGCTGCCGTCGGTGCCGTCCGGGTCGACCTGGGCCGACGTCGCGTCCCGGCCGGCGAGCCACCCGCGCACGCGGTGCACCGGGCGACCGAAGCGGGCTGCCGCGTAGCCGCCGAGCGCCACCGCGATCTCTGGCGACGCGGCGCCGACACAGGCCACACACATTGCTCCAGGGTAAGCCCGACGTGGACGAGACGCCGAGCCGGCAGCCACCGGCACCCGGACAGGGGCGCTCATCCGCGTTCGTCGGTGCCCTGCGGGTAGGCCGTGCTGAGGCCGAGCCCCTCCCGGGGCGTCCGGGCCGGGCCGGGCGCGCCCTTGGGGCGTGTCGTGAGCAGGGCCGCTGCCAGCGCCGTGCTCAGCGGGACGGCGGCGACGATGCCGATCGCGCCGACCAGGGTGCGCACCACCTCTTGCGCCACCAGCTCGCCGGTGAGGATCTGGGCAAGCCCGCTGCCTGACAAGGTGAACAGCAGGAGGAGTGGCAGGGCGGCACCGGCGTAGGCGAGCACCAGAGTGTTGACCGTGGCGGCCACGTGGTCACGGCCCACCCGCAGCCCGGACGCCAGGAGCCTGCGGCGGCTCAGGCTCGGGTCGGCAGCAGAGACCTCGGCAACGGCGGCCGTCTGCGTGATCGTGACGTCGTCGAGCACACCGAGTGCGCCGATCACCAGACCCGCCAGCAGCAGTCCTCGGGGGTCGACCGTGGCGCCGTAGGCCTGCAGAAAGGCCGTCGACTCGTCGGCCAGGCCGGTGAAGCTGCCGATCTCGATCACGAGCGCACCGAGAACCGCGATCAGCAGCAGGCTTGCCAAGGTGCTCAGCAGGGCGACCCCGGTGCGCAGCGAGGGGCCGTGTGCCATCAGCATGGTGATGATGGCGATGGCCGACGCGCCGACGGTCGCCACCCACAGCGGGGACGACCCCGCCAGCACGGCAGGCAGGACGAACACCATGAGCACACCGAGGGACGCGACCAGCCCCACCAGGGCGGCCACGCCACGCCAGCGGGCCAGGGCGACGACCGCGACCGCGAACACGCCGGCCAGCACCCACAGCACCGAGCCGCGCTGGAAGTCCACGATCACGTAGCGCTGGTCGGGGGGAGCGTCCAGGTTGCTCTGCAGGACGACGGCGTCGCCGACGCTCACCACGGGGGCGCCTACGCCCACCGGGGCTCCGGCGAGAAAGACCCCACCGGCATCGGGGCCGCTGGTCACCGTCACCTCCGCGAGGGCGCACTGCTCCAGCGACAGGTCCGGGCATGCCTGGATCGCCTCGACGGTCGCGTTGACCAGCACGCCTGCCTCGATCTGCGGAGTCTGCTGCGACGGCCACAGCAGCACGAGTCCGACGACGGTGGCAAGCACCAACGGCACCAGCGACGCGACGACGAGCCACCCCACCCGACCGAGCCGGCGCGCCTCCTGCATCGGGCAACCGTAGGCGGCGCACGACCGCCACACCTGCCGCACCGCCGCAGGTACCCGGCGACGCCGTGGGTGACGCCTCGGTGACGCCGCGCGGCCAAGGTGATCGCGTGGGAACGCTGACCAGCACGCCGCGTCCGCTGCGGGGGGCGATCGTGGCCGTCGACCCGGCCAGCCCGCTCTCGCGCGTCGTGGTGTTCCAGTACAACCCGGACGAGGTCACCCGCAGCCTCGAGCCGGCCGGGGACGCCGGCGCCGCCGGCTCCGGCGGTGGGCGTCGTGCGTGGGGAGCCCCCACGGAGTCGATCTCGATGACCGTCGAGCTCGACGCGACCGACCAGCTCGACGCCGGCGACCCGGTGGCCGGATCGATGGGCATCGCCCCGTCCCTGGCAGTGCTGGAGATGCTGCTGCACCCCTCCAGCGCCCGGGTGATCACCAACACCGCGCTGCTGATGGCTGGGACGATCGAGATCTTGCCGATCGAGCTGCCGATGACGGTGCTGGCGTGGGGGCCGGGCCGCGTGCTACCGGTGTCGATCACGGGCCTGTCCATCACGGAGCAGGCGTTCACCACGGCCCTGTACCCGTCGCGGGCCAGCGTCGAGATCAGCGCCGACGTGCTCACCTACGACGACCTGTCGGTCACCGATGTCGGCTACGGGCTCTACGTCGCGCACCTGGTGGCGAAAGAGGTCATGGCGAGCGCGGCAGTCCTCAGCGGTGCCGCCGCGACGGTCGCCGACACGGTGGTGGGCTGAGCGGTGGCCGCCGGCCGCTACACCCACGCCGAGGTCGCCGAGGTCACTGTGCCCGACGGCGACGGAGGCATGCGCACCGTGCGCTACCTGCGCCGTCGAGGCCTGCTCGACCCCGACGTCGTACCCCCGGTGGCCCACCACCGCGTCGACGCGACCGACCGCCTCGACCTCGTGGCCGCTCGCTATCTCGGCGACCCGCTGTCGGCGTGGCAAGTCGCCGACGTGAACCGCGCGCTCGACCCCGACGAGCTCACCGGTGCCGGTACCGCGGGAGACGTGCTGGTCATCGGCTACCCCCAGGTGCCGCCGTGAGCCTGACCAGCGGGCTGCGCCTGACGATCCTGGCCGGTGTGTCGCTGCCCGTCCCGCTGCCGCTCGACCTTGCCGAGCGGGTGCGCTCGGTGACCGTCACCGAGAGCGACGAGGAACGCTCGGCGTTCTCCCTCGTGCTGAACGCCGACGGGTTGGCACCGGGGGCGCCGACGCCCTTCACGGCCGGCTTCCCGCTGGCTGCCTTCTCGCGCGTCTCGCTCGTGGTGACGTTCGGTCCGGTGCCCCAGGTGCTGTTCGAGGGCGTCGTCACCGAGACCCGCCTCGAGCCGGGAGCCGGCGGGACGGGCGCCACCTGGGTGGTCACCGGGGAGGACCTCGGCAACCTGCTCGACCGCGAGGAGCGCGACGTCGAGCACCCCGGCCTCGACGACTACCCGGTCGTGCTGACCATGCTCGCCCCGTACGCCGCGGACGGCCTGCTGCCCGCCGCCACGCCGCCGCCCACCATGGACCCGCCGCTGCCGATCGACCGTGTCCCGACCCAGCACGGCACCGACCTCGAGCACCTCGTCGCGCTCGCCGCACGACACGGCTACGTCGCCTACGCCACCCCCGGGCCGGTACCGGGCTCCGGCCTCTTCTACTGGGGACCACCGGTACGCCTCGGCGCCCCGCAGCCGGCGCTCGCGGTCAACCTGGGGCACGACTCGTCGATCACCGGCATCGACTTCCGCACCGAGGCGACCGAGCCCACCACCGTGTCGGGCAACGTCATGGACCGGCGCACCGGCAGCCAGACGCCGGTCGAGGCACCTGCGCCCACCCGGACGCCGCTCGGCGCGGTGCCGTTCGCCGCCGCCAACCCGACGAGGCTTCGCTCGCGACGGCTGCGCGACGCCAGCAGCAACACGGTCACCGCCCAGGCCCGCGCGCAGGCCGCCGTCGACACCGCCGCCGACCTGGTGAGCGCCGAGGGGACGGCCGACGGTGCCCGCTACGGGTCGGTGCTGCGCGCCCGCGGGCTCGTCGGGCTACGCGGAGCCGGCTGGGACCACGACGGCATCTGGTACGCCAAGCGTGTCGAGCACTCCTTCGAGATGGGCTCGTACTCGATCGCGTTCACGCTCACCCGCGACGGGCACGGCTCGAGCACGCCGGTTCTGCCGAGGGCCGCCTCGTGAGCCGCACCTTCTTCGGGGTGTACCGGGGCACCGTGGAGAACAACGTCGACCCCATGACCCGCGGTCGCGTCCAGGTGAGCGTGCCCGCGGTGCTGGGCGACGGACGCCTGGCCTGGGCAGAGCCGTGCGTGCCGTATGCCGGCAGCCAGGTCGGGACGTTCGCGGTTCCACCGGTGGGTGCCTCGGCCTGGGTGCAGTTCGAGGGCGGCGACCCTGACTACCCGGTGCTCATGGGCTGCTTCTGGGGGGACGGGGAGTCACCGGCCCCCGGGCTGCCGCAGGTGCTGATGTTCGCCACCGACGGCGTCACGGTGACGGCCAGCGGCGTGCCGGGCGGGGGCGGCCTCACGATCGAGGTCGGCTCCCCGGCCGTCGCCGTGCCGATCACGCTCTCCCTGGGTCCGACGGGCATCGAGCTGTCCACCGGGGCCAGCAAGATCACCCTCGACGGGGCGAAGGTCTCGATCAACGACGGCGCCCTGGACGTGATCTGATGCCGGGGAACCTCGTCCACGCCGGGGCCGTGGTCATGTGCTCGCACGCAGGGCAGGCCACGCCGCCGTCGACCAACCCGCGGGTCAGCGTCGGCGGGCAGCCGACGGTCATGCTGGCGGTCCCGTGGACGGTGGCCGGCTGCCCCTTCCCGCCCGCGTCCGGCGGACCGTGCGCCACGGCCATGTGGAGCATGGGCACCACGCGCGTGACGTCGTCCGGTCAGCCACTCGTGATCTCCAGCGGTGTCGCCACGTGCGCGCCGACGGGTGTGCCGCTGAACGTCGCCGTCGTGCAGCCGCGGGTGAGTGCCACATGACGCGCCACACCCATGTCGGGTTCCCGCTGCGGGTGTCGGCCCAGCGGCGCACCGTGCTTCTGGACGACGACGCCTACCTGCGTTCGCTGGTCGAGGCCGTGATCTTCACGCGGCCGGGGGAGCGCGTGAACCGCCCCGAGCTCGGCAGCGGCATCAACCAGCTCGTGTTCGCCCCCGCTGGTGGTGAGCTCGCCGACTCGACGCGCGCGCTCGTGCACGGGGCCCTGCAACGCGCGCTGGGCGAGATGCTGCGCGTGGAAGACGTCGCCGTTGACGCCGTCGAGTCGACCCTGACCGTGACCGTCGTCTACACCCCGCTGCTGCGCGGCGCCCCGGGCCCGGACCGGCGCAGCCTCACCGTCACCGGCGGAGTCGGGGCGTCACCATGACGACCGCTTCGGACGTCGGGCCGGCCCTGCTCGGCGGGGTGGACGTGGACCTCGACGCGCGGCGGGCGCTCGTGCGCGGCCCGGACGGCGCGGGCCTGGACGGCATCGACCGGGTCGAGGTGCTGTCGAACCACGTCGGCACCCCCGGGCACGTCCCCGGCGCCCCGGCGCAACGCACCCTCCTGGTGCACCTGCTGCGCGGACCGGTGCCCGATGCGCTGTCCGCCGAGCGGGTGCGGGTCGTGGGCGGCGTGCGCCCCGACCCGCGGCTCAACCCGGTGCGCACTGTGTGGGCCCACTCCGCGACGGCCTTGGCCGGCGGTCCGAGCAGCCCCCCGAGCACCGGCCTGGCCGGAGTCACCCCAGCCGACCGATCCCTGGTCGAGCACGCCACCGACCCGGCCGAGCGCGACCGGGTGCTGGTGGTGCGTACCTCGTCGCACGGCGACCGGTCGACCTACGTGCTGGCCCTGCTCGGCCCCGGCGGCACCGGGTACCCGTCGGACTTCGACGAGCTGCTGTGTCGCGAGCCGTTCACGTTCACCGTCGACTGCCCCGACCCGCTGGACTGCCGGTGCGACACATCCTGCCCGCCGACCCCGGGCAGCTCGCCGTTGCTCGACTACCTGGCCCGCGACTACGAGGCGCTGCGCTCGCGCCTGCTCGACCGCTTCGCCGAGCTCGTACCGCAGTGGCACGACCGCAACCCGGCTGACCCGGCGGTCACGATGCTCGAGCTGTTCGCCTACCTCGGCGACCGCCTCACGCTGTGGCAGGACGCCGTCGCCGTCGAGGCCTTTCTGCCCCAGGCCCGCCAGCGGCCGTCGGTGCGCCGCCATGCCCGCCTGCTCGACTACCGCGTGCACGAGGGCTGCGCCGCGCGCACCTGGCTCGACTTCGAGGTGCCACCCGGCCCGCCCGTCGCCCTGGGCGCGAAGCATCCGGTCGCCGCGCTGCCGGCCGACACGCGTGCGGATACGGTCGCCGACGCTCTCGACGCCGCAGGCACCGTCTTCGAGACCGTGCAGGCCGCGCAGCTGACCCACGCCCGCAACTCCTTGGCGCTGCACTCGTGGGGCGACGTCGACGCCTGCCTGCCCGCCGGCGCGACGTCGGCCTTCGTCGCCCACCCCGACGCCGCCGACCCGGCGCTCGTCGCGGGCGACGTGCTGATCCTCGCCCCGGTCGACGAGGACGAGTCGACCGTCAGCGGGGACGAGCCACGACGCCGAGCGGTGCGGCTGGTGGCCGACCCGGTCGTGCGCGATGACCCCCTCGCCGCGGGAACCACCGTGCTCGAGATCAGGTGGGGACCCGCCGACGCCCTCGCCGTGCCTCTGCCGGTCGCCCGCCGCCGCGGCGACGGCACGGCCGGGGTGGCCGCCGTCGCCCGCGCCAACGTGGTGCTCGCCGAGCACGCGGGGTCCCTGCCGCCCGCCGGACTGGAACCACCGCAGGCCCCCCACACCGGCCGGTACCGACCGCGGCTCGCCGCCGGGGGCACCGCGTGGGTGGACGAGCAGGTCGACCGCTCCAGCGCCGCCGCGTCGTTGCGCACGGACCCCCGGCGAGCCCGCGCGCAGGTGGCGCTCGACGACGGGTCGCGCACCTGGCAGTCGGTGCCCGACCTGCTCGCATCCAGCCGCCTCGATGCCCATGTGGTTGCCGAGCCGGACGAGTCGCGACAGGTGCGGCTGCGCTTCGGTGACGGCATCGCCGGGCGACGTCCGGCCGCGGGCACCCTCATGCAGGCCCACGTCCGAGTCGGCGGTGGGACAGCCGGCAACGTCGGTCCCGACGTCCTCACCACCGTCCTGGCCACAGCGCTGGCACCGGCACCGGGCGGCCTCACCGTCACCAACCCGTTGCCCGCGGTCGGTGGCAGCGAACCTGAGCGGCTGGCCGCGGTGCGCGAGCTCGCCCCCCACGCCTTTCGTACCCAGCGACGCGCGGTGACCAGCGACGACTACGCGAGCACGACAGCCGAGATGGACGGCGTGCAGCGCGCCGTCGCCCGTCGGCGCTGGACCGGCTCGTGGTACGCCCACGAGGTCACCCTCGATCTCGAAGGTGCCCACGCCGACGACGCCGCCCTCACCGCCGCTGTGCGCCGGCGGCTGGAGTCGCGGCGCCTGGCCGGTGTCGACGTCGAGCTCGCACCACCCGTCCCCGTCCCGCTCGAGATCGTCGTCGGCGTGTGCGTCGCCGAGGGGTACCTGCGTGCGGACGTGCGCGGCGCCGTCCTGGCGCGAATGTCGGCCTCGGTGCTGCCCGACGGTCGCCGGGGCTTCTTCCACCCCGACGAGTTCACCTTCGGCCAACCCCTCTACGTCTCCGACCTGGTCGCCGCCGTGATGGGGGTGCCCGGCGTCGAGTGGGTCGACGTCGACGACGAGGGTGCGACCGGCCCGCTGCGGCTTCGTCGGATGGGGCGTGACCCCGCCGGCGAGATGGCGTCCGGACGCATCATGGCCGCCCCCCGCGAGGTGCTGCGCGCGGACAGCGACGCGTCGCTGCCGGAGAACGGTCGCTTCGACGTCGTGGTCAGGGGTGGGTCATGACCTGCGACCCGCGCACCGGGCCCGGCTGCCGGACGGGCTGCGGCTGCGACCCCCTGACGCCGGCGGAGCCGGTCGTCACGAACCCGCCGGGTCAGCCTTCGCTGGCATGGCGCACCTCGACGCACTCGGCTGCTCTCGCCCGGCTGCGGGCGCGACTCGGGGCGGGTGAGCAGCCGGCGCAGGTGCGAGCGCTGGCGGGCAACGGGGTGGACGACCCGGCCGTCGCCCTGCTCGACACGTTCGCGACCGTCGCCGACACCGTCTCGTTCTACACCGAGCGTCTGGCGCAGGAAGGGTTTCTCGGCACCGCCACCCAGCTCGACTCCGTCCGCCTGCTCGCGCGCACGATCGGCTACGAGCTGCGCCCGGGGGTCGCCGCCGAGGTCGAGCTCGCCTTCGACGTCGAGGACGCGCCGGGGGCACCGGAGGAGGTCGACGTGGCGGCCGGCACACCCGTGCAGTCGATCCCCGGCAAGGACGAGCTGCCGCAGGTGTTCGAGACCAGCGAGGACCTGCGCGCCGTGGCCGCGTGGAACGCCCTGGCCGGGGCAACCGCGGAGCCGGCCGTGCCCGTCTTCGGCGACACCGACCTCTGGCTGGGTGGCACGTCGCTCGGCCTGCGCGCCGGCGACGTCGTGGTGATCGTCGGGGAGGAGCGTCGACGCTTCGGGCGCACCCCCGACCACTCACGCTCCGGCGGGCTGGCCCGGCGCGACGACGAGCGGTGGGAGTTCCGCACGGTCACCGGGGTCGACGAGCCTGCCGGCACCTTGTCGGGCTGGACGCACGTCGCCCTCGACCGCCGGGTCGGCTGGCGGCGTGGCACCCCGCTGACCCCCGCCGACGACGTCGAGGTGCTCACCTTCGCCCGGCGCGCGGCCCTGTTCGGTGCCCAGGCGCCGGGCCCCGCCCTGCTCAAGGACGCCGCAGGCAACCCACCGAGCGGCGTCACCGGCGACGACTGGACCGGCATCGGCGACCCCAGAGTCGGCTCGGGCACCGACAAGGCTGTCGATGACGTGATCGAGGTCGACGGCGACCAGCCGCGCATCGTGGCCGGGTCGTGGATCGTGCTGGAACGCGACGGATCGGTCGAGCTGTACGGCGTCGAGGATGTCGCCCCGGCCGGCGCGGCACGGTTCGCCGTCTCCGGCAAGATGCTTCGGGTCAGGCTCGATGCCACCGAGAACCTCTCCACCTTCGGACGCCGCGACACCGTCGTGCACTGCGAGCCGCGCCACCTGCCCGGGGGACGCCGGCCGGTCACCGCGCCCGTGCCCCTCGACACGGCGCGCACGACCTTGCGCGTGCGGGCCAGCGACCCGCTGCTTGCGTCCGGTCGCCGGGTCATGGTGACCGGGTTCGCGCCTGGCACGGTGCCCGCCGACCCGCTCGTGCGAGCGGGCACCCCACCACCGCTCGCCGAGCCCGCGACTGTCGCCTCGTGCGTGGCGGACGGCGACGACATGGTGCTCACCTTCACCCAGGCACTCACCTACTCCTACGACGCGGTCGGGCTCAGCGTGCGCGGCAACGTCGTCGCAGCCACGCACGGCCAGAGCGTGGAGCAGGCGCTGGGCAGCGGGGACGCCACCGTGGCCTTCCAACGCACCGCGACCCGGCGCGCGCCGCTCACCTTCGTCCGCGCGGCCACCGCGTCGGGGGCGACGAGCACGCTGGCGGTGCACGTCGACGGGGTGACGTGGGCGGCTCGCGACTCCCTCGACGCCGCTCGTCCCGACGAGCGGGCCTACAGCGCCCGCGCCAACGACGACGCGACGGTCACGGTCACGACCGGCGACGGCACGAACGGCGCCCGCCTGCCGACTGGCACCGAGAACGTCCGCGCCACCTACCGCGTGGGCATCGGGGCGGACGGCGCGCTGGTGTCCGGACAGCTCAGCCTGCTGCCCCGCCGTCCGATGGGCATCAAAGCGGTGACGAACCCGGCCGCGACACACGACTGGGCCCCGCCGGAGGCGCTCGGCGAGGCACGGACCAACGCGCCGCTGCGTACGCGCACGCTCGACCGCGTCGTCTCGGTGGCCGACCACGACGACTTCGCCGCCGGATTCGCCGGCGTCAGCCTGGCGCGGGCCGACCTCGTGTGGGACGGGCGCACCGACATCGTCGTCGTCTCCGTGCTGGGCACCGGCGGGGGCGCACCCGGCGACGGTCTGCTGGCGGATCTGACCGCAGCCCTGACTGCGGCGCGTGACCCGGGCAGCCGCTTCGTCGTGCTGCCCGGGGTGCTGGTGCGCGTCGGCATCCGCGTCGACATCGCCACCGACCCCGCCTACGTGCGCGGCGACGTCGAGACAGCCGTCCGCGACGCCCTGCTCGCCGGCTACACCGCTCCCGCCCGCCCGTTCGCCAGCCCGGTGACGGCCTCGCGGGTGCTTGTGGCCATCAAGGCGGTGCCCGGGGTGCTGGCGTGCACGATCCCCGGGCTGGCCACCGTGACCAGCCCGCTCGGCGCGCCCACGACGCTGCACCCCGACGACCTCGAGGTGCTGGCCACGCTGCCTGCACGGTGGCAGCCACCCGCTGCCTCACCCGGCTCGCTGCTCGCCGCGCAAGCACCCACGCTCGTTCCCGACGGCGTCGCGATCGGGGTGATGTCGCGGTGACGACCAACCCCATGCCGACCCGAGCAGACGATGCGACGCTCCAGCGCCTGCTGTCGCTGCTGCCGGTGCACCACGTCGCGCGCGACGTGCTCGGCGACGGAACGCCCGGCCCGCTCACCGCACTGCTGGAGGCCGTGGCGCGCGAGCTCGAGGTGCTCGAGGACGACGTCGATCGGCTGTACGACGGCTGGTTCATCGAGACGTGCGAGGAGTGGCTCGTGCCCTACCTGGCCGAGCTCGTCGGCCTGCCCGAGGTGCCGCCCGACCTGGGCACCACGGTCAGCCGCCGCGCGCTCGTGGCCAACACGGTCGCGTACCGGCGTCGCAAGGGCACCCTCGCAGCCGTCGAGCAGGTGGCCCGTGACGTCACCGGCTGGCCCACCCGGGCCGTGGAGTACCACCCGCTGCTGGTCGCCACCGCACACGTCAACCACGTCCGGCTCGACCGGCTCGCCGTCTCGTCCCTGCGCGGGGACGACGTCGAGCGAGGCCTGGTGGTGTCGCCGCCGAGCGCCCGCGCGAGTCTCGACCCGCTCGCGCACACCGTCGAGGTGCGCCGCACCACGAGCCGCCGCGGGCGCTACGGCATTCGCAGCATCGGGGTGTTCGGCTTCTCCACGTCGGTCGTGGTGATCGGCACCCCACCCGACCCGAGCGCCGACCCGCCCACCGGTCCGATGGGCGGGTGGTCGCGCACCCGCGCCGCCGGCGGCTGGCACCACGTCGACCCGCTCGCACGGTCGATGCCACTGTTCGTCCCACCCGCTCGCGAGGAGAGCATCGAGTCCCTCGCCGACGAGGCCGACCTGCCGGTGCCCCTGCGTCCGCGCCGCCTTCTCGCTCTGCTCCGCGGGGTGCGCGCAGGGTCGCTGGACGCCGCCGCGCTGCCGATCGGCGTGCGCGTCGGAGCCTCGGGCACCGACCTGCCGCCCGAGCGCATCCGTGTGTGCGGGCTGGAGGACCTCGCGCCTGGACCCGAGCCGCAGGTGATGGTCGACGCCGTGGCCGGGCGGCTACGGGCCTTCCGCGACGCCGGGTCGGGCGTGGCCCCCTACGTGCCGACGACCGTGTTCGTCCGCTACGCCTACGGCGTCCCGGCTGATGTCGGGGCGGGTCCGTGGGACCGTGCCGAGCGCCACGACGACCTGCTGGCGTGCGACACCTGGACCCCGCCGGTGTCCGTGCCAGGCGACGCCGTGCCGCTGGACCGGCAGGTGCAGGTGTCGTCGGCCGCTGCTCCCGGCACACCCGACACCGTCGCAGGTCTCACCGCCGCGCTGGCCGACGCCGAGTCGGCGTGGGCCGCCGGCGACACGACGCACCCGGACGGCACGACCACCACGGCCCTGGGCGCCACGACCACCGTGTCGGTGGCCGACAGCGCCCGCTACCCCGGCGACCTCGACGTCGCGGTGCCCGCCGGTACCCGCCTCGTGCTGGTGGCGGCTCGCTGGCCGTCCCGCACGCTGCCGGACGGTCGCGTCGAGCCGGCTGTGCCTGGTCGCTACGCCCCCGACGGGCTGCGTCCGCACGTGGGCGGCTCGCTGCGTGTCACCGGGGCTCCGGGTGCCAGCGTCGTCGTCGACGGCCTGCTGGTGCAGGGCGACCTCGTCGTCTCTGCCGGCGACCTCGGATCGCTGACCCTGGCGCACTGCACCGTCACCGGCCGCGTGCTGGTCGAGTCCGACGCCGCCGGGGCGAGCTCGACGCTCACCCTTCGACTGGCCCGCTGCGTGGTGGCCGGGATCGACACCGGTACGGCCGGGGCGGCCGTGACCGTCGTCGAGTCGATCCTCGACCCGCAGGGGCTGCCGGCGGGCACGCCCGCGCTCGTGGCGGCCACCGCCCACGCGAGCCTGGAGGGGTGCACGGTGCGCGGCGGGGTCCGCGTCCGGTCGCTGGAGGCGACGAGCAGCCTGCTGGACGGGCCGGTCGACGTCGCGCACCGCCAGGTCGGGTGCGTGCGGTTCAGCTACGTGGCGCCCGGGTCGCGCACCCCCCGGCGATACCGCTGCGTCCCGGTCGACGCGGGCGCCGCCACCCCACGGCCGGTGTACGTCTCCACCGACCCGGCGTCACCGGCGTACCTCGTGCTGGCCTCGACATGCAGCCCGGCCATCACGACCGGCGGGGAACGGGAGTCGGAGATGGGCGTGCACCACCACCTGTACCGACCGCTGCGCGTGCGCGCAGCCCAGCGCCAGCTCGACTCCTACGTGCCGGTGGGCTCGCAGCTGGGGGTCTTCACATGACGGTGCCGAACCTCGCCGCTCACCGCGGCACGACGATGGGGAGCTGAGCATGCACGGCGACTTCAGCCGCGAGACCTTCGATCCTGCCGCCGGGTACCGCGCGGTGCTGCTCCAGCAGGGGCGGGTGCTGCTCGACGCCGACTGGAACGAGCAGACCGCCATCACGGCGCGCCACGACGAGGTGCGCACGCGCGACGTGGTCGGGCACGCCGGTGGGCCGGTGGACGCCGCCGCGTTCGCCGTCACCGACGCGACCGGCACGCCGGCGACCGATACGGCGTGGGCAGATCTGCACCTGAGCCCCGGTCGGTTCTACGTGCACGGCGTGCTCGTGGAGGTTCCGGCCGTCTCACCCGGCCCCCCGGCCGGCCCGGCGCTCGGGCCCTCGCTGGCCGACCAGCCGTTCCTGCCGCAGACCGGCTCGCTGCCCGGCCTGGCCGAACCCAGCGCCGACGGCCGCTACGCGGTCGTGCTGGACGCCTCGACCCGCCACGTCACCGCCGACGAGGCGCCGCGGCTGCTCGAGTCGGCCCTGGGCGGTCCCGACACCACCACCCGGGCACAGACCACCTGGCAGGTGCGCCTGGAGCCGGCTGGTCCCACCGACGTGTGCGCCTCGCTGGCCGGTGCTGCGTGGCTGAGCCGCACGCCGCCGACCATGACGGCGTCGCTCGTCGAGCCCGACCCGACGAGTGACCCGTGCGCGATCAGCACCGCGGAGGGCTACCGGCGGCTGGAGAACCAGCTGTACCGCGTGCAGGTCGCCGACGTCGACGCCACCGGAGGGGCACAGGTCGTCTGGTCGCGGGAGAACGGCTCGGTCGTGGCCGGGCTGGTGCAGATCGTCGCGCTGAGCGGGCCGCAGCCGCGTCCCGACGCCGAGCTGCACCTGGACCGCGAGGGCCGCGACGCCGAGCTCTCGTTCGGCGAGGGGGACGTCGTCGAGGTCACGAGCCGCGACCGCGAGCTGCACGGCCTGCCCGCGCTGCTGGGAACGGCGGGCGCGCCGGACGGCCTCGTGCTGCCGGTCACCTGGCTCGGCTCGGCCGATGCCGACCCAGGCACTGCCGACGTCGCCAACCTCGGCCAGGCGCCCATCGTCCGCCGCTGGGACGGCGGGCCGACTGCCGCGAGCACCACAGAGCACGAGCTGGAGGACGGCATCCAGGTCGCCTTCGGCTCCGGCGGCGAGTTCCGGGTCGGCGACCACTGGCTGATCCCCGCCCGCACCGTACGGCTGGTCTACGGGGTGTCCGTGCTCGGCGGCACCATCGAGTGGCCGGCGGTCGGGGGAGTGCCGCAGCCGAAACCGCCGCAAGGCCCCGTCGTGCACTCCACGACACTGGCGGTGCTGCAACGGGCTGGTGGCGGGTCGGGCACCTGGTCGGTGGTGTCGGACTGTCGCCGCCTCACGCCGCCGCTGACCGAGATGGTGAGCATCGACCTGCTCGGTGGCGACGGCCAGGAGTCGCTTCCCGGCCAACCGCTGGACGAGCCGGTGCGGGTCGTCGTGCGCAACGGCGGGCTCGGCGTCGACGGCGCCCGGGTGCGCTTCGACGCGCCGGACGGCCACCTCGACCGGGTGGGCGCGCCGAGCACCGGCGACCCCGCCACCATCACCGCCACGACGGACGCGAGCGGGCACGCGAGCGTGCGCTGGCTGCTCGGGACCACCGGGCCGGTCACCCAGGTGCTCACCGCGACCCGGCTGGACGACGCCGACGACCCCGTCGGTGCTCAGGTGCGCGTGACCGCTCGGCGCAGCCAGGCCGACCAGGTGGCCTGGCGCCCGGTCTGCGACGCCTTCGATGAGACTGCCACGGTGCAGGACGCCCTGGCCCAGCTGGCCTCGACGGCCGACCTGCGGCTGCTCGGTGGTGACGGCCAGCAGGTGCTCAAGCCGGGCACGACGCTGGCCCACCCCGTGCGGGTCGTGCTCGACAGCCCGTGCGGGCCGCTCAAGGGAGCGGCCGTCATCGCCACCGCGACGCCCGGCTCGCCGGTCGTGCCCGCCCAGGCGGGCGTCGACCCGCCCCCCACCCTGTCGAACACGCCGGCGACGCCGGTGGCCGAGGGGGTCACCGACGCCGACGGTGTCGCGTCCTTCTGGTGGCAGCCGGACGTCGGTCAGCGCCCCAGCGACATCCTCACGATCGTCGCGAAGGACGCACCGGCGGCGCCGATCATCGTGACGGCCCACCGGGCGGCGGGCGGCGGAGGTGTGCGGACGGGCGGCGTGCACGTCACCCGGCTGACCTTCGGCACCCAGCAGCAGTTCGTCAACGACGACGACGTGAAGGTCGACCAGCTCGTCAGCGGCATCATGGCGTTCCTGGACGCACCCGTGGTTCAGCCCTCGGTGCAGGGCAAGCCCGTCGTGCGAGTCACCCTCGACCTGCCGTGGCCGGTGGAGGGCGACGGCGGGGCGTGGAACGACGAACCTCTCGGCACGCGGCGGGTCGTGCTGGGCGGAACGGCCAACGCCGACGGTGCGCTCATCGTGTGGAACCCGACCCAGCGGTGCCACGACTGGCTGACGGGCCGCTTCCACGACCGACTGGATCGGCTGGCGGGCGCCCCGTCGGCACTGGCGCGGTTCGAGATCGACGGCTGGGCCGTCGTGTCGCAGCAGAACCGGCTGCAGCACCTCAACGGTCACGCGGTCACCGAGGTGGACGCCGCGGGGCGCACCCGGCTGGTTCTGCCGACCGACGACGAGGTGACCGGCGGGCAGTTCGTCCAGTGGTTCCGTCTGGGGTAGGGCCCACGATCGACGTGACGACCACAGGTGGAGGTGAGGCCGGGTGAGTGAACGGGCGTCACGGACGACGCAGCGCCGCTCGGAGCGGTCCACCGAGCGTTCCGAGGTGCCTGCGGCTGCTCACCGACCCCGCGTGCGAACGAGCAGCCGGGTCAGCGGCGGGCACGACGCCGGCCAGGTGCCGGTCGGGGCTGCGACGCCGACGCGCCTGTGGCGTGGGGGCGGCCCGCGGCGCCCGCCCGCAGCCGACACGTACGAGCACGAGGCGCGCGCGCTCGGTCCCCGGCTGAGCACCAGAGCCAGACCGGCCGCCGCGGCGAGCGGGCCGCAGCCGCTGCGGGCGCGTCCGGCGCCGCGTCCCGATCCCGCCCTGGGCGCCGGACGCTCGCTGAGCAGCGGCGAGCGAGCCCGGTTCGAGCCGGCCCTCGGTGTCGACCTGTCACCGGTGCGGGTCCATGACGGGTTCGCGGCCAAGCGGGCGGCGGCAGCACGTCAGGCCCACGCGTTCACGTTCGGCAACCACGTCGTGCTCGGACCAGCGGCTCAGGACGGCGGTTCCGGTCCACGCGCGGCCGTGCTCGCCCACGAGCTCGTCCACGTCCGTCAGCAAGCCGTGCCGAGCGGCCCGATCGGTGCCTCGCGAGCGCGTGGACCACCCGGGCAGGGCGGATTCGGACCATCGGCACGCGCCCCACCAAGCCGTGCTGCCCACGTGCAGTGCTGGGACGCTTCAGACCTGGTGCCGGGCTTCGTGTCCGACGCCGCCGGGGCGGTGGCCGACGCCGGCTCGGCGGCCGCTGACGTGGTCGTCGACGCAGGAGAGGCGGCCTTCGACTGGGTGCTGGACGGCGTCAAGGACGCCGCCCGAGCGCTGCCGGGCTACGACTTCGTCAGTCAGATCATCGGCCGTGACCCCATCACGCAGGAGCGGGTGACGGTCGAACGCACCACGCTCGTCGACGCTCTGCTCACCTACGGCCCCTTCGGACCAGCCGTCGCTGCAGCTCTCGACGCGGCCGACGTCATCGGCGACGTCTTCACCGCACTCTCCGACGGGCTCGTGGCCAACCGCCTGACCCTCGATCGCATCCTCGGCGACATCGACTCGGCGTTCAGCGAGTTCACCCTCAGCAACGGCGTCGACGCGAACCTGGCGATCGTCCGCCGTTACGTCGACGCGTTCTTGGCCGACGTCGTCCGCTTCGTCACCCAGATCGCCGAGCGGGTCATCGAGATCGTCCGCTCCGTCGTGGCCACGCTGGCCGAGCCACTGCTGCAGACCGAGGCCATCAGGCCCGTGTGGCAGCTCGTCACCCAGGTGCTGCACTACGACCCGCTGCGCGGCGTCGAGGTGCAGACCCCCACCGTGGAGATCCTCGCCAACTTCTTGCGGCTCATCGGCAAGCAGGACGCGCTCGAGCAGATGCAGGAGCGCGGCACCCTGCAGGCCACGGCCGACTGGCTCGACGCCCAGGTCGCGACCTTCACCGGTCTGCTTGTGCAGCTCACCACTCTGTTCGCCAACGCCTGGGCCGCGATCTCACCGGCGAACCTGCCGCACCTGCTCGACAACCTCGCCTCCCTGGCCCAGGACGTGTTCTCCCTCGTCCAGGGGGTTGCCGCCTTCGCGGTCACGGTCGTCGCGAAGGTGCTCGAGCTGGTGAAGACCTCGCTGCTGGCGTGGCTGGCCGGCTACGCGAACCAGGTGCCCGGCTTCCACATGATCACCGTGATCATCGGGCGCAACCCGTTCACGGGCGAGGTCGTGCCGCGGACGGCGGAGAACATCATCCGCGGCTTCATCTCGCTGCTGCCCGGCGGGGAGGCGATGTACGCGAGCCTGGCGGAGTCCGGTGTGATCGCCGCTGCGGCCGAGCGCATCGAGAGCGCCATGACCACCCTCGGCATCACCAGCGAGCTGGTGATCGCGACCTTCCTCGGCGTGTGGGACCTGGTCACGCTGGAGAACCTGCTCGACCCGCTGGGCACCTTCCGGACGGTCGTCGACCTGTTCGGCGACCCGATCCGGCGCATCGTCGCGTTCGTCGCGGTGGTGATCGAGGTCGTCATCACGCTCGTGCTGCGGCTGATGAACTTCCCCGTCGAGCTCATCGGCAGCATCATCACCAACACGGTCGCGGCAATCACCGACATCCAGCGCGACCCCGTCGGCTTCTTGCTCAACATGATCGAGGCCATCAAGGCCGGCTTCGTCGGGTTCTTCTCCAACATCGCCACCCACCTGCTGCAGGGCCTCGTCGACTGGCTCTTCCGCGGACTCGGCCAGCTCGGCATCACGATCCCCAGCGAGTGGTCGCTCGCCGCCGCGCTCGACCTGGTTCTGCAGGTGCTGGGTCTGAGCATGGACTTCTTGTGGCGCAAGCTCGGTGAGCACATCGGCGAGGAGCGGGTGGCGCTCATCCGGGAGAACCTCGACCGCCTCGCCGGCGCGTGGGCCTTCATCTCCGACGTCCAGCAGCGCGGGCTGGCCGCGATCTGGGACTACGTGTCCGACCAGCTCTCCAGCCTGTGGCAGACGGTTCTGTCGATGGCCACCGAGTGGATCATGACGCGGGTCATCGCCTCGGCCACCACCAAGCTGCTCTCGATGCTCGACCCGACCGGTGTGATGGCCGTCATCAACAGCGCCATCGCGTTCTTCAACGCCGTCCAGTCGGCCATCGAGTACCTGCGCGACATGCTCGAGATCGTCAACATGTACGTGTCCACCCTGGCTGCCGTCGCGGCGGGCAACATCGAGCCCGGAGCCCGGATGATCGAGCAGGGCCTCGCCGCAGTCATCCCCATCGCGATCGGGTTCCTCGCCAACCAGGTGGGCCTCGGGAACATGCCGGAGCGGATCGTGGAGATCATCCAGCGCCTGCGCGAGATGGTGGAGCGGGCTGTCGACTGGCTCATCACCCAGGCCCTGCGGCTCGGTCAGGCGGCACTCGACGCCCTGGGCATGGGCGGCGACCAGCGGCCGGACGACGCCCAGCCCCCACCTGTCGCGGGGACGGGGCCCAAGCACCAGGCCCAGGCCATGGCGCGCGCGCGGCTCACCGGCCAGGAGAACCCGGACGAGATCGAGGCCGTCCTCGCCGCGATCAAGACCGAGCTGACGCCGGCCGGACTGCACGACCTTGCGCTGCGCGGACCGGACGCGCACGGCGGCTACGAGGTCGTCGCGTCGGCCAGCGACTACGAGCGGCTTGCCGCGCTCGTCCCGCGACTGTCCGGTCCGCGGGCGGTACGGATGCGCGCCACCCTGCACACACGGGCCGGCGAGGAGCCGCTGGCGGGAGCGACGAGCCTGCTCACCGCTCGTGAGGCGGTGCGGGACGAGACAGGCGGAGTGGCCACCGACGAGAACGGCGCACCCGTGATGGAGACGGTCGGCCACGGGCTGGCGCCGGTCGTGCAACACACCGCCCGAGTTCGAGGGTCACGACCACTCGACCCGAAGCTCCGGTCCGGCGGAGCCATCCTGCCCCCCGAGCCCGGGGCGAGCCGGCTGGAGGTGCTCACCTACAACACCAGCGACGACCCCCAGGTGAGCAACAACGCCACCCACGCCGAGCGGCAGCTGCTGGACTTCCTGGAGCGGGACAGGCCGGTCGCCCGACGCGTCGAGCGAATCGAGGCGCAGATCAACTGGAGCCCCTGCACGCTGTGCACACCCACCCTGTCGCGCATCGCCGACGCCACACCCAACGCGACGACGCGGGTCATCCACTGGCAGACGCTCTACGCGCACCCAGACCGTGGAACCACGGATGCGTCACTCGGCTCGATCAGCGGATGGGTGGTCGACCCGGCCACGACAGGCGGGGACCCCCCGGAAGGCGTCGACCTCGAAGCCTTGACGTGGCCGGAGCTTCCAGCAGAGGTGTAGCCCATGTCCGTGACCACGACGAACCATGCGGATGGCCCCCGGCAACGAATTGCTCGAAGAGGTGCGGTGGGTGGAGGTTGTCCGCTACACCTGATGAATGAAGCAGCCGATCCGACCCCCCGTCCTCGTCGTGCTGGCGTCCGTCGCACTCGTGGCGTCGGCCTGTGGTTCGTCGGATGCGGACACCGACGATGCCGAGGCACCCGCCGCGACCTCCCCGATCAGCGAGCCGAGCGCTCAACCCACCGACGATCCGGCCGCCACGGAAGAGACCACGGCGGCCGCGCCGAGCGGCGAAGTCGGGGCGGCGGTGGTCACGGTGGGCGGCGTCGAGTACCCGAACTTCGCCGGGAGCTGCTCGGTCAGCCGGGGCTTGGACCCTGACACCTATCTGCCGGTTCCGGTGGGTGATCTGTCCGAGCCGGGACTGAACGTGGTTGTCGGCATCGACAACGTCGCCTCAGGCCCGGACGTCGAGGCGAACTTCGTCATGGTTGGCTCGGAGGCGTTCAGGATGATGGGCGTCGGCGGTGACGGAACGATCGACAGCATCGCCTACGTCAGTGGCCCACCGCCGGAGTCGGAGTCCGTCGAGGTCGCGCAGGTGGCCTTTGCCGGCACGACGGACGACGGGGTCGCCGTTGTGGCCGAGGTCTTCTGCGAGATCGGACTCGGCTAGACGCCGCTACGCTTGGCCGCGATCGGACGTTCCGGCGACGTCGATCGGCGACGTCGCCGGTCGAGCGCGTCGATGGGAGCACGAGTTGAGCAACGTCGAACCTCCGCCCCCGCCCGAGCAGCCGCCGTACCCACCGCCTGCGACCTACGGCGCAGGTGCCTTCGGTCAGGCCCAGCAGGTTCCGACGTTCCCTGACGGCAAGCCCATGGTTGACGCCTTCGGGCGTCCGGCGAGTCCCAAGAGCCGACTCGCTGCGGCCCTGCTGGCGTTCTTCTTGGGGGCCCTCGGGATCCACCGGTTCTATGTCGGGAAGATCGGCACGGGAGTGCTGATGATCGTGACGCTCGGTGGGCTCGGCATCTGGGTGATCGTCGACATCATCGTCATCCTCGTGGGCAGCTTCAGGGACAAGCAGAACCGGGTGCTCTCGAACTGGTAGGCGCTGCCTAGAGCGCTCGAAGCTGGTGAGCCGCGGTGAACAGGTGCCGGCGAAGCCCCAGAGCGACAAGAGTGGTGGTGACAGCGACGGACCCGAGAATGAGGTACATCACCACCAGCTGCACCTGCACGGCCTGTACCGGGCTGACGCCGGCCAGCAGCAACCCGACCATCGCGCCGGGCAGAAAGACGATGCCGACAGCCTTCGTCGTCTCGATCTGCGGGACCAGCGCCGTGCGCAGGGCCTCGCGCAGGTAGGGCGAGGCGGCCTGCGCCGACGGCTGACCGAGGGCCAGCCGCGCCTCGACCTCCAGCCTCTTGTCGGTGAGCTCCGCCAGCACCCGGCGTGACAGCAGCACCGTCGCCGACATCGAGTTGCCGATCATCAGCCCGGCCAACGGCACGATGGTCGTCGCGTTCACCGGAAACACCTGCGCCCCGAACAGCACGCCCAGCGTGACCAGCGCGGCGGCCGCGAACGCACCCGCTGCCAGCCAGCCGAGCCGCGGGACGCTGACGACGCGGCGGTGCACCGTCCACCCGGCGAAGGCGATCATCACCAGCACCCACAACCACGACAGGGCAAGTGGTCGTCCCGGCGCGAGGATCGCGGTCAGCACCAGTCCGAGCAGCGCGAGCTGCACCAGTGCTCGCAGCGACGCCCCGACCAACGACCGGCCGAGCCCGAGCCCGGTCCACCCGGCCAGAGCGATCGCCAGAGCCACGAGCAGCGCGGACGCGGCGACACCGAACAGCTGTAGCGGGGCTTCCATCTACGTTCCCTCTGCTGGTCTCGGGTGAGCGCGCAGGTCGTGGGGGGCGTCGCCGCTCCAGGGCGACGTGAGCAACGCCGCCACCCCACCTGCGACTTCCCGCAACGTCTCGACTGACCCGGCTGCCGCCACCTGCCCGTCGGCCAGCACCACTCCGTGGTCGGCTATCCGGTCGAGCTGGGCAAGATCGTGCGTCACCCACAGCAGCGGTACCCCCGACTCGGCCGCTGCGCAGGCCAGCCGCTCCAGCTCACGGGTGGACGGCTCGTCCAACGACGCGGTCGGCTCGTCGGCCACCAGGGCCTCGGGCTGCATGAGCAGCGCGCGCGCCAGGCAGACCCGTTGCGCCTCGCCACCGGACAGGGTCGCAGCGCTCTGGTCGAGGTGGCCGGTGCCCAGCCCGACACGGGAGAGCACCTCGGCGTGGGCGGTCTCGTCCCCGACCCCGGTTGCGGCGAGGTTGTCGCGAACGGTCCCGGCGAACAGGGTCGGTCGCTGGAACACCATGCCGACGCGTCGGCGCAGGTCGAGCACGTCCCACTCCCGGACGTCCACGCCGCGAAACGTCACGGCTCCCGACGAGGCATCGATGAGCCGGTTGCACAGACGGGTCAGGGTCGACTTGCCCGACCCGGACGGGCCGACGACGACCGTGACGCCGCGGTCGGGGATGGCGAGGTCGAGGCGGCGCAGCACGGGAGTGCCGTCGAACGAGACGTCGACGTCGTGAAAGCCGAACAACGTGTCACCGTCCACGGACCCATCGTGGCAGGCGGAGAGGCTTTGTCGCCCCCGCGACTACGCGTGGGCCTTGCCGTTGATGCCCGCGGCACCGGCTGCCGGCGGAGCTAGCCGGCTCGTGCTGAGCCGTGGCAGTCGGCAAAGGCCCATGCCCGTCCACAGGGGCAGGGGCTGCTCGGGTCTCGACGCTCGTCGTCGATCAGCACGAGCCGGCGGATTCGGCTCGCGTCACGTCCGCCTCGCAGCAGCATGGCCATCTGGCGCATGCGCTCGTCGATGTGGGTGAAAAAACGTGTGTAGCTGGGGCAGAGGTAGTTCAGCGCCGGCTGGCCGTACTTGTCGGAGATGAACCGGTCCTTGGGGCACCCACCGTGGCAGGCGAACCGCACCGAGCACTCCAGGCACTGCCGCGGTAGCGCGTCGCGTTTGGCCCGGCCGAACGCAATCTGCTGCGGGGAGGATACGAGCTCGAGAAGCGGTCGGTCGTTGATGTTGCCCAGCAGAAAGGCCGGGTCGACGAAGTGGTCGCACGAGTAGAGATCGCCGGTGTGCTCCAGCGCCAGCGCCGTGCCGCAGGTCTCGGCGTGCACACACAACGAGGGCGGGGCACCCACCCATTGCGCCAGCGCGACGTCGAACATCTGCACGAAGACGTCGCCCACGTCGTGGCGTACCCATTCCTCGAACACCTCTACGAGAAACTGGCCGTAGCCATCGGCCGGAACCGAGTACGGCACGACCGGCGGCCCGTCCGGGGCGTGTGACCGCTCGACGACGGGGATGAACTGCATGAAGGTCGCGCCGAGCTCGTCGCGCAGAAACCGGTAGACCTCGAGGCCGTGCTGGTGGTTCGCCGCGTGGACGGTGGTCAGCGCGTTCCACTCCACGCCGTGGCGCTGCAGAGTCCGCAGACCTGCCACCACGCGATCGAAGCTCGGCTTGCCTCCCTTGTCGACCCGGTATGCGTCGTGCATCTCGCGAGGGCCGTCGACCGAGACGCCGACGAGAAAGCCGTGCTCGGCGAAGAACGTCGCCCACTCGTCGTCGAGCAGCGTCGCGTTGGTCTGGATCGTGTGTGTCACTGCCTGGCCGGGGCGCGCGTGTCGGTCGACGAGGTCCATGGCCCGTCGGTAGAAGTCCAGGCCCATCATCGTCGGCTCGCCGCCCTGCCAGGCGACGGTGACGCTGTCCGCCTGCCGATGTGCCTCCAGAAGCTGGCGCACGTACGTCTCGAGCGTCTCGGTCGTCATCCGGAAGGTACTGCCCGGGTAGAGCTCTTCCTTGGACAAGAAGAAGCAGTACTCGCAGTCGAGGTTGCAGATCGCCCCGGTCGGCTTGGTGAGCAGATGGAACGACGTCGGCACGGGACGCGGGGGCGGCGGCGACGGCTGGGCGTTCGTCCTCACCTGCGTGACGCTACGGCGCAACGGGTCGAGCCGCTTCATACCACTGGGGTGATGCGGGGTGCCCTGGAGTGAACGACGTTGGACACGGCGTTCCCTCGCGCTTCGCGACGGCGCCCGGCCAGAGGAGGAGACGGGCAGATGGGCAAGGCGTTCACGGGCAAGATCGAGCTCGACGTACGGGACTCGGTTCCCGACTGGAATCCCTACCTTCCCCCGAAGGCCGCCGACGGGGCACCCAACGTGCTCTTCATCGTCTGGGACGACGTCGGGTTCGGCACCATGGACTGCTTCGGTGGCCCTGTCGAGGCTCCGAACATGCGCCGCATCGCCGACCGTGGCGTGCGGCTGTCGAACTTCCACACCACAGCCCTGTGCTCGCCCACCCGGGCATCCTTGCTGACCGGGCGCAACGCCACGACGAACGGCATGGCCACGATCGCGGAGTTCAGCTCCGGCTTCCCGGGCATCTCCACATGCATCCCCTTCGAGAGCGGATTCCTCCCCGAGGTTCTGCTCGAGAACGGGTACAACACCTACTGCGTGGGCAAGTGGCACCTCACGCCGGGGTTCGAGACCTCGATGGCGGCGAGCAAGGCCCGCTGGCCCCTCGGGCGAGGCTTCGAGCGCTTCTACGGCTTCCTCGGCGGGGAGTGCAACAGCTGGTATCCCGACCTGGTGTCGGACAACCACCAGATCGAAGTGACCACGACCCCCGAGGACGGGTACCACCTCTCCAAGGACCTGTCGGACAAGGCCATCGAGTTCATCCGTGACGCTCGGGTCGTCGACCCGGACAAGCCGTTCTTCATGTACTTCGCCTCCCAGGCGGCCCACGCCCCGCACCACGTGCCCCAGGAGTGGGCCGATCGGTACAAGGGCGTGTTCGACGAGGGCTACGAAGCCATCCGAGACAGCATCCTGGCTCGGCAGAAGGCGCTCGGGTTGCTCCCGGATGACACCGATCTCTCGCCGATCAACCCGCACGGCGAGCCGACAGCCACCGGACCGGAGGGGCAGGCGTGGCCGTTGCTCGACACGGTGCGCCCCTGGGACAGCCTGAGCGCTGACGAGCAGCGCCTGTTCACCCGGATGGCGGAAGTGTTCGCCGGGTACGTCTCCTACACCGACCATGAGATCGGCCGCCTGCTGGACTTCCTGGAGGCCACCGGGGATCTGGACAACACGGTCGTCGTCGTCGTCGCCGACAACGGCGCCAGCGGCGAGGGCGGTCCGAACGGGGAGTTCAACGAGTGGCGGTTCTTCAACGGGCTGCCGAGCATCCCGGAGCTGACGCTCGAGCGCATCGACGAGCTGGGGTCGCCGACCTCGTACAACCACTACAACACCGGATGGGCGTGGGCCTTCGACACGCCCTTCCCGTACTGGAAGCGGTGGGCCGGCTACGAGGGTGGCCTCGCCGACATGGCCATCGTGTCGTGGCCGGAGCGTCTCCCCTCGGACGGGTCTGTTCGTCCCCAGTACTGCCATGCCGTTGACATCGTGCCGACGGTGTACGAGCTGCTTGGCATCACGCCCCCGGACACGCTCAAGGGCTACCAGCAGATCCCCATCGAGGGCGAGAGCCTGGTGGCTGCGCTGTCCGATCCGGAGGTGCCGGGAAAGCGCACGCAGTTCTTCGCCATGCTCGGACAACGCTCGATCTACCACGACGGATGGCTGGCCTGCACCGTCCATCCTCCGCTGAGCGGGTGGGGCGACTTCGAGAGCGACGTGTGGGAGCTGTACGACTTGGCGCACGACCGGTCGCAGACGCGCAACCTGGCCGACGTCGAGCCGGACCGCCTGGAGGGTCTGAAGGATCTCTGGTTCTACAACGCGGGCCTCTACAACGGCCTGCCTCTGGACGACCGGACGGCTCTGCAGCAGATCCTTGCCGAGCGCCCGCACGGAACCCCGCCCCGGGACCGCTACGTCTACTACCCCGACTGCGCCAGCGTGCCCGAGCAGTCCGCGGTCAACATCCCCGGCCGGTCGTACGCGATCGCGGCGGGAGTCGTCGTGGACTCACCCGATGCCGAGGGCGTGCTGTTCGCGCAAGGTGGTGTGGCCGGGGGCCACAGCCTCTACGTGAAGGACCATCGGGTGCACTACGTCTTCAACTGGGTCGGCACCTACCTGCAAGTCGTGTCGTCGACGATCGACCTGACGCCCGGCTCTCACGTCGTCACGGCCGAGTTCAGCGCCAGCGGCCGCAGCGAACGCCCGGAGATGCCTGGAACGGCGGGCGTCCTCACGCTGTACCTCGACGACCGTGCTGTGGGCACGGGCGACATCGTGACCCAGCCGGGCAACTTCTGCGTCGTCGGCGACTGGCTGTGCGTCGGCCGCGACGACGCCTCTCCGGTCACGTCCGACTACACGGCGCCGTACCGGTTCACCGGTGGGTCCATAGACAAGGTCGTCGTGGACGTCTCCGGGGAGCCCTACATCGACCACGCAGCACAGGTGCGCGGCTGGTTCAGCATCGACTGACGACGGCAGGTCACCAAGGCCGGCGCCCCGGGGTGTCAGCGGCCGGCGACAGAGCGTCCCAGCTTGGCCATCTCCCACCTCGTGGCGGCGGCCACGTCGTCGGCGGTGACCTCGCCGCGTCCGGCGCCCAGGTAGGCGGCCGTCAGGGCAGCCGCAGCGATCCCGCCACCAGGCAGGTCGACGGACGCGAGCCTCGCCGGCTCGACGCCCTCGGTCGGAACTTCTGGCGGGAAGGCCAGGCGCCACATGCGCTCGCGCGCGGCGGGGTCGGGGTAGGGGAACGACACGATGAAGCGCAACCGCCGCAGGAAGGCCTGGTCGAGCACCGACTTCGCGTTGGTCGTGAGGACGGCCAGGCCACGGAAGGACTCGATGCGCGCCAGAAGATAGCCCACCTCGAGGTTGGCATAGCGGTCATGGGAGTCGCGGACCTCGGTGCGCTTGCCGAACAGTGTGTCGGCCTCGTCGAAGAGCAGCACCGCCGCGCTGTCCTCGGCCGCGTCGAACACCCGGCGCAGGTTCTTCTCCGTCTCACCGATGTACTTGCTGACGACCTGGCTGAGGTCCACCACGACCAGGTCGAGTCCGAGCGTGCTGGCGATCACTTCGGCCGCCAGAGTCTTGCCGGTACCACTGGCGCCGGCGAAGAGAGCCGCGGTCCCCAGACCCCGGGAGGATCGCGCCGCGAAGCCCCAGTCGTCGAGCACCGTCGTGCGGTGGCGGACTGCGGCCAGCAGCGCCCGTAGCTGGTCGAGCTGGGGGTCGGGCAGCACGAGGTCGTCCCAGGTGGCCTGAGGCTCGATCACCTGGGCCAGGCCCTCGAAGCGGCTGGCCGCACGCGAGCGGCAGGCCAGCCACAGGTCTCGCCCGCGCGCGGCCTCGTGCGCGGCTCGCCGGACGTCGGGCAGCGCCAGGTCGAATGCGGCAGCGGCGGCCGGGGCAGCCGTGCAATTCGCAGCCTCGACGTCGTGGGCGGCGAGAGCGGACAGCAGGCTCGCGCGCCGCTCGGCGACCGGCACCCGCGCGACCGTCACGAGCACGGCGTCGTCCGGCAGCACCGGCGCGTCGCCCTCGGTGAGCACGCAGGCAGGCGCGTCGAGGGTGTGCAGCCAGCGGAGAATCTGCTGCGGGTCCGGGGCATGGGCGGCATCCACGACCCAGGCGCCGGCGCCGAGAACTGCCTCCCGCTCGAGCAGCCGCGCGAACCTGTCGCGCTGCTCCGGCTGGGTGGGAACGTCGGACGCGTCGACCACATGTAGCGCGCGCCCGAGCAGGGCAGCCGCCGCGCCCGCCACCGGGACGAGGTTGGCCTGCTGCGCACCGGCGAGCACGACGAGGCGGCCGTCCGCCCAGCCGTGAGCGACCTGCGACGCGGCCCTGCGCAGAGTCGCAGGAAGGTCTGGCGTGGGCTCGGGGGTGCTGGCGACGGCGGCGAGATCGGGATCGAGGTAGCCGGCGCCGAGCAGATGGTGCAGCACCCGTTCGTCGGCGACCAGCGGCGAGTGCGTCGGCGTGGAGGGGTCGAGCAGGTGCAGCAGGCGCCAGTAGCGCAACGGTGCCCGCGGAGTGAGCGCGCCCCAGTACGCGTCCGGCAGCGCGGCCAGTCCCAGGCCGAACGTCGGACGGTCGGCACCGCCGGCGGCGACGAGGTCGTCGGCCATGTCGCCGGCCAGCTCCGGTCCGGCGGCCAGCAGCAGCAGCGAGCGCTCGAAGGTGCTCAGGCCGAACCCGATCGACACCTCGTCGAGGGCGCTCGGTCGGTCCAGCCGGGCGCGTGCAGCGTGCAGCGCTGCCTCGGCGTCGTCAGCCGCGGGTGCCGCATGGCCCGCTGCGTGGCTGCGCAGCCACGCACGCACCACGTCCAGCTCGGCGAGCAGCGCGTCGCGGTTCGCCTCGTGCCAGGTCATGGCGGCGGCAGAGTCAGGGCGGGGGAGTCGAGCACCTCAGCGCTCGACTCCGGGAGGCTCTCGGCACCGTCCACCTGAAGCCGCAGCAGCCACGTCCCGTCCGGGATGGCGCCGCGGTCGACGGTGATCTGCGACGCGGGCGGGTCACCGGCCGGGACGGACGTGAGCGTGACGGTCACGTCGTCGGGCTCGCCGTCCACCGGAGCGGAGAGCCTGCTGAGCAGCAGCGTGAGGCGCTGGCGCGCAGCCACGGGTGGTTCGACGTCGAGCACGACCTCGGTGGGCGACACCGAGTGCACGCCCACCACGGGTCGCACCATGAGTGCCACCGCGTTGGACGTCGCGAGAGTCCTCGTCGGTGGTGCGCCGCCCGGACCGGCCGGCGAGCGGTGCACCACCTGGGCGCCGAGCACACCGGCCGGCACATCCGCGCTGAGGGTGACCCGCATCTCGGCGGGGCTCGCCCCGTCAGCAGGTGTCAGCTCGGCCTGTCCCAGCCGGACGAGCGTCTCGGTGCCGGGTGCGGCGAGCAGCCGGCTGCCGCGCAGCACGAGGGTGGTGCCGAGGGTGATCGGCTCCCCGGGCGGGTCGGTGGCGACCTCGGCCACGCGGGCCGCGCCGGTGGGGTGCACCGAGATCGAGCGTGCGCGCACCGGCAGCGCTGCCCGAGGCGTCACGTCCGCGGAGACCAGCACGACGGTGGCCAGGTAGGTCAGCGACAGCTGGTAGGGGGTGTCCAGCACCCCCCAGAGCTTCGACATCTCTTCCAGCGACAGGGGGACGGGTGACAGCTTGACGAGCTCGACCTCGCCGGCCAGGTCGGAGTCCACGAGAAACGCGGTGTCGGTGTCGGTGCGGTAGAGGTCGATCGCGGCGGTGACGACGTCGCGGCCCAGCACGGAGGTTCCCGCCAGCGCCCCGACCGCGCGGCCGAGCAGCCGTTGCGGCTCCAGTGCTTCGTCCGCGCCGTAGCAGGTGACCAGGTAGTGCAGGTCGAGCGCGGCGAGCGGACGCTGCACCGCCGAGCCGTCGGAGCGTCGAGTGGGCAGGTCGGTGAGGTTCCAGGCGTGGTTCGGAGTGGCCAGGTAGCAGTAGACGTTGATGCCCGCGGTCGACGCCAGGTCGGAGGTGGCCAGCTCGTCAGGGTGCAGCGTGGTCACCGAGGCCCCGCCGACCGTGCCCGGGTGCGGCTGCTGCAACGCCCGGTCGAGCACGTAACGCATCGACGAGGTGACCGCGGCCAGTGCGAGGGAGTTGCTCATCCGCGCTCCCGCCGTCGGGCCAGGTAGGCGGCGTGGTCCACGGTGACCCGCCGGGTCGGGGCGCGCGCAGCCCGGCGAGGCGTCTTCTCGGCAGCGCGGGAGACCGACACCCGGTCGATGTGAACGGTGACGCCGTCCGTGCCTGGTGCGGCCCCGGCCGACGGCTGCTCGACCTGGACGCCGTCGGCCCACAGCCGTGCGGTTCCACGGGGTGGCGGGCGGGTCGAGCGCGACGCGCCGAGCACGGGACGCTCGTCACGGCGGACGACGCCCCGCTCGGCCAGGGCCGCGAACACCTCGTTCCGCAACAGCTCGGCGAGGTTGATCGGTGGGCCCGTCGGTGGCGCCGGACGTGTCCGGGTGCTGGGGGCACGGGCTGCCGCGGCGACGTGCCCGGGGCGAGACGGGGGAGGTTCGGGCGCCCGGGACGTCGCCTCGATGACCGGCACCGGCGCCGGCGGCAAGGGGGTGGCAACCTCGTCGCTCGGAGCCCGCCGGCTCTCGCGCCGTTCGTCCTCGGGGGAGGGGGAGCCCGCCACCGTCGTCGGATCGGGGGCTGGGCGCTGCGGTACCTCCGGGGTCCGCGGCTGAAGGTTCGTCGACTCCGGAGGGAACGGTGCGCGGTCGCGGTCCCGGTCTGCCCGGGCAGCGGTCACCGTCCCGTCGCTCACGGCGCTAGCCGCGCGGACGGCCGCCGCCCGGGCCGCGGCGCGGGCGCGGGCGACGTCGTCAGGGGCCAGCCGGTCGGCGTCCGACCCACGGGCGATGCTGCGCTCCGTGGCAGGGGTTGTCCCAGGCGCCGCATCGGGTAGGCGGGGCTGCGGCAAGGTGCGCGCCGACTCGGGTCGGTCGTCGGCCGCGGTCGCTGGTCCGGGGTCGGGCGCCGGCTCGACGACATGCGGCAGGTCTCCGGTCCAGTCGCCGCCCAGGCTCGATGGCTCGAAGCGCTGCGCCCGGCGTGGTTGCAGCGGCGCTGGCTCGCCGGCGGCTCGAGCGACGAGCGTGGCCAAGAACCCCGTCACGCGGGCACCCCCCGTACGAGGGCGAGGTAGGCGTCGCGACGCAGCGGTGTCAACGACAGGATCGCGTCCTGCGCCCACCCGAAGTGTGCGGCCAAGGTGGCGACGTCGGCGAGAAGCGCCGGCGCCCGCTGGGCGATGCGCTCCCAGACGAAGTCGGCGATGTCGACCGGCGCCGACACCGTCGTCGCGCACAGCGGGCAGTCGGCGCGCACCGACACGGCCGCGGCGCCGGCCATCGAGTCCAGCGCGGACTCAAGGGCGGCCCGGTCGGCGGCGGACAGCGCTCGCTCGCCGCCGTCGTCCACAGGCTCCTCGTCCGCCACGATCGCCCGTGCCAGGAGCGCCGCAGCGACGTCGATGTCGTCCGTCGCCGCCAGGACGTCCCGCGTGCTCGGCACCCGCAGCCGCACGGTCTGCCCGCCGGGCGTGGTCACCACCGACTCGTCCGACGCCCCCGCCGTGGCCACGAGCGCGACCGGCACCTCGACGTCGAGCACCTCACCACACCCGGGGCAGGCCAGGGTGCCCGCGGCGTTGTCGGCGAACTGCTCGGCGTAGGTGCGGGCCAGGGCGACGGCGAGGGCGTCCAGCGGCAGGTCGAGGGCGTCGTCCAGCGTCGCGGTGACCCCCATCACATGCGCGAGGACGGCCCCGCGGGCCACCGGCGGCGCGAGCGAGCCCATCTCCCAGGCAGGCAGGAGCCACCCGTCCTCGGCCGTCCTCATCGGCGCGACCTCTCAGCGTCCGCGGGCGCCGCTCACGGCTCGGTGAACGACGGCTCGGAGGGCTCGGCGACGTCGTAGTCGCGCTCCCAGCCCTCGTTCTCGAGCTTGAGCGTCTGGATGGCGACGGCGTTCGCGTTCGCGTCGAGCTCGGGCACGGCCTGGTACTCCGAGACCCAGCAGCGGAACACCTTGTAGGCGATGGCGAGCTGGCCGGCCTCGTTGTAGACCTCGAGGATGACGTCCTTGCGGAAGTCGGACAGCGACGTCTCCGCGCCGAGCCCGGCGCCGAAGTTCCACACCTTGTTCGCCCACTGCTCGAAGGCGCTGTCGTGGGTGACGCCGCGCTCGAGCGTGACGGCCTCGAACTCCGAGCGTCCCGGCGACTTGCGGCTGGTGCTCGGGTCGCCGCCGCTGCGGTGCGACACCACCTCGGTGGTGCGCTTGAGCGCGCTGACCTTCGACACGCCGGCCACGTAGCGCCCGTCCCACTTCAGCCTGAACTTGAAGTTCTTGTACGGGTCGAAGCGAGTGGCGTTGACCGTGAACTCGGCCATGGGTTCCTCCTCAGGCCTGCGCCGTGGCGGTCTTCTGCTGGATGCTCACGACGACGAACTCCGCCGGCTTCAACGGGGCGAAGCCCACGACGATGTTCACGATGCCGCGGTCGATGTCGTACTGAGTGGTGGTCTCGGCGTCGCAGCGCACGAAGTACGCGTCACGGGGAGTGCTGCCCTGGAACGCGCCCTGGCGGAACAGGTCTTGCATGAACGCCCCGATCGAGGCCCGTATCTGGCCCCACAACGGCTCGTCGTTCGGCTCGAAGACCACCCACTGGGTGTTGCGGAACAGCGTCTCCTCCAGGAAGAGCGCCAGCCGTCGGACGGGGACGTACTTGTACTCGTCGGCCAGCAGGTCTGCCCCACGCAGGGTGCGCGACCCCCACACCACCGACCCGACGCCGCGGAACGAGCGAAGGCAGTTGATGCCGTACGGGTTGAGCTGGCCGTTCTCACCGTCGGTGAGCGCGACGGCCAGGCCGTTGGCGCCGACGATCCCCGCTTCCAGTCCCGCGGGGGCCTTCCAGACGCCGCGGGCGCCGTCGGTGCGCGCCATGATGCCCGCGACCGCGCCGCTCGGGACGAAGGTGCGCAGGGCGCCGTCGCGCAGCGGGTCCGCCCGCATGATGCGCGGGAAGTAGACGGCGCCGTTGCGCCCGTCGGCGGTCAGGCCGCGTCCGTCCACCCACGTTCTGATGGTGGCGACGGTCTCGCCGGACGGCGGGTCGACCAGCAGCATCGCCCGTTCGCGGACGCACAGCGACAGTGCCGTCGCCCACAGCGCGGCGGGCAGGTCACCATCCGGGCTCGACGGCGGAAGACAGAGCAGCGTGAACAGGTCGGCGTCCAGCAGCGCGTAGAGCCCCAGCTTGTCGGACTCGAACGTGTCGCCGACCCCGCCGACGTAGTCATCCAGCCCCAGGGCGACGGTGTCGGTGCCGTCGGTGCCACCACCGGCAGCACCCGCGGCGTAGAAGGCCGCCGGGGTCTGACCGCTGTGGCGTTCGCTGGGCCGTCCGGACGTCGGCGGCGTGAAGCCGTCGGCCACGTCGACGAGCTGGGAGCCACGCAGCACCGTGTCGATGCGCCGCGGCCCGTCGGACAGGGTGATGTTCGGGTAGGTCTCGGTGAAGCGTGGTTGGGCGGCGCTGCCTTCGCGCACGGTCAGATGGAACAGCTCGGACGCCGCCACGCCCTGCTGGGCCGCGACCAACGACGCCTCCGGCTCGCTCGCATGCGCGACCTCGATCTCGAGGGCGTTGCCCCAGGTGCCGGGCCCGATGGCGACCAGCTCGACCGCCCCGTCCACGTCCGCCGTGGCGCTCTCGGCGCCACCGCCGAGCCGGACGACCACCGCCTGGCTGCCGCCGTTGAGGTAGTAGTCGCGAACGGCGTAGCCGAGGCCGCTGTCGCGGCTCAGGCCGCCGAACACCCGCTCGAAGTCGCCGTAGGACGTGATCGGCACGGGGACGTCGACCGGTCCCCGGCTGGCTTTGCCGACGAACGCGGCGACCGCGGTGGCCACGCCGGTGATCGTGCGGCTGCCGCTCGGAATCTCCTGGATGTAGACGCCCGGATACGTGAGCGTGGCTGGCATGGTGACTCCTCGGCGACGTCGGTGACGGCAGCATCGCCAGGGGTCCGTCACCACGTCGTCACAGGTGCGTCACCCCTCGGAGAGGGTGACGCCGCGGTGACAAGGCTTGGCCACGCTGACGGCATCCGCGAGCGGACCCGCCCTGCCCTGGGGGCTCGGCTGGCCCCTGCACGAGCAGGAGGTAGCGATGACCAAGGTGAACGTGTCGACGTGGGTCAAGGTCAAGGATGGCCCTGAGGTGTCGACGAGCGTCGAGATCAACCCCGAGACCGTCACCCAGGCGACGATCAGCCTCGATGCCGCCGGTGGGGCAGCCCCGGAGAAGACCGTGGAGCTGCTGGCTGCCGCAGGGTCGGTGTCGCTGCTGGCCATCTCGGTGCTCGACACGACGAGCAACCCTGCGACTGTCACGCTGACGCCGGTCAACGGCGCCGACACGGGGACGGCGATCACGGTGACGGGGGCACTGCTCGTGGCCAACGACGGGGTGCTGGCGGGCATGGTCACGGGGGGACCCCGGACGCTGACCCTCACCAACGCAGGAGCGCTGGGTGTCACCGTGGACGTCATCGCTGCCCGTTCCGACTGACCGTCGGTCTCGGCCCGGGAGGTGTGTCGGGGTGTCCCTACCCACGGACGAGCAGCACCCTCCGCATGCGCTCCTGGCCGTGTCGGTGTGGTTCGAGGCGGGCCACGAGCAGGGCTTTCGTGCCCGGGTTCGCAGCCTCGACGCCGCGGGGCACACGGCCGTCGTAGGAATCACAAGCAACCGTCAGGAAGTCACTGAAATGGTGGGAGAGTGGTTGGAATCGCTCGATGCCGGCTGATCTGCCACCTGTCATCCACGAGGGGTTGACGTCGGCCGGGGATAGGCCCATGGTGGGCACTCAACGCCACTGCTCGCCGGGGATGTCGACCATGTCGCAGATGCCCACCTCTCGTCCGCCAGGTGACTCGCTGCAGATGCTCAACGGCTTCGTCCTGCGTCGTGACGGGCACGAGGTGCTGGTGACCTCGGGGTGCCAGCGGCTCGTGGCGCTGCTGGCGGTCCACGGTCCGACCGGACGGGTCGTCGCGGCCGGAACCCTCTGGCCGGACGTCCCGGACGAGCGCGCCAGCGGCAACCTGCGAACGTCGCTCTGGCGGCTGAACCGGCAGTGGCCGGGGCTCGTCTCGTCCGACGAGCAGAGCCTGTCGCTCGTCGCCGGCGTCGCCCTCGACACCGAACTGCTGACTGCTCGGGCGCGAGGGGTCGCCGACGGCACCGGTGCCCTGGAACCGGCGGATCGGTACAGCGTTCTCGTCGATGCCGGCGAGCTGTTGCCCGGCTGGTACGAGGACTGGGTGGTTCTGGCCCGCGAGCGACTGCGGCTGCTGCGCCTGCACGCGCTGGAGCTGCTGAGCCAGCGACTGCTGACCGCCGGGCAGACGATCTGGGCTCTGGAGGCGGCGATGGCGTCGGTACGGGCCGAGCCGCTGCGCGAAAGCGCCCACCGCGCCGTCCTGGCCGTGCACGTCGCTTGCGGCAACGTCGACGAAGCCCGTCGCTACTACGCGGGAGTCACGCGCATGCTGCGCGCCGAGCTGGACGTGGCGCCGTCGGACAGCCTGCGCCAGCTCGTCGAGCAGGCCGACGGGGTGTCGGTCGAGCAGGCCGAGCGTCGGGCCGGTTCCGCCGTCCCACGCCAACGAGGACGTCAGGCCGTGGTGCGATGACGCCGGTTGCCGGCGATGAAGCGCTCATCTCCCTGTGCCCCCGCGCATCCATCAGGTCGTCGTGCCACGCCTGCCAACCCAGATCGCGCCGCACAGCACCGGCACCGCCGACCGACCCATCGCTGACGACTTCGTCCTGACCAGCCCGCCGGACACCCGCATTGATCTGTTGCTTGACGTGGGCGGGTGCACGTCGAGTCCACGATCGAGGCGGCCATCGACATGACGTTTCGTGGATGAGAGGGCTCTCATGTGTGTCTCATTGCGGTCTCATGTGCGCCGGTGATTGTTCTGTCCAGTGGTTGAGCAGCGGGCTCATCCCAGGATGAAGGGAGTGCCTCATGGCGCGTTCTGGATTGTTCGTGGCGATGGCGCCGGCGCGGCGCGGGAGGTCGGCAGACTCCAGCAGCGACAACCCTGGCCGTCGTCGTCGGCGCCGGCAGCGTCGTCGTCGTATGCGTCGTCGTCGTATGCGTCGTAGCTCGTCGAGCTGACCCTGTGGGCGGAGCGGCGGAGCGGCGGCGTCCTGACCAGAGCGGATGGTCAGGACGCCGCCGCGCGCTGCGCGCCAGGCTCGGGGAGGTGCTGCGCCCCGAGGCTGAGGGTGTGGGGCTGGTTGAGGCAACTCCGACCGTCCCGATCCGGTCGCTGCTTCGGCGTTTCAAGCCGGAGCTGACAAGGCGGCGTGGGCTGGTTGTGGTGCTGCTGGTGGTGTCCGTAGCGCTCCCGGCTATCGAGACCCTGGAGATCTGGCTGTTCCAGCGGGTCGTGGATGACGTGTTGGTGCCTGCCGATGTGGCTCCTCTGGCTGGGCTGGCCGCGGTCTATGTCGCGCTCGCTGTGCTCAGTGGTGCGCTGGGTTGGGTGGACGAGTATGTGACTGCGTGGCTGCGGGAGAACGTCTCGTTGGATGTGCGCCGTCGTGTTCTGGCTCATCTGCACTCGGTGCCCTCGGATGTGGTGGACCGGCAGCGTGCGGGTGACCTGCTCACACGGCTCACCAGTGACGCCCGGTCTGTTGAGAACCTGCTGCTGGGGATTCTGGACGGGATCGGGGCGATCGCGCGGGTCGTGTTCTTCGCTGGCGCTCTTCTGCTGCTGGACTGGGTGCTGGCGCTGGTGGCCTTCGTGGTGGCGCCGCTGTTCTGGTGGGCAGCCGCCTACTTCGCGGGGCGGGTGAAGACGGTCTCGCGGGAGAAGCGTCGCCGCACCGGGTCGATGGCGTCGGTGGCCGAGGAGAGCTTGGCGGTGCTTCCGCTGGTGCAGGTGCACGGTCGTGCGGGTGAGGAGCAGCGCCGCTTCGAGCGGGAGGGCCGTGCCGTCGTCGTCGCGGAGCTGGCCGCAGCGCGGCTGCGGGCCACCTACCCGCTGATCGTCGACCTGATGGAGCTGCTGGGCCTGCTGAGCGTGATCGCGCTGGGTGTCTGGGCGCTCGCCGATGAGCGCCTCACCCTGGGGGGCCTGCTGGTGTTCCTGACCTACATGTCCCAGCTTGTCCGCCCGTTGCGCGACCTGGGCGACCTCGGTGTCGATCTGGCGTCTGCCGCGGCTGGCGCGGAACGAGTGATCCAGGTTCTTGACCTGCCCAGCGGCCTGCCCGAGGCACGTGACCCGATCGTCCTGGACGACGTGCAGGGGCTTCTGGAGGTTGACACGGTCACGTTCGCCTACGCAGGTGCCGCGGGTCCTGTGCTGCATGGCGTGGGGTTCACGTGTGCCCCTGGTCGGCTGGTGGCGCTGGCGGGGCCCAGCGGAAGTGGGAAGTCGACGTTGGTGCGGCTGTTGGGCAGGCTGGCCGATCCGGGTGAGGGCGCGGTGCGGCTCGACGGGGCGGACCTGCGCGACCTGCCTCTTGCGATGGTGCGCACCTCGGTGTCGGTGCTGCTGCAAGAGGCCCCGGTGATGGATGCCAGCGTGCGGGACAATGTCGGTTTCGCCGATCCGTCCGCGACGGACACCCAGATCTGGCGAGCGCTGGAGCGGGCGGGCATGGGCACGACCGTGGCCGCGTTGCCGGATGGCCTGGACGCGCGACTTGGTCAGCGGGGGCGCCTGCTCAGTGGCGGACAACGACAGCGGATCGCTCTGGCGCGGGCGCTGCTGGTCGACGCTCGGGTGCTGGTTCTCGATGAGCCGACCACTGGCCTTGACGGGCCCGCGGCTCGCGATCTGGTGACGACGCTGCAGCGGCTGGCCACGGACCGGACGGTTGTGGTCGCCACCCACGACCCCCTCGTGCTGGACGCGGCCGATGAGGTCATCGAGATCAGCGACGGGATGCTGGTGGGGGTGCCGTCATGACAGGTGACCCCCTGCCGGGATACGAGCTGCGGGATCTGGTGCATGAGGGCCGCTCGTTCGAGGTGTACGAGGCCTGGAGCGCGGAGCGGGAGTGTCCGGTGGTGGTCAAGCGGTCTCGCGCGGGAGCGAGCCAGGAAGCGCGCGACCGGCTGCTGCACGAGGGGACGGTGCTCACGTCGCTGACCCACCCGCACCTCGTACGCGCCTACGAGGTGCATGCCGACCCGCCGGTGAGCGTCGTGCTGGAGACACTGCCCGGTGAGACGCTGGGGCACCTGTTCGACGAACACGCACCCCTGCAGGCCCGCGACGTGGCCGAGATGGGCCGACAGCTCGCCTCCGTCGTGGGCTACCTGCATCACCACGGCCTGGTGCACGGCGACATCAAACCGGCGAATGCCGTGCGTACCGGTGGCGTCGTCCGCCTGATCGATCTCTCGCTCGCCGGCCCTCAGCGAATATGGGACAGCTCCTCCGGAACCCCCGGCTACCTGTCTCCCGAGCAGGCCGCTCACGGATTGGTCACCTCTGCCACTGACGTGTGGGGTCTGGGGCTGCTGCTGCTCGAAGCGCTGTCCGGGCGTGATCCCTACCCCGTCGACGACCCCCGGTACCGGGAGGGGTACGGACCGGTCCGCCCGCCCCGCCCACTGCGCAGGTCACGGCGCGTACCCGCCGAGCTCGCGGCCCTCATCGGGCGGATGACCGCGCTGGACCCTGCCGAGCGCCCCGACCTGAGGTCGGTGCGGGCAGTGCTGGACCGTCACGCGCACGCGCTGCGCCCAGACGGCGTCCGGCACGACAGCTGACCGTGTCGCCCGAGCGTGAGAGGACACCCTGAACGGTCGGGTGCCCGATCACGGCGCGGCCGGAAGGGGATGGGCGAGCGGCACCATGATCACCGACGGACAACGCCGCTCAAGGCTTGCCCAGGCCAGGAGTGGTGCGAGACCGCCAGAAGCGCACGTCGTACCGCCGAACGCCCTTGGCACCGGTGCCGGCGCTGTGGACAACCAGCACTCACCATGACGTCAGCTTCACGTTGGTCGGGACGGGCGACTGCGACCGCCTCAAGGCGTCCGGGACGGGCGAGTCGTCGGGTTCCCGTGGCCCTGACAGGCGCGATCCCCCTGGCCTAGCCCGAGGGACTCCGGCCGGGGCACCAGGGACCATCTGCATGGGCAAGGCCACAGCGCCCACGGCCGAGAGCCGAAATGACAGCCCACGGCGGGCATCGCTGCCCCTCTCTGCCCGGTCACGGCGCAACCCCGGGACCTCACGCCGAGGCGAGTCCTTGCCTGCCATCGCCCAGAACTGATGCGGGGCACGACCATCGATGACTGCGCCGATGAGAACACCCTCATCGTGGTCTCACACCGGTCCAATTCTGCGTCGCGACGGTATGCGCAACCAGGACGCACCCGGCGTCCACCCCATCCCGGAGGAGTCACCATGAAGGACACCCTGATCCGTACCGGCATCGCCACGTTCGCCGGCCTCTTCGCCGTCGGATTCCTGACCGTGCCGAGCAGCACCGCCTCGACGACCGAGACAGCAGCCATGAAGCGCGACGACAAGATCACCCTGATCTACACCCTGGACGACGACGACCGCGACGACGACGTCACGTCGACCTCGCGAGCCTCCAAGCCGAGCAAGGCATCTGAGTCCGAACCCAGCCGCGTGTCGCACTCACGCGCGGCGGCTGCACCCCCCATCAGTGGTGTGAACGCCAGCATCCCCGCCCCCGACACGACGAGTGACCGCGACATCAGCCGCACCAACGTCTCCCGCCACGCCAGTGCAGACCACACGAACGACTGGTCGCGCGACATGACCGACAGCGTCTCCCGGCACTCCCACAGCCGCGACTAGCCCACAGCGCCCCACGCGCGAGCCCACCATCGAACGCCCCCGGGACCACAACCCGGGGGCGTTCGCTCGTCTGGCCACACTCCGCAACAACAGCCAGTGATCCCGCCCCACCCACCTCTTTGGGTGCGATCGGAGGCACACACTGCAACCGGCTGAGGATCTGCACGGACCTGGCGGCATCAGTGAACGGGCTCGCGCCAACGACGAGGATGGTCGCGTCGAAGGTATCCACGACGGCACGACAAGTCCGCTTTCAGGCGGGTCGGGTCGACGGCTGCCATGGAAGTGAGGTCATCGTCGGCTGAGCACACCTCGTCGCTGCTCACCGGTACTTGGCGGCGGACGCCCAAGTCACAGGTGAGCGGTGGCTTGCGCGACGGCGCCGAATCGGATCAGCTCCTGCTCAAGGCGTACCTGCGAGCCCCAGGTGTCGGCACACAGGTCTGCGTAGAGCTGCGCCTCGTCGTCGGTCAGATGCTCAAGGTCTCGCCTCGCCTGCTCGGCTTCACGCCCCCATCGGTCGCGGTGCTCCAGCAACGTCGCACGGTCCATGAGCATGCTCGTGGTGTTCGGCAGCACCGCCCGCAGCCGGTCGAGGATGGCGAAGCCGTGCGTGTCGATGTCGCCCCAGTAGTGCACGTCGACGTCGTGCAGCCACCTGATCGCGCCGAGCAGCTCCGGCGCCTGGTTGCCCGCCCCCCAGATAACAAGGCCCTCGGCCATCTCGGGGAACGCCAGCATCGACACCTCGTTCTCCACGACGACGACCCTGCGCACCCGCGCAGACAGCCCCGCGAGCTCGTCGACGCTCACCGTGACGTCCACCAGTCCGGGGACCGGGGCGGTCGCGGGGTCGAGTGCTCGGAAGCGGACACGAGCGGGACGGCTGCGAAACCCGTAGGCCGACTCGAAGGCCCGCATCGTGCTCATCCGGGCCCGCGGGCGTCCGTCATCGACGAGCGCGGCGATCGTCTGGCGGTGGCGCTCGACGATCTTGGTGTGCACGCCGGGGAGGTCGACCTGGCGTACGTACACCTGCGGGTTCGGGTGCGAGCGCAGCCAGTCGGCGACCGCCAGGACGCCCGCCCAGTCCGCTCCGATGTCGAGCACCCGCAGCGGGTGCGCCGCTAGGTACCACCGAGAGCGTGGGGGAGTCTGCTGCACCAGCGCGTCGAAGGCTGCCGCCTCGAGGCGTCGGCCGACGAGGTCGACGGCATCGTCGTAGGTGTCGAGCACGCCGGCCGCGGGCACCGTCTGCGTCCCCAGCGACCGCGACGCCCGCGCCTCGCTCTCCACCCGGTAGCCGCGTGCCGACTGGTGCCGTGCCGCCCACTGGCGTGCCTCGTCGAAACGGGTGCCGAGCTCGCTCGCCGTTGGTCCACGCAGGCGCACGCGCAAGGGAAACGCCGTCGGCGGCGTGACTCGTACATCGTCAGGTACCACGTCGAGCGGGACGCGGGTGGCGAGCAACCGACCCGACGTCCACTCCTTCGCCACGGCGGCCCGGACGTCCTCCGGGCGCGTCCAGACGCGAGCGGCGGCCACCTCGACCTACGCCGACGCGCGGGCCGCCGACACCGCGGCCTTCTCTTTGCGGTACTCCTCGATGGTGACGTTGCGCACCATCGCCGTCTGCCCGCCCTTGGTGTGCACGTAGCCCACGTGCGCGACGTAGGGCTCGATCACGTGGATCTTCTGCAGCGGCGTCACGACGAGAAGCTGCAGGCCCATCCGTCGGAACAGCTCGAGCCCGAACCTGGCCGACTCGTCGGACCCGCGGCCGAACGCCTCGTCGATCACGACGAAGCGGAACGTGCGGCTGTGCACCTCACCGGAGACGAGCCCGAACTGGTAGGCCAGGCTCGCCGCCAGCACGGTGTAGGCCAGCTTCTCCTTCTGGCCGCCGGACTTGCCGCCGGAATCGGTGTAGTGCTCCTGTTCGCTGCCGTCGTCGAGGCGGCGCTCGCTGGCTGCGAAGCGGAACCACGTGCGCACGTCGGTGACCTTGGCGGTCCAGCGACGGTCTTCCTCGGTGCGTCCCTCGCGCCCCTGGAAGCGGCTGACCAGATCTTTGACCAGCAAGAACTTCGCCTCGGAGTACTGCTCGTTGCCGGGGCCGGTGACGGTGTCTTCGGTGCACTCGCGCAGCAGCCGGCCGAAGTCGCGCACGTCAGCGTCCTCCGACGGCGTCGGCTCGAGCTGGATGTAGGTGGTGGGCTGGTAGGCGATGTCGCGCAGCGAGGCGTTGATCGTGTCGATGCGCCGGCGGATGCCCGCGCGAGCGGTGTCGAGCGCGGTGCGGAACCCGACGACCTCTCGTATCGCGTTGACGTTGAGCTGCTGCTTGAAGGCGTCCTCGAACCGGGGGAGGTCGTCGTCGACCAGCCTGGTGTGCAGCGTGCGGTACTCCGACCCTGCCTCGACTGCGGCGTCCATCTCCTGCGTCGCCAGCGGCCAGCGGTTCTTCAGCCGCGTCATCGCCGCGACTATCCGTTCGGCGAGCCGACCGGCGCGACTGTCGTGGATGTCAATCGCCTGCTGGAGGCCGTCACGTACGCGTCGCTCGACGGCGTCGCACGTCTCGACCGTCAGCCCGCGTTCGCCGGACTCGGCACCCAGACGAGCGTCGAGGTCGCTGACCACCTCCACTGGCACCGGCTCCAGGGTGGTCCGCTCGTGCTCGAGGTCGGTGACGGCCGAGTAGTCGGCATCGATCTGGCCGCCCAGCTTGCCGATCTCGGCGTCGTGGCGTGCCAGCTGCTCCGTCAGACCGGCCGCCTCGCTCTGGGCCGCGCCGAGACGTCTCGTGAGCTCGTCGAGCACGTCGCTCGCCGCGCGCAGCGAGGCCGCCTCGCTCTCCAGCGACGTGATCGTCACAGCCTCGTGCTGCCAGTCGAGATCGGCGAACGACTCGCGGCTGCCGAGCACGGCCACCGCCTGGGCGTGCTGGCCCAGGTGCAGGTTCTCCTCGGCGAGGGCCTTCTGCTCGACCTGAAGGGCGCCCAGCGTGCGCGTCAGCCTGCTCAGCTCGGCGGCCAGGGCCTCACGCTTGGCCTCGTTGCTCCACCCGAGCACGTAGCGGCGCCGGTCGCCCAGGGGGTACCGGTCGTCCTTCTCGTGCCGGTTGCCCGCACCCTTGACCTGGCCGTTGCGGGTGACGGCCCGCCCGGCTCGGCGGAACTCCTCCGGCGTCCGCGCGCACACGAGGTCGAACCGGCGGGTGACCTCGGCGGCCACCCACGCCGACGCGGGCAGCCCGGGACGCACGTCGATCTTGTGCACCAGCGAACGCTCGTCGCCAGGCGGCTCGGCGTGCGCAGCGCCACGCAGCCGGTAGAAGACCAGCCGTCCGCGCAGGTTGGTGTCGTCGACCCAGTGCGCCACCTGCGCGTAGTGCCGGTCGGGCACCAGCAGCGACAAGCCGAAGCCGCGCATGAGTCGTTCGGCAGCCGGCTCCCACTCGGGGTCGTCGACTCGCATCAGCTCGCCGGCGAACGGCAGGTCGGACGCCTCGATGCCTAGCGCCTCGCACATCACGGTGCGGATGCCGACCACCCGCTCGTCGATGTTGCTCGTGCGTCGAGCCAGGCCGGCCACCTCGACGCGCAGCGCGTCGGCCCTCTCGCTGCTGGTGTGGGTGGCGACGGCGATCTCGGCTTGCCGGTTCTCGATCTCCCCTCGGCGAGCGTCGGAGCGGTCCATGGCCTCAGCGAGGCGACCGGCCAGTGTCTCGAACTCGGCCGACGAGGTGGGTGGCTCGAGACCGATCTGGGCGCAGAGCCGAGCGAACTCGTCAGACGCGCGACGCTTGGCCTCACGCCGGTGCCGAGCCTGCTCGATCTCGACGTCGAGCTGGGTCAGCCGGTCGCCGCCGTTGGTCGCGATCGCCGTGCGCAGGTCGGCGAGGGTGTGCTGAGCCTGCTCTCTGCGCTCCCCGGTCTCGTCGCGGCGTCGCTGTGCCCGCGCCCGCTCACCCTCACGGCGCTGCACCCGCTCGTGCAGCAGGGCCACCTTGCGCTCGACGACATAGGTGCGCAGCGCGTCGCGCAGCCCGCGCAACGCTCGGGCCTCGGCGACGGCGGCGACGTGCCCGTCGAGGTCGGCGACGATCGGCTCGAGCGCCTCGACCTGGGCCTTCGCCGTGAGCACGGCGTCGTGGGCCCGCGTGAGGTCCTGGTAGTGGGTGATGAGTGCGGCGATGCGCGGGGCGACGTCCGGCGGTTCGAGCATGTGGGCGCGGACGAAGTCGGTCAGGTTGCCGACCGACTTCATCGAGACCGTCTGGTGGAACAGCTCGAGTGCCTGGGGGTGCGCGATACCGAAACGGCGGCGAAAGTCTTGCGCGTAGGGCGCGAACGCCTCGTACAGCGACGCCCCGGATGCGCGTAGGCGCGAGCGAAGCGCGGACATGTCGGCGCCGAAGTCGGCGAAGTCGGCCTGGATCGACCGCTCGCCCTCGGCGACGACGAAGAGCTTGGCCGGGCTGCCGGAGTGGTCGCGGAACCAGAACACCTGCGCCAGCGTGACGGTCTGGCCCAGCGCCGCGTTGTCGAAGACCGCGAGCAGCACCGAGTACTGGTCGGTGCCGCGCAGTGCCACCGGCTTGGCGCTGGTGCCGGACCCTCGCTCGGACTTGTAGTGTCCCAGCACGTACGAGGTGACGCTTCGCTCGCGGAACTCCGCGCCGGCGGCCTTGTTGTAGGAGATCTTGGCCGGCGGGACGAGCAGCGTGGTGAGTCCGTCGACCAGCGTCGACTTTCCGGAGCCGATGTCACCCGTGAGCAGCGCGTTGTCGCCGTCCAGGCGCACCGACCACGCCTGGCGGTCGAACGTGCCCCAGTTGCGCAGCTCGAAACGGCGCAGGCGAAAGCCGCCCGGCTGCTCGCCGAACAGGTCGAGCTCGATGTCGTCGCTCACGCCTGCTGCTCCTCGTCGAGGTAGGCGGCCAGCCGTTGGTCGAAGTCGGCGAGCCACTGAGCGTCCACGAAGGCCTTCAGCACCCGGCGCACCTCGAAGGTGTGCGCCTGGCCGCGAAGACGGCGCAAGAACCCTAGCTCGACGATCTTGTTGAGGTCGGCCTCGACGGCGTCGGCCAGCTTCGCCTCTTGCGCGCGCAGCGGGTGGTAGGTGCGCACCAGCTCGACGGCCTCGTCGCGGGTCAGCACCAACCGGGTCTCGTCCCCCTGGGAGTCGAGCTCGAGCAGCCGCCGACGCAGCAGCGCGAGCATCAGGCTCACCCGGTACGAGAGCTGGCGGCGGGCGACGAGCCGGGGCACGTCCGGCTCACCCTCGACCGGCTCGATCGGCACGACGTAGGCGTAGCCCTCCGCCTCGTCCACCGTGACCTCCAGCCCGAGCGGGCGCAGGTAGTCCAGCGCCTGCGGGGCCAGGCGAAGCACGGCCTCCCAGGCGCTGGGGTGCTCGTCGGCGTGCACGATGCCGCGCAGCAGCGGCACGACCGCAGCCGACAGGGTGGGCTCACTCATCGGCGCCTCCGGTGAACACGACGAGCGGGACGTCGGCGCGCACCCCGCCGGACGGGGTCTGCCACGACACCTGCTCGCTGGCACCCGGGTCGAAGACGGCGCGGCCGTCACCGTCTGCCACGGACAGGTAGGTCATCACCTCGGCCAGCCCCTGCTGGACGGGGTGCTCGGCCAGCACCTGCGCCAGCGTGGCCTGGTCGCGGAAAGCCAGCGTCGCCGCTACCGCGTCGCGCAGCCGCTGAGGGTCGACGGCCACCAGGTCGAACAGCCCGTCTGTCGGCGTGTCGTCGTCGCCGGCCTCGACCGGCGCGGTGTCGAGGCTGATGCGCGGGGGAGCCGCGTACAGCCGGCGTGCCATCGGGACCGACACATCCGCTTTGGCCTCGTTCATCAGCATCGCCGTCCCCGGCGGCGGGTCGTCACGCAGCCGCAGCGCGTGCGCCTCGATCGACTGCATGAGCCCGGCGATGCGGCGGTTCTCCAGGTAGGCGCGGTCGTCGAGAAAGCGTCGCAGCTGGTGCGAGAGGGCAGCGACGGTGGACTGGACGCCGTCGGCTGCCCGCAGCCAGTCGGCGACTACGTAGCGCAGGTTCGGGTCGGCGTCGCGCAGGGCGGGCAGGGCCAGGGCGGCGTCGAGCAGGTGGTCGAACTCGTCCTGGCGCGCAGCACCCATCAAGAAGTCGTAGAAGGCGCGAAACGAGATGCCCTGGTCGGTGTCGGCGATGGCCTCGCGTTCGCCGAGCACCTCGTCGAGCAGCGTGCCGCGAGCGCCGTCCCAGGCCGCGATCTGCTCGCGCACGCCTCGGTCGAGGGCGCGGAAGTTGGCCTCTACCTCTCTGAAGTCCGAGAGCAGCTCGCGCGAGGTCGACGCGAACTGCTGGAAGCGATCGCGCACGCCGGTGTCGTCCAGCACGGTGACCTGCCCGCTGTGCACCAGGGCGATCTCAGCGTCGATCTCTGCGCGGCGGCGCTGCAGCACCGCGAGGCGCTCGGCGGGGTCGTCCTGGGACTCCTCGACGATCTGCTGCAGCAGCCGCAGCACCGTCAGCAGCCGTGACTCCGTGCCGACGAAGCTGCGCTGGGTCAACGACTCGAGCCAGACGAGCGCCTTCTCGGCCGCGGGCGTGATGTCGTAGGACGCGACGTCCGAACCGGCTGGGTAGAAGGAACGCAGCCAGCCCTTCTCCGGCGTCGTCCACTCGCTCACGTACTCCTTCGCCGAGCGTGGCAGCGCGTCGGCATCGACCTGTCGTTGCTGGTAGAGGGCGTCGTCGACGGCTTCGAGCAGGGCGGGCTCGGCGATCGTGCGGGCGTTGCCGGCGACGAACACGCGGTGCAGGACGCTGGCGACGAACGCGGCGTTGCCCGCGCGCAGCAGCCGCCACCCGGGGTGGTGGCGCAGCATCGAGGTCAGGTAGTCGTGGTCCACGGTCCCCCATCAACGTCGGCGGTGTAGCACAACGGTAAGGCGAGGGTCCGACACGTCCGCCCATCGGCAACGTGCGCAGGGGTCGTGGCGAAGACCCGGGCCACGTCGCGAGCACGCCGGCGTCAAGGACTACCACGATCACCCGACCTTTGGGGCGCGGAGCACACACACCAGCGACACGCGCCTCGCGGGTGACGACGCAGCGATCCAGGTGCTACCTTCCCGCGCCATGGCTCCACGGGACGTGCGCGCGACGGTTGGTCGCTGCATGTGCATGCCCATGACCATGTGTGTCACCGCCTGACCGCCGCCCCATCCACCCGCGCGGCGTCAGGCCCTCCAGGAGCCGACGCGTGCGTTGAGGTGTCGGCTACCCGGAACCCAGCGCCGCTCGACTCCCGAGGAGTCGCTCGTGACCGCCAGCCCCCCCGACACCGACACCGGCGCGCTGCCCGCCGTCTCCGGCGCCCCCGGCCGCCCGCCACGGTCTGCCCGCCCCCCGGTCAACCATGGCCAGTGGGCCGCCGGTGACCGCACCCCGCTCAACGCGAACGAGGAGTTCAAGGCCGCCGACAACGGCCTGAACGTCCGCGCCCGCATCGAGCAGGTCTACTCGAAGCAGGGATTCGCCTCGATCCCCGCCGACGACCTGCGCGGCAGGTTTCGCTGGTACGGGCTCTACACCCAGCGTCGACCCGGCATCCCTGGCGGCGCGACGGCTTCGCTGCCTCCGGAGGACCTCGACGACGAGTACTTCATGCTGCGGGTGCGCTCCGACGCCGGCGCGCTGACCAGCGAGCAGGCGCGCGTCATCGGCCAGATCTCCACCGAGCTGGCCCGCGACACCGCAGACATCTCCGACCGGCAGAACATCCAGCTGCACTGGGTGCGCATCGAGGACGTGCCGGCGATCTGGGACCGGCTCGAAGCCGTCGGGCTGGGCACCACCGAGGCCTGTGGCGACACCCCGCGCGTGGTGCTCGGGTCGCCGGTCGCCGGACGGGCAGCCGACGAGGTGCTCGACGGCACGCCGGCAATCGACGAGATCGTGCGGCGCTACCTCGGTGACCCCGAGTACGCGAACCTGCCGCGCAAGTTCAAGTCGGCTGTCTCCGGATCGCCGCACCAGGACGTCGCGCACGAGGTCAACGACCTCAGCTTCGTCGGCGTCGAGCACCCCGAGCACGGCCCGGGCTTCGATGTGTGGGTCGGCGGAGGGCTCAGCACCAACCCCAAGCTCGCCGTCCGGCTCGGGGCATGGGTGCCGCTCGACGAGGTGCCCGAGGTGTGGGAGGCCGTGGTCGCGCTGTTCCGCGACCACGGCTACCGGCGGCTGCGCACCAAGGCTCGCCTGAAGTACCTGGTTGCCGACTGGGGACCGGAGCGGCTGCGGGAGGTGCTCGAGACCGACTACCTCAAGCGCCGCCTGGTCGACGGGCCGCAGCCGCCGCAGTCCCGCGGTGCCCGCGACCACGTCGGGGTCCACGAGCAGCGCGACGGGCTGTTCTACGTCGGCGCGGCGCCGACGGTGGGTCGGGTGAGCGGGACGATCCTGCAGCGCGTCGCCGACCTCGCCGAGCAGCACGGCAGCGGACAGATCCGCCTGACAGCCCAGCAGAAGCTGGTGGTTCTCGACGTGCCCGGTGAGCGCACTACGACCCTGGCCGCCGAGCTCGAAGCCCTCGGCCTGCGCACCACCCCCTCGGTCTACCGACGCTCGGCCATGGCCTGCACCGGCATCGAGTTCTGCAAGCTCGCCATCGCCGAGACGAAAGGGCTGGCCGCGCGGCTGGTGGACGAGCTCGAACGGCGCGTGCCCGAGATGGACCAGCCGATCGCGATCCACGTCAACGGCTGCCCCAACTCGTGCGCCCGCTTCCAGGTGGCCGACATCGGCCTCAAGGGTGTGCTCGCCCCCGGACCGGACGGCGAGCAGGTCGAGGCGTTCCAGGTGCACCTGGGTGGGTCGCTGGGGGAGCGCACCGCGTTCGGCGAGACCGTCCGCGGGCACCGCGTCCCGGCCGACGAGCTGACCGACTACGTCGAGCGCCTGCTGCGCCGCTACCAGGCCGCCCGCACCGGCGGCGAGTCGTTCGCCGAGTGGGCCGTGCGCGCCGACGCCGAGGACGTCCGATGACGACGGCTCGAGTCGACACCGACCCAGCAGCAGAGCCCGGAGCATCGTCGGCCGATCCCGCCCGGACCGCCCGGCTGCGCGACCTGCTCGCCGACGGACGCCGTCGCTTCGGCGACGACGCCGACCCGGTCGACCTGCTGGGCTGGTTCGGGACGGCGCTGGGCCCCGGCCACGTCGCCGTCGCGGTGTCGTTCGCCGACGCGCTCATGCCCACGCTGGCCGCTCGGGCGCTGCGCGACCCGCGCCTGCTCTTCGTCGACACCGGCTACCACTTCACCGAGACGCTCGGCTTTCGCGACGCCGTGGCACACGACCTCGGACTGACCGTGCTGTCGTTGAGGCCGACCCAGTCGGTGCCCGAGCAAGATGCTGACCTTGGCGCCGAGCTGTGGAGCCGCGACCCCGACGCCTGCTGCGCCTTGCGCAAGCGTGCCCCCATGGACGCGGCGTTGGCCGGCTACGACGCCTGGGCCAGCGGCATCCGTCGCGCCGACGGTGGCGACCGTGCGAGCACGCCCGTCCTCGACTGGGACGACCGGCGGGGGTTGATCAAGATCAACCCGCTGGCGGCCTACTCCGACGACCAGGTCGCCGCGTGCGTCGCGCGCTACGGGCTGCTGGAGAACCCCCTGACCCAGATCGGCTACCGCTCCATCGGGTGCGCGCCGTGTACGCGCCCGGTCAGCGACGACGAAGACCCGCGCGCGGGTCGCTGGCCGGGACGAAGCAAGACCGAGTGCGGGCTGCACCTGTGACGCCCGTCCGCCCCCGTGACCCGCACGACCTCGATCGGAGCACCATGAGCCACCCCACCCACCCCCTGTTCGTCGACCTGACCGGACGCCGCGTGCTCGTCGTCGGCGCCGGGGCGGTCGGCACCCGTCGTACCGCCCGCCTGCTCGACGCCGGCGCAGTGGTCGACGTCGTGGCCGCGACCGCCTCCGCCGAGGTGACGTTGTGGGACGCCGACAAGTCGGTGGCGCTCACCTGGCACCCCCGCCGGTTCCGCGGGCAGGACGTGGACGAAGCGTGGCTGGCGCACGCTGCCACGGGGGACGCCGAGGTGGACGCGTCTGTCGTGGCGGCCGCCGATGCCCGCAGGGTCTGGAGCGTGCGGGCGTCGGCCGCCGAGCACTCGCCGGCATGGTCGGCGGCCTCGGTGGTCACCGACGACGGCGTCACCGTTGCGGTCAGCGGGGGAGGGGATCCACGTCGGGCACAGGCCGTGCGGGACGGGATCGCCGCGCAGGTTCGCGCGGGCGAGATCCCGCTGCGGCGCCGCCGCAAGCCGGCCCCCGGCGGGGGAGACGTCAGCCTCGTCGGTGCCGGGCCGGGCGACCCCGACCTGCTCACCCTGCGGGGGTGGCGGCGACTGCGCGAGGCTGACGTCGTGGTCGTCGACCACCTCGTGCCGGCCAGCCTGCTCGACCATCTCGACGCCGATGTCGAGGTGCACTACGCAGGCAAGCTGCCCGGTCGTCACTATCTGACGCAGACGCAGATCAACCAGCTCATCGTCCAACGCGCTCAGGAAGGTCATCGGGTGGTACGGCTGAAGGGCGGCGACCCGTTCATCCTGGGCCGCGGCAGCGAAGAGGCGCAGGCGTGCGTGCGCGCGGGCGTGCCGGTGGAGGTGGTGCCGGGCATCACCAGCGTGGCCTCCGTCCCGGCCGCCGCGGGCATCCCGCTCACCCATCGAGGAGTCACGTCGTCGTTCGTGCTGGTGTCCGGCCACGCGGGCCTGCCCGAGGTTGCCCGCCAGGTCGACGGGGCACCCGGCGACGCCACCATCGTGATGCTGATGGGCACCAAGACGATCCGGGCGGTGGCCGACCACCTGGTCAGCCGCGGCCGGTCGGCGCACACTCCGGCAGCGATCATCGAACGAGGCTGGACCCGCCAGCAACGAGTGCTCACCGGGACGCTGGACGACATCGCCGACATCGCCGAGCGGGCCGGCGCGCGTCCGCCCGCTGTCGTGGTGATCGGTGAGGTGGTGCGGCTGCGCCACGAGATCGGCGACGTCGCGCGCATCAGCCCGGACGCCGCGCACACCGTCGCCGACGACGTCGCACCGCGACCGCTCGACGCCGGACGCACCGACGCGCCGGCAGCGGGCGCGGGGCGTGCCGAGGCGCTGGTGGGAGCATGAGCACACACGTCGTGCTGCTCGCGCACGGCAGCCGCGACCCCCGCCACGCCCGCGACGTCGCAAGCATCCGTGACCGCGTTGCCGACCGGATGCAGACTCCCGTCTGGGCCAGCTACCTCGAGCTGTGCGGGCCGCCGCCGGGCGACCTTCCCCTCCCACCCGGAGTGCGAGCCGCGGTGCTGCCGCTCTTCCTCGCCGACGGCTACCACCTGGGCAACGACGTGCCGGGAGCGGCCGCGACGCTGGCCGGTGCGCGTCGCACGGTCGAGGTGCTCCCTGCCCCGCTGATGGCCACCTCGTCCTGGCCGTTCGACCTGCTCGACACGCTGAGCACTCCGCCCGCAAGCAGCGTCCTGGTCGTGACAGCCGGGTCGTCCGACCCGCGCGTGGTCGAGGCGTGGGAGACGGCGGCACGTCGTTGGTCGAGCGTGCGCGGGCGCTCGGGCCATCCGCGCGACGTGCGGGTCGCCCACGCCACCGGGCCCGGCGAGCGACCCGAGACGGTGGCTCGACAGGCCGAGCGCGCCGGGTCGCCCGTCGCGACGGTGGTGCCTGCGCTGGTCGCCGACGGCTCCTTCGCCGACCGGGCCCGGGCGAGTGCCGACGCCCTCGGGTGCACGGTCACCGACGTGGTCGGCGCCACCGATGTCTTCACCGACCACCTCGTGGCCACCCTTGACGGGCACCGGGCTCCCGCCGCGCTGCGGCACGTGGCGAGAAGGGCGAGCTGAGCCGGGCTCAGCCGCTGATCAGACGGGCGGTCGCGCGCGAGGCTCTGCGAGGTGCGCCGCCGGTGTGCCACGAATCGCCCCGTCAGACGCCCGGCTGCACGCCTTCCAGCTGTCGGGAAGGATCGCGGGCGTGATTGACGCCGGGCTCTGGGATGTCGCCGTCGTCGGAGCCGGTCCCGCCGGCAGTGCCGCGGCACTGAGCGCCCTGCGGGCCCGACCCGACGCGCGCGTGCTGCTGCTCGACTCGGCTGAGTTCCCCCGTGACAAGGCGTGCGGCGACGGGGTTGCTCCGCATGCCGTCGACGTGTGGCGAGGTCTCGGCGTGCAGGGTGTGGCCGACGGCCACCGCGGCGTGCATCGCCTCGTGCTCACCGCGACCGACGGCAGCCGCGCTGACCAGCGCATGGCCAGGCCCGCGCACGTCGTGCCGCGCGCTGTGCTCGACGTGCGCCTCGTGGACGCCGCCGTCGCGGCCGGGGCCTGCCTCACCCGCCACACCGTGCGGCACCTGCGGGTACGCGCTGACCGGGTCGACATCGACGACGTCGCGTCCGCCCGGGTCGTCGTGGGTGCTGACGGCGCCAACGGCGTGAGCCGCCGGGAGCTGGGCGCACCCGCGGTGCCGCCGGGGCACGTCGCGCTCGCCATCCGGGGGTACGCGCCGGACGCCTGGACTGCGGACGCCCCCGAGCCGGCGCAGCGCATCTGGATGGACCGTTCGGGCTGGCCCGCCTACGCCTGGTCGTTCCCGCTGCTGGACGGCACCGACCGGGCCAACGTGGGGTACGGGGTGCTGCTGCGTGGCGGCCGCCCGCCGTCGCGGCCGCAGCTTCTGGACCGCCTCGCGGCCTTCGTGCCCGGTGGGGGCGACGCGCAGCACCTGCGCGCGCACCACCTGCCGCTGGCGTCGCGTCGACCGGCGCAGCCGGCGGGGCGGCTGCTGCTCGCCGGGGACGCCGCGTCGCTCGTCAACCCCTTCACCGGCGAAGGCATCTTCTACGCCGCACTCTCCGGTGCGCTGGCAGGACGGGCGGCTGTCACCGCGTCCGACCCTGGGAGCGCCTACGCCCGAGCGATGCGGCGGACGCTGGGTGGGCACCATCGCGACGTTCGACTGATCGCCGCCCTCGGCCGGTCGCCGTTGCTCGTGGACGCCGGCATCCGTGCTGGGGCACGGCGTGGGCGGGTGTTCGCCGACCTGGTCGAGCTGGGGCTCGCCGACGGCCGCCTCACGCCGAGGGTCGTGCTCGGCACCGCAGGTGCCCTGAGGGCCCGTCCGCGGACATGAACCGGGGCGTCCTCGAATCGCCCGGGGTGAGGGGTGGTCTTGTCGGGCTGGCGGATCCAGCCCACACCTACTGCCGCTCGTACCTTGCTCGGGCGAAGCAGTACAGGCCGTAGGCGGCGAACCCCACGCCGACGACGGTGAGCAGCACAGGTCCGGCGGGCTGCTGCGTGAGCGTCTGGAGCGCCTGGTCGAGCCCACCGGCTTCGTCCTTGTCGCGCGCAAGAGCGGCAGCGACGAACAGCAGCCCGACCACGACGAGCGCCACCCCCTTGGCCGCGAAGCCAACCCGCCAGGATGACCGCCATACGTGGGCCGGCCAGGCCGATGCTCAGTCGGTGGCCTCTGTCTTGACGATGCCGCCGGTGGCCGCGTCCACGTACACCTCGGTCTCGCCGGAGGCACCTCCCACGACGACTGCCCAGACCGTCGCGCCGTCCTCGGTGCCGAGGTCGAACGCGACCACGCTGGTGTCGGGCACGGCGGCGAGGGCGGCGTTCATCCCCTCCTGCGCGGTCAACGCGGGCAGCTGACCCTGTGCCTCCTGCGGGAGCTCCTCGCCGCGCTGGGAGACGATCTCGCCCGTCATCGTGTCGACGTAGAGCTCAGTGCCTGCGGCGTTGGCGTCGCGGACGAGCACGTACCAGACCTGCCGGCCCTGCTCGTCGGTCTGCCCGCCCTCGACGGCGACCCCGCCAGGTACCTCCGCGAGCGCGGCGTCGATGGCGTCGAAAGCAGTCAGCTCGCCGGACATGGCGTCGTCGGTGGCCTCGGGCGTGGTCTCCTCGGTGGCCGGTGCCTCGGCGGTCGGCGTGGCGGCGGGGGTGTCCGCGGCCGTGGTGTCGTCGGTGGTGTCGTCGCCTCCGCAGCCGACGAGGCCGACGGCGGAGAGGCTGATCACGGCGGTGATGATCAGGGTCTTGGGGGTGCGCATGGGCAGATGGTGACATGCACACCCCGCGTTCGCACACCACGCGTGACCAGCGCCTCATCACTATCGGCGCTTCGGGGGATGCCGGTTGGACGATGGTGGTCCATACTGGCCAGTAACAACGAGGCACGTCGGCTCGATTGAGGTCAGCACGAGCTCAAAGGTCGAAGGTGAGACACATGTCGGTGATCGTCGTCGGAGTGGATGGGTCGGAGCAGTCCCGGCGGGCACTGGTCTGGGCGTTCACCAACGCCGAGCCGATGCGAGCGGCCGTCCAGGCGGTCATGGTGGTCGACACCACCGGCATGGACGAGGTGACCCGAGCAATGCGCCTGCACCAGGCCGAGCGCACGGTCGCCGACCTCGTCGACGAGGTGTCCGACGTGTACCCGCAGCCCCAGGCGGTCACCTGCGAGGTGAGGGAAGGGGATCCCATCGCCGTCATGCTCGACGCCACGCGTCGTGCCGACCTCATGGTGTTCGGTGCGCGCCGCATGTCGTCCATCAGGAACCCCGCGCTGGGCACCGTCAGCCTGGCATGTACCCGTCACGGCTGCTGCCCCGTGCTCGTGGTGCCGGAGGGGCTGCACGACGCCGCGCCCCGCGCAGACCTCGTTCCGGCCTGAACCGGCAGCGGGGCGAGCCGGCGCCCGGACATGCGCGCTCCGCTGGAGTCACAGGTGGTGCGGGCAGCACCGGCTCCCCCGAGGTACGGGTCGGCCCCGTCCTCGCCGAGCCGACGACGAAGTCCCTGTGCTCAGGATTCTGGCTGGCAGTGGTGCTCATGGGTCGGGAGTCGGCGCGGGTCCTCCAGGCAGCGCGTCGCGACCCGAGTCGCGGCTGCGTGCAGGAGACCCTCGCGGCGTCGTTCCCCTACCGTCGGACGTCATGAGTGAGCTGAGAGATCGAGTCGCGCTTGTCACCGGGTCGTCCAGCGGCATCGGGGAGCAGGTAGCTCGGCGACTCTCCGCCCTCGGCGCCCGAGTGGTGGTCAACTCGTCCTCGTCGGAGCAGGCGGGACTGGCTGTGGCGGAGTCCCTGACCGGCGACGCCCTGTACGTCCGGGCCGACATCAGCGACGTGGACGAGGCCCACGGTCTTGTCGATGCGGCGGTGGAGCGGTTCGGGCGACTGGACATCCTCGTCAACAACGCCGGCTGGACCACCGTCGTCGACCACGGCGACATCGACGCCCTGACCGACGAGATCATGCGCCGCACGTTCGACGTCAACGTGTTCGGCACCTGGTGGGTCACCAAGCGCGCCATCCCGCACCTGCGTCGGTCCGACAACCCTGCCGTGGTGACGGTCTCGTCGATCGCGGGCCTTCGCCCGGTCGGTTCGTCCATCGCCTACGCCATGTCGAAGGCTGCGCTGAACCACATGACCGCGCTGCTGGCGAAGAGCTACGGGCCGATCCGGTTCAACGCCGTCGCGCCCGGCCTGGTCGAGACGCCGTGGACGCACGACTGGGACGCCATGCACGCAGCCGTCGCGTCCCGAGCCCCCGTTCCTCGCTCGGCGACGCCGGACGACTGCGCCGAGGCGGTGCTGGCGCTGGTCCGCAACCGCTACACGACCGGCGAGGTGTTCGTCGTCGACGGCGGGCTGACCCAGGTCATGTAGCGGCGCCCCTGTCGCCCTGAGCCTCAGAGGCCGAGGATCTGGGCCTTCTTCGCCTCGAACTCTGCGTCGGTGAGGGCACCTGCCTCACGCAGCCCGTTCAGCTGCGCGATCAGTGCCAGCTGCGCCTCGATGGCGGGAGCACCAGCCGCTGCCGGCGGTGCTGGCGGTGCCGGTGGTGCCGGCACCATCCCCACCGGGAATGCCGACGCGTCAGGCGTCGCGTCCTGGGCTGCCCATCGTTGCTGCTGGCGCCGTTGAACGCGGCCGTGGACCGAGCTGGCCACCGCCACCTTGGCCGCTGTCTTCAGAAGCCCCACTGTCGTCCCCTCACTTCGTCTCAGCAGCGTCGAGCGCCGCCAGCAGGTCGGAGGCCGGCACCCCACCGTCCAGCAGAAGCCGTGCGCCGGCGTCGGTCCAGGCGCCGACCACGCCGAGCACCCAACGGTTCTCGAACACCACGGCGACGGCCACCGCACCGTCGCTCATCTGCTCGGCGACCATCGCCAGGTCGTCGTCGTCGAGCAGTCCGGACGAGGCGCCGTCCCACACGCTCAGGTCGACGCTCGCCGCGGCCGGCAGCTCGGACACCGCCACCGTACGGACGGCGTCGCCGTCACGGCGCAGAAACTCCACGTCCAGGATCGAGATGACGCCCTGGTCGGCGAGAGCGAGAAGGCGCTCGAACCCCCCGGGTGCGGGTGTGCCGTCCGGGAACTCGACGACGACGAAGTCGACAGGTCCCAGTGCGTCGATCGGCTGGGCTTCGGTCACGGTCGCAAGCTCCTTCGATGGCCTCGGTCAAACGTACACACGCCGGAGCACCCGCTTGCCGGCTTCGACGAGGAGGAAGATGACCACCGACAGCGCCAGGGGGACGAGCCAGCCCTGCGCGCTGATCGGTGCGGAGCCGAACCAGGTGTGCATGAACGGGGCGTAGACGAAGAGCAGCTGAAGCGCGACGAGCAGACCGATCGAGACCCACACGACCCGGTTGGTGGTGAACAGCTCGGTGCGCAGGCTCGACTCACGTAGGTAGCGGGAGTTGAGAAGGTAGGCGGCCTGGCCGAGGGCCAGCATCGTCACCGCCCACGTCTGGGCCTCGCTCTGGGACAAGCCCTGGCTGCGCGCGAGCTGGAAGACCAGCAGAGTGGCTCCGGCGATCAGCACCGACACGTAGGCGATGTGACCGAGATACTGCGGCGCCACGATCGACCCGCCGGGCGTGCGCGGCGGTCGGCTCATGAGGTCGCGCTCGGCCGGCTCGTAGGCCAGCGCAAGTGACAGGGTGACCGCGACGACCATGTTGATCCAGAGGATCTGCACCGGGTCGAGCGGAAGAGTGAAGCCGAGCAGCACCGCGACCAGGATGACGAGCGACTGGGCGCCGTTGGTCGGGAGCAGGAAGACGACCGACTTCTGGATGTTGTCGAAGATGCGCCGACCCTCTTCGACGGCGTGCTCGATGGTGGCGAAGTTGTCGTCGGCCAGCACGACCTCCGCGGCTTCCTTGGTGGCCTCGGTGCCCTTGATGCCCATGGCCACCCCGACGTCGGCCCTCTTGAGCGCGGGCGCGTCGTTCACACCGTCGCCGGTCATGGCCACGACCTCGCCGTTGGCCTGCAGCGCCTTGACGATGCGCAGCTTGTGCTCCGGGCTGGTGCGCGCGAACGTGTCGGTCTCGGTCACGATCCGGCGCAGCTGCGAGCTGCTCGCCGTCTCCAGCTCGGCACCCGTCACGGCCGGGCGGGCGTCGTTGTCGGTGATGCCCATCTCGCGCGCGATGGCCGCGGCCGTGCCTGCGTGGTCACCGGTGATCATCTTGACGCGGATGCCGGCCGCGCGGCTGGTCGCGATCGCGTCGATGGCCTCCGGACGGGGCGGGTCGACGATGCCCACGACGCCGATGAAGGTCATCCCGGCATCGACGTCGTCGATGGCCAGACCCGTCTGCTCGGGATCGGCCGGCCGCGACGCAGCGGCAAGCACCCGCAGCCCCTCGGTGCTGAGCGCGTCGATCCGGCGCTCCCAGAAGTCGCGGTCCAACGGCTCGCGCGACCCGTCCGCGCCCTGCTGGTCGCTGCTGCGCTCCAGCAGCCGGTCCGGCGCACCCTTCAGCAGCACCACCCGGTTGCCGCTCGGGGTCGTGTTGAGGGTGGCCATGAACTTGTGCTCGGACTCGAACGGCACCACGGCCATGCGGGGGTAGGTGGTGTGGTCGAAGTCGACCTTGAGCCCCAGGGTGCGCAGCGCTCCCTCGGTCGGCTCGCCGAGCACCCGCCAGTGGCCCTCGTCGGCCACGACGTCGGAGTCGTTGCACACAGCCATCACCGTCACCAGCGAGCGCAGGTCGCGGTGGGTGTCCAGGGCAACCGGGCGCCCGTCGCGCTCCAGGTGCCCGCGCGGCTCGTAGCCGATGCCGGTCACGTCGTAACGTCCCGCGCGGGTGACGACGTGACGCACCGTCATCTCGTTGCGGGTAAGAGTTCCCGTCTTGTCCGAGCAGATGGTCGTCACCGAGCCGAGCGTCTCCACTGCGGGGAGCCGCCGCACGATCGCCTGGCGGCGGGCCATCTGCTGCACGCCGAGCGCCAGCGTGATGGTCACCAGCGCGGGCAGGCCCTCCGGGATCGCGGCCACGGCGAACCCGATCGCCGCCGAGATCAGCTCGGGGATCTCGAAGTCGTGCAGCACGCGTCCGATCACCAGCATGAGCGCCGCCATGCCGAGGATCACCAGCGAGAGCACCTTGCCGAACTGGGTGATCTGCTGCGTCAGCGGCGTGTCGAACGACTCGGTCTCGGTGATCAACGTCTGGATGCGACCGATCTCGGTGGCCGAGCCGGTCGCCGTGACGACGCCGATGCCCTGCCCGGCGGCCACCAGGGTGCCGGAGAACACCATGGACGAGCGGTCGCCGACCCCCGCGTCACCCTCGACCGGGTCGACACCCTTGGACGAGGGAACCGCCTCACCAGTCAGCGCCGACTCCTCGACCTGAAGGTTCACGGCTTCGAGCAGCCGCATGTCGGCGGGCACGCGATCGCCGGACTTGATGCGCACGATGTCGCCGGGCACGACGTCGTCGCCCTCGACGTCCGTCCAGCTACCGTCCCGGCGGACCTGAGCGTGCAGCGACAGCATGTTTCGGATGCCCGCCAGGGCCTGCTCCGCCCGGCCCTCCTGCACGAACCCGATCAGCGCGTTGATCACGGTCACCGCGAGGATGACGGCGAAGTCGATCCACTCCGCGAGGATCGCCTTGAGAACGGCTGCTGCCAGCAGGATGTAGATGAGGATGTCGTCGAAGTGCCCGAGCAGCCGCCTCAGCGCGCTCGGGCGAGGCGGGTCCGGCAGCCGGTTCGGGCCCACCTCGGCCAGGCGCCGGGCGGCATCGGTCGCCGACAAGCCGTCCGGTGAGGTGTCGAGTGCGGCGAGGACGGCCTGGGGCGGCTCGGCGAAGGGCCGGGCGGTGGGTCCAGCAAAGGACGTCGTGGTCATTCAGATCTCCAGACGAGCACCGGGGTCGGCCAGCGGCCAGAGGGCATCGCGGACGCGGCGGGAGATGACGACGCTGCCACACGACGTGGACCGGCGCTCGAGCAGCGGCAGGTCGCGGGGCCGAAACGTCCGGCGCAGCGGCCACGAGCCGTCCGCGAGCTGGGATGCCGCCAGTGCGTCCAGGGCGGCTTGCAGACGTGGGTCAGGCCCGTGCGCATGGACTACCAGGTGCACCACCTCGATCAGGTCGGTGTGCCAGTCAAGGGGAGACGTGGGCGCCAACCACTCGTCGGGCCTCCCCGGTGGCGTGCCGAGCGGCACCGTGGCACCGGACGACGACTTGAACAGCTCGCGTCGCACGTAGGCTCCGGCGATCTCGCGGAGCAGGGCAGCGCTGTCGTCGTCGCTGTTACCGGCTTGGCGCCAGGCAAGCAGGGCCAGCCCGCACTTGACCAGACCGATCAGGCAGGTGCAGTCGGCGAGGCACCCGCCGTAGCGCCGGGCCAGGTCGGGCGACCACACCGGCACCGGTGCGCTGCGCCTCGACACGCCCGCGTACCGCACGTCCTGGTAGCGCACGATCCAGTCCACCTGGGGCCGGGCTGCCGCGGGCAGGCCGCCGTCGAGGTACAGCAGAGCGGCGATCCCGACGTAGCAGCTGAACACCCCGTCGCGACGACCGTCGACGGAGAACACCCCGTCGTCGGTGTGCGCGGTGTCGCACAAGAACTGGGCCGCGTCCTGCCACCGCGGGTCGGCGGCGTACCCGATCTCGGCAAGCGCCTTCGCCATCCACAGGGTCGGCAGCACTCGGCGAACCGGGTCGCTCGCCTCGCCCCAGCTGCCGTCCGGTTGCTGGCCGGCGAAGGCCGTCTCGACCTGGTTGCTCCAGGGGTCGGCCGGCTGAGCCTGCAGCCAGCGGTCGAGCCGGGCCAGGTCGGGTAGGTGCAGCTCAGGCGTCTCGAGCACGGCATGCGGTCCCTAGGTCGGACGCCCGGAGTCGGCCGGTGGAGCCTCGCCGGGCTCGTCAGTCGCGGAAGCGACCTTGTCCAGACCCGAACGAGCGTGCTGCGTGCCCTTGCGGATCGTCTCGTCGTACTTGCCGCCGGTCGAGCTGCTGGCGATCTCAGCCGCCTTGTCGATGCCCTGCTCGATCGTGGCGCGGTTCTGGCTCACCGCCTGCGACACCGCGTCGGCTGCCCCCGCGAGCGTGTCTTTCCATCCCATCGACCATGGTCCCTTCTCCTGACGGTCACGGTGACCGTCCTCAGGTGTCGGCACCGTCTATTTTGCTGGCCCGGTTCGGGGACGTCGCGCCAGGAGTCGTCGAACCACCTCGCCAGGTTTCCCCCGTGCATCCCACGCTCGGCCTCGACGACCGGGCCTACGATCCACCCGTGGAGTCGCGCCGGCGAGACCAGACCTTCCCATGTGCGTCACACGACATCGAGCCAGCGCTCGACGAGCCACGCGTGGCACTCCGGTGAGCCCGGAGGCAGCTTCGACGATGCGGCTGTTCCAGGCTCCCGGCCGGGTCAACCTGATCGGCGACCACACCGACTACATGGGCGGCACGGTCATGCCCATGGCCATCGACCGTGGTACCTGGCTGGCTGCGCAGCCCCGCGACGACCGGCTGATCACCGCCACCTCGGTCAACCTGCCCGAGGTGGGCACCGTCACGGTCGAGATGGACCGCCAGGCACCGGTCGACGACGGGGACTGGGCCAACTACCTCGTCGCCATGGTCTACGCGCTCACGCAGCGTGGCGCGCGCATCCCGCACGGGTTCGACGTGCAGGTGTACGGCAGCATCCCCAACGGTGCGGGCCTCAGCTCGTCGGCGTCGCTGGAGATGGCGTTCGGCGTGGCGCTCAACGAGTGGTTCGACCTGGGGTTCACCCCCACCGAGCTCGCGGTGGCCGGCCGCGTAGCGGAGAACGAGTTCATCGGTGTGTCCAGCGGCATCATGGACCAGCTCGCCATCGCCACCGGACGTCGAGGCTACGCGCTGGCGATGGACTGCGAGGCGTTGACCGTCGAGCACGTCCCGATGCCCGCGGACGACGTCGTAGTGGTCGCGAACTCGGCCAAGCGGCGTGAGCTGGTCGACAGCGCGTACAACGAGCGGCGCGCCGCAGCCGAGGCGGCAGAGCAGGCGCTCGGGGTCGGCCGTCTCGTCGACATCGCCCCCGACGAGCTGCCCGCGCTGCTGGACACCCTCGACCCGGCGCTACGGCCTCCCGCCCGCCACGTCGCGACCGAGCAGCACCGCGTGCTCGCCGCCGTCGAGGCGCTCAAGGCCGGTGACCACCTGCGCGTGGGGCAGCTCATGCGCGAGTCGCACGAGTCGCTGCGCGACGACTACCGCGTCACCGGGCCCGAGCTCGACGCGCTGGTCGAGGCGGCCTGGGCGGCGCCAGGCTGCATCGGCGCCCGGATGACCGGGGCCGGCTTCGGCGGCTGCACCGTGAACCTCGTCGCCGCCGACCAGGTGGAGCAGTTCACCGCCGCCGTGGCGCCGGCATACACCGAGCGCACCGGCCTGGTCGCGGAGTTCTTCGTCGTCCGCAGCGACGACGGAGCCCGTGAGATCACCGACTCCGACGAGCTCGCGGCCAACCATCCGTCGACCTGGAGCGTCCCGTGATCGAGTCCGCCATCGGCAACCTGCTGGACTACGGCGTCAAGAACAGCCTGATCGAGCCCGTCGACCGCGTGTACGTGCGCAACCGCATCATCGAGGTGCTCGAGCTGGACGACTACGACCTGGCGCTGGAGACGGCCGACTGCGGCGACACCCCGGTGGACGAGCTGCTCGCACCGATCCTGGACGACGCCGTCGCCCGCGGGCTGATCGAGCCTGACACCGTCACCCAGCGTGACCTGTGGGACACCGCCGTCATGGGCACCTTGGTGCTGCACCCGTCGGTGGTCGTCGAGCGGTTCTGGGCCTTGCACGCCCGGAGCCCGGTCGCCGCGACCGACTACTTCCACAACCTGTCGGCGTCCAGCAACTACATCCGCATCCCGCGCACCGACAAGAACATCACCTGGCTGCAGCACACCCGCTACGGCCAGCTCGACATCACGATCAACGTGTCCAAGCCGGAGAAGGACCCCCGCGACATCGCCAAGGCCGCCCGCGAGGTGCGCGTGCAGACCCACGACAAGTACCCGGCCAACCTGCTCGTGCGCGACAACGAGGGCTACCCCGGCCGCACCGACCACCCCGCCCGGCAGAACCTGCGACTCATCCCGATGGAGCTCGGCGGCGACCCCTGGCTGCTCCAGTACTCGCCCTACCGCTACTACCCGCAGCACGCCATCGCGCTGAGCGAGGCCGTCACCCCGATGCAGATCAACCGGGCGACGTTCACGCGCCTTGCCGACTTCGTCGAGCTGTTCCCGCACTACTTCATGGGGTCCAACGCCGACCTGCCGATCGTCGGTGGCTCGATCCTGTCGCACGACCACTTCCAGGGCGGCGCCTACGAGTTCGCCCTCGACCGGGCCGCGATCGACGCGGCCTGGGACGTCGACGGCATGTCGGTCGAGGTCGTGCACTGGCCCCTGACCGACATCCGGTTGCGCGGCGAGCGGTCGGTCGTGCTCGACCGGGCGACCGAGCTGCTCGACGTCTGGCGGGAGTACTCCGACGAGCAACGGGGCGTGCTCGCCTTCACCGGCGACACCCCGCACAACACGATCACCCCGATCGCCCGGCGGGTCGGCAGCCACCTTCAGCTCGACCTCGTGCTGCGCAACAACCGCACCTCGCCGCAGCACCCGGACGGCATCTACCACCCCCACGTCGAGATCCACCCGATCAAGCGCGAGAACATCGGCCTCATCGAGGTGCTCGGGCTGGCCGTGCTGCCGGGACGCCTGGCGGTCGAGCTCAACGAGATCGCCCTGGCCCTCGCCAACGGCACCGAGCTGCCCGACGACCTCTCCCCGCACCAGGCGATGCTGGACGAGCTGCGCGGCGAGCACCCGGGGCCGGTCACGCTCACCGAGGCGCTCGAGCTCGTCCGAGACGAGGCGGGGGAGTACTTCGTGCGTGGCCTGGAGCACTGTGGCGTGTTCGGGACCGACGCAGTGGCCGGATGTACGCGACTGCTGGCGTCGATGGGCTGGATCGGGTCATGATCGGGTGATGACCGACTCGACCGGCGCCGCCCGCGTGGACGACGGCCACCGCCGCCCACCGGGGGTCAGCGACGACGAGGTGACGGCGCTGGGTCAGCTCAGTGAGGCCCTCGAGACCGTCGAGCAGGCACGGGGACACCTGTACGCGTTCCACCAGCTCTCCGGTCGAGCAGACCTGCAGCTGCAGGACGGGGTGGCGTCGCTGCGCGACGCCGGGCACGCTGCCCTTGCCGACGCCATCGAGCGCGACCTCGTCGGGCGCAACGTGCTGGCGGGTCGCTGGACCTACCAGGTCGTCGAGGAGTACGACGACGGCTACTGGTCGGTGTTCCGCGAGAGCGAACGTCGCGCCCGAGACGAGGTCGCCGCCGGGAAGCGGCACCTGCTGGAGGCAGAGATGAAGGCAGCCGAGCGCACACCCGGACGACAGCGACACTCCGCCCAGCCCGGCGACACCTGACCCGCACGCCAGCCGACTTCGTATCGCCCCCGGCTGCCCGGGTACAGGAGGTACATGGTGCGAACACCGGCCCGCGTGGTGCTCGCCCTGCTGGGCGTGGGCCTGTTGGCCCTCTCCCTGATCGGGGTGACGGTGGCGTCGGAGAACCTGGCCACCCTGGCCGTCATGGCTGCGTTCGGGGCGGGGGCGGGTCTCTTCGTCGGCGCGTCCGCGTCGTGGAGCGGCGACCGCGACGTCCGGGCGTCCGACGCGGTGCGCTTCGCTGGTGGAGGTCTGGCGATCGTGTTCGGCCTGACCGGCGCGGGTGCGGTGGACGGGGTGCTCCCACCGTTGGCCGTGCTGGCGATGCTCGTGGGCGGGTGGCTGCTCTACGAGTACCTCCGCGACGGCGCCACGACGGCAGCTCGCTCGTCGCGCGTGTCGCCCTCGACGGCCCGCGCCGCCCCCCGTCTGCCCCAGGTGCCCGAGCGGTGCGACTCGCTGCCGGTGACCCGGCTGCACGAGCTCTGGGAGCTGCTGTGCCCCGACGACCCGGGCGGATCGGACGAGCAGGCGCCGTCGCGTCCACCCGACCCGCGGGTCGTCGAGCTGCGCTCGCGGGTTCTGGACGCGTTGGCCCGCTGCGACCCGGAGGGCTACGCGACGTGGCTGCGTACGGATGCTCCTCGCAACGTGGCCGCCTACGTCGGCAACCGGCGTCCCGGGTCGGCCGACGCGCCGCCGCAGCCAGGGCCAGAATGAGGGCATGCGGCGGGGCGGGGTGGTGGTGCTCGGGCCGAGCCCTCTGCTGGAGGTGTCGATCGAGCCGAGCGATGCCGGCCCGACCATCCGGCTGATCCCGGGCGGGCAGGGGGTGTGGGTGGCGCGCATGGCCGCCACGATGGGCGCCGAGGTGACCCTGTGCGGCCTGTCCGGGGGAGCAACCGGGTCGACGCTGGCGCCGATGCTGGGGGACGCCCCGTATGCCTGCGTCCTGGTGCCGACGGCTGGGCCCGCCGGCTGCTTCGTCGTCGACCAGCGCCACGAACCCGCTACCGAGGTGGCCTCGCGGTGGGCACCCCCGCCGTCGACCACCGAGGTCGAGGCGCTGCTGGCGGCAGCTCTCGACGCGTGCGAACAAGCCGACGTGCTCGTGGTGGGCAACCCCATGCCGGGCGACGCCCTGGCTCGCGACGTCTACACCCGCGTCGTGGCCGCAGCCACGGCCCGTGGCGTCGCCGTCGTCGTCGACCTGTCGAGCCCTCGCGTGGAGGCGGCCGTTCGGGGCGGTCCGGCGACGGCGAAGCTCAACGACTGGGAGCTCGCCGAGCTGGTGACAGCACCGGTCGGCACACCTCACGACCGCGGTGCCGCGATCCACCGCCTGCTCGACCTCGGCGCGACGTCCGTGGTGGTCACGCGAGGGGCGTCCACGGTGTTCGCGGTCGACGAGCGCGGGTCGGGTACCGAGCTCACGCCGCCCCGCGTCGGCGTGGGGCGGGCGGCGGGCTGCGGGGACGCGATGACCGGCGCGCTGGCCGCCATGCTGGCGCAGGGCGCGGACTGGCTCGATGCCGTCGCGCTCGGCATGGCTGCCGGGGCGGCGCACTACGCCGGGCGCGACGAGACGTCCCGCACCGCCATCGAGGCGCTGGCTCGGCAGGTCAGCCGTCGACGCGTCCGGCTGTGAACGGCGCCTGGAGGTCACGGCCGGCCACGATCGCCGCGGGCGCCTCGTGGGCGACCCAGTCGAGGTGGGGACGCATCGCCGGTATCTGCGCCAGCGCGGCCATGCCGCTGCGCAGGTCCACGGGGCGGCCGGCAGCCGCGGAGTGCGCGTCGCTGCCCAGCACGTGCACCACACCCGCCTCGGCGAGCATGCGCATGCCGATCGACGCCGGGTGCTCGGCCAGTGTCGCCGCCGTCACCTGGACGAGGGCGCCGTCGTCGACAAGCGTCACCAGGCGGTCGATGAGGTCGGCGCTCAGGTGTCGCTCGGGGTGGGCGATCAGGCTGCGAAAGCCCCGACGCTCGAGCCTGCGCACCGTCGCGTCGAGGCTGTCGCCCAGCGGGCCGGGCGCGGGTTCGAGAAGGATCCAGTGCCCCGTCGCACCCAGTGACACTGCATGCAGCTCGTCGTCGGTGAGGTGCTCGACGATGGTCTCGGCCACCTCGCCGCCGGGGAGCACCTGAACCGGGCACCCGTCCGAGCGCAGCGCGTCGGCGAGGAGGGCGATGTGGTCGGGCAGCTCGTAGACGTTGACGTCGTGGTCGTGGCGGATGTGCGGCGTGGCACAGATGTGGGTGAGCCCCGCCGCAGCCGCCTGTCGCGCCATCGCCAGCGCGTCGGCAAGGTCGCGTGGACCGTCGTCGAGGCCGGGCAGGACGTGGCAGTGCAGGTCGATCATGACGAACGGCGGCCGATCTCGCCGGCGAGAACGATGAGCGCGATCGGCACGAGCAGTGCAGCCACCAGGGTCAGCACGATCACCTCGCCGCCCAGCGAGGCCGCGGGGCGTCCGTGGCGATGGCCACGGCAGGGACGACGACGAAGTTGACCGCCAGAAGTGCGAGCACGAGGCGGGCGTCGCGCAGTGGAGACACGATCTGCGCCATCGAGAGCGCCAGCCCCATCGCAGCCATCCCGGCGACGACGAAGGTGAGCATCCCGACCTGGGTGACGACGGTCAGCGTCTCAGTGAGCATGGCCTCCTCCCGGCGTCGCAGTCATGGGCAGCATGCCAGGCGCTGGCATCGCTGGTGGCCGGTTGACCAGGTCGGCCGTCATGCCGCGGCGGGGGAGCGCCGCAGCGTCGCCCTCAGCCCTCGCCGAGAGCCCGTAGCCGGGTGACCACGTAGCGTCGGACGTCGTCGCCCACGCGAAAGATGCCCGTGCCCAGCAGCTCGGGGTCGTCGGCGTCGGCGCTGTAGAAGACCCGCCGGTACCGCCCCGTGCCGAGCAGGTCGGCGAGGACGCCGACGGCCTCGTCGATCACCGATCTCGCGTGGTCGTCAAGACTGGAGTAGCCGCTGCCGTCCCCGGTCGGGATACCCGCAGCCCGAGGCGGCTGATGGCACCGGTACGGACGGATGACCGCGTTGCCACCCCCGGGGCTGCACCCCGCGCCACCCGTCGGGTCGGCTCGGTAGGCACGAAACTGGCTCTCGTTGTCGTTGAACACGAACACGGCGTCGTCGTACTCAGGACGGGTCAGCATCCAGGCGAAGTCGCCGTGCTGCCGGGGTCCGGCAAAGACGCACCCGGTGATCTGCATGAGGCCGATCCTGGCACGCGGCGTACCGTGACGAGCATGGTCGCCGGCGTCGTCGCAATGGGTCGACAGTGGTGACGTCAGGCCTCGAGACGTTGCAGCAGCACCTGAGCCGACGAGAGTTCACCGTGCTCATGTCGGCGACGATGGCGTCGGCGGCGCTGGCCATCGACATGATGCTGCCGGCCTTCCCGCAGATGCGCGACGACTTCGGGCTCCCGGCAGACTCCAACACGGTCGCGCTCGTCGTCACCGCGTTCTTCGTCGGCCTCGGACTGGGCCAGCCGGTGTGGGGCCCGCTGTCGGATGCGATCGGCCGCAAGCCGGTGCTGTGGATCGGTCTGTCCGTCTACGGGGCCAGCGCGCTGGCAGCGGCCTTCAGCCCGAACCTCACGGTGCTGCTCGTCCTGCGCGTCCTCGGCGGCTTCGGGGCGGCCAGCCTGCGCGTCGTGGCGCAGAGCGTCATCCGCGACGCGTTCGTCGGCACCGAGATGGCCAAGGTTCTCTCCTACATCATGGCCGTGTTCATCCTCGTGCCGATCGTCGCGCCGGCGGTGGGCACGGCCATCTTGTCCACCGGCTCGTCGTGGCACGGCATCTTCGCGTTCCTCAGCGTCTTCGCTGCCGCCCTGGCCGTGTGGCTCACGCGGCTGCCCGAGACGCTGCCGACGCAGCGGCGGATGCCGCTTCGGTGGGCGAGCCTGGGTCGGGCGTTCCGGTCGGTGATCGGCAACCGGTTCGTCATGAGCCTGACGCTGGCGCAGGCGGCAGGGTTCGGCTTCTTCACCTCCTACCTCGCCTCCAGCGAGATCATCATCTCCGACGTCCTGGGCCTGCAAGCGTGGTTTCCGGTGATCTTCGGGGCATCGGCGGCCATGCTGGGGGTCGGGATGCTGACCAACCCGCGGCTGCTCGACCGGTGGGGGCTGCGCACGGTGCTGCGACTCGGGGTGCTCTGCTACGTGACGTCCATGGCCCTGTTCGGTGCTGTCACGTGGGTGTTCGACGGGCGACCGCCGCTGCTCGCCTACGCGCTCGCCCTCGCGCCGGTCTTGGTCAGCCAGGCGCTGACGATCCCGAACCTGAACTCTGCGGCGATGGTGCCGATGGGGCGCACGGCAGGCACCGCCGCGGCTGTCATCGGCTCCCTGGCCACCCTCGGCGGAGCATCGGTCAGCACGTTCGTGAGCCGAGCGTTCGACGGCACCCTGTACCCGCTGGCCCTCACGGGCATCGCCGCCGGGGTCGTCGCGCTCGCCTGCTGGAGGTACGCCGACAGTCGGTGGGAAGTCGTCACCGAGGACGAGCCAGGGACGCTCACCCCGCTGTGAGGTGCTCGTGGGTCACAGCGGCCAGACGAGGGGAATGATGAGCAGCGCCACGGCGAGCCAGACCACGAGCACTGGCAGCCCGAGCTTCCAGTAGTCCGAGAACGCGTATCCGCCCGGGGCCATCACCATCGTGTTCGCGGGGGTTGCCAGCGGGGTGAGCAGCGAGGCGGCCCCGGCCACGGCGACGATCATCAGCACGGGCTGTACCGCCACGCCGGTCTCCAGCGCCGCCGCCACCGCGATCGGCGTGACGACGAGCACCGTGGCCGTGTTGCTCACCACCTGGCCCAGCACGGCCGTCAAGCCGAACAGGGCCACCAGCAGCAGCATGGGGCGGCCTTGACCCACCCCGTCGACGATCACCGCGGCCGCCCGGTCGGCGAGCCCGGAGTTGGTGATGGCCGCCGACAGCGGGATCAGCCCGCCGATGAGCACGACCGTCTGCCACGAGACCGCGCGGTACGCCTGCTCCGCGCCGACCACGCCGAGCAGCACCATGGACGTGGCGGCGAGCAGACCGGCCACGGCCGGCGGTACGAGCCCGAACGAGAGAAGCACGACCATGCCGGCGAGGATGGTCAAGGCACTCTTGGCGCGACGTCCGAGCGGCACGGCCTGACGGCGGACGAGGTCGGGGGCGTCGACCACGAGCACGTCGCGGTCCTCGACGAGGGCGTCCACCGCCTGCCAGGGTCCGCGCACCAGCAAGGTGTCACCCTCGACCAGCGAGGTGGTGACCGGGCCGCGGTCCTTGCCCAGGCGGCGGACGGCGAGAAGAACCAGGTCGCCGCGAACCATGCCGGGAAACACCGACTGCCCGACCATGCTCGACCTGGGGCGGATGACGATCTCGGCGGCTCCGGACTCCCGCGTGAGCAGGGGGGCCTCGGTGGAGGTCGGCTGGCGGCGCATCGAGACGAGCAGCCCGAGGTCGTCGGCGGCTCGGTCGATCTGCTCGTCGGGACCGGACAGCACGAGCACGTCGTCGTCGGCCAGCCGATGGCTGGCGGACTGGGGGACGTCGTTGGCGGCCTGCACGCCCACGAGGGTCGTGCCCGGGTACGCAGTGAGGTCCACGGCCGAGTGCTTGGTGCGCAGCAGCGGCGAGTGACCCGTCATGCGCAGACGTGCGAACCCTGAGCCCAGGTCGTAGGACTCCGCCACCTGGTCGCCGTAGTCGCTGAGGTCGGGCGGCAGGTGCCGCGACGAGCGGACGGGGACGAGCCTTGGCCCGAGCAGCACGCTCATGGCGATCGTGACGACGACCAGCGGCAGGCCGATGACGGCGAACTCGAAGAAGCCGAAGCGCCCGGCCCCGGCCTCAGCCGAGGCGTCGGAGACGATGACGTTCACCGGGCTGCCGGTGAGCGCCAGCAGCGCTCCTGCGCTGGCCGTGAAGGCCAACGGCATGAGCAGCTGCGACGGTGAGGTCTTCATCCGCATCGCCAGCAGTGCCATGAGCGGGATGAGGGCGGCTGTCGAGCCGTTCGGGGTGACGACCGCCGAGAGCACCGCGACCAGGATGAGGACGCCCACTACCAGCAAGCGCTTGCGGTCGCCGGCCCGATCCATCAGCGTCTGGCCCGCCCACGAGGTCACGCCGGTGGAGTCGATGCCCTCGCTGACCACGAACAGGGTGGCGATGAAGATGACGATCGGGTCGCCGAAGCCGGCCAGGGCGGTCTCGACGTCCACTACTCCGGTGGCCGCCAGCGCCAACGCCGTCATGATCGCTACTGACCCGATCGGCAGGCGGTTCCAGATGAACAGCCCGACGGCGGCGAGCAGCACGATGAGGGTGAGCGTTGCGTCATCCATGGCGCTGCGACGCTACCGGCACCGGCGGGTGAGAACAGGGCGAACCGACGCCTGGGGAGGGGAGAAGTGCCGGACCGACTCGATCGCAACAAGCGCACTGCGCAGGCGTTCTACGACCTGATGTTCAACCGGTCCCGCCCGGCCGAGCACTGGGACGTTCTGCAGCCCCTGCCGGGGTCGTCGGCCAACGAGAACGGGATGTTCTTATGCGGCAGGGCCTTCTCAGAGTGGGGCCGGCTCGCTGAGGGCATCGGTGAGCAGTGCCACGAGGGCCTCGGTCTGCACGTCGATCGCGGCAGAGGAGTCGTCCGACGACCCGTCCAGGGCACGCGCGGCCAGCCCGGCCTTGCTGTCGATGAGCTCGGCGACCTTGGCGTCGATCGTCTGCGCGGCGATGATGCGCCAGGCGGTGACCGGCTGCTCCTGACCGATGCGGTGGATGCGGTCGATGGCCTGGGTCTGCTCGGCGTCGGTCCACGAGAGCTCGGCCAGCACGAGGTCGGAGGCCACCTGAAGGTTCAGCCCCACGCCGGCGGCGGTGAGCGAGCACACCGCCACGGCGACGTCCGGGTCGGTCACGAACGCGTCGATGTTCTTCTGCCGGGTCTTCGCCGTCTGGTCGCCACGGATCGAGCAGTACGCGAGGCCGCGCTGGGCGAAGACCTGCTCCGCGGCGTCCATGACGTCGATGTGCTTGGCGAAGAACACGACCTTGCCGACGCTTCGGGCCAGCTGGGCGGTGTAGTCGGCGGCGAGCCCGGACTTCGCCTGCCCGATGCGTCGCATCATGGCGAACACGTTCTCGCCCGACTCGGCCTTGTCGGCGTTCTGCCGCTCGCGGGTGGCCACCTGGCGCACCAGCTCGTGGTCGATGCCCTCGACGGACGCCCCCCCGGAACGATGCTCCAGCGCCGCGTGGTAGCGGGCGACGAGCCGACGGGCCAGCTCGCGCTCGGCGCGACGGATGGAGCGACCGGCCTCGTCGTCGAGCTCGACCGGCAGGTCGGCCACGCGTCGCGCCGGGATGTCGGCTGCCACGTCGACCTTGCGCCGTCGAACGATCCCCTGATCGATCACGCTGGTGCGGGCGGCGGGGTAGAAGCCGCGCTCGCCGGGGACGAGCCCGGTGTCGGCAAGGGCGGCCATCAGGTCGCCGATCGGCTTGGTCTCGTCGATCCACCCGAGAAACTCCCAGATGGCCAAGAAGTCTTCGATGTCGTTGATCAGCGGGGTGCCGGTCAACGCCATGAGCAGTGGCCGTGCCGTCCAGGCACGGATCCGCCGCGAGATCTCCAGCACGTGCTGGGAACGCTGCGACGACTTGTTCTTGATGAAGTGCGCCTCGTCGACGACCATGCCGCGAAAGCCCAGGTTGCCCATCCAGCCGATGTGCCGGTCGAGCACCTCGTAGTTGACGACCACGATGTCGGCGAAGCCGTCCACGGTCTCCCCGTCGCCGTGCACGACGGTGGTCGAGCGCTGGGGCGTCCAGATCCCGGCTTCCCTGGCCCAGTTCGTCTTGACGACGTTCGGGACGACGGCCAGCAGCGGGTAGGCGTTGGCCGCCTGGGCAGCCAGCAGTGCCTGGGCGGTCTTGCCGAGACCCGGCTCGTCGGCGAGCAAGAAGGTGCGGTGCCCCGCTGCCGCCGCCGCAACGACCTGCGCCTGGTGCGGCATGAGGGTCAGCCCCCCGGCCACCTGCATCAGCGGCGGATCGGGCAGGGGCATGCACGAGGTCGCGCCGTTGCCGGCCTCCTCGAACGAGCGCAGCAGCGGGACGAGCAGCTCCCAGCCCGTCAACCGGTTCGGGCCCACGCGACGCTGCGGCACCGCCGCCAGGTCGGGGGCGAGAAACGGGTTGGCGAGCTGGCGGGAGACCACCGACTGGGGCACGACGCGACGCTTGGCCTGCTCGGCCGCCTGGTCCGGGGAGGGGCCGAGGTCGTCGGCAGGCACCTCCATGCCGGCCGCCACCAGCAGGTCGCGCTTGAGCGTCCTGGCCGAGTCGGTGAGCGCGGCGTCCGCACTGATCAGCGCAAGCAGCGAGGTGTCGAGGGCGGCTGTCTTCGCCAGGATGGTGGCCACCCCGTCGAGGCGCTTGAGCTGCTCGGCCGTGTAGGCGTCCGAGCTCGTCTCGTCGGCCTTGACGCGGGCCTGCTCCTCCCGCACGAGCAGGGCGACCACCTGAAACTTCGTCCGCACCGATGGCCCGACCAGCCCTCGTCGGACGTCGCCCTCCACCTCGCGCACGACACGGGCGAGCACGGGGATGATGCCCTCGTTGTCGCGAGGTTCGCGGCGTTGCTGGTTGCGCGCGGCAGCAGGGCGCGTTCGCTGCCGCTGGCTTCGTCGAGCCAATGCACCTCCCTGGGCGTTGCACGCAGGGGCCACGGACGGCCACGCGATCGACGGCCCTCGAGAGCGTCGGCCATCGACCAGAGCTCAAGCCCCACGACCGACTGTCGAGGCAACCGACGGCTGCCGAGCAGTCGGGTGAAGACGTCGCCCAACCCTGCTGCAGGTGGTGACACTGTAGCGCCCGGTCAGCGCGCCAGCGTGCCGCCCAGCACCGCGGCGGCGTACTCGCGTGCGGCGAGGGCGACCGGACGCCGTCTGGCGGCCACCATCGAGTTCGTACCCATCACCGCGCGCATCCGCTTGTCCGGGTGCACGACCACGACGCGGGTTCCTGACCGGCGCACCGCAGCGAGCTCCCGCTCGAGCTGGGCCCGTGCCGGGACGCGCGTCAGGTTGCCTGCGTCGCTTGCCACCCAGTCGGTGGTGCTCATCGGTGCTGAGACCACCACCACGTCGAGCCCGAGGCGGGCCACGAGGTCGGCGTTGAGCATCGAGTAGGCGGCCCCGTCCACGAACGACTGCGACCCGATCACGATCGGCTCGAAGTAGCCGGGCACCGCGCACGACGCCGAGACGGCGTCGGCGATCGTCGCCTCGTGGTCGCGTCCGAACACCACCCGGGCGCCGTCGGTGAGCCCCACCGCGCAGATCCAGAGGGGTTCGTCCGGCCAGCGCTGGAACAGCGCGGCGAGCGAGGCGCCCATCGAGGCGATGTGGCGACGACCGGGGGGCAGCAGCCCGGCGGCGACGACCCCCGGCCGGTAGGCCCACGGCCGGCGCGCCATCGCCCGCACGAGGGCCGGCGACGCAGGCCCACGCGCTCGGTCGGTCTGGACGGGCGGGTCGACCAGCGGGGGCATGCCACCGAGGATCGCGGCGCCCTCCGCCGACATCGGGAGACCTGCGACGCGGGGCACGTAGTCACGGGGCGGAAACCCCGATCGCATGAGCGCGGCCGCCGTCGAGCCCGCGGACGTGCCAACGATGACCTCGGACTCGCGGGCGTCCCATCCGACGTTGTCGGCGAGGGCAGTCAGGACGCCGGCGTGAAAGGCCGTCCCCGTCAGCCCACCGGCGCCGAGCACCAGCCCGACCCGACGCACGTCAGCACTCGTCCTCGGGCACGCCGCCACCGTAGCGCCGGGGCAGCCTGGCTATCGTCGTGGAGTCCAGGGCGTGGCAGCGAGCAGTCGAAGGAGCACGACAGTGCAGGTTCGGGGCAAGGTCTGGGTCGTCACCGGTGCAGGCAGCGGTATGGGACGCGAGCTGGTGCTGCTGCGCTCGTGGACGACGTGCTGGCCGCTCACGGGGTGGTGGACGGGTTGATCAACAACGCCGGCATCATCCAGCCGTTCGTCCCGGTCGCCGAGCTCTCCGACGAGGCGCTCCATCGCGTGCTCGACGTGAATCTCGGCGGGACCATCACCATGACGCGCGCGTTCTTGCCGGTCCTGATGGCTCGGCCGCAGGCCCACCTGGCCAACGTGTCGAGCATGGGCGGGTTCTTCCCGTTCCCCGGGCAGACGATGTACGGGGCGAGCAAGGCCGCGGTGAAGCTGTTCACCGAGGGCCTGTACGCGGAGATGATCGGCAGCCCGTTGCACGTCTCGGTGATCATGCCGGGAGCCGTCGCCACCAGCATCAGCGAGAACTCGGGAGTGGGCACCCCGGGCGGGGAGGCCGCGCAGAGCTCGCGTATCCCGCAGACCCAGCCCGACGTCGCGGCGCGCATCATGATCGAGGGCATCGAGAAGAACAAGCTGCACATCTATGTCGGCAACGATGCTCGGCTCATGAGTGTGGCGATCAAGCTGGCGCCCCGACGTGCCATCCACGTCGTGCAGAAGCAGATGTCGAAGATGCTCGCGCTGAGCGAGCCGGCCGCGCGACCATAGTCGCGTCACGGCGACCGACGCCGGTCTCGCTGCGAGCCGAGAGCTCGCCATGCGGCAGAAGTGCGTCGGGACTCTTGCCGGTGGTGGTACACATCCCTCCCACGGGCGGCCGCAGGCGCACCGGTCGCGCTCGACAAGGGGAGACCATGACAGTTCCGATCCCACCTGCTGACCTGACCTGGTTGCACATGGACCGGCCCAACAACCTGATGTACATGCACGGCGTGCTCTGGCTCACCGAGAGCCCGGACTGGGACGCTGTGGAGCAGGTCATGCAGGAGCGCATCGTCGAACGCTTCCCCGTCTTCCGGCGTCGCGCGGCCGAGGTCGACGGCACCTGGGTGTGGGAAGACGTCCCGGGCTTCTCGTTCACCGACCAGCGCCGCCGGGTGACACTGTCCGGAAGCGGCGGCGTCGACGAGGCCCAGCAGTACATCTCGTCCCGGTTCAGCGACCAGCTCGACCCGGACAAGCCCTTGTGGGAGGTGGACTTCATCGACGGGGCACCGGCGGTTGACGGCACCGGCACGGGCGCGATGGTGCTGGCTCGATTCCACCACGGGATGGCCGACGGCGTGCGCCTGGTGCAGGTCCTGCTGAGCCTGCTGGACCCGTTGACCGAGGACGCGGTCCCGTCCGCCGTTGGTCGGCACCGCAAGCGTCGTGGCCCGGCGGGCAATGCCGTCCGCGCGGTGCGGCAGGTGGCCGGTGGATCGGCTGACCTCGTCGCCGGCATGGGATCAACACTGACCCGTGCACCCGGCTGGGTCACCAAGGCCAAGCCGCGCGTCGTGGTGGACGGCGTCGAGCGGCTCCGACAGCCGCAGAGGGTCGTCGATGCCGTGACCGGCGTGGCGTCGGAGGACAACAAGCTGGCCAACACGTGGCGGTCGGTCGGACGACTCACGCTGTCCCGCGGATCGGTCGAGACCGTCTGGAGCGGAACGGTCGGCGTGGAGAAGACGGTGTCGTGGATCTCTGGCATCCCCTTGGACACGATCCGCGACATCGGACGTGCGCACCACGTCACGATCAACGACGTGCTGCTCGCGGCCGTGTCGCTGGGTGTCACCGACTACCTCGCGTCCAAGGGCGAGACGGAGGTCGACCAGCTCTCGTGGCTCATCCCGGTCTCGCTCAAGCCGATCGACGCCAACTTGCCCGAGGAGCTCGGCAACCACTTCGCCCTGGTGATGCTCCCCATGCCGCTGGGCATCTCCGACCCTGCCCTGCTGCTACGCGAGCTTCGCACGCGCATGAACCGGATCAAGAACAGTGCCGAGCCGGTGCTGGTGTACGGCGTCCAGCGGATCATTGCCGAGACCCCGTCGGCCGTCTCGGTCCGCCTCACCAACCTCGTTGCCAACAAGGCGGTTGGGCTGCTCACGAACGTCCCCGGGCCACGGGCGCCGATGGCGCTGGCCGGCACCGAGGTCGCCAGCATCCTGGGCTGGGTGCCGACGTCAGGCGACCAGCCCCTGGGGCTGTGCATCTTCAGCTACAACGGCACCGTCAGCATCGGCATTGCCACGGACGCCGGCCTGATCGCAGATCCCGGGCTCATGGCCGAGAAGATCGAAGCGGCCATCCACCGACTCGCTGCTGATCGCGCGTCCGTCAAGGTCGGCGCCGGCTGATCGCCTGACCAGGGCGCCCAGCGCAGCCGTCGGCGTGGGCGTCGAGTCGCCGTGGCGATCCCGAGCAGGGACGATCGAGCCATGACTCGGCGCACGGTGTTGGGGCTGAGCCTTGCGCTGGCGGTGGTCGCCTCGGGATGCACCGATACCTCCACCGACGGTGCGTCGCCGACCGACTCGTCCCCACGAGCGGCCCTGCCTGCACTGGTGAGCCCGGATGCCGCTCCGGCCGCGACGCCGTCGCCCTCACCGGGCAACGCTTCCGCGCCGTCGCCGTCGCCGTCGCCGTCGCGGTCGCCTGCGCCCACGCCCCATCCGGTGTCGCTGCCCGCCCTGATGCAGCGCGACTTCGACGGGCGCGCACTGCGCGTGGGAGAGGTGCTCGCCAGGAACGAGGCGTACACGAAGTCGGTAGTGACGTATCGAAGCGGCGACCTGCGCATCTCCGGGGTGCTCTACGTGCCGAGCGGGGCCGGACCCTTCCCGGCATTGGTGCTCAACCACGGCTACATCGACCCCGACATCTACGTCACCGGCCAAGGCTTGCAGATCGAGCAGGACTACCTGGCCCGGTCGGGCTTCGTCGTGCTGCACACCGACTACCGCAACCATGCGGGATCAGACTCTGACCCAGCGAACGACAAGCGGCTGCGACTCGGCTACACCGACGACACCATCAACGCCGTGCTGGCCCTGCGCGACTCGGGCCTGCCGGCTGTCGACCCTGATCGGATCGGCATGCTGGGCCGGTCGATGGGCGGGGGAGTCACCATGAACGCGCTGGTCGTGGCGCCCGGGCTGGTGGATGCGGCGGTCATCTACGCGTCCGTCAGCTCGGCCACGGTCGACAACCACAACAAGTGGACGGTCGGGGAGCGACCTGAGCTCGCCGCGCGCATCGAGCGCCGCTTCGGCTCGCCGGAGCAGGCGCCGGAGTTCTGGGCGGCGGTGTCGCCGCGCGCCTACTTCGACCGGATCACCGAGCCCGTCCTGGTGCACCACGGCACGGCGGACGAGACGTGCCCGATCGGGTGGGCCGACGAGACGGTCGCGGCCATGGAGCGCCAAGGCGTGGACGTGACCTACGCCCGGTACCCGGGCGAGGGGCATGCCTTCTCCGCGGCGTGGGCCGACTCGATGGCGACGACCGTCGAGTTCTTCCGCAAGCACCTCTGAGGCCGCGTCGCTCTGGGTTCAAGGCGGCATCTGAGTCGCCCTGGCTACCCGAGCTGCACCGTGAGGACGTCCCGCGCTACCTGTGGCGCACCGTGATCATGCGTAGGCCACACGAACTGCACCGTGATCATGCGTACGGCGCACGAACCGCACCCTGATCACGCGTGCGCCGCCTTCAGGGTGCAGCCTGAGCTGGTCGGGGCGCGGCTACGTTGGGTGGCCATGGTGACGAGGTACGTGGCGCTGCTGCGAGGCATCAACGTCGGCGGCCGCAACAAGGTGCTGATGTCTGACCTTCGCGCAGCATTCGAGAGCGCCGGCTTCGAGTCGGTGTCGACCTACATCCAGTCGGGCAACGTGCTGCTCACCACCGATGTCGCGCAGGACGGCCTGGAGAGCGAGATCGAAGTGATGCTCGAGCTGCGCTTCGGTCTGCCACTGGTCGTGGTCGTACGTAGCCACGAGCAGATCCGCGCGGTCGTTCAGGACGCTCCGGACGGCTTCGGAACCGAACCCGACACGTACTACTCCGACACGATCTTTCTCAAGGCACCGCTGATGACCGAGCAGGTGATGGACGTCGTCCGGCTGCGTGACGGTGTGGACGCGGTATGGGCAGGTGACGGGGTCGTCTACTTCCGGCGCCTCGGGGCCAGGCGCACCGAGAGCCGCATGAGCGCCATCGTCGGGAGGCCGGAGTACAAGCAGATGACGATCCGCTCCTGGTCGACGACCACGAGGCTGCTCGCTCTGCTCGACGCGTGACCGACACGGCGGCCCCAGACCTGTCGGCGGCGTGTTCGCCGGCGAGGTACGCAGTTGACCGTTGACAGGGTGCCCGGGGGGGTCCATCGTCGTCGCATGGGCACCCTCAGCCGCCAGCCGTTGGATGTAGACAGTGTTCTTAAGATTCTCGCGCAGCAAGAATCCCAGCGATGCATGGTCGCTCCCAGCCCCGAGCTCAGCGAGCGGATCAAGAGCGAGGTCTCGAAGCTGCAGTCGAGCAAGCGAATCCGTGAGCTGGCACCACAGGTGCGCATCGGCCTGCCGCGCCGGCCGGGTCTCAACGACGGTCTGATCATCCCCGGCAGTCATTTTCCCCTCGGTACCTCCGTCGACCAGGTGCGCAGTGCGGCAGCCGACCGCTCGCCGCTTCACGGCACCCTGCGGGTGATCGTTGTGCTGGTCGACTTCTCTGACCGAGAGATGGAACAGACCCAGGACCACTTCGACGACCTCTTCTTCTCCACCGGTGTCGTACCCGGCGGGAGCGTGCGCGAGTACTTCGACGAGGTCACCAACGGTCTGGTCACGTTGACCGGGCAGGTGGTCGGGCCGTACCGGATGCCCCGCACCATGGCTGCCTACGCGAACGGGGCCTCGGGCACGGGCTCTGCGGCCCCCAACGCACGCACCATGGCTCGAGACGCGGTGCTGGCCGCTGACCCGCACGTCAACTTCGGCCCCTACGACAACGACAGCAACGGGTTCGTCGACGCCTTCGTCGTGGTGCACGCCGGGCAGGGCGCAGAGATGACGGGGAGCACGGGGGACATCTGGTCGCACAAGTGGGTGCTCTCGGGCGGTGCCTACAGCACCGACGGCACCCAGGTGTACGGGTACCTCACGGTGCCGGAGGACTCTCGGATCGGCGTGTGCGCCCACGAGCTGGGCCACCTGCTCTTCGGCTTCCCCGACCTCTACGACACCGACAACACCTCCGAGGGAGTGGGCAACTGGTGCCTCATGGCGGGCGGCTCGTGGAACGGCGGTGGCGACACGCCGGCCCACCCGTCCGCCTGGTGCAAGGTCCAGCAGGCCTGGGTCACCGTGGCGAACGTGACGGCCAACGGTCCGATCACCGTTGCGGACGTCAAGGACGCGCACCGGGTGTTCCGGCTCTGGAAGGACGGGACGTCCGGGCAGGAGTACTTCTTGCTCGAGAACCGCCAGCGCACCCGGTTCGATGCGGCACTGCCCGGCGAGGGCCTGCTGATCTGGCACCTGGATGACGCCATCGCCGACAACTCCGACGAGACCCACTACCGGGTGGCGTTGGAGCAGGCGGACGGTCTGGCGCACCTGGAGAGCTCGGCGAACCGCGGAGATGCCGGCGACACGTTCCCCGGCAGCAGCGACAACCGGGCGTTCACCAACACCTCCACGCCGAGCTCCAAGTCGTACGGCGGCGTGAGCACCTGCGTCTCGGTCACCGCGATCAGCGACTCCGGGCCCGTGATGACCGCGCAGGTGACGGTGGCGTGCGGCAAGTCCACGCTGAAAGATGCCAAGGACGGCAAGGACACCGGCAAGGACCGCAAGGACAAGGACGTCAAGGACCGGGTCAAGGACGTCAAGGAGCTGCGCAAGGAAGCCGGCAAGGACGTCGGCGACAAGGCCCTCGTGCGCGACAAGCGTCCGGAGAAGCCGGTGACCGACAAGTCTGTTGCCTACGACAAGAACTGGGACGCGAAGCTGACCGACGCCAAGTACCCCGACGGCAAGCTCACCGACGGGTGGGACTGGCGCAGCCCCGAGGCGCCGGGTGCCGACGGTGGCCTGGGCGCGCTGCAGGCTCGTCTCGAGGCGCTGGAGGCTGCCGTCTTCGGCGCGGTCGAGCCGTTCATCGGTGACGACCTGCGACCCGACCTGCGTGACAGCGCGCTCTCCGCCGAGTCCGGGGCCGGCACCAGCGTGGACCTCACTGACAAGCGTGACTTCGACTCACCCTTCGGGGCTTGAGGCGGTCGTGCTGCTGGTTCTTGCCGAGCCGCACGACCGGCTGGCTCGCCGGCTGCTGGCCTGCACCACCGGCCGGGTCGAGGCGGTGTGGCTGACGCCTGGCGACCTCGTGCGGGGTCGGTGGGAGCACCGGGTCGGTCGCGCACGTACCGGTGCCGACTCGCCTGTCGAGGTGCGCTCGCGCGTGCACTGCCGGGGGCGCTGGCACGACCTCACGCAGGTCTGCGCGACGCTGAACCGCGTTCGGTGGCTGCCGCCGGCCTCAGCGGGGTTCGCGTCCGAGGACGACCGGGAGTATGCGGCCGCCGAACTTCACGCACTGCTGCTGAGCGTGCTGGCCGCGCTGCCCGGGGTCGTCGTGAACAGGCCGGTGCCGCCCAGCCTGTCAGGCGCCGACCTGACGCCCGCGGGGTGGCTCGCGCTGGCGGCATCGGTAGGGCTGCCAGGACGCCGGTCGGTGCTCACCACCGACGCTCGCCGCCACCCGCGACCCGGATGGTCGGCACGACGCTGGCCCGGGCTGGACGCCCTGCCGCCCGCCATCCCGCCCGGGCCACGCCCCGTCGTGTGGCTCGAGCCCGTCGGTACCGTGCACCGGTGCTGGGTGGTCGGCGATGCCGTCGTGCCTGCCGACGAGGCCGCCGCCCGGCTCGCCGCCGAGGTTGACGTCGTGCGCCTCGCGCGTGCGGGCGGATGCTCGCTGCTGGAGGTCGGGCTCGCTCTCGACGACGGCGGACGTGTCGTGCTCGTCGGTGCCGACGCCGTGCCCGACGACGTGCCGGACCACGTGCTCGACGCGCTCGTCCACGCGCTGCTGCGAGGCGCGGCGGTGCCGCGGTGATCCTGCTCTGGGGCATCGCTTCCGAGCCGCCGATGCGCCTGGCCGCCGAGGCCGCGGAGCGGGCCGGCGTCGACCACGTCGTCCTCGACCAGCGGACCTCGAGCGACGACGACCTGATGATCGACCTGGCGCGCGGCTCCGGCACCCTCTCGACGGGCGGCCGTACCGTCGACCTTGCCGCGCTGCGCGGCGTGTACGTGCGCATCATGGATCCCGCGCGCGTGCCCGGCACCGACTCGACCGGCGACCGCCGAGCACGGTCGTCCGCACTGCACGAGATGCTGCTCACCTGGCTCGACGCGGCTCCCGCCCACGTTCGGGTGGCCAACCCGACACCGCCGATGGCCACCAACGGCTCCAAGCCCTACCAGGCACAGCTCATCGCCCAGGTGGGGTTCGACGTGCCCGAGACGCTGGTCACCGACGACGCCCAGGCGCTGGCCACGTTCGAGGACGAGTGCGGTCCGGTGGTGTTCAAGAGCATCAGCGCCGTCCGTTCCATCGTCTCGCCGCTCGACCCGCCGGCGCGAGCGCGGCTGGGCCGCCTTCGCTGGCTGCCCGTCCAGTTCCAGCATCGTGAGCGCGGCGACGACGTGCGCGTGCACGTTGTGGGCGACACGGTTCTGGCGGCGCGAGCGCGTACCGATGCCGTCGACTACCGCTACGCGTCACGGGACGGGCTCGAGGTGCGGCTCGAACCGATCGACCTGCCCGACCGCGTCGCACGCCGGTGCGTCGTGCTGTCCGAGCGGCTGGGTCTGCCGTTCTGCGGGATCGACCTGATGGCGCGCCCGGACGGGTCGTGGGTGTGCTTCGAGGTCAACCCGTCCCCGGGCTACTCCTGGTACGAGCAGGCTGCCGACCTGCCCATCGCCGACACCCTGGTGTCATGGCTGGCCCATCGGCGGTGAGCGGGTCCACAATCGAGGAATGGTGCAGGCGATCGAGAACTGGGCATCGGTGACCGGGGCCGTCCGCGACGTCGTGCCCAGCGACAGGGGACCGGACTGGCGCACACTCCTCCTCGACGTCGACCCGGCGGAGGTCGACGACGTCGACGGCTGGCCCAACCTGGTACGCGGGCAGGTGGATGAGGACCACCGCCTGGCGGTCATGGTCCGCGCAGCGCAGCTGGACGAGAGCATCGTCGCGCCCGGGCAGTACGTCAGATGCCGAGCGCGGCTGGCTGCTCCGGGTCAGGTGATCGCCCACCCGGACGGTCTGGGACCGGCCTGACGGGCCGTTGGCCAGAGCCGGCGTGGCACGAGCACAGGCCGGCATCAGGTGCGTGCGTCCGCGGTCTCCTTGCGGTTGGCCTTCTGGATGGCCTCGACCAGCTGCCCCTTCGACATCGTCGAGCGGCCCTCGATGTCGAGCCGTCTCGCGATCGAGTACAGGTGCTTCTTGCTCGCGTCGGCGTCCACACCGCCCGCAGTCGGCCGGTCGGTGTTCTTGCCGCCGTCGGCCTGAGCATCCGACGGGCCCTTCGTCGGCTTCTTCTCCCAGCGCTTGCCTACCTTCTCGTGCGTGTGCTTGAGCGCGGCGTAGGCGGTACGCATGGCCTGCTCGCCCTCGCCGTACTGGTCGACAGCGGAGTCGTGTGCCTTGGCGAACGTGCGTCGGGCCTTCTTGCCGGAGCGGGCGACGGTGCTGGGCAGCTCGCTCTTCTTCGGCTTCCCCTTGCTGGTGAGCATGGGCATGGCGGCGGCTTCCTCCCTGGTCGATGACGGCTGCGCGGTGGTCACCGAGCCCTACCCACCTCGGTCGACCTCATGCAGCACCGCGCGTCACCGAGTCAACGGTTCTGGACGTCGAGGGCCGAAGTGCCTATTGTCTTCTCAAGACCCGCTTGAGCACACAGGTGGCGTCGCTCATCTACTCAGTCCTGAGCGAGGCACCTGTGAACGTTCATCTGCTGTCCCGCCCGCGTGACTCTCGCGCCTGGATGCCGGCCGGCGCCATCGCTGCCCTGGCCGACGGGCTCACCAACGGCGGAGTCGAGGTGTGCACCGACGTGTGCGCTGCGGCGCGCCCTGGCCGTCGGCCCAAGGCTGCCCACTCGCGTCCGCACCCGACCCCGCACTGGTTCCGCTACGCCGTGGACGTGTGCGCGACCGATCTGCGCCGTACCTGGACCCACGACCGTCCCGAGGTCGTGCACGCCTTCGGGCACGTCGCCGCCGCAGCGGCGCTTCGCGTCAGCGACGGGACGGTGCCCGTCGTCGCGACGTTCAGTGAGGACGGGCCGCCGGCGGCGTACGAGCGCTGGCTGGCGGGGCGGGTCGACGGTCTGATCGTCGCGTCGACGGCTGAGCGGGAGCGTTGGCAGCGGGCCGGGGTGCCCTGGGGGCGAGTCCGAGTCGTGCCCCCACCTGTCGTAGTGACCGATCCCCACGCCCATGCCCCCGGCACCGGGGAGGTCGTCGTCACCGACGCGACCGGCAGCGAGCTGGAGACCATCGTCGACTCCATGCCCTTCTGGGCACCGGCAAGGCTGGTGGTACTCGGGGCTGTGCCGGCGGCCCGCCTGGCGTCGGTGTCGCAGGCTGCCGAGCACCTCGGTGTGCTCGACCGCATCGAGCTTCGACCGGGGTTGTCGGCGGCTCAGCGCGATGCGCTGTTGGCCGAAGCCGACGTCGTCGTCGCCGCCAGCACAGCGCGCAGCGGTGCGCTGGTGACCGTGGCCGCCGCGCACGGCGTCGCGTCGGTCGCTGTGGATCGTGACGCGCACCGTGACCTCGTCGTCAGCAGAGCCACCGGGCTTCTCGTCGCGGCGGACGCCGGGCCGGTGGCGATAGGTGAGGCCGTGCGCCGGGTCGTACGTGACCCGTTGGTGGCCCGGGGGTACGGCTCGGCTGCCCTGGTGCGCACCGCCGCGATCCAGCACCCGGACGTGGTGGCCCAGCGGGTCGAGTCGACCTACGCCGACGCTGTCGGCCACCACCGGTCCGGCGCCCATCGAGCCGGGCGCACGCGCACGCCGTCCTCGCCCTGCGATGCCGCCGACGAGAGCGCGGGCCATACTGCGGCAGGGCGAACGGCGCAGGCCGAACACGCGACGGGAGCCGCACACGCGACGGGACACGAACCAGACGGTCGTGAGCAACGCGACCTGCTGGCCACCGAGTACCTGCCGCTCGCCCGCCAGCTCGCCGGTCGCTACGCCGGTCGCGGGCAGCCCCTGGAAGACCTCGTCCAGGTGGCGAGCCTCGGGCTGGTCAAGGCCGCCGACCGCTTCGACCCGCAGCGTGGAACGGCCTTCGCCGCCTACGCGTCGCCGACCATCCTCGGCGAGCTGCGCCGGTACTTCCGCGACCACGCCTGGTCGGTCCGGGTGCCGCGCAGCATGCAAGAGACCTCGCTGGAGGTCGAGACCGCCACGCAGAGCCTCGCCCAGACCGGGGGTGAGACCCCGAGCGCCGAGTCGGTCGGGCACGAGGTCGGTCTGAGCGACCACGAGGTGCGTCGCGCCTGGCAGACCCGCGCGGAGGCGCTCGGGCACGCGTCCCTCGACCTGCCCGTCGGGGACGACCACGACCAGACGCTTGCCGACCTGATCGGCACCGACGACGACCGGCTCGACGACGTCGAGGCGCAGCTGGCCGTCCGGGAGGCGCTGAGCCGGCTTCCGGAGCAGGAACGAGAGATCATCACCCTGCGCTTCTTCGGCGAGCGCACCCAGCAGTCCATCGCCGAGCAGCTCGGTGTCTCCCAGGTACACGTGTCGCGGACGCTGACGCGCACCCTTGCCGCCATCCGCGACCACGTCATGAACGATGCGCCGCTGCCCGAGTCGTGGGCGCCGGCGCCGGAGCGGGTACCCGCCGGGGCCATGCCTGCCTGAGGGTGCGACCGAGGTGTCGTCGGCGGCGAGTCGTCAGCGGTAGGCGCCCGGCTGGAACACCTCGCGCGTCGGGTGGCGGGCGAGGTACTCCACCTCGAGCTCGCCGGTGCGCGCCATGTGCGTGACGAACGCCTGGTGCGAGCTGTGCCGAAGCGCGTTGAGCCGCGTGCGGTGCAGGTTGGTCAGGTAGCGCAGCAACGTGGCATCGTCCAAGTCGCGCGCGTCGATGCCGAGGTCGCCAGTTCGCAGGCGGCCGGCGGTCATGTTGCTCTGGTGTCTGGTGCTCACGGTGGGGCCCTTCGGTGACGACGCCGTCCCCACCCCGTACCCGGACGGTGAGCATCCATACCGGCCGAGCCGCGGCTCTGCGCACACCACATCGGGCGTCAGAGGGCGTCCGACTCTGGCGCGCCAGTACTCGGGACTGGTACGACACCCCATGTGCAACCGGTGGCGGCAGAGGTGACACAGGGGCTGGGTGAGCTTCTGCCCACCGCTCTTCTGGAGATGTCGATCCTGCTCGGCGCCGCGGTGCTGGTCGGCCTGTTCGCCCAGAAGATCCGGCTGCCGCTCACCGTCGTGCTGGCCGTGGCCGGGATGCTCGCCACGACCCTCGGCCTCGACCTCGCCCTGATCGAGGTGCTCGACGGGGAGGGCTTCAAGGAGCTGCTGGTCAACCTGTTCCTGCCGATCCTCGTGTTCGAGGCGGCGGTAAGCCTGTCGACCCGTGAGTTCATGCGCAACCTCGCCGCCATCACGGCGCTGGCCACGATCGCCCTGCTGATCTCGGCGGCTCTTGTCGGTTCCAGCCTCGTGGCCGCGCTGGCTATCCCGGTCGCCGCCGCGCTGCTGTTCGGGGCGCTCATCTCGGCCACCGACCCGGTGGCGGTGGTCGCGGTCTTCCGCGACCTGGGCGTGTCGCGGCGGCTGCTCACCCTGGTCGAGGGGGAGAGCCTGCTCAACGACGGCGTGGCCATCGTGCTGTACAGCGTCCTGCTGACGGTGGCGCTGGGGACGGCCCCGTTCGGTCTCGGCCCGGCAGTTGGCGAGTTCGTGGTGGTCGCGGCGGGCGGCCTCGTCGTGGGGTGCCTCGTCGGCGGCGCCGCGCTGATGCTGCTCCCGCTGCTGTCTCGTCTTCCGGCTGCCGCGCTGTCGGTCGCCGTCGCGTTCGGGTCGTTCGTTCTCGCCGAGGCTGTCGTCGGGGTGTCCGGTGTGATGGCCACCGTCGCGGCCGGCATCCTCATCGGAGGCATGCTGGAGAGCCGCGCCGACAAGCGGGTGCGCGACCTGCTGCACGAGCTGTGGGAGTCGCTCGGTTTCATCGCCAACGCGCTGCTGTTCCTCTTCATCGGGCTCGCCCTCGACGTCGACCTGATCACCGACAACCTGGGCGCCATCGCGATCGCCGTGGTAGCCGTGCTGGTCTCGCGTCCGCTGGCGGTCGTCCCGGTGGTGGCTGTGCTGCACCGCATGTCGCACATCCCGCGGGTGGGGCACCGAAGCACGGCGGTCGTGGTCTGGGGCGGCCTACGCGGCGGGGTCGCGCTCGCCCTGGCGCTCGCGCTGCCCGAAGAGCTCGCCCAGCGCGACCTGTTCATCGCCATGACCGCGGGCGTCGTCCTCACGACGTTGCTCCTCAATGCCACGACGTTGCCGTTCTTGCTGCACTTCTTGCACCTGGACGAACCGAGACGTTCCGACGAGCACCTCAGTGCGCTTGCCCGGCTGCTGGCCGTCAAGGCCGCCCGCGACCGGCTCAGCGAGCTCGACCTGCACGACGACCTGATCGACGCGCACCTCGACGTCGCCGAGGTGGATGCCCAGGAGCAGCTCGCCGTGGCCGACCTCGGCGCCGACGAGCAGGTCGAGGTGCTGGTGATGCGCGGCCTGCACATCCAGCGCGAGACCTACCAGGGCCTGGCGGACGCCGGCCTGCTGGCCCCGATCGCCACCCGCACGCTGATGTTCGAGATCGACGAGGAGATCGACGAGGCGCACCGCGGGGAGCTCAAGGTGGACGCGGCCCGCCGTGCCAACCTGCCCTGGTACGCCCGCGCCCACCGGCGGGTGCTGACGATGTTGCCCGAGCCGCTGGGGGAGGACATGCGCAGCGTCCGCTACGTCGAGCTCAGCGCCCGCCAGCTGGCGGCTCGGCGCGCCGCCGAAGAGCTGGCGCGCTTCGGTGACCTGCCCGGCATGCACGGCGAGGTGGTCGACCGGGCGCGCACCGTGTTCCAGCACTGGGAGCAGGCCGCCCGGGTCGGGCTGACCGACATGGAGATGCGGGCCGGGGTCGACGTGCGGGTGATGCACCGCCAGCAGGCCCGGGCCCTCACCAAGATCGCAGCCGTCGGCGCGCTGCACCAGCTCTCCGACGTCGGGATCGTCTCGGCCGCGGTGGCCGAGCGGGCGGCCCGGCGCGTGGAGGAAGAGATCGACTCCGCCGGACGGTAGGTGGCCGGGTCGACGGCCCAGCGGCTACCGTCGTTCCCATGGTGGCCCTCGCCAGTCACGCCGGCGCGGCAGTCGTCGAGCGTCCGCGGATGCGAGGCGTGCTGCACGCCTACGCCGCACCGATCGCCGCGGCGGTGGGCATCGGCGTCCTGGCCCTGGCCGACGACGCGCGCTCGCGCACCGGCGTGGCCGTCTGGGTGATGACCATGACGGCGCTGTTCGCCGTCAGTGCGACCTACCACCGGGGCCGGTGGCGTCCGGCCGTTCGGGCGTGGCTGCAGCGTGTCGACCACTCGATGATCTTCGTGTTCATCGCCGGGTCGTACACACCCTTCTGCCTGCTGCTGCTGGAGGGGTCGAAGTCGTGGCTCGTGCTGTCGATCACCTGGGGCGGCGCGCTGGCCGGAGTGGCCACCAGGCTCGTATGGCACACGGCCCCCCGCTGGCTGTTCGGCCCGATGTACATCGCCCTGGGGTGGGTCGCGGTGGTCGTGCTGCCCGACCTCGTGCGCTCGGCACCCGTGTACACCAACGTCCTGCTGCTCATCGGTGGCCTGCTGTACACGCTCGGTGCGGTGGTGTTCGCCACGCGTCGCCCCGACCCGGTGCCGCACGTGTTCGGCTACCACGAGGTGTTCCACGCCTTGACGGTGATCGCCGCCAGCTGCCATGCCGTCGCGATCACCGGCGCGGTGCTTCACGCCTGACCGGGAACCTGCTGGGTGATGCAGTGGACGTTGCCCCCACCCAGCACGATCTCGCGTCCGGGCACGGTGAGAACACGTCGTCCGGGAAACAAGGTCTCGTACTGGGCCACGGCGGCATCGTCGTGCGGGTCGTCGAACACCGGCACGACGACGATGTCGTTGCCGATGTAGGAGTTGACGTACGAGCCGGCCAGCCGCTCGCCCCGCAGGCGAGGCTGGGCACCGGGCACGTGGTCGATCCCCGCTGCCTCCTCCTCGGTGATCGTCAAGGGTCCTGGCTGGTGGATCGGGACGACCTCCAGCGAGCGGCCCCGGCTGTCGACGGCGGACTCCAGCACGCGACGGGCCGCGTGGGAGATCGGCCACTGCGGGTCGTCCTCGTCGTCGGTCCAGGTGAGCATGACCCGCCCCGGTGCGACGAACCGGGCGAGGTTGTCGATGTGGCCGTCCGTCTCGTCGAGGTAAACGCCTTCGGGCAGCCAGATGATCGTGTCGACCGTCAGGAGGTCGCGCAGCAGTGAGCTGATCTCGTGCTTGCTCAGGTGCGGGTTGCGGTTGGCGTTGAGCAGGCACTCCTCGGTGGTGAGCGCGGTGCCCTCGCCGTCGACCTCGATCGAGCCGCCTTCGAGCACGAAACCGGGCTGGTAGAGGCGGCAGCGCTCGAGGTCGGCGATCTTGGGTCCGACGAGGTCGTCGGCGTCCCAGGGGAAGTACAGGCCGCCGTCGAGGCCACCCCAGGCGTTGAAGTCCCACGAGACGGCGCGCAGCGCACCGGCGTCGTCGACGACGAAGGACGGTCCGGTGTCGCGCACCCACGCGTCGTTCGTCGACATCTCGACCACCCGGACGTGCTGGGGCAGCCGCTCGCGAGCATTCAGCCACTGCGACCGCGACACGAGCACCGTGACCGGCTCCGTGGTGGCGATCGCTTCGGCCACCGCGGCGAAGGCGGCTTGGGCGGGCTTGGCGCCCAGGCGCCAGGTGTCGGTGCGCTCGGGCCACACCAGGTAGCAGCCCGCGTGGGGCTCCCACTCCGCCGGCATGCGAAACCCGTCCGCCCGCGGCGTGCTCGTCAGTGCGTGTCGCATGTCGTCACTCTGCCGGATCGCACCCCGGTTGCGGTGCGCGATGGCGCCCTACGCTCGGCTGCGTGATGCTCACCCCCACCGAGGTCGACCGACTGCTGCTGCACGGCGCAGCCACGCTGGCGCGGGCACGCCGGGCTCGTGGCCTGGCTCTCAACGTGCCGGAGGCGACGGCGATCGTGGCCGACACCGTCGCCGAGGCGGCCAGGGACGGCGCCGACCACGCCGCTGCGTTGGCCGCGGGTGCGGCGGCGCTCGGTGTGGCTGACGTGCTGCCCGGTGTCGCCGACATCCTGAGCGAGGTTCATGTCGAGGCGGTCTTCTCCGACGGCTCCCGGCTGGTGACCGTGCTCGACCCGATCGGCGGGGGGCACCTCGGCGACGAGGCGCCGGGCGCCATCGTCGCGGGCTCGCACCACGACGACGGCGCCGACGCATTGGGAGTGGACGCGGTGTCGGTCGAGGTGGTCAACGAGGCACCGGTACCGATCTCGGTGTCGTCGCACTTTCACTTCTTCGAGGTCAACCCGCGGTTGCGCTTCGACCGGGCCGCTGGGTACGGCCGTCGGCTCGCCATCGCGGCGGGGTCCACGGTCACGTTCGAGCCGGGGGTGCCCCAGCAGGTCGGGCTCGTGCCGATCGGCGGTGCACGGGTCGTGGTCGGCTTCGCCGGGCTGGTGGACGGCCCGTTGGACGCGCCGGGCGCGGCCGAGGCGGCGCTGGCGAAGGCGCGTGCGTGTGGGTTCGCCGACAGCCGGCCCGACGCCGACGGTGCTGCGGACGCTGACCGGCCACCGGCCACCGAGGCCGTCGCCCGGGTCGTTGCCGACCTGGCTGCGCGCCGCGACGAGGCGTCCGCATGAGCCGCGGGTCGTGGGGCGGCGACGTCGCCGTGCACGGTGCGCGCGGTGGCGACCGGGTGCGGCTCGGCGACACCGGGCTCACGGTGCAGGTGCCGACCGACGACCGGCTGCCGGGCGACGAGCTGCTCATGGGGTTCGCCAAGACCGGGCGCGACGGGATCGGGCTGCGAGCGGTGCGCACCACCGAGTCGTGCGACGTCGCCATCACGAACACGCTCGTGCTCGACCCGGTGCTGGGAGTACGCGTGACGTCGATCGGCATCCGCGAGGGACGCATCGTCGCTCTGGGCCGCGCCGGCAACCCCGACACCACCGACGGTGTCGAGGTGGTTGTCGGCAGCGGGACCGTCGTGATCCCGGGGGAGGGGATGATCGCCACCCCGGGGGCGGTCGACCCGCACGTGCACGGGCTGTCGCCGCGCGTGATGGAGGCGTCGCTGGCGTCCGGCGTGACGAGCCTGCTGGTGCAGGAGTTCGGCCCGTTCTGGGGCGTCGGCGTCGGCTCGGGATGGGCGCTGCGGCAGGCGTACGCGGCCTTCGACGCCTGGCCGATCAACGTCGGCGTGCTCGGTCGCGGGTCGTCCGCGCGTGTCGACCCGCTTCTCGAGGCGTTGGAGGGCGGCGTCTGCGGCTTCAAGGTGCACGAGGACACTGGCGCCCACCTGCGCACCCTGGACGCTGCTCTGGCGGTCGCGGAGAGCCACGACGTCGCCGTCTGCCTGCACACCGATGGCCTCAACGAGGGGTTGAGCGTCGCTGACACGCTCGCCGTTCTCGACGGCCGGGCCGTGCACGCCTTCCACGTCGAGGGCTGCGGCGGCGGGCACACCCCGGACGTGCTGGCGCTGGCTGGGGTCGACAACGTGCTGGCGTCGTCCACCAACCCGACGTTGCCTTTCGGGGTGAACGCGCTGGCCGAGCACGTCTCGATGATCATGGTGTCGCACGGCCTGCACGCCGACCTGCCCGGCGACGTGGAGCTGGCCCGCCGACGGGTGCGCGCCGAGACGATGGGCGCGGAGAACCTGCTGCACGACCGCGGGGTCATCCCGATGACGAGCTCGGACGCCCTGGGCATGGGACGGGCGGGGGAGACGTGGCGGCGCACGTTCGCCCTCGCGGCGGTGACGAAGGGCGCCGAGGGGGCGCACGTGGACGAGACCGACACGGCAGCCGGCCACGACAACGAACGGGTGCTGCGCTACCTGGCGAAGCTGACGGTCAACCCGGCGCTCGTCCACGGGATCGCCCACGAGGTCGGCTCGCTGCAGCCGGGACGCCTCGCGGACGTCGTGCTGTGGCGCCCGGCGTACTTCGGGGCCAAGCCGTCGCTCGTCATCAAGGGCGGGCTGCCGGCGTGGGGACCGCTGGGTGACCCGAACGCGTCGATCGACACGGTCGAGCCGCGTCGGATGGGCCCGCAGTTCGGCGGGCACGGCGCCGCACCGGCCCAGCTGTCGGTGCTGTTCACCAACGCTGCCGCGGACGAGTCGTCGGCGCCGTTCCCGACGGGCCGTCGCCGCGTCCCCGTGCGCGACACGCGAACGGTGCGGCTGTCGCAGATGGTGCGCAACGCACGGCTCGCCGACGTGCGCGTCGACCCGGCGTCCGCGCAGGTGAGCATGGACGGCGCTGCGCTGCGGTTCGGGCCTGTCGACCGGGTGCCGCTTCAGCGGCTCTACTTCTTGTAGCAGCAGTCGGTCGGGGGTCGGCCGGAGAACGGGAGTCGGGATGCAGGGAAGATGGCGCCAGAAGGGCGCCCAGCCTTGCTGAGATCCGGCTTGGGGCGCTCGTCGAGCAGTCTCCGCTGGCGGCCCGCGCAGCGTTGCTGTCGTGGCGCCTTCGGGGCGAAGTGGGTCAGGTCGCCGGTCAGTGGTCGCTCGAGGTACGCGGCAGCTCGCTCATGCCGAGAGTCGAGCGCTTGCTGCGGAGTATTGCGGATCCCCGGTGCGTGTCCTCGCTCCATGGCTCCGACCTCGGGGGGTCAGGTCCGCCGGGCGCCCCATGGCACGCCAGGTCGTCGCGGACGCGACCGGAGGCTCTGGGGCCAACGACTCTGGTTGCCCGACGGGCCCGGCGAGACGTTCATCGTGAGGGTGCCCGCGACAGGGTGTCGCGGGAGGAGTAGGTCGTTGGGCACGGCCGGGTGGGCTTCCGCAGGAGGAGCCAGTGTCATGACCACCACGACCTACAAGCGCAGCATCCACATCGACGCGCCGGTGGAGACGGTCTTCGACCACGTCGAGGACCCGCGGAACTTCTACGCGGCGTTGGCCGCGTTGTCTCCGGAGGACCCGCCGAAGCTGACCGACGTCGACACGAAGCCGGAGGGTGTCGGGTCGACCTACCAGTGGACCTTCCACCTGTGGTCGCTGCTCTACATCGGTGGAACCATGACCCGCGAGGAGTACGTGCCGAACGAGCGCATCGTGGATCACTCCTCCACCGGGCCGGTTTGGACGTTTGCTTTCGAGCCCGATCCCGACGGCACGACGCTGTCGTTGGCGATGGAGCTCTCCACGAGGGTGCCGCTGCTGGACAAGCTCGAAGCCGCAGTCCTCTCGAAGGGGGACCAGGACCTCGACGCCATCCTCGACAGTTTCAAGAAGGCGATCGAAACCTAGCGGCGCCGGCCCGTACCAACGTGCGCCATGACTGCATTGGGGCGACGACGCGCTCCCCCTGAGGACTCTCCGTCTGCTCGCCTGGGTCGCTCGGTCTTCAGTTCTGCGCGCAACGCGCGGCGATGTTGAGTCCTTGGACTCTCGTCATGCGCAGGCGTTCGGCGCTTGGTGGAGAGAAGCGGTGCATGCGGAGTCACCGCGTCCCACCGCTGTGGGAGGAGGGTTCCATGCTCGGCCTGGACATGACGATGCTGCGACCCGACCGCGGGGTCTTCCCGAACGCGATGACCTACGCCCGACTCGGGGAGGGCCCCAAGACACTGCTGTGGCTTGCCAGTGGCACCAAGGGCCCGATGCTGGCGATGATGACACGGGCCGTCCGCCCGTTCGTCGCCCACGGATACCGCGCGTGCCTGGTATCGATGCGACCGAACATGCCAACCGGCCACACCCTGGAGGACATGGCCGACGACTACGCGGCCCTGATCGAAGCGGAGTTCGACGGCCGGGTCGACCTGGTGATCGGTCACTCCACCGGCGGCATGATCGGCTTCTGCCTCGCCGCCCGGCACCCCGACCGGTTCGGCCACATCGCGATCGCCGGAGCCGGGCTGTGGAGCGAACGGTCCGACCGGGCGAACCTGGAGCCCGCCCGGCTGCTGGTCGCCGGGCGAACCCGCGAGGCCGGCGACCACATCGCCCGGCTGCTGCTGCCGAACATCCGACTCCCTGGCGTGGCTACGGTGCTCGGCGCTCTCCTCGCACGCGCAGCCCTGGCCGAGCACACCGCCGAAGACCTGCTGGTCTCCGCCGAAGCGACGCACGCGTTCGACCCGCAGCATGTTCTGCCCAGCATCGGCGTGCCGCTCCTGCTCGTCGCCGGCGAGAAAGACGTGTGGTTCTCCCCGGAGGCGGTCACGCAGGCGGCGCGGCTGATCCCGGACTGCACGCTGCGCCTGTACGCGAACACGAACCACTTCGGAGCCATCACCAGTCCGCGGTTCGCCGCCGACACACTCGACTTCATCCGACAGCACCAGCAAGCCCCCACCTAGCTGGAATCGGGCCCACCCCGGTGCCTCACCCAAGGTTGACAGAGAGGGGAGGCGCGCTGCCTTGCCGCGTGTAGTGCGTTTGTGATCGTGCCCCGCGAGTAGCCCAACAGGCGGCGAAATGACTCACATCGGCTTCTTCGTCGCTTGCCTTGCGCGGCAAGCGTTGTGGATTGCCGTGGTGCGGTAGTTGCGGTCCCGAGGGCCTGTTCGTGTGTGTTGTCGTGGCCGACTGCGGCCGCGTTTCGGTGCGTCGACCGGAAGGCCGACCCGACCCCTTCGGCGCAGTGGGAAGCGGCCTCCGGGGCCTAGTCGGTCACGGTCAGCCCGCCTGGCTGCGCCACGAAGGCCGCGGGCGGAGGTTCGTCAGAGACGAGAATGAGGCACACGAGCGCATGCTGCCCGGCCTCCAGCGTGATGTCGTCCGACCCGGTTTGACCTGGCTCGGCGGGCACCGCGGCTATCGGGGTGGCGAAGTCCGGGGAGTCCACGATCTCGGGCTCCGGCTGGTAGAAGGCGACGAAGTCCTCGAACGCGCTGCCCTCGTCGATGCGGGCGATCCCGACCTCGGTATAGACCTCGCTGTCGTTGACTGCCTCGATCGTCGCGACACCGGCACCGATCTCGCTGGGACCGTCGTAGGAACAGCTGGTGCCATCGAACGTGACGGTGAGAACCGCCTCGGCGCTCGTGCAGCCAGCGAGCATGAGACCGAGCAGTCCGACCAACGCGACTGGGCGCGCGAGAAACGTCCGTGCATCCACGATGACCCCCGCTGCTCGATCGGCTGTCTGGGACGGTAGCGCACCTCGCCACCATCTCGTCGAGCTAGCCGCAATTCCCAGGCCGGCCTGCGGCCTCGAGGCGCTCGACTCGCACAGGTGCGTCGCGGCGGCCTGTCCAGCCCAACAACCGTCCAGCGCGACGTGTGTCGCAAGGGAACACGTGACGCGCACATGGCCGCTGTGAGGGCGATTCTCAGCTGGCGTCCAGGTACCGGCTGAGCGCATCTCGAGCGCGGTCCTGACTGCTGGCGAGTCGCTGTAGCGCGTTCAGGGTGTCGTCGTCGGCTCGAATCCGCTCATCGACCTGCCGCACAGTGGGCTGCCGGAAACGATGCAGGTGCGGCCGAGATTGCTCTCGTCGACGCGCGTCCACAGGCGGCGAAGAGACGCACCCGAGAGATGTCCCGCCAGGTGGCCTTGAGCGTGCGCTTGGTTGTGGGAGGGGTGCCTCTGGTGCTGCCCGGAGGTGGGCTACGCCGGTGTTGCGGGGAGGGGTGTGGCTGGAATTGGTCGGCTGGCGTGGTGGAGGAACCGTTGTCCGGCATGGCGTTCGGCGGTGGCTGCCTCACGTAGGTGCTGTGCGACCTGGTGGCGGGCGCCGCTGGGGTTCGGTTCGGCGCTGAGGATGGCGTGGGTGGCCTGGTAGGCGGCAGCGGCCTGGTCGAAGTCGTCGGCGGCGTGATTGATGTCGGGGATCTCGGGGTGTGCCCGGCGTAGGTAGGCGGCGTTGTCGGGACGGGTGACCATCCCGAGCAGCACACCCCGTTCAGCCAGCCCAACGGGTCCGGCGACCTCGTCGATGAGGCCCGCCACATGCTCGGTGGCGGCCGCGCCCCAGCGCTGCCCCCACCGCGAGCCACCGACGAGGGCATGCCCGTTCTTGCGCCAGATAGGGGTGAGGTCGGTCTGGGTGGGTGCGGGGGCGAAGGAGACCAGGGCGTAGCGCCAGGGGTAGCCGAACATCTCGGTTTGCCGCCGCACCGCCGCCAACAGGTGGTCGGCCTCGACGTACAGACCCCGCTGTCCCGGAGGCCGTCGACCGGGCGGGCACGGCGACGGGGGCAGACTGATCGGCTCGTAGTAGAAGAACCCGGCTGGGTCGAACCCGACCAGGACCTCGTTATGGGGCAGCGGCTCGCCCTGCCCATACAGCGTGGCCATGTCCAGCGGCACGCGGACCGGGTGGCCTGTAGTCAGACCTGCTTTCAGCGCCGCCACGAAGCGGTCGGCGTCGTTGGTGGTGTGGTAGCGCGTCATCAGGCCGAGGAACGGGGCCGCGGTTGCGATCCCGGTCTCCGGGTCCACGCCCACGGTCAGAAAGCCCCAGTCGGCCCGGTAGCCCGCGCCGTAGGTGAACCCCATCAAGAAGTCGATCTCGGCGCGCGACCGGTGCACCCCGTGGTGCGCGGCGATCATCTGCACGGCCACCGACTGGCACACCGGCTTGTCCTCGACGATCCACGGAACGCTAGCCACGTGGTGCTCGACGGGCAGACCCGTCGGCGGCGCCGGCACAGCGGCCGGGTGGTAGGCCCAGCGGAAGTAGGCACCGGACATCACCCGGTCGAGCACACCCATGACGATCACCGCCATCCCCGACGCTCGCCCAATTCATACCTCCTGCCCAGGAGGGCCGCCAGAGTCGGAGGACTCGCCGACGAACGCGCGACCCGCCAGCAGAGTCAGACGATCGTGTTCGGCCACAGGCGTGAAGCCGTGGGCTCTCATCTGACCTCGACAACAGTCAGGGCGGCAATGGTTGCGGGTTTGCTGTCAGTTCTCGATGTCGATGACCAGCCGGCTAGGCGAGTCCGTCGTCCACACAAGGAACGGTGCTTTGGTGTTCAGCCCGATGAGCCAGTGCACATTGGCCTCGAAGTCCTCGATCTCGACGACTTCGGTGACGACCGTCGTGTCGCTGCGCACACGGTCCGCTCCGGTATAGACGGGCGTGTAGTCGTTGGTCATGTCGACCCCGGACGTTCCCTGCAGCCACACGTCCAGAAAGGCCTCACCCTCGACGGGGACCACATTCCCCGGGACGTCGTGGAACGGCCCGGACGTCACCGTGTAGCCCACCGTGTAGGTCGGGACGTAGTCGCCGTCGAACTCGATCACCACCCGGTCGTGGCCCGGGTGTGCCGCGCTGCGGACGTCGGCGATCCACGACCCACCGAGCCCGGGGTCCTCCGGCGACCCAGAGAACGACCCGAAGCCGGCACCGGTCAACGCCTGCGATGCCGGCCCGGACTGCTGGCCAGTAGTCGGCGGTGCCTGGGTGGGCGCGGGCGTCGGGGTCGGCTCCCCGAGCGGGGAGGGTGACGGTGTCGGCTTGGTGGTAGCGGTGGCGATCGGGGTGGGCTGGACTCCGGCCACCGTGTCGTCGTCGCCTTCGGCCAGCAGCCAGACGAGCGCGGCGACACCGGCCACGAGGAGCACGACCACGCCTGCGACCCACCACCAGGTGCGCCGACCCCGTTCGGTCTGCTGACGCGGGGGCGCGGTCATAGCAGGTCACCTCACACCTCCCAGGATAGGCCGATCCTGGCCGCTGACCATGACCGACAGTCATACGTTCGACGGACTACTCCACAGGCCTCGTCGCTGGTCGTGTGTCTGCCACCCCACCATCGCAACGTGACCGACACATGACAGCCGATACCCACCCCGGCCCCTGATCCTCCGCTTCATGGGTCCTGCAGTCTTGTCACGGACGTTGTCGGGGTGACCGCCGCTGGCCGTGTGTCTGGCAGGGTCTGTCCCGGTCCTCATCGAAGGAGACGCGGACGTGTGTGTGGCACTGCCCGAAGGTGCCTGTCGGCAGCGAGGGGATAGCTGTGGCGCGGGCTCGTAGCGTCAGAACGGCAGTGATGAGGGTGGGGGGGCTGGCGTCGGGGGCGCCCACCCCGAGGGCCGCCGCTGCTGCCCAGACGGCTGCGAAGCAGCCCCGACCGAGCAGCCATTCGCCGAGGCGGGTCCCGCCGCGATCCCGATGACAAGCAGACGCAGTTGCAGCCGATCGCCTCACCCAGCCGCTCCGGTGGCGTCAGATCTGGCAGGGTGGCCACGCCACCCACGACCTCCGAGGCCTCCGCCACGCCGAGCAGCACCCGAAGCAGCACGAGCGCCCACGAGTCCGACACCAACGGGTGCGCGCCCACCACGCCGGTGAACTGGGCGGATCATCGGCGGTAGTCCCGTGACCATCGACTCTGGACCGGCCGGCTGGGTAGGCGCAGTGTCAGGTCGTGACGGTTCAGGCCGTGACGGCGGCTTCTTCGGAGGGCTCGCTCGGCACTCGTGTCGACTGCGACGGCTTGTGCCGCTACTACCGCGTCGGCGGCAGTGAGGTCCGTGCGTTGGATCAGGTGAGTCTTCATGTGGACGAGTCCGAGTTCGTTGTCGTGCTGGGTGCTTCCGGGTCCGGGAAGACGACCCTGCTGAACATGCTCGGTGCCCTGGACATGCCCACGGCGGGGACGGTGCGGGTGAACGGGGTGGACATCAGCCACGCCTCTCGGGAGGCACGCCGGCTGGTTCGCCGGTCGACCGTCAGTTTCGTGTTCCAGTCCTTCAACATCTTCCCGGGGCTGACGGCCGCCGAGAACGTGCAGTTCGGGGCTGATGCAGCCGGACGGGCCGACTCGTCTGACGTCGCTGGTGAGGTGCTGGCGCAGGTCGGGCTGGCCGATCGCGCTGACCACTTCCCGCACCAGCTCTCCGGTGGAGAGCAGCAGCGGGTCGCGATAGCCCGCGCGCTGGCCACCGGCAACCCGATCATCCTTGCCGACGAACCCACCGGTGAGCTCGACTTCCGCACCGGCGTCCAGATCCTGGAGCTGTTGCGCGAGCAGGCGGAGGCCGGCACCACTGTCATCGTCGTGACCCACAACAGGGAGATCTCCCGCGTCGCCGACCGCGTCGTCGAGCTCTCCAGCGGCCACATCGTCTCCGACGGCCCTCCCAGCGGTGGTCGGGCCGCCGTGACCGACCTCCATTGGTGACGTGCCATGGCCACCACGACTCTCCCAGCGACTGGTCACAACCACCACGGCGAGGCTGGTGGTGGGCGGCATCGGGGACGACACGCGGCGCCACGATCCGCTCGCCGTCCGCCGTCCTCGATGCGACGGCTGTGGATCCGCTGGGTGATGCGAGACATTCGCCACCGGTGGCTCCTCATCACCGCGATCGCTCTCGTCCTCGCCCTCGGCACCGGCACTTACGCCGCGCTCAGCAGCACCAGCGAATGGAGGACCCGGTCCAACGACGCCTCGTTCGCCCTGTTGGGCATGCACGACCTCGAGATCACCCTCACCCCGGGCGCCTACCTGCCCGCCGGGACCCTGCGCACGCTCGTCGAGGGCTCCAGCAGCGCATCCGCGGTAGCTGGCGTCGCCGAGCGTCTCGTGGTGCCCACGCAGGTGTCCTGTCCAGTCCCCTGACGGTGAGGTAGTCGTGCCCGGACGGGTGGTCGGCGCGGACCCGTCCGACATCGACAGCGTGCACATCGACGCGGGCCGAGCAGCCGAGCCCACCGACCCGGTGCCCACCGTGGTGCTTGAGCAGAAGTTCGCCGCCGCCCACGACCTGCCCAGCAGTGGCGAGGTGCGGCTGCGTGGGGATGTCGAGGTCGACTACGTCGGGGTCGGCGTGGGTCCGGAGGAGTTCGTCATCGATGCCGGCGGGGTCGGCTTCTTCGGCGCGGACACGGGCTTCGCGGTCGCATACATGACCCTTGACGGGGCCCAGGCGATCGCGTCTGCTCCGGGCGTGGTCAACGACCTTGTGATCGCTCTCGAGTCACGCGTGGATCGCGCAGCCGTCATCGACGATCTGACCCGGACGCTGGCCTCGGCGGATCCACCGGTCTCCGCGAGCGTCACGACCCGCGACGACGAGATGGCCTACCAGGTGCTCTATGACGACATCGACGGTGACCAGCGATTCTGGACCGTGATCTCTGTGCTCATGATCGCCGGAGCGACGCTGGCCGCGGTCAACCTCATTGGTCGTGTCATGGACGGTCAGCGGCGCGAGATCGGGATCGGGATGGCCTTGGGCACCCCGACCCGGCGTCTGGCCATCCGGCCCTTCGTCCTTGCCGGCGCCATCGCGTTGCTCGGGGTGGTGCTCGGCCTGCTGGTCGCGGCCGCCCTCACCGTGCCACTGCGGGAGGTGTACACGGGGCTGCTACCGCTGCCGGTGTGGCAGACGCCGTTCGTCGTGGAGCCGTTCCTGGTGGCCGCGGCCATCGGCGCCACCGTCCCCCTGCTGGCCACCGCACTGCCGGTGCGGCGCGCCCTGCGGGTGCAGCCCGCGGACGCCATCCGGGTCGGCCACCTCGCAGCGACCGGGTCTGGCGCGTCGACTGCCGCGCTGCGCATC
>CAVQON010000004.1:0-101480 GCA_963714455.1 uncultured Actinomycetota bacterium
TCGGCGCTGTCGGGTCCCCCCACCACGTCGCCAAGGTCCAGCGTGCCCGCACCATCCTCGGCCGAGATCGGGACGCCGACGCTGACCGCTGAGTCGAGGAAAGGCCTGCCCGGCAGTTTCGTGGAGCTGCCGACCGGGTTCACGCACTACGCGGTGCGTGGCGATCCGAAGGCTCGGTGCGTCGCCCTGCTGGCGCCGCTGTTCGACGACTACGCGGGTGCGGCAGCGTCCTGGAGAGGGTTATGACGACCCCACGTCGAACGCATCCAACTCGCCGCCACGGAAGCGGTCGACTGCTGTGCCCACGCGTTGCACCAACGCCGCGCCTGGGGTTCGTGAGTACGCCGCCACAGCCGCGCGAGCCTCTTGCCGATCTGACTGAGCTGACATCGGTCGAGGCTAGTCCCAGACCTCACAACCGTGTGATGCGCTGATGACCGGCAAGCGGGATGAGCGTCACGCTGCGTGCGTATCGCCACATGGTCGCGCGAACATAGTGACTCGGAGCATGTTGTGGGTGCTGCAATTCCGTTGTCTGAGGCTTCGGTGGAGGCCGCTGCCATACCGGTCGCACCGGTTGGGCGGCCGACGCGCATGGTGGACCGCGGGGACTCCCTAGGCCCTGGCTGCGGCGAGCACTTGGTTGACCCGCGCCCACAGGTCCGGCCCGGGCTCGAGGTCGGGCGTGTACCCGAACGGCATCTCGCAAGGAAATTGCTCGGCCTCGTACTCAATCCCCGGTGCTGGACTGACCACGAGCGACGCCTGGACAGCATCACTGCCGCCGTAGTCCGGGATCCGCCGCGTGGCTGGCCCGATCGGCTTCGCGTCCCCGGTGAAGGTCTTGTAGTCCGTGCTGAAGAGTGCGACGGAGCCACTGGAAGACAGGCCGAGAGACCGGAGGTGTTGTGTCGCCGGATGAGGGCCAAGCGTCAGGGTCGCGGCGGCCGTCCCGACGCGAGTGCGAACAACCCCGTTGGCGTGGTTCACCGGCGCCCACAGCACACCCTGAGCATCGGCGTAGAGCCGCCAACTCTGCTCGGTCTGTCGCGGCCGCCCATCGCTGCGAACAGCCAGGTCGAACACGGGTGTTCCGTCCTCCGTGGCGATGAATCTGTCGCTCGTGCGCCTCTGCTCGTTGCGCACGTCTGCCAGGAACTTGTTGGTGCCCAGGAAGACGTTGCCAAGATCCCGGGCGAGCCGGTTGGTAACCGCCAGCTGCAGCAGGTACATCCCGAAGCCCCGCTTCTGCGCGGCCCGTCGACTGATGCTCGGCAAGACTGCCGCGACGCCCGGCGGCGCGGCCTCAGCACCGTGCGTGACAAGCGCAAGGACGCCGACCTCGCCATACCGGAACGGCGGACACCACGTGCCCCACAGTCCCGAGCAGTCGAACCCGTACGCCATCACCAGCGCGCGCCCGCCTGCTCAGCAGGGGTGTGACCAGACATGAACGACAGGTGAGCACCCCCGGGCGGGGGTGTGACCACGCGCCCTCGGGGGTGTCGTCAAGGGCGTTGCCAGCCCGCGCTGCCGGCGCCGTGGGCGTGGTCAACCCGATGCCTCAGCGGGAGGACGACGACGCCAACCAGCACAACGACCGCGCCTCTCACACCACCGCGACCCCAAGACTCGTGCCACCGACGACCAGGACGACGACGGCCCAGCCCACCCGCGGCTCGACCGGTCACCCTCACCACCGCTCCCAGCACCCTCACCAACACGCGAGCACACACTTGTATCGCGATAGTCGCAGCGGGGCGCTCGAGGGCCGCTGGAGATCATCGGGCTAGCTTCTTGAGCCACAAGCTGTGAAGCTCCGCCGGTATGCCCGTCAGCTACGAGCGCTTCGTGCGCAGCCAGCTGTCGGCTGATGAGGCGTCGGAGATGGAAGTCGTGGATCTCCTTGCTGAACGTCTGCTCGCCTACTTGGGGCAATCCGCTGCGGAGATCGACACAGTTCACGTCCACGGCGCGAGTAGCGCTGTGGTGCAGACTCTGGTGTCACGCCTACTGACCAGGGAGCTGGGCTTCCGCGAAGAGCGACTCATCCCGTCGGAGATCGGATTCTCGACGCGTGCCAGGCCCGACTTCGTCTACGCCATGGAGTCCGGGCGCGGGATCCTCGCTGAGGTGGAGCGTGGGGGCACGACCACGAACAACCACGACCCGAAGGACATGTGGAAGGCACACATCGTCAGTGCCCACGTATTCGGGTACGGCAGCGCGGTGCTGTTCCAGCCGCAGCCGGGTGAGGACCTTCGTTCGGCCGGCCGCGGCGAGGCATAGCCGACTGCCACCGATTTGCGGGCCCCGCTCGACTCTGGCGTGAGGTCAGGAAGACGGATGCGTGAAGCGGATCCGTGGCCACGCAGTTGCTCAGAACCGCAGGGTTGTCGCGGGCTGAACGTGGGCTGAACGGTGGTGATCAAGGGTCTGCAGGGGTAAGGAAGCACGCTGCGCACAGCCGGCGGACATGAAGAAAACCCCTGCTAGCAAGGGGTTTTCGGTGGAGCGGGTGACGAGAATCGAACTCGCACTGTCAGCTTGGGAAGCTGATGTTCTACCATTGAACTACACCCGCGAACGTTTTCATTATGCCTGACGCAGCGCCCGCTCCGTCGAGGGCGTCAGGTGTTCTCGGTGGCCACCACGATCACCTCGAGGGTGCGCGGTCCGTGCACCCCTTCGACCCGTACCAGCTCGATGTCGCTGGTCGCGCTGCCGCCGGAGATGAACGTGATGGGACGCGTCGCCTGCGGGCCGAGCACGTCCATGGCCTCGGGCACGGTGGCCACCACCTGGTCGGCGCGCACCACGCACAGGTGCACGTCCGGAACCAGGCTGAGCGCGCGCCGACCCATCCCGACGTCGCTGACCAGCACAATCGTCCCCGTCTCGGCGATGCCGACGGCCGCGTTGGTGATGATGGCGTCGGCACTGTCGAGGGAGGCGGGGCTCATCGGAGGCGAGTCGCGCATGAGGACGACGCCGGCGCTCGTGACGACCTGTTCGGGGAAGCCCGGAGCGGCAATCATGGTCCGCACCCCGCGGCGGTGGCAGACCTCCCGCACCGTCTCGCCCAGGTCGGCGGCTCTGGAAAGGCGGTGAACCGTGGCGCCGTAGTCGATCACGTTCTCGACGAAGAGCTCGACGACTTCGGCATCGTCCAGGTCGCTGCTGCGGCGGTAGTCGCGCGGGATCGCCACGTCCTCGGGCGTCTCCGCGGCCGGGACGTCGGCCAGCGCCTCGCGCACCTGCGCCAGGATCGTCTCGCGCCCGGTCACGAATCGTCTCCGTCCTGGCTGGCCCACCACGATCTGAAGCTCTGCTTCGGCGGCTGGATCACGTCCCGGCTCTTGGTCCACTTGCTGCCGACGAAGGGCAACCAGTGCAGCCCGTCCTTGCCCGTCACGGCGTGGGCCAGCGGCAAGCCGGCCGACAGCCCGCCGTGGTAGACGACGTCGGTGTCGAACACCGCGGTGACGCTCTTGAACACCGCTTGCTCGACCAGGTGCTTGTGGTGCTCCTTGTCGTGCTCGACTGCTCGCGCCCGCAGGTGGGTCAGCACTTCGGGGATGTTGATGCGCACGGGGCACACCTCGTAGCACGCCCCGCAGAGCGACGACGCAAACGGGAGCGCCCGGTCGACCGCGTCGTCCATGCCCCGCAGCTGTGGCGTGAGGATGGCGCCGATCGGTCCCGGGTAGACCGACCCGTAGGCGTGCCCGCCGGTGCGCTCGTACACCGGGCAGACGTTGAGGCAGGCCGAGCAGCGGATGCAGCGCAGCGCCTGGCGTCCCACCACGTCGGCCAGTGCCTTGGTGCGGCCGTTGTCGATGAACACCACATGCTGGTCCTGCGGGCCGTCGCCGGGGGTGACGCCCGTCCATAGGGACGTGTAGGGGTTCATGCGCTCGCCGGTGCTTGAGCGAGGAAGCAGCTGAAGAAAGACCTCGAGGTCGGCGAACGTCGGCACCAGCTTCTCGATGCCGACCACCGAGATCAGGGTGTCGGGCAGCGTCAGGCACATACGTCCGTTGCCCTCGGACTCCACGATGCACACCGTGCCGGTCTCGGCAACGATGAAGTTGGCGCCGGAGATCGCGACCTTGGCCCGCAGGAACGTCTCGCGCAGGTGCCGCCGCGCCTGGCCAGCCAGCTCGGCGGGGTCGTCGGTGAGGTCGGCCGGTGTGCCGGGCATGTGCTCGTCGAAGATGTCGCGGATCTCCGAGCGGTTCTTGTGGATCGCGGGCACGAGGATGTGGCTGGGCCGGTCGTGGTCCATCTGCACGATGAGCTCGGCCAGGTCGGTCTCGGTGACGGTGATGCCGCGCTTCTCCAGGTGGTCGTTGATGCCGATCTCCATCGTGGCCATCGACTTGATCTTGACGACCTCCGACTCCCCGGTCTCGCGCACCAGGGCATGGATGATGCGGTTGGCATGGTCGGCGTCGACGGCCCAGTGCACGGTGACGCCGGCCGCGGTGAGCGCCGCCTCAGCCTGCTCGAGGTAGGTGTCGAGATGGCGCAGGGTGCGGTTCTTGATGGCCTCGCCGGATAGTCGCAGCTCTTGCCAGTCGTCGCGCTCGCCCACGACGAAGGCGCGCTTGTCGCGGATCTGGTGCGTGACGCGGCTCAGGGTTGCCCGCTGCTCGGCCTTGTCGAGCTGCGTCTTCGCGGCCTGAGGAAACGGTGGGACGTCTGCCCAGACGACGGGTCCGGTGGGGCCGCTCATGCGTCGGCCCTCACCAGGGTCGGCATGGTCTCGCGCCAGCTTTCGCCGTCTGCTTTGGTCGTCGCCAGGATCTCGGCCGCGTGCATGAACCGTATGGTCTCCGTTCGTCGAACCAGGGCTCCGGCGATGTTCAGCAGGCAGCTGTTGTCGCTGGTCGCGAACACCTGGGCGCCGGATGCCAGGATGTTGTCGACCTTCGTCCCTACCATTGCGCCGGACGTGTCCGCGTTCTTGACCGAGAAGGTTCCGCCGAAGCCGCAGCACTCGGCAGCCCCGGGAAGGTCCACAAGCGTGAGACCCTCCACGTTGCCCAGCAGGCGCGGGTAGCGCTCGCCGAGCTGCAGCAGCCGCATGCCGTGGCAGGCCGGGTGGTACGTGACGGTGTGCGGGAAGTACGCGCCGGTGTCGTCGGTGCCGATGACGTCGGTGAGAAGCTGGCTCAGATCGAGGGTGCGCGGGACGAGGGCGGCCACGTCAGCAGCAAGGGCAGCGTCCCCCGTCTTGGCTGCCAGGCCGGCGTAGTGCTCGTGCACCATGGCGACGCACGACCCCGACGGGCTGACGACGAGGTCGTACTCGGCGAAAGCGCGCACGAAGCGACGCACCAGCGGCAGCGCCTCGTCCTGGTAGCCCGAGTTGTAGTGCGGCTGGCCGCAGCACGACTGCGCCGTGGGGAACTCGACGTCCTGGCCCAGCCGCCGCAGGATCGCGACGGTGGCCTTGCCGGTGTCGGGGAACATCGCGTCGTTGACGCACGTGACGAAGAGGGCGACCCGCATTGGCACAGCCTGCCCTAGATCGGGCGGTTGCGGGGCAGGGTCGCAGTACCCGACGTTGGGGGTCGTAGGCTCGGTGGAGTGGGGGTGGCTCGCCGGGGGCGTCGGGGCCATAGGGTCGCGCCATGCTCCTGTCAGACCGCGACATCAGGGCCGAGGTGGACGGCGGGCGCGTCGTCCTCGAGCCGTACGAGCCCGCGATGGTGCAGCCGTCCAGCGTAGACGTGCGCCTCGACCGGTTCTTCCGCGTCTTCGAGAACCACCGCTACCCGCACATCGACCCGGCATCCGAGCAGCCCGACCTCACCCGCCTGGTCGAGGTCGTGCCGGACGAGGCCTTCGTGCTGCACCCCGGTGAGTTCGTGCTTGCGTCGACATTCGAGGTGGTGACCCTGCCCGACGACGTGGCGGCCCGGCTGGAGGGCAAGTCGTCACTCGGACGGCTCGGCCTGCTGACGCACTCGACGGCGGGCTTCATCGACCCGGGGTTCTCCGGGCACGTCACGCTCGAGCTGTCCAACGTGGCGACGCTGCCGATCATGCTGTGGCCGGGGATGAAGATCGGCCAGCTGTGCTTCTTCCGCCTGTCCAGCCCGGCCGAGCACCCGTACGGATCGGCGAAGCACGGCTCGCGCTACCAGGGACAGCGCGGCCCGACGCCCAGCCGCTCGTTCCAGAGCTTCCATCGCACCGAGGTCTGAGCCTCCTCCCGATCGTGTGGGGGCAACGGCGCGACGTACGCGGATCCCCACACTCGGGCTGGTCGCCGGCAGCTGACCAGGGCCGTCACCTCCGGTCTGGACCCGGAGTCGACGCGAATGTGGGGATTCATGTACGCCGGGGGCGTCGAGAGCTCACCGGCGAACCCTGACCCTGACGGTGGCGGCCGGTGCAGCCGCTACGCCGGGGTGATGCGCACGTCACCCGAGATGGTGCGCACCGACAGCACCTCGGACGCGTCCGGGTCGTGGCGGACGTCCAACGCGAGCGCACCTGTGCTCGTCTGCACGTCGAGGCGCACCGGGCGCCCACGGACCCAGCCGAGACGGACGTTTCCGGTGCTCGTCGTCACCTGGGCCGAGGAGCCCATCCACCACACGTGCACGTCCCCGGAGCGGCCACGCACGGTCACCGGACCCTCCGCGGCGCGAACGATGACCACGGCGTCCGCGACCGCCACCGTCGCCGCCCCGACGACCTGGTGCACTGTGACCGGGCCGCGCCCGGTGGCGACGTCGAGGTCCCCGGTCACCTGCTCGGCGTGGACGCTGCCCGAGGTCGACCGGGCGACCAGGGAGCCGATCGGGCCCGAGCACACCAGCTCTGCCTCGCCGACGTCGGCGTCGACGGACGTGCCCGCCGGCACGTCCAGCTCCACCAGCACCTGGGGCGTCCGGCCGCGCCCCGGCGCCTCGGGCACCTGGACGCGCACCCGACCGTCGACGTTCTCGACCGACACCCCGGCCGCCGCCGTCACCGCGCGGGCGTCGGTGCGAAGCTTGGCCCGAACCGAGCGAACGCCGACGTGCTCCACGTCGCCCGCCGCGCGCACGAGCACCCGCCCCGCCGTCGCGACGACCTCGACCGACTCCGGTATCCGCATGCCGGGCATCGTGCCTTGTCGAGGAGCGGCCCGAGGCAGGATGGGCCGGTGACCTACTCCATCGTCGCTCGCTGCCCCGACACGGGGATGCTCGGGATCGCTATCGCCAGCCACGTCCTCGCCGTCGGGCGGGTCGCGCCCTACATCGAGTCCGGCGTGGGCGCGGTAGCCACCCAGTCGCTCGTTCTCATGGCCCACGGGGCGCGCACGCTGGCCGGCATGCGGTCGGGGCTGACGCCCGAGACGGCGTTGTCCCAGTCGATCGACCTCGACGAGAACCCGGGCATCCGCCAGGTCGGTGCGGTGTCGATCGACGGCTCGGTGGCTGCACACACGGGCGAGGGCTGCATCCCCTACGCCTCGCACGTGACCGGCGCCGGGTTCAGCGCCCAGGCCAACATGATGCTCGACGAGGGTGTCCCGGACGCCATGGCGTCGTCGTTCGAGAGCTCGGCCGGCCGCCCTCTTGCCGACCGGCTGCTGGACGCGCTCGACGCGGCAGAGGCGCGCGGCGGAGACATTCGGGGACGTCAGTCGGCCGCCCTCGTGGTGGTGGCTCCGGAGGCCACCGGGGACCCCTTGGTCGACCGCGTCGTGGACGTACGGGTCGACGACAGCCCGCTGCCCCTGCCCGAGCTGCGTCGGCTCACTGCGCTTGCACTGGCCAACCAGCGGCTCGACTTCGCGGACGGCCTCGTCGGAGTCGGGGACGTCGCCGGGGCCGCCCAGGCGTACCAGGAGGCGACCCAGGCGGCGCCGGACTACGTCGAGTTCGCCTTCTGGCAGGCCGCCTCGCTGGCCGACACCGGTGCCGCCGACGAGGCCCGCCAGGCCTGGCAAGCAGTGGAACGCTCTGGTGAGCGGGATCGGTGGTCTGACCTGCTGCGCCGCTGCGTCACCGCCGGTCTGGTGCAGCCGCAGGTCGTCCCGACGCTGCTTGGTGAGCCCGCCTAGCCGGGTGCTCGCGCCGGCGCGGTTGACCCGTCGGCCGGAATCGCGCGTCGAGACCAATGGTTGTCGTCACCTGGGTCGTCCATTGATGACAGCCGCAGCGGTGGCCGTCGTCGTCCTCGACGGCGTCCCTCGCAGCGACCCCTTCTGGTTCACCCGGGGCGGCGTTCTACCCCGACTCCACGCTTCTCACGCGCTGACCGCGCGGCCCGCGGCCGGGGTCCATCCGTAGGAGCGGAGGCTCGCGGTGAGCACCTCGTCCCACGGGGTGGGCCGCAGCCCGAAGGTCGCCTCGGCGGCTTGCGACTCCATTACGAACGGGCGGTCGAACTGGTAGCTCGTCTCTTGCAGCTCGCGCATCACCGGGTTCACGATGCCGAGCGCGCGAAGCAACGCCTGCGGCAGAGCGCGGACCGAGACCATGTCGACGCCGGCGACCCTCGCCAGGTCGCCGATGGCCTCGCGCTGGGTGCGTGCCGGGTTGGAGGGCACGTGCCAGGCCCTGCCCCAGGCGCGCTCGTCTCGCGCCGCAGTGACGAGCAGGCGAGCCACGTCGTCGGTGAAGGTCCACGAGTGCGGCTGGTCGGGGTCACCGAGCACGGAGACCCCTCGTCCGGCGAGCAGTCGCGGGACGACGCGTTCGCCCAGGTGGCTCTGTGCGCCCGGACCCACGTAGTCGGATCCGCGCACCTCCGTCATGCGCAGTCGGCCGGCCTCGTGCGCTGCGAGTGCGTCGGCGTACATGCGGGCACGCACCCGGCCCTTGTGCCCGGTGGCAGCCAGGGGCAGATCCTCAGTCATCGGGCCGTCGACCGGGCCGTACCCGTACAGGTTCGAGACGGTCGCGAGCACGGCGCCGGTGCGCTCGGCGGCGGCGAGCAAGGCTGCAGCGATCGGCGGCCAGTCCGTGGGCCAGCGGTGGTAGGCGGGGTTCGCGCAGTTGTAGAGGGCCGTGGCGTCGGTGGCCGCGTCCAGCAGCCGCGCGGCGTCAGTCGCGTCGAGGCCGCGACGCTCGATGGCCGGGTGCTCCGGCCCGCGCCCGGACCGCGAGACGAGGACGACGCGCTCGCCGCTCTCGGCCAGCCGCCGAGCCGTAGCCGAGCCGATCGGGCCGGCGCCGACGACGAGGTGGTGGGTCATGGCAGGCTCCTGGGGGTGACGGGTGATCTATAGAGAGAGCGGTGCTCTCTGTTCCTATCGTGCGCCTGCTCTGGCCTCGTGTCAAGAGCGCCGCTCATGTTCAAGAGCGGCGCTCTGCATCTGCCATGATGGAGGGATGACCGCTGTGAGCGCGCCGTCGCGCAGCCAGGGTGTGCGCGAGCGCGCCCGGCTGGCCATGACTGCCGAGATCATGGAGACCGCGCGTGCTCACCTGGCCGCGGACGGCGCCGCCGCGTTGTCCCTTCGGGCCATCGCCCGCGAGCTCGGCATGTCGTCCTCGGCGGTGTACCGGTACGTCGCGAGCCGCGACGACCTGCTGACCGCCTTGATCGTCGAGGCCTACGACTCGCTCGGCGCGTTCGTCGAGGACGCCGAGTCCGACCAGCCGCGCGCCGACTACGCCGGGCGCTTTCGGGCCGTTGCCCGAGCGGTGCGACGGTGGGCGGTGGAGAACGAGCACGAGTACGCGCTCGTCTACGGCTCACCCGTACCCGGGTACCAAGCGCCCCAGGCGACTGTCGGGCCGGCGACGCGCGTGCCGACCCTTCTGATCACGATCATCCTCGACGCCCTCGCGGCGGGATGGGTGCCCGACGACCTGATCGACCTGCCCGATCAGGTCGAGGCCTGCCTCGGGCCGGTGCGCGACTCCTTCCGCCGCCACGGCGTCGAGGTCCCGGCCGACCTCGTGGCGCGGGGGCTGATGGCGTGGACCTACCTGTTCGGGGCGGTGTCGTTCGACCTCTTCGGCCATCGGCATGACGTGATCACCGATGAGCGAGCCGTCAGCAACCCGTTCTTCGAGCACGAGGTCGACCGGCTGGTCCGGCTCGTGGGGTTCGAGGTGGGGTGCTGACGTGGCCCGCGGATGGATCGAGCACGACCCGCCCAGCCGTACGCGAGTGGTCGGCGGCCTGCTCGCAGCCGCCCTGGCGCTCGCGGCGCTCGTCCTGGGTGCCTGGTGGCTGGCGCAGGTCTGGGCGAGCGACCTGCCCGACCCCCTCGCCATCCACTGGGGGGCCGACGGGCAGGCGGACGGTACGGCGACCCTCGACGGCACCGTCCGGGTCACCACCGGGCTGGGCATCGCTGGAGTCGCAGTGCTGCTCGTCGCCGGCCTCGCCATGATCCCTCGCCCACGGCTGCTGCGGGGCACCATGACCGGCCTGGCGGCGCTGGGCGCCCTCGCGCCGGCGTCCCTGCTGCTCACGCTGCTCCCCAACCGCGGTGAGCCCACCTGGGAGACGGCGCGAATCTCGGGCTGGTACCTGTCGCTGGCGATCCTCGTCCCGGTGGCCATGGCCGTGCTCACGTGGTTCGTTGCCGCCCGCCCGCCGCGCACGAGCACCCTGGGCCCCACCATCCCCGTCGGCGCGCCTGTCGCGGTGGGTCGTGAGCCGGTGCGCGAGACCCAGACCGTGTGGTGGCTGCTCGGTGTGGCGGCGGCGGTTCTGGTCGGTGTCGCTGCCCTCAGTGCCGTGACCGACCCCTCGGTGCTGGGCATCGGGATGCTGCTCTCGTTGCTCGTGATCTGGCTCTCGGTCTACCGCTACGAGGTGGACGACGACGCCGTGACCGTCACTTTCGGACCCGTCGGCCCACTGCGTCGTGTCGTGCCCGTCAGCGAGATCGAGGGCGCCTCCGTCGTGACGGTGCGTCCGGGCGACTGGGGAGGCTGGGGCTACCGCACCGACGGCAGCAGCTGGGCTGTGGTGCTGCGCTCGGGTGAGGGGGCCCGCGTGGCGCTGGCGGGCAACCGGTCGCTGACGTTGTCGAGCACGGACGCCGAGGCAATCGTGGCGCGCACGAACGCCGCCGTCACGCGCTGCTGGCAGCGCTGAGCCGGCCCTGTCAGCCGCGCAGCCCGCCGACGACCGACGAGACGATCGGGATGAGCAGAGGTGCGGCAGCCAGCAGCATGCCCAGGGCGATCACCAGGGCAAGCAGTCGGTAGCGGGTGCGGGGCCCGCCCGTCGCGTCACGCATGTTCGCCAGCACGCGGTCCAGGGTAGGTGACCGGCCGACGGACCACGAGCAGAGAACTGCGGGTGTTGTGCGCGCGGCGCCGGGTGTCTGGCCGTACGTTTTGCCGTCATGACGTCGACCGCTCCCGCGTCCGGTCAGGCCCACCTCGGCGACCCGGACGCCTTTGCCCGCGAGTTTCTCGACCGGCTGCGATTCGGCCAGGGTGTCGACCTGGCGCGGGCCACCCCCAACGACTGCTACATGGCGTTGGCGCGCACCGTGCGACAGGCCCTGATGGCCCGCTGGATCGAGACCCTCAACGTCCAGATGGGCCAGCAGGCCAAGTTCGTCGGCTACCTCTCCGCGGAGTACCTGCTCGGACGTCAGCTCGACAACGCCCTGCTGACCTCCGACCTCGAAGAGACGGCGCGCACGGCGCTGGCGTCGCTGGGCCTCGACCTGGACGAGCTGCGCGAGCTCGAGGTCGAGCCGGGGCTCGGCAACGGCGGCCTCGGCCGGCTCGCCGCATGCTTCATCGACTCCTTGGCCACGCTGAAGATCCCGGCCGTCGGCTACGGCATCCGATACGAGTACGGCATCTTCCGCCAGGAGTTCGCCGAGGACGGCCGGCAGGTCGAGCGGCCTGACGCGTGGCTCACCTTGGGCAACCCGTGGGAGTTCCCGCACCCGGAGATGGCCAAGACCGTGGGGTTCGGCGGGCACGTCGAGACGGTCACCGACGCCGACGGCCGGAAGCGTCGGCACTGGGTGCCCGAGGACGAGGTGCTCGGCATCCCCTACAACTACATGGTGCCGGGGTACGAGAGCGGGACGGTCAACACCCTGCGGCTCTGGAGCGCCAAGGCGCCGCATGGCTTCGACCTCAAGATCTTCAACACCGGTGACTACGACGCCGCGGTGACCGCCCAGAACCGCGCGGAGAACATCTCCAAGGTGCTCTACCCCGAGGACTCCACGCCGCAGGGCAAGCGGCTGCGGCTGCAGCAGCAGTACTTCTTCGTCGCCTGCTCCATCCGGGACTTCTTCGACCTGCTGCCCGAAGGCACGCCGGTGGAGGCTCTTCCTCAGCGAGTCATCTTCCAGCTCAACGACACCCACCCGGTGATCGGCATCGCTGAGCTGATGCGCATCCTCGTCGACGAGCGAGGCCTGGACTGGGACGACGCCTGGGGCATCACCCAGAAGTGCTTCGCCTACACCTGTCACACCCTGCTGCCGGAGGCCTTGGAGATCTGGCCGGTCTCTCTGATCGAGAGTCTCTTGCCGCGGCACATGGAGATCATCTACAAGATCAACGAGAGGTTCCTTGCCGAGCTGCGCGCGGCATACCCGGGTGACGAGTGGCGCATCCGGCGCATGTCGATCATCCAGGAGCACCCGGAGCGGTCCGTGCGCATGGCGTACCTGGCGTCGGTGGCGGCGTCCCGGGTCAACGGGGTGGCCGAGCTGCAGAGCCAGCTGTTGCGCGAGAAGGTGCTGCGCGACTTCGCAGAGTTCTACCCCGACAAGTTCACGAACGTCACCAACGGCGTCACACCGCGGCGCTTCATGAAGCTGGCGAACCCGCGGCTGTCCGACCTGATCACCGAGAGCATCGGTGACGGATGGGTGAACGACCTCACCCAGCTCGCCCGGCTGGAGCCCCTGGCCGACGACGCCGGCTTCCGCGAGGCTTTCGCCGCGGTCAAGCTCGCCAACAAGGGACGCATCACCGAGGTGCTGGCCAAGCGTGACGACATCGTCGTCTCACCGGACACGATGTTCGACGTGATGGTGAAGCGGCTGCACGAGTACAAGCGGCAGACCCTCAAGCTGCTGCACGTCGTCTCGCTCCACCAGCGCCTTCGCTCGGGAGAGCTCGACCCCACCGACCTGGTGCCGCGCACCGTGGTGTTCGGCGCCAAGGCCGCGCCCGGGTACCAGATGGCCAAGGAGATCATCGCGGCCATCAACGGCGTCGCCCAGGTGCTCAACGACGACCCAGCCGTCGACGGCCGCCTCACCATGGTCTTCCCGGCCAACTACAACGTCACGCTGGCCGAGCGGCTCATCCCGGCGGCGGACCTCTCCGAGCAGATCTCGATGGCCGGCAAGGAGGCGTCCGGCACCGGCAACATGAAGTTCGCTCTCAACGGCGCCCTGACGATCGGCACCCTGGACGGGGCGAACGTCGAGATTCTCGAGCTGGTGGGCCACGAGCACTTCTTCTTGTTCGGGCTGGACGAGAAGCAGGTGACCGAGACGCTGGAGCGCGGCTACAAGCCGGGTGCCTACTACGAGAGCGACCCGTTGCTGCGCCAGGCGCTCGACGCCCTCGGGTCCGGGCAGTACTCCGGCGGCGACACGTCCGCCTTCGGCAACGTCGTCGACGCGCTCCTCAACCACGATCCCTTCTTGGTGCTCGCCGACTTCGGCGCCTACCTCCAAGCCCAGGACCGTGCCGAGCAGGCCTACCGCGACACCGACGGCTGGACGCGGTCGGCGATCCTCAACGTCGCCCGCACAGGGTTCTTCTCCTCCGACCGGTCGATGCACGACTACCTCGACCGCATCTGGCACGCCCACCCCGTCGACATCCCGTAGCGGCCCCTACGGTCGAGGGGCGCGCTCCTGGGCGAGGTTGGCCACGGCTGCGGCGGCTGCGGTGTGCCCTGCGACGAAGGTCGTGAAGTCGAGGCGTGAGACGACGAAGGTGCGAAGTGAGCCCTGCGCGGTGATCGTGGCGGTGCGGGGGACGTGGCGCAGCAGCGCGATCTCGCCGAACCCGCTGCCCGGGTCGAGCACGGCGACCTGGTGCCCGTCGCGTCGCACCACGGCCTGGCCGTCCATGACCACGTGGAAGTCGCTGCCCGGCTCGCCTTGAACCATGACGTCCTCGCCGTCGGCGTAGACCCTCTCGGTGCCCACGGCAGCCAGGTGGTCCACCGTGGCGACCGGCAGCGTGCACAGCGCCTCGCAGGCCCGCAGCGCCACCGCTCGCTCGTCAGGGATGAGACCGGCGTCGGTGCGTCGCGCCCAGCTCGTGTAGCGCGCGACGAGCACGACGAGCATCACGCCGGTGACGGCCAGCGCGAGCTCCACCCCGACCGCGGGAACAGCTGCCCCGGCCACCAGCGACCCGACCGTGACACCGGAGACGATCACCACCTCCAGGGCGGCGAACGCGCGCCCCAGCATTCCGGGCGGCATGGTCCGGGCCACGAGCGTGAACACGCCCACGTCGAGAAGCGCGTTGCCGATTCCGATCACGACGAGCCCCAGGAAGCCCACCGTCGGAACCGTCAGCACCCCGACGGCCACCATCGGCACCCCCCACAGAGCCACGCCACTGGCTAGGGCACGGGTGATGCGGGTCGACGTGACCACCGCGGCTGCCGCTGTGCTGCCGACGAGGCCACCCACACCGAGCATGGCGGTGAGCCAGCCCACGCCAGGATCACCCTGGTCGAACACGTCGACCGCCAGGACGACGACGCTGACGAGCAGGACGCCACGGGCGAAAGTCTGGGCGCCGACCAGCACGATGATCGGCCGGTGCCGGTCGAGCGCGCGTATGCCGCTGGCCAGCTCGCGGAAGGCGCTCGTCAGGGTCATCGCCCCGCCGATGTTGACGGAGGGGGCGACGTCGCGGATGAGCCCCACGGCCGTGGCCGAACCGGCGACAAGAACCGCGGCGACGACCAGGGTGACCGGCGGCGGACCGAGTACCAGGAGCAGCCCCGCGAGCAGCGGGCCGACCAGCGTCCCCGCGCTCTCGGCGAACGACGAGGCGGCGTTCGCGGCCGTCAGCTGAGCGGGGGTGGTGGCAACGTGCGGGAGCAGGGCGCCATTCATGGGCCGGTGCGTGCTGAAGAGCAGGGACGCGACCCCACCGGCCAGCAGCCCGGCGAGCGCCAGGTCGGCAACGAGCAAGCCCGCCGCCAGGGCGAGCAGCGCCGCCCGGGCAGCCAGCACCGCCTTCAGCCAGGTCTCGCGACGGCCTCGGTCCGACCAGCCGATCACCACGGGAGCGACGACCAGCGCCGGTACGGCACGGACGACCGCGAAGCCGGCGACCAGTGCGGGGCCACCGACGTCGTAGGCAACCACCAGCAGCACGACCAGGGCTGCTGTCTCGGCGACCACGGACAAGCCCCAGGCGAGCACGACCCAGCGCAGGCTGGGGACGGCCAGCACGGCGCGGAGCCGGTTCATGTCGGGCCGCCCAGTCGGCGCCGCGTCCGCCGTGCGGGACGAGATGGGGCCGTCGGCATCCGGCAGAGCCTGCCCTACTCAGTACTCGAAACGATTGGGAACAATCCCCCGCTCACCTAAGTTGAGTTGATTAGACTCAAGTAAACGGCGGACGTCCCGCCACGTGTCACCACGACCTACAGAAGGAGAACCACATGTCTCGAGCGGTCGGCATCGACCTGGGCACGACGAACTCCGTCGTCTCGATTCTCGAGGGCGGCGAGCCCACTGTCATCGCGAACGCCGAAGGCGCACGCACCACCCCGTCCATCGTCGCGTTTGCCAAGAACGGCGAGGTGCTTGTCGGCGAGGTCGCCAAGCGGCAGGCCGTCACCAACGTCGACCGCACCATCCGGTCGATCAAGCGCCACATGGGCGAAGGTGACTGGAAGAAGAACATCGACGGCAAGGACTACACGCCGCAGGAGATCTCCGCGCGTGTGCTGCAGAAGCTCAAGCGTGACGCGGAGGCGTACCTGGGCGAGCCGATCTCCGACGCCGTCATCACCGTCCCCGCGTACTTCAACGACTCGCAGCGCCAAGCGACCAAGGAAGCGGGCGACATCGCCGGGCTGAACGTGCTGCGCATCGTCAACGAGCCCACGTCGGCCGCGCTCGCGTACGGCCTCGACAAGGGTGAGAAGGAGCAGACCATCCTGGTGTTCGACCTCGGGGGTGGCACGTTCGACGTGTCGCTGCTCGAGATCGGTGAAGGCGTGGTCGAGGTCAAGGCGACCTCTGGTGACAACCACCTCGGTGGGGACGACTGGGACGACCGCGTGGCGGAGTACCTCGTCGACCAGGTGCGCAAGGTGCAGGGCATCGACCTGTCCAAGGACAAGATCGCCATGCAGCGCATCCGTGAGGCCGCCGAGCGCGCCAAGATCGAGCTGTCCAGCGCGACCCAGACGAACGTGTCGCTGCCCTACATCGCCCAGGACGCCGAGAAGAACCCGGTGCACGTCGACGAGACGCTCACCCGGGCCCAGTTCGAGTCGATGACACAGGACCTGCTCGACCGCACCAAGGCGCCGTTCAAGCAGGTCATCAAGGACGCCGGCATCGACCTCAAGAACATCGACCACGTCGTCCTCGTCGGTGGCTCCACTCGCATGCCGGCCGTCGTGGACGTCGTGCGCAGCCTCACCGGTGGCCGTGAGCCCAACAAGGGCGTCAACCCGGACGAGGTTGTCGCCGTCGGCGCCGCCCTGCAGGCCGGCGTGCTGCGCGGCGAGGTCAAGGACGTGCTGCTGCTCGACGTGACCCCGCTGTCGCTGGGCATCGAGACCAAGGGCGGCATCATGACCAAGATCATCGAGCGCAACACGACGATCCCGACCAAGCGCTCGGAGACCTTCACCACGGCCGAGGACAACCAGCCGTCGGTGATGATCCAGGTCTACCAGGGCGAGCGTGAGATGGCCCGGGACAACAAGCCGCTGGGCAACTTCGAGCTCACCGGCATCGCGCCGGCCCCCCGCGGGATCCCGCAGGTCGAGGTCACCTTCGACATCGACGCCAACGGCATCGTGCACGTGTCGGCGAAGGACCGCGGCACGGGCAAGGAGCAGTCGATGACCATCACCGGTGGGTCCGCCCTGCCGAAGGACGACATCGACCGCATGATGCGCGACGCGGAGAGCCACGCCGAAGAAGACCGCGCGCGGCGCGACGAGGCCGAGACCCGCAACCAGGCCGAGGCGCTGGTCTACCAGACCGACAAGTTCCTCGCCGACAACGCCGAGGCGTTGGAGAAGGTGCCGGCTGACACCAAGAGCGAGGCCGAGTCGGCCCTGGCCGACCTGAAGAAGTCGCTCGAGGGCGCTGACTTCGCTGCGATCAAGTCTGGCAGCGAGCGGCTGGCTGCGGCCAGCTCGGCGCTCGGCACCGCGATCTACGCCGCCGCCGGCCCCGTTCCGGGGTCCGAGGGCGCCGGGGACGCCGGCTTCTCCGCTGAGGACGGCGACGCAGGGTCGGACGAGGACGTCGTCGATGCCGAGATCGTGGACGAGGACGACAAGTGACCGATCAAGGCGACCCGCGCGACCCGCGCGACCCGGACGCGCCGGACTCCGGTCCGGTCATCCGGGACCGGCGCAAGATCGACCCGGTCACCGGCCAGATCCGGGACCTGGGGCCTCGCCCCAGCGCCCCCGGGTCTGGCCCGGCCGGGCCAGCGTCCGCCGGTGCGGGAGCAGGCGCCGACACTCCCGCTGATCCCGCGGCCGACCAGCTCGCACGCGAGCTGGAGGATGTGCGGGTCAAGGAGGCGGCGCTGGTCGACGACCTCAAGCGAGTGCAGGCGGAGTACGTCAACTACCGCCGCCGAGTCGACCGCGACCGTGACGTGTCACGTGAGATGGCCGTCGCCGGTGTGCTGGAGACGTTGCTGCCGGTGCTGGACGACATCGGACGGGCCCGTGACCACGGTGACCTGGACGGTGCGTTCAAGACCGTGGCCGAGAACCTCGAAGCCACCGTCACCCGACTCGGGCTGACCAGGTACGGGCAGGCTGGCGACGAGTTCGACCCGGCTGTCCACGAGGCGCTCATGCACGAGATGAGCGATGACGTGAGCGTGCCCACGTGCACGCAGATCCTCTTCCCGGGTTACCGGGTGGGGGAGCGGATTCTGCGCGCGGCCCGGGTGGCCGTCGCGGAGCCGAACAGCTGAGCAACGAGAACAAGCGGAAGGAGGTGCGGACACAGTGAGCGTCCAGGACTGGGTCGAGAAGGACTACTACAAAGAGCTCGGGGTCGAGAAGACCGCGACGGCCGAGGAGATCAAGAAGTCGTACCGCAAGCTGGCGCGTGATCTGCACCCCGACCGCAACAAGGACAACCACGCGGCCGAGGAGCGGTTCAAGGCTGTCTCCGAGGCCTACGACGTGCTGTCTGACAAGAAGAAGCGCGCCGAGTACGACGAGACGCGTGACCTGTTCACCTCGGGCCGGGCGGGCGGAAGCCCGTTCGGGTTCCCGGGTGGTGCGGGCGGCGGCGGTGCGGGCGGGCCGGGCGGAGTTCCGTTCGACCTGTCCGACCTCTTCGGGCAGGGCGGTGCCGGCGGTGCCGGCGGGGGCGGTGTCGGCGACCTGTTCGGCACCATCTTCAACAGCCGTGGCGGGTCCGCCGGCCGCGCGCCGGGCACCGGTCCGCGCCGTGGGGCCGACGTGGAGTCCGAGGTCACCCTCGGTTTCCGCGAGGCCGTCGACGGGGTCACCGTCCCGCTGCGCATGACCAGCGGCGCCGCCTGCGACGCCTGTCGGGGCACGGGCGCCAAGGCGGGCACCGTCCCGCGGGTGTGCCCGAGCTGTGAGGGCACCGGCCAGGTGTCGCGCAGCGCCGGGCGGTTCGGTATCGCCGAGCCGTGCCGGGAGTGCCGAGGACGCGGCCTGGTCGTGGACGACCCCTGCCCGTCCTGCAATGGCTCGGGTCGCGGGCAGAAGACCCGCACGATGAGCGTGCGCATCCCGGCCGGGGTGCGTGACGGGCAGCGCATCAAGATCAAGGGCAAGGGCGCACCGGGTGAGCGGGGCGGGTCGGCCGGCGACCTGTACGTCGTCGTGCACGTCACGCCCGACCAGGTGTTCGGACGCTCCGGGGACAACCTCACCGTCACCGTCCCGGTGACCTTCACCGAGGCGGCGCTGGGCACCGAGATCGAGGTGCCGACGATCACCGGTTCGACCGTGCGGCTCAAGCTGCCGGCCGGCACGCCCAACGGGCGCGTCATGCGGGTGCGCGGCAAGGGGTCGACCCGCAAGGACGGTACCAAGGGTGACCTGCTGGTCACCATCGAGGTGCAGGTTCCCCAACGCCTGGACGGCAAGGCCAAGGAAGCCCTCGAGGCGTTCGCGGACGCCACCGCTGGTGACGACGTGCGCGCCGATCTGCTGCGCCGGGCCGCCGGGAGTGCCCGGTGAGCGAGCAGTTCGAGATCCCCGTCGACGCACCCGTGTACGTGATCTCGGTCGCCGCCGAGAGGGCCGGGATGCACCCGCAGACGCTGCGCCAGTACGACCGGCTCGGCCTCGTCACCCCCACGCGCACGCTGAGTGGTGGACGCCGCTACTCCCTGCGCGACATCGTGCAGCTGCGGGAGGTGCAGCGGCTGAGCCAGGAGGACGGCGTCAACCTGGCGGGGATCAAGCGCATCATCGACCTGCAGAACCAGGTGGAGACGCTGCAGCAGCACCTGCGCGACGCCCTGACCGAGCTCAGCGAGATGAGCTCGTCCCTCGCCGCCGGCGGCTACCGGCGCACGTACCTTCCGGCCCGCGCCGGGGACCACCACGCGCAGGGAGCCACGCAGGCACCCTCCTCCGCAGTGGTGATCTACCCCGGACGCCGCCGCTGACACTTTCACCGAACACGACAAGGAGACAACGGTGACCGACCAGCTCACGACCAAGAGCCAAGAAGCCGTCTCCGCTGCGGTGCGCACCGCCGGCGGTGCCGGCAACCCCAACGTCGAACCCATCCACCTGCTCCGTGCGCTGCTCGCGCAGAGCGACGGCACCACCCGTCCGCTGCTCGCGGCCGTCGGCGTCGACGCCGACCAGCTCATCCGCGAGGCCGACGCCGTCGCCGCCCGGCTGCCCTCGGCGAGCGGCCCGAGCGTCGGGGCGCCCGCTGCGTCCGGCGCGTTCTACCGCGTGCTCAGCTCCGCCGGAGAGGTCGCGCGGGGGATGGGCGACGAGTTCGTCTCCACCGAGCACCTGCTGGTGGCACTGGCGAGCGTCGACGCCTCCGCCCGCGACCTGCTGTCGGCCGCCGGGGTCACGCCCGAGCGGCTACGCACCGCGTTCACCGAGGTGCGTGGCTCGGCGAAGGTGACCAGCCCCGACCCGGAGGGCCAGTACAAGGCCCTGGAGAAGTACGGCGTCGACCTCACCGCGCGTGCCCGCGAGGGCAAGATGGACCCGGTCATCGGCCGTGACGCCGAGATCCGCCGGGTGGTGCAGGTGCTCAGCCGGCGCACGAAGAACAACCCCGTGCTCATCGGCGAGCCGGGTGTCGGCAAGACAGCCGTCGTCGAGGGACTCGCCCAGCGCATCGCGGACGGCGACGTCCCGGAGTCGCTGCGCGACAAGACTCTCGTGTCGCTCGACCTCGGCGCCATGGTCGCCGGGGCGAAGTACCGCGGCGAGTTCGAGGAGCGGCTCAAGGCCGTCCTGAACGAGATCAAGCAGGCCGAGGGACAGGTCGTCACGTTCATCGACGAGCTGCACACCGTCGTCGGCGCAGGGGCGGCCGAGGGGTCGATGGACGCGGGCAACATGCTCAAGCCCATGCTGGCCCGTGGTGAGCTGCGCATGATCGGCGCCACCACGCTGGACGAGTACCGCGAGCGCATCGAGAAGGACCCAGCGCTCGAGCGTCGCTTCCAGCAGGTGTTCGTCGGCGAGCCCAGCGTCGAAGACAGCATCGCCATCTTGCGCGGGCTGAAGGGTCGGTACGAGGCACACCACAAGGTGGCCATCTCCGACGCCGCCGTCGTTGCCGCGGCAGCCCTGTCGAACCGGTTCATCACCGGACGCCAGCTGCCCGACAAGGCCATCGACCTCGTGGACGAGGCAGCGTCGAGGCTGCGGATGGAGATCGACTCCTCACCCGTCGAGATCGACGAGCTGCGTCGCGGCGTCGACCGACTACGCATGGAAGAGCTCGCCCTAGCCAACGAGGACGACGAGGCGTCGCAGGAGCGGCTCGCCGCACTGCGTGCCCGCCTGGCCGACGAGCAGGAGAAGCTCAACGCGCTCGTGGCCCGCTGGGAGCAGGAGAAGTCGGGGCTCAACCAGGTCGGTCAGCTCAAGGAGCGACTGGACGAGCTGCAGATGCAGGCCGACATGGCTCAGCGTCAGGGTGACTACGAGGCTGCGTCCCGGCTGCTCTACGGGGAGATCCCGGCGCTGGAGAAGCAGCTCGAGGTTGCGGCGGCAGCTGCGGCGGCCCAGGCCGAGAGCGAGCAGGCGCCGATGGTCTCCGACGAGGTGAGCGCCGACGACATCGCCGACGTCGTCTCGGCGTGGACGGGCATCCCGGCCGGTCGCCTGCTGGAGGGCGAGACGGCCAAGCTGCTGCGCATGGAGGACGAGCTGGGCGCCCGGGTGATCGGGCAGCGTCCGGCCATCGCGTCGGTGTCTGATGCCGTTCGCCGCTCACGCGCCGGCATCAGCGACCCCGACCGGCCGACCGGGTCGTTCCTGTTCCTCGGGCCCACGGGCGTCGGCAAGACCGAGCTGGTCAAGGGCCTCGCCGACTTCTTGTTCGACGACGAGCGCGCCATGGTGCGCATCGACATGAGCGAGTACGGCGAGAAGCACTCCGTGGCCCGCCTCGTGGGTGCGCCTCCCGGGTACGTCGGCTACGAGGAGGGCGGCCAGCTCACCGAGGCCGTGCGGCGCCGTCCGTACAGCGTGGTGCTGCTCGACGAGGTCGAGAAGGCCCACCCCGAGGTGTTCGACGTGCTGCTGCAGGTGTTCGACGACGGCCGTCTGACCGACGGCCAAGGTCGCACGGTCGACTTTCGCAACGCCCTGCTGGTGATGACGTCGAACCTCGGCTCGACCTACCTGGCCGACCCGACGCTCAGCGACGAGGCCAAGCGCGAGGCGGTGATGGGCGTCGTGCGCTCGTCGTTCAAGCCGGAGTTCTTGAACCGGCTCGACGACGTCGTGATGTTCGACCCGCTGAGCACCGACGACCTGGCCCACATCGTCGACCTTCAGGTGGCTCTGCTGGCGCAACGCCTGGCCGACCGGCGACTTGACCTCGTCGTGACCGACGCGGCACGCGAGTGGCTGACGCTGACCGGCTACGACCCGGTGTACGGGGCTCGTCCGCTGCGGCGGCTCGTGCAGACCGCGATCGGTGACCAGCTGGCTCGGGCGATCCTGTCCGGCGACGTGCGCGACGGCGACACCGTGCTCGTCGACCGCTCAGGCGAGGGCGACCGGCTCACGGTCACCGCAGGTGAGGCGGCGCGCGTCGCAGCCGCGTACCCAGCCGGCTGAGTCAGCAGGGCTCGCTTCCGGGCACCACGTCGGCGATCAGCTGGTCGGTGCCCGAGATCATCACCATCTCGACCTCGGTGGGGAAGAACGCGTAGCCGACGTCGTCCACCGGCACGACGTACCACGTCTCACCTGCCTCCTCCCGCTCCTGCAGCAGGACGCCGTACGCGGCGCGCAGGTCCTCCGGCGTGCTGGTGACACCGATGCCGTCCGGGGTGGTGATGGGCGAACCGTCCTTGACGGTGAACCCGGTGAGGGAGTCTGCCTCGGCGTCCCAGCAGATGAAGACGCCCGGAAGCGCCGCCGGGTCGGCCACCAGCTCGACGCGGCCGGCCACGTTCTCGTCGGTGACGAGTCCGGTGGCCAGCGCCTCGTCCTTGGTCATCCGCAGCCGCAGTGCCCCGAGGCTGTCGGCCATCAGGAACGGGAAGTCGCCGACCGCATCGGTCGGAGTCGGCGTCGGTGTGGGGGTCGGTGTGGGGCTCGGTGTCGGCGTGGGCGTCACGGTCACCGTCTCGGTGACCGTCGGGGTCGGCAGCGCCGTGGGGTCGTCGCCACCGTCGCGGCTGAGCTGGAACACCACGGCGATGAGGCCGACGAGGGCCGCCAGTGAGATGCCGACGATCAGACCGACCCGGCTGCCCGGCTCGTCATCTGTGCCGCCGCCAGCCGGTCCAGAGCCAGGCGCAGGGTCGGTTCCGCCTTGCTGAACGTCCATCGGATCAGTGACCTCCCGTGGCTGTCGCCGTCGCGCCGGTGCTGGTCGTAGAACGCCGAGCACGGGATGGCCACCACCCCGGCCCGGCCTGGCAGCTCCCGGCAGAGCTGCGCGCCGTCGTCGTACCCCCACGAACGTACATCCGAGATCGCGAAGTAGGTGCCGGCCGGCGCGTATGTCTCCAAACCGAGATCGAGAAGGCCCCCGACCAGCAGGTCGCGGCGCCGCTGCAACGAAGCGCCCAGGTCGGCGACCCAGTCGTCGTGCGTCGTGAGCACCGCCGCGACCGCTGGCTGGAAGGGCGCACCGGAGACGTAGGACAAGTACTGCTTGACCGACCGGGCGGCCTTGACCAGCGGCTCGGGGCCGGTGAGCCAGCCGATCTTCCACCCGGTCACCGAGAACGTCTTGCCCGCCGAGCTCGCCGTGAGGGTCCGCTCGGCCATGCCGGGCAGCGTCGACACCGGGATGTGGCGGCGTCCGTCGAACGTCAGGTGCTCGTAGACCTCGTCGGAGATCACCAGCAGGTCGTGCCGGCGGGCGACGTCGGCGACGGCCGCGACCTCGTCCGCGGTCAGCACCGCGCCGGTCGGGTTGTGCGGGGTGTTGAGCACCAGCACGCGGGTGCGCTCGGTGACCGCGGCCTCCAGTGCCGCAGCCGACACCGAGAACGACGGCGGCTCGAGCACCACGCCACGCAGCGTGCCGCCGGCGAGCTGGACCGCTGCCGGGTAGGAGTCGAAGAACGGTTCGAGAGCGACGACCTCGTCGCCGGGCTCGACGAAGGCGAGCAGAGCGGCCGTGAGCGCCTCGGTCGCCCCAGTCGTGACGAGCACCTCGCGGTCGGGGTCGAGCGCAAGGCCGTAGTGGCGGTGCTGGTGCTCGGCGACGGCCTGGCGCAGCGCAGGGATGCCGAGGCCGGGCGGGTACTGGTTGTGGCCGGTGGCGATGGCCTCGCGAGCGGCCTCGAGCAAGGCGGGCGGGCCGTCGGTGTCGGGGAATCCTTGGCCCAGGTTGATCGACGACGTCGCTGCCGCCAACGCCGACATCTCCGCAAAGATCGTCTCGCCCAGCCCGTCGATGCGCGTGGCGGGGGAGGGCACGCGCGGCTTCGATGCGGCGTCGCTCACGCGAAGCAGGCTAGTGCGCGCTCGTCGTCCGCCTACAGTGTCAGATGTGCCGACAGCTCTGGTGACTGGTGCGAGCGCCGGACTGGGCCGCGCGTTCGCCGCCCGGCTGGCCGCCACCGGGTACGACGTCGTGCTCGTCGCCCGCGACGCCGAGCGCCTGGCGCAGGTGGCAGCCGACCTGGAGCACCGGTTCGGGTGCACCGCCGAGGTGCTGCCCGCCGACCTCACCGACCGTACGTCCCTGCAGCGGGTCGCCGACCGGCTGGCAGAGCCCGACCGGCCGGTCGAGATGCTGGTCAACAACGCCGGAAACGCTCTGCGCAAGCCGTTTCTGGCCAACAGCGTGGCCGACGAGGAGCAGCTGCTCGACCTGCACGTGCGGGCCACCCTCGTACTCACCCATGCAGCGCTGGGACCGATGACCGACCGGGGCGCCGGCGGCGTCATCAACGTCTCGTCGGTGGCCGGGTGGCTGCCGCAGGGCACCTACTCCGCGCACAAGGCATGGGTCACGACCTTCACCCAGGCGGTCGCCGGGCAGGTCGCGGGCTCCGGCGTGCGGGTGATGGCTCTTGCCCCGGGCTACGTCCGTACCGAGTTCCACGAGCGGGCCGGCATCAAGGCTGGCGGAACCCCGTCGGCTGCGTGGCTGGACGCCGACGAGGTCGCCGCGCAGACCCTCGACGCCTGGCAGCGAGGCCGGGCCATCTACGTCCCCAGCGCGCGGTACAAGGCCGTCGCCGGGCTGTTGCGCAACGCACCGTACGAGACCATCCACCGGCTACGAACGAGGGGGAAGCGATGACGCAGAAGGCGATCGAGTGGTACCGGCTTCGCGAGCAGATCGTCGACAGGGCCATCGTGCACGAGAAGGTCGTGCTCTCGTCCGGAAAAGAGGCCGACTACTACGTCGACCTGCGCCGGGTGACGCTCGACGCGAGCGCGGCGCCACTCGTCGGCGCGGTCATGCTCGACCTGGTGGCCGGGTTCAAGGCCGACGCCGTCGGTGGTCTCACGATGGGCGCCGACGCGGTGGCGACGGCGATGCTGCACACCGCTGCGGCGCAGGGGCAGCGGGTCGACGCGTTCGTCGTCCGCAAAGAAGACAAGGCCCACGGCCTTCAGCGGCGCATCGAGGGCCCGGACGTCGCCGGGCGCACGGTCGTCGCGGTCGAAGACACGTCCACGACCGGCTCCAGCGTGCTGACCGCCGTCGAGGCTCTGCAGGCCGCGGGCGCCACGGTCAGCGCTGTCGCGGTGATCGTCGACCGTGGGGCCGGCGACGCCGTCCGCGCGGCCGGGCTGGAGTACCTGTCGGCCTACTCGCTCGACGACCTCGGGCTGAGCTGACCGGCAGCCTCTGGCAGGTCGGGGTGGATCGGGTCGACCTCGACGTCCGGTAGCAGCAACGAGAGCCGTCGTTCGGCCCACACCAGCACGACGATCACGGCTGCCCCCGCGAGCGCCAGCCCGATCACCGACGCCACGTCGCCCTCGGGTGCCAGCAGCGTGCGGTCGTCGTCCTGCCAGGGCCACAGGGCGCGCAGCGAGCCGACCATGAGCCCGGTCAGCACCACCAAGGTGATCCGTGGGCGATGGCTGAGCAGCCACTGCAGCAGCAGCACGAACGACGAGAGCCCAACCAGAGCCCCGAGCGCGAACGCCCCCAGGTAGGCAAGGTCACGGTTGTTCACGGCGCTGATCGTGGGCTCGTAGAGCCCGATGCTGAGCAGCAGGAACGACCCGGACACGCCGGGCAGCGCCAGGGCACAGACAGCGGCCGCGCCCGAGACGGCGACCAGCGCCAGGCTGGGGTCGTCGACGGTCGCCGGCGGCAGCCCGGTCAGCACGAACGCGGCTGCCGCGGCGACCGCGGCGAGGAGCACCGCCCGCACGTCCCACCGACCCACCATGCGAGCCGGCACCGAGATACCGACGACCACGAGGCCGAAGAAGACGGCCCGGGTCTGCACCGGGTACTCCTCGATGAGTGGTTCCAGGACGGCCGCACCGATGATCACCGCAGCACCCATGCCGACGGCGACCGGGAGGACGACGCGCCAGCGCACCTCGCCGAACAGCCCGCGCGCCTCGTCGGTGCGACCGCGCAGCAGGGCCAGCACGCCCTTGACGAACGCCGCGGCTGATGAGATGAGCGTCTCGTACAGCCCGATGATGAGGGCGATCGTCCCGCCGCTGACCCCGGGAACGACCTCGGCGAACCCGATCAACGATCCGCGGACGAGGTTCACCAGGGCTGCGAGCACGCGCCAAGGGTACGGAGGGTTTCGACCGCGGACGTCGAGCGCCGCTCCCCCCTGGCACGATGGCGGCGACTCACAGACGACCCGAGAGGGGGCACGTGGACGACGCAGGCGAGCGGTCGGCCGTCGGCGTCGGCCCGTGGGCGGGGGACTGGCCGACCGACGCGCGCTACGACCCCGACCTGCTCGCGCACGGCGACACCCGCAACGTCGTCGACCGGTACCGGTACTGGACCCGCGAGGCCATCGTGGCCGACCTCGACGTGCGCCGGCACCCGTTCCACGTCGCCGTGGAGAACTTCGCCCACGACTTCAACATCGGCTCGGTGGTACGCACCGCCAACGCCTTCAACGCCGCGGCCGTGCACATCGTGGGGCGGCGCCGCTGGAACAGGCGGGGTGCCATGGTCACCGACCGCTACCAGCACGTGCGCCACCACAGCGACGTCGAGGCGCTGGCGCAGTGGGCTCGCGGTGAGGGGCTCGTGCTGCTCGGCGTCGACAACCTGCCCGGCGCCGTCGCCCTGGAGACCTACGCCCTGCCGCGCCGCTGCCTCCTGCTGCTGGGGCAAGAGGGGCCGGGGCTGAGCCCGGCTGCCCACGCGGCGTGCGCCGACGTACTGTCGATCGCCCAGTTCGGCTCGACCCGATCGATCAACGCCGGGGCCGCCGCGGCGATCGCCATGCACGCCTGGGTACGCCTCCACGTGTTCGCCCAGGCACACTGAGACTCGTGGCCACGAGTGCGCCCGCGGGCTGGTACCGCGACCCTGCCGGCTCCAGAAGCGTGCGGTACTGGGACGGCCAGCAGTGGACGAACCGGCTGCGCCCGCTCGCCCCCGCCAACCGGATGCTCGTCCCGACCGTGCCCCGCACGTCGAGGCCGGCTCCCGCCCAGCGGGGTGCAGGACGGGGCACTTCCGCGGCCGCGAGCTCGTCCGCCAGCCCGCCGCCGAGCAGCTCGTCGGATCGCAGCCCACCCTCGTCCACCTCGTCGCCCCGGGTCAGCGGAGCCCCGCCGGTGGACTGGTCCCGCTACCTCGGCCGACTGGTCGCGGCGGTCCTCGTGATCATCGCGCTCGTGCTGCTCGCTGCTCTGCTGAGCGCGGGGCCGGACGCCGACCTCGGGGAGACGATCACCGGCTGGTTCGCCTGAGGGGTGGCTCGCCCGACGGCGCCGCTCAGATCTCGTCGATCAGGTCGGCCACCGAGTCGACCACCCGCGACGGTCGGAACGGGTAGCGGTCGACCTCGCCTCGTTGGGTGGAGCCGGTGAGCACGAGGATCGACTCCATGCCGGCCTCAAGGGCGGAGACGATGTCGGTGTCCATGCGGTCGCCGACCATCGCCGTGCTCTCCGAGTGCGCCCCGATCTTGTTGAGCCCGGCGCGCATCATCACCGGGTTCGGCTTGCCGACGAAGTACGCCTCCCGCCCGGTGGCCCGTGTGATGAGCGCGGCCACCGACCCGGTCGCCGGTAGAGGGCCCTCGGTCGACGGGCCCGTCGGGTCGGGGTTGGTGGCCACGAACCTCGCCCCGGCCTCGACCAGCCGTATCGCCTTCGTGATGGCCTCGAACGAGTACGTGCGCGTCTCGCCGAGCACCACGTAGTCGGGTGCGGCGTCGGTGAGCACGAAGCCCACCTCGTGGATGGCCGTCGTCAAGCCGGCCTCGCCGATGACGTAAGCGCGACCACCGGGCATCTGGTCGCCCAGAAAGCGGGCGGTTGCCACCGCGGAGGTCCACAGGTTCTGCTCCGGCACCTCGATGCCCATGCCGGCCAGCCGGTCGGACAGGTCGCGGCGGGTGTAGATGGAGTTGTTCGTGAGCACCAGGAACGGCAGCCCGCGCTCGCGGATGCGGGCCACGAAGTCGGCCGCACCGGGCAACGGCACACCCTCATGGATGAGCACACCGTCCATGTCGGTCAGCCAGGCACTCGGGGCGGGTCGACTCGTCACGAGCACACGGTAGGCGCGGCCCCGTAGCGTGCGCAGGGTGACGGAACGGATCGTGGTCATCGGCGGCGACGCGGCGGGCATGAGCGCGGCCTCGCAGGCCCTGCGCGTGGCGAAGGCCCTCGGGCGGACCCTGGACGTGGTCGTCCTCGAACGCGGACCGTGGACGTCGTACTCCGCCTGCGGCATCCCCTACTGGGTCGCCGGCGACGTCGACAGCCCCGACGACCTGATCGCCCGCACCCCGGCCGCGCACCGCGCCAACGGCGTCGACCTGCGCATGGGCACCGAGGCGACCGAGATCGACCTGGGTGCGCGCGTCGTGCACGCTCGCGAGAGCGCCACCGGGGTCACCGAGCGGCTGCCCTTCGACCAGCTCGTCATCGCCACGGGAGCGGTTCCGATCCGGCCCGACCTCGCGGGGTCGCAGGCCGACGGCATCCACGGCCTGCAGACGCTCCAGGACGGGTCTGACCTGCTTGACACGCTGCTCTCGACCCGTGCGCCGCAACGGGCGGTCGTCGTCGGCGCCGGGTACATCGGCATCGAGGTGGCCGAGGCGTGCCACCGTCGGGGCCTCGACACGACCGTCGTCGACATGGCGCCGGAGCCGATGACCACCCTCGACCCCGACATGGGGGCGCTGGTGCGTACGGCCATGGAGTCGACGGGCATCGCGCTGCGCACCAGCACGGCCGTCGAGGGGTTCGAGATGGGGCCGGACGGCTGGGTGACTGGTGTGGTCACCGACTCCGGAACCATCCCCGCCGACGTGGTCGTGCTCGGCATCGGTGTGCGGCCGAACACGCGGTTGGCCGTCGATGCGGGACTGCCGGTCGGTGCCAGCCGCGGCCTGCGCGTCGACCGACGCCAAGCTGTCGTCGGGCACCCGGGGGTCTGGGCGGCCGGGGACTGCGCGGAGTCGTTCCACCGGGTGAGCGAGGTGCCCGTGCACGTCGCCCTGGGCACCCATGCGAACAAGCAGGGCCGGGTGCTGGGCACCAACATCGCCGGCGGGTACGACACGTTCCCCGGCGTCGTGGGCACGGCGATCACCAAGGTGTGCGACCTCGAGATCGCACGCACCGGCCTCGGTGAGCGCGAGGCGGCAGCCGCGGGTTTCGACGCCGTTGTCGGGGTGGTCGAGTCGACCACGACGTCGGGCTACATGCCGGGCGCCAGCCTCATGACGGTCAAGGTGATCGCCGAGCGGGGCAGTGGACGCCTACTTGGCGCACAGGTCGTCGGCGAGGGCCCTGGCTCGGCCAAGCGGATCGACGCGTGCGCGCTGGCCATCTGGAACGAGATGAGCGCCCATGCGCTGACGATGGCCGACCTGGCCTACGCCCCACCGTTCTCACCGGTGTGGGACCCGGTGCAGATCGCCGCGCGCCGAGCCGGCGACGCGGCGAACCGCAGGTGATCGACGTCGGCGCCGTCAGCCCCAGCTGAAGACGAGGTCGCCGGCAGCGACGCTGCCCGAGGTGACCATGCCGGTGATCGACTCCGCCGTCCCCTCCAGGGCGACGACCGGGACGGCCGCGGACTTGCCCCCGGCGACGACCGCGGACGGGTCCCACGACACGATCGCGTCACCGGCAGCGACCGTGGCGCCTTCGGCCGCGTGCACGGTGAATCCCTCACCCTTGAGCTGCACGGTGTCGATGCCGAGGTGGACGAGGACGGCACCGCCCTCGCCGGAGATCACGTAGGCGTGCGGGTGCAGCTTGACGATCGTCCCGGCGATCGGGGCGACCGCCGTCCCGGCGACCATCTCTGGGTCGATACCGATGCCGGGGCCCACCATCATGCCGGCGAATACCGGGTCGGGGACCTCGCTGATCGGCATCGCTCGGCCGGCAACGGGGGCAAGAACGTCCATGGGGGCTCCTTTTCGGGTACGAACGCCTGACAGCACTGTTGTAGTCGGTGAACCCAGCCGACGGGGGGCAGTTACCGAACCCGACTCGCTACGCCCGCGATTCTGGCGACTTCTGATCCGTTATCGGTACCCGGGTCGCACTCGGCGACTACCGTCACGATGGCCGGAGTGGCAGGCGAGGGAAGCGTCGGCGTGGCGCCTCCCCACCCCGGTGAGGAGGCGCAATGAGCGCGGCGACCGAGACCGCACCGGCCAAGCAGTCCGTCTGGTCAAAGGCGTTCGGCTACCTGCAACGCATCGGCAAGGCACTGATGGTGCCGGTCGCGATCCTCCCGGCAGCCGGTCTGCTGCTGGGCATCGGGGCTGGTCTGCAGCAGCCCACGCTCACCGAGATCGCACCCTGGCTCACCAACGATTTCTGGGTGACCGTCGCCACGGTGATGCAGGCCTCCGGTGACGTGGTGTTCGCCAACCTGGCACTCATCTTCGCCATCGGCGTCGCGATAGGCCTGGCCAACGATGCCGGGGTGGCCGCGCTGGCCGCGACCGTCGGCTACCTGATCTTCAACGTCTCGATCAACACGCTGCTCGGCCTCACGCCGCAGGACGTCGTGGACGACCCGGGCCGCTACGCGACCGTGCTGGGCACGCCGACCCTGCAGACGGGTGTGTTCGGTGGGTTGGCGATCGGCGTCTTGGCCGCCTGGGCGTACAACCGGTTCTTCACGATCCAGCTGACGCCCGCACTCGGCTTCTTCGCCGGCAAGAGGTTCGTGCCCATCATCACCGCGGCGTTGTCGCTGCTGGTGGGCGCCGCGACCATCGTGATCTGGCCCCCCATCCAGGACGCCATCAACAACTTCGCCTCCGACGTGGTGCTGGCCAACCCGGTACCGGGAGCCTTCGTGTTCGGGCTGATCGAGCGCGCGCTCATCCCGTTCGGCCTGCACCACGCGTGGTACCCGATCTTCTGGTACCAGTTCGGCGAGTACACCACCGCCGCCGGCGACCTCGTGATCGGCGACCAGCGCATCTGGTTCGCCCAGCTCGCCGACGGCGTCAACCAGGTGCCGACCGAGAACGCCAAGGGCGAGCTCGTCGAGTACCCCGACTTCACCGCAGGCACCTACATGACCGGCAAGTACCCGTTCATGATGTTCGGGCTGCCGGCCGCCGCCTTGGCCATGTACCACTCCGCCAAGACCCACCGCCGCAAGGTGGTCGCTGGCCTGTTCTTCTCCGCGGCCCTCACCTCGTTCCTGACCGGCATCACCGAGCCGATCGAGTTCACCTTCTTGTTCGTCGCCCCGCTGCTCTTCGTCGTCCACGCGTTCTTCGCCGGGCTGTCGTTCATGATCATGGAGCTGATGAACATCCACATCGCCGTGTCGTTCAGCGGCGGGCTCATCGACTTCTTCCTGTTCGGCATCCTGCCCGGACGACAACCCTGGTGGCTGGTCATCCTGGTCGGCCTCGGCTTCGCCGTCGTCTACTACTTCGTCTTCTTGATCGGCATCCGCCTGCTCAACGCCAAGATCCCCGGTCGCGAGGACGACATCGGCGACGAGGGAGCCGGGATGCTCGACCCCGGCAGCTACGACGTGGCCGGCGAACGCGCCGCCGAGCTGCGCGGGGCGGGCCAGGTGGCCGTTGCGGCGCCGCCGACCATGGGCGGCAAGCTGGTGCAGGCGTTCGGCGGCAGCGCCAACATCAAGAACCTGGACGCCTGCATCACCCGGCTTCGTATCGAGGTGAACGACAAGTCCAAGGTCGACAAGGCCGCCATCCAGAAGCTCGGCGCTGCCGGGGTTCTCGAGGTCGGCAACAACGTGCAAGCCATCTTCGGTCCCAAGGCCGAGGGTCTCAAGGGTGAGATGCAGGACGCGATGGCCGCCGGGCCGATCGAGGCAGCCGGCCCCGCAGCGCCTGCCGCGCCGGCGCCAGCTTCTGACGACCTGCCCGACACCGAGGCGGGCAAGCTGGTGCGCGCCTTCGGCGGCAAGGGCAACATCAAGAACCTGGACGCCTGCATCACCCGGCTTCGTATCGAGGTGAACGACAAGTCCAAGGTCGACAAGGCCGCCATCCAGAAGCTCGGCGCTGCCGGGGTTCTCGAGGTCGGCAACAACGTCCAAGCCATCTTCGGGCCGCGCGCTGAGGCGCTGAAGACCGAGATGGCGAAGCTGATGTAGAGGAGCGCACGTGCAGCAGATCAGCGGAGTCGGCGTCAGCCCCGGCCGGTCAGTCGGGCCCCTGGTCCGGATGCCTGACCCGATCAGCGAACCGGCGACCGGCGAGACGCTGGCCGAGGGCGAGCGGGAGGCCGCCGCGGCGACCGTCGCCGAGGCCGCCGCCGTGGTGAAGGCCGACCTCGAGTCCCGCGCCGCGAGTGCCGCGCCGGAGGCGAAGGCGCTGCTGGAGGCCACCGCCATGATGGCGGCCGACCCGACCCTGGTGAACGCGGCGAAGGGCAAGGTGACCAAAGGCTCGCCACCGCCACGAGCCGTGTGGGACGCCGCCGACGAGGTGGCCACCATGCTGGAGTCGCTCGGCGGGTACATGGCCGAGCGCGCCCGCGACGTGCAGGACGTGCGCGACCGCCTGGTGGCCGAGCTGACAGGGCGCCCGGCGCCGGGCGTCCCGGCGCGCGACGAGCCCTTCGTGCTGGCCGCCGTCGACCTCGCGCCGGCCGACACCGCCACCCTCGACCCCGCCGTCTGCGTGGGCCTGGTGACCGCTCAGGGCGGCCCGACGTCGCACACCGCGATCCTCGCGAAGGCGCTGGGGCTGCCCGCGGTGGTCGCCGCCCCCGGCGTGCTCGACATCGCCGAGGGCACCACGGTTCTGGTCGACGGGTCTGCCGGCACCGTGCTGCTCAACCCCGACCCCGACACGATCGAGCGGGTCAAGGCCGCCTCGTCCATCGAGCTGACCTTCGACGGCGAGGGCGCGACGTCGGACGGGCACCTGGTGCAGCTGCTGGCCAACGTCGGCGACGGCAAGGACGTCGCGGCGGCCGTGGCGGCCAACGCCCAGGGTGTCGGTCTCTTCCGCACCGAGTTCTGCTTCCTCGACCGCCCCGAGGCGCCCAGCATCACCGAGCAGGTGACGATGTACCGCGAGGTGCTCGCAGGCTTCCCGGGCAAGAAGGTCGTGGTGCGCACCCTCGATGCCGGCGCCGACAAGCCTCTGCCGTTCCTCACCAACATGGAGGAGGAGAACCCCGCGCTCGGCGTGCGTGGCTACCGCACCGCGCTGCGCTCGCCGGAGGTGCTGGACGGACAGCTGGCAGCGATCGCCCAGGCTGCCGCGGCCGAGGAGGCCGACGTGTGGGTGATGGCGCCGATGGTCAGCACCGTGGACGAGGCCAAGACGTTCGTGGCTCAGTGCGCCGAGCACAACCTGACGATGGCCGGCGTGATGATCGAGACGCCGGCTGCTGCTGTGACGGCTGACCACGTCCTCGAGCACGCGAGGTTCGCCAGCCTGGGCACCAACGACCTCGGCCAGTACACGATGGCGGCCGACCGGCTCATGGGTGAGCTCGCAGCGCTGAACGACCCGTGGCAGCCGGCTGTGCTGCGCATGGTCAAGGCCAGCGTCGACGGCGGCGCCATGAACGACCGTCCGGTCGGGGTCTGCGGGGAGGCCGCGTCCGACCCCGCGCTGGCGGTGGTTCTCGTGGGCATCGGGGTGACCAGCCTGTCGATGACCCCCCGGTCGATCGCCGCAGTCTCAGCAGTGCTGGCACGCACCTCGCTGCCGGAGTGCCGCCGGCTGGCCAAGGTCGCGCTCGACGCGCCGACGGCGCTGGCGGCCCGCAGCGCAGTGCGTGCGTCCCTGGGTGTGCTGGAAGAGCTGGGACTCTAGGCAGCCGTACGACAACCCCCGGTCGCCGAGGCGGCTGGGGGTTGTCGTCGACGGCAGCGGCAGACGCTGCGGCAGTCAGGCCTCGTCGGCGTCGAGGTCGGTGGCCAGCAGGGCTGCGAGGGCGTCGAGCGCATCCTCGGACCCCTCGCCGTCTGAGGAGAGGATGACCTCGTCGCCGAACTCAGCGCCGAGCGTCATGATGCCGAGGATGCTCGAGGCGTCGACGGGGTCGACCCCCGAGCCGGCCTTGACGATCGTCACGGTGGCCGGCTGCTCGGACGCGGCCTTGACGAAGATGGCGGCTGGGCGGGCGTGCAGCCCTACCTTGCTGGCGATCGTGACGCTGCGCTCCGGCACCGGTGGCCTCCTGGGTGATGTGAACCCGCCCGCTCGGGCGGCTGAGTCAGGCTAGCGCCGCCGCGTGGCCGGTGCAGGCCAGTCCCGCAGAACCGTCGGCGAGCGAGACCGGTGACCTGGTCGGGTGGACGTGGGCGAACCCGTAGCGCTCTCGCCTCCGATGCGACAGACTCGTGAGGAGTTCGGCAGCCGCCGAGCACCAGCGCATCACGCACGGAGGTTTGACGAGCATGCCCATTGCCAACCCTGAGGTCTACCGCGAGATGATCAAGCGGGCGAAGGACGGCGGCTTCGCCTACCCCGCCATCAACGTGACCTCGTCACAGACCCTCAACGCGGCGATCAAGGGCTTCGCCGACGCCGGCAGCGACGGCATCGTGCAGGCATCGACCGGCGGGGCCGAGTTCTGGTCGGGCCAGGGTGTGAAGAACATGGTCACCGGCGCGGAGGCGATGGCCGCCTTCGCCGCAGTCGTGGCCGACAAGTACGACGTCAACATCGCGCTGCACACCGACCACTGCCCTGAGCCCAAGCTGGCGACCTACATGGAGCCGCTCGTCGACATCTCGATCGAGCGCGTGAAGGCCGGCAAGGACCCGTTGTTCGGCTCGCACATGTGGGACGGCTCGGCCGTGCCGCTGGAGAAGAACATCGAGATCGCCAAGCGCCTGTACGCCAAGTGCGTCGAGGCGAACATCGTGCTCGAGATCGAGATCGGTGTCGTCGGCGGCGAGGAAGACGGCGTCGTCGGGGAGATCAACGACAAGCTGTACACGACGCCTGAAGACACCTGGAAGGTCATCGAGGCCATCGGCGTCTCCGGCGACCCCGGCACGTACCTGGTGGCGGCGACCTTCGGCAACGTGCACGGTGTCTACAAGCCCGGACACGTCAAGCTGCGTCCCGCCCTTCTCGGCGAGCTGCAGGCCGATGCGGCGGGCAAGCTCGGCCAGCCGGAGGGGTCCAAGCCCTTCAACCTTGTCTTCCACGGCGGCTCTGGGTCGACGGAAGAAGAGATCGCCGAGGCGCTCACCTACGGCACGATGAAGATGAACATCGACACCGACACCCAGTACGCGTTCACGCGTCCGGTGGCCGGGCACATGTTCAGCAACTACGACGGCGTTCTGAAGGTCGACGGCGACGTCGGCAACAAGAAGGTCTACGACCCGCGCTCGTGGGGCAAGGCCGCGGAGAACGCCATGACCGATCGCGTCGTGCAGGCCTGTGAGCAGCTCAAGTCGGCCGGCACCGCCATGGGCCGCGCCTGACCGACCACGCAGGCGTCGAGGTCTCCTACCTCGACGACGCAGCCCCGGCCCGACCCGGCCCGCGACGACCCCGGTCACCACGGCACCTTGTCGTGGTAGCCGGGGTCGTCGTGCTCGGGCTCGCTCTGCTGCTGGCCTGGCCGTCGGGCGAGCAGCCGGTGCAAGCGCCGCCGCCGGGGTCGGTGGCCTCGTGGCCGGCGCGCGGGCCGGACGCCCAGGACTCCTCCGTGCGTCGAGCGGTGGAGACCGCCTGGCGTGGCGTCGCTGAGGGTTCGGGCATCCCGGCGCCGGGCCGTGACGTCGACGTGCTGTACCTCGGCGACGTGGACGGGCTACAGGCAGGGCTCGTCCGCTCGTTCACCCGTGAGGGCCGTCTGCTGGTCGCCGCCGCGGTACGGGGGAGCGACGGCTGGCGCGTGCTGGACGCGGTCCCCGTGGACACCGACGTCGCGTGGCTCACGCTGCCCGGTGGCGGGACCAGCCGGGTTCTGGTCGCCCCACCGGTCGCGGCCGCGTCGTCGCTGGTGCTGCGCCGCGACGACGGCGTGTGGAACCGGGTCGCCATCCGCGACGACGGCGTCACCGCGCCGCTGCGCAGCCTGCAGGGAGAGCGTGAGATCCTCGCCGTTGTCGGCGCGCGCGGCGCGCAGCGGGGTCTGCTCGAGGTGTCGGCGTTGTCGCCCACGTCGATCGTCCCCGCAGCCCCGCCGGTGCAACCAGGTGCCCCGGCGTGGGGACGCTCCGGGGCGTTGACCGCCGAGGAGTACGACGCAGCGCTGTACGCGCTGCCCGTGATCCCGGCGTCTGCGGGACGTGTGGCCGTCATCGCGGCAGCCCGGGTGCCCGGTGGACGCGCCGTCCTCGTCGAGACCCGATCGACCGAGGACGGTGGCACGGGCTACCTGCTCGTCGTGCCGGGCGAGGGCGGGGTGCCTGTCGTGGGCACGGCGCCTGTGGTCAGTGGGGCGCTGGCTGCCGGCGTGCTCGACCGCGGCGGCGGGCGAACGCTCGTCCTGGCGGCCTCGGCGCCGTCGCTGGCGCGCGTCGAGGTGCGCAGCCCGGACGGCACGACGCTGGTGGACGGCATCGGGCCCACCGCGGTGGTGCTGCCCGCACCGGCTCCCGCCCAGGTGAGCGTGCTCGGCAAGAGGACCAACGGCTCGGTGGTCGCCAGCATCGGAGTCCCGCTGCCGACGCCGTCCTCGCCTGGCCCATGATGCGGCAGCGCCCCACAATGGGTCGGTGAGCGGCAGCGACAGCGAGTGGGTGAGCGTCGACCTGCTCGACGAGGCCCCGCCGGTTGCGCCCGCTGCGACGCCCACACGTCCGCGCGGTCGCCTGGCGATGGTCGGGGGTCTGGCTGTCGCCCTGCTGGGCGCGCTGCTGCTGTGGCCGGAGGGCTCGACGAGCCCGGACGCTCCTCAGGTCGTCGACGCCGAGGCCGTCGCCGAGCAGCCCGCACCGGACGACGCCCGACTGATCGGGTGGCCCGGCCGGGGGCCGTGGATCGACGACGAAGGCTTCGTGGACGAGGCTCTCGCCGTGTGGGCGGCGACGAGCTCGGCCGTCGACCCCGACAACGCGCCGGGGCCGCAGGGGCACGCGCTGTGGGCCGGGCCGGTCGGCGGCGCCGCGGTGGCACTGCTGCAGTCGGTCGGGCTCGACGGCGTCGCGCGGGTCGCCCAGGTCACCGAGTCGCAGATCCCCGGCTCCACCAACCCCGGGTCCCTGACGCTGAGCAGCGTCGAGCCCGTGGCGACGGAGCCGCCCTTCGTCGTCCTGTCCTACCCGGGGGCGCTGGGGCTCGGTGGCGTGCTCGACGAGCCGGGGGCGGTGCTCGTGCAGGCGCTTCCCGCCCCGGGACTGGTGGGTGACGGCGTCGAGCTGCAGCGCCAGGAGGGGCCCCGGTTCACCTCGATCGGCATGCAGGCGGACGGTCTCTCCGAGCCGTGGGTGCACACCCCGTGGCTTGCCCCAGGCGGACCGGTCGTCTCGGCCGTGCGCACGCAGGGTTCGTTCCCGGGCATGCTGACGACGGCGCTGGTCACGCCGGAGTCGCTGCTGCCAGGCCCGGCGCCTGTGCAGATCGTCCCAGCCAGCTGGGGTGAGACCCGTCCGGACCTGCCGGAGGACTACCTGGACGGCCTGGCCGCCCTGGAGTCGCTGGACCGGTCGGCGGGCCGGGTCACGATCCTGGGGTCGATCACGACCGACCGAGGTCGGGCGACCCTGGTCGAGGTTCGCCCCAGCGGGCCCGGCTGGCCGGTGGTGGTGACCGTCGCCAGCACCCCCACGGGCATGCTCGTGTCGCCGCCCCGGCCGTCCCGACCGGGCGACGTGATGGAGGTCGGCGCGCTGCGGGCACCCGACGGCGCACTGCTGGTCGTGGGAACGGGTCCGCCGGACACCTCCCTCGTCGTGCTCGGCGCGGACGGGGAGGCGGTCGCGCGGGGAACACGCACGACGGCGACATGGCTGCCGCGCGACGCCGACGTGGCCGAGGTCGCCGCGCAGGGCTACCGGCGCGACGAGACCTGGGTCGGGCGCAGCGCCCTGGACGTGTCTCAAGGTGTGAAGATGGCCGGGTGAGCATCGCGGAGTCGTCGGTCGTCGTCGTGGGCGCAGGCATCAGTGGCGTCGCGTGCGCGCGAGAGCTGGCCGACGCCGGGGTCGAGGTGGTCGTGCTCGATCGCGGCAAGGTCGTCGGCGGACGCATGGCGCGATGGACGCGAGACGGCCGGGCCGTCGACGTCGGGGCGGCGTACTTCACCGTGCGCGACCCGGAGTTCGAGGCGCTGGCGGAGTCGTGGGCGCAGCGCGGGCTCGCCCACCCGTGGGCCGACACCTTCTCCGTCGCCGACGCCACCGGCATGGTGGGCACGACGACGGGGCCCATGCGATGGGGGGCGGAGGGTGGGTTGCGCTCGCTCGTGGCCGACCTCGCCGACGGGCTCGACGTCCGTTCGGGGCAGGACGTGTCAGCGGTCGGGGCGCGACCAGGGGCCGTGGGCGCCGGCGGGTCCCGGCCGACGGTCGACGGGCAGCCGGTACGCGCGGTGGTGCTTGCGATGCCCGACCCACAAGCGCGTGACCTGCTGGGAGACGACCTGGCCGAGCTGCGCGACGACCTGGAGGTCGAGTGGCAGCCGGTGGTCACCGTCGTCGCCTCGTTCGCGCAGCGGTCGTGGACGGGGCTGGACGCCGTCTTCGTCCACGACTCGCCCGTGTCGTTGATCGTGGACGACGGGCGCCGCCGCGGCGACGACGCGCCGGTTCTCGTCGCGCACTCGACCCACGAGGTCGCCTGGAAGCACCTGGAAGACCCCGACGGCGTCGTCCCGGTGGCGTTGGCACAGATGTCGCGGCTGGTGGGCACGACCGGCTCGCTGGGGGAGCCGGTCTGGGTGGAGGCGAAGCGGTGGGGGTCGGCGACCCCCGTCCGGTCGCGGAGCACGACGTACGCGCTCGACCCCGCGGGGGTTGCGGTGTGCGGCGACGGTTGGTCGTCACGTCCGCGGGTCGAGGCCGCCTGGCGCTCCGGACGCGACGCCGGCCGAGCCCTGGGTGCCCACCTTCGGTAGGTCGGGTCGCGCCATACCCGTCCACCTTCGGTAAGTTGCGCGCGTGCCAGCAACAGTCCTGGTCGGCGCCCAGTGGGGCGACGAAGGCAAAGGTAAGGCCACCGACCTGCTCGGGGGCGACGTCGACTTCGTCGTGCGCTACCAAGGCGGCAACAACGCCGGGCACACCGTGGTCATCGACACCGGGGCGGGGCTGGAGCACTACGCGCTGCACCTGCTGCCGTCGGGCATCCTGACGCCGGGAGCCACGTCGGTGATCGGCAACGGGGTCGTGATCGACCTGGAGGTGCTGTTCGCCGAGCTGGACGGGCTCGCCGCGCGCGGTGTCGTGACGGGCCGGCTGCTGGTGTCGGCGTCCGCGCACGTCATCGCGCCGTACAACGCCGCGCTCGACCGGGTGTCGGAGCGCTTCTTGGGGGCGCGCCGCATCGGCACGACCGGACGGGGCATCGGGCCGACCTACGCCGACAAGGTGAACCGGGTCGGTATCCGCGTGCAAGACCTGTTCGACGAGTCGATCCTGCGGCAGAAGGTGCAAGGGGCGCTGGCCCAGAAGAACCAGCTGCTGGTGAAGGTCTACAACCGCCGCGCCGTCGACGTCGACTCCGTGGTCGAAGACCTGCTGCCCTACGCCGACAAGCTGCGCCCCTTCGTGGCCGACACGTCCCTGCTGCTCAACCGCGCGCTCGACGAGGGGCGCCAGGTGCTGCTGGAAGGCTCACAAGGCACGCTGCTCGACGTCGACCACGGCACCTACCCGTTCGTGACGTCGTCCAACCCGACCTCGGGCGGGGCGTGCGCCGGCGCCGGGATCGGGCCGACCCGGATCACGCGGGTGATCGGCATCCTCAAGGCGTACACGACGCGGGTGGGGGCCGGGCCGTTCCCGACCGAGCTGCACGACGCGGACGGGGCGCGGCTGCGCGAGATCGGCGGCGAGCGCGGTGTCACGACCGGACGCGACCGGCGCTGCGGCTGGTTCGACGCGCTGGTGGCCCGCTACGCGACGCGGGTGAACGGGCTGACCGACATCTTCTTGACCAAGCTCGACGTGCTCACCGGCTTCGAGACCATCCCGGTGTGCGTCGCCTACGACGTGGACGGCGTGCGCCACGACGAGATGCCGCCCACGCAGACGGAGTTCCACCACGCCAAGCCCATCTACGAGTACTTCGACGGTTGGGACGACGACATCCGCGGGGTGCGCTCGTTCGACGACCTGCCCGCAGCGGCGCGTGCCTACGTCCTGGCCTTGGAGGAGCTGAGCGGGACGCCCGTGTCGGCGATCGGCGTGGGCCAGGCACGCGACGCGACGATCGTCCGCCGCCCCCTGCTGTAGCCCCACTCAGCCGCCCCACCCGCGGGGCCGCCCTCTCGCCGAAACGATCACGTGACGGCGGGAGTTGCCGGCTTTCCAAGGGAGATCTGCCTGCGAAACGCCCAAACTGCCGCGTGAAGCCCGTCGAGAGGTCCGGCGCTCGTCCACAGGGTCGGGGACCCGGCGGGTCGTCCACAGCCCGATTCGTGCGGCTGTTGCCACTGGCTCGCCCCGGCGATCGTTCCGGCATGACGTCCACCACGCAGCAGGTTCGGCTGCCGTCCTTGGATACCAGCGGTTCCGTCCTGAGACGAGAAGCCATCGAGCTTGGCCTGTCGCACGACGAGATCGAACGACTGCTGCACCAAGGAGTCTGGGTACGCGTGCGCTACGGCGCCTACGCCCCCGGCGAGACCTGGGCACAGATGACGTCCGAGGAGCGCCACGTCGTGACGGCCAAGGCCGCGCAGCGAAGCATGAAAGGGGTCGCCGTCCTCGGGCACACCAGCGCTGCGCTCATCCACGGGATGCCGGTGTGGGGCGTCGACCTGAACGAGATCCACCTCGTCCGGGGAGCACGCCACCGAGGGTCGAGGCATGAAGCCGGCGTCGTCCACCATGCCGCCTCGCTTCCGGACGACCATGTCGTCGAGGTGGACGGCGTGCTGGTGACCTCGCCGCTGCGCACTCTCGCGGACATGGGCAGGACTGTCGGCTTCGAGTCGGCGGTGGTGACGATGGATGCCGCGCTGCACGCGAACCTGACGAGCAAGGACGCCCTGCTGGACCTGTTGGTCGCCCAGAACGACTGGCCCGGCTCTCGAGCGGGGATACGCGCCGCCGGTTTCGCCGACGGTCAGTCAGAGAGTGTCGGAGAGTCACGCGGTCGCGTGCGCGTCCGCGACACGGGGTTGCCCATCCCGGAGCTCCAAGTGGTTCTCCGCAACGAGTTCGGAGAGTTCGTCGCGCGCTGCGACTGGTTGTTCCGGGACCAGCAGACCGTCGGCGAGTTCGACGGCCGGATCAAGATGCGAAAGGCAGCCGAGCACGGCCGAACCCCGGAAGAAGTCTTGTGGCAAGAGAAGCTGCGGGAGGACGCCATCCGCGCACTCGGGTACGAGGTCGTCCGTGTCACGTGGGACGACCTCGAGCGTGCGCCGGCCTGGTTGCGCCGCAAGATCCTGGCTGCGTTCGCCCGGGCTCAGGGTCGGCCCCCGCCGCGAGGTACCGCCCGCGTCGAGTAGGCCGCGGCATCGGCGCGCGTGCCTGGACGTCGGTGTGCTGCAGCGTGTCGGGCGAAGGCTCTGACGCGGCCCGGCACCGCACCTTCCACGGGAGTTTGGGGGTTTCCATAGAAGATCTGCCTTGGAAACCCCCAAACTCCCGCCGTCACGTGATCGTTTCGGGGCGCGGGGTGCGGGGTGCGAGAACTCAGCGGCCTGGTTTCAGCTGTCCAGGTTCGCCATCACGTGCTTGATGCGCGTGTAGTCCTCCAGGCCGTACATCGAGAGGTCTTTGCCGTAGCCGGAGTGCTTGAACCCGCCGTGGGGCATCTCGGCCACCAGCGGGATGTGCGTGTTGATCCAGACGCACCCGAAGTCCAGGCGCCGGCTCATGCGCATCGCGCGCCCGAAGTCCTTGGTCCACACCGACGACGCCAGGCCGTAGTCGACGCCATTCGCCCAGGCGAGCGCCTCGGCCTCGTCGCTGAACTGCTGGACCGTGATGACCGGCCCGAACACCTCGTTCTGGACGATCTCGTCGGTCTGCAGCAGGTCAGCCACGACAGTGGCCGAGTAGTGGAAGCCGGCCTCACCCACGCGAGAGCCGCCCGCCGCGAGCCGCGCGTGGTCAGGCAGCCGGTCGATGAAGCCGGCAACCTTCTCCAGCTGCGCGGCGTTGTTCACGGCCGGAAGCAGCGCGTCCTCATGGTGCACACCGACCGACGACGTCGCCACCGTCGAGCGCGCCTGCTCGGCCAGCGCGTCCACCAGGTCGGCGTACACGCCGGGCGAGGCGATCACCCGCGTCGAGGCCGTGCAGTCCTGCCCGGCGTTGAAGAAGCCGGCGATCGCGATGCCCTCGGCGGCGGCCTCCAGGTCGGCGTCGTCGAACACCACGACAGGCGCCTTGCCGCCGAGCTCGAGGTGTACTCGCTTGACGTCGGACGACGCAGCCTCGGCCACCTGCATGCCGGCGCGCACCGACCCGGTGATCGCCACCATCGCCGGCGTGGGGTGCGACACCAGGGTGCGTCCGGTGTCGCGGTCGCCGCAGATCACGTTCAGCACGCCCGGCGGCAGCGACTCCGCGGCCATCTCGGCGAGCAGCAGCGTCGACACCGGCGTGGTGTCGCTCGGCTTGAGGACGACGGCGTTGCCGGCCGCGATCGCCGGCGCCAGCTTCCAGATCGCCATCATCATCGGGTAGTTCCACGGGGCCACCTGGCCGACGACGCCCACCGGCTCGCGACGGACCCAGGACGTGTGCCCGGCCATGTACTCGCCGGCCGCCTTGCCCTCCAGCACCCGTGCCGCCCCGGCGAAGAAGCGGATCTGGTCGACCATCGGCCCGATCTCTTCCGAGCGCACGAGCTCGGTGGGCTTGCCGCAGTTCTCCACCTCGGCCGTGACCAGCTCTTCGGCCCGCGCCTCGACGGTGTCGGCGAAGTCGAGCAGGGCCTTCTGCCGCACGCTCGGGGTCGCATCCCGCCAGTCGTCGAAGGCAGCCGAAGCAGCCGCGTAGGCCTTGTCGACGTCCTTCTGCGTCGACACCGGGGCCGTCGCGAACACCTCGCCCGTCGTGGGGTTCACGACGTCGCTCGTGAGGCCCTGATAGGTGTCGACGTACTCGCCGTTGACGAAGTTGCGCAGCCGCCGCGGCTCTGCCATCTCTCGCTCCTTGTCGCGCCCCGCCGGCCCAGTGCGCAGCGGTCGATCCCCCGGTGGCAGACGCTACGCGCAGCGGCGTCGTACGCTCCACGTCATGGCCGAATCGTCCGTCCCGACCCCTGACCCGCTGCGTGGACGCGAGGTCTACGACCTCGACCGCGCGCACGTGTTCCACTCCTGGAGCGCCCAGGACAAGATCGCGCCGATGACGCTCGCCGGCGCGGAGGGCTCCTACGTCTGGGACTACGACGGCAAGCGCTACCTCGACCTGTCGAGCCAGCTCGTCAACACCAACATCGGCCACCAGCACCCGAAGGTCGTCGCGGCGATCCAGGAGCAGGCCGGTCGGCTCTGCACGGTCGCCCCGCAGCACGCCAACGACGTGCGCGGCGAGGCGGCCCGGCTCGTCGCGTCCAAGGCTCCCGACGGCATGGACCACGTCTTCTTCACCAACGGCGGCGCCGAGGCCGTCGAGAACGCCGTGCGCATGGCCCGTCTGCACACCGGTCGGCAGAAGGTGATGACGCGCTACCGCGCTTACCACGGCGGCACGCAGACGGCGGTGACGCTCACCGGCGACCCCCGCCGCTGGCCCAACGACTGGTGGAGCACCGGCGTCGTGCACTTCTTCGGGCCGTTCCTCTACCGCTCGCCGTTCCACAGCGAGTCCGCTGAGCAAGAGACTGAGCGAGCGTTGCACCACCTGCGCGAGACCATCCGCTTCGAGGGCCCGGACACCATCGCGGCGATCCTGCTGGAGACGATCCCGGGCACTGCGGGCATCATGCCGCCACCGCCGGGCTACCTCGCCGGCGTCCGCGAGCTGTGCGACGAGCACGGCATCATGCTCATCCTGGACGAGGTCATGGCCGGGTTCGGACGTACCGGCGCCTGGTTCGCCTTCGACCACTACGACGTGCGACCCGACCTGATCACCTTCGCCAAAGGTGTCAACTCCGGCTATGTGCCGCTGGGTGGCGTCGTGATCAGCGAGACGATCGTCGACACCTTCCGCGAGCGCGTCTACCCCGGCGGGCTCACCTACTCCGGCCACCCGCTCGCGTGCGCGTCGGCCGTGGCGACGATCACGGCCATGCAGGACGAGGGGATCGTCGAGAACGCGCGCCGCATCGGCGAGGACGTGCTCGGCCCCGGCCTGGCCGAGCTGGCGCAGCGCCACCCGGTGATCGGTGAGGCCCGCGGACTCGGCGTCTTCTGGGCACTCGACCTGGTCAAGAACCGCGAGACGAAAGAAGAGCTGGCCCCCTACGGCGGCACCAGCGAGGCCATGGGCACCCTGCTCGGCGCGCTGAAGAAACGTGGCGTGCTGCCGTTCGCGAACTACCACCGCCTGCACGTCGTCCCGCCCTGCACGATCAGCGACGAGGAGGCCAAGGAGGGGCTGGCCATCCTCGACGACGCGCTCGGTGAGATCGCCGGGTTCTACGAGGGCTGAGCGTGTACTACGACGTCCATCTGCTGCCACGGGACGCCACCGACGACCCTCGGGCGGCGATCGTGATGCGCGACGCCGAGGTACTGGCTTCGGACGGCGGGCCTGCCGCTCAGCCGGGGCAGGCCGGTGCGACCAGCGTGGCCGGCGGCGGAGCTGTTGACGCCGCCCGCATCGAGGCCGTCCGAGCGAAGTGGGTCAAACCCGGCGAGGGTCTGCGCATCGACGCACGACGCGGGGCGCTCACCGTCCGCCTGCCGTACTGGTACGTCGGCAAGCAGGCCCGCGAGCAGGCCAAGGTGCTGCACGCGGTAGTGAAGGACCTCGAGAAGGCCACCGGCCTGCTCGGATTCGACCCCCAGCTCGACGACTGGTTCACCGGACGCAGCCACAAGGACACCGCGGCGGTACTCGATGCTGTCGCCGACTTCCAGGCGCGGGAGAAGATGGACTCACCCGCGGTGGACGCCCGTCGAGCCGCGCGCGCCGCCGCCGGCCGGCCCCGTCCGATCTTCCGTCGCCGATCGTCCTGAGACCGCGTGTCGCCGGCGGTGGTTGATCAGGGTGCACGACGCGCTGCTATTGGCGGCTTCGGGGTGCGCATCGGGTCGCTATAGCGACCTGAACCGCACCGCGACGCAGGCCGACGTGCCGCAAGCGGACGGACGTCCGCGTGGCTCGCCCGCCACCGTGGCGCAGCAGGCAGGCTTCTAGGGTGGCGCATGTGAAGGTGCTTGTGCTGGGGTCCGGTGGTCGTGAGCACGCGCTCGTCATGGGGTTGCGCGACGATCCCGGCGTCACGGCCGTGCACGCCGCGCCGGGCAACGCCGGCATCGGGGCCGACGCCGACAGCGTCCACCCGCTCGACCCGACGGATGGCGCCGCGGTCGTCGACCTGGCCCAGCGCCTCGCCGTCGACCTCGTGGTCATCGGCCCCGAGGCGCCGCTCGTCGCCGGCGTGGGTGACGCCGTGCGCGAGGCCGGTATCGCCTGCTTCGGCCCGTCCGGCGCGGCGGCCCGGCTCGAGGGCAGCAAGGCCTTCGCCAAGCAGGTGATGGCTGCGGCCGGCGTCCCAACGGCGATGGCGCACGTCTGCGACACCGCGGACGAGGTCGCGGCGGCGCTCGACGCGTTCGGCCCCCCGTACGTCGTCAAGGACGACGGCCTGGCAGCCGGCAAGGGCGTGGTGGTCACCGACGACCGGGCCGAAGCCCTTGCTCATGCCGCCGCCTGCGGACGGGTGCTCGTCGAGGAGTTTCTCGACGGACCCGAGGTCTCCCTCTTCTGCGTCACCGACGGCGAGACGGTGCGCCCGCTGCAGCCGGCCCAGGACTTCAAGCGCATCTTCGACGACGACCAGGGCCCCAACACGGGCGGCATGGGCGCCTACACACCGCTCCCGTGGGCACCGCAGGGGCTCGTGGACGACATCGTCGCCCGCGTCGTCCAGCCGACGGTGGACGAGATGCGTGCCTCGGGCACGCGATTCGAGGGGCTGCTCTATGCCGGGCTCGCGCTCACCTCACGCGGCCTGCGCGTGGTCGAGTTCAACGCCCGGTTCGGCGACCCGGAGACCCAGGCGGTGCTGGCGCTGGAGCGCACCCCGCTCGGTGCCCTGCTGCACGCCGCCGCGACCGGCACGCTCGCCGCGACCGAGCCGCCGCACATGGCCACGGGCGCGGCGGTCACCGTCGTGGTGGCCGCGCACGGCTACCCGCAGTCCCCACGCACCGGCGACGTGATCACCGGCCTCGACGAGGCGGCGGCCGTCGAGGGTGTCCGCGTGCTGCACGCCGGGACGGCGCTGCGCGACGGCCAGGTCGTGACGTCCGGCGGCCGCGTGCTGTCGGTCACCGGTGTGGGCGACGACCTCACGCAGGCCCGGGAGCGGGCGTACGAGGCCGTGGGGCACATCCACATCGCCGGTGCCCAGCACCGCACCGACATCGCAGCCAAGGCAGCTGCCGGTGCCGCCACGCCGACGGCCACGCCCGAGTAGCCCCGCAGCACCCGCCCATGGACACGACGATCCTCGCGCTCACCACCGGCTCGCGGCTGGTGAGCGACCTGACCGACGAGGTGCGTGCCTTCTGCCGGGGTCGTGGGGACGGCCTGTGCCACGTCTTCGTCCCGCACGCCACTGCCGGGGTGGCGCTGGTCGAGACCGGCAGCGGCACCGAGCACGACCTCGCCGCGGCACTGGAACGGCTGCTGCCCACCGCCGACGTGTACCGGCACCGCCACGGCAGCCTCGGCCACGGCCGCGACCACGTGATGCCCGCCTTCGTCTCCCCGTCGATGTCGCTGCCCGTGCTGGACGGTCGTCCTGCTCTCGGCACATGGCAGAGCGTCGTGCTCGTCGACCCGAACGTCGACAACCCGACCCGTCAGGTGCGGCTCTCGTTCATCACCGGCTGAGGGGCGCGCGCCGCCTCGACCAACCGCCACACCAGCAACCCCGCCAGCACCAGCACGAGGACGTTGCGGGCGGCGAGGGCGGCCAGCGTGGCGGTGTCCAGCAGCAGCAGCGACTCGTACTTCCAGGGCCACACCGCCTGGGTCAGGGCCGCGACTGCGGACGTCACGACCACCAGCGCCCAGTCGACGCGCGGCGCCCACGCCACCGCCAGGGCCACGAGCGGCAGGAACCACATCACGTACTGCGGGCTGAACACCGAGTTGGTCGCGACGACGAGAACCACGAGCAGGGCGGCGCCCGTGACGCGCACCGCCGGCAGCCGGGACGGGTCGGTGCCCCGCACCGCGGACAGCGTCGCCAGGCCGGCCACCGCCAGCACGACGACGGCGACCAGGCTCGACAGCGTCGCGTCCGAGCCCTGGAGCTGGAAGGCGCGAAAGGCGAACTCCCACACCTGCTCTCCGGGCTCGTCGCGGCGGGCGAGCAGCACCGGTGTGGCGAACAGCGACTCGATCTGCACCCCCCGCTCGGACTGGTACGTCAGGGGCGTCAGCAGCGACGACGGCCCGCGGACGGCAACCTCCACGGCCAGCCCGGCCGCGAGCGTCACCCCGAAGCCGGTGAGCCAGCGGCGCCAGTCCCCGCGCAGCAGCAGCGCGGCGACGACCACCAGGGGCCACAGCTTGAGCAGGACGGCCAGCGCCAGCACCACGCCGGACCATCCCGGACGCCGCTCGCGCCACGACACGGCCAGCACCGCCAGCAGCGCGACCAGCAGGTCGTAGCGAAGCCACACCACCGGGCCGAGCAGGGCGCCGGCCACGACCCACAGCCAGGCCCCGCGCCGTCCGGCCCGCCACAGCACGCCCAGCAGGGCAAGGTCGACCGCGAGCATCGCGACGATCCACCCCCAGCCGAAGGCAACCGGGCTCTCGGCGAGCCGCCCCGTCAGAGCCAGCAGGCGCGCGGCGCCGGGGTACTCGCTGAGCGCGGGGGTGTCGTCGGAGCCGAACGGCGTCCCGTTCGCCCATGCCCACAGCAGGTTGGGGTCGTTGAACAGCGTGGGCCGGCTGAGCCGGTCGACGGCCAGCGCCAGGACGACGCCACGGCTGACGGCCCAGGCGGCCAGGAGCCCGACCAGCGCCACGCGAGTCGACGTCGCGGGGCGGGTGGCGGTGGTTGCTGGAGCCATCGGAGGTCGAGCATCCCAGACGACGGGGAACCTGACGGCAGCCGGACGCGTCCAACCCGCATGAACGGTCGAGTGCTCGCGCTGTGCGCCGCTGTCGTGCTCGGGCTGGCCGGATGCGCGGCCGACGAACCAGACGCTCGCCCGGCAGCCTTGCCGACTGCCTCGGCAACCGCGGATTCCGCCGGTGGCACGATGCTCGCGACCGCGTTCTCGCTCACCGAGGTGCTGCGCGCCACGGACAGGACGAAACCGGCGGACGTGCTGATCACCGAGATCCCGATGGACACCCGCTGGCTGTCCGGCAACCGCATCGAGGTGCCGATCGAGCGGGACGGCGCCGGCGGCGTCCTCGTCGTCACCGTGCTGCCCGAGCAGGCTCGCTGCGCCGCTGAGTCGCCGTTGCTCACCCCCGCGGAGAGCGACCTCGTGGCCACCGAGGTCTGCGCCGCGTGGGAGGCCGGGGGCCGCCTCCCGGTTGTCGTACCCGACCCGGACGCGCCGGTCGAGCTGAACCCCGAGGACGCCGCACGGTAGGGCTGCCTGCCCGGGTCACCGCCCCGACGCCGGCGTGCGAAAGGATCCCCCCGTGCCCGACGAGCCCGCCACCCCCGTGCTGCCCGATGTTCTCGCCGCCCGCTACGCCTCGCCGCAGATGGTGACCCTGTGGTCGCCCGCGCACAAGGTGCGTCTGGAGCGTCAGCTCTGGCTGGCGGTGCTGCAGGCCCAACGTGACCTCGGCGTCGACGTGTCAGAGGGCGTGATCGCCGACTACGCAGCCGTGCTGGACGACGTCGACCTGGCGTCGATCGCCGAGCGCGAGCGGGTCACCCGGCACGACGTCAAGGCCCGCATCGAGGAGTTCAACGCCCTCGCCGGCCACGAGGACGTGCACAAGGGCATGACCTCGCGCGACCTCACCGAGAACGTCGAGCAGCTGCAGGTGCGCCGCTCGCTCGAGCTCGTCCGCGACCGCATGGTGGCGGCCCTGGTGCGCCTCGCCCGGCTCGCGCGCGAGCACGAGACGCTCGTGATCACCGGACGCACCCACAACGTGCCGGCTCAGGCCACCACGCTGGGCAAGCGGTTCGCCTCGGCCGCCGAAGAGATGCTGCTCGCCCTGCGCCGAGTCGAGACCGTCCTGGACGACTACCCGTTGCGCGGCATCAAGGGTCCGGTCGGCACGAGCCAGGACGCCCTTGCGCTGCTCGGCGACGACCCGTCGCGGCTCGCCGAGCTCGAGCAGCGAGTGGCCGAGCACCTCGGTTTCGCCCGCACCCTGACCAGCGTCGGCCAGGTGTACCCGCGCTCGCTGGACCACGAGGTCGGCTCGGCGCTGGTCCAGGTGGCCGCCGGACCTGCGTCGCTGGCCACGACCATCCGTCTCATGGCCGGCCAGGAGCTGCTCACCGAGGGGTTCAAGCCCGGCCAGGTCGGGTCGAGCGCCATGCCGCACAAGATGAACAGCCGCTCGTGCGAGCGGGTGGACGGGCTCGCGCTGGTCATCCGGGGGTACGCCACGATGCTGAGCGAGCTGGCCGGTGCCCAGTGGAACGAGGGTGACGTCTTCTGCTCCGTCGTGCGCAGGGTGGCGCTACCGGGGGTGTTCCTGGCCACGGACGGCCTGTTCCAGACCTTTCTCACCGTGCTGGACGAGCTCGGGGTGTACCCGGCGGTCGTGCAGCGCGAGCTCGACCGGTACCTGCCGTTCCTCGCCACCACCGCGGTGCTGGTCGCTGCCGTCCAGCGCGGCGTGGGCCGAGAGACGGCGCATGCCGCTATCAAGGAGCACGCGGTTGCGGTCGCGTTGGCCATGCGCGCGGGCGAGGCCGAGAACGACCTGGCTGCCAGGCTGGCCGCCGATACGCGCCTCGGTCTGAGCCGCGACGAGATCGACGCTCTGATGAGCGACCCGACGGCATTCATCGGGGCGGCCGCCGACCAGGTGCAGCGGGTGGCTGCCCAGGTGGACGAGGTGGCCGACCGCCATCCGCAGGCGGCCGCCTACGTCCCACCGCCGATCCTGTAGGTCCCCGACCCGGTCAGCGGGTCAGCCTGAGACCGGCCTCACGCCCGAGCAGGAGTCGTCCACCGACGTCCCCAGCACCTCGGACACGTCCGCCACGACGTCGGCGCCCGTCACGCCGGTCGCGGTCAGCAACCCCGTTGCCAGCACCGACACGGCCGCGCCGATGCTCACCGAGCTTCCCAAGACGGGTGCCGGCAGCGGCGCCCTGCTCACCGCTCGGCGTCGGCCGAACGATCAGGCCGCCCACCGGAGCGACCACGCCGGTGAGACGGCGATCGTCGTCGCCAGTGCCCACATCGAGCCCACACCCCGGGTGACGACGTCCGGGCAGTAGGCGTAGATCTCCTCTGCGGCGGCGAGCGCGGCCTCGTGGGTGCGCGGGGGACGGTTGATGCGCAGGCCGATGCCCGACTCGGTCAGGGCCACCAGGTCGGCTTGGTATCGCCGCGACCAGTAGCGCAGCACCGCAGCATGCTCGACGGCGGACCAGCCGCCCACTCCGTCGAAACCGACCGCGACCGGAAGCTGCCACCCGTCGGTCCCCGCGACGACCGCGAGGTACCCCGCAGACACGTCGGCCTCGACCACCGCCTCGCTCGTCGGCTCGAGCCGGCTCTTGAAGCCGGGTTCGGCAGCGGGCGCGACCGCGAGGGCGGCTGTGAGCAGCGGCTCGGCGTCCGGGACGACCATGTCGTCCGCCGAACGCCCTGCCGCCAGCTGCCACGACCCCGGGACGGGCGTCGGGCCTGTCAGCACCGGCCAGGCACCCGTCGTCCCAGCCACTCCCTGCAGCTCGGCCCATACCGCCTGACCGGCGCTGTTGGCCATCGGGCTCGACCACACCGACACCCCGGACGCCGCCGTCCCCACCCAGACGAGTGGACGTGGGGGCGCGACCCCGGCGGCCCCGATCGCGTCGGCAGGCGAGGCGGGTGGCTCACCGGGCGCGGGCACGGGGTCGGCCGGGATGTATGCGTCGCGCAGCTTCGTCCCGCCGCGTGGCCGACGTCGCGGAGATCGGCGCGACGACCGGTCGAAGAGTCCCACGCGCTCATCCCACCATGAGGCGCCGCCACTACCGTCGGCGCCATGTCTGCGAGTGCACCCGCCGATCTACCGGGCTTCCGGCACGTCTACTCCGGCAAGGTCCGCGACCTGTACGCACCCGTTGGGCGCGACGACCAGGTGCTCGTGGTCGCCAGCGACCGGATCTCGGCGTACGACCACGTGCTGCCGACGCCGATCCCCGGCAAGGGCGTCGTGCTCACGCAGATGTCGCTGTGGTGGTTCGACCAGCTCGCCGACCTGGTCGACAACCACGTCGTGTCGGCCACTGACGTCCCCGAGCAGGTGCGCGGCCGGGCGATGCTCTGCCGGCGACTCGAGATGGCGCCGGTGGAGTGCGTGGCCCGCGGCTACCTCGCGGGCAGCGGCTGGGCCGACTACCGAGCGACGGGTGCCGTGTGCGGGGTGGAGCTCGTGGACGGGCTGCTGGACGGCTCCCGGCTGCCCGAGCCGATCTTCACTCCCGCGACCAAGGCCGAGGTCGGCGAGCACGACGAGAACATCACGTTCACCCACGTCGCCCGCATCGTCGGGGCACAGCGGGCGGCAGCGCTGCGCGAGGTGACGCTGGCGGTGTATCGCCGGGCAGAGCGGATCGCCCGCGATCGCGGGGTGATCCTGGCCGACACCAAGCTCGAGTTCGGGCTGGCCCCGGACGTCGCTGCGGTCACCCCGCACCCGTCCGAGCGGTACGTCCTCGCCGACGAGGTGCTCACACCCGACTCGAGCCGGTTCTGGCCGGCCGAGGAGTGGGCCCCGGGCGGGGCGCAGCCGTCGTTCGACAAGCAGTTCGTGCGCGACTGGCTCACGTCGCCGGCCTCAGGCTGGACCAAGGAGTCGGACGAGCAGCCCCCGCCGCTTCCCGACGACGTGGTCGAGCGCACCCAGCAGCGCTACACCGAGGCCTACCGCCGCCTGACCGGCGGCGACCTGCCCCCTGCGTGACCGACGGGCAGACCCCACGACCTGCGTGGAAGCCTGCCCGTCGGTCAGTGCGAGGGTCTAGACGAGCGCCTTCGCCTTGAGCTTCTCGAACTCCTCGGGAGTGATCGAGCCGGAGTCGAGCAGCTCCTTGGCCTGGGCGATCTGGTCGGCCGGCGTGACGGGCTTCCCGGCGTCCTTCATCAGGTTCTTGGTGTACTCCACCTGAGCCTCACGGAACTCGTCGGCGGCCTCGATGTCGCGCTGGGCCATGCCCTTGCCGCGAGCGATGAGGTACGCCAGCGCCGTGATGAGCGGCAGGAAGAGCAGCGCGACGAGCCAGATCGCCTTCGCCCAGCCGCCGAGGTCCTTGTCCCGGAAGATGTCCATGACGATCCGGAAGAGCACGAACAGGTAGGCGACGAAGAGGAAGATCCAGAGCGTCCAGAGCAGGATGTTCACGAAGCCTTCGAGAAAGTCGGGCATTGCGGTCCTTTCGGGGGACGTGAGGGGCGCGGACGACACCCGCGCTGGGCACGAAGTGTACGGACTGACCAGGCATGCTCGGTGTTCTGCGTGTCGGACGCGCCGACTACTCTCGGCGTCGAGCCGAACCGTCCACCGGCAGCCACCGGGAGTCAGTAGTGAGCGTCGTCGTCGAAGTCATGCCCAAGCCGGAGATCCTGGACCCGCAGGGCCAAGCCGTGCTCAACGCGCTGCACCGCCTCGGGTTCACCGAGGTGGCCGGGGTGCGCCAGGGCAAGCGTTTCGAGCTCGAGCTCACCGGGGAGGTGGACGAGGCCGTGCTGACGCGCCTGGAAGAGGCGGCGTCCACGCTGCTCGCCAACCCGGTGATCGAGGAGCACACGGTGCACGTCGGCAGCACGGTCCACGACGAGGCCGGCGACGAGCCGTCCCCCGCGGGCGCCTGATGCGCGTCGGCGTCGTCACCTTTCCCGGGTCGTTGGACGACCAGGACGCCGCCCGTGCCGTCCGCTACGCCGGAGCGCAGGCCGTGCCGCTGTGGCACGGCGACGACGACCTGGCGGGGGTCGACGCGATCGTGCTGCCCGGCGGGTTCTCCTACGGCGACTACCTGCGCTGCGGCGCCATCGCACGGTTCGCCCCGGTGATGCGCTCGGTGATCGACGCGGCGCGCGGGGGCATGCCGGTGCTCGGCATCTGCAACGGCTTCCAGATCCTGTGCGAGGCGCAGCTGCTGCCCGGCGCGCTCATCCGCAACGACGTCCGCACGTTCGTCTGCCGTGACCAGGCGCTCACAGTCGAGAACGCCGACACGGCATGGACGTCGCAGTTCGAGTCCGGCCAGCAGGTCGTCATCCCCCTCAAGAGCGGCGAGGGCGGCTACGTCGCGACCGAGGCGACGCTCGACGCGCTCGAGGCCGAGGGCCGGGTGGTGGTGCGCTACGCGGGGTCGAACCCCAACGGCTCGATGCGTGACATCGCCGGCGTGACCAGCGAGAACGGACGGGTCGTCGGCTTGATGCCCCACCCCGAGCACGCCATCGACGCGCTCACCGGCCCAGGCACCGACGGGCTGGGCTTCTTCACCTCGGTGCTGAGCGGCACGCTCACGTCGGCGGCGAGCGCATGAGCGACACCGTCGGTACCGCCGCCGCCACCCCCGACGTCGAGCAGCCGTGGGCCGAGCTCGGCCTGAAGCACGACGAGTACCTGCGCATCCGCGAGCACCTGGGGCGCCGTCCCACCTCGTGCGAGCTGGCCATGTACTCGGTGATGTGGAGCGAGCACTGCTCGTACAAGTCCAGCAAGGTGCACCTGCGGCAGTTCGGCGAGAAGGCGCCGCCGACAGACGCGCTGCTGGTCGGGATCGGCGAGAACGCCGGCGTGGTGGACGTCGGGGACGGCTACGCGGTGACGTTCAAGGTCGAGTCGCACAACCACCCGTCCTACGTCGAGCCCCACCAGGGGGCGGCGACCGGTGTCGGCGGCATCGTGCGCGACATCCTGGCCATGGGAGCCCGGCCGATCGGCGTCATGGACCCGCTTCGCTTCGGACCGCTGGACGCCCCCGACACCCGCCGGGTGATGCCGGGCATCGTGGCCGGCGTGGGCACCTACGGCAACTGCCTCGGCCTGCCCAACATCGGCGGCGAGGTGGTCTTCGACCCGTCGTACGCCGGAAACCCCCTGGTCAACGCGCTCTGCGTCGGTGTGATGAAGCACGACGACATCCAGTCGTCGGGGGCCACCGGGGTCGGCAACCTCGTCGTGCTCTACGGCGCGAAGACCGGTGGCGACGGCATCGGCGGAGTGTCGGTGCTGGCCAGCGAGACGTTCACCGAGTCCGGGCCCACCAAGAGGCCCTCGGTGCAGGTCGGCGACCCGTTCATGGAGAAGCTGCTCATCGAGTGCACGCTCGAGCTGTTCGCTGACGACCTCGTCGTGGCCATCCAAGACCTCGGCGGGGCCGGGCTCTCGTGCGCCACGTCGGAGATGGCCTCCGGCGGCACGGGCGGCATGCACGTCGAGCTCGACCGGGTGCCGTTGCGCGACTCGACGCTCGCCCCTGAGGAGATCCTCATGAGCGAGTCGCAGGAGCGCATGATGGCGATCGTCGAGCCGGCCAAGATCGATGCCTTCATGGCCGCCTGCCGGCGCTGGGACGTGCTGGCCACCGTGCTCGGGGAGGTCACCGACACCGGACGTCTCGTCGTCACCTGGCACGGCGAGACCGTCGTCGACGTGCCGCCGCGCACCGTCGCGCACGAGGGGCCGGTCTACGAGCGTCCCTACACCCGTCCGACCTGGCAGGACGACCTGCAGGCCGACGCGCCCACGCCGGAGCGGCTGACCCGGCCCGCTACCCCGGCGGAGCTGCGGGCGACAGTGCTGCGGATGGCGGCGGCCCCCAACCTCGCGGACAAGGCCTGGGTCACCGAGCAGTACGACCGGTTCGTGCTGGGCAACACGGTGCTGGCCCAGCCGGAGGACTCCGGCGTGCTGCGTATCGACGAGGGGTCGGGCCTGGGGGTGGCCCTGTCGACCGACTGCAACGGCCGGTACGCGAAGCTCGACCCGTACGAGGGGGCCCGGCTGGCGCTGGCCGAGTCGTACCGCAACGTGGCCACGGTCGGGGCACGACCGCTGGCGGTCACCAACTGCCTCAACTTCGGGTCACCGGAAGACCCGGAGGTGATGTGGCAGTTCGCCGAGGCCACCCGCGGTCTGGCTGACGGCTGCCTCGAGCTCGGCGTGCCCGTCACCGGCGGCAACGTCTCGTTCTACAACCAGACCGGCGACACCGCGATCCTGCCGACCCCGGTGGTCGGCGTGCTCGGCGTGCTCGACGACGTGACGCGTCGCACACCGCAAGCCTTCACCGAGCCCGGGCAGGTCGTCTACCTGCTGGGCGAGACCCGCGACGAGCTCGGCGGCTCGGAGTGGGCGCACGAGGTGCACGGCCATCTGGGTGGCCTTCCGCCGCGCTGCGACCTGGCCGCCGAGCGGGCGCTCGGGGAGATCCTCATCAACGCCTCGCGCGACGGGCTGCTCGACGCCGCGCACGACGTGTCCGACGGTGGGCTGGTGCAGGCGCTCGTCGAGTCGTGCCTGCGCGGCGGGGTCGGCATGCGGGTGTGGGTGCCCGACGGCATCGACCCGTTCGTCTTCCTCTTCTCCGAGTCGCAGGCCCGCGCCGTCGTCGCCGTGCCCCGCTCCGAGGAGGTGCGCTTCACCGACATGTGCACAGCCCGGCGTTTCCCCCACCAGCGCATCGGTGTGCTGGACGCCGGCGACGACGACGGCCCGGCGCTCGACGTGCAGCAGCAGTTCAGCATCGCACTGAGCGAGCTGCGGGCGGTCCGTGCGGCGCCGCTCCCGACGGCGATGGCCTGAGGGCCCGCTACACCACCGGTCGCACGGCCGGGCCGCGCAGCGACCGAGGCGACGTCCGCAGGGCGTGCTTGGCGTAGCGCAGCGCCGCGCCGGCCAGTGCCTCGGCCGTGTCGCGGGACACGGTTCCCTCGGGAACCTCGACCACCGGGATTCCGGCCGTCGACAGCACCGCTGACGTGTTGGCCGATGCCATGCCGACGAACGCCCCGCCGCGCCGGGCCAGGTGCGGGCCGGCGGTACGCAGCGCCATGGCGACCCCCGTCGCGTCCGGCTGCACGAGCACCATCGCGTCCAGGCCACCGAAGCGGCCGATCCCGTCGGACAGCGTGGCCAGCCACTCTCGCTCGTCGCTCGGGTCGAGCAGCTCGAACTGCGCGCAGGGGCCGAGCTCGTTGGCCAGCTTGGTGCCGTCGGCCACCCGCGAGCACTGGTCGGCGATCAGAACCTGGGCGCCTTCGTCGATGAGGGCCCGACAGACCGCCGCCCCGACAGTGCCGGCACCGCCGACCACCAGAGCAATGCGACGGGCAAGCGTCTCCACCCTGCGCCTCCTGACCTCAGGGCACGACACCGGGCCCTGTGATCTATGTAATACCTGGAATCGCGCGGCCCATACCGGGCCATGTGGCCCAGTGCGGAGTGCCGCCCGGCCTGCCGGCGATGGGGGATACAGTCGCGGACGTGGCGGGGCGCCGGTACACCACCGACCAGGTAGTGCCCGTGCTGCACCGATGCATCGACTCCGTCGGTGAGGCCATCGGCGACCTCACCCCGGCCCAGCTGGCGACGCCGAGCGTCCTGCCGGGCTGGAGCGTGCGTGACCTCACCGCTCACCTGGTGGTGGTCGCCGACTCGGTCTGCCACATCGAACCCCTCCCGGCGAACGCCGGGGTGCTCAGCATCAGCGAGTACCTGGCCGGGTACGCCGACCGCGCCGCGCGCATCGACTCGCTGACGCACGACGCGGAGGCAGAGCTGACCGACGTCCCCGCGGCGTACCAGGAGCGTTGGGACGACGCCCTCGCCCGGCTGGACGACCTCGCCGACGTCGACAAGGTGCTCGCCCGACGGGGCGCGGCACGGCTGGCTGACCTCGTCGTCACGCGCATCATCGAGCTGGTGGTGCATTCCGACGACCTCGCGCGCTCGCTTCCGCAGGTCCGGCTCGCAGCGCCGCCGGCCGACGCGGAGCGGCTGGTGGCACGGGTGCTCCTCGACGTCCTCGCCTTCCGCCACCCGGGCCGCACGCTGGAGGTGCGCGTACCACCGGTCGCGGCCGTGCAGTGCCTGCCCGGTCCCCGGCACACTCGCGGGACCCCGCCCGGGGTGGTCGAGACCGACCCGGGCACCTGGGTGCGGCTGGCGTCCGGGCGTCTGGGCTGGGCGCCGGCGCTCGAGCAGGGGCTCGTGACGGCGTCCGGGCAGCGGGCCGACCTGTCCGCCGTGCTTCCGCTGCTGTAGGGGCGAGCCCGGCTACACCGGGCGCACCCAGCGGTCGTCCTGACGTTCGTAGCCGAGGCGGGGCAGGTAGGGGTCGTCCGGGGACATGCTGGGCGGCGCTGTCACGCGCTCGTAGCCGTGCTCGGCGAACCAGCCGCTGCGTTCGTACACGAACTCGGCCGGGGTGAAGTCGCGGTACTTCGGGGTGACGTAGTCGAGGTCGAGCTGGGCCATGCCCGGGGAGTCCCCGTCCTGGAGAAGCACCACGCCGGCCGTCTCGTCACCGCGAAGGATGAGGAAGGCGCTGCCCTGGGCCGCCGGGTCGAACACGAAGTCGGGGAAGAACTGGCGAATCTCCCTCTCGTGCACGCGCAGCACGTGGCGCAGGTACTCGTCGGTCGGGTCGACCTCGAGCAGGGTGTAGCCCTCGGCGTGGGCGGCTGAGCGCAGGCGGGCGATCTGCCACAGGTTGATCACGATGATCACGGCGTTCATGACCGCCATCGGCCACACCTCGACCAGGGCGTTGAACACCACGAGCACGACCGCGGCGACGGTGTTGAGCACCCGCAGCCGCAGCACCCGCGTCTGCAGCAGGGAGATGATCAGCAGCACCGAGCCGACCCACCCGAGCACTTGCACCCACACCATGACCGCAGGCTAGGCGGGCTCGTAGGCTCGTGAGGTGACCCCGGACGAGAAGGCCCTGGCCGAGCAAGTGTCCCGCCTGCACCCGGCAGCGATGAACGACCTCATGACCTTGGTGCGCATCCCCTCGGTCAGCGCCGCACCCGCGCATGCAGCCGACGTCGCCGCCAGCGCCGACGCCGTGGCCGAGATGGCTCGGGCGGCCGGCGCCGACTCCGTCGACGTGCTCGCGGTGGACGGCGGCAAGCCCGCGGTGGTCGCCCGCTGGACGGCTCCGCCGGGCATGCCGACGGTGCTGCTCTACGCCCACCACGACGTGCAGCCGGCCCCGGCGCAGGCCTGGGCCACCGACCCGTTCGAGCCCGTCGAGGTCGACGGCCGGCTCTACGGCCGCGGCGCCGCCGACGACAAGGCCGGGGTCGTCGCGCACCTGGCCGCGGTACGCGCGCACGGGGGGCGCCCACCGGTGGGGGTGACGCTGTTCGTCGAGGGCGAGGAAGAGATCGGGTCGCCGACCTTCGCGGCGTTCCTCGCCGAGCATCGGGCCCTGCTGGCCGCGGACGTGCTGGTCGTCGCCGACTCGATGAACTGGAGCGCGGACGTACCTGCCCTCACCACGTCGCTGCGCGGACTGGTCGAGGCCGTCGTCGAGGTGCGCACGCTGAGCAAGCCGGCGCACTCGGGCATGGGCAGCGCCGCGCCGGACGCCCTCTCCGCCCTGTCCCACGTGCTGGCCAGCCTGCACACCGACGACGGCTCGGTGGCGATCCCGGGGCTGGAGCACGGCACCCGGCCCGCCCCTGGGCTGGACGAAGCCACCTGGCGCGCCGAGACCGGGGTGCTCGACGGGGTGTCGCTCATGGGCATTGGGCCGCTGACCGACCGGCTGTGGATGCATCCGTCCGTCGCGGTGCTCGCCATCGATGCCCCCTCCTTGGACGAGGCCGCCAACGTGCTGGTGCCCACCGCCCGCGCGAAGGTGAGTGTGCGGCTGGCCCCCGGCCAGGACGTTCACGCGGCGATGGACGCGCTCACGGAGCACCTTCGCAGCAACGTGCCGTGGGGTGCGCAGATCAGCGTGACCCCAGGCGGCAGCGGCCAGAGCATCGCGCTCGACCTTGGCTCACCGCCCGCTCAGGTGGCTACCGGAGCCCTGCGGGACGCCTTCGGGGCCGACCCGGTGGAGATCGGCGTCGGCGGCTCCATCCCGTTCGTGGCCGAGCTCGCCGTGGCCTACCCACATGCCGCGATCCTCGTGACCGGCGCCGGTGACCCCGAGTCGAACTGGCACGGTCCCGACGAGAGCGTCCACCTCGCGATGTTCGCCCGCATGTGCCTGTTCGAGGCCCTGCTGCTGCACCGACTGGCCGCCGACTAGGCGACCCGCGACGCGAGGCGTACGGGAATCCCCACATTCGCGCCGCCGGTGCGACCGCGACCTGCGGGTATGCCCGTGTGTCCGGCCGTCTGCAGGTCGAATGTGGGGATTCACGTACGGGTCGGCCTCACACCTGCGCGAGGCGACCACCCAGGTGCGCCTTGCCCTCGCTGTTGAGCAGCAAGAACGCCGACTCCGAGTCGCCCACCTGCGCGTGCAGCGTCGACTCGGACGGCAGCAGCACCGGGCGCCGGTAGCTCACCTCGAGGCGGCGCGTGGCCTCGGTGGGTGTCTCGTCGACGCCCATGAGCGCCAGCGCTCGCGGCAGCGTCCACCAGCCGTGGGCGATGGCCCGGCTGAACCCGAAAGGGCGTGCGGTCAACGCGTGCAGGTGGATCGGGTTCACGTCGCCGCTCACCCGAGCGTAGGCGCGGCCGGCGCCGGAGCCGGCGACCAAGGGCGCGGTCAGGGTCCAGGGCCCGGTCGAGTCCGGGACTGCCGCGGCTGCCGACGGTTCCTCGCCGCGAGCGGCCTTGGCGCGGGCGAGCACCACGACGCGGGCGGTCCACGAGGCGTCGCCGGCCTCGCAGCGCGCCCACAGGTCGATCTCCAGCCCCGAGCGGGTGTGCCGCGAGCCGTCCGCCCAGGCACTCAGCCGCCACGGCTCGTCCACCGGCAGCCGGTTCGACGACCAGAGCTCGGTCGCGACGTGCACCAGCCCCATCCCGCTGACCGGCAGGCCACCGGCGCCCATGAGGTCGCGGTGCAGCCGGGTGCCGATCACCGCGGGGAACGTCAGCGGCATGCGGGCATCGGAGCCCACGACGTGCCGATACTGCCCGACGAGCGAGGCGGACGGTGTCCAGGCCTCGATGTACACGCCGGCCGGGGTAACCGAGGTGTCTGGACCGATCGTGGGAGGCCGGTGGCGTAGCACCCGGGCGAACGACAGCGCCGTCTGCTCCGGCCCGTCCACCTGGCGCAGCGTGGGGGGGTCGGGCGGGCCGGTGGGCTTCTCGTCGCGCGGGCTCATGGGCCGAACGTACGACGGCAGTGACCGCAGCGGTGCCAGACGCCTACACTCGACGCGTGCCGCGCGGCGACGGACGTCTGACCCATGAGGTCGACCCCGACGACAAGCGACCCCAGGACGCCTGTGGCGTGTTCGGCGTCTGGGCGCCCGGCGAGGACGTCGCCAAGCTCAGCTACTACGGGCTGTACGCCCTTCAGCACCGGGGCCAGGAGTCGGCCGGCATCGCCGTGGGCGACGGCCAGGCCATCTTGGTCTACAAAGACATGGGCCTGGTGTCGCAGGTGTTCGACGAGCGGACGCTCTCAGCCCTCGTCGGTCACGTCGCCGTCGGGCACACCCGATACTCCACCACGGGGTCGTCACGCTGGGAGAACGCCCAGCCCACCCTCGCCCCCACCGCCGACGGCACGATCGCGCTGGGCCACAACGGCAACCTCACCAACTCCCACGAGCTCGCCGACCTGATCGCTTCCCGCGGCCAGGGCGAGTCGCGCGAGAAGGTGATGCAGGGCAACACCACCGACACGATGCTGATCACGGCCCTGCTCGGCAGCCATCCCAACACCTCGTTGGAGGCCGTCGCCGTCGACGACCTCGCCTTGCTGCGCGGCGCCTTCTCCCTGGTCTTCGCCGACGAGTCGACCCTGTTCGCCGCCCGTGACCCCCAAGGCATCCGGCCGCTCGTCCTCGGTCGCCTCGAGCGTGGCTGGGTCGTGGCGAGTGAGACCGCGGCCCTCGACATCGTCGGGGCGTCCTTGGTGCGCGAGGTCGAGCCGGGTGAGCTGATCGCGGTCGACTCCCGTGGCCTGCGGACGCGGCGCTTCGCGCCGGCCGAGCCGCGCGGTTGCCTCTTCGAGTTCGTCTACCTGGCCCGGCCTGACACCACGATCAGCGACCGGTCGGTGCACGCCGCCCGGGTCGAGGTCGGACGTCGCCTCGCCGTCGAGCACCCGGCCGACGCCGACATGGTGATCCCGGTGCCCGAGTCGGGAACACCAGCGGCGGTCGGCTACGCCGAGGCCAGCGGCATCCCGTACGGCAGCGGCCTGGTGAAGAACTCCTACGTGGGCCGCACGTTCATCCAGCCGAGCCAGACGATCCGCCAGCTCGGCATCAGGCTCAAGCTCAACCCGCTGCGCGACGTGATCGACGGCAAACGACTCGTCGTCGTCGACGACTCGATCGTTCGCGGCAACACCCAGCGCGCGCTGGTGCGCATGCTGCGCGAGGCCGGCGCCGAAGAGGTGCACGTGCGCATCTCGTCACCTCCGGTGAAGTGGCCCTGCTTCTACGGCATCGACTTCGCCACCCGCGCCGAGCTGATCGCCAACGGCCTGGACACCGACGACATCCGCCGACACATCGGCGCCGACAGCCTGGGCTACATCTCGCTGGAGGCGCTCACCGAGTCGACCCTCGTTCCGGCCGAGCGGCTGTGCCGGGCGTGCTTCACCGGCGAGTACCCGGTGGCGCTGCCGGACGAGGCGCTGCGCGGCAAGCACGCGCTGGAGCAGCCCACGCTTCCGTTGGACGAGGGCCCGGCCGGCGCCGGCACCAGCGCGACCGAGGCGATCGACGCTGTCGACGGCCTGGCGGTGCTGGTGGCAGGCGCGGGCGGCGCCGACGCCCTGACCCGCCCGTAGCCCGACGCCCACGAGCACCGAACAATCGCGAGTGGTCGCTTGCTACCGACGAATGGTGGGCGATATCCCACGATTCCTCGGTCGCAGAGCCGGTTCCACGAACCTTCGGTCGTACCGGCGTCCTCAGATGCCCTGCCAGTTGGGCTTCGCGGCGAACGTGTCGTCGTAGTAGCTGGTGAAGCGCAGCTGGCTGGCGGCGTCTTCGTCCGCGACGACCGTGGCGTGGGGGTGCATCTGCAGGATGGACGCCGGCCAGCGTGAGGCGATCGGCCCCTCGACGCACTCCGCGATCGCCTGGACCTTGTTCTTGCCGAAGCCGAGCATGACGGCGTGGCGGCTCTCCATGATGGTGCCCAGCCCTTGGGTGAGGCAGTGCTTGGTGTCGCCGTCGAAGAACCGGGCGTTGTCGGTGCGCGTCTTCGTCGTCAGCGTCTTGAGCCGGGTACGTGAGGTGAGCGACGACATGGGCATGTTGAACGCCAGATGCCGGCCGTTGACGGCACCGTCGGCGAAGTCGACGTGGCTGGTGAGCTCGCGCTCGATGAACGTGCGGTAGAGCTCGGGATGCCCGGCCGGCAGCCCGCGACGTCGTCCGGCGGCGGCTGGGGGTGGGCGGAGACGAGGCTTGCGCAGATCGTGGTCGTGCCGAAGCGGCGGTGGGTCGCGGCGAAGGTCGCGATCGCCTGCTGGTCGGCGCCGACGACGGTGGCGCCGCCCGCGCCGTGGGTGTGGATGTCGACGAACCCCGGCACCAGGTGCGCGACGCGCACGTCGACGCGTTCGGGGACGGTGCCGGACACCGCCGTGATCGTCGACCCATCGATGGAGACCGCGCCCGGCGCGTGTACCGGGCCGCCGGTGACCAGGCTGTCGGCAGCGATGACGGTCGGCACTGGCTCAGCCAACCACGGCGGCGGGGGCGGGCCAGGGGTCGACGTCCACGATCTGCCAGCAGGCCGACTAGCCTCGCCGACGTGGCTGACGCCCCGAGCACCGACGAGCCGACGACGGTCACCTACGCCGCGTCCGGCGTCGACATCGAGGCCGGCGACCGCGCCGTCGAGCTGATGCGAGCGAGCATCGCCGCGGCATCGCGTCCCGAGGTGGTGGGTGGCTTCGGTGGTTTCGCCGGGCTTTTCGACGCCTCGGCGTTGCGCGACTACTCCCGGCCGCTGCTGGCCACGTCCACCGACGGGGTCGGCACCAAGGTGGTGATCGCGCAGCGCATGGGCGTGCACCACACGATCGGGCACGACCTCGTGGGCATGCTCGTGGACGACCTCGTCGTGTGCGGGGCCGAGCCGCTGTTCGTCACCGACTACATCGCCTGCGGCAAGGTGGAGCCCGAGCGGATCGCCGCCATCGTCTCCGGGGTGGCCGAGGGATGCCGCATCGCGGGCGCCGCGCTGATCGGCGGCGAGACCGCCGAGCACCCTGGCCTGCTCGCGCCGGACGAGTACGACATCGCCGGGGCCACGACCGGGGTGGTCGAGGCCGACCGGGTGCTGGGCGCCCACCGAGTGGTCGCCGGCGACGCCGTGGTCGCCCTGGCCAGCAGCGGGCTGCACTCCAACGGGTACTCCCTCGCCCGGCACGCCTTCTTCAGCCATGCCGGCTGGACGCTCGAACGCGAGGTGCCCGAGCTCGGCCGCACGCTCGGCGAGGAGCTGCTGGAGCCCACCCGCATCTATGCCCTGGACTGCCTGGCCCTGGCCGACGCCGTCGACGTGCACGCCATGTCGCACATCACCGGCGGCGGCCTCGCCGCCAACATCGCCCGAGTGCTTCCCGACGGCATGGGTGCCGTGCTGGACCGCTCGTCGTGGGTGCTGCCGCCGGTGTTCGCCGTGCTGTCCGACCTGGGCGTCGCGCAGCACGAGCTCGAGCGCACCTTCAACGTGGGGGTCGGCATGGCCGTGGTGCTGCCCCAGGGCGAGGTTGCTGCCGCGCTCGAGCTACTGGCTGACCGGGGTATCCCCGCGTGGCAGATCGGTCACGTCGTCGCGGGGGAGTCCACGCACGTCGTCGGGGTCCACGCCGGCCGCTGACCCGACGAGAACCCACCAGCCTCCCACCAGGGCGACGACCAGCACCACGGTCGACATCGGGAGGCGCAGCAGCCCGTCCCCCCACCACGTCGCCAGTCCGGTCTGCGACAAGGCCACGATCGACGTCGCGACCACCAGCGACGCGGCGAGCGTGCCGGAGCGTCGTGGCACCTGGTGGCGCGGCTCCGCCCAGGCGGCGAGTCGACGCGACGCCCTGCCGGTCGGCCCGGCGACCCACCAGGCCAGCGGGACGACCAGTGCGGCCACCGTCACGTGCAGGGCCCACCACGCGGCGCTCAAGGGCGCAGGGCCCAGACCCGTGATCCACGCGACGCCGATCACGACGGCAACCAGCGGGATGTGCCAGAGGTAGACCTCCACCGCTCGCGACCCGAACACCGCGACGGCCAGCCAGGCCGGGCGCCACGCCATGAGGCGCCGCAATGCCGGCCACAGGGCGGCGAGCAGCAGCACCTGGGCCAACCCGTACAGGGCCAGCACGACGGTGGGCGGGGAGAGGTTCGACAGCCCGGGGTCGGCGGCAGTCGACACCATCGACGTCGAGTAGGGCCCGACGACGGCTACGAGCACGGCCAGTGCGAGTGCTGCGCCACCACCGGCCACCAGCGAGGCGGCCGGGCGAGCCCGCAGCGCCTTCAGCGAGAAGCCGAGCTGGTGCAGCCAGGCCCACACCAGCAGCATGTTGAACCACCCGACCGTGGGCGCGAGCCGCCAGCGCACGAGGTCCACGGCGATGATCACGCCGAGCCACAGCCCGAGGGTGAGCACCGGGCGCGTCGCCCACCGGGCGGTCCACGGGACCGCGATCACGGCGGCGGTGTAGACGCCCAGGAACCACAGCAGCTGGGCGAGATAGCGCCCGACCATCTCCACTGGCGTGAACAGCGGGGCGAGGGGCAGGAGCACCGCTGCCCACACCAGCGCGTACAGCACCGCCGGCGTGGCCAGGCGGCTCACCCGGCGCCGCCAGAACCATGCGGCGTCGGGCCGGCGACGCCACGAGGCCAGGTTGCTCACCGCCCCGGCTGCGAAGAACAGCGGCAGCACCTGCAGCAGCCAGGTGACCCAGCTCAGCTCAGGACGCAGGTCGAGGATGCTCGCGGGCGTGCCGGTGCTGACGTCCCACGCCAGGGCGTGCGCGACGACGACGACAAGCAGGGCGCACGACTTCGTGAGGTCCAGGACCCGGTCGCGCCCAGCCCCCACCGCATCGTCGACGCGCACACGTCCACGATCGGACCGGCTCAGGAGCTCGACCAGAGTCGAGCGTCCTCACCTGTGTGGCGCGCCGACCTCAGCGACCGCTGTAGCCGTAGTCGTAGTCGTCCTCGGCATCGTCGTCCACGTCGTACCCGTTGGGTGCGTCGCCCTCGTCGATGTCGAGGCGACCAGCGTCGTCCTCGTCGTTGGCCAGCTCTCGCTGCAGCGCTGTGAGGTCGGTATCCAGAGTCTGATACTTCAGCTTCCGGGCAACCTTCGTCTGCTTGGCCTTGGCTCGTCCCCGGCCCATGGGGTTCGACCCCCTCGCACACACGCGGGGCGGCCGTTCAGCGCGCCCTCTTCTGTCGGTTTCTCGTGGTGCAACGGTACAACGTCTCAGGCCGTTCCGTCGCGTCCAGCCGTTGCCATGCGATGCTCGGCGACCCGGTCGGCCGCCAGCAGGGGGCTGACGCCCTCGTCAGCGGCGACGGCCAGCACTTCGAGGGTCGTGTCGTAGATGCGTTCGGTGGTGGCTCGTGCCCTGGTCATGTCGAACCCGAGCAGCTCGTCGGAGACCTGGATCACCCCGCCGGAGTTCACCAGGTAGTCCGGGGCGTAGGTGATGCCGCGCTCGAGCAGGATCGCGGCAGCGTCCGGCCCGGTCAGGGGGTTGTTCGCCCCGCCGCAGACGACCTCGGCGCCCATGGTCGCCGCGGCGTAGGGGTCGATGACGCCGCCGAGGGCGTTGGGGGAGTAGATCGCCAGGTCGGCCGACAGCAGCTCCCCCGGGGTCAAGGCCTCGACCTGCGGGTGCCGCGCGGTGGTCGCAGCGAGCACGTCGGGGTTGAGGTCGCTCACCGCGAGGTGGGCGTCCTCCTCCAGCAGGTGCGCGACGAGGCGGGAGCCGACCTTGCCCAGCCCGGCGACCCCGACGCGACGCCCGGCCAGGCTCGGTGAGCCCCAGCGATGCATCGCGCACGCCCGCATGCCCTGGTAGACGCCGTAGGCGGTGAGAATGCCGGAGTCGCCGGCTCCGCCGTGCTGCGGGGAACGTCCGGTGACGTGCGTGGACGTCTGGGCGACCACGTCCATGTCGTGGACGTAGGTGCCGACGTCGCAGGCCGTGATGTAGCGCCCGCCGAGCCACTCGATCGCCCGGCCGTACGCCCGCAGCAGCGCCTCGCTCTTGTCGCGGGCCGGGTCGCCGATGATGACGGCCTTGCCACCGCCGTGGGGCAGCCCGGCGAGCGCGTTCTTGTAGGCCATGGCGCGGGCGAGGGCGAGCACGTCGTCCAACGCGTCCTGGGTGCTCGGGTACGCCACGAAGCGGGTGCCGCCCAGGGCCGGCCCCAGGGCGGTGGAGTAGACCGCGATGATCGAGCGAAGGCCGCTCTCGGCGTCGGCGGCGAACACCACCTGCTCATGGCCTGCGTCGAACACGTCCACGACTCGACTCTAGGTGCGACGAATCACGGGCGTCGTGACCAAACCGTGATCCGGGTGGCTAACATCGGCCGAAAGGTGTTGTATGACGGGGACGTCCGATTTACGTCCCGGGACGCTCTACGGAGGAGGCGAGTGATGGCCACGTCGAACCGCGGTGCTGAGACGGAGGCACTGCTCACCCCGGCTGAGGTCGCGTCGATGTTTCGGGTCGACCCCAAGACGGTCACCCGGTGGGCGAAGGCCGGCAAGCTGTCGTCCATCCGCACGTTGGGCGGCCACCGCCGCTACCGCGAGTCCGAGGTGCGGGCGCTGCTCACCGGCCAGGTGCCGATGCCGCGCAGCGCGCCGGACGACGCGGCCGCCAGCGAGGAGTAGCGGCCCGGCGATTCTGGTGGGCAGGGGCGGGTTCGAACCGCCGACCTTCCGCTTTTCAGGCGGACGCTCGTACCAGCTGAGCTACCTGCCCGGGCGCGTCAAGGGTACACGGGCGCCGCTCGGCTCATGACGAGCCGGCCTTGTCACGGGAGGCCAGCGCGGCGAGGTAGGCGTTGTACTGCTCGAGCTCGGGATCGGTCTGCTTGCGGTCGCGGCGCCGCGACTCGCGGTCGTCGGAGCGCGACCACTGAACCACGAGGGCGATCAGCACGATGAGTGCCGGGATCTCGCCGAACCCCCAGGTGATCGCCCCGCCGGCGCGCTGGTCGGCGAGGGTGTCGGGCAGCCACGCGATCTCGGAGCCGAGCAGGGCGTAGTAGTCGCCGGCCACGAGCCGGGCCGACTCCATGAGACCCACGGCGAAGAAGGCGTGGAACCCGGCCGAGGCCAGCACCATCACCACGCGGATCGGGTAGGGCGGGCGCCTGGGCAGCGGGTCGGTGCCGATCACCACCTCGTAGAACAGGTACCCGCCGAGCAAGAAGTGCAGGCTCATCAGCATGTGCCCGGTGTGGTTGAACATCGCGTAGGAGAACAGGCCGGAGAAGTACACCATCGGGGCAGCGGTGACGAAGATGCCGAACGCCACGATCGGGTGCGTCACGAAGCGGACGACGCGGCTGTGCAGCACGCCGAGGATGCGCTCGCGCGGGCCGATCTCGCCGCGCCTGGCGGCCGGGGTTGCGCGCAGGGCCAGGGTGATCGGGGCGCCGAGCACGAGCAGCACCGGCACCAGCATCGCGATCGTCATGTGCTGCACCATGTGCACCGACATCATCATCATGGCGTAGGTCTGCACGCCCGAGAGGCTGACGAAGGCCAGGATCGCGGTGCCGAGCAGCCACGCCACGGTGCGCCCGAGCGGCCAGTGGTCGCCGCGGCGGCGCAGCCGGACGACACCACCGACGTAGAGCAGCGTCATGGCCAGCGTGATGAGGGCGAACAGCGCGTCCGGGTAGACCTCGGTGACGTAGGAGCCCAGCGTCGGCGCGTCGGGGGGTGCGAAGCCGAGCACCTCGCGCACGCGGCTGGCGTTCTCGATCACCTCGGGGACCGGGGGCGGCGTACGGGAGAGCGCCACCGCCAGACCCATCGTGGCCGCCATCACGGCGATCTCGCCGATGGCGAGGCGCGTGAAGGCTCGCGGTCGTCCGGCGTCGAGGTCGGCGAGCGTGCGGGACCGGTGCCGGGCGCCCGCCCACACCAGCACGACGAGCAGCACGACCTTGAGCAGCACCAGCCGCCCGTAGGCGGTGGTGACCAGGTCGGACGGTCCGTACATGCGCACGACGGCGTTCAGCACGCCGCTCGCGCCGACGGCGATCACGGCGGCCAACGCCATGGGGCTGAAGGCTCGGGCGGCGCGGGGCAGCTCGCTGCGGCCACGCCGGGCAAGTCCCGCGTACCAGGTGAGGGCGACCAGGCCGCCGATCCACAGCGAGATCGCGACGACGTGCACGATCAGGCTGAACGCCGCCGAGTGGTGGTAGTCACCCGACGAGGAGTGCCCGATCAGAGCCGGCGGCACCAGGGTCGAGATCGCCAGGATGAGCAGGGCCAGCGCCCCGCCGGGGCGCAGAGTGACCCGGGCGGCCGGCACGAGGATCGCGGCAAGGATCACGACGATGGCGTATGCCTGCCCCTGCTCGACGCTGAGGGTGAAGGTGACGAGGGAGTTGCCGCCCCACGACTGCGCGAGCGGCAAGCCGATCAGGTCGCTGAGCGTGAGCAGGTGCGTGACCAGCGCGGCCAGTGCCCATACGCCGGCCCAGAGCGACGCCAGACGCATGGCACGCAAGGAGTCGGGGTGCAGCTCGTCCTTGCGGGCCGGCAGCAGCACTGCGAGCAGCAGCAGGCCGACGGTGACCGCGCCGGTGCCATCGAGCATGAGCTTGGCGACGGGAAGTCCCCACCGGGTCAGCGCGCCCGGGTCTGGAAGGCCGGGCAGGGCGTACCCGATGGCTCCCCCGCCCACGGCCAGGGCGACGAGCAGGGTCGCGACGGCGACGCCGACGGCGATGGGGGCCCAGCGCGAGGTGGGAAGGGGCTCGGCCGGTGCGGCGTCCGGGTGCCGGGTGAGGGTGCTGGTCATGCGCGCCCCGCCCTGCCCCCGTTGATCACGTCACCTGCCTTGCGGTGTGCTTGACGAGGTTCATACACCGGGTCAAGCCGACGCACGTCTCGTCCAGCGTCGCCGCCCTGCTGCTCCCGCGCCCGGACGAGGTCGTCACGGCTTCGACACCGTGGACGTGCGACGAACTGCCACGATGCCCACGCCGATCACGGCGGCGACGACGGTCGCGCCGGCGAGCATCACCCAGGCGGCCATGCCGTCGCTGCCCGAGTCGCTCGTCAGTGCCGCGGGGGTGGTGGCGGCCTCAGCGCTGGGCTCCGGCTGAGTGTCGGCCTCAGCGCTCGGGGCAGGTTCGGTGGCCTCGGCGTCGGGCTCGCCGGCGGACGCCTCGTCCGCTGCCGCGGCGGCGATGGTGAACGGCACCGTCCCGCCGATCGGGTGGCCGTCGGAGGAGACGACCCGGTACGAGACGGTGACCTCGACACCGGCAGGCAGAGCCGTGACTGCCTGGGTGACGGACGGGCCGTCGACGAGCGGGGCCCCGTCCTGGTAGGTGGTGCCGTCGGGTCCGACCACGGCGACCTGGGCGAACTGCTGGCCGATCGTGGTGTTGAACTCCAGGCTCACCTGCTGCGGCGGGTCGCTGACAGTGGCGCCGGACTCGGGGGTCGACGACACGAGGTAGTCGTGGGCCTGCGCGGGCGTTGCCAGCGCCAGGGCGGAGAGCAGGGCGACCAGCACGCCGGCGAGCAGCGGGCCGACTCGATGCATATGGGCAAGGGTACGCCGCGACGAGCACGTGCCAGCAGGCGAGAGGGGGAGGTGACGCGGTCCTGACGGGACTTGAACCCGCGACCTCCGCCTTGACAGGGCGGCGAGCACTCCAACTGCTCCACAGGACCTTGCTGTGCTGCTTGGTGTTGCGGCGGACCCTACCGAGGTAGGTAGTGCCCTGGTGCCCCCAACGGGATTCGAACCCGCGCTGCCGCCTTGAAAGGGCGGAGTCCTAGGCCGCTAGACGATGGGGACTGCGCCCTCACGCCCGGCTTTGCCGCATGGCTCGATCCAGGTGAGGACCTGGCGAGGAGTGTACGGGTCGCCGACGGCATCCCCCAAACCCGGTGCACCCGCCCGTCCCGGACGGCGCGCTGCCACGCGCGCAGCGACAATGGGGCCGTGGTCGAGGTCGAGGGTGCCGAGTTCGAGCGGCTGGTCGAAGAGGCGCTCGACTCCATCCCGCCTGAGCTGGGTGCGGTGATGAGCAACGTCGTCGTGCTGGTCGCCGACGAGGCGCCGCCGGGAGAGAGCCTGCTCGGGCTGTACGAGGGCATCCCGCTCACCGAGCGTGACGGCTGGTACTCCGGCGTGCTGCCCGACACGATCACCATCTACCGGCTGCCCATCCTGCGTATCTGCCAGACCCAGGCCGACGTGGTCGACGAGGTTCGCACGACGGTGATCCACGAGGTCGCCCACCACTTCGGCATCGACGACGACGCGTTGCACGAGATGGGCTGGGGCTGACGCCTCGGCCCATCTGCCTACGGCAGCCGGGCGAGCGAGTCGCTCATCGACTGCTCGAGCGGGTCGGACTCGAAGTTCGCGTCCTGCCCCTGCAGCGAGAACCCGACGATCGTAGTGGTGGCGCCCTTGGCTGCGATCCCGGTGAAGTCGAACCACGACAGCTCGGTGGCCTCGTCGAGGTCGTTGCCGGTCCAGGTCACGCCCGTGTCCAGCTGCGTGATCTCACCGACGTCCGAGCAGGCCGCCAGCTCGGCCCGCCACGCGTCGATCGCGGCGGTGGCGGCCGCCTCGTCGTCGAAGGACGCGAGCACGTTGCCGCCCAGCATCGGCTCGGCATCCGGGTCAGCGGTCTCGCCCTCGTCCAGCTCGACCACGTACTCGTACGCGACGCCGGTCACCTCCGTCGCCCCGAGCAGCAGGGGGTCGGACAGGGTGCAGACCCGCCAGAAGTTGGTGTCGTCGACCTCGACCCACGTGCCGGCGTTGTTCCAGGCCGGCATCTGCTCGGGCGGCAGAAGCATGGTGTCGTCGAGGGTGACCGCCTCGCCGGGCGTCTCGGTCGGCGTCTGCTCGCCTGCCGTGGGTAGGGGCGAAGCGGTGTCGTCGGGATCGTCCGCGGTCGAGCACCCCGCGACAACGAGGGCACCGGCAGCCAGGACAGCGATGGCTTGGTATCTCATGACATCCTCCCCACCGATACTGCTCCCGGCCCGGTGCCCATGCCAGGGGCGGACGTCCGGTGTGACGGTGTTGTGACCCGGGGGCGGCGCGACCGCGGCGGTGGCTTGGGAGGTGGGGAGCGTCGGGCCGGGAGCGCCTCGCGGCGCGTGGCCGCTCGAAGCGGCTTCTTGTGAGACCCGGGGGCTGCACCGGCCCGACGCCCAGCGAGGACCCCGAGGGGCTGTCGCCACGGCAAAGGTATCCCGGATCGGCGGCTAGCGCAGCGCGTCCGCCCGCCACAGGCGCGCTGCCTTGCTGAGCTGGTCGGCGAGGCGGACGTTGCCCGACGCCAGCCGCGTCTGCCGCGAGGCCTCCGCGTCGTCCCCGTGCTCGTCGGCGTCGTCGGCCAGCGCGAGGCGCCCGGCGCTGACCACGCGGCTGAACGCGGCGGCCCGGTCCAGCGCCAGGGCGAGGTCGCCGTCGAAGACCGAGGTGAGGACGGCGTCGCCGAGGTCGGCCATCTCGGCGGGTCCGGGTGGCTCGGCCACGCCGGCCACCGCGGAGGCCACCTCAGCGCGGGCCGTCCCGGCCGAGTAGACGCGGGCCGCCTCCTCGCCGGTGCGGCGCACCCAGGTACGCAGCAGGTAGAGCGCCCAGAGGGTGCCGGGCAACGAGTCGGCCGAGGAGTCGCGCCACAGGTCGGCCATGGCGTCCAGGCCCATCTCGTCGGCGAGGCAGACCAAGCGCGCGGTCATCTCGCTGTCGTTCTCGGCACGGCCGAGGTGCACCACCGCGGCCGCCGTCTCGTGGGCCAGCGCGGATCGCTCGGCGGGGTCGGAGGCGTCGGAGACGCTGTCGAACGACGCGCGGATCAGCGGACGTCGCGGTCGGCGATGCGGGCGCGACGTGCCGCCGGCCGGGGTGTCGTCCGGCTCGTCGGCGGCAGGGTCCGCGGAGTCGCTCACCCCACCATTGTGCGTGACGAGGAGTCTGCCGCGCTGCGTGCGCGACGACGCGACCACCATGCACCACCGATCCCGAGGGCGACGAGCACTCCGAGGACGGCCGCCAGGACGCCCGGGTTGATCGCTGCCACCCAGTTCGCCACGCTCGACTGCACGGAGGTGAACGCACCCACGATCGGGTCGTCGGCCGCCTCGCCGCTGAACACCCGCGTCTCGTAGTAGCCGTAGTAGGCGACGTAGGCGCCGGCCAGCACGAGCAGCACCCCGGAGAAGCGCGAGATGTAGGGCGTGGCCTGGCGGAACTTGGTGATGAAGCCCTTCTGCGCCAGCGCGACCGCCACCGCGAGGACGGCCACGACGAGCCCCATGCCGATGCCGTAGAGCACGAAGACACTGAGCCCGCTCAGCACGTCCTGGCTGCGGAAGGTGCTGGTCGTGATCGCCAGGAACGGGCCGATGGTGCACGACAGGCTCGCTACCGCGTAGGCAACCCCGTAGAGGAACATCGAGCGGATGGTCTTGCCGGGGGCAGCGCCGGCCATCTTGGGCGTGCTGAGCAGCAGCTCACGCCCGGTGAGCAGGTAGATGCCGAGGCCGACGAGCGCGAAGCCGATGATGATCGTCGCCCACGGAAGATACCGCTCCAGCGAGAGAGCCAGCGGAACAGCGATCAGACCGAACGCACCGAAGACCGCGACGAACCCGGCCGTCATCGCCCCCGACATCGTCAGCGCGCGGCCCACGGCGGCCGAGCGGGACGAGTCCTCGCCGCCCTGGGCGACCACGAGGGTGAGGTAGGCCGGGAGCAGCGCGAACCCGCAGGGGTTGAGCGCTGCCACCATGCCGGCGGTGAGGGCGAGAAGAACCGGGACGTCGTTCATGCGGGCGCTCGGCTCAGCTGTCGATCAGTGCTTGGGTCTTCGTGCGCACCTCGTCCGGGCTCAACGGTCCGCGGACGATCTCGATCGTCCCGTCGTCGTTGACGAAGGCGAACGTGGTCTGGCTGGAGACGCCGAAGCCGGTGTAGATGGTGCCGTCGGTGTCGGCGATGTGCGTCAGGCTCTGCGTCCCGGTGTCGTTGACGAACCCCTGCATCGCGCCCACGTCGGGGGACAGGCCGGCGACGCCGTAGAAGGTCGCGTCGCCCTCGAAGTCGCCGGCGATTGCGGGCAGCGCCGGGGCCTCGGCCCGGCACACCGTGCACCATGGCGCCCAGAAGTAGAGGACCGAGTCTTTCCCGACGAGCGTCGCCCCCTCGAACTGCTGACCGTCGACGGTCGTCGCGGTGAACGCGAGGGCCGCGGGCACCTCGACCGGCTCGGGCTCGACGGCGGGCGTCTCGGCCGGCGGCTCCTCGGTCTGCGCCGGCTCCGGCGTCGGGGTGGGCGTCTCCTCGACCATGGCCGTGGGGGTGCTTGCGGTGGCGGCCTCGGTGTCGTCGCCCGCCGAGCAGGCGGACAGAACCAGGGCAGCGGCCGCCAGTGCGACGGTCGTTGCGGCGGTGCGGCGCATCGGGGTCCTCTCGGGTGTGGTGTGGTCATGACCGGCGTCGGGGCGGGTCGATTCCGCTCGAGCCGACCTCCATGGTGCGGGACAGACCGGTCGATCGCGAAGCCGAACGTGCTTACGGACCGGTGACGTCCGGGGGGTAGAGGGCCGCCCAGTCCCCGTCCGGGACGTCGCCGTAACCGGTGATGTCGGCGTTGTAGACGTAGGTCCAGCAGGTCAGGGCGCTGCCGTCGACCATGTGCGCCGTCGTGGGCAGGCGTAGGTACTCCGAGCCGTCCGGGTCGTCGAGCACGTAGCGCTCGAGGGCGTCGAGGCTGGGCCAGAGCGACGCGTCGGTGATGTCGACCACCTCGACGACCGCCCGGCTCGCGGCGCTCGACCCGTCGGGCAGGTAGCCGGGGTAGGGGTAGCGCCGCACCGGCGAGGCGACGTGGATGAGGCGTCCGCGCAGGTGGCCGACGCCGAGATGGGTGCTGCCGCGCTCGATGAGCGGGTAGTTGCGGTACCCGCGCCGCAGCGTGCCGTAGACGGCGAGCAGCGAGGTCGGGGTGGCGGGCTGCACCCGGTGAACGGTAGTGACGCGCCGGGCTGTGGACGGCTGCGGGCGCTCGTCGCAGGTTGCGGCCACACTGTGCCGGTGCCCGCCGTCGACTCCCGCCGTAGCCAGGTCTACGCCGCCGAGCAGCAGGTGACGCGCATGCTCGACCGGGCCGCCGCCGGCACACCCACAGTCGACTTCTTCGGCTCGACGCTCACGCTTCCGCCGGAACGCAAGTTCGCCGACCTCGACTCTGTTCGCCGCTGGGTCGAGGCCGTGCTGGCCCTCGACGTGGTGCGCGAGCGCTGGCCGACGACGCCACCGTGCTCGGTGCGTGGACGGCGCGGGACGACGCGCGCGCACTACCAGCCACCCGGCGAGATCGCCGTCCCGCTCACACAGCGGTGGGCTCTGCGCGAGCTGGTGCTCTGCCACGAGCTCGCCCATCACCTGGCGTGGCACGACCCCGGCGTCGAGCCCGACGTTCCCGCGCACGGACGCGACTTCGTCGACACGTTCGCCTCGCTCGTCGACGTCGTCGTCGGCCCCGAGGTCGCACTGCTGCTGCGGGCCGGGCTGGACGAGGCGGGCGCGGTATGAGCGGCGACGTCGCGACCATCGCCGCGCTGCTGGCGAAGGCCGAGCGCACCGACAACGTCCACGAGGCCGAGGCGTACCTGGCCAAGGCGCAGCACCTGGCGACGCTGCGGTCGGTCGACCTGGCCATGGTGCGTGCGCGCACCGCTCGCACACAGCAGCGGGTGTTGCCGGTGTCGCGGACGGTGTCGATCGGTGAGGCGGGCAAGCGCGCCAACACCCACCTGGTCTCGTTGTTCGTCGTGGTGGCCCACGCCAACGACGTCGTGGTGGACGTGGCGCGCAACTCGACATACGTGATCGCCTACGGGATGCCGTCCGACCTCGACCTCGTCGAGCAGCTCTGGGGGTCGTTGGCCCACCAGATGGTCGACGCCGCCGGGCGCTACCTCGCCACCGACACCTGGCGCGACGAGTCGTACCGGGTCATGGTCCGCGAGCGGGTCGGCGGCTGGTCGGTGCCGCGGGTGCAGGACCGTCCGCACACCAAGCAGACAGCCCGCGCCGCCTTCTACCGAGGGTTCATCGAGCGCATCGGGCACCGGCTGAAGGCTGCCCACGACGAGGCTGTGGCTGAGGCGTCCGCCGCGGAGTCGGGGCGTCCGGCCGCTGACGGCACGCGGGCCTCGGTCGCAGGCCCGACCACCGAGCTGGTGCTGCGCGAGAAGGCTGCCGAGGTGAAGGCCTTTCACCAGCGTGAGTCACAGGCGCGAGGCAGCTGGACGGGCTACCGCGGCGCCGCCGGTGGCGACAACGGTGCCGCGACCGGTGCTGGGCGACGTGCCGCGGCCAACGCCCGCCTGGGGTCGCAGCGCGGCATCGGCAAGGACGTCGGCCCATCCCTGCCGAGCTGACGCCCGAGCAGCACTGGTTCCCCGGGCCGCTTCCCCGGCCGCGCGACATCCGGCCCCTGCACGTGGGAGCGGGATCGTGGCGCCTGCCTTCAGGATGAGAGCGGGATCCTGGCGCCTCTGGCCCTCACGATGTCGCTCCCTCGGGGGGCGTGAGCGCGGAGGATCCCGCTCTCAGGAGTGGCCGGCGGCGGCCGCGGGTGACGTCCCTGCCTGGGCGCCCGATCGCCGGCCGAGGTTGTGGACGGACGGCACGGCCAGTACCGCGAGCAGGCACGCCGTGCTGACCGCGACGACCGACAGCACGGTCGCCGGGGCGCCGACGGCAGCCGCGACCGGTCCCACCATGATCTGGCCGAGCGGCACCATCGCGAACGAGCCGAGCATGTCGTAGGAGTAGACGCGGGAGAGCCGGTCGGTGGGGATGTGCTCCTGCAGCGAGACGTCCCAGCCGACGGAGAACACCTCGATGCCGAGGCCGGCGAGCAGGGCGAGCACCGCCAGCGGGAGCAGCGCCGGCGCCAGTGCCAGGACGACGAAGAAGGGCGCAGCGAGCAGCACCGACACCAGCCCGACGCGCAGGGGGTGTCGCATCGGCAGGCGCAGCGACACGACGCCGCCGAGAACGAGTCCGACGCTCTGCGCGGCCAGGACGAGCCCCCACGACGCCCGTCCGATGCTGTCGTCGGCGATCACCGGACCCAGCACGCCCATCGTCGCGGCGATGCCGCCGTTGACGAGGGCGAAGGCCAGCACGACGGTCCAGACCCAGGTGCGGCTGCTGAACTCCGACCAGCCGTCGCGCAGGTCGTGCCACGCGCTCGTCGACTCGGCGCGCGTCGTCGACGGCACGCGCAGCGGCACGAGCAGCAGCGCGGCGAGGGCGAAGGTGGCGGCGTCCACGGCGAGGCCCCACCCTGGTCCGACCACCGCGACGAGCATGCCGCCAAGGGCGGAGCCGAGGATCATGCCGCCGGACATGCCCATCCGCAGCAGCGCGTTCGCCGGTTGCAGCATGGTGGACGGCACCGTCAGTGGGGTCAGTCCGGCTGCGGCGGGAAAGATGAAGGCCGCTGCCGCTCCGTTGACTGCCTCGATGGCGACGAGCAGGCCGACGCCGGCGGCGCCCGTCAGCACCGCAGCCGCCGCGGCTGCCTGGCTGACGGCGCTCACCGTCGCCGCGACGATGATCACCGTACGGCGCGGGAACCGGTCGGCGACGACACCGCCGGCGAGCATGAAGACCACCTGGGGCAGGCTGCGGGCGGCCAGCACCAGGCCCAGCGCCGCCGGTGAGCCGGTGAGGTCGAGCACCGCGAAGGCGACGGCCACGGGGGCGACGAAGTTGCCGAGCACTGCGGTCGTCCGTGCTGCCAGCAGCCAGCGGAAGGGCTGGTGCGCCAGCGGCGCCAGGGATGCCTGGGTACTCATCGTGGGTGCATCTCGAACATGGCGACGGTGCTGCTCGTGCGTACGGCACCGGGGGTATCGGCAGGGACGGCGGCCCGGTGCAGGGCAGCCATCGCCGCGTAGACCGCCTCACGGGCGTCCGCCCAGTCGTCCGGACGCACCCACAGCTCGGCGTCCGAGACGACCTGGCGGCCGGCGCGAGCCTGGACGCCGCGCCGTGTGAGCTCGTCGGCAAGGGCATGGAACGTGCTGATCGGGGTGGCACCGCCGGGGTTCTCCGGCTCCTGCTCCGGGCGATACCGGTAGCGCTTGGCCAGCCCACCGCGCACCTTCTCGGTCGACTCGACGCTGAGCAGCCCGGCGGAGTGCAGGTGGCGAAGGTGGTAGGAGGCGTTGGCATGGGTCAGGTCGAGCTCGCGCGCCACCTCGGCCGCGCTCATCGCCTGCGCGGTGAGCAGGCTGAGGATGCGCAGACGCACGGGGTGCGCCCACGCGCGCATGGCGGCGACGTCCGAGGTGGTCACGACCCCATCGTGCGGCCACATGAGGCGACTGTCAAACAGTTATTGGGGAGTCGGGCCGCCTACAGCTTGCGAGGGCCGCCTACAGCTTGCGAGGCTCGTCGCCGGGAGGCCGCCTACAGCTTGGCCGCGGTGCGGAACCGCTGGCGGGCCTGGTCGAGCAGGGTGGTGTCGGCCGTCAGGGCCTGGGACGCCTGCGCGATGCGTGCCTGCTCGCCCGCCGAGACGCTCTGCGCCAGGGCGTCGATCGAGGTGCGGTAGCCCTCGGTCGCCTGCCGAAGCATGGTCGTCGCCTGGCGCAGCCCGTCGTCCTTCGTGCTGGACTCCAGCGTGAGCAGGTCGTTCGTCGCCGCGATGGCTCGCTGGTCGACGAGCGTCCAGCGTCGGGCCAGCTCGGAGTCGGCATCGCGTTCGTCGCTCGGCAACCTCAGCTGGTCGGCGCGCCAGCGCACCAGCGGGTCGTCGACGTTCGATCGAACCCAGGCGATCTGGCCGTCGGCCTGTGCGGCCAGGGTCGTGTCGTCGCCACCTCGGCGACGTCGCGCGGCAGCGATCCCCAGACCGATCGCGAGCAGCACCAGACCCAGCAGCACCCACAGCCACGGAGAGATGCCGGTGTCGGTCTGCGTGGCCGTCTCGTCAGCAGGCGGTTGCTCGGCGGGCGGCTGAGGGGTGGCCGGCTGCTCGGTCGGCTGGGGAGGCTCCTGCGTCGCCGTCTCGACCGGCGGTTGCCGGGTCGGTAGGGCTGGTGCCGTCGGCAGCGTGACGCTGATGCTGGGGGCGGCCGACTCGATCGCATCGATCAGGTCGCCGTCGCAGCCCGTGAGCAGCACGGACGAGCTGGCGAGAAGCAGGGTCGTGGCGGCGAGACGTCGGCGCATGCCGAAGGAACCTACCGCCGGGTGGGTGCCAGGCTGATCAGGACGGGTGCGCCCTGCGTGCCGCCACGGGTGGCTCCGCACCCGGGACGCCCCTTGTGCCCGGCCGGGCAGCCGCCGCACCCGTCGTCCGGGCAACCGACGGCGAGTCGCTCGGCGTGCAGGTAGCCGGCTGCCACCAGGCGGTCGACAGCGAGGCTGACGACGCCCTCGTCCAGGCCGGTGCGCACCGCGATCTCGTGCAGGGTGTCGACCCCGGCTTCGAGGTGCTCGAGGACGGCGCGCGTGGGGCTGGTCGTGACCGTCACGAGAGCTGCCGTCCGACCTGGAACACGGCCACTGCGAGCAGCCACGCGGTCGACATGCTGATCGCGATGCTCGCCAGCATCCAGCGGCGGCCGACCTCGCGGTTCAGCGCGGCCAGCGTCGCCACGCAGGGGGTGTAGGCGAGCAGGAACGTCAAGAAGGCGAAGACGGCAGCCGTGGTATGTCCGCCGGAGGACGCCTCGAAGTCGGCGCGCAGCTGCTCGCCCAGCTCGCCCGGAGCCGACGGGTCGTCGGGCTCCTGCGCGGCGTAGGTCTGTGCCCAGGACGAGACGACTGCCTCCTTGGCGACGAACCCGACGATCAGCGCGGACGTCGCGTGCCAGTCGCCGAACCCGGCCGGCTCGAACACCGGCGCGATGGCCTGCGAGGTGGCGGCGAACAGGCTGTCCTCGACCGGGACGTCGGCCAGCGAGCCGCCGCTGCCGGGCGCCGGGATGGCGCTGAGCATCCACACCGCAGCGACGGTGACGACGATGATGCCGCCGGCAGTGCGCAAGAAGGCCCGCACGCGCGTCCACGTCATGATCGCGACCTGGCGGGGCATGGGCAGGTGGTATGCGGGCAGGTCGATGACCAGCGCGTCGGCACCCATCGAGCGCCACAGGGTCGAGCGCAGCAGGAAGCCGACACCGATCACCAGGGCGATCGACAGCACGTACATGCCGAACACGACGTTGCCGGCGTTGGAGCCGAAGAAGGTGGCTCCGACCAGCACGAACACTGTCAGGCGAGCGCTGCACGCGGTGAACGGCACGAGCAGCGAGGTCATGATGCGCTGGCGGGCGTCGGGCAGCACCCTTGTGGCGCTGATGGCCGGCACGTTGCAGCCGAAGCCGACGATGAGCGGCAAGAAGGCCCGTCCGGGGAGTCCGATGGCGCGCATCGCCCGGTCGGTGACCACGGCGGCGCGGGCGAGGTAGCCCGACGTCTCCAGCACCGCGAGCAGCAGGAACATGAGCGCCATGAGCGGCACGAAGGTGAGGAGCATCCCGACGCCGGCGACGAGCCCGTCCACGACGAACCCCTCGATGGCAGTGCCCCCGAGCCCGAGAGCGCCGAGGACGGTGCGGCTTGCGTCGCTGACGGGTCCGGCGACGAGGGTGTCGAGAGCGTCCTGCAGCGGGGCCGCGACAACCGTGGTGATCTGGAAGACGAGCCACATGACGGCCAGGAACAGCAGGGGTCCGAGGACGGGCGCGGTGGCGACTCGGTCGATCCGGTCGGTCCAGGTGATGCCCGAGTGGCCCTCGCCCGTCGTCACGGCGCCCATGGCGCCCTGCACCCACGTGAAGCGCTCGTCGTCCTCCGCGAACGGGTCGCTCGGGTCGAAGTCGTGCGAGCGCGGGGCGGGCGGCGCGTCGGTGAGCGTCGAGGCGATGATGTCGGCCAGCGTTGCCGACGTCGTCCGATGACGGGGGTCGACGGCGACGACCGGTACGCCGAGGCGGCTCTCCAGCAGCCCGGAGTCGATGGTGATGCCGCGGCGGGTCGCGACGTCCAGCATGGTGACCGCGACGACGAGCCGCTGCGGCAGCTCGCGCAGCTGGGCGATCAGGTAGAGGCAGCGCGCGAGGTTGGTGGCGTCGACGACGGCCACCACGACGTCCGGGCGGGCCGCGTCGTCCGCGCTGAGCAGCAGGTCGCGGGTGAGCTGCTCGTCGGGGGAGGCGGGGTTGAGGCTGGCCGCACCGGGCAGGTCGAGGATGGTGGCCGGCAGGTCGTGGCCGTGCGCGTCACGCGGGTGCCACTGCGCGCGGGCGACCTCGACGGTCGTGCCGGGCCAGTTGCCGAGCTGCTGGCGCGCGCCGCTGAGCTGGTTGAACAGGGTCGACTTGCCGACGTTGGCGTTGCCCACAAGAGCCACCGTGACCGTGTCGGCGCCGCCTCGGATGGAGGTCGACGCCGTTGCGGTCTGGTGGCACGAGCTCACGTGGCGGGCTCGACGTCCAGGGCGCGCAGGGTGGCGCTGTCGACGGCCATGCGTGACTGGCCGAGGCCGAGCAGGCGTCCGCCACCAGCGGTGCGGCGCATCACGTGGACGTCGGCACCGGGGCGGAGTCCCAGCTCAGCGAGGCGCCGGCTGCTCGGGTGCGCTGCTGTCGTGGCGAGGCGGGCGCTCGAGCCGACCGGCACCTGGTTCAGAGTCACGGGGCGAGTGTAGGGGAAGGTTAGGCAAACCTAACTAGGGACGTTGGTCCCGGATTAGCCAACACTCTCGGGCACGAATTCCTCACTCCGCGTCGAGGCCGGCCAGAGCCGCCACCGTGGCGTCGACGATCTGGTCTTGGGCGTCCTCCCGGCTGATGAGTGGCTCCCCGTCGCCTGGCTGCTCGCCGTAGTCGCCGAAGTGCGCGTGGATGGCGCCCTCGATCAGCACGTAGTCGGTGTCCGGCGGCAGGTCTGGCCTGTCGGCGCTGACGTCGCTCACGGTCGTGAGCGCGTCCTCGCTGCCGTAGACGGAGGTGACGGCAAGGTCGGTGCGGTCGGACAGGTCACTGAGCGGGTAGGAGGCCCAGAAGATCAGCCCCGTGCCGGCTGGCACGTCGCCTCCGGCGAACGTCGAGGCCGAGACCCCGCCGAGGCTGTGCCCGCCGACGGCCCACGGTTCGTCGGCCGGCAGCCAGGGCGTCGGGTCGCCGCAGAGCAGCGACAAGTCGAAGGGGCACTTGAGGACGGTGACCGGAGAGCCGGCCTCGGCGATGCGTCGCGCGAGGACGGCGTACGCACGCGGGTCGACGCGGGCGCCGGGGTAGAAGATGAGCTCTGCGGAGGTGGGATCGGCGGGCTCGTAGGTCGTCGCGGCGCGTGTGTCGGTGATGGTGACGGCGTCGTCGGAGGTGAGGGCTGCGAGCGCGGGAGGGGTCGCAACGAACGGTGCCAGCCAGAACAGGATGGCGGCCAGGCCGAATGCGCCGCCCGTGGCGGCGATCCGGGCGGCGCGGCGCGAGCCTCCTGGTCGGGGTGGTTCGCTCGTGATGAGAGCGGTGACGCTGAGCAGTACGCCAAGGACGACGGCGGCTGCCAGTGTCAGGGGGTAGACGGGGTTGTTGGCCAGCAGCGTCTCCCAGCGGGGGACGGCGGCGAGAAGCGGGATGATGATCAGAGCCAGGCCCGCGGCGAGCCTGAGCCACCGGGGCCTGCTGCGCTGGGTGGTCGTCACGCGCGCCTCCTGGGGCTCGTGCTCGTCGGGACTACCGGCTCTGGCTGCGATGACCGCCCGCGGGACATTGGAGACATGACACGGGGGATCACAACCAGCCCCAAGGCCGGGTGGTACCCGGACCCTACTGGGCAAGCACAGTGGCGCTACTGGTCTGGTATCGCGTGGACCGAGCTGGCCTCGACCGATGGTCAGCTGGTGGCCGGCCATCAGCGAGCACGCCGTCGCATGGGTGCCGCGGACATCCCGCACCTGGCGTTCATCGACGAGGTGTTCGTCCCTGCAGGCAGGGCGCTGGGCGTCATCGACGCGGACGACGCAGACGCGCTGTCGGACTTGGTGGCGCGTCTCACCGAGGAGGCGTTGCAGCAGCCGCTGACAGCGGGGGCTCTGACCGGAGCGTCTCTGACCATCCCCGGGGAGGCTCCGGGCAGATCGGTGGCCGCACTCACGCCCGAGACTGACGACACCGAGGTTCGTGACGACTACCTGCGAAGGGCGGTTCGAGAGCAGCTGCGGGTCAGGGAGCCAGGGCCGCTGCGTCAGTGGTGGCGCCGTTCGCGCTCGTCCATCGGGTCGGACCTCGCCGTGCACGGACTGGCGTACCTGGGTGCGCTGCTGCTCTTCGTCGGTGCCTTCGGACTCGTCGCCTTCGCCTTCGGTGGGGTCGAGCCGGTGTGGCGCCCGGTTGCCGAGGTGGCCATCGCCGCCGTGCCGTTCCTGACGGCGGCCCTGTTGCTGCGCCGTGGTGCGACGGTGGTCGGTCGGTCGCTCGAGATCGCCGGCGGACTGCTCCTGCCAGTCATGGTGATGACGGCGTTCCTTGACGACGTACGGCCCGACATGGACGGCGTCGCGATGGTCGTCGTCATGACCCTCTCCCTGCTCGCCATCGCCGCGGGCTACGACGCGTGGTCGCGCAAGCATGCCGACAGCACTCTTCGCTACCTGGCGGCTCCACTCGTGTGGCTGGCCGCTGGCGTGGCGACGATGGGTGTCGGGCGAGAGCTTCCGGCGGGCGCCGCTGTCGCGAGCCTGACGGCAGCCCAGGTGTCAGCGATGACCGTCGCGTTGGCGGCGACCCTCGCCTACGCACGGCGGCGTCCGGACCATCCCCTCTGCGCGCCGACGCTGACGGCTGCTGTGCCCGGCGCCGTGGTGCTCGCAGCGATGGCGGTGCTGACCTGGCTGTCGGAGGGTTGGCCGGTGGGCCCGGTGCTCGTCACCGGGATAGCCGGGGTTGCCGTGCTGGAGCTGCTCGACACGCGCCTCCCACCCGCGGTTGTGGCAGTGGCCCAGCCGATCTGGTGGGCCGGCTCGTCGCTGGCCTTGCTCGCCTCGATCGAGCCTGGCCCGGCGGGGGTTGTTGCGGCGGTCGGCTTCGTCGTCCTGCTCGAGCGCACGGCGAGCTGGCGTCCCGACGGGTTGCCGCTGGCGTTGTCGGCAGGCGGGGTCGTCGTCGCCTTCGGGGTCACGTTCTCGCAGCCTTGGTACGGGGTCGGGCTCGCGGCAGCGATCTCGGTGTGGGCAGGCTGGCGGCGGCTGCGGCCCTTCGACCTCGCCGGCTCCGACAGCCTGCTCGACGCCACGGCGATACTCATGCCTCTCGTCGGCCTGGCCTGGGTCGCGCTCGCGACCGGCGCCCTTGTGGTCCCTGCCACGGTGGGCTCAGGGCTGGCGCTGCTGGTCGCCGCGGTGGCCGCACGTGGACTGCTGCGCCGCGACGACGTCGACCACTTCTGGACGCAGGCATGGGCACTCGCGGCAGTGCTGGCCACCCTCGTCGTGGCCGCCGCCTGGGGCAGCTCCACCACCACGCCAGGGCTGACCTGGCTGCTGCCGCTGAGTGCGGGACTGCTCGCAGTGGCCGCAGCCGTCGGGCCGATGCCGGCGCTCGCCCGTCCGTGGGCCGTGCTCGGGTTCGGCACGTGGGCCTGGGTGATGCTTGGATCCGACGCGGGCCTGCAGGTCAGCGCTCTTGCCGTTGGCGTGGCCGCCGCTGGACTCGGCGTCGTGGTTCTCGCGCACGCAGCGCCGGGCCGGTTGGGTGCAGACCCGGCCGGCAGCATGGGTCTCGCCGGGCACGCCCTGACCCTCGGGGCGCTCGCTGCGGTTGTGTCAGATACAGGCGCGGCGGGTGGCGCTGAGGCAGCCGCGCTCGCCGCGGCCAGTGCTGCGGCCACGGCCGGGTTCGTGGTCACCGCGGCCGCCGACGCGGGCGGTCGATCGCCGGTAGGGGCGCTCCTGGCCGACGTGCACCCCCTCACCCGCTACCTGGCCCCCGCCTTCGCGGCAGCCGGTCTGCCTGTGACGGCTGCGCTCACCGTGGACGCGCGGGGCGTCGCGATCTGGTCGGAGCCGTGGCCGCTGGCCATCCTTCTTGGCGCCACCGCCGTGGTGTACAGCCTGCTTGCGAGGACGCCATTGCCGAAGTACGCCGGCCAGGTGCTGGCGTGGGCGGGGTCAGCGGCGGCGGTGCTGGCTGCCATGGGCGCGTCCGACCGACCGACTGCGCTGGCCGGCCTGGCTGTGCTCATCGGGACGGCGTGGCTGCTCCCGGTGTGGGTGCGCCCGACTCCGATGGTGTGGCTGGCCTGGGCAGCGCTGACGCCGCTCGTTGGTCTGCTGGCGTTCTCGGTCTGGCCGGCTCTTGCCGACCTGCCGATCGTGGACGTCGCAGCCACCCTGCTTGTCACGGCCGGTGCCGTGCTCACCCTCGGTGGGCTCGCCATCGACGCCGGAGGCCGTGCGACTGCGCCCCAGCTGCGGTTGAGAAGGCCGGCTCTTGCCCCCGTCGTGGTGACCGGAGTGGCGCAGGGTCTCGTGGGACTGACGCTGGCGCTGCTCGCGGTCTCGTCCCCGACCGGGGCGTGGCTGACGCTCGCGGTTGGGGCCGTCGTGCTGGCGATGGCGGCTTTGAGGCGAACGGGCGCTCTGGCAGGTGTTGCGGTGGTACTGGCCTGGGTCGCGGCGTGGATGCTCGCTGGACAGGCGTTGCTCGACCTGGTGTGGGTGCCGCTGCTGGTGGGCGCTGGACTGCTCGTCCTGGCAGATGCCGCGCGCGCCTGGGCCCGCGAGCCGTGGTGGGCTCGCTGGGACGTGCCGATCTTCGTCGCGGCCCACCTGGTTCTGGCGACCGCGCTGGTTGCCGCGCTGGGAGTCGACGAACGTGCCCTCGTCCTGGCGGGTGTCGGAGGACTGGCGCTGGCTGTCGCGTGGCGGCTGCACGCCACCATTGATGTGGCTGTGGTGTACGCGCTCGCGGGCGGGGGGCTCGTGCTGGGCGGAGCGATCGATGCCGGTCCGGCGTGGACGAGCTTGGCTCTCCTCGTGATCGCGGGAGCATTCGTTGGTCTGGCCGAACGGACGCACCAGCCGGATGGTCGGCTCGCGCTTCAGATCGGTAGTGCCGCGGCCGCGTCCCTGTCGTGGCAGCAGGCGTCGGTGTGGTGGGAGCTTGCGGCGCAGCGCACGGCCGACCTCACCGTGGTCGGTGCCGCACTGCTGGCCCTCGTAGCTGCGGTAGCGCTCTCGACGCGGCCGTTGCTGCGTTCGTGGTCGCTGATCTGGGGCGGCGTAGCAAGCCTCGTGGCCGTCGGCACCGGGCTGACGACTTTGATCAGTCCGAGTCTCAGCGTCTCTGTGCTTGTGGTGGGGGGCAGTGGGCTGCTCACCGTGGCCTGGGCGATCGCCGCACAAGCGGTCGATGCCGCCTGGCTGCGCGTCGGCGCGTTGGGAATGCTGGTGCTGACTGAGATTCAGTGGCTGAGCTTGGCCGAGGCATCGGCGGCGGCGCAGGTGACGGTTCTGACCGTGACAGCGGCCGTGTCGACGTTGGTGTCGCTGGCTCCTGCAGTGGCGTTGTGGGCTGCCGCGTGGCAGCGGCCGGCGCTCAGCCTGGGCGCGGTCACCACGCTTGGCGCGGTGGCGGTTGCGGTGGGCCAGCTTCCGGCCAGGGCGCTGCTCGTGCCGACGTTGCTGGTCGCCGCCGGGGTCTCGGCGGGGGCGGGACTCGTGCTCTCGTCGGTGTGGCTGCGCGTGCTGGCCCCGATGCTGGCGTGCGCCGCGTGGGTGGTGTTCGCGGCCGAGGCAATGGGCGACAACCCTCAGTGGTACACGCTGCCGATGGGGCTGGCGTTGCTTGTCGCGGTGGCGCTGCTGCGCCAGGACGCACGGGCGCGCGGTGCCGACCCGGCGGCTCGCGGCATCGTGACGCTGGAGCTGGTCGGCATCGCCTTCGTGGTGGGGGCGTCCTTCGTCCAGGCCGTCACCGACTCGTTGGCCTACGTCGCGGTGGCACTGCTGCTGGGCGCCGCTGTGGGGGCATGGGGTCTGCTCACGAAGGTCCGGCGACGTGTGGTGGCCGGCGGAGTCGTGGTCATCGCTGCCGTCGTGGTGCTGCTGGCGGTTCCGTTGGTCAACCTCTTGCCCGGCTGGCAAGGCACCGCCCTGTGGATCTTCGTGGCGGGCGTGGGTCTGGTCGCCCTGCTGGCCGCGACGGTGGTCGAGAAGGGTCGCCTTGTCGCTCGCAAGGCACTGGAGCGCTACGTGGCACTGGGGGACAAGTGGGAGTGACAACCGCGGCCGCTGCCCTGTGCTGCTGACATGATGGGATGTGGGTACCCGACGGACCGGCTGATGCGCTTGGGTGTCGGAGCGACCCGGGCCTCTAGCTCAATTGGCAGAGCAGCGGACTTTTAATCCGCGGGTTGTGGGTTCGAGTCCCACGGGGCCCACCCGGTCTGACCTGCGGGAATAGCGCCAGTCAGCCCTCCTGCCTCCATCGGGAAGTCCGGGTGTGACGTGGGTGTGCCGCAGGTGTGACGCGGGTGTGCCCTGCCACCACCGTCTGGCCGTTTGCCGCCGCGCTCAGTACTGGGGGTGGGGATGCCGCTGCTGTGCCGCCTGGACGAGGTCGGCGACGGCGTCGGCGTAACGGTCATGCACCTCAGGCAGCACCGAGGTGTAGATGTCGGCGGTGGTGATGATGGTGGAGTGTCCGAGGAGGTCTTGGACGGTCTTGAGGTCGGCACCGGCGGCGAGGGCGAGGCTGGCTGCGCCGTGGCGCAGGTCGTGCAGCCGGACTGGGGGCAGCCCGGTGGCGGCGACCGCGCGCCGGAACGCGACGCTGAGCCGCTGGGGCTGGACGGGGCGACCGGCCTGATCGGCCAGGACGGGTGAGGTGGGGTCGAGCCGACCACCGGCCCGTGTCGCGGCGGCCGTGCGTAGGTCTCGGAGCAGGGTGGTGGTGGCGGGGTCGAGGCTGATGGTGCGCCGGCTGGCAGGTGTCTTCGGTGGTGAAGGGCTGATGTGCCCGCCGATCTGGACGATGGCTTGGACGACGCGCAGCCGGCCATGCCCGCCAGCCGTCGTCCCGCCGATTGGCTGGTCGTCGGCGGGGTTGAGGTCGAGGTCGGCCCAGCGCAGCCCGCAGGCCTCGCCGCGACGCAGTCCGCGCAGGGCGATGAGCCGCCAGGCGGGGTAGAGCGGATCCCGGGCCTGGTGGCGGTGGTGCAGGAAGGTGGCGAGCTGGTCGGGGGTCCAGACCGCGACGGTGGGGTGTTCGCCGGTGGCCTGCCAGATCGCGACCCGTCCCGGTGTCCACACCTCGGGGCGGACCGGCTGGGCCACGGGTAGGCGGGTGTGCCAGGCGGGGTTGGTGGCGATGAGCCCGTCCCGCAGGGCAGCGTTCAAGGCGGCGCGCAGAGTGGCGTGGACGCGCCGCACGGTGGCCGGTGACAGGGGCTGGCCGGTGCGCGTCCTCCTCGTCGCGGCGATACGGGTGAACGCGGCCTGCACCATCGGCGGTGTGAGCTCGTCGAGCCTGATGCGTCCCAAGGTCGGGCCGAGGTGGACGCGCACGTGCGCCTCGTAGGACGCGCGGGTGGCCGGCCGGATGCGCGGGTTCGTGTCTAGCCAGTGGCCCAGCCACCGCTGCACCGTCCAGCCCGCACCAGCACCGTCGCCAAGGGCGCGGCCGATCACCGCGTCCAGGGCGGCCTGCGCGACCTGCCGGGTCGGGTAGCCGCTGCGGCGGACCCGCACCGGCGGGCCGACCCCGAACGCCCCCGGCACGGTGACGTCGATCGCCCACGACCCGTGGGCCGGATCTGCCAACCGTGGGCAGAACACCCCCAGCTGGCGGCCGGTGTCCGGGTCTTTGCAGCCGCAGCGCTGCCGCACCGACCCACACGGGACCGCGGTGACAGGCGCATGCCACGAGGGCTGGTCGGAGCGGGTCGGCGGAGGAGCGGTCACGATCGAGCCTAGGCCTGCTGCCTCTCGACGGCCGTTCGTGAGGCTGACTTCATGGAGCGCGAGTCATCTTGGCGAGAGGGCAGCCGTTCACCTACCCTGCACACGCTGCTGGTCGCCGTGATCGCCGAGACCAACCGTCACGCGGGCGATGCCGACGTCCTCCGCGAACTGATCGACGGGCGGGTCGGACTACGCGCAGGCCACACCAACATGGCTCCCGGCGACACTGAGTGGTGGCAGTCCTACCGGCAACACCTCGACGTCATCGCTGGCCAGTTCGAGTAGGCCTCAGCGAGCGCGCGCCACGGACCGGCATAGGTCATACCGGCCGAGTGCTCCGGCGCACCATCCAGTTCAGCCACCTCTCGCTCGCGGACCCCGGTCCTGATGCCTGACGCTGGTACTGGTGCTCTCGCTCGCCTCTAGTCGGCCAGTGTCGGCGGGCCTCCACCGGTCCAGGGGTAGTGCGCCGGGTCGGCCTGCACGAGTGCCGTACACGGATCGACCGCCAGCACGCTGGGCACCGGTTGCCCGTCCGAACTCGATGGTCAGTGGCGCAGGTGCGTTCGCCCACGCAGCGATGCCTGCGGGCTGGGTCGAATGCCTCTAGGCAGGAGCGTCCGAGCGGGTCAGACAGGAGACGAGCCGCAGGCCCGGCGATGAGGAGGCCGATCATGAGTGCAAGGAAGCAGGTTCTGCAGAAGCGGAGGCTTTGGCCGGTGTGGCTAGCCGTCGTGGCGCTGGTCGTTGGGTCGGCGGGGGCTTGCGATCCGGAGGACCCCGGTCCTGGGCCGCGCAACCCGCAGGTCGCATCCGTGTCCTCGATTCTTGGCTAACGGCTTCTTCAGGTGGCGGGGATGCACCGGGCGGCGGGGCAGGAGTCCTCGTCAGACAGCGTGCCCGAACCGAGCCCGTCGTCCCTTGTGCCGCCGACGTCCGATGTGCCGCCGACGTCCGACGACGCCACACGGCGCGCCTTGAGCGTGGTCGCACGGGTCCTGGCTGTGCTGGTGTCCACGTCCACGGTTGTGGCGCTGTTCTACTTCTTTGGCTACAGCTACTCCCAGGCCTTCTACGGCGAGTTCGGCGTCAATGTGGATCGGCTCGCAATGAGCACTGCGGACTACGTCACCCGCAGCAGCCACGTGATGATCCAGGCGTTCGCTGTGCTGGCCGTTGCGCTTGTGGCCGGTTCGGTGGTGCATCTCGTCGTTAAGTCGGTGTTGAATCGGCAGAGGAAGCGGGTCCAGGTCTCTGCGATCTGGGTTTCGGTCGTGGTGGTGCTGGGTGTGGCTTCCCTCGCGCTTCCGAGGTGGTTTGGAGCGTCAGGCAGTGTGAGGCAGGCCTGGTGGCTGGCGGGAATACTGTTGGTCCTGTACGGGGGGTGGCTTCTGTGGGGCCTTCTAGGAGAGTCGGTGCTCGGAGGGCGCACCCGGTCCGGTCTCGGCTCACGGGAAGCGAGCACTGTTGTGGCAGCCCTGCTTCTGGGGTGCCTTGGTCTGGTGGTGTTCGGCGCGTTCGAGCTGACTCGAACGAGTGCTCGGGCGACAGGTGAGGCCCGCGCTGAGTGGATTGAGCGCAACTGTCACAACTACCCGGTCGTCCGCGTCTACAGCACGGTGGCCCTTCACCTTGAACAGCCTGGCGTGAGAACCGCGGTGCTTCGCGGTGAGCCCGGGGACTTCCGGTACCGCTACGACGGTCTACGCCTGTTGAATCAGAGGAACAGTCTCCTTCTCGTCTGGCCGGTCAGTGAGTCGCCACTCGGCGCTGTGTTTGCGTTGCCCGACGATGACCGAGTACGAGTGGAGCCAGTGCAGGACTCGCTTGGCCCATGTCCCCGATCTGACCCTGCTTGAGGAACGGTGGGCGAATCCGGATTGGGTCAGAGCGCCCGAGAAGCCAGGGATGTTCGCGCGATGCCCCGCCGAGACTCGCCGGCCAACTCCCTCGTTCCCTGCGAACGAGTGACCGGAAGTGTTCGCTGCGACTCCACGGCGCTTTGTAGTGCCATTGGTGGCTGCGACACGCCCCTCGGCGGCACTGCGGGCCCTGCCGGATGAAGGTGGGCCGATGACCGCCGAGCTCCGCGGCCACGTGACTTGGCTCGGCAGGAGCGCCGTACCGCGCTCGTGCTGGTCCGATCGGCCACCGATGCTGCGCGAGCCCGTTCGAGCAAACTTGCGAAACGATCCAAAGGACCCTTCCGTTCCGTCAGCCCGAGGTATTCACTGGTCTACGGAGTGATCGTCTGACATCGGTGGCCTGGTTCCTCCGGGCGGCGTCGTGTTGATGTGACAAGCACCGACGGTCGCACGTCCAGGACGGCTCTGGAGCCACCCGGTGGGAGTTGGCCCGGATGCCTGAGACACGAACGGAACCTCGCAGCCTTGAACGACCTGCTACCCCGGCTGGATGGGAGGGTGATCGGCGGCTGATCGCTGAGGTCGCGGATCGCCACGCCCACGAGTTGTGGGGACCCGCGATCGGGCGGGGTGAGCCCCTCCCGGCAGTTGACTTGCAGGGCCGGGTCGTTGCTCTCGTGTTCCCGTACGTCAGCGACGCTGAGCACCACCCTGACGATGCCGCGATCGTCTCCGAGCTGGCCGCCGCCGACCGCGTCGACGCGAGAGACGCGTTCGAGCGGAGGTTCGGCGCCGTATACATGAGTGCCGGGGGGGTCCCGCGTGTGCTTCTTGTGCTCCACCATCTGCACCCGTTCTTCACCACGGGACCCGCCGCGATGGAGCGGGCTCGTCGCGAGGCGGAGGGTGGGGACGTGCAGTTTGACCGCTACCGCTTCGACGGGCCGGCTGACGAAGCCTTCGAGTTCGTCGTCGAAGATCACCGCGTCGAGCTGCCGGTTCAAGGCCGGCCTCTACCGGAGCGTGACACCTTCCCTCTCCCGCCGGTCTTGCCGCCCAAACTCGAGGAGAGGCTGAAAGTCCCAGGCGTGGGTACGACGCTCCCGGTCGGACCAGTCGTGCCCGTGGCAGTCGCCTCGACGCCTGCAGCGTCGGGCGCTGTCAGCAAGAAGATCCCTTCGTGGGAGTTGGTACCTCCTGTTCCCTATACATGGTGGTGCGTCCCCACGGCGTACAACATGGTGATGGGGTTCTGGGACCACTACGTGCCGGGACGTGGCCGCTTCACCGGCCACGGTCGCATCGTCGACCACTGGTTCGAGCACACCGTCTATGCGCATCGCGCCGATGGGTGGGATGCCAAGGTCGGCGACCCCGGCGCTATCCCGAACGACGTGCCGTCCATCACGGATGAACTAGTCGACCCGGCCACCCGTACATGGCGGACAGGGTTCGCCGACTTCGTGGGCTTCGTCGCCCAGAAGTACCACTACGAGGTAGCGACGGGCCCGATGGACGGCAAGAACGTCGGGAGCCACAACGACTGGGCTTGGGACCGAATCGTGCAGGAGGTCGACGCAGGCCGACCCTTCTTCTGGTGCTTCGGCACCCACTGCGTCGTGGGGATCGGCTACCGGGTCGACGGCGCTGGGTCGAAGTGGGTTATCTACCTCGACACCTACGGTGCCACCCTGACGCAGAAGCTCAAGGAATTGCCTCACAGCAAGGGCAATGGCTTCACGTGGCTGACCTTCGGCGTCGGTGACAGCCCCGCCGACGTGACCCTGCTCAACCCGCGAGGCGGCGAGCAAGTCCATGCCGCCACCCCCGCTGCCGTGTCGTGGTACGTCGACGGCACGACGGCGACGGAGGCCGGCGTCTCGGTCTCGCATGATGCCGGCCGCACCTGGCAACAGATTGGCCCGACCTTCCCCACCGGCCAGGGGTTCGGCTCGTTCAGGTGGCTCCCCGCCGGCCCGACCATCCAGACACGCGTCCGCGTACGAACGTTCGCCCAGGGTGTCCGTCTCGCCGGCGACGGCAGCATCACCGACGTGGCGTGCATACCGCAGACCAGCGGCGGCCACTGGGTGAACATTTCCGGACCTATCGACAGGGTGGTCGCGGGGTACGACAAGCGCACGGGAACGCGGGCGATCTTCACTACCGAAACGGGGACCGGGGACATCTACCAGTTCCACGGAAAGCCCGGTGCAGCCTGGAACTGGCTGCGTGTCGGCGGTCCCTGTCGAGCGTTCGTCCTGGACGCGAACGGCGTTCTCTTCGGCCTGTCGCCCGACGGCCAAAGCATCTGGAAGTACGAGGGAGTCGGGACGACCTGGTCGCGCATCGGCGGTCCGGCCTCTGCGATCTATCCCGACGTCGACGGAGTTCTCGCGATCGAGCCAGCGACCGCCGACGTTCTTCGCTACCTGGGCACCCCGTTCAGTTGGCGCAAGGTCGGTGGCCCGGGAGCGTCGTTCGCCGTGGATGGCAAGGGCATGCTGTACGGGGTCTCGCCGGACCACAGTGGGCTGTGGCGCTACACGGGCCTCTACGGCCAGTTAGTGCCGTGGACGAAGGTAGGCGGACCGACCTCGGCGGTGTTTGCGCGTGGCCTTGGCGTGTACGCCACGGACCCTCATGTCGGCGCTATCAGATTCTTCCACGGTCAGCCTGATGTGTGGACCCAGGTCGGTGGGCCCGGTCAGGCATTCACCGTCGACACCGAAGGCCGGCTATACGGCCTGTCGCCCGGCGGAGGCGGCGTGTGGCGCTACGACGGCTGCACCACCGACGCGAAGCGCTGGACGCAGATCGGCCAGGCCGCGGGCACCGTCTGCGCGGGGCATCGGGAGATACTTGCCACCAACCCCACGACCAAGGAGCTGTGGTTGTACGTCGAATGACCGGTAAGGAGTTCATGGAGCGGCCGCCCCGCTACCTCACCGTGAGGGTCCGCACCGGCGACAAGACTCTGACGACCCTCGTTCCGAGGAGTTGTACGGCACCCTCGAACAGATCCGCTGACTACCCGGTCTGTCTAGGACGTTCTTCGTCGCTGCCGTCGCAGATCCGGCTGCGCGTGTCACCAGGTCGGGCGACCTGCTCGGTTCAGGTTCGTGACTGCTGAGTCGATGCGATCCACGACTGTGCTCGTGAGCTCGATCGACTGGGGGAGCCACTGGGGTGGCTCACCTCCGGCGTTGAGTCCGCGCGCGGCCTGGTTGAGGATGTTGCCGTAGCGGCGCAGCTGGGCACGTGTTGTCGGCTCCGGTAGCCGCCGCGCCGGACCCGCACCGGCGGGCCGACCCCGAACGCCCCCGGCACGGTGACGTCGATCGCCCACGACCCGTGGGCCGGGTCAGCCAGCCGAGGGCAGAAGGCACCGAGCTGGCGGCCGGTCTGCGGGTCTTTGCAGCCGCAGCGCTGCCGCACCGACCCCCGCGGCCCCGCAAGGCCGGGCGCCTGCCACGACGGGTGATCGGAACGAGTCAGCGGAGGAACAGCCACGATCGACCCTACGCCCCACGCCGGGTGTGGCCACCGTGCCGCGACTGCGCCCGATCAGGAGTACCGACACTGGGCGGCCGCTCGCATGCCACGGGAGTACGTTCGCCTCGTCGATGCTCCGGATGCCGGCGGGAGGACTGCGGTGGGTCAGCCGATGGACATCGCCCCGCTGGATCGGGCGCTGCTCGACACAGCCGCGGCCGCTCTTGCTCGGGCATTCGTGGACGACCCGATGTTCGAGTGGGTCTTCCCCGATCCTGGATCGCGCGTGCAGAAGTTGGGGGTGCTCAACCGGATCCCGCTGGAGTACGGGCTGCGCTACGGGCTACGGGTCACCCAGTGCGACCGCGGCCGCGGCGTGGCGATCTGGCTGCGCCCGGGACAGTCCCTCACACCACCCGGCATGGCCCGGAGCGGCATGCTGGCGGCGCCGTACAAGGTCGGGTTTGCGCCGCTGGGCCGGTTCGCCCGCGCCAACGCCACGATGGAACCGGTGCACAAGAAGGCGATGGGCGCCCAGCCGCACTGGCAGTTGCTCATCGTCGGCGTCGACCCGGACCTGCAGGGGCGGGGTCGGGGCGCCGCCTTGGTGCGTGATGGGTTGGACCGGGCGGACCGGGATGGTCTGCCGTGCTACCTCGACACCAGCAAGGCAGCGAACGTGCCCTTCTACGAGCACCTCGGATTCGCGACTGTGGACCAGGTGCCGTTGGGGAAGGGCGGACCGCCTGGATGGGGCATGCGACGCGAACCCAACCCAGCGGGAATCGGCTGACACCAGTTGCCGGGCCCGCGTGGCCCGGCAACTCGACCACACGACGCGGCCTCCCGGCTTGAAGCCGCGGCTCAACGCACTACGCGCGAACCATGCGAACTCGAGCAGACCCGTGTGAGTGGGTCCTTCGCGGCTACTAGAGCCTTTCGGTACGACCGGCGTCCGGCCAGACTCGGTCGAGGTGCCCGGCGGGACGCTCTCTTTGCGGCTGCCCACTCGGGTTGTTGGGTGTGGCTCTCCTTCGGTCTGCAGCCCGTCGGGCACCGTTGACGAGGTGTGGCTCAAGAGGGGACTGCCCTGCTCGTAGTAGCACTGCCCACCTCGCTGTCCCTATCGGTTCGAGCGAAGGCGGGAGCAGCAGATGCAGCATGTAGTGATTGGGGTGGATCCCCACAAGTTGTCGGCCACGATCGAGGTCGTCGACGCCCAGGAGACGATGCTCGGGTCGGGCCGGTTCGCCACCGACCAGGCCGGCTATGCGGCGATGCGCCGCTACGCCAAGACCTGGCCGGAGCGGGTGTGGGCGGTCGAGGGCGCCAACGGTGTCGGACGCCCGCTGGCGCAGCGGCTGCTGGAGGGCGGGGAGAACCTCGTGGATGTGCCGGCCAAGCTCGCCGCCCGGGCGAGGCTGCTCGATGTCGGGCACGGCCGCAAGACCGACGCCCACGATGCGCACTCGGTCGCGGTGGCCGCAGTCCGTGCCGAGAACCTGCGCGTGCTGAAGGTCGACGGTGGGCTGGAGGCGTTACGGATGCTCACCGACCGGCGTGAGGCGCTGACCCGCCGGCGCGTGCAGACCGTGGGCCGGTTGCAGGCGTTGCTGGCCGAGTTGCTGCCGGGGCAGGCGAAGAAGGACATCACCACAGGTCAGCGACTCAGCGCCGGTGGCGCGCCGTGGTGGGGCGAAGATGGCGGGCTGGCCCGGCTCTGGCGCGGTGTCCCCGGTGGGTCCACACTGCGAGGGTGCGTCGCGGTCGACCACGTTCCGTCTGTAGTGCCGGTGAGCCTGTAGGTCAGCATGCTGGTGGAGGGCTTCCACGGGAACCGTGGATTGGTGCCTCCGAGCCCGAGCGTCAGACTTGCGTCTTCTCCCTGCCCTCCCCGCGGCGCACGGCCCGGCTGGCGCGGATCGGAAGGCGGTGAGGTCGGTGGAGGTGGTGCACGAACGTTGCGCGGGCCTGGACATCTCCAAGAAGGACGCGAAGCTGTGCGTGAGGGTCGCGGGGTCGGGGCGACGTCGAACGGTGGAGACGGTGACCACCTGGGGGTCGACCACCGGGCAGGTCCTGGCGCTGCGGGAGCACCTGCTGGCCGAGCGGGTCGGCTGTGCGGTGATGGAGGCGACCAGCGACTACTGGAAGCCGTTCTACTACCTGCTCGAGGACGCCGGGTTCGAACTGCTGCTGGTCAACGCCCGGCACGTGAAGAACCTGCCGGGCCGCAAGACCGACGTCGCGGATGCGACCTGGCTGGCGCAGCTGGGCGCGCACGGGCTGGTACGGGGCTCGTTCGTGCCACCGGAGCCGATCCGGGCGTTGCGGGACCTGACCCGGGCCCGCACCGCTATCACCCGGGAACGCTCCCGGGAGACCCAGCGGCTAGAGAAGCTGCTCGAGGACGCCGGCATCAAGCTGTCCGCGGTGGCCAGCGACATCCTCGGGGTGTCCGGGCGGGCGATGCTGGAGGCCCTGGTCGCCGGGCAGCGTGACCCCGCGGTGCTGGCCGACCTGGCCAAACGCCGGCTACGGGCCAAGATCCCCGCCCTCCCCGAGGCACTGACCGGCCGGTTCACCGACCATCATGCGTTCCTGGTACGCATCCACCTGGACCTGATCGACCAGCACACTGCGGCCATCACCGAGCTGACCGAGCGGATCGAGACCGTCATCGACCCCTTTCGGGGGTTCCGCGACCTGATCTGCACCATCCCCGGGATCAGCACCCTGACCGCGGACGTGATCGTCGCCGAGACCGGCGCGGACATGAGCGTGTTCCCCACCGCCGCGCACCTGGCCTCCTGGGCCGGGGTCAGCCCCGGCCACCACGATGTCCGCGGGCAAGACCAAGTCCAGCCGCACTCGCCCCGGCAACCCCTACCTGCAAGGCGCCCTGGGCACCGCCGCGATGAGCTGCGCCCAGCACCCCGACACCTTCCTCGGCGCCCGCTACCGCCGCATCGCCGCCCGCCGCGGACCGATGAAAGCCAACGTCGCCATCCAGCGCACCATCCTGGTCACCATCTGGCACATGGCCCACACCGGCGCCCTCTACGACGACCCCGGCGCCGACTACTACACCCGACTACACCCCGAGAGAGCGAAACGCCGCGCCCTGCACCAACTCGAAGCCATGGGCTACGACGTCACCCTCCAGCGCACCGGCTGACCGGGTACGCACTCATCGCAGCCCCTGAGTGAATCTTCGCGTCAGGCCAAGGCGATGCTGGCCAGGGTGCGTCCGCGCGACGTCGCCGGGCAGACCCGCCGGCGCATCGCCGCCGACGAACTCGCCGAGCTAGTCGCGGTCGAGGCCAAGATCAAGAAGGCCGACACGGAGCTCAAAGCGATGGTGCTGGCCCGCGGTCCACGGCTGATGGAGCTGCGTGGTGTCGGACCTGTCGTGGCCGCCCGGGTACTGGCCGACGGCGGGGACGTGGCCCGCTTCGCCAACCGCAACCGCTTCGCCTCCTGGACCGGCACCGCCCCCTCGATGCCTCATCCGGGGAGCAGAACCGCCACCGCCTGTCACGGGCCGGGAACCGACGGATGAACCACATGATCCACATCGCCGCGATCAGCCAGCTCCGCTTGGACACCGATGGACGGGCCTACTACCGACGCAAGCGCGCCGAGGGCAGGAAGCCCCTCGAAGCCATCAGGTGTCTCAAGCGCAGGATCTCCGATGCCATCTACCGGCAACTCGTCGCCGACGCCCGCGCCGCCGCCGAGGTGATCGACCAGGCCGAGGGTGAGGAGGCCAGTGCGGGCCCGGGAGGGCACTGCGGGGCGACTCAACAATCCAGCGCGGTCGACCTGCCCCCGCCCATCGACACTTCGGATCAGCCACTTCCCGGACCCGCGAAACCGACGCTACAACCCGTCCCGCGACCCCGGAACACCTCACCGCGAAAGACCCCTCAACTCACCCCTTGACAACAGAGGAGTAACGGGTGCCGAAGTGGGGCGGTCTGCATGGCACTGTTGCATTACGGCGGCACACGCCCAATCGGTTGTCCGTCGAGTCAGTTTCTCAGTGCGAAATCGACCCCTGTGCCGTATTTGCCCATCCCGAGATTCCCTCGAGAGACGGCCGGGGCGTCCGGTTGGCGCTCAACGCAACAGTGCCCTCCAGGTTCACCACCGGAACCTTGAACCCACCCTTGCCGCCGGCGGTCGAGGCCGCGACTACCTGCAGCTGCACCGTCACCGATGTCACCGGGAACCGCACCTCGGAGTCCTCGCCGGACTCCCGGGCAGCCACAAGATCCTGCCGGATCGACTCGATCGCCTCATGCAGGCCGATCCCTTGCACACCATCCTGATCCACCATCAGCACCCCTCTCCCTCGACGCTCGCTCGCGAGGACCTACGAGGATGTCCCGAGTTCCGGGGAACTTCGGTGGCGGCCCTGTGAGCATCAGGCTGCGCTGACGGTGTCAGTGTTGCAGTTGGCTCCGGCACGGTCGGCGGCGACATGCCGTTCGAGTGAGGCTCGGAGGGCGGGCAGGTGTAGGTGGCCGTTGACGCGACGGAACTGCTGGGACGTTGTTGAGCAGCCACTGCAGTGGGGAAACAGCCGCGCGCACCTGTGTGGGGAACGGCTGCAGTCGATCCAACTCCTGGCATCTGGCCGCCTGAGCAGCCTGATCTCGCTGCACCCTCGAGTTGCTGTCGGCCAGCTCCGTGAGCAGCGTGTTCAGGGTCGTCGTGGCGGTCGCCCAGGCCAATTGCTGGCCGTCCGAGGTAGTCGCGTGGATGCGGTTCACCCTGCATGATCGTCGGCGGCAGCTGCCATGACGGGTCCTCTGTCGCGTAGTTCTCGAGCCAGGTGCTGCAGGGCTCTGTTGCGTTGGTCGATCGCATGGCGTGAGGGCTCGCGCGACCGGGGGTCGCGGTCAGATCACCGGTTGGAGGTCGTCGCAGACGGTGGCCAACCGGAGCGCAGGTGTCGCCTCGGTTGCGAGTTCGTAGTGCCCGCGATGCAGGTTCTGCGCGAAGGCGTGACCGCGAATCAGCACGCTCGCCGTCCGGTTCGTCTTCAGGCCGCGCATCGGTCGTAGCCGGGACTTGAGCCGTCCGTGATCGCACTCGACACGGTTGTTGGCGTACCGCTTGCTTGGACGCCGAACGGTGAACAGCAACAGCTCAGAAAATGCCGGCGTTGCTGTCGAAACGGGCTCCGGCCGACAGGAACTTGGCCTCGCCGTCTGGCTGGCCGTCGAGGAACTCGACTACAACGCTCACAACCATGCCGTTGCTGATCCGAACGTCAGCGATGTTGTAGTCATATCGCTCGACTGGTCCGCGAATATCGAGTCCATCCCGCTTCGCGATCGCCTTGTCTCCGTCGTGCACATGGACGGCAGTCATCTTGGCGTTGTCGTTCAGTTGTAGTTTCACCCAGACGTCATGGGTGTCGAGGCTGTTCCCGGCGACTCTCGTCGGTGTGGCGATTGGGAAATGGAACCAGTTGCTGGTTCCGGGAGCCTGCCGAACGACTGTCCCAGTTGCCGTCCTGCGCAGGTAGGTGGTGCGATCGGGATACTCCACCTGCACCGCGGTTCCGTGGGTCCAGAAGTCATAGTGAGCCATCTACGTTCACCCCTCTCTTTCGCTATCTCCAATGACTCCAGCCGTACGCCGGGCGCGCGTGACCAGATAGGGCCTTCAGTCACGTGCTCCGATTCTCCCAGACAGGTCGCTGACCGCTGAGTCGATGCGGTCGACGACCCGGTCGGAGAGTTCGATCGCGTTCCTCAGCCGCTCGGGTGCCTCCCCGCCGGCATTGAGTACGCGGGCGGCTTGGTTGACGTTGTTGCCGTAGCGGCGAAGCTGAGTCCGGCATGCCATGAGTTCGAGAAGCACCTCCCGGTCCGCATCAGGTGTGCTGGCGGTGGCACCCCGCGGCGTCCAGTGCTGCGTGGGCGCGTAACCCGTCGGGGTCATGCCGGCCCGGGACGCGGCCGAGGCGACGATGTCGTACTCGGCGTCGTCGTAGCGCAGCATCAGGCGCCGTTCCCGAGCGGGTCGTTGGTGCCGACGGTCTCTGGTGTCGCGCCTCGGCCGAGGCCTCACTGCGACGCCCCCTGGTCCTGGGTCACGACCCGCCACGACCGCGCTCGGTCGATCTGCCGCGGGCGAGGAGGCCTCGCCTGTGACTGCATCCGGTAAGCGGATGCATATCTTGCTCCGCCGCTTAGGTGGGTTTCGTGATCTTCCCTTCGTCTAGGGCTGAGTGGCCGCACGGTGTCGTGCGGCGGGTCGGCGAGGAGGAGTGGGGTTGTGGTCATGCGACTTCCTGTCGGGAGCGGTGGAGGATCTGGACGGCGCGGGCGGTGACGGTGGTCCGGGTGACCGGGAGGTGCTCGGCGGCGAGCTCGTCGCGGGCCTTGGCTTGCAGGACGGGGCGGTGTCCGGCGACGTCGTCCAGTTCAGCCTCCAGGACGGCGAGGTCGACCCCGTCGAGCTCCGCTGGGTTCGGTGGGGGCTGGTCCCACCACGGCCCGGCCTCCGCCAGGCGCATCGGTGAGCGGGTCTCCCGGTCCGCGGCAAGGGTGAGCAGCGCGGGTTGGATCTGCTCAGACGGCCAGCCACGCAGCTGGGCGAGCTGGATGGCGGCCAGCAGATACGGTCCCGCCCACCGGGTCGGGGACAGACCGAGCGCCCTCCTGGACGTTTGGCAGCGCTCGGCAAGCGCGCGCAGGTCGGCGATGCCGCACCGCGCGAGCACCTCGTCGCTTCGATCGGGCGCCGGCTCCTCCTCCGGCGTCGCTCGCGGTGCGCGGCGCGGCCGCCGGGGTGGAGGGGTGGGGGGAGGAGGAGTCTCGGTCTCTTGCTTTCGGTTGGGCCGCAGATCTGCGGCCACCCTGGCCGCAGCCGTGCGCC
>CAVQON010000005.1:0-30206 GCA_963714455.1 uncultured Actinomycetota bacterium
ACGCATCGAAGCTGACCCGGAGCAAGTCTTGACCGAGATTTGCCGTTTGCTGCGCCCCGGTGGACGCGCCGTCATGACCATCGGGGAACGAGAAGCGCCGGGGACCCGCACCGCTGGTCCGGTGTGGGAGAGGTTCGGCGTCGACGTGCGGGGACTGCGATTGGTGAGCGCCGTCAGCCGGGCCATAGCATTCGCGATCGATCCACGCGTCCTCCATGCCAGATCGACCCCACCGCCTGACCCCCGAAATCACCCCAAGTACTGCACAGGAGGCACTGAAGCCTGACCTCTAGCAACCGGGTCTGTCGCCAGGCGAGCATCCGCTCCTGCGCTTTCCGGTCGGCTGCAGGTGGCCTCTTCCGGCCCCGTAGCGTCCCGCTAGCGCGGCCGTGTCACTTCGCCGCCTGTTGACCATCCCTCGGTTGGGTTGTGCGGGCGAGTTGCGCGCTGCTAGGTGCTGGCCGTCAGGTGGCTGCGGATGGCTCGCGGAGGTTCAGTCGGCCGTCGGTGACGCTGACGCTGGTGGGCTCGTGCAGCTTGGTGCGCTGCACGTGGGCGATCTCGTCCCAGTCCAGGTCGATGGCCAGTTAGTGGGCGTAGCGCAGCCGGAGCCCGGAGGGGCGGATGAGGTGCGGGTGGGTTCGCAGGCCGAACCAGAACCCGAGGACAACCACCGCCGTCCAGACTCCCAGGATCAGTAGCACGACCAGCACGCCCAGCCAGGGCACGGCCAGGTGCACCAAGCCGACCTCGACCAGGGCCAGCCCGGTCAGCATGACCATGAGCAGGCCCATGCCGGCGTGGTACAGCAGCACCTCGACGGCGGCGTGCTGCCCGTCGACGCGTCCCCGCGCAGCCAACCATCCGTTGCGCACGGTGCCGGCCTCCCACAGCAGCACCGTCGCGACGGGTGGTGGCAGCACGGTCCGCGCCGCCACCGAGAAGGACTCCCAGGGCTGTGCACCGTCGCGGCGGGCCGCCCGGTATCGACGCCGCCCCACGCCGACCGTGGCAACACCACCGGCGAGCAGCGCCGCCTCGACGACGACCAGCACCACAGCGGCCTGCTCGAGGCTCAGCACACCGGTGACCACCAAAACCACCTGCACGCCGAACAGCAGCGGGGTCACCCACCGCAGGGCCCGGCTCATCGATCGGCCTCGTCGCCGGCGCCGCTGTGAGGCCTCCACCGCTCGGACAGCTGCGTCAGGAACGCTTCCTGCAGTGGGGCCAATCCTGCATGCACGGAGTCCAGCACCATTTGTTGCCCGGCTCGGGCACCAGTCCACCGTCCTGCGCGTCGCCGAGTCCGGGCGCTACCCGGGTGCCAGGCGAGCGCTCGATCGACCAGGGCCTCGACATGCTCAAGTGTGGCTCCCGGCTCGGCCAGCTCCTCGACATCCTGGCTCAACCGCGCCGCTTCGCCGGCCAGCACGGGATCGTTGAGGATGTCGGCGTACCACCGCTCCAGACCCGCCACCACCTCCGGCGCGACCGCGTCGAGGGTCCGCAGAGTGCGCCGTTCACGTTCACGTGCGGGGGTCTGAACCTTCACCCAACGTCAAGGTCAAGACCCGCGAGCACAGCGCACCACCTTGTGTCACTTCGCCACCAGTCGGGCGCACATCGGGTCTGCGGGATCCGCCCAGTCGACAGCGCATGCAAGGGCGCCACTCGCCCGCGACTGCCGGCTGCCGGCCGCCGACGGGACAGTGTCTCACCGGTGATACGCTGGATGGATGACCGCGACTCCTGATGAGAAGCGAGTCTCCGTCCGCGAGATCCGCAATCACGGCGGTGACGTGCTCGCACGCGTCCAAAGCGGAGAGACCATCACCATCACGAGCGACGGCACCCCCGTCGCCGAACTACGACCCCTCCCACGACGAAGCCTGTCTGCCGCAGAGCTGGTGGCTCGCCGGCGACGGCTTCCCCGGGTGGACGCCACCGCGCTGAGGGGCGACATCGACGCACTCCTGGACCAGTCCCTGTGACCACTACGCCCCACGATCGCGCGGTCCTGGACACCAGCGCGGTCATCCGTCTGGGGGAGGTCGATCCTCGGCGCCTGGCCGCCGAGTCGGTCATCACGACTGTGACCTTGGCGGAACTGAGCGTCGGACCGCTCGTCGCCGCCACCGCTTCCGAGCGAGCCGCTCGCCAACGACACCTCCAGCAGGCCGAGACCGACTTCGGTGAACCGCTGCCCTTCGACGCCGAGGCTGCTCGCGCCTTCGGCCCCATCGCCGCGTCGCTACGCGCAGCGGGTCAGAAGCCTCGAGCGCGCGCATTCGACGCCATGATCGCCGCGATCGCCGTGAGCCAGGCACTGCCCATCTACACCTTCAACCCCAAGGACTTCGCAGCAACCGGGGCAGAGCTGGTCGACCTCAACGACGACGCCGAACACCCCACCCCCTGAGCCACACGACCCGGACGCCGCACAGATGGGAGCCCGAACGACCTGCCCCACTTCGCGGCCATCGACGCGCCGCGGAGCGAGCTCTGTTGGTGGCGGGCGCTCAGGTCGTGCTCCCGCGTGTCAGGCGGCTGGCACCTGGGTGCGCATGACCCACCGCCATTTGGCGATTTTGCGGTCACGGACGAACCCGAAGCCCGCGTAGAGGGCCTCGGGGCCGGTGTGCAGGTAGGCGCCGCGCTGGGGCGCCCGGTCGATGGTCTGCTCGGGGTGGGCCTCGACGATCCCGCCTCCTGCTTGGCTGATGGCGGTGAGCGTGGCCTGGACGGCTGCGCGGGCGACGCCTTGCCCGCGCCGTGTGCTCGCGGTGAAGATGCAGCCGATGCGCCAGGTCGGCAGGACCTCGATGCTGCGGCCGTAGGCCTTGCGGTTCTTGAGGTTGGGCAGGTCCTCGGGGGTGCCGTACTGGCACCAGCCCACGCACGCGCGGTCGTCGTCGTAGACCAGGATCTGGCGAACCGTTCCCGCCTCGACGAGGTCACGTTTGGCCTGCCGGTTCCCACCCGGTTCACCAGCCCGCCGGAACCCTCAGGGTGAAACCCCATGCACCAGCACCCACCCCACACTCCGTTGTGCGCCTCGACCAGCGCAGCGAAGTCCGCCCACGTCTGTTCAGTCAGAGGCTCGGTGGTGTATCCCACGACCGGACCGTAATGCCGGCGACCATGACCCTGCTACAAACCGGCGGTGTCGCGACTGCGCCGACCTGGTTCGGGGAGGCGCGGAACAGGTCTTGGGGCCACGTTGCCGGCGGCCCGGGTCGGCCGGACCGCGATCACGGCACCTGGCCATATCTCTGGCGCGAGAGGCGGCGACGATCGACTCCGGGTGGGACGAGTCGTGCGCCCACGAGCTCGACGCGGATTCGATGAAGGGCGCCGTGCGGATCGTGCTGTGCTGAGACGGACGTGTAGGGCGGAGATGCCGTCGTTCGACAGCTGGGGCGGATCGTCGATGTCCGCTGCATCTCGACGATGGTCAGGCACAGTGTCGGCGTGAACGACTGGCGTGGAGTCCACCGACCCGACCTGCACTGGGCGCCATCCGGTCTGCCCGGGTGGATGCGCCGGCTGCCGGGGTGGGCGGCGCGCGGGCTGTCGGAGACCCGGCTGCCGCTCGAGGTGGGCGCGCTGCTGGCATCGGACCTGCTGCGCGACCCCGACCTGCCCCGCGGGCAGGGCGACACGGTGCTGCTGGTGCCTGGGTTCGGCTTCGGCGACCCCACCCTCGTCCCGATGCATGCCGTGCTGCGCAGGTTGGGCTACCGGACGGTTCGCAGCGGCATCGTGAGCAACATCGACTGCTCCGACCGGACGGTCGACGCCCTCGCCGCAGTCGCCGAGCGCGAGGCCGAGCGCAGCGGCGGTCGCATCCAGGTGGTGGGCCAGAGCCGAGGCGGCATGCTCGCCCGGGGTCTGGGTGCGCGGCGTCCCGACCTGGTGAGCCGCGCGATCAACCTTGGTGGCCCGCTCAGCGACGAGTTCGCGTTCTACGAGATCCCCTCGCCGCTCATCTCGGCCATCTACGCCTCGCACCGGGTGCGCTCGCCGCTGCCCGACCCGGCGTGCCTGCGTCCGGTGTGCCCGTGCCCCTACATGCAGGCCGTGCACCGACCCATGCCGGCCCAGGTCGAGCTGGTGTCGGTCTACACACCGTCGGACGGGGTGATCGACTGGCGCTCGTGCGTCGTGCCCGGTGCACGCAACATCCGGGTCGAGAGCTCGCACCTGGGCATGGGCACCGACCCGCGGGTGCTGCGCCTGGTCATCGAGGAGCTGGCTCGGCCGGTGCCTGCGGCGTGACGGGCGGGGACGGGTCGCGGGTGTGGCCGACCGCGCGGGTGATGATGGGCCCGGACACGGCCACCAGCAGCACGTAGGCCGTCGCGACCGGCCCGATCTCGACGTACCCCGCGCTGATGGCGAGCCCGGCGATGACGATGGAGAACTCGCCGCGGGCGATCAGGGCCGTCCCGGCGCGCAAGCGCCCCTTGCGGCCGACGCCATCGCGTCCGGCGGCGTACCAGCCGGTGGCCACCTTCGTCAGGGCGGTGACCACAGCGAGGGCCAGGGCCGCCGGCAGCACCGGCAGGATGTCGGCGGGCACCGTCTCGTAGGCGAAGTAGAAGAAGAAGGCCGCCCCGAAGAGGTTCTTCAGCGGGGCGAGCACGGCGCGGGCACGTCGGGCAGTGCCTTCCGGGATCGCCAGCCCGACCAGGAAGGCACCGACGGCCGACGAGACGTTCAGGTACTCCGCGACGCCGGCCACGATGAACGTCACGCCGAGCACGCGGAACAGCACCTGCTCGTCGTCGTCGTGGGTCAGCAACCTGCCCAGCCACGGCTCGGCGCGGCGCGCCACGACCAAGAACCCGAAGACGGCGGCGACCGCCAGGGCGCCACCGGTGAACCCGGCCAGCAGTCCGGCACCGGTCAGCAGCACGCCCAGGATCGGCAGGTAGGCGGCCATGGCGATGTCTTCGAGCACCAGGATCGACAGCACGGACGGCGTCTCGCGGAACGCCAGGCGGCCGAGGTCGGCCAACGTGCGCGAGACGATGCCCGACGACGAGATCCAGGTCACGCCGCCCAGGGCGAGGGCCGCCTGCCACGGCAGGCCGAGCAGCAGGCCCGCGAGCAGGCCGGGAGTGGCGTTCAGCGCGAGGTCGACGACGCCGCTGGGTGCGTGGCGCTTGAGCGCGGACGTGAACTCGGCGGAGGAGAACTCCAGCCCCAGCGCCAGCAGCAGCAGGACGACGCCGATGCTGGCCGACACCTCCAGGAACGGGGCGGCCGTCTCGGCCTCGACCAGCCCACCCTTGCCGACCACGAGACCGGCGACCAGGAACAGGGGGACGGCCGACAACCCGGCCTTCCACGCGACAGCGCCCAGCGCTCCGAGAGCAAGGAGCATGACCCCCAGCTCGACGAGCAGCGCCGGCTCTGCCTTCATGCGTCGTCCTCAGGCCCCCACGATCCGTCGGACGCCGGAGATGCCGGCCTCGGTGCCGATCACGACGAGCACGTCGCCGGAGTTGAGCGGGGTCTCCGGGCCGGGGCTGGCGATGATGGTCTCCCCGCGCACGACCGCGACGACGGACGCCCCGGTGAGCGTGCGAGCGCGAGTGTCGCCGAGCGTGTGCCCGGCGTAGAGCGAGTCCTGCGGGATCGCGATCTGCGCCGCCACCAGGCCGGGGATCTCCTTGGACAGGTCGGCGAACCGCTCGGCGATACGCGGGGCCCCCATGAGCTCGGCGAGCGTGTCGGCCTCGTTCTGGTTCAGCGACAGCAACCCGGTGCAGGCATCGGGGTCCGACGCGGAGTACGCGACCAGGTCGAACGTGCCGTCCCGATGGGCGACGAGCCCCACCCGTTCGCCGCTGGCCAGCACGATCTCGTAGCGGATGCCCACGCCGGGCAGCAGGGTCTGAGTGACGTCCACGGGGACATCCTGCCCGGTGCACCCCCCGGCTCGACCAGGGACGACCGTCCCTACCTCCCGAGCACTCCACGCCGCCACCACCCGGTCGCCGGGGGTGTGGCCGTCAGACGGTGGCTGGTGCCCCCAGCATGCCGGCGAGGCGGGCGGTGATGATCGTCTCGGCCTCGTCCATGATGCGGTCGATCAGCGCTCGGCAGGTCGGGACGTCGTTGATCAGTCCCGCCACCATGCCGCACGACCAGGCCCCGGCGTCCATGTCGCCTTCCATCATGATGCGCGGGTACACGCCGGCCACCTGCTCGATGATGTCTTCGAAGCGCAGGTTCTCGCCGAGCTCGCGCTCCTTCTCCAGCAACCTGTCGACGGCGGCGTTGGCCATCACCCGCTCGGTGTTGCGCAGCGGACGCATCACCAGTCGCGTGTCGAGCTCGCTCGCGTCGACCAGTGCCTGCTTGACCCGGTCGTGCACCGGCGCCTCGGCCGTGGCGATGAACCGGGTGCCCATGTTCATGCCATCGGCGCCGAGCGCGAGCGCGGCCACCAGCGATCGTCCGTCGGCCATGCCGCCGGAGGCGACGAACGGGATGGAGAGCTCCTCGGCCGCGCGGGGCAGCAGGATCATGTTCGGGATGTCGTCCTCGCCCGGGTGCCCGCCGCACTCGAAGCCGTCGACCGACACGGCGTCGCAGCCGATGGCCTCGGCCTTCAGCGCGTGCCGCACCGAGGTGCACTTGTGGATGACGGTGATGCCGGCGGCCTTGAGCGCGGGCATGAAGGGCTCGGGGTTGCGACCGGCCGTCTCCACGATGCGCACACCGCCCTCGACGATGGCGCGGAGGTAGCCGGGGTAGTCCGGCGAGGTGACCGTCGGCAGGAACGTCAGGTTGACGCCGAACGGCTTGTCGGTGAGCGCACGGCACTTGGCGATCTCGGCAGCCAGGTCGTCCGGGGTCTTCTGGGTGAGGCCGGTGATGATGCCCAGCCCGCCGGCGTCGGAGACCGCGGCCGCCAGCTCGGCGAAGCCGACGTAGTGCATGCCTCCCTGGATGATCGGGTGCTCGATGCCGAACAGCTCGGTGATGCGCGTTCTCATGACGACGACCCTCCAGTGACGTGACCAGCCTTGTCTGCCCAAGCACTATGGCACAGCGCCGGCCCGGGCCTTCGCGCCCCTGCGACGACGGCTACGAGGAGGCAGACGACAATGGACCAGTGCTGCTTCGAACGGCGACCGCGTTGTCAAAGGTGGGCGATCACACGTTCGCGTGGGACGTGCCCGATGGCTGGCAGCAGGGCCGTGGGGCCTGGGGTGGCCTCGTCGCTGCCGGGGTCGCGCGCGCCGTCGAGCTGAGCGAGACGTCGTCCGAGCGCAGCCTGCGCACCCTGAGCCTGCACCTTCCCGCACCGTTGCCGGTGGGCACGGCGACGGTGCGCGTGGCGCCCCTGCGGGTCGGCTCCGGCCTGTCGACCTGGACGGTGAGCGTGCACGACGCCGGCGACGCCGTCTGCGCGCACGCCGTCGTGCTCACGGGACGCTCGCGGGTGCCCGATCTCAGCGCCGACGCGCGCTCGTGGCCGACGGCACAGCCACCCAGCATCGCGGCCTGGACCGAGGTGGCGGCGCTGCCGTCCGGCCTGCCCGGCATGCCGGTCTTCTTGCAGCATCTCGAGGTGCGCCCAGTGCAGGGCCTGCCGCTGCAGGGAGGGCAGTCGCGATGCCTCGGCTACGTCCGCCTTGCCGACCAGGGTGCCTGGGACGTCCGTCATCTTCTCGCCGTGGTCGACGCCTGGTGGCCCACGGTGCTCACCGTCCTGCCATCGATGCGTCCGCTCGCCACGGTGACCTACGCGGCGCACGTGCTCGTCGACCCGTCGACGATCGCGGCCGGCGAACCCCTGGTCTACGAAGCGAGCATGGCCGGCACCGAGGGCGGGTTCACCACCGAGACCCGGCGGCTCTGGACCCTCGACGGCCGGCTGGCGGTGGAGAACCACCAGTCGATCGTCGTCATCGCCTGACGCGCCCCGGCGCGCCGGTCAGGAGGACGGGGCCCAGGCGGGGGGACGGCGTTGGACGAAGGCCGCCATGCCCTCGGCGGCCTCGGGTGAGGAGAAGGCGGCGGCCGACACCTGCTCGGTCCAGGCGAAGGCCTCACCGCGCTCCATCGTCGGGACGCGGCGCAGCACCTCCTTCGTCCCCCGCATCGCCTCGGGGCCGCCGAGTCGCAGCTGGCCCACCCAGGTGGCCACCGCATCGTCGAGGGTTGCCTCGTCGGTGACGACGCGGGTGAGCAGACCCGCCTCGACGGCGCGCTGCGCCGAGACCCGCTCCCCGGTGAGGAAGAGCTCGATGGCCTGGGCCCGCGGCATCCGCTGCAGCGCGACGACCGAGACGATGGCCGGCACCGCCCCGACGCGCACCTCGCTGAACGCGAACTTCGCGTCAGCCACGGCGACCGACAAGTCGGCGCCGGCGACCAGTCCGTTGCCGCCGCCGGCGACGTGGCCCTGCACGCGGGCGATCGTCGGCTTCGGGTGGTCGAGCAGCCGGGCCAGCGCACCGGTGTAGCGGGCGGTGAAGTCGGCCGCCTCTCCCCCGGTGCCGCGCAGGTCGGCCCCGGCACAGAAGGCCCTGCCGGTCGCCGCCAGCACGACAACCCGGACGACAGGGTCCAGGGCAGCGTCGTCCAACGCCTGGTTGAGCGCGGTCAGGGACTCCCCGGTGAGGACGTTGCGCGCCTCGGGCACGTCCAGCGTGATCGTGGCCACCCCATCGGTGACGTCGTAGCGGACCGGTCCCGCGGAGCCGACCTGGCGCTGGTCGCTCACTTGCCCATCCCCTCCAGCACGGTGAGGATGCGGAGCATGACCTCGTCGGCACCACCGCCGATCGACAGCAGCCGGGCGTCGCGGAAGTAGCGCGACGTCCACGTCTCCTCCATGTAGCCCATCCCACCGTGGTACTGCAGGCAGGTGTCGGCGACCTCTCGGGTGAGCCGTCCGGCCTTGAGCTTGCTGATGGTGGCCATCCGGGTGGCGTCCTCGCCCGCGACGATGCGTGCGGCGGCGGCATGGTTGTACTCGCGCAGCACGTCGACCTCGGCGAGCAGCTCGGCCAGGCGGTACTTCAACGCCTGGTTGGCCAGCAACGGCTTACCGAAAGCCTGGCGCACCTGCAGGTACTCGATCGTGCGCCGCAGGGCGATCTCGGCACCCGCGGTTGCGCTGTAGCTGCCGACGAGGCGCTCGATCTGAAACTGCTCCATCTGCATCTGAAAGCCTCGTCCTGGCTCACCCACTGTGTTGGCAAGAGGCACGCGGACGTCGTCGAACGACAGCTCGGCCGTGTCGGACGACCAGTTGCCGAGCTTGTCGAGCTTGCGGCTGACCGAGAAGCCGGGCGTGTCGGTCGGGACGATGATCATGCTCATGCCCGCGAACCCGGTCGAGCCTTCTTCGGTGCGTGCGAGCAGGCAGATCCAGTCGGCCTGCGTGCCGTTGGTGATGTAGAGCTTGCTGCCGTTGATCACCCACTCGTCGCCGTCGCGCACAGCCTTCGTGCGGATGCCCGCGACGTCGGAGCCCGCGTCGGGCTCGGAGACGGCTACCGAGCACACCTGCTCACCGGCGATGACCGGAGCGAGGTACGTCTCCTTGAGCTCGTGGCTGCCGTGCTTGGCCAGCGCCGGGGTGGCCATGGCGGCCTGCACCATGATCGCCATCGGGATGCCCGCGCACGACACCTGGCCGAGCGCTTCGGCCATGACGAGCGTGTACGAGTGGTCGAGGCCGAGGCCCCCGTACTCCGGGTCGTACTCGATGCCGAAGATGCCGACCTGGCCGAGCTTGGGGAACAGCTCGTGCGCGGGGAACGTGCCCGCTCGCTCCCACTCGTCGACGAAGGGGTTGATCTCCTTCTCCACGACCTCGGCGACGACGCGACGGAAGTCGTCGTGCTCCTGAGTCAGCTGCATGGCGGGTCTCCTAGGTGTCAGAGCGGGTGAGGCTGATGGGGACGGGAATGCCGACGGCGCGCGCCCACAACCGGGTGAGCTGTTCGACGTCGGAGTCGGCGATGGCCGGTGCAGTGGCCGTGCGACGGGCGAACGTCTCGACCATCCCGGTCAAGGCGGGAGCCGCCACGTCGGGGTCGAGGTCGGGTGCCACCACGCCGTCCGACTGCAGTCGGCGCAGCGTGCGCCGGGTGCGGTCGACGTAGATCTCACGAAGCTCGTCGAGCAGGCTCGACCACTCCGCATCGGCCGACGCGGCCTCTTCGACGACGGCGAGCATGCGGGCGTTGCGCCGGTAGCCGAGCAAGAAGCGCCGGGTGGCCGAGGCCAGCCGCGCGTAGGCATCCGGGTCGCGGGTCTCCCGCGGGCGCTCCCGGGCGGCAGCGACGACCTCGCCGACGATCGAGTGCGTCACCTCACGCAGCAGCTCGTCCTTGCCGGGGAACCACGTGTAGACGGTGCCGTGGCTGACGCCGGCCTCGGCAGCAACGTCCTGGATACGGGTCGCGGCATAGCCGCGGCTCTCGAAGACCCGCCGGGCCGCCGACACCAAGGTGTCCCGGGTGCGCCGTCCGCGCTCGGTGAGGGGGGTGGCGGTGCTGGTCACGGCGCTCCTCGGAACAGCAGGCTGTTCGGCACGTCGACCTCCTGGGCGCGCACCCACTCGCCGAGCCCCTTGGCCTGCGGGTCGAGCCCGACGCCGTCGGCGACGCCACGTCCGAGGTGGCCGCGGACGACGATGTTCACCGCCCGCAGGTTCGGCAGCGGGTAGACGTCGACGCGTTTGTCGACCGCCTCGGGGATCCACTCACGCACCCGCTCGGGCGTCACCAGGTCGAGCAGCCACGGCAGCGCCTCGTCGCTGCGCACCCACAGCCCGATGTTGGCGTCCCCGCCCTTGTCGCCCGACCGGGCGCCGGCGATCAGCCCGAGCGGCGCCTTGGTGGTCGGCCCGAGGTCGGACGCGGCTTCACCGGAGCCGGGCGTCGACGGCCACGGGTCGAGCCGACGGGCCAGCGGGGAGAGTGCCGGCACCCGGGCGATCTCGGTGCCGTCGAGGCTCACCACCTGCTCCACCTCGCCGGCGGGCACGGTCGTGGGCCAGTAGATGCTGTACGGACGGGCGTCGGCCGGCGGCGCCGTCGGGTAGAACCCGGCGTAGGACGCCAGCGTCAGCTCGATGACGGCGTTGCTGAAGGCGCGACCCACCTTGGCCTGGTCGGGGTCCACGACGGTGAGGCGCAGCTCGACTCGCTCGGGGCCGAACGGCACGCGGTCGACCTGAGCATGCGCGAACGTGGCCAGCAACGGGGCGAGCTGTCGTGCCACGAGGTCGGCCTTGGCGTCGGCGTCGAGCCCGGTGATCACCACGCCGACGGTGTTGCGGAAGCCGCCGAGGGTGGTGAGTGCGACCTTGAGCGTGTCCGGCGGTGGGTCGCCGGCCACCGGGTGGATGCGCACGCGGTCGGGACCGTCGTCGCTGAGCCGGATCGTGTCGAACCGGGCTACCACGTCCGGGCCCAGGTACGCGGGGGTGTCGACCTCGTAGAGCAGCTGCGCGGTGACCGTGCCGACGCTCACCGCTCCCCCGGTGCCGGGGTGCTTGGTGATGACGGACGAGCCGGCGGCGTCGATCTCGGCGATCGGGAACCCGAGGTGGGTCATGTCGTCGATCTCGGTGAAGAAGGCGTAGTTGCCGCCCGTGGCCTGCGCGCCGCACTCGATGACGTGCGCAGCGACGACGGCGCCGGCGAGCGGGTCGAGGTCGTCGGGCGTCCAGCCGTGCCACCAGGCGGCGGGTCCGACGGCGAGCGCGGCGTCGGTGACCCGGCCGGTGATGACGACGTCCGCGCCGGCCCCCAGCGCCGCCGCGATACCGAAGGCCCCGAGGTACGCGTTGGCAGTGACCGGGGCGAGCCCGAGGTCGCCAAGCTTCTCGCCGGTCGAGAGGTTCACCGCCTCGGTGATCAGCTCAGGACGGGTGGTGAGGTCGTCGCCGGTGACGACGGCGATGCGCGGGCTCAGGCCGAGCTCGTCGGCGATCTCGCGCAGGGCGTCAGCGCACCCCTGCGGGTCGAGGCCGCCCGCGTTGGACACGACCCGGATGCCGCCATCGAGGCACGTACCCAGCACGTCGCGCATCTGGGTGAGGAACGTGCGGGCGTAGCCCGAGCCCGGTCCGCGCTTGAGCCGCTGGCGCACCAGGATCAGCATGGTCAGCTCGGCGAGCCAGTCGCCGGTGAGCACGTCGATCGGTCCGCCGTCCACCTGCTCACGGGCGGCCGACACGCGGTCGCCGAAGAAGCCGGAGCAGTTGGCGATGCGCACGGCGCGTGGCTCGCGTGGGTCGGTCGGGGGGGTCACGCTCACGGTGGGGCGGTCAGCCACGTCAGTCCTCCTGATCGTCGGTCAGCGGCTCGAGCACCACGAGCACCTCGTGCGCGTCCACGGCGTCACCCACCGCCACGGCCACCTCGACGACCGTGGCCGCGGTGTCAGCCGTGATGCGGTGCTCCATCTTCATGGCCTCGAGCACGACGAGAGCGTCCCCGCTGGCGACGACGTCGCCCGGGGTCACGCGCACTGCCACGATCGTGCCCGGGACCGGCGAGGACGGCCCGCGGGCTGCCTCGGCCCTGTCACCGGCCGGCAGCCGAGCCGGCTCGACCCACGAGGTCGCATGTCCCTCGCTGAACACGTCCAGGCTGCGGTCGCCGTCGTCGCGCTCGGGTGCGAGCAGCACGCCGGCGCGGCGGCGGACGCCGTCGATCTCGTGCACGAGCCACTCGCCGTCCCAGCCGGTCACCACCACCTGGCGTTCCTCGCCCCCGTCGACGCTGATCGTGTTCGTGCCTGCTCGGTCGGTGCGCTGGGTGACGGTGTGCTCGGCGGCGCCCCTGGTGATCACGGTCGTGTCGATCGCGTCGGCCATCGAGCGCCACCCCCGCGGCGCGTAGCCGGCCGTCGGTCGTGCGGTGTCGGCGTCGGCGTGCACGGCCAGCGCAGCGGCGATCGCGTGTCGCTCGGCGACATCGGCGGGCAGGTCGGGGACGAGGACGGCGGCCCTCGCCTCGAGCAGGTCGATCGTGGTGCGCCCGGCCCGCACGTCCGGGTCGTCGACGAGGGTCAGCAGCGCCTGTCGGTTGGTGGCGACGCCGTGTACCCGCAGCCCGCGCAGGGCGGCGCGCATGCGGTCGAGCGCCTCGTCCCGGGTCGGGGCGTGCGCGATGATCTTGGCGATCAGGCTGTCGTAGTACGGCGGGACGGCCGAGCCGGAGGCGACGCCGGAGTCCCAGCGCACGCCGGGGACGTCCGGCGGCTCGAAGCGGACGAGCGTGCCGGACGACGGCACCCAGCCGGCTGCCGGGTCTTCGGCGACCAGGCGCACCTCGACGGCGTGGCCGTGTCGCTCGACGTCGTCCTGGGCCACGGTGAGCGGCTCGCCGCCGGCGAGGAGTAGCTGGGTCTGCACCAGGTCGAGGCCGGTGATCAGCTCGGTGACCGGGTGCTCCACCTGCAGCCGGGTGTTCATCTCGAGGAAGAAGAAGGCTGCGTCGGGATCGCTGCCCGGGGCGGCGAGCGGGTCGGCGTCCTCGAGCAAGAACTCGACGGTGCCGAGGCTGGTGTAGCCGACCGCGCGTGCCGCGGCGACGGCCGCGTCCAGCATTCGGGTCAGCACGGCTGGGTGGGTGCCTGGTGAGGGCGACTCCTCGAGGATCTTCTGATGGCGGCGCTGCAGCGAGCACTCGCGCTCGAAGGCGTGCAGCACCGTCCCGTGGGCGTCGGCGACCACCTGCACCTCGACGTGGCGGCCGCGGGCGACGTAGCGCTCGAGGTAGATCGTGTCGTCGCCGAAGGCGGCCAGTGCCTCACGTCGGGCTCCGCGCACCGCGTCGGCGAGCGCGTCCGGCGCGGCGACGACGCGCATGCCCCGTCCGCCGCCGCCGGCGGACGCCTTGACCAGCAGCGGGTAGCCGACGTCGGCCCCGGCCGTGTCCCAGACCTGCTCGTCGTCGCCGTCCAGGCGGGCGCTGGGCAGCACGGGCACGCCCGCCGCCGAGACGATCTCTTTCGCTGAGAGCTTGCTGGCCATGGCAGTCATGGCCGACGGGCTGGGGCCGACCCAGACGAGTCCGGCGTCAAGCACCGCATGGGCGGCGTCGGCGTTCTCGGCCAAGAAGCCGTAGCCCGGGTGGATCGCGTCCGCGCCGGTGCGCTGGGCGGCCGCGATGACGGCGGCGACGTCGAGGTAGGTGTCGGCGGCGGCCGTGCCCGGCAGCCGGACGGCCTGGTCGCACTCACGTACGTACACGGCGTCGGCGTCGGCGTCGCTGAAGACCCCGACGGTCTCGATGCCGAGGCCGCGGGCGGCAGCGAGGATGCGCCGGGCTATCTCGCCGCGGTTGGCGACGAGAAGCCGGCGGATGCGGGTGGTCTGGTCGGTCACGGCTGCCTCACATCCGGAAGAGGCCGAAGGAGTCGGCCCCCGCGATCGGTGTCGTCGTCACGGCCGCCAGCGACTGCGCCAGAACGGTGCGCGTGTCGCGGGGGTCGATGATGCCGTCGTCCCACAGGCGACCGGTGGCGAACAGCGAGGTGGACTGGCTGTCGATCTGTCCCTCGATCGCTGCCCGCAGCGCCGCGTCGTTGTCGTCGTCGTAGGGCTGCCCCGCTGCCTCGGCCTTGTTGCGCGAGACCATCGACACGACGCCCGCGAGCTGCTTGCCGCCCATGACCGCAAGGCGGTGCTGGGGCCAGGTGAACAGCAGCCGGGGCCGGTAGGCCCGGCCGGACATGCCGTAGTTGCCCGCGCCGTAGGACGCGCCGAGCATGGTCGTGAGGTGCGGGACGGTGGAGTTGGCGACCGCGTTCACCAGCATCGAGCCGTGCTTGATGATGCCGCCCTGCTCGTAGCGGGTGCCGACCATGAAGCCGGTGATGTTCTGCAGAAAGAGCAGCGGGGTGTTCGCGCGGTTGGCGAGCTGGATGAACTGGGCACCCTTCTGCGACTCCTCGCTGAACAGGATGCCGTTGTTGGCCAGGATGCCCACCGGTTGGCCGGCGATGCTCGCCCATCCGGTCACGAGCCGGTCGCCGTAGAGCGGCTTGACCTCGTCCAGCTCGCTGCCGTCGACGATGCGGGCGATCACCTCGCGCACGTCGTAGGGCACCGACAGGTCGGCCGGGGCGACCCCGAGCAGCTCGTCCGGGTCGTAGGCGGGCGGTGCTGCGTGCAGGCGGAGCGGGGTGAGCTGGGGGTAGTGCAGGCGGCGGACGATCTGGCGGCCGAGGCGCAGGGCGTCGCGCTCGTCGACGGCGAGGTGGTCGGCGAGCCCGGAGCGGCGGGCGTGCATCTCGGCTCCACCGAGCTCTTCTTCGTCGGCGTCCTCGTTGATGGCCATCTTGACCAGCGGCGGGCCGCCGAGAAAAACCTTGGCGCTGCCGCGCTGGAGCACCGTGTGGTCGGAGAGCCCGGGCATGTACGCGCCCCCGGCGGTGCTGCTGCCGAACACCATGGTGACGGTGGGGATGCCGGCGGCTGACATCTGCGTCAACTCCCGGAAGACCGCTCCCCCGGGCGTGAAGACGTCGGCCTGCTTCGGGAGGTCGGCCCCGGCGGTCTCGGTGAGGTTGACCAGCGGCAGGCGGTTCTCGCGCGCCACCTCCATGGCCCGCAGCACCTTGCGCACACTCGTCGGCGACTGCGCACCGCCCTTGACCGTCGGGTCGTTGCCCGAGACGACGCACCAGGTGCCGGCGACCTGGCCGATGCCGGCGACGACCCCACCACCCACGGGATCGTCACTACCCCAGCCGGCCAGTGGCGCGATCTCCAGGAACGGCGAGCCGCGGTCGAGCAGCAGGTCGATGCGCTCGCGCACCATCAGCTTGCCGCGCTCGCGGTGACGGGCGACGGCGCGCTCGCTGCCCCCGGCGCGGACGTCGTCCATGACGGCCTGCACGTCGGCGAGAAGGGTCAGGTTCGCCTCGCGGGCTGTGCGGAACTCGTCGCTGGAGGGGTTGACTCGGGTCGTCAGCCTGGGCACGAACCTGACACTAGCGTCAAGTCAGGTCGAGCGTCCAGGCGCCACCCGGCGTCAGTGGCGCCACGCGGCGTCAGTGGCGCCACGCGGCGTCCAGGACCCCCGCGGCGCTCGGGCCACGTGCTCTCGCAGGGAGTTTGGGGGTTTCCAAGGCCGATCTGCATTGGAAACCCCCAAACGATCACGTTCACGTGATCGTTCGGCTCGAGGTCGGGCGAGGCGCCCTCAGGTGAAGAGCATCTTCGTGACCCAGCGGAACGTCTGCTTGGTCGTCTCGTTCACCTCGAAGGAGTAGATGTCGGCGAAGGCGGGCAGGCCGAACAGCGGTTGGACGACCGACTTCGAGCGCCCGAACGAGCGCAACCCCTCCTTGCCGTGGATGCGTCCGTAGCCGGAGTGACCCAGGCCGCCCCACGGCAGGCTTGGAACCGCGCCCTGCACCAGAACCGAGTTGATCGACACCATGCCGGTTCGTAGACGGCGGGCGATCGTCGGGCCGTTCTTGCGCGAGTAGACCGCCGCGCCCAAGCCGTAGTCATGAGCGTTGGAGCTGGCGATCGCCTGGTCGGCGTCGCGCACCTTCTCCACGACCATGAGCGGGCCGAACGTCTCGTCCTTCATGATCACCGAGTCGTCCGGGGCATTCGTCAGCACCACCGGGTCGATGAAGGGCCGCCGGAACGACGTCTCGCCGCCCACACGCACGTCGGCTCCCGCTGCGACCGCCGCGTCGAAGTGGCTCCTGACCAGGTCGTACTGGGCAGGACGGGTGATGGGCCCGTAGTGGGCGGCCGGATCGGCACCCGAACGCAGCTCACGCGCCGAGATCACGAGGCGGTCCATGAACTCCTCGTAGACGTCCTGGTGGACGAACACCCGCTCCACTCCCGCACAGCTCTGGCCGCTGTTCATGACGGCGCCCCACAGTGCTCCGCGCACGGCACGGGTGAGGTCGGCGTCGTGGTCGACGACGACGGCGTCCTTGCCGCCGGCCTCGGGGCTGTAGGGCAGCAGCCGCTCGCCGCACATGACCCCGATGGTCTTGGCGATCTTCGCCGAGCCGGTGAACGACACCTTGTCGACACCGGACTCGACGAGCGCCTGACCGGTCGGCCCCCACCCGGTGAGCGTCTGCAGCACCGGCTGCTCGGGTACGACGTGGCGGAACGACTCGGCGAGCCACACCCCGGTGGCCGGGGTGTACTCGCTGGGCTTGAAGATGACGGCGTTACCGGCGGCAAGCGCATAGCTGATCGACCCCATCGGGGTGAACAGGGGGTAGTTCCACGGGCCGATGACACCGACCACACCATGCGGCTCGTAGGAGATCTCGGCCCGCAGGTGGGCGAGGATGCCCGGTGACACACGCTGGGGAGCCAACGTCTTCTCGGCGTGCTTGGCGGCCCAGTCGAGGTGCATGACGGTTGCGATGACGTCGACCGACTCCGCGTCCCACATCGGTTTGCCGGTCTCCCGGTGCACGAGGTCGGCAAGCTCGTCCATGTGGCTGCGGATGTAGGAGCGCCAGTCGAGCAACCGACGCTTGCGCTCGTCCCAGCCGAGGTCCCACCACCACTGCTGGGCGATCCGTGCAGCGTCCAGAGCCGCGGCCATGTCGTCGCGCCCGTGAACCGGGAAGGTGCCGATCACCTGGCCTGTCGCCGGGTTCAGCGAGTCGAAGGTGCCCGACGTGGGGTGCCCCTCGGGTGTGCTGGCGGGTGGGTTGGCCGACGTCTCGGTCACGTCATCTCCTCTGTTCGGTGATCTGTTGGCAGTCTGGCCGACGAGTCGCGCTGACGCCAGGGTCCTACCCTGGTGGCGTGCTCCGGTTTCTGCTGACACCGCGCTGGCTGGCTCTGCACGTGGCCACCATCGCGGCGATCGCGGGCACCTTGCTTCTCGGGTCGTGGCAGATGCGCGCCTACGCCGAGCAGGAGGAGCGCGACCGGGTCGCGGCGGCGAACCTGGCCGAGGACGCCCCCACGGCACCGATCGACGACGTGGCACCGGCAGGCCAAGGACTGACGGTCGACTCCGTCAGCCGACCGGTCACCGTGTCGGGGCGCTACGACCCGCGCGCAACCCTGCTGCTGCCCGGACGTGAGATGGACGGCCGCACGGGCTGGTACGTCGTCACTCCGATGGTCAGCGACGACCGGACCGTCACCCCGGTGCTGCGTGGCTGGGTGGCTGACCGTTCCGACCCGGCCGTCGAGCCGCCGCCCGGTGGTGTGGACGTCACGGGGTCGGTTCAGGCCCTGGAGAGCGACGCCGACGCCGCCCCTGTGCAGGTGGGAGCGCTCGGGCCGGACGAGGTTGCTGCTCTGACGTCCGTGGCCCTGTTCCGCACCTACCCCTACCCACCGGCGACGGTGCGCCAGATGCTTCTCGTGCTCACCGACGAGCAGCCGAGTTCCGCCGTGGCGCCGCAGCGGGTGCCGGTGGGCGAGGCGGCCGCGAGCCCGGTCGGGGTCTCCGCCTGGCGTCACCTGTCGTACGCGTGGCAGTGGTGGCTGTTCGCCGCCGCAGCGGTCGCGTTCTGGGTGGCGTTCGTCCGGTCCGGCTACCGCGACGAGAAGGCGCACGCCGCGCCGGTTGCGCCCGATGTTCCGCTGGGGACTACCGACGATCGTCGCCCAGCACCTCGCTGAGGTCGCTCAGCACCGTGTCGAGCGCATGCTCCTGCCCGTGTCCAGCATGACGTCGTGGCCTATGTCGCTGGTGCTGCGCCTGGCGTCACCGAGACGGCGACGGCAACTCGTGGCACGGTGAGCCGCGTGCTGGGACGCTCGCGCCGATCCGGGGACGGGTTTCTGCAGTGCGCGTGCGGACGGCGGCACTGGGGCCGGTTCGGGGCGGCCGGCCTCATGGTGCAACGCGGCGACGAGCTGCTGCTGCAGCATCGCGCAGCCTGGAGCCACGAGGGCGGCACCTGGGCCGTGCCCGGCGGCGCGCTCGACGTCGGCGAGACCCCACTTCAGGGAGCGCTGCGCGAGGCCGCCGAGGAGGCCGCGGTGGGCGAGGAGTCGATCCGGCCGCGGCACGCGTGGGCGGTCGACCACGGCACGTGGGCCTACACGACGGTGGTGGCCGACGCCGTGGGGCCGATCACCCCGCAACGGCTTGACGCCGAGAGCGAAGAGCTGCGCTGGGTGCGCGTCAGCGAGGTGACCCGGCTGCCGCTGCACTCCGGCTTCGCCGCGGCCTGGCCGTCCGTGCAGCCACTGCTGCACCGACGCGAGGTAGTCGTGGTCGACGCGGCCAACGTGGTCGGCTCGACCCCGGACGGCTGGTGGAACGACCGGGTCGCTGCCGCCCAGCGCCTGCTCGACGCCGTCTCGGACCTCGCCGCACGAGGCCTCGACGTCGTCCCTCGGGGCCTCGACCTCAACGGACGCGCGACACCTTCCCAGGAGGCCGACGCGGGGATTCTGCCCGAGGTGGCAGGCAGGACGCGAGCGTGGCCGCACTGGACCGTCGTGCTGGAGGGCGAGGCGCGCGCCGCGGGCGACCCGCCCAACGTCCAGGTCGAGCGAGCGGCCGGCTCCGGTGATGACGCGGTGGTCGAGGCAGCGCGGCACGCGAGCACGGCAGGCAGGCACGTCACGGTGGTGACCGCCGACCGGGAGCTGCGGCAGCGGGTCGAAGCCCTGGGCGCCCGCACCCTCGGCCCGCGCACGCTCACCCGGGTCTTCTGAGCCCTCAGGCGCTCTTCTCGCGGCGCTTGTTCGCCGCGTCGACGCTCTGGCGCAGGGCGTCCATCAGGTCGACCACCTCGGCCTCGTCCCCGTCGGCCGCCGGTGGCATCACGATCTCGCGTCCCTCCACCTTGGACGCCACGAGCTCTTCGATCGCCTCGCGGTACTCGTCGGTGTAGTCCTGCGGGGCCCAGTCCCCGCTCATCGCGTCGATGAACGAGGCCGCCATGGCCATCTCCTGCTGTCGGGGCTCCACGTCGGCGACCTCTGCGGGAAGCTCGGGGCTGCGTACCTCGTCGGGCCACAGCATCGTCTGCACCACCAGGGCGTCCCCGGCCGGGCGCAGGATGGCGAGCCGCTCGCGGCTGCGCATCGCCATCTTCACCACGGCCACCCGCCCGCTGGATGCCAGGGCGTCGCGCAGCAGCACGTACGGCTTCGCGTCGCCGGTGGGCATGGCGTAGTAGGCGCGGGAGTAGGCCGCCGGGTCGATCTCGCCCGCGTCGACGAACTGCAGCACGTCGACGGCCTTGCTGCTCGCGACGGGCAGCGAGGCCATGTCGTCGTCGGTGAGCACGACCATCCCGCCGTCGGGCAGCTCGTAGCCCTTGGCGATGTCGGCGTAGGCGACCTCTTCGCCGTCGGACTCCGCGACGCGGCGGTATCGCACCCGCGACCCGTCGCTGACTCGTACCTGGCGAAAAGAGATGTCCTTCTCCTGGGTGGCGCTCACGAGCTTGACCGGGATGGAGACCAGCCCGAACGAGATCGTGCCCTTCCACACCGTCTGCATGGCTCGATCATGCCGCCCGCACGCGCGCAGTGCCACGACTTGGCCGGACGCGGCGTGCCCGTCGTGGATCTGTCGGACGTTCGTGGCACCGTCAGCGCATGGACCACGACGAGCTGCGCGTGCTGGGGTGCGTCGTCTGCGGCGACGACGGCGACTTCTTCGCGCTGCACCACGACCCGGCCGAGGACGAGCTGATCTGCGCTCGGTGCGGGCAGGCACGCCTCGTGCCCATGCTCGGCGCCACGCACCTCGTCGCCTGAGCCGCCGCGCCCACCCCCGACGCCCTCAGGCGTCGTCGAGAACCGACTGGCGAAACTCTCGCGGCCCGTAGGCCCGCAGCGTGACCTCCCCTTCGGCGCGGGCGCTGGCCGAGCGGGGGAACCCGAGCAGCGGACCGAGCTCGCCGAAGTACTGGCCGGCGGGCAGGACGGCGAGCCTGTCCTCGGTGCCGGCGCTGGGGTCGGGTCGAAAGATCTCGACCGTCCCGGCCTCGATCACGTACACGAGGTCGGCGTGGTCGCCCTGGGCGAAGATCAGCTCGCCCGGCGCGTAGTGCACCGTCTGCGGCGGACCTTCCGCCGACGTGACCTCCGGTCCCATGGTGATCACCTGGTCGCTGATGGGCACCAGCCGCGCGTCGTGGGTCGAGACGATGATGACGCGCCCGTCGTCGCGCAGCTCGCGCAGCAGCCGGATCACGCCCTCGGCCTGCACGTAGTCGAGGTTCGCCGTCGGCTCGTCGGCCAGCAGCACCACCGGGTCGTGCGCCAGCCCGCGGGCGACGGCGACTCGCTGCTGCTGCCCACCGGAGAGCTGCCCCGGGCGGTTGGGCAGCCTGTCGCCGAGCCCTACCCGGTCGAGCGCCTCGGCGGCCTGCCGCATGGCCGACGAGCGCGACGTGCCGGCCAGCATCAGGGGCACGGCGACGTTCTCCTGCGCGCTCAACGACGGGATGAGGTTGAACGCCTGGAACACGAAGCCCACCGAGTCGCGGCGGTACCGCTCGAGCTGCGCGGCTGTCATGGCCGTCACCTCGGCTCCGTCCACCGTGATGGTGCCGTCGGCGGGGGTGAGGATGCCGCCCAAGCACGACAGCAAGGTCGTCTTGCCCGACCCGGACGGACCGAGCAGCACGGCCAGCTCACCGGGCGCGGCACTCATCGACAGGCCCTCGAACGGCCGCACGCTGTAGCCGTCGGCGCGGTACTCCACCGCCAGGTCGCGTACCTGCACCCCGCTCATGCGCCACCTCCGAATGCGCTCGCCGGATCAGCCTTCGCGACCCGGCGCATGCCTGCCCACCCGGCCACCAGCGCCACGACGACCGCCACCAGCGGGATCGTCCAGTACGCCGATGCCGGTACCCGCACCGTCAGCGGGAACACCGGCACCAGCAAGAACTGGAACAGCGTTGCCAGGGCCGCGCCCGACAGGGCGACGAGAACCGCCTGGAGCGCGAGGCTGCCCGACAGCTGCCGGTTGCGGGCGCCCATCGCCTTGAGGACGGCGAAGTCACGGCTGCGCTCGAGCGCCGAGAGGTAGATGACCGCGCCGACGATGATCGCGGCGACGAGCCAGAGCAAGATCCTGATCAGGTCGATCGAGGCCACCGCGCTCTCCAGCGGTCCGAGTGCGTCCTCGGCGGCCTCACGGGTGGCGATCACCTGCGTCTGCTCCGGCACCGCCAAGGGCTCGGCATCGAGCAGCACGGCGCTCGTCACCGGCACGCCGCCGAAGACCGTCTCGCGGGCGTCCTCGAGGCTCACGAACGTGCCGACCAGTCCGGCCAGCACGGTGGTGTCGCTGCTCAGACCCACAACGGTGTAGGAGTCGTCGCTGATCTGCACCTCGTCACCGACCGCGGCTCCCGAGCTGACGTCGAGCAGCACCTCGCCGCTCGCCTGCGGCCTGGACCCCTGCGTGGGTTCGGGCACCCCCAGGCCGTCGGGCGGCGCGGCGATCACGATCGCCTCCGAGGCCTCCTCGCCCACGGTCAACGTGCCCCGCGCGACGACCACCTCGGCCGACTCACCGGCAGGATCGATCGCGGCAACCTGGTCGGCACTCAACGCTGACGACGAGGTGTAGGGCCCCGACACGCCTTCCGGGATGACCCAGTGGCTCGCGCCGAGCTGGTCGGTGGTGAGGAACGGCTCCTTGTTGAACTGCTCGATCAGCCCGGTCATCAGGTAGAGCAGCGTGAGGACGAGCGCGACCCCGAGCGTCACGACCGCGAAGCGGGTGCCACGAAAGGTCAGGTCACGGACGGTCAGCAACCACACCGGCGTCTCCCTCCTCGTGCGACACGGTCTCCAGCCAGGCTTCGAGCCGCGGCATGGCCAGCTCGTAGCCGCGGTCAGCCACGTCGGCGACGCGCTCGAACTCGAGCAGCCCGACACCACGCAGGTCGAGGTCGAGCAGCAGGTCTGCGGCGCCGTTGGCGATCACCGCGTCGCTCTTGTCCAGCGAGCCGGTGATCATCGAGCGCATCAGCACAGCCACGATGCCGGGGTAGCGCGGGCCCTTGCCCACCTTCGACTTCATGGCCTGCCACCCCGACACCGACAGCCCGTAGTCGCTCTTCGCCCGTGGCCCCTGCGCGGGCGCGACGGACACGGCGACGACGGTCGCTGTGGGGTGCAGACGGCGCATCACGTCGACCGGCAGGTTGTTCGTCACCCCGCCGTCGACGAGCAGGTCGTCGCCGAGCGGCACCGGCGGGAAGGCTCCCGGGATGGCGACCGAGGCGCGAAGGGCCGTCGGCACGTCCCCGGTACGGTGCACGTGCATCCCTCCCTGGGTCAGGTTGGTCGAGATGGCGAAGAACGGACGCCACAGGTCTTCGATCGACCATCCCTCGAAACGATCGCGGATGGCCGACGCAGCCCTCTCGCCCTTGAGCAGGGAGACGATCGGAACCGTGTAGTCGAGGACGCCGTGGAACAGGCGCTGGCTCTCGGCCTGGATCTCGTCCGGCGCCAGGTCGAGCGCCATGCCTGCTCCGAGCGGAGCACCGATGGACGTCGCACCGACCACGTCGACCGGGATGCCCAGGCGGTACATGGCCCGGTAAACCCCGATCGATGCAAAGCCCCGCGCACCACCGCCGCCGAGGACGAGAGCGACAGGACGTCCGGCCAGGCTGCGCGCAACCCGTGCCACGTCGCGTACCGACCCGGCCCGCGTGTGCAGCACGTGGTCGACGGCGTGGCGCTCGAGAACCGCGGCAGTTCCCGACGGTCGCTCCGCGTTCTCGGGGTGGACGAGCACCAGCACGCGCAGCGCGCGGGACCCGGCCGCACCGATCACCGCCCGAATACGGTCCTGCTCCGCGTCGTCTGGGTCGGCGGTCGCGACGACGGCGACGACGTCGGCCTGTGTGAGCACGCGGCTCGACCAGACGGTGTCGTCGCGGTCAGGCTCGACCACGAGGTAGCGATGCTCGGACTCGGCTCGGGCCAGGTACTCCAGCAGCCGGATCTCCCCCGGCGTGCCCGGCGCGGACGAAGCGATGCCCGGCCGGTCGAGGCGCGCGTCGACGCGGGCGCTCCACAGGTGCTCGACCGAGCCGAGCCGCCCTAGCTGCTCAGCGATCCGACTGGTGACCTGTCGGGAGTTGAGTGCAGCGGTGACGGCCACGGCGATCGTGCGGTCGTGCCGGTGCTGCGGCGGGTGGACCCCTGCGGCCAGGCCCAGCGCCACGGGGACGAACGCCTGAGGGTGGCTCGTCGCCAGCTCGGCGAAGTCGGTCCGGCCGATCTCCAGCACCACCGTGTCACGCACCGCCTCCAACGTCGCGCGACGCCGACCACCGGCCAGACCCTCCTCGCCGACCATCGACCCGGCGGCGAGGTAGCCACCGCAGTCGCGCTCCGTCGGCTGACGGTGCAGACGCCCGCTCACCACGACGAAGGCGGAGTCGGCCGGATCTCCCTCCACGAACAACGACTCGCCACCGGTCAGCACACGCCACGAGCCGCGGTCGGCCAACGCCCGCACCGCCTCGGCGTGGTCGGCACCGACCAGGCCGGTCAACGCCTCGACGACGCGAGTGTGCTGGACGCGGCGGGCGGCCTCGTCACGGATGGACACCGCGAGGGCTGGATTGCTGGTGAGCAGGGCATCAAGGTCGTCAGGAGTGATCACCCGGACGGTGGCGGGGCCGGACGCACGGATCGACGCGGTTCGTTCCCCGCCGACCAGGGCGGCGTACTCGCCGACGAGCGAGCCTTCATGGATCTGTCCGAGCACCGTGCCGCTGTCCGAGACCACGTCGAGCGTCCCGGACTCGAGCCAGAAGGCGTCGGAACCGGGCTCCCCTCGTCGTACCAAGTGGTCTCCGGCGAGCAGTCTTCGCGATTCGCAGCCACTGACGACGTCAGCTAGGTCTGCGGGGTCGGGCACCTGCCGGTCAACGTCGCTGAAGATCACAATGCCCGCACCCTAGCGCCGAGACCCGGTCGTGCTGACGCAGTCGCGTCGATAGGCAAGAGTGTGTTCTGTGTCGGGTCTTGGTCGGTTCGTGCCGAGCGCGGCGTTGTCGTGGCCTGGTGGTGGCGAGGCTGGTGGGCTGCATCGTCGTGTGGATGGCACGTTGGTGTTCGTGGACGTATCCGGGTTCACGGCGTTGTCGGAGCGGTTGGCGCAGCGGGGGAAGGTGGGGGCTGAGCAGCTCACGGATGTGCTGAACAGTGTGTTCGGGACGATGTTGGGGTTGGCGGCGGCTCGTGGTGGGTCGTTGTTGAAGTTCGGTGGGGACGCGTTGTTCCTGTTGTTCACCGGGCCGGGGCATGCGGTGCAGGCGGCGTGCGCGACGGTGGAGATGCGCACGGCGCTGGCGGCCACGGCGACGACCCCGGGCCCGGCCGGTCGGCTGCGGCTGCGCATGTCGGTCGGGGTCCATACCGGTGAGGTCGATCTGTTCCTGGTCGGCTCCTCGCACCGCGAGCTGGTGATCGTGGGGCCGGCGACGACAGCGGTGGCGTCGATGGAGGCTGCCGCGTCCGCCGGGCAGATCCTCATCGGCCCGCAGACCGCGGCCGCGCTACCGCCGGGGGCGGTCGGTGAGCCGCTCGGCCCGGGGCACCTGTTGCGCTGGCGCCGTCCGCACGCCGAGCGGCCCGCGCTGCACGAGAGCCGGGACGACGGGGTCGACGTGTCGCGTTTCGTCCCGACGGCGTTGCGGGCGGTGCTGTCGGCCGGTGACCCGGAGTCCGAGCACCGCACGGTGGGGGTGTCGTTCGTCCGGTTCACCGGCATCGACCGGCTGCTGGCCGACGAGGGGCACCAGGCCACCGCCGACGCGCTGCACTCCTTGGTGTGCGCGGCGCAGGACTGCGCCGACACCGAAGGCATCACCTTCCTGGCCACCGACCTGGCCGAGGACGGCGGCAAGGTCATCCTCGTCGCCGGGTTCCCCACCACCGGCGACGACGACCAAGGACGGCTGCTACGCGCCTCCCGCCACATCGTGCAGCGCAGCCTGCGCGAGGCCTGGCCGATCCAGGTGCAGGCCGGACTCAACCGGGGCCACGTGTTCGCCGGCGCCATCGGCTCCCCGCAACGGGCCACCGTCACCGTCATGGGCGACACCGTCAACCTCGCCGCCCGCGTCATGACCAGAGCCGACCCCGGACAGGTGCTGGCCACCCCCGCCACCCTCGACAACGCCCAGACCCTGTTCCGCACCCAGCCGGTCGAACCGTTCATGGTCAAAGGCAAGACCCGACCCGTCACCGCCTACCTCGTCGAGGACGAGACCGGCACCCGCCCACCCCGCGGTCTCGGATCCCTACCGTTCCTCGGCCGCGACACCGAGCTCGCCACCCTCACCACCGCCATCGACGCAACCTCACCGACGGCCACGGCGGGGTCCTCACCCTCCTCGGCGACGCCGGCATGGGCAAGACCCGCCTGCTGCGTGAAGCCCTCACCACCGCCGACGTCCCCGTCATCGCAGCCCGCGCCGAGCCCTACGGCGCCGCCACCCCCTACCGGCCCGTCCGCGACCCCCTCCGCGACCTCCTCGGCCTGTCCGTCGGCCCCAAAGACGGCCTCGCCCAGACCCTCGTCCTCGCCATCAACCGCCTCGCCCCCGACCTCACCCCCTGGGCACCCCTGCATCGGCGACGTCCTCGGCATCCCCCTGGACCCCACCACCGCCACCCGCGACCTCGACCCCCAAGTTCCGCCCCGACCGCACCGCCGACGCTGTCATCCGACCTCATCGACGCCACCACCCCCGGACCACTCGATCGTCGCCTTCGACGACACCCACTACTCCGACGACGCCACCTCATGTGCTCGGCGAACCGGCTTGAGCGGGAGACCGCGGACTCGACCGTGGCTGTTCCTGGTTGCCCGCCGCGACGAGCAGGCCGGATACCGCCCCACCAGCGGGACCACGCTCGAGGTCGGCCCGCTGGCCGACGACACCGTTCAGGACCCTCGTCTACCACGCGACGGCGGCCGCTCCCCTGCGCCCGCACGACCGTCGAGGCCGTCGCCACTCGCGTGGCGGGCAACCCGCTGTTCCTCGAAGAGACCCTGCGCAACCTGCGCGAGCACGGCGACATCGACGCCCTGCCCACCTCCCTGGAAGGCATGGTCGCCGCCCAGATCGACGCCCTGTCCCCCCTCGCCCGCCGCGTCGTCCGCCGCGCCTCCGTCCTCGGCCGCTCCTTCCGCACCCCCGTCCTGCGCGACCTCTTCACCGACGACCCCGACATCGCCCTCGACGACGCCACCCTCAAAGAGCTCGCCGACATCCTCGAACCCGACGGCAACGGACGCCTGCGCTTCCGCCACGCCCTCCTCCGCGACGCCGCCTACGACAGCCTCCCGTTCCAGCAGCGTCGCGAGCTGCACCGCCGGCAGCTGAGTCCACGCTGCGCCGCGCGCGGGAACCGACCCCGAGGACTACGCCGACAACCTCGCGCTGCACTACTCCATGGCCGGCGACATGGCCAGCACGTGGACGTGGGCTCGTGATCGCGGCCGACCAGGCACGCGGCGCCTACGCCAACCCGGAGGCGGCGCTGCAGTACCGACGGGCGTTGGACGCCGTCCGACCGTCTGGACGACATCCCGACCGACGAGGTACTGGCGTTCTGGCAGGCCCTCGGGGACGTCTGGCGGCAGATCGGGGCGCTTCCAGGAGTCGCTGGACGCGTACCAGCAGGCGCTTCGTGCGGTCGACGCCCCAGCCGAACGGGTCGCGGTCGATGCGCTGCATGGCGCGGGCACACGAGCGCGCCGGCCGCTACTCCGGCGGCGCTTCGGCGACCTGACCCGAGCCGAGCAGCTGCTGTAGCAGTGCGCACGGTCGACGAGCGACGCTGCGGCTGCTGCCGAGGTCGGCGTCGATCGCGCCGACGGTGCTGCTGCCAGCAGGACCGGTTCCGGCAGCCGAGGGCAGTCGCAGACGAGCCGGGAAGCACGCACGCGTCGGCCGGGCGACGAGGACGTCGTTGGCCCGCTCAGCTGCAACGTGCTCGCCACCGTCGGCATGATGCTGTGGCCGGCCGACAGCGGAGGCGTCACCTGCGGGAAGCGCTGAGCATCCACCACGAGCTGGGCGACCTTGACCGAGCAGTCGGCGATCACCGGCAACCTCGGCGCGCTCGACGTTGTTCGCCGGCGACTGGGACGACGCGCAGAGCCTGTACAAGCATCGGCGCAGACGTCGCTCCGGGCCGGCGACGTCGTGCCAGCAGCGATCGCCCACTCCAACCTCGGCGAGCTCCTGGTCGCCCAGGGGCGGTACGACGAGGCGACGCCGGTACTCGAGCGAGGCTCTCGAGACGCTGCGTGCCGTCGGACTACATCGACGGTGCGACGTTCGCGAGAGCCAGCTGGGCCGAGCTGCGACGATCCGCGGCGACGTCGGCGGCACGCGACGACGCTCGACCCGCCTCGATGAGCTGACGTCGCCGGCGATCGAGCCCCAGCGACGCGTCGACCTCGCCTCGGCGTTCGCCGGCCGAGGTGGATCGCTGGCCGAGGCTGACCCGTGCCGGGGCGAACCTGATCCTGGACTCGTCCCTCGACGTCGCTCGTCACGAGGCCCAGGTGCTGCTCCGCCCAGCTCGCTCGCGTTCGGGCAGAGGCGCTCTTCGCGCTGGGGGACGCGGCGAGCGCGGCCCGTTCCTGCGCCGAAGGGATTCACGAGGCTCGCGCCCTCGGACTGGACTACGAGCTCGCGCAGCTCAGGCCTGCTCGCCAGCCAGCGACGACCGTTGACGACCGAGGCGTGCAGGGCCGTGCTGACCTGCGCGGACGACGAGGCCGTGGCGACGCTACGATCGCTGCAACGCGCGGCGCCACCACGGCGTGACGCGAGCCCGTCCTCGCGATCAGCGGTAGTGCGGGAACTTCGGGTCGTTGACCCGAAGAGCGTCTCGGTGACCTGCATGGTCCCGTTGCCGACGAGCTCGAAGTCTCGTCGACCGGCCTCACAGAAGCCGTCCTCGCCTCGGCACCCGGGATCGCGTCTCCTGCCAGCGCCGGGTCGTCGGTGGAGCCGGTGCAGTCTAGCACGTTCACGAAGTCTGACGCCGATGCCGTCGAGTAGTCGATCTGAGTCGGGCGAACGGGTGGCAGAGGTCGCTCGACGCCCACGGGACGACCAGCGTGTACTCGGCTTCTGAGGGCTCCTTCAGAAGGAGAAGATCGTCGTCTGCGTTCACGTCGAAGACGATCGGCTCATCCGTGCACCCGTCGCCGCCGTTGACCGTGAGCGTGGCGCCATTGGGCAGCGTCTGGCCGTCCCTCCTTCGCAGGAAGCACGTCGGTGACCTGGGCCAGGTCGAACGTCGAGCCCTGCTTGTTGTCGGTGTCACCCTCGAGCTGGAAGCGGGTGTTGCCCAGCGCGGTCAGCTCGATGCGGTCAGCCGCCTGCGTCAGGGTGGCTGTCGACCCGGTAGTTGGGCGGCCAGTTGACGACGCGTGCGGTGAGGTCCAGCGATTGGGTCTCGAGCAGCGACTCACCGAGGTACGGGGTGAGCTGGAAGTCGGCACCCTCGCCCGTCCTGAGCGCCTCGATGTCGAGGGACACGTCGCCGAAGAAGAGGTAGTCGCGGGCCGCATCGGCAGCCTAGGTCCGGGGCCGAGATCGTCAGCGTCTCGCCGGCCTTCGATGTTGGGGTTGAGGAAGTTCTGGAACCAGGGGAGCCCTTCACGACCCGGATCGACGCCGAAGCCGAGGTTGCCGTAGCAGGCCTCCCCGCTCGCCGTGATCTCCACCAGGCCATCGGACAGGGCGTCGCAGGAGTTGTTGGCTGACGTCCTGGACGACTGGGGCCTGGTCGCTCACCTGCCGCGTCCTTGAGGACGGTGGTGACCTCGCCGGCCCCGCCGGGGAACCCGGTCTGGATCGTGACCGTCCCGCCGTCAGGCAGACCGCCCAGGTCGACACCGTTCTGCGCCGTGCTTGGCCCGGCCGTGAACAACATGCCTCCGGCTACCAGGGCGGGCACCGAGAGCAGGGCGATCGTTCGACGCATGAGACATCCCTTGACGAGGGTACGGAGGTGGGGAAAGAGTCGACCCATCCGTCCACTTTGTCAAGGTTCGCGCGTCAACATCTCACCGAACAACCAGATAGCAGGCGAGAGCGGATGTGGCAGCCACGTTGAGCGAGTCGACGTCTCCGCTCATCGGGATGACGACCCGCTCGTCCGCCTCGTCCATCCACGTCCGGCTGAGCCCATGACCCTCCGAGCCGAGAAGCAGCGCGAC
>CAVQON010000006.1:0-96181 GCA_963714455.1 uncultured Actinomycetota bacterium
CGGCGCCGGTCAGGGTGAGCAGTCGGCACATGAACCGGTGGCCGCCGTCAGACGCCGGCCCGTACATCAGTGGGCACCCGCCGTCGATGACAGTGACGCCGTGCTCGCGGCCGTAGGCGGCGGCCGATTTCGACACGCTGCCCGGGCCGAAGGAGCGGTGCATCCAGACGTCGGTGATGCCCAGTTCAACGGCCTCGCGCATCGTCTCATCGGCATACGCCGCGCTCGTGGCGATCACCACCGCGTCGACGCCGAAGGGAACGGAACGCAGGTCGGGATAGCAGGGGTCGCCCTCCACGCTGGCAGCGTTCGGGTTGACCGCGGCCACCTCGTACCCCCGCTCACGCAGTCGCTTGTACACCACGTTGCTGCCGTGGTTCGCCGGATCTCGCGACACCCCCGTCACCGCGATGCGGCGGTGGGCCACGAAGTGAGCGGCGGCTTCTTTCGTCTTCATCTGCGAACCTCCTGGCGGAACAGTCGACGCGCTCGGTGATCCCGAGCGCCATGAGTCAGGTCCTCCACAGGGACGCGCCCGAAGACTGCTGCACAACAGACCTCAACCTGCGTAGGGATCTCCATCCCCGGCGTCGGGCTGCCCACGACGACGGACACCCCAGCGGCGCGCACGCACCCATGATTCTCCTCACCTGCATCAGGTTCAGGGCCATGCGGCCCCCTGCGGCGCGATCGCGGCCGCCGCGGCAGGCATGATCCAGTCACGTCACCAGCAGGCTGCACCCCTGCGAGGACGCTCGCCTGGTCGGGTTCGCATCCGACCGGGAACAAGCGCACCTTTGGCGACCACGACTCGCCACCCGCGTCACAGCGCTGCCCCGTCGACCTCATTGGCGGCGGCTATGGGCGCGCGCTCGGCGTCAACGCGTCGTGGGGGCGCCGCGCTCCCACCAATCGACAGCCGGCTGCCCGCACGAGATGTCCTCGGCGACTTCGGCATCGCCGAGGTTGCAGAACTTCCAGAGTTCCTGGCCGCCCGCGAGTCTGGACGAGGACCTGGTCGACGTCGAACGTATCCAGCTCGCCGCCACGGGAACGGCCGATTGCTGTGCCGATCTGGGGTCGGGTCACGCTTGCGGGGCGAGCTGACGTCGGTGCACCGGGGTCAGCGACGTCTGAGCAGTTTGGCCGCCCCGATGACAGCAAGGGGAACAACGACATGTGGCAGCAGCCAGGAGTGTGAGCCCGGGTCGTGTCTGCCCGGACGGATCGCCTCGGAGGTACTGATCCGCACGACGGGCCGACCAGCCAGCTGCTCGCGAAGGTGCTCGTCGGTGACGGTCAGTGGGTTGGTCCCTTCGAAGACCAGCGCGAACCCGCAGTTGCGTGCAACCGCCATCGCCGCCCGCTCCGCCTCGACTGGGTCCAGCACTGGGGCCGCCGCTCCCTGCAGGGTCCGACCGGGCAGACCGAGGGTGACCTGGGGGTCGGCGGTCAGGTTCAGGTACCAGTCGGCGTGGGCGCCGAAACCGGACAGCACATAGATCTGTCCGTCGAGGATCGCGTAGTTCAAAGGGGTCTCGCGTAGCAGGCCGGAACGCCGTCCCGTTGTCGTCAACGTGAGGAAGTAGCCGATCAGAGGGCTGCCGACCCAGGCACCCACGATGGGGTGCCGCAGCATCGGCAGCATGACGTGCCGGTTGGCCCACCTGAATGCCCGCAGCATCACGTCACGCTCTGGACCGGAGGGTCCTTCGGCGCTGCGCACGGTTGGCCGTGCCGTCATGACCGCAGCGTATCGGCGACGATCCTCACTCAGCCGTGATCCAGGTTGAGGCCGCTCGTCCACGCTCACCGATGAGACCCGGTCACGTCCCACCCAGCGGGGCAGCTCGTCGTCGCGGGCGCCCGAGCCCCGGGGCTCCTACGCACAACCCGTCACCCCCTGAGCGCGCTTCGGCGCTGCGTCCTATCGGCAGCCGCCTGTGGACGCGCTTCGCCGAGGCCGCCCGGCGTAGCCAGCCGCGTGCGCCGGGCAGTCCCGCCCTGGCTGCTGTGACTAGGCGCCTACGGCGACGAACCGGTGGTGGTGCCTGACATCCTCGCCGGCGTCCCAAACACGCCGGAACCGGTTGCGCTGCCAGAAGTAGTTGACGGGGTCGCCCTTGCGCGCGGTCATGATGCGGGCATATGCCTGCGCTGTCCAGAAGTCAGGGTGCGAGTCATCTTCGAGGTGTAGGGCGACGAAGGTGTACCGCAGAGCGTCCTTGCGGTTGTTGAAGTTGCCAGGCCCGCGACCGACGTCCCAGGGCATGTGCAGAACGACGGTGTTCGCGTCCTCCGGCAGCACGATCACCCGATTGAGGCCCTTGAGCAGCTTCTGGCGGTGCGGAACCCTCCAGTCCCCCTGGAGCCACGGTCCAGTCTTCCGCATCCCAGACATGAGCCAGTGGTAGGCGTTGTACCGAACCTCCTCCCCACGCATCTGGTCGGAGTACTGGAGGACGATTCGGGAGCGGTTCTTCTGCCTGATGTCTACGACCTTGACGACGTGCATGTCGCGGGACTCGCCCGGGCTATTGCCGTGCGACTGGGCCGTTGGGGCGGCAACTGTCACGCCAGCCAGGGCAATCGCTGCTGCCATGAGGACGGAGAAGGTCTTGCGCATCATTCATCCACATCCCTCCACTCCAGTCGTCCCTTGATTCTGAGCCAGCCACAAGGCGGCGGTAGGGCACAACGTCACCGACGTGTGGAGTCAGGCTGCATTGCTTCTGAGTTCGTGATGCATGTGGGCGGAGAAATCCCCAACCAAGGTTCGGTGTGCCTGACAGCCCTGGAGGTGGGTGCAGGTGTCCGATACCGGCATGTCGCGGAGGAAGAAGCGGCGGCGGTTGCCGCCGAGCGAGAAGTGCGAGTTCTGGATCTCGGTGCTGACCGGGCAGGCCACGCAGCGCGAGGCCGCGGAGCGGTTCAAGGTCGACCGGTCCACCGTGGTGCATGTGTGCAAGGTCGCCAGCAAGGCGCCCTGGATGCGCTCGCGGCGAGCGTGCCAGGACGTCCGGGGCCGTCCCCGTCGCCGCACCGGCAGCGCTCGCGTGGTAGGCATCGGTCCCTTGACAACCAGGACGGCGCTCGACCGCGACGACGCGATCTGACCACGTTCGGTGATCGCGTATGCGACGCGGCGAGGCACCGATAGCGTCCGAGAATGGCAGGGATCATCGGCGCCGGGCGGGTGACCGCCGAGGGCATCTACGGGTCGCTGGCGATTGCAGTGGTCTGCCTGGCGTGGGAGGGCGACAGGCTCGGCGAGCTGGCGCTGGAGGTCACGGTCTTCGCCGTCTCCCTGTGGCTGTTCCAGGTCTACGCGCGCGTCGTGCACGCCGGCTGGGGGCAGCGCAACCTGTCCGCCGTCGCCCGCTGGGCGCGACGCGAGTGGCCGCACCTCGAAGCGGCGATCCCTGCGCTGCTGGCACTGCTGATCGGGTGGCTGGCCGGCTGGGACCCCATCCAGACCTCCGACGTGGCCCTCGCCGCGACCCTGCTGAACCTGTTCGCATGGCAGGTCACGCTGCTGCGATCAGACCGCCAGTCCCCGACGATCATGGCCGTCACGCTGGTGCTCGACTTCGTGGTGGTCGTGGCGCTTCTCGCACTGCGCCTCTGGATCAAGTAGACAGCCCACCATGACCGATCCTGTCCGCGTGATCCACGCCGCCGACCTCGTCGCGTCCGACCCGACGCCCGGCATGGCTCGCCGGCGAGCCTTCGAGCTGCCCATCCTGTGGGCCGGACAGGTCGAGACGGCGCCCGGTGCCGTGTCCGGCTGGCACCACCACGAGAGGAACGAGACGAGCCTGTTCGTCGTCTCCGGCGTCCTGCGCCTGGAGTGCGAGGGCGTGGATGGCTACGTCGATGCCGTGGCGGGCGACTTCATCCACGTACCGGCGTTCACCGTGCACCGGGAGAGCAACCCGGCCGACGTGCCGTCGCTGGCCGTCATCGCCCGGGCCGGCGGTGGCATCCCCACCGTCAACGTCGACCCCCCGGACGGGCGTGCACCCACCCGCTAGTGCTGCACGGCCTCTTCGCTCACCGGGGTGATGGTGCAGGTCGCGCGCTTGAAGCCGGGCAGCAAGAACAGGTGCAGCGACTGCCAGTCGTCGGCCTCGACCACGTAGAACATGGTGTGCTCGGAGTTCGCGCCGTACCGTCCTACCAGCCGCACGCCCTCGACGCTCGGGTCGAACAGCGAGTTGGAGCCGCCTTCTCCGAGAGGACAGGTCTGCGGTGTATGGACCTGCGTCACGTGGAACAGCATCGGGTCCTCCAGTCGCGGCTCGCCGCCCATCACAGGCAAGCACGAGGATCGCAACGTAGCAGCGTTGTCAGGCGTCGAGCGGACCTGCTCTACGGCCCTCGGACGACGTCGGCGAGCTGGGCGACAGCCCACCGCAGGTCGTCCTCCTCCACGACGAGCGGCGGGGCCAGCCGGATCGTCGAGCCGTGCGTGTCCTTGGCGAGGACGCCGCGACCGAGCAGCCGCTCACACACCTCGCGACCAGTGCCGACGGAGGGGTCGACGTCGATTCCGGCCCAGAGCCCGCGCACCCGCACGTCCACCAGGCCGTTGCCCACGAGGGCCGACAGCTCGGCCGCGAGCACCTCGCCCAGCGCCGCGGCACGCGCTTGCAGCGTGCCGGGCTCGAGCAGCCCGACGACCGCGTGGCCGACAGCGCACGCCAACGGGTTGCCCCCGAACGTGCTGCCGTGCTGACCCGGGGCCAGCACGCCGAGCACCGCCTCGTCGGCGACGACTGCCGACACCGGGACGACGCCCCCGCCCAGCGCCTTGCCCAGCACGTACACGTCGGGCACCACGCGCTCGTGGTCGCAGGCGAAGGTCGCTCCGGTGCGACCCAGGCCCGACTGGATCTCGTCGGCGACCATCAGCACCTCGTTCGCGGCGGTCACCGCCCGCACCGCCCGCAAGTAGCCCTCGGGCGGGATCACGACGCCGCTCTCTCCCTGGATCGGCTCGAGCAGGACGGCGACGGTGCGCGGAGTCACGGCGGCGGCCAGCGCGTCGGCGTCGCCATAGGGCACCCGGACGAACCCGGGGGTGTACGGCCCGAAGTGGTGGTGGGAGTCGGGGTCGTCGCTGAACGAGATGATCGAGATGGTCCGGCCGTGAAACCCGCCGGTGGCGACGATGATCTCGGCCTGCTCGTCCGGCACGCCCTTCACCTCATATCCCCACTTGCGGGCGACCTTGAGCGCGCTCTCGACGGCCTCGGCGCCGGAGTTCATCGGCAGCACCATGTCTTTGCCGGCCAGCCGCGCCAGCGACTCCGCGAACGGGCCCAGCTGGTCGTGGTGGAAGGCACGGCTGGTGAGCGTCAGCCGCTCGATCTGCTCGTGCGCCGCCGCCACGACACTTCGGTGCCCGTGGCCGAAGTTGAGGGCCGAGTAGCCGGCCAGGCAGTCGAGGTAGCGACGACCCTCGACGTCGGTCACCCAGGCACCCTCGCCCGTGCTGAGCACGACCGGTAGCGGGTGGTAGTTGTGCGCGGTGTGCGCCTCGACCTGCGCGATGAGGCGCTGCGTGGTGGTCACCCTCGCAGTATGACCCCGTGCGTCTCGCCCCCGGGCGGTCGCGCGTCGGCCCCGCCCTCAGCCGTGAACGCGCAGCACCTCGCGGGCGGCGTGCCAGCCACCCATCCCGTGCACGCCGCCGCCGGGCGGGGTCGAGGACGACGACACGAACAGGCGCCGGTTCGGCGTCGCCCACGGCCGTCGCGACCGGACCGGCCGCGCTGCGAGCTGGCGCCAGTCCGACGCGCCGCCGGCGATGTCGCCGCCGACGTAGTTCGCGTTGTGCGCCTCCAGCGCGGCCGGCCCCATCACGTGTCGGGCCAGGATGCGCTCGCGGAAGCCCGGCGCGAACCGCTCGACCTGAGCCTCGATCGCCTGCGTCATGTCCACCGTCGACCCGTTCGGCACGTGGCAGTACCCCCAGAAGGTGTGCTTGCCGGCCGGCGCTCGGGTCGGGTCCACCCCGGTCGGCTGGACGGCCAGCACGTAGGGCCGCGCGGGCAGGTGTCCGTCGGCGACTGCCCGCTCGGCGGCGATCGCCTCGGCGCCGGTGCCGACGAGGTGCAGCGTCCCGGCCTCGGCCAGCTGCGGGTCGGCCCAGGGCACCGGCCCGTCCAGCGCCCAGTCGACCTTGAACGCACCCGCGCCGTATCGCCACCGGCTCAACCGGTCGACGTAGGCACTCGGCAGCCGGTGCCCGGCCACCTGCACCACCTGGCGCGGTGTGAGGTCGAGGACGACGGCCCGGGCACCGGGCAGGTCGTCCACGTCGGTCACCCGGTGGCCGGTGACCACCTCGCCGCCGAGCGAGGTGAGCCGCGAGACGAGCGCGTCGGCGATCGACTGCGACCCACCGACGGCCACCGGCCAGCCCACGGCGTGACCGAGCACGCCGAGCAGCAGACCGACTCCTGTGGTGAGCGGCTGGGCGAGGTCGAGGGTGGCGTGCGCGGCCAACCCGGCCAGCAGCGCGCGGGCCGGCTCGTCCCGCAGGGCGAACCGGTTGACGCCGCTGGTTGCCCACAGCCCGGCCATGCCGAACGCCGCCGTCGCCACCGGCGAGCGGGGCGGAACAGCGAAGGGGTCGAGCACGCCGTCCACCATGGGCCGCCATCGCGCGACGAGCCCGCCCACCACACGCCGGTAGAGGGCAGCGTCGGGCCCCAGGTAGGCCGCCGTGCGTCCCACGTCGCGCCACAGCATCACCGACCGACCCGGCGTCAGCGGATGCCCGACCGGTGCGTCGGGCTGGGCGAAGCGCAGACCCTCACGGGCGAGGTCGAGATGCCGGAACGCCTCCGACGACTGCGCGAGCGGGTGCGCCGACGAGCAGACGTCGTGGCGATAGCCCGGCAGCGTGAGCTGCTCGGTGCGCAGACCACCCCCGTAGTGGTCGGCGGCCTCAAGGACGACCACACGCATGCCCGCCTCGGCCAGCCGCACGGCAGCGACCAGGCCGTTCGGCCCCGAGCCCACCACCACGGCGTCGACATCGGTCACGACGGGCAAGCCTGTCACCCGCGCCCGGCCGGCCGCTACGCCGACCGCGCTCCTGCAGGCTGCACGAGTGCCGCAGTCGGGCAGACTGGCGCGGTGCCCGCCGACACCCGCCTCGACGACGCCCTGGCTGCGCTGCGCCGGGGCGGGGAGCGGGTGACCGAGCCCCGGCGCGCCGTGCTGCAAGCCCTGGCCGACCTGCCCGACCACCCGACGGCCGAGCAGGTGGTGACCGCGGTGGAGGCACGCTCGGCCGGCGTCCACCGCGCGACCGTCTACCGCACGCTGGAGACCCTCACCGCTCTCGGCATCGTCACCCACGTGCACGTCGGGCACGGGGGCACCGCCTACCACCTCGCCGAACGTCGACACCTGCACGCCCAGTGCCACACATGCGGCGCCGTGGTCGACGTGCCCGACGACGTGCTCGACGGCGTGCGCGCGACCCTGCACGAGGTGGCAGGCTTCGACGTTGACCCGTCGCACGTCGCCCTGTCGGGACGGTGCGCCACCTGCCGAACCCGCTGACCGCTCAGACCCCTCCGGAGGCACCATGACCGACCTGCGCAACGCCCGAGTGCTCGTGACCGGAGCCGCGAGCGGCATCGGCGAGCAGATGGCGTACGAAGCCGCTGCCCGTGGCGCCCAGGTGATCGCCTGGGACGTCGACGGCGCCGGCCTCGAACGAGTCGCCGACGCGATGGCTGCCAACGGCTCGACACTGGTCACCGACATGGTCGACGTCACCGACCGGGACGCCGTCTACCGTGCCGCGGCCGCGGTGGACGAAGCCCTCGGCGGCGTGGACGTACTGATCCTCAACGCCGGCATCGTGGACCCCGCGAGCGTGCTCGACGTGTCCGACGCGATGGTCGACAAGGTGATGGGCGTCAACGTCCTAGCCCTGTTCTGGTGCACCAAGGCGTTCTTGCCCGGCATGGTGGAGCGCGGCGACGGACACGTGGTGACGATCGCCTCCATCACCTCGATCGTCCCCACCCCCGGCATGGCCACCTACACCGTCAGCAAGCACGCGGCGTACGGGTTCGGCGAGACGCTGCGCACGGAGCTGCGCGCGCAGGCACCCGGCGTCAAGAGCACCGTCGTGATGCCGTTCTTCATCGCCACCGGCATGTTCGAAGGGGCGGGCACCATCCCGCTGCCCTTCTTCACCAAGCACCTCGAGCCGAGCGAGGTCGCCGAGCGTGTGATGGACGCGGTCGCGCACGACAAGGAGCGGGTGATCCTTCCCGGCATCGGCGTGCTGGTGCAGGTGCTGCGCGCGTTGCCGCCGCGACTCTACGACGCCGTCGCCGACCGGGTCGGTCTCATGTCGGTGATGTCGACTTTCACCGGACGCAAGGCATCGCAGAGCATCTCTCGGGACTAGCCGGCGGTACCGTCGCCATAGGAGGAGGTGGTCGCCGTGGCTGAGCAGAAGCAACAGCGACGTGGTGGGACCTTGGGCTTCGTCATCGGGTTCGGCATCGCCATCCCGGCGACGATCTTCGCCCTCTCCAACCTCGAGTCGGCCACCGTCGAGTTCTTGGGCTGGCAGGCCGAGGTGCCCCTCTGGGCGGTGATCGGGCTGTCGCTGCTGGCCGGCGCGCTGATCGGCATCATCGTGCTGCTGGCCTGGCAGGCGCGCCGCAAGCACGGCAAGAAGAAGGTCGCCAAGCAGGCCGCGCGCGAGCAGAAGGCAGCGGAGAAGGACGCCCCTCCCGCCCTCGCCGACGCCGACTCCGCCGACACCCCTGCGCTCGAGGCGACCCGTACCGACGTGCCGACGAGCCCCGAGCCACCGGCCCCCCGCCAGCCCTGACCAGGGCACCGGCCCGGGTCGTCCACGGCTACCCTGAGAGCATCACCCCGTGAGCTCTAGGGAGCCTGTCATGAGCGCGTTCCCCGCCGTCCTGTTCGACGAGTCGCACAGCCAGGCATGGACGATCCGCCCCGAGGTCGCGACGGCGATCAACCCCGTCAAGCCGGCCGACGCGTCCTACCGCATCGCGGCGGACAGCCTGCGCCGGCGCGGGCACACCGTCGCTGCCCACACCTCCGGCGCCCTGGACGACGAGGTGCTCGACGGGGTCGACGTGCTCGTGCTGGCCCACCCGTCCGAGGCGACCTGGGAGCGGGTCGTGCCCGGCGGGGTGCCCAAGCTGGACGCCGCCGAGCTGGACGCGATCGAGGGGTTCGTGCGCCGCGGGGGCGGCCTGGTGGTGCTCGGCGAGTGCGACCAGGACAAGTACGGCAACAACCTCAACGAGCTGCTGGGACGGTTCGGGCTGCACATCCGCACCACGACCGTGCTCGACCCCGTGAACCGGGCGCACGACGTCGACACGTGGCTGCTCGCGCAGCCCGGTCCGCTGCCCGAGCACGACGACCTTCTCTCCGCCGTGTCACAGGTGTGCTTCTACCGCTCCGGCGTCGTCGAGGTCGCACCCGACGTCGACCACGAGGTGTCGCTGCGGACCTCCTCGTCCGCCTCCACGCCCGACGCGCCGCTGATGGTGGCTGCCCCCGTCGACGCCGGTCGCGTGGTGGTGCTCGCCGACTCCGACCTGTTCGGCGACGACTCGATCAGCGAGCTCGACCAGGCGCGGCTCTGGTCCAACCTCGTCACCTGGGCGTGCGGGACGGCGAGCCCGACCGCGACCGAAGGTGCGGCCGCGCCAGCGAGCCCGCTGACCCACGACCCTGCCTGGGCGCAGCTCAAGGCCGCGGTCAGCGAGCTGCGCGAGATGCAGGCCAAGGACGGCTCGATCGACGCGGCCGAGCACGACACCGCACGGGCCGCGGCCCTGGTCGCCGAGATCGACAGCGCCGTTGCCACGCTGGAGGGATTCGTCCCGCACGACGAGCCGTACCTGACGCAGATGCGCGCCGACCTGCGCGCTTGGGCCGAGCGCGGGTTCGGCGTCCCCGACTTTCTCGACTCGCTGCTGCTGTTCCGGCCCGAGCAGCACCGCGTGGACGGCTTGGAGCACCTCGTCGTCTTTCCGATGTACACCCAGAACGGCCACCCGAACCGGGTGATGGAGGCCGTCGCGCTGCGCGTCGTCTGGCCGAGCTGGCTGGCCGAGCTCGAGCGCACGCGCTACGACAACGCGGCGTTCGTCCCGGTGACGTTCCTCGACTTCACCGCCGGGTACGACACCCACTCGGCCGTGCTGTTCCCGGAGACCGTCGCGGTGCGCGAGGTGCCCCGCTTCACCTGGGGCGCGATCTTCTGCGACCGCGAGGCCGCGCGGTTCCGCCGCGTCTGTGGGCAGGCCGTGTCGACGCTGCGCCTCGCGCTGCCGCCGGACGCGGCAAGGCTGCTGGCTGACCAGAACCTGGCCCAGGACACCTACGTGCTCTGGGACCTGGTCCACGACCGCACGCACAGCCACGGCGACCTGCCGTTCGACCCGTTCATGATCAAGCAGCGCATGCCGTACTGGATGTACGCGCTGGAAGAGCTGCGCTGCGACCTGACGGCGTTCAGCGAGGCCGTGCGACTGGAGGGCGACGGGGTACCCCACGGTGCGCTCGTGCAGTACGCGGTGCTGTTCGACCGTCTCTTCCGGTTCCCCATCACCGGCGAGCGCGTGCGCAACTACGACGGGCTTGGCGGGCAGCTGCTGTTCGCCTACCTGCACAAGAACGACGTGATCCGCTGGACCGACAACCGGCTCACCGTCGACTGGGCCGCTCTTCCCAGCGCGGTGGTGTCGCTCTACGACAAGGTCTCGACGCTCTACCACGACGGCATCGACCGCTCGAAGGTGGCGCAGTGGCTCGCCGCCTACGAGCTGGTGTCGACGTACGTGCCGCCCAACCCGGCCTCGACGTGGGCCAAGGGAGTGCAGGCGCTGCCCATGGACGTGGAGCCGAAGGCGCTGGTCGACCTCGTGCTTGCAGACGAGTTCCCGCTGAACACGTTCTACGAGGCGCTGCGTCGCAAGCTCGCCGACACGGTCGCCGAGACCAGCGGGATCACGGCGTGAGTGCGCTGGACGGGGCCGTCGTGGCCGTCGCCGGGGCCGGCGGCGGCGCGGGCGCGGCCGTGGCGAGGCGACTGGCCAAGGCCGGTGCGTTCGTCGCGGTCGCCGATGCCGAAGCGGCCAAGGCCCAGCGTGTCGCCGATGACGTCGTCGCGGCCGGCGGGAGGGCCGAGGCCGTCGTGTCTGACCTGGGTGACTTTCATGCCGTACGAGCGTGGGCGGACGAGCTGACGGCTCGCCACGGACGGGTCGACGGCCTGGTGCACCTCGTCGGCGGCTGGCGCGGCGGGACGCCGCTGGCCCGGGCCGGCCTCGACGACTGGGAGGCGCTCGAGCCGCCGCTCGTGCGCACGGTGGCGCGCACCGCGCAGGCGTTCCATGACGCGCTGCTCGCCTCGCCAGCAGGCCGCTTCGCGCTGGTGTCGTCGCGCGAGGCGACCAAGCCGACCCAGACCAACGCCGGCTACGCCGCCGCGAAGGCTGCTGCCGAGACGTGGACCCTGGCACTCGCTGACGCCTTCAGCAACTCCTCTGCCGCTGCAAGCATCATCGTGGTCAAGGCACTGCTGACACCGGCGATGCGCGAGGACAAGCCGGACGCCGCCTTCGCCGGCTTCACACCGGTGGCCGACCTCGCCGACACCATCGCCGGTCTGTGGGACTCCCCGGCCGACGCCGTGAACGGCACCCGCATATGGATGACGGAGAAACCGTGAGCACACCGCACCGCCTGCACGACGTGAGCGTCCGCGGGTTCGCCAGCGACAACTACGCCGGCGTGCACCCGGAGGTGCTCGCCGCGCTGGCCGACGCCAACGAGGGCCACCAGGTGGCCTACGGCGAGGACGACTACACGGCCCGGCTCCAGCAGGTGATGCGCGGCCACTTCGGGGAGCAGGCGCAGACCTACCCGGTGTTCAACGGCACCGGGGCGAACGTGGTGGCGCTGCAGGCGCTCACCGCCCGGTGGGAGGCGATCGTCTGCGCCGAGACGGCGCACATCAACGCCGACGAGGGCGGGGCGCCGGAGACGATGGCCGGGCTCAAGCTGCTCACCGTGCCCACACCGGACGGCAAGCTCACCCCCGAGCTCGTCGACCGACAGGCGTGGGGCTTCGGCGACGAGCACCGCGCGCAGCCGGCGGTCGTGTCGATCACCCAGACCACCGAGCTCGGCACGCGCTACACCCCCGACGAGATCGCGGCCCTGGCCGACCACGTCCACGAGCTGGGCATGCGGCTGCACCTCGACGGCGCCCGCATCTCCAACGCCGCCGCCGGGCTGGGGGTGCCCTTGCGGGCGTTCACGACCGACGTCGGCGTCGACGTCCTGTCGTTCGGTGGCACCAAGAACGGTCTGCTGGCCGCCGAGGCCGTCGTCGTTCTCGACCCCGACGCCGTGACCGGCGTGCAGTACCTGCGCAAGACGTCGATGCAGCTGGCGTCCAAGATGCGCTTCTTCTCCGCACAGCTTCTCGCCCTGCTCGACTCCGACCTGTGGCTGCGCAGCGCGTCGCACGCGAACGCCATGGCGCAGCGACTCGAGGCGGCGGTGCGCGCGGTACCGGGCGTGCAGGTGACCCAGCCGGTGCAGGCCAACGCCGTGTTCGCCGTGCTGCCCCCCGACGTGACCGAGCGGCTGCAGAAGCGGTTCCGCTTCTACACCTGGGACACCCACAGCGGTGAGGTGCGGTGGATGTGCGCCTTCGACACGACGGAGGACGACATCGACACGTTCGCCGCCGCCATCGCGGAGGAGATGTCGGTCTGAGACCCGTCGTGACGCGTCCGCTCCTGCGCTCGCTGGCCGTTGCCGTGGCCGTGGCGCCGGCGTTGGCAGGCTGCGGCACCGACCTGCTGCCCGGCCTCAGCGGCTCGGGAACCGTGGTGGAGTCCAGCGTCGAGGTCGACGAGATCACCGCACTGACGGCCGGTTCCGCGTTCGACGTGACCCTGCAGATCGGGGACGCCCCGGCGGTGGTGCTGCGCGCCGACGACAACGTGCTCGACCTCATCAGCGTGACGCAGCAAGGTGGCGAGCTCGGGCTCGGTGTGGACGCCGCGGTGGGGGACGTCACGCTCGAGGCTCAGGTGACGGTCGACCCCGCGACCCTGACCCGCGTCGAGCTGGACGGGGCCGCGACACTGACCGGGACCGAGACGCTGGAGGCCCCCGCGCTCACGCTGAGCACCCTGGGCGCGTCGCGTGCCTTCGTCGTGCTCGACGTCGCCGAGCTGGACGTGACCGCCGCCGGCGCCAGCGTCGTCAACGCCTCGGGGACGGTCGACGCCCTGACCGCCGTGGCCGATGGGGCGTCGACGCTGCGCCTCGACCAGCTCACCGCCCGCACAGCCGACGTGCGCGCCGCCGGGTCGAGCACGGTGGAGGTGCTGGTGAGCGAGCGGCTCGACGCGCAGGCCGACGGCGCGTCCACGATCGGCTACGCCGGCGACCCGGCCGTTGTCGAGCGCAGCACGAGCGGGGCGTCGTCCGTCGTCCCGCGCTGACGAGCGCGGACACCGAGTGTGATGGAGCGAACTCTGCGCCAACCTGGCCTGGGGTCGGCGCCCGGTAGGCCAGACTGACCCCCGGAGGTACACATGACGACCGAGCACACCGAGCACACCGACCATTCCGGCGAGCGCACCGTCGACGTCGAGACGGTGATGGACCTGGCCGACATCATCTCGTCGCTGCAAGACCTCTCTGCCGAAGAGCTCGTGCTGCGCGGCATGTCGGTCGAGGGCACGTGGGACGAGGTGGACGACCCGGTGCTGCTCGGGCCGGACGGGCGCCCCGTGGACACGTGGCGGGAGGGCTACCCCTACGACGAGCGGATGAGCCGCCGCGAGTACGAGTACACCAAGCGCCTGCTGCAGATCGAGCTGCTCAAGATGCAGACGTGGGTGAAAGAGACCGGCCAGCGCATCGTCATCGTGTTCGAGGGACGCGACGCCGCCGGCAAGGGCGGCACCATCAAACGCTTCATGGAGCACCTCAACCCACGCGGGGCCACCGTGGTCGCCCTCGTCAAGCCGGACGAGCGCGAGAAGGGCCAGTGGTACTTCCAGCGCTACATCAACCACCTGCCGACCGACGGCGAGATCGTGCTGTTCGACCGCTCCTGGTACAACCGCGCGGTCGTCGAGCGGGTGATGGGCTTCTGCAGCCAGCACCAGTACGAGGAGTTCATGCGCCAGGCGCCGGACTTCGAGCGGATGCTGGTGCGCGACGGCATCACGTTGATCAAGTTCTGGTTCTCCGTCTCGCGGCGCGAGCAGATAGCCCGGTTCACGATCCGGCGGATCGACCCCGTGCGGCAGTGGAAGCTCTCTCCGATGGACCTGGCCTCGCTCGACCGGTGGGACACCTACACCGACGCCAAAGAGGCGATGTTCTACTACACCGACACCGACTGGGCCCCGTGGACGGTGGTGCGCAGCAACGACAAGAAGCGTGGGCGCATCGAGGCCATGCGCTTCTTGCTCGACCAGCTGCCCTACGACGAGAAGGACGACTCGGTCGTCGGCATCCCCGACCCGCACATCGTCGGGCCGCCGCATGCCATCTACGAGTCCGGTGAGGCCACCGGCCGCACCTTCCCGGCCCTGGGCGACTGAGCCCGAACCGCGGCACACCCGTGCGAATCCGCCCCGGTGGGTAGCGTTCGAACGGTGACCGTCGACTTCTCCGACCTGCGAGCCGCGTTCGTCAACTGCACGCTCAAGCCGTCCCCCGACGTCTCGAACACCGCGGGCCTCATGCACGTGAGCGCCTCGATCATGCGGGCCCAGGGCGTCACCGTGGACGAGATCCGCGCCGTCGACCACGTCCTCGCGCCCGGCGTCTACGCCGACATGACCGACCCCGCCGTGGGGTCGGCGGCCGACGTCGACGACTGGCCGGCCCTGTGGCCGCGCATCCGCGACGCCGACGTGCTGGTTCTCGGTACGCCCATCTGGCTCGGGGACAAGTCGAGCGTGTGCACGCGGGTGATCGAACGGCTCTACGCGATGTCCGGCGAGCTGAACGACGCCGGCCAGTCAGGCTTCTACGGACGGGTGGGCGGGGTCGTCGTGACCGGCAACGAGGACGGCGTCAAGCACGTCGCCATGAACGTCCTCTACTCGCTGCAGCACCTGGGCTACACGATCCCCCCGCAGTCCGACACCGGATGGATCGGCGACGTCGGGCCCGGCCCGTCCTACCTCGACGAGGGGTCGGGCGGGCCGCAGAACGACTTCACCCAGCGCAACACCACCTTCATGACGTGGAACCTCATGCACGTGGCCGCGATGCTGAAGCGGTCCGGTGGCATCCCGGCCTGGGGCAACGTGCGGCCGGCCTGGGACGACGGCGAGCGCTTCGACCACCCCAACCCCGAGTACCGCTGAGCGTGCGACCGTGACGCGCACGCTGGTCGTCACCAACGACTTCCCGCCCCGTCCCGGGGGCATCCAGACGTTCGTCCACGAGCTGGTGCGCCGGCTCCCGGCAGACGACGTGCTGGTGTACGCGTCACGCTTCCGCGGCTGGGAGGCCTTCGACGACGAGCAGCCGTTCGAGGTGGTGCGTGACGACACCTCGGTGCTCCTGCCCACCCCGAACGTGCGCCGACGCGCCGTCGACCTGGCCCGCGGCCACCGCGCTGACGCGGTGCTCTTCGGAGCGGCAGCGCCCCTCGGTCTGATGGCCCCCGCCTTGGCGAAGGCCGGGGTCGCGCGCTCGGTGGGCCTCACCCACGGTCACGAGGCCGGCTGGGCCGGCTACCCGGGCACCCGCCAGGTGCTGCGCCGCGTCGGCGACGGCCTCGACGCCCTCACCTACCTCGGCGAGTACACCCGCGCACGCATCGCCGGGGTGCTCGGCCCGGACGCGGCAGCACGGATGGTGCAGCTCGCCCCGGGAGTCGACACGACCGTCTTCCACCCCGAGGTCGGCGGGGCGCGGGTGCGCGCCGGGCTCGGCCTGACGGACCGCCCGGTCGTCGTCTGCGTCTCCCGCCTCATGCCGCGCAAGGGCCAGGACGTGCTGATCAAGGCGTTGCCGCGGATCAGGGCGCAGGTGCCCGACGCCGCCCTCCTGCTCGTCGGTGGGGGTCCGCAGCGGGACCCGCTGCGCACGCTCGCCGAGCGCATGTCGATGACCGACCACGTCGTGATCACCGGGTCGGTGCCCTACGCGACGCTGCCCGCGCACTACGCCGCCGGGGACGTGTTCGCGATGCCGTGCCGCACCCGCCACCTGGGCCTGGACGTCGAAGGTCTCGGCATCGTCTACCTCGAGGCGTCCGCGGTCGGGCTGCCGGTGGTCGCGGGGCGCTCCGGCGGGGCGCCCGACGCCGTTCGCGAGGGCGAGACCGGTGACCTCGTGGACGGCGAGGACGTCGCGGAGGTCGCCGACACCGTCGCCGCACTGCTCCTCGACCGCGAGCGGGCACACCGCTACGGCGCGGCCGGGCGGGAATGGGTGGCGCGCGACTGGACGTGGGACGGCTCCGCCGACCGTCTGCAGCGACTTCTCACCCCGTAGGGCGCGGCCACGCTGAATCGGTAGAAACGCCTTGTGACATTGGGCACTTGCGAAAGTTACCGATGAGTAGGACCATCTAGTTACCGGCGAGTAACCCCGGCACGCCTGGTGCGTGCCCGAAAGACGGAGGAGTCATCATGGGGCACTACATGTCCAACCTGCGCGACCTCGAGTTCAACCTCTTCGAGGTGCTGAACCGCCAAGACGTGCTTGGCCACGGTCCGTTCGAAGACACCGACGTCGAGATGGCGCGCGACGTGCTGGCCCAGGTCGACCGGCTGGCCCGCGAAGAGCTGGCGGCGTCGTTCGAGTCCGACGACCGCAACACCACCGTCTACGACCCCGAGGCGCGCACCGTCACGGTGCCCGAGGGCATGAAGAAGTCTTACCGCGCCTGGATGGACGCCGGGTTCTGGAGCCTGGGGCTGCCTGAAGAGATCGGCGGCCAGCCCGCGCCGTCCACGCTGGTATGGGCGATGAGCGAGCTCGTGCTCGGCGCCAACCCCGCCGTCTACATGTTCAACATGGGCACGGCGTTCGCCGCGATCGTCGACCGCCTCGCCACCGAGGAGCAGAAGAAGGTGGCCAAGCTCATGGTCGAGCGGGAGTGGAACGCCACCATGGTGCTCACCGAGCCCGACGCCGGCTCGGACGTGGGCGCGGGCAAGACCAAGGCGTTCCCGCAGGCCGACGGCACCTACCACCTGCAGGGCGTCAAGCGCTTCATCACGTCCGGCGAGCACGACCTGTCCGAGAACATCATCCACCTCGTGCTTGCCCGGCCCGTCGGCGTCGAGGGCGCCGGCGGCCCGGGCACCAAGGGCCTGTCGCTGTTCATCGTCCCCAAGTACCTGTTCGACTGGGACACCGGCGAGCTCGGCGAGCGCAACGGCGTCTACGCCACCAACGTCGAGCGCAAGATGGGCATCAAGGTCTCCTCGACCTGCGAGATGACCTTCGGCGACGGCGAGCCCGCAGTCGGCTACCTGGTCGGCGAGGTGCACGAGGGCATCGCGCAGATGTTCCAGGTGATCGAGCAGGCTCGCATGATGGTCGGCACCAAGGCCATCTCGACCCTGTCGACCGGCTACCTCAACGCGCTCGCCTACGCCAAGGACCGCGTGCAGGGCGCCGACCTCACCGAGGCCTCCGACAAGGCTGCCCCGCGCGTCACGATCACGCACCACCCCGACGTGCGCCGCTCGCTGATGACGCAGAAGGCCTACGCCGAGGGCATGCGCGCGCTCGTCCTCTACACCGCCTCGATGCAGGACGCCGTGCTGGTCGCCGCAGCGAAGGATGAGCACGACGAGATGGCCGAGCGGGTCAACGACCTGCTGCTGCCGATCGTCAAGGGCTACGGCTCCGAGCGGGCCTGGACCCTGCTGGGCACCGAGAGCCTGCAGACCTTCGGTGGCTCAGGCTTCTTGCAGGACTACCCGATCGAGCAGTACGTGCGTGACGCCAAGATCGACACGCTCTACGAAGGCACGACGGCGATCCAGGGCCAGGACTTCTTCTTCCGCAAGATCGTGAAGGACCAGGCCAAGGCCCTGACGTGGGTCGCCGGGCAGATCAGCGAGTTCGCCGCCAGCGAGGCCGGCAACGGCCGTCTCAAAGAAGAGCGCGAGATGCTCGCCAAGGGCCTGGAGGACACCCAGGGCATGCTCGGCGCGGTGTTCGGCTTCTTGATGAGCGCCAACCCGCAGGCCGAGGGCACCGACGTGCGCAACGTCTACAAGGTCGGGCTCAACACGACCCGCCTGCTGATGTCGGTCGGCGACGTCGTCGTGGCGTGGCTGCTGCTGCGTCAGGCCGAGGTGGCGCTCAACGCGCTGTCCGGCGAGGTGTCCGACGCCGACAAGGCCTTCTACGAGGGCAAGGTCGTCACGGCCCAGTTCTTCGTCCGCCAGGTGCTGCCGAAGCTGGCAGCCGAGCGCGCGATCGCCGAGGCCACCGACAACTCGATCATGGACCTGCCGATCGAGTCGTTCTGACGCTGACGCCAGACTCCTGCTCCGGGTGTGCCCCACGCCGGGTGCGCGACGCGGTGCCCCAAGTCGCGCCGGGGGCTCACCCGGAGTAGGAAGACGTCATGAGAGGGCTTCACGTGCCGTCGTGGGTCGGCGTCGTGCTGCTTGGTGCCGGGCTGTTCACGGCCTTCGTGCTGGGTGACTTCATTCCCGGCATGGTTCTCGCCGGCTTCATCATGGCCTTCACCGGCATGATGGCCATCTCGCGCGGGGACGCCCCGCCGAGCCAGGACAAGTCCAGCGGCTGATCAGGCGTCCAGGGCACCCAAGGCGAGGTCGAGACGGCGCTCCGCGTCAGCTCGCACGACCACCGGTATCCCCCAGTCCTGCTGGTGCAGGTGGCACGCCGCGCCTTCACCGGAGTCGACGTCGCACGAGGCGGCCGACGCCGTGACGTGCAGGACACCGTCGCCGACCGAGGGGTCGACCTCCAGACGTCGCACCAAGCTCTGTCGACGTGCCCTCACCCGAGCGAAGCAGAGCGGCAGGAGTTGCCGTGACGCGCAGCCGGGTGGCTGCCCCGTAGCGCTCGTCCAGGTGCTGGCCCGGGGGCGGGACGAAGCCGACGACCAGGTCCACCGCGCCGGGGGCGACGGGCATGGGCGCGCGTTCGGTGCGCGCGGACGACTCCGGCGCCGTCGTGCGCGCGTCGAGCCCGACGGCGACGACGCGGTGTGCGCCCGACTCCAGCACCAGGGCGACGTCGTCGCGCACGACCACCTGGGCGGGCTCGGTCAGCCCGTCGGCCAGGGTGGTGAGCAGCCCGGCTGCCGGGTCGTAGCGACGCAGCGCCCCGTTGTAGGTGTCGGCGACGAGCACCGCTGCATCGGCAAGGGTGGCGACGCCGAGCGGGTGCTGAAGCCGAGCCGCGTCCGCGTCCCCGTCGGCGAACCCGAAGTCGAAGAGCCCGGTACCGACGGCGGTGTGAACCTGGCCGTCCTCGACCCAGCGCAGCGCGGACGTCTCCGCGTCGGCGAGCCACAGCCGGTTGCCGCAGGCGGCGAGCCCGGACGGCTGGGCGAACCAGGCCTCGGCGAGACGACCGTCGCGCAGCCCCTCGGTTCGGGTTCCGGCTGCGGGCTGTGCCGAGCCGTTGCTCGGGTCGAACGTCCACAGCTGGTGGATGCCGGCCATCGCGACCCACACCCGGTCGTCCCACCAGGCCACGTCCCACGGGGACGACAGCGCCGTCGGGTCGAGCGGGCTCCAGGCGCGCCCGGAGCCCGCGACCGTGCGCACGGTGAGGTCACCCAGGCGCAGGCCGCGCAGGGCGTGGTTGACCGTGTCGGCCACCACCACGTCGTAGCCGACCACGTCGGCCACCCCCGTCGGGAGCAGGCACATGCCCTGCGGCTCGTTGAAGGCCGCCGCGTCCGCGGCTCCGTCGACGAGGCCCCGCGCCCCGGTGCCGATGCGCGCGACGACGGTCTCGGCGTCCGCGTCCAGCACGACCAGCCGGTGGTGAGCGGTGTCAGCCACGAGCAGACGTCCGTCGGGAAGCGCAAGCAGACCGGAGGGAAAGGCCAAGACGTCGGACGTGGGCGTCGGTGGCGTCGGCAGCCCGCCGTCGCGTCGCAGCGTGCCCGCCTTCTCGGCTGTCGGCACGAGGTCGGCCAGCACCGCGTCGATGGCGTGGGCGTGGCCCTCACCGGCGTAGCGGGCGACGACGAACCCTTCGGGGTCGACCAGCACCAGCGTCGGCCACGCCTTGGCGGCGTACGCCTGCCAGGTGGTCATGTCGGCGTCGTCGAGCACCGGGTGGGTGACGCCGTAGCGGGCCACCGCTGCCTCGACGGCGCCCGGCTCGGCCTCGTGCGCGAACTTGGGCGAGTGGACGCCGACGACGGTGAGCACGTCGTGCCAGCGCTGCTCCAGCGGCCGCAGCTCGTCCAGCACGTGCAGGCAGTTGACGCAGCAGAAGGTCCAGAAGTCGAGGAGCACGAAGCGCCCCCGCAGCGAGGCGAGCGTCGTGCCGTCCGGCGCGCCGACCCAGCCGCGACCGGCGAGCTCAGGAGCACGGATGCGAGCCATGGCGGTAGCGTGCCTGGTCATGTCCACACCGAGCACCTCGGCCCTCCGTAGCCTGATCGACGCCTGGTCGGCGAGCGCGCAAGCCGTCCTCGACCTGGTCGAGACCATGGACGAGGAGAACCTCGACCAGGCCACCGACCTGCCGGGGTGGACGGTGCGCGACGTCGTCGCCCACCTGGCCCACCTGGAGCACGAGCTGGCCGGCGGTGACCGCGTGCTCGCCGACGACGACGTCATTCCGGCCGACGCGCTCGGCGACCCCTTCCGCGCGTACACCGAGAAGGGCGTGGCAGCGCGCCGCGACCGTCCGTGGTCAGAGCTGCTCGTCGAGCTCGAAGAGGCGGTCGCGCGTCTGCGTGCGACGTTGGCGGCCGACCCGCCGCCCGACCCGCCCGCGAGCTTTCCACGACCCGGCACGAGCTGGGAGCCGCTGCTGCGCGACCGCACGTTCGACTACTGGATGCACGAGCAAGACATCCGGCGGGCCGTGGGTCGTCCGGGCGGGTGGGACTCCCCCGGTGCCGCGGTCACCGTCGGGGTGCTGCGGGCTTCGCTGCCGTTCGTGGTCGGCAAGAGGGTGCGACCGCAGGTGGGGACGACGATCGGGTGGGCCGTCACCGGCCCATCCGCCACCGACGAGATGGTGGTGCGCATGGACGACGACGGCCGTGCCCGCCCCTGTGACGTGCTCGTGGCCGACGCCCACGCCTCCCTGTCCATGTCGCTGGAGGAGTTCGTGCTCGTCGGCGGAGGCCGGGCTACGCCGGACAGTCTCGACATCGCGGTCGGCGGCGATGTCGAGCTGGCGGGGCGCGTGCTCGACGCCATGTCGGTGACACCATGAGCGCGCCGTTGCAGTTCGCGGCCGCCACGTCGTCCTACCAGATCGAGGGCAGCCTGGACGTCGACGGCCGCGGCCGCTCGATCTGGGACACCTTCTGCGCCGAGCCGGGCCGCATCGTCGACGGCTCGGACGGGTCGGTGGTCTGCGACTCCTACCGGCGTTGGGACGCCGACGCCGACCTGGTGGCCGGTCTGGGCGCCGACGCGTACCGGTTCTCGATCGCGTGGCCCCGCATCCAGCCCACGGGCGCCGGCCCGGTCGAGACGCGCGGCCTCGACCACTACGAACGGGTGGTCGACGGGCTGCTGGAGCGCGGCATCGATGCCCACGTCACGCTGTACCACTGGGACCTGCCCCAGGCCCTGCAGGACGCGGGCGGGTGGCCCGCCCGTGACACCGCGCTGCGCTTCGCCGACTACGCCGCCGTGATGGCCGAGCGGCTCGGCGACCGGGTCGCCCGCTGGGCCACGATGAACGAGCCGTGGGTCTCGGCCTTCATGGGCCACGCGGCCGGCGTGCACGCCCCCGGGCACACGGTGCCGGAGGAGGCGTTCCGCGCGGCCCACCACCTGCTGCTCGGGCACGCGCTGGGTGCGGTGGCGGTGCGGGCAGCGGTGCCGGACGCCGACGTGGGCATCGTGCTGAACCTCACCAGCGTGCTGACCGACGACGAGGACGTCATGGCGGTCGCAGAACGCATCGACGCCCAGCACAACGGCCTGTGGCTCAGTGCCCTGCGCGACGGGCGCTACCCCGACCTGGCTGTCGAGACCGGGCCGGTGCTGGCCGACCTCGCTGTCGTCCAGCCGGGTGACCTGGAGCTGATCGCCGGGTCGGCGGGCTGGCTTGGGGTCAACTACTACTCACCGATGCGGATCGCCGCCGGGGGCGACGGTGTGGGCGGCCCGGGCCAGGAGCCCGCGGCCTTCCCCGGCGTCGGCGCCTACGCCCCGGCGCCGCGTCCGCCGCTGACCACGATGGGCTGGGAGGTGGAGCCGTCCGGGCTGGCCGACGTGCTCGACCGGCTGCACGCCTGGAACCCCGCCATGCCCTTGCACATCACCGAGAACGGAGCGGCCTACTCCGACGACGTGCGGGCGGGGGACGGCTCGGTCGACGACCAGGATCGCATCGACTACGTGCGCCGGCACCTGGCTGTGGTTGACGCCGCCCGCGACCGCGGGGTCGACCTGCGCACGTACACGCTGTGGTCGCTGCTCGACAACTTCGAGTGGGCGCGGGGCATGACCGAGACGTTCGGCATCGTGGAGGTGGACCCGTCCACGCACGACCGGCGCCCCAAGGCGTCCTACCACTGGCTCGCTGACGAGATCGCCCGCCGCCGCGCCTGACCCGGCGCGCGTCCGCCGGCACTTCGCGAGCGTCCGCCGGCACTTCACGCGGAAGTTGGGGGGTTTCCAAGGCAGATCTGCCTCGTGAACCCCCCAACTTCCGACGTCACGTGATCGTTTGGGCGTCGGGCCGGGTGTCGGCCGGGGGTGTCAGCCCTTGACGCCGCCTGCGAGCAGGCCGCGCACGAAGAACCGCTGACCGAACAAGAAGATCATCAGCGGGACGAGCAACGCGACGAACGCACCGGCGGAGAGCAGGTGCCAGTCCTGCCCACGAGATCCGGAGAGCTCGGCCAGACGCACCGTCAGCGGCGCCACGTTCGGCGTGCCACCCGCGAAGGTCAGCGCCACCAGCAGGTCGTTCCAGACCCACAGGAACTGGAACACCGTGAAGGCAGCGATGGCCGGCACGAGCAGCGGCATGAGCACGGTGAAGAAGATGCGGACGTGCCCCGCCCCATCCACACGCGCCGCCTCGATCAGCGAGCGCGGGATGTCCTTCATGAAGTTGTGGAACAAGAAGATCGCCAACGGCATGGCGAACAGCGTGTGCGACAACCACACCGTCCAGTACGACCCCGCCAACCCGATGTCGACGTAGATCGACAGGAGCGGGATGAGGGCCACCTGCAGCGGAACGATCTGCAACGCGAACACCGCGACGAAGAGCAGGTCACGGCCCCGGAACTCGATCCAGGCGAACCCGTACGCCGCGAGCAGCGCGATCGTGATCGGGATGATCACCGCCGGGATCGTGATGGCGATCGTGTTGATGAAGTACGTCGAGAAGCCGGTGGAGCTGCCGAACAGCACCTCGTCGTAGTTGTCGAGGGTGAACTCGGGGTTGCTGAACCACGTCCACCACCCGCTGTTCTGGATGGACGTCTGTGGTCGGATGGACGTCACCAGAAGCCCGAAGGTGGGGACCGTCCACAGGACGGCCATGATGATGGCGATCGCGGTCGCCCACGGCGACGACAGCTTGGTCTTGGCCTCCGTTGCCCGCTTCTCGGCTCGGGTGAGCTTGCGTGGCTCCTTGCTGGCAGGAGTGGCGTCGGCAGTAGTGGGAGGTGTCGTGGTCATCGGATCTCCTCCGAGAGCCGCAGTTGGCGGACCTGGTAGATGATGATCGGGATGACGAGCACGAACAGGACGACGGCCAGAGCAGCACCGAGCCCGAAGTTGAACTGTCGGAAGCTCTGCGTGTAGAACTCGTTGGCCACCACGCTCGTCGAGAAGTTGCCGCCGGTCATCGTTCTGACGATGTCGAAGACCTTCAGAGTGGTCATGGTGATCGTCACCCAGACGACCAGCAGCGCCGGCCGGATGCTCGGGATCGTCACGTAGCGGAACATGCCGAGGCCGGTCACGCCGTCAAGCCTGGCCGCCTCGATGATGTCGTCAGGGATCGCCTTGATCGCCGCCGACAGCACCGTCATGGCGAAGCCGGTCTGGATCCAGATCATGACGACGATCAAGAAGAACGTGTTCCACGGCGCTGTCAACAAGAACTGGTACGGATCTAACCCGAGCCACACGAGTATCTGGTTGGCCAGGCCGATCTGGGGGCGAGCGGCGCTGCGGAACTCGTACACGAACCGCCAGATGATCGACGCGCCGACCAGCGAGATCGCCATGGGGAGGAAGATCAGACCCTTGGACAGGGCCTCTCCTCGGGTGCGGTCGATCAGCACCGCGTAGATCAGGCCGAGTGCGACCGACACGAGCGGCACCAACGCCACCCAGAGGATCGTGTTGCGCAGCACGACCTGGAACTGCTCGGTGGTGAAGATGGTGACGTAGTTGTCGAGGCCGACGAACTCGCCGCGCTCCTGGTCGTACCAGGGTGACCCGCCGTAGAACGACTGGATCAGGTTGCTGATCATCGGCCACACGAGCCCGAGGAGCAGCGCAGCAAGAGCAGGCCCCACGAAAGCGATGGCGACCGTCCAGTTCGGGACGCGCTTCTTGCTGTCCACCATGAACAGCACGGCGGCCATGACGGCGACGAACATGCCGATCGCCAAGAACATCAAGCCGAACTTCTGCACCGTGGTTTCGGACGCGGTCATGAACTCCGGCCAGGTGACCGAGGGGATCGCGTCCAAGAAGCTGAGGACGATCAGAGCGACGATCCCGACGAACACCGCGATCATCACGATGCCGACGGCAAGGGCGCCAATGCTCAGGCCGGGAGGCTTGGCCGGCGTCGGCCCGCCCTCACCGGACGTTGTTCGCGGGGTGGGTGTCTCAGTTGTCGACACCGACGTCACCTCCATGTGTGTGGGTCCGACCAAGGGACGGGGCCAGGGCTTTGCGGTCTCACAAAGCCCTGGCCCCGAAGTTACGCCTCTCTTGTGGTGCTATTCACCGTTCGCTGACATTTACGGCCAGGTCGCCTGGATGGCGTCCAGTACCGCCTGGGTGTCCTTGTTCGAGGCGATCCACTCGGTGGCCTCGGACCAGAACGAGCCCGAGCCAACCTCGGCCGGCATCAGGTCAGCACCGTCGAAGCGGATGACCGCCGTCGAGTCCTGGAACTGCTCGCCAGCCAGCTGGCTGATCGGCGAGCTGACGTTCTCCAGGTCGAGGTTGAGGTTGGCGTTCACGAAGCCTTCGCCGGCCAGCGCGCGAGCGTTGGCGTAGTCGGCGCTCGCCAGGTAAGCGAGGAAGGCCGTGATCTCCGGGCGGGAGTCGAACGATGTCCAGTACTCGCTGCCCACCAGAACCGGCTTGTCTTCCGAACCCTCGTTGGCAGGGAAGTAGAAGGCGAACACGTCGGCGTCCTCGCCGATCTCGGTGCCCTCGGGCCAGTTGGCCGCGTAGAACGAGGCCTGGCGGTGCATGAAGCAGCTGCCATCGATGATCGGCAGACCGCCGTCCTGGAACGAGGTCGACGCGATCGTCTGGACGTCACCGAAACCACCGTTGACGTAGTCGGGGTTGCGCAGGATCGAGCCAACCTTGTCCCAGACCGCGAGCGACTCAGGCGCGTTGAACGCGACCTCGTTGGTCACCCACTGGTCGTAGTAGTCCGGACCCTGCTCGCGGAGCATGACGTCCTCGACCCAGTCGGTCACGACCCAGCCGGTGGCCTCACCGGAGCCGATGCCGGCACACCACGGCTTGATGGTGCCGTCCGGGTTGTCGGCCACGATCTGGTCGGAGAGGGCGATCATCTCTTCCCAGGTGGTGGGAACCTCGTAGCCCGCCTCGGCGAACGCGGAGGGGGAGTACCAGACGAACGACTTGGAGTTGGACGAGTTCGGGATGCCCAGAACCTCGCCGTCGAAGGTCACGAGCTCGGCCCAGTACGGGTCGAAGTTCTCGTTGTACACGGCCAGCGCCTCGTCGGGGACGGGGATGACCGCTCCAGTCTGGTCCTGAACGCTCTGGATTCCACCGGGCTGCGGGTACAGCGCCAGGTCGGGTGCGTTGCCACCCTGGACGCGCACGATGATCTGCGCCTCGAACTCGCTGGACCACTCCGGAGAGATGTCGACACCGGTGCACTCCTCGAAGGGCACGAAGGACTCTTCGTACGCCTCGGCCTCGGTGCCCAGCACGCTGGAGTACGTCGACACGGACGTCCCACTCAGGTCGCCGAAACCTTCGTACGCCGCACAGTCGATCGGGTACGACGCCGCAGCACTGGCGTCGTCGCCGCCGGCGTCACCGGTCGCAGCCGCGTCGTCGCCGTCGTCACTGCCACAAGCCGCCAGCACGAGCGAGAACGCTGCGAGACCGGCGACCGCCGTGACCTTTCTTGATACTCGAACCGTCATCTGGTTCGACTCCTTTCGTACATGCCTCAAGCAGGGCGGGCGCCCTGCCAGACCATCCCACCTAATAGCAGCGTGTCGATCTATTCCAGCGTCTGCGCGTACTGACCCGCTTGGTTACCAACTTGTTACGGGGTTTCCCGACAATTCAGACATCCTGCGCGTCACGCACCTCCTGCATCAGCCCAGGGCCCAGCCCATCGCCGGGTCGCGCAGACTCCGCGCGACGTCGGCCAGATAGGCCGAGGCCTGCTGACCGTCGATGATGCGGTGGTCGAACGACAGGGCCAACGTGCTCACCCAGCGGGGCGCCAGCACCTCCTCGCCGTCGCGCTCGACGACCCATGGACGCCTGGCCACCGCGCCGAGCGCAAGGATCGCGGACTGGCCGGGCGGGATGATCGGTGTGCCGGAGTCCATGCCGAACACGCCGATGTTGGTCACCGAGATGGTTCCGCCCGACGTGTCGTGCGGAGTGGTGGTTCCTTCGCGAGCCCGATCGGCGAGCTCGGCGATGGTGCTCGCCAGCTCGGCCAGGTCGAGACGGTCGGCGTCGCGCACCACCGGCACGAGCAACCCCCGGGGCGTGGCCGTGGCCACGGCGAGGTTGACGTAGCGACGCAGCACGATCTCGCCTGTCGACTCGTCCCAGAGCGCGTTGACCTCGGGCGTGCGGTGCACGGCCCGCGCCATCGCGCGTGCGGCGAGGGTGAGCGGGGAGAGCCGGACGTCGCGCAGCCGCCGGTCGGCGCGCAGCCGGTCGAGCAGCGCCATCGACTCGCTCATGTCGATCGTCACGAACTGTGTGACATGCGGGACGGAGAAGGCCGACGCCACGACGGCCCGGGCGGTGGCTCGGCGCACCGAGCGGACGGCGACGCGCTCCTCGCGCGGCAGCCCGCCCCACCCGGTGGCCGGCTGGTCCCCGGCCGGGCGGCGGCCGGCTGCCGCCGATGCCCGCTCGGTTCGGGCGTGCTCCTCGACGTCGGCCCGGGTGACGATGCCCCCCGCACCGGTCGGGGCCACCTGGCTCAGGTCGACGCCGAGGTCGCGCGCGAGCCGGCGCACCGGCGGCTTGGCCAACGGCCGCGACGACGCGTCGTCCCGCTCGTCGTCGGGGAACGAGCCGACCGACACCGGGGTCGCTGGGGCCGGGTGCGGAACCGGGCTCACCGGGTGCGGCGGCGGGGGCGGCGCCACCGGCAGCCCCACGTCGTGCCCGGTGCTGAACGCGCCGTGCAGGGCCGCCAGCCCTTCGCCGGCGGAGGTGACCGGACGGCGTCGGCGTCGCGTCGGCCGTGGTCCGTACCCGACGAGCACCGGCTCCCGCGCGTCGGCGTCCGACGTGTCGCCGCCGGCGTCCGCAGGCTCGCCCGCGGACGAAGCCTCCGTCTGCACCTCGATCAGTCGGGTACCGACCGCCACGGTCTCGCCCTCGTCCACGAGAAGCTCGACGACTGCTCCGGCGAACGGGGACGGCAGCTCGACCAACGACTTCGCCGTCTCGATCTCCACCAGCACGTCGTTGACGGCCACCTCGTCGCCGGCACGCACCTTCCACGAGACGATCTCGGCCTCGGTCAGCCCCTCGCCGACGTCGGGCAGGTCGAAGTAGGCCATGTCCCCTCCTTCAGTAGGCGAGTGCCTCGTCGACGGCATCGAGCACCCGGTCGACGTCAGGCAGCCAGACGTCCTCCATGCGCGACGGCGGGTAGGGCGTGTCGTAGCCGGTCACCCGCAGCACCGGGGACTCCAGGGAGTAGAAGCACTCCTCGGTCAGCCGGGCGGCCACCTCGGCCCCCAGCCCGAGGGTGCGGTGCGCCTCGTGCACCACGACCACCCGACCCACGTCGCGGGCGAGCCGGACGAGCGTGGCCCAGTCGACCGGGGACAGGCTGCGCAGGTCGACCACCCGGAGGGAGTGCCCGTCGCCGGCAGCGGCCTCGGCGGCGTCCAGGCAGGTGCGCGTCGTGGGGCCGTACCCGACCAGCAGCACCTCGCTGCCCTCGCGCCGCACGGCCGCGGAGTACAGCGAGCGGGGAGCCCGGTCGTCGTCCAGGTCGACCTCGCCCTTGTCCCAGTAGCGCCGCTTCGGCTCCAGCACGACGACGGGGTCGTCGGAGGCGATGGCCTGCTGGATCATCCAGAACCCGTCCTCGCTCGTGCTCGGTGACACCACCCGCAGGCCCGGCGTGTGGATGAAGTAGGCCTCGGGGCTCTCGCTGTGGTGCTCGACCGCGCCGATGCCGCCGCCGTAGGGGATGCGGATGACGATCGGCATGGGAAGCAGCCCGGACGAGCGGAAGCGCATCCGGGCGACCTGGCTGACGATCTGGTCGAACGCCGGGTAGACGAACCCGTCGAACTGGATCTCGCAGACCGGTCGGTACCCGCGCAGCGCCAGGCCGACCGCGGTGCCGACGATGCCGGACTCAGCCAGCGGCGTGTCCATCACCCGGTCCTCGCCGAAGTCCTTGGCCAGGCCGTCGGTGACGCGGAAGACGCCGCCGAGGCGTCCGATGTCTTCGCCCATCAGCATCACGTGCGGGTCGATCTCCAGGGCACGACGCAGCCCGGCGTTGATGGCCTTGGCCAGCGGCAGGTTCTCGACGCGGCTCATCGCGTGGTCCCAGCCGCGGCCGTGGTCGCGGGTGCGTCGGTGGCGGTGGCGCCTGCGGTGGGGGCGTCCTCGTCGTCGGCGAGGGCGACCAGCCGGGCGACCTCGTCACGCTGCGCGCGCAGGTCGGGGTCGAGGCCGGCGTAGACGTGCTCGAACACCGACGCAGGGTCGGGTTCGGGCAACGCTCGACAGCCGTCGCGCACGCGGTGAGCGAGGTCGTCGGCCTCGGCGTCGAGAGTCTCGAAGAAGCTGGTGTCGACGTGCCCCCCGCGCACGAGCCAGGCGCGCACCCGCTCGATGGGGTCTTTCAGCCGCCACTGCTCGAGCTCGGCGGCGACCCGGTAGCGGGTGGGGTCGTCCGACGTCGTGTGCGCCCCCATGCGGTAGGTGAACGCCTCGACGAGCATCGGCCCCGAGCCCTCCCGAGCACGAGCCAGCGCTGCGCGCGTCACGGCGAGGCAGGCAAGCACGTCGTTGCCGTCCACCCGGACGCCCGGGAATCCGAACCCGTGCGCACGCCGGTAGAGCGGGATGCGGGTCTGGCGCTCCAGCGGCTCGGAGATCGCCCACTGGTTGTTCTGGCAGAAGAACACGACGGGCGCGTTCGTCACGCTCGCCCAGATGAAGGCCTCGTTGACGTCGCCCTGGCTGGTCGCTCCGTCACCGAAGAAGGCCAGCGCCGCCGCGTCACGGTCCGGGTCACCCGTACCGACGGCCCCGTCGCGCTGGATGCCCATCGCGTAGCCCGTCGCGTGCAGCGTCTGCGCGCCGATGACGATGGTGAACAGGTGGATGCCGTGCGCAGTGGCGTCCCACCCACCCATGGTCACGCCGCGAAAGAGACCGAGAAGGTCAACCGGGTCGACCCCGCGGCACCAGGCGACGCCGTGCTCCCGATAGGTGGGGAACGCGTGGTCGGGAGGGAGCATCGCCCGTCCCGACCCGATCTGCGCCGCCTCCTGCCCGAGCAGGCTGGCCCACAGCCCGAGCTCGCCCTGGCGTTGTAGCGCGACCGCCTCGGTGTCGAAGCGCCGCACCAGCACCATGTCGCGGTAGAGCCCGCGCATGGCATCGGCGTCGACGTCGGCGACCCACTCCTCGTAGGTGCTGCCGCTCGTGCGTACGCCCTCCGGCGTCATCAGCTGGACGAGATCGCTCATGGCTCTCCTCGCTCGGTGTGCCGGCGCCGGAGTGGGATCGCCACGTGTGACGCCGTTCACAACGCTATCCGTGGACGAGCGTCGGGTGAAGTCCCGGACCGGAATGCTGGGGTCTACCGCCAACCGACGACAGGACGTGATGCACATGCCCGTGATCCAGTGCGACATACGCGAGGGACGCACGCCCGCGCAGAAGCAGGCGATGGCTGCCGCCATCACGGCGGCCGTCCACGAGACGATCGGCGCACCCCTGGAGTACATCTACGTGCTGATCCGTGAGACCCCGGGAGCGCACCACGTCAAGGCGGGCCAGGCGCTGCCCGACTACGTCCCCGACCCCTGAGGGCAAGCCCCGCGCCCCGCGCACCAGGGCCCCGCGCATCAAGGTGATCCACGGAAGGCCTGCAGCGAGAACAGGTGATCCACGGCGGATGTGCGTCGAGATCTCGTAGATCCACGGAAGCGAAGCAGCACATAGCGACGCTTGCGATCCGTGGATCACCGTAGAACCGACGCACATCCGCCGTGGATCACCGGACGGTGACGCAGACTTTCCGTGGATCACTCGACGACGATGCGGGGCCTCCGTGGATCACCGGACGGCGAAGGGGTCTGTGGACAGGCCACGGCACTGACGATCCCGGCGCGCCACCATCATCGACGTGACCCGCACGCAGCTCGAGCCGCTGGCCGAGCTGGCTCGTGGCCAGTCGGGCCTCGTCACACGACAGCAGCTTCTGGGCGCCGGGTGGACGCCCAGCCGCATCGACCGGCTCGGCCGCCCGGGTGGGCGGGGTCAGCGAGTGCTTCCGCGCGTGTACTCCCTGACCACCGGCCCCCTGACCCGCCGTCAGCAGATGCACGCAGCCCTGCTGTACGTCGGCGACGGGGCGCAGCTCACCGGCCTGAGCGCGCTGGAGGTGCACGAGTTCCGCTACGCCCCGCGAGAGGGACGGGTTCACGTGCAGGTGCACATCACGCGTCGAGTAGCGAGCACGCCGTTCGTCATGGTCCACCGCACGCAACGAGTACTGCCGGCTCGTCGCGTCGACGGCCTGCCCGTCGTCCCCATCGCCCGAGCCGCCGTCGACGCGTGCCGCCGCCTCCGATCGGTACGCGAGGCAACTGCAGTTCTGGCTGAGGCGGTGCAACGCCGGCTCTGCACGCTGGACATGCTCGGTGTCGAGCTCAGCGAGGGCCACTCGGCGGGCAGCGCGGTGCCCCGCCAGGCCCTCGACGTGCTCCGCGGCGGAAGCGCATCCGCCCCCGAAGCCGATCTGCTCGACGTCCTGCGCCGAAGCCTGGTGCTGCCGGCCCCGACGGTGAACCCACGGCTTGCGGTGGAGGGCCGCGTCGTCGTCCCCGACCTGGCCTGGCTGGACGTGCGGCTGGTCGTCGAGGTCGACAGCGTTGCGCACCACGGATTCGGGCCGGACGCGGCCGCGACCGCCCGCCGCCGTTCAGCGCTCACGGCCGCCGGCTGGGTCGTGTTGTCGATCTCGCCGCAACGCATCCGGGACGACCCCGACGCAGTGCTCGCCGAGATCGAGGCCACGTACCTCGCGGCGGTCGCCAGAAGTGCTCAGGCAGCCGAACGGACGGCCGGCTGACCTCAGACGAGCTCGGCGGCGACGGACAGCAGCGCGTCGTTCGCCGCCGGCTCGCCGATGCTCACCCGGACGCCCTCACCCTCGAACGCGCGCACCGCGAGCCCGGCCGCCGCGCACGCGTCGGCGAACGCCGACGTCCGCGACCCCAGCCCGAACCACACGAAGTTCGCCTGGGTGTCGACCAGCGCCCACCCCTGCCGCACCAGCGCCGCCACCACCCGCTCACGTTCGGCCACGAGTGAGTCGACCCGCCTCGCCAGCTCGCCCGACAGGCCGAGGGAGACCACGGCGGCCGACTGCGCCACCGACGACACCCCGAACGGCACGGCCGTCTTGCGCACGGCCGTGGCCACCGGCTCCCGGATGACGCCGTACCCCACGCGCAACCCGGCGAGCCCGAAGGCCTTGGAGAACGTCCGCAGCACCGCGACGTTGGCGCAGGCGCGGTAGGCGGCGAGCCCGTCCGCCGCCGTCGAGTCACGGACGAACTCGGTGTAGGCCTCGTCCACCACCACCAGGACGTCGGGTGGGACGGCGCCCAGCAGCCGGTCGAGCTCGTCGGCCGTCACCACCGGGCCGGTCGGGTTGTTGGGGCTGCACACCAGCACGACCCTCGTCCGGTCGGTGACCGCCGCCGCCATCGCGTCGACGTCGTGACGTCCGTCCGGCGTCAGCGCAACAGGAACGGGCGTCGCCCCCGCCACCGTCGTGACGATGGGGTACGCCTCGAACGAACGCCAGGCGAACACGACCTCGTCGCCCGGTCCGGCCAGCGCGGCCACGAGCTGCTGGAGCACGCCGACGCTTCCCGGCCCGACCACCACGTGCTCGGGCGGCACACCGAGATGCGCGGCGAGCGCGTCCACCAGGTCGGTCGCGGCCATGTCGGGGTAGCGGTTGATGCCGGCCGCGGCCTGCGCCACGGCATCGAGGACGCCGGGCAGCGGCGGGTACGGGTTCTCGTTGGACGACAGCTTGTAGGACGGGCCGGTGCCGATCGCGGCACGACCCGGTCGGTAGGCAGGTATGTCGTCCAGGTCGGCGCGCACGAGGGGATGAACCACGAGCGGCGAGAGTAGCCAGGCGAAGTGGGTAGCGTCCGCGATGTGTCCCGGCCTGCGCACCCGCTCGGCGCCCGTGCGGGCACCGGGTACGCCTTGGTGCTGCTGGCGGTGGCGTGCTTCGTCCTGAACGCCGGCGTCGCTCGCGTGGTGCTCACGAACGGCGTCAGCGCCACGGAGCTCTCCGCGATCCGCGCGGTCGGCACGGCCACGGTGCTGCTGCTCGTCGTGCTGCTCACCGGACGGCGGCACACGCTGCGCGTGCACCGCAGCGAGGTGGTGCCGATCGTCGCCTACGGCGTGATCGGGGTCGCCCTGCTGCACATGACGTACTTCGTGGCGATCGAGCGCCTGCCCATCGGCCTCGCGCTGCTGCTGGAGTACCTCGCCCCCCTGCTCGTCGCCCTGTGGGTGCGCGTCGTTCGCCGCGAGCAGGTGCGCGCCACGCTGTGGCCGGCCCTCGGACTGAGCCTCACCGGGCTCGCGCTCGTCGCTCAGGTGGGCGGTGCGGCCACCGACCTCGACCCGATCGGACTCGCCGCCGGTCTTGGCGCCGCGGTCTGCTTCGCCACCTACTTCTTGGTCGGCGAGCGTCTGGTGGTACATCGCGACCCGGTGTCGACCACCTTCTGGGGGTTCGTCGTTGCGTCCGTGCTGTGGAGCGTCGTCGTCGGCTGGTGGACACCGCTGGCCGACGCAGCCGGTCGGACGGCCACGCTGCCGCCGGCTCTCGGCTCGGTCACCGTGCCGCTCGTGCTGCTCGTCGCCTGGGTCGTGCTGCTCGGGACGCTCGTCCCGTTCGCCGCGGCCACCGCGGCTCTGCGTCACCTACCGGCGACGACGGTGACCGTCGTGGCCATCCTCGAGCCCGTGGGCGCAGCGCTGCTGGCGTGGTGGTGGTTCGACGAGAGCCTCAACGCCGCGCAGATGCTCGGCGTCGCGCTCGTCCTCACGGGAATCGTGCTGGCGCTGCGGGCACGGCGCACGCGCGTCCCGACCTCCGCCGACCCCCTCGACGTCCCGGTGGAGGCCGGCGTCACGCTCAGACCGGACGAACCACCGCGACCGGGCACGTCGCGTGGTGCAGCACCCCGCGGCTGACTGAGCCGAGCAGCAGCCCGGTGAACCCGCCGCGCCCGCGCGAGCCCACGACGAGCAGCGCCGCCTCCGCGCGCTTGGCCTCGCCGAGGAGGGCATCGACCGGGTGCCCGTCCGCGATCACGTCGGTCACCTCGACGTCGGGGTACTTGCTGCGCCAGCCGGCCAGGCTCTCCGACACGGCCAGGCGCGCCTCGGTCTGTCGCGTCGCCGCCTCCGACAGCACGGCGTAGGCCTCGTCGACGAACGGGTCGGGCTGCGCCCACGCGTGGACGGCGACCAGGCCCTGGCGGCGCAGGGCCGCAGCCTGGAAGGCGAAGTCGATCGCCGACTCCGACACCGACGAACCGTCGATGCCGACCACGACGGGGCCATAGCGCCATGCCCCGGTCGCGGTCGTCCCGCGTGTCACCACGACGGGCACGGTGGCGTGCGCGGCGACCGCGATGGACGACGAGCCCAGCATCAGTCGGGCGAACCCGCCCCGCCCATGGCTGCCGACCACCAGCATGGCTGCGTCCTTGCCCTGGTCGAGCAGCACGCGACCGGCAGGCCCGAGCACCAGGGCGCCGTCGACGTCCACGTCAGGGGCCCACTCCTGGGCCTTCGAGACCGCCTCGGCCAGCACGGCTTCGGCACCCTCGCGCACCAGGTCGACCGACGCCGGCACCGGGACGTACCCCGGCACCGGAACCTCCCAGGCGTGCACCAGCCGCAGCGCTCGACGCTCGTGGTGCGCCTCGTGCGCCGCCCAGGCCAGACCGACCTCGGACTCCTCAGACCCGTCGACGCCGACGACGACGGGGCTGCCTGCCAGCATGCTCATCAGACACCTCCTCGGTGCCCTTTCATCGTCGCCTACCACCGCTGACCAGCACATCGGCCCATGCCCCGGCAAGAGGGGACCTAAGTCCCTCTGCTTGGACGTCACGTCGGTCGCCAGGGCGCCCCTTCCGTCCGTGCGCCCTCGTCCATACGATGCGCCCGTGCCCGTCCGACCCGCTCCGTCCCGACCCGCAGGTTCCGGCGAGGCGAACAGCACCGCAGGGGAGGACGACCTGTCCGGCGACTCCGTCGCAGATCACGCCGGCCCCGACCAGGGGCTGGCGGCGCTGCTGACCGAGGTGATGCGCCTCGGCTCCGACCTCGACCTCGACAGCGTTCTCGAACGGGTGACCGCGGCGGCCTGCCGGCTGACCGGCGCCCGGTACGCCGCGCTCGGCGTGCTCGCCCCCGACGGGTCGCTCTCCCGTTTCCACACCCACGGCATGACCGAGCAGGAGCGCGCCGCCCTCGGCTCCCCGCCCCAGGGGCTCGGTGTGCTCGGCGTGCTGGTGACCGACCCCCGCCCGCTGCGCCTGGACGACATCTCCGCGCACGCCCGGTCGGTCGGCTTCCCCCCGGGCCACCCGCGCATGACGACGTTCCTCGGCGTCCCGATCGAGATCGGGTCGCAGGTCTACGGCAACCTGTACCTCACCGAGAAGCCGGTGCCGTTCACCGACGACGACGAGCGCACCGTGATCGCGCTGGCCGCTGCGGCGGGCACCGCGATCACCAACGCCCGCCGGTTCTCCGACTCCGAGCGCCGCCGCACCTGGGTCGAGGCGAGTGCGGAGATCACGACGGCGCTGCTCGGGCGCATCCAGGCCGGCGCCGCCGTCTCGTTGGTCGTGCGGCGTGCCCGTGAGCTGTCCGACGCCGACGCCGCCGCACTGGCGGTCGAGGACGACGACGGGCGCCTCGTGGTCGGCGTGGTCGAGGGGGCCGACCTCGAGGGGCTTCACCCCGGGGCGCTGCTCAGCAGCACCGGACGGCTGCCACCTGGTCTCGGCTACCCGGTGATCAGCGTCCCGTTCACGGCTCCCGCCGGAGCCGAAGGACGTCTCGTGCTGGCCTGGGAGACCGCGACCTCACGCGACAACGCCCACGTCTCGTCCGAGGCCGTGCGCGGGTTCGCTGCGCAGGCGGCGCTGGCACTGGACCGGGTGCAGGCCGAGGAGGACCGGGCCGAGCTCGCGGTGCTGGCCGACCGCGACCGCATCGCCCGCGACCTGCACGACCTGGTGATCCAGCGGCTGTTCGCGACCGGGCTCGCCCTGCAGGGTGCGTCACGCATGACGGTGCGCCCCGAGGTCAGCGAGCGCGTCGAGGCGGCCATCGAAGACCTGGACGTGACGATCCGCGACATCCGAGCGACGATCTTCAGCCTGCACCGCCGTCCCGGCACCGACGACCTGCGCGGCGAGCTGCTCGACCTCGTGTCCGAGGCAGCAGCCAAGCTCGGCATCGTGCCGGCCCTGGCTCTGGAGGGTCCGGTCGACTCAGCCATCCCCCTGGACGTCCGCCCGCACCTCATAGCCGTGCTCTCCGAGGCGCTGGCCAACGCGGCGCGGCACGCCGAGGCGGCGCGCGTCAACGTCAAGGTCGCCGTGCGTGACGGCGAGATCGCCGTCAGCGTGCAGGACGACGGCAAGGGCCTGCCCGACACGGTTCAGGAGAGCGGGCTGCGCAACCTGCGCGCACGCGCCGGCGAGCTCGGCGGCAGCATGCAGCTGCGCGCGGCCGAGGGCGGGGGCACCCGGCTGGTCTGGCGCGTTCCCCTGGGGCTCGGCTAGGTCGGCTACGGCTCCTGGCGCAGCAGGCGCGAGGCGAGCACGGCCGCCTGCGTCCGCCGCTCCAGCCCGAGCTTGGCGAGCAGGCTCGACACGTAGTTCTTGACGGTCTTCTCCGCCAGGAACATGCGCTCGGCGATCTGCCGGTTCGTGAGGCCCTCGGCGATGAGCGCCAAGATGCGCCGCTCCTGCTCGGTCAGCGACTCCAGCTCGGCCGGGGTGCTGCGTCCGTTGCGCACCCGCTCCAGCACCCGGGCGGTGACGGCGGGGTCGAGCAGCGACTTGCCGTCGGCCACGTGGCGAACGGCGTCGACCAGGTCGGAGCCCTTGACCTGCTTGAGCACATAGCCGGCCGCGCCGGCCAAGATGGCGGCGAACAGCGCCTCGTCGTCGTCGTAGGACGTGAGGATCAGCGCGTTGATGCTGGGGTCGACGCTGCGGATGTCGCGGCACACGTCGATGCCGCTGCCGTCGGGCAGCCTGGCGTCGAGGATCGCCACGTTCGGCCGCAGCGCCGGGATGCGGCGAGCGGCCTCCTTGGCAAGACCGGACTCGCCGACGACGGCGATGTCGGGCTCCGCCTCCAGCAGGTCGTGAAGGCCCCGGCGCACCAGCTCGTGGTCGTCGAGGAGAAACACGCGAATCTGCTCACTGGTCGCCTCGTCGGGCGACTCCGAGGCAGCGCGGTCAGCGGCAGTGAAGTCGGCGGAAGGGCCGGCGGAGGGGTCGGTCACGCGGTGATTGTCCCGTACTCCCCGGCCCGTGGGGACCTTCGACCCTCCCAAGTAGTGGGGCAAGGATCGGATCGTCCTACTCGTGACTACCAGCCTCGTGGACGCCGACGCACGCGCGGTCGTCGAGGCGGCGACCCGTGCGCCGAGCGTCCTCAACACCCAGCCCTGGCGTTGGGACGTCTCCGCCGACGAGCACGGGACGCTGTTCGAGCTCTTCGCCGACTCCGCCCGAGTGCTGCGCGTGACCGATCCACTGGGTCGGTTCTTGGTGATCTCGTGCGGCTCCGGCCTGTTCAACGCACGGCTGGCCCTGCGCACGCAGTCCCTGGAACCGCTGGTGCGCCTGGCCCCTGACCCGCACGACCCGCGGCTGCTCGCCCGCGTCACCGCCACGCCGGGCACGCCCCCGACTCCGCAGGAGCGCTGGCTGCACGGCGCCATCCCGGAGCGGCACACCAACCGTGGCCCGTTCCACAACCGGCAGCTCGGCTCGGGACTCGTCAACCGCATCGTCGACGCTGCCTCGGCCGAGGGTGCCGTGCTGAGCGTGCTCGACTCCGGCGCGGCTCAGCGCGTGCTCGAGATCGCCGACCAGGCGGCCACCGAGATCGCACGCGACGGACGTCGCCACGACGAGCTGAGCAGCTGGGTGCGGCCCCGTCCGGGCACCGACGGCATCCCGGCGCAGGCGATGGCGCGCCCGACGACGAACGGGCACCAGGGTGTGCGCGACTTCGACCCCGACCACGCGTTGCCGATCGACGACACCGGCGAGTTCGAGGTGGAACCGACGATCGCGGTGCTGTCCACCTACGGCGACAGCCGCACCGACTGGCTGCGCGCCGGCCAGGCCCTGCAGCGGGTGCTGCTGGAGGCCACGTTGGACGGTGTGCAGGCGTCGTTCCGCAACGAGCCCCTGGAGATGCTGGCCCACCGGTGGCGGGTGCGCGACGCCACCACCGGGTTCGGCCACCCGCAGATGGTGATGAGGCTGGGCTTCGGCGACCCCACCGTGTCGGCAGCCCGGCGCTCGGTCGACGAGGTTCTCGACCGGCGATGAGCCTGCCGCCGGCCGCCGGCTCGCCCTACCGGGTGAGCATGGTGTGCCTGGGCAACATCTGCCGCTCCCCGATGGCCGAGGCCGTCCTGCGCCATCGTGTGGACGAGGCGGGGCTGGGCGACCTGGTCGACGTCGACTCCGGCGGCACCGGGTCGTGGCACCTGGGCGAGGCCGCCGACCCCCGGGCCCGCGACGCCCTGGCGCGGCGCGGCTACGACGGTGACTCCCACCGGGCGCGGCAGGTCGGCGCCGCGTGGTTCGACGAGCGCGACCTGCTGCTGGTGATGGACGAGGACAACCTGCGCACGATGCGTCGCCTGGCCCCCGACCCCGCCGCGGCACAGCGCGTGGTGCTGCTGCGCAGCTTCGACCCGTTGGCCGACGGCGCGGGCCAGCTGAACGTCCCTGACCCCTACTACGGCGACGAGGCGGAGTTCGACGCGGGCCTGGACATCATCGAGCGCTCGGTCGCCGGGCTGCTCCCGTTGCTCGCGGCCCACGTCGACGGGGCCGACTCGTCCCGGTGAGCCCACCGGACACGTTCGTCAAGCGCGACCCAGCGGCCCCGGACGGGTTCTTCGAGTGCGAGGCACGTGGGCTGGCGTGGCTGGCCGAGGCCGAGGGCGGCGTGCCCGTGGTGGCGGTGCGGCACGTGGACCGGTCGCAGATCGTGCTCGACCGGCTGAGACCCGCCTCCCCGACGCGCGCGCAGGCGCAGCAGCTCGGGCACCGCCTCGCCCGCACCCACGCTGCCGGGTCTGCGGTGTGGGGCCGGGACGACGGCGACGGCTTCATCGGCCCGCTCCCGTTGCCCAACGGCCCCTACCCGTCGTTCACCGACCTCTGGTGGAGCGGACGCATCGCGCCATACCTGCGCCGGGCCGTCGATCGTGGCCTGCTGAGCACCTCGGACGCCGATGCCGTCGAGCGCGTCGTCGCGGCGCACGGCCCGCACGCGGCCGTGCCCGCGCCTGCCCGGGTGCACGGCGACCTCTGGTCGGGCAACGTCGTCTGGACTGCCGGCGGGGCCGTTCTGGTCGACGGCGGCGCGGCGCACGGCGGCCACCCGGAGGCCGACCTGGCGATGCTTGCGCTGTTCGGCCTGCCCTACCTCACCGACGTGCGCGACGCCTACCACGCCGCCTCGCCCCTGGCGCCGGGATGGGACGAGCGGGTGCCGTTCTTCTGGTTGCACCCGTTGCTCGTGCACGTCGTTCTGTTCGGCGGCGGGTACGTCGGCCAGACGCGACGAGCGGTCGCCGCGCTCGCCTGAACGGACGGTCCCGGGCGAGATGGGCACCCCAGCACGACGAACCCGCGCGCAATACCGGAATCACGTTGCTACCGTCTGCTGGTGGCCGACAGCTGGACGTTTCTCACGAATCACGCTCACGTCCTGCTCTGCATCGCGCGCGACCCCGACATCAGGCTGCGCGACATCGCCGCACGCGTGGGCATCACCGAGCGGGCGGCCCAGAAGATCGTCCACGACCTCGCCGACTTCGAGTACGTCGACGTCACCCGGGTGGGCCGGCGCAACCGCTACCGGCTGCTGTCGGGTGGTCGCTTCCGCCACCCGCTCGAGGCCGAGCGCGAGGTGGCCGACCTGCTCGCGCTGTTCGTCCCCACCGAGAACCTCGGCGTACCGTCGAACGGCTAGATGCGCACCGTGCCGTCCGGTGTCGTGAAGTGTGCGGCAAGCAAGCCAGGGGTTCCGTGCGGGGCCAGCCACTCGACCTGGACGTCGTCGAGGGGATGACTCTCCGGCTCGCCGAGCCAGTCGGCCAGTCGCTGCGGGTCGCCGGCGATGTCGAGCCGCGACAGCCCGACCTGGGCCGTCGCGTTGGTGCTCGGGTGCAGTGACTCGTCGATCTCCCACGAGATGAAGAACGGCAGCTGCGGGTCGTTGATCAGACCGGTGACGCCGATCTGCTTCCAGAACAGCTCCGTCCCGTCCGGACGTGTGCGGTGGCCCTGGTAGGCGGCGCGGCCGAGACGCTGCTCGACCGGCGCGATGTCGCCGACGGCGACGACCCATCCCAGCCACCCGCCACCCTCGGCCGATCGTGCCCGGACGGCCTGCCCGAAGGGCATCTTGTCGACCGCAGGATGGTCCAGCACCTCGACGACCTCGAGGTAGTGACCGTTGGCGAGCGGAAGGATCTTGTTGCGGGTTCCGAAGCCGGGATGGACCCCGCCATCGATGAACTCCGCACGCAGCGCGGCGGCGAGCCGCGACGCAGTCGCCGCCAGCCCGTCCGGCTCTGCCGCGTACACGACGTGGTCCAGGCGCATGGCGACATAGAAGCAGCAAGCACCCCGCCCCGGGTAACCGGGGTCACACGGCGGGTAGACCCGGCGCCCTCTACCGTGCGCCCGTGAGCACCTGGACCCGGCACCGCGTGCTGGGTGTGGACGCCGCCCGCGGGGTCGCCCTGCTGGGCATGATGGCGGTGCACATCGTGCCGGCCGTGGGCGCCGACGGAGAGGTCACGCTGGCCTTCCACCTCGCAGCGGGACGTTCGTCCGCGCTGTTCGCCGTTCTCGCCGGAGTCGGCCTCGCGCTGCTCACGAGGTGGACCGCGGCGACCTCCGGGCGACAGCGTGCCCGCGACCGCGTCAACGTCGCCACGCGCGCCCTGCTGCTCGTCGGGCTGGGACTCGCGCTGGGCATCCCGGAGGCGGGCGTCGCGGTGATCCTCGTGTACTACGGCGTCTTCTTCGTGCTGGCGCTGCCCTTCCTCGGCCTGAGCGCGCGGGCGCTGGCCGCCTGGTCGCTCGGCACCGTCGTGCTCGCGCCGGTGCTGTCGCACGCGCTGCGGCCGCACGTCCCGCCGGCGTCGTACGCGGTGCCGACCCTGGACTTCTTCGACCGGCCCTGGTGGGACAGCCTCTCCGAGCTCACGCTCACCGGCTACTACCCCGCCCTGCCCTGGATGGCCTACCTGTTCGCCGGGCTCGCCGTCGGCAAGCTCGACCTGCGCAGCCGCACCGTCGCCTGGTGGCTGCTCGGCGGGGGTGCCGCCCTGGCCGTGGCTGCCCGCGTCGTCTCCGAAGCTCTGCTCGACCGCTTCGGCGGGCTGGACGTTCTCCGGGCGCAGACCCCTGAGCTGTTCGGCGGCCCGCTGGAGCAGATGCTCACCACCGGGCTGTTCGGCACGACCCCCACCGGGTCGTGGTGGTGGCTGGCGGTGGCCGCGCCGCACACGGCGACCCCGTTCGACCTCGCCACGACCATCGGCGCCGCTCTGGCTGTGCTCGGCTTCTTCCTGCTCGTGCTCACCCGCCCGCAGTGGTGGGCCGCTCCCTTGGTCGCGGTCGGTGGCATGACCCTGACGCTCTACAGCCTGCACATCGTGCTGCTCGACACGCTGCTGCCGCGAACGATGCCGATGGCGTACGGGTGGCACGTGGTCGCCGTGGTCGTCTTCGCGCTCGTGTGGCGAGCCCTGCTGGGCCAAGGCCCGCTCGAGCGCCTCACCCAGCTCGTCTCCCGCACGGTCAGCCGGGTGCTGGTGCCGGGCGCCAACGAGCGGCCCGTCGGTGGTCGCCCCGGCTAGCGTCGCCACCATGTGTCGAAGCATCAAGACTCTGCGACCGCCCTACACCGAGGACGTCGGCGACTCCGACGTGCACGCCGCGGCGCTGCAGTACGTCCGCAAGATCAGCGGCTTTCGCACGCCGGCCGCGCACAACGCTGCAGCCTTCGACGCAGCGGTGGACGAGATCGCCGCCTCGACGCAGCGACTGCTCGACACGCTGCAGGTACGAGGAGGGGCCCGCTAGCGCACCTTGCGAGCCTGCAGGGTGTAGCTGTGCGGCAGCCGCCAGGGCCGGTCTGCCAGCCGGTACTCCCCGGCGCCGATCGGCTCCATCTGCCCGGGCAGCGCCTCCCACGGGATGCTGTCGTGCTCGACGAACCCGGTGATCTCCATGCCGTGGTTCATCAGGGCGGTGATGATCTCCCCGATGCCGTGGTTCCACTCGTGCGTCACGGTCGCCTGGAACGTCACGTCGGTGTCGACGTAGGTGCCCTCGGTCTGCTCGACGATGGGCTCGGGTCGCTCGAGGTAGGGGTAGTCGATCACCAGCAGCCCGTCCTGTCGGTCGTACTGGAGCGACCACAGCACGGGATGCCCCTCACGGATGAACAGCCGTCCCCCGGGACGCAGCAGACCGGCCACGACCTCAGCCCAGCGGGTGATGCTCGGCAGCCAGCACAGCGCGCCGATCCCGGTGAACACCAGGTCGAACCCCTCGGGCTCGAGAAGAGCGACCGCGTCGTAGACGTCGCCCTCGACGAAGGCGACGTCGGCACCGGCGGCCGCCGCGAGTCGGCGCGCCTCCGCCAGGGATGCCGACGAGAAGTCGAGCCCTGTCATCGTGGCCCCGAGCCGCGCCAGCGAGACGGTGTCGGTGCCGATGTGGCACTGCAGGTGCACTCCGCGCCGCCCGGCGACGTCCCCGAGGAGCGGCAGGTCGAAGCGCACCACGTCGCTGATGAACGTCGGGTCGGCGGCGAAGCGCGCGAGGCCGTAGGTGGCAGACGCGGCGTGCGCCGGTGCACGCTCGTCCCAGCTGGCCCGATTCACGTCGCGGTAGTCCGCGTCGGCGGCGGACGGGTCGGGGACGTCGGCAGCAATCAGGTCAGGCATGGCGGCAACGGTGCCACGTCGCGATCGCCTCGGCCCCGCAGGCCCACGACGGCTAGCGTCAGCGCACATGTCCCGCCGCCCGCTCGTCCTTGCCGTGGACTCCGACCTTGACGCTCTCGACCGAACCGAGGGCGAGCTCTCCCGCCGCCTCGGCGGCGACTTCCGGGTGCGCGGTGAGTCGAGCCTGCGCGCGGCGGCGGACGAGCTGGCGCGCACCGCGACGGCCGGCGGCGACCTGGCGCTGCTGCTGATCGATTCCGACCTGCCGCAGGACGAGGTCGAGACCCTGCTGGCCAGCACGCGCACGCAGTTCCCGGACGCTCGACGCGCCCTGCTCATCCCCTGGGGCGGCTGGGCCGACCGTGGCACCGCCGACCTCATCCTGCGCGGCATGTCCCTCGGCGAGATCGACTACTACGTCCTCAAGCCGTGGAAGTCCCCGGACGAGTACTTCCACCGCACGATCGGCGAGTTCTTGCACGAGTGGAGCCGCACCCGAGCACAGGGGCCGCCGGAGATCGCAGTGATCTGCGCCCGCTGGGCCGCGCGGGGGCACGAGCTCGACAACCTGCTCACCCGCAACGGTGTGCCGCACCAGCTCATGGACCGCGACAGCCTCGCCGCCGGACGGCTGCTGCTCGACGCCGGCGTCGAGCTGGACGACCCGGCTGAGGTGATCGTCGTGATGCCGGCGCTGGGCAACCGCGTGCTGCGCGACCCGTCGGGCACCGAGCTCGTGCGCGGGTACGGCGTGAGCACCGAGATGTCGGAGTCGGAGTCGGTCGACGTGGTGATCGTCGGTGCCGGCCCGTCCGGGCTGGCCACTGCCGTCTACGCGGCTGCCGAGGGCCTTCAGGCGCTCGTCGTCGAGCGCGAGGCCCTGGGCGGGCAGGCCGCCACGAGCACGCTGATCCGCAACTACCTGGGGTTCAACCGCGGCGTCACCGGAGCCGAGCTGGCCCAGCGCGGCTACCAGCAGGCGTGGGTCTTCGGCGCCCGCTTCATGCTCACCCAGGAGGTGACAGCGATGCGCACCGAGGGCGACCGGCTCGTCGTCGAGGTCGCCGGCCAGGGTGAGGTGCGCACCCGCAGCGTGGTGCTGGCCCTCGGCGTCGCCTATCGGCGCCTCGGGGTGGAGTCGATCGAGTGCCACCTGGGGTCGGGGGTGTTCTACGGCGCGTCCCCGTCGGAGGCACGCTCGTTCACCGGGGTGCCGGTCGCCGTCGTCGGCGGGGGCAACTCCGCCGGGCAGGCGGTGATGTACCTGGCGCGCTACGCCAGCCACGTGACCCTGCTCGTGCGCGACAGCACGCTCGAGGTGAGCATGTCGCGCTACCTCATCGACGAGCTCGAGGCCGAGTCGAAGGTGACCGTGCTGACCGGCGTCGAGGCGGTCGCCGGGTCGGGTGACGACCGGCTGCGCGGCATGACGGTGCGCGACCGCAGCAGCGGGCAGACCCAGCAGATCGACGTGGAAGGTCTGCTCATCATGATCGGCGCGGTGCCCCACACCCAGTGGCTACCGCCCGAGGTGTGTCGCGACGAGCGCGGGTACGTGCTCACCGGTCGCGACGTGTCCGCCGACGTCTGGCCCCTCGACCGGCCGCCGCTGCCGTACGAGACCTCGCTGCCCGGTGTGTTCGCGGTCGGCGACGTGCGCTCGGGGTCGGTGAAGCGGGTTGCCGCGAGCGTCGGCGAGGGGTCGGTCGTCATCACGCAGGTGCTCACCCATCTGGCCCCCGGCTAGCCGGCGCCCTACGTGCGTCGGGCGAACGCGAAGGCGGCGGCGACGCCGGCCAGTGCCCCCAGCAGGTGCCCGAGCCACGAGACGCCGTCGGGGACGGTGAAGGGCAGCACGCCGGTGAGCATCGTGCCGTAGACGGCGACGACGCCCAGGGCGATGACGATGTCGAGCCAGTGCCGCGTGAGCACGCCGGCTGTCACGAGGTAGGCCGCGAAGCCGAACACGACCGAGCTCGCCCCGATGGTGACCGTGGCCGGGGAGGTGAGCAGCCAGACGCCGAGCCCGCTGAGCACGACCACCACGGTGAGAACTGCCCAGAAGAAGTCGCGGCTCCGCCAGGCCACGAGCAGCCCGAGCACCAGGAACGGCACCGTGTTGGCCATCAGGTGCCCGAACCCGCCGTGCAGCAGCGGGGCGAGCGCCACGCCGACGAGGCCCGACGCCGTGCGGCCCTGGATGCCGAACTGGTCGAGTGCGACCGGCAGCAGGGCGTCCACGATCTCGATCGCCCACATGAGCGCGAGCAGCAGCAGAACCGGCCGCACGACGTCGCCGGCGGTACGCGGGCGGTCGAGACGATCGGGGCTGCTCATCGAGGACAAGTATCCGTCCTGGTCGTGGCCGGCGCCCGCGCAGCCTCGGCTGGGCACTGCCAGGCCGGCCTGGCAGGATCGGCTCCATGGGCATCGCCTGGTCGTCGTTGCGTCCTGGGGCACAGGCGGTCGCGGGCGCGTTCGCCGTCAGCGGCACGGTGCACCTGGTGCGGCCGAGGGTCTTTCGTCCGCTGATCCCCCCGGCTCTTCCGGCGCCGGACGCGTGGACCGTCGGCACCGGGGTGGCCGAGCTGGTCTGCGCCGTCGGTCTGGCGCGCGGTGCCCGCTGGGCGCCGGCCGCGACGACGGCGACCCTGCTCGTCGTCTGGCCGGGCAACGCGTGGCACGCCGTGGCGACGCAGCGGTCGAGCGCTCACCCCGCCCTCAAGGCGGCGGTGTGGGCCCGGCTGCCCCTGCAGGTGCCGATGCTGCGTGCTGCGGCGCACCCTTGGCGGTCCGACGTCACTGCCGAAGGGTGAGGGCCACCCTCGCCCCGTCCGGGATGATGCCGTCCTGCACCAGGGCGACCCAGCCACCGCGGGTGAGCACTGCCTCGATCAGCTCGTCCACGACGTCGTCGATGGCGCCGAGCTCGGCCGGGTTGTCGGTGGGCGTGAGCTCGTCGCCGTCGTCGCTGACCCAGGCCGGGTAGAAGAAGCCCTCCTCGACCGCGAGCATCTCCGGGCGCTCCCAGCGCGACGCCCGCCAGCACTCGTCGATGCCGAGCGCGGCCCGCTTCTGGCCGCGACGGGTCGCGAGCAGCTCCATCGCCTCGGCCTCCCGGCTGAGCAGGTAGCCCTCCAGCAGAAGGCGCACGTGAGCGGCGAGGTCGGGCAGCGGCGTGCGTAGGTGGTTGCCCGGGATGGTGCCGGCCAGCCGGGACAGGTTCGTCGACATGCCACGAAACGCCGACAGAGTCGGCTCGGCAGCTGCGATGAGCACCGGGGCCGGGTGGACCCGCAGGTAGGCACCCAGCGCTCGGTCGACCGCACGCAGAAAGGCGTCCGGTGCGGAGGCGCCGGCAGTGTCGGCCGCGTCCATCGGGAACCTCGTCGAGGCTGCCGGCCCTAGCTTGCCCAGCGCCCCGTCCAGCAGGCGTGCTTCGTTCGCCGCGAGCAGGAGCAGCACGTGCCGGGGAGTGCGGTGCAGGGCGCGCACCAGGTCGCGGGTGGCGAAGGTCGGGTCGACCACGCAACGCCGCTGCACGGGTACCGGAAGGTCGACCACCTCGGCGGAGTCAGCGTTGACGAACAGCGCCAGCGCGGCGTGCACGGGCCGTTCGATCACCGCGGTGACGGCGTCGTCCAGGCGAGCGAGCGTCGCCTCACCAGCAGCCGGCGACTCCTCACGCACGCGCCGACGCGCCTGGGCCGCCAGCTCCTCCAGCGCCGCCCGATCGGCGACGTCGAGCCGCTGGCCCGGTGTCGTAGGAAGCAGCAGCGAGATGCAGGGGTAGCCACGCGACGACTGCAGGTGCAGAACCGTGGCCGTGTCGAGCGGGTGCGGGCGGACGAGGGTCTGGTGCATAGCGCCTCCTCGAGGCGTCGTCATGGACATCGCCTCAAGGTCTCTCCCTCGGCCGCCGCGGCGACCGGCCCCGCCACCGGGTGCCGGGGCACCGTGCTGACGATCGCGGGACTTGCGGGGTACTCCCCTCTCGGTAGAACTCAGACTACTGAATTGCCGTTCGCTTGTCGCCCGCGCCGACTCCCGGCTCAGGTCAACGAGGCGACCCACAGGTCTTCGGCCGGCCACGAGCGTGCCCACTCGGCAGTGGCGATGACGTAGTAGTCGGGGGTGGTGGCCGAGTCCGGGGCGTAGAGCTCGTGCAGGGCCTGCACCGCGAACCCGGCACGACGAAGCAGCGAGATCCATTCCCCGTGCGACGGGTGGTACTCGGTGCCCCCGCCGGGCCACTCGATGCGGTACGTGCCGCGTTGCGCGCGCAGCAGGCGGTCGCCGGCGAAACCGCCGTCAGCGGGCACCGTCAGCGTCGCGAGCACGCTGTTGGCCAAGAACACCAGCCGCCCACCGGGCCGCAGCAGCCGCGCCGCCTCGGCGAGCCAGCCCACCGGGTCGCACCACGCGCTCGCCCCGTACTCGCTCACGACGAGGTCGAACGACCGCGACGGCAGTGGAACGTCGGTCGCGTCCGCCTCGACGAGCGGGAAGGTCGGCCCGTACTGCTGCTGGCATCGGCGTGCGGTCGCGAGCTGGTGCGGGCTGAGGTCGACACCGACGGCACGTGCCCCGCGTCGGGCGAGCCAGGCCGAGAAGTACGCGGTGCCACACCCGAGCTCGACGACGTCGCGTCCGCGCACCTCGCCGAGAGCCTGCACGGACGCCTCCGGGACCGAGAAGAGTCCCCAGGTGATCTCGTCGGCGTTCCACACCGTGTCGGCGGCATCGTCGGTGTGCTGGCTGTTGACGGCCGCCCACAGGTCGCGGTTCTGCGCGAGCTCACGCTCAGAGGTCATGCGGCGAGCCTGCCGTGATCTGGTCCAGGGAGGCGAGTGCGTCGAGGCACCAGTCGATCCAGACGCGCTCGTAGGCGAGGCCGAGCTGCAGCCCCAGCGACCGTCCCACCTGCGTCGGGTCGGTCGGGTCGACGTCGGTGAAGGACGTGGACTCGATCCGCTCGTACAGGGCGAGGCGCGCCCGGTGGTGCGTCAACCGCTCGGCCACCTGGTCGCGCATGGCATCCACGTCGACGTGCTCGAGCCCGTAGAGCTTGACCATCATGTCGTCCTTCACCGAGGCCGGCGGCCCGCTCTCCTGTGACCAGGTCATCAGGCGATCGCGTCCGGCTCGGGTGATCGAGTAGACCTTCTTGTTGGGTCGACCTTGCTGGACGACGAGCTCGTCGGTGACCAGACCGGCGTCCTTGAGCAGCCGCAGCGAGCGGTAGATCTGCTGGTGGTCGGCGCGCCAGAAGAAGCCGATGGTCTCGTTGAACGTCTTGGCAAGGTCGTAGCCGGTCAGTGGCTCGTCAGCCAGGCAGACCAGGATGGCCTCGGAAAGAGACATGACACTCCTTGCATATGCACTCATGCGCATATTAGCCTGCATCGACCACCACGAACGAGGAGTACGGATGTCCCTGGCTGGAAAGACCCTCTTCATCACCGGCGCCACCCGTGGCATCGGCCTGGCGATCGCCAAGCGAGCCGCCCGCGACGGCGCGAACGTGGCAGTCGCGGCCAAGACCGTCGACCCGCACCCGAAGCTGCCCGGCACGCTGTCGACCGCGGCGGAGGAGATCCGCGAGGCCGGTGGCCAGGCGCTCGGCGTGCAGTGCGACATCCGTGACGAGCAGCAGGTGATCGCCGCCGTGACGCGCACGGTGGAGGAGTTCGGCGGCATCGACGTGTGCATCAACAACGCCAGCGCCATCAGCATCACCGGCACGCTGCAGACCGAGATGAAGCGCTACGACCTGATGAACCAGGTGAACGCTCGCGGAACCTTCCTGGTGTCGAAGACCTGCCTGCCGCACCTGCTGAAGGCCGACAACCCACACATCCTGAACATGGCGCCCCCGCTCGACATGGCGGCCAAGTGGTTCGCCGGGCACACCGCGTACACGATGGCCAAGATGGGCATGAGCATGTGCACGCTGGGCATGTCGGCGGAGTTCGCCGAGCAGGGCGTCGCAGTCAACTCCCTGTGGCCGCTCACCACGGTCGACACCGCAGCGGTGCGCAACGTGCTCGGCGGCGACGAGATGGCAGCGGTCAGCCGCACGCCGGAGGTGCTGGCCGACGCCGCCCACGCGATCGTCACCCGCCCGTCGCGGGAGTGCACCGGCAACTTCTTCATCGACGAGCAGGTGCTGCGCGACGAGGGCGTCACCGACTTCAGCGTGTACGGACCCGCCAGCGGCAAGAAGCCGCTGATGGACTTCTTCGTGCCGGATGAGATCGCCGAGCGGTACGCCGACGGGGTCACCAACGCGTTCGCGGCTCAGAAGTAGGGTCGAGGGATGACCGACCTCGTCTCCGTCGCTCGTCACGGCACCACCGTCGAGATCGAGCTGAACAGGCCAGCCAAGAAGAACGCTCTCACCTCGGAGATGTACGCGGTGCTGGCCGATGCCGTCGAGCAGGCCGAGGCCGACGTGTCGGTGCGCAGCGTGCTGATCAGCGGGGCAGGCTCGGCCTTCAGCGCGGGCAACGACCTGCAGGACTTCTTGACCGGGTCGATGGAGGACGAGCCACCTGTCCTACGGTTCCTGCGGGCGCTCTCCTCGGCGTCCGTACCGTTGGTCGCCGCCATCCAGGGCCCGGCAGTGGGCATAGGCGCGACGATGCTGCTGCACTGCGAGCACGTCGTGGCGGCCGATGACGCCGTGCTCCAGTTCCCGTTCGTCAACATGGCGCTGGTGCCCGAGGCCGGCAGCTCGCTGCTGCTTCCGCGGGTCACCGGCTACCTGCGAGCCGCGGAGATCCTGCTGACCGGACAGAAGCTGGACGCCAGGCGCGCGCTCGACCTCGGGCTGGTGAGCCGCGTCGTGCCGGTCGGCGAGCAGGTGCGTGCGGCGCGGGAGTTCACCGACGGCCTGGCAGGTCAGCCGCCGGCCGCTGTGCGCCTGACGAAGAGGCTGCTGCGCGACGACACGGCGGGGCTGGACGCCCGTATCGGCACCGAGCTCGTCCTCTTCAAGGAGCGCCTGCAGTCCCCTGAGTTCGTCGAGGCCGTGACGGCGTTCATGCAGAAGCGCGCGCCCGTCTTCGACGCACCCCAGGGCTGACACCCGTCAGGTCTGGTGGCGGGGCCGGGCGGCGTGGAAGTCGGGCGGACGCTTCTCCAGAAAGGCCGCCACTCCTTCGGCGTACTCCGCGCTCGTCCACGACTGCTGGTAGATCGCGAGCACCTCGTCGTCCTCGACTGTGTGCGCGGCGACCGCTCGGTCGATCATCTGCTTGCCTCCCCGCAGCGACACCTGCGCACGCGTGGCGAGCGTGGCCGCCACGGCGTACGCGCGGTCGGCGACCGCGTCGTCAGCCACGACCTCGTGCACCAGCCCGATGCGCAGGGCGACGTCGGCGGAGAGCAGCTCGCCGGTGAGCAGGATCCAGCGCGCCCACGCCGACCCGACCGTCTCGACCAGCCGGGCCGTGGACGGCAGCGCGTAGATGATGCCGAGCTTGGCAGGTGTGACGCCGAAGCGGGACGACTCGCCGCACACCCGTAGGTCACAGGCCACGGCGAGCTGCGTCCCCCCACCGATGGCGAAGCCCTCCACGAGGGCGACCGTGGGCTTGGGGAAGCCGACGATGGCCTGCTCCCCCGCCTCGACGGCCTCGCCGTAGCGACGCGCTCCAGCTGGGTCGGCGCGCAGCGTCTTGAACTCCGCGATGTCGGCTCCAGCGCTGAAGGGCCCCCCGGGTGTGCCGCGCATGACGACCACGTCGACGTCGTCGTCCTCGGCCAAGACCGGCATCAGGCGGCCGAACGCGTGCCACATCGCATACGAGATGGCGTTGTGCTTGGCCGGTCGGTGAACCTCGACAGTGGCGACGGAGTCGGCGATCGCGACGCGCAAGTACTCCGCGGCGTCCCCCAGGGCGGCATCGACGTCAGCGTTCATGGCTCCATCGAAGCAGGACTCACGGCACGAGCAGCAGGTAGCCCACGACGACCGCAGTGCTGGCCGGTGCCGACCGTCACTTCGTACAGGCGGTGCGGGGACAGCCCGAGCCGCGGGCTCTTCCACAGCGCGAGCACCCCAGGGCCCGGGCGCCGTGAGGTAGATGACTGCCCACCCGACCAGGGCTACCGGCAACGCCACGGGCGCGAACGACAGCATCGTCACCTTGCTGGTTTCGATGAGCGTCACCGAGCCTGCCGGCGTGGTGACGTGGCGATGGGCAGCAGCATCTCCCGGTAGGGGACGCGTCGCGTCTGCTCGAGCTCTTTCGCCGCCGGGATGAGCATCGCGACGATGCCTCAGACCGGCGCCCAGTGCCAGCACCGGCGGCACCTTGCCCGAGGCCATGACCGCCGGCGTCGCGACGACGATGACTGCTCCGAGAACCGTCATCGCTGTGCCCCACGACGTGGCAAGACACGCCCCGGCCGGACGCGCCGTGGCGAGTCGCCACCGCTGGGCAGGCCAGGGCACACCACGGCGTCATGGTGAACGCTTGGTGAACTCTGCGTAGCGCGGACTAGGGACGCTCGACTCTTCCGGAACTGGGCTACCTCCGTCACGCTGGAAGCATGGGTGGATCGACGTTCGCATGGGTGTCGCTGGCTGTGTGGTTGCTGGGCGGGCTGGCGGGCTACTACTACCTGTACCGGCACGGGCACCCGTCAGGCGTGTGGCTGCTGGGTAGCCTGATCCTCGGGCCGTTCTCGCTTCTCGTGTTCATCGACCGGGTCGAGCGCACCTCGCATGTGCTCGTCGAGCGGCCGGCGGTCGACGCCTCCGGCACCAAGGTGGTCGTGGGCATGGACGGGTCGCCGGACTCGGAGCACGCGCTGGCCGTGGCCACGACCGTCATGGGCGATCGTCGGTGCTGCCTGGTGCTGTGCGAGGTGGTCGACTACGACACAGAGATCGACCCGAGCGGGGCGGGAGTGTCCGCGGCGACCGACCGGCTGGAGGAGGTGGCGAAGACCCTCACCGACCACAACGTGACGGTCGAGGTCGTCGCGGGGCGTCCGGTGCAGGCGTTGGCCGAGGTGGCCGAACGTCACGACGCCGACATGGTCGTCGTGGGCACCCGCGGGCGCGGGGTGTCGAGGCGGCTGCTGGGCAGCGTGGCCGAGGGGTTGCTGGCGCAGTCGCGCCGTCCGGTGATGGTGACGCACCAGGGTTCTGAGTGAGCGCGGATGCCAACCACCGTCGGGCAGGCCGGGCACCACGCCCTGCCCGAGCACCAAGTGGTGCTGCTGCTTGAGACCCATCCTGAGCGAGGGCTGAGCGAGCAGGAGGCGCACTCGCGGCTCGCCCGATGGGGGGCGAACGTGCTGCCGCCGCCCCGTCGCCGCGGCCCGGTCGTCCGCGTGCTGCGGCACTTCCACCACCCCCTCGTCTATGTGCTGCTGGTCGCGCTGGCGCTCACGATCGCCCTGGCGGAGTGGATCGAGTCCGCGGTGATCGCGGGCGTGGTGCTCGTCAACGTCGTCGTCGGCTTCCTCCAGGAGGAGCGGGCGGAGAAGGCGCTGTCAGCGCTGATGGCCATGACCCGTACGCACGCCATCGTGGTGCGCGACGGCGAACGCGTGCGCCTCGACTCCACCGAGCTGGTGCCCGGCGACGTCGTGGCGCTGGAGGCCGGGGACAAGGTTCCGGCCGACATGCGCCTGCTGCGGGTTCGCGGCCTGTCGATCGACGAGTCCGCGCTCACCGGTGAGTCGGTGCCCGTGGCCAAGCAGGCCGTGGCCGTGGACGAGAGCGCCGAGCTGGCCGACCGGGCCAACATGGCCTTCTCGGGCTCCCTCGTCGTGGCCGGCACCGCCACCGGGGTCGTCGTCGCGACCGGCGGTGACACCGAGCTCGGGCTCATCCACCGCCTCGTCGGTGAGTCCGGCGGGGTGCAGACGCCACTCACCCGCAAGCTGGCCGCCTTCAGCCGCCTGCTGACCGTCGTCATCCTCGTGCTCGCCGGGCTCACGTTCGTGCTCGGGCTCTCCCGCGGCGAGCCCGTGGCCGACATGGTCACAGCAGCCATCGCCCTCGCCGTCGGGGCGATCCCGGAAGGCCTGCCGGCCGCCGTCACGATCATCCTCGCGATCGGGGTGTCGCGGATGGCGAGACGCCATGCCATCATCCGCCGGCTGCCGGCGGTGGAGACCCTGGGCGCGACGACGGTCGTGTGCAGCGACAAGACCGGCACGCTGACCCAGAACCAGATGACGGTGACGACCGTGGTCACCGCGTCCGGCCGGTACGCCGTCACCGGCACGGGCTACGAGCCCAGCGGCAGGGTGCTCGACGGCGACGGCACGCCGGTCGCGAACGGGACGGACGCCGCGCTGGCCGAGACGCTGCAGGCGGGGGTGCTGTGCAACGACTCCGTGCTCAAGCACCGAGACGACGAGTGGGTCGCGGTCGGGGACCCGACCGAGGTCGCGCTTCTCAGCGCGGCAGCCAAGGCGGGGATCGACGGTGCGCACCTGGTCGAGCAGCACCGGCGGATCGACGAGATCCCGTTCTCGTCGGAGACCCAGCGCATGGCCACCCTGCATGCAGAGCCGGACACCGAGCAGCGGCTGCTCGTGGTCAAGGGCGGCGTGGAGGCGGTGCTGCCGCTGGCCGGTTCCGTCCGCGCCGCAGACGGGCACGTCTGCCCGCTGGACCCCGCGTGGGTCGCTCAGGCCGTCGACGAGATGGGTCGCCAGGCGCTGCGTGTGCTCGCCGTCGCCAGCGTCGCCGTGCCGGCGGGCACCGACCGGCTGGCTGCGGCCGATCTGGACGCGCCAAGGTTCACACTGCTCGGGCTCGTCGGGATGCACGACCCGCCTCGGCCCGAGGCGGTCGCGTCGATCCGCACGTGCCACCGCGCCGGCATCGAGGTCAAGATGATCACCGGCGACCACGCTGCCACGGCGCGAGCGATCGCTGCGGAGATCGGCTTGGGCACCCACCAGGGTGACCCGGTCGCCGTCACCGGCGCTGAGCTGCGCGACCTGTCGAGCGCCGACTTCGCCCGCGCCGCCGCGTCGGCGAACGTGCTGGCTCGCGTCACCCCGGAGCACAAGCTGCGCCTCGTCGAGACGCTGCAGGCCCAGAACCACGTCGTGGCCATGACGGGTGACGGGGTGAACGACGCCCCCGCCCTGCGGCAGGCCGACATCGGCATCGCCATGGGCCACGCCGGCACAGAGGTTGCCAAGGACGCCAGCGCGATGGTGCTCACCGACGACAACTTCGCGACCATCGAGGCAGCGGTCGAAGAAGGCCGCGGCGTCTACGACAACATCACGAAGTTCATCACCTGGACGCTTCCCACCAACCTCGGCGAGGGCCTGGTCATCCTCACCGCGATCATGCTCGGCGCCACCTTGCCTGTGCTGCCCGTCCAGGTGCTCTGGATCAACATGACGACCGCGCTGCTTCTCGGCCTGATGCTGGTGTTCGAGCCGAAAGAGCCGGGGATCATGGACCGTCCGCCCCGCGACCCTGACCAGCCCATCCTCACTCGAGTGCTGGTCGAACGGATCGTCCTGGTGTCGGTGCTGATGCTCATCGGCGCGTTCGGGCTGTTCGAGTACGAGCTTGCGAGCGGGGCCACGACGGCCGAGGCCCGCACCGTCGCGGTCAACGTCTTCGTGCTTGTGGAAACTGCTTACCTGCTCAACTGCCGCAGCCTCACGCAGTCGTTCATGACGCTCGGGTTCTTCAGCAACCCACCGCTGCTGGCTGGGATGGCGGCCATGGTCGCGTTGCAGGGGCTGTTCACCTACCTACCCTTCTTCCACGTCGTGTTCGAGTCTGCGCCGATCGACCTGGCCGCATGGGGGCGCATCGTCGCCGTCGCGCTCAGCGTCATGCTGGTCGTCGGCGTCGAGAAGGCGCTGCGCCGTCGGGGGTCGGGGGGCGCGCAAGCCGGAGTCGGCACGACCCGTTCAGGCTCCGGCGGGAGTACGTTGATGGAGTAGGTACGAGGGCGGGCTGCACGGAAGCCCCGCTGACCACGGGCCGTGTCGCCGCCACTGGGGAGTCGGCCATGGGCCACCGAGGGGTTGGCAAAGGTCTCGTCGCAGGCGTTCTCGTCGTCGCGCTCGTCGCGTGCGGTGGGTCGGACGATCCGTCGCCACTGCCTGCTGCCCCGTCCGAAGGCGACGCAGCAGTCACGACCGGTGAGGCCCAGACGTCCAGCCCGGACGTCACGGACTCCGACGCGGGCGCGTTCGGGATCGATGCCTGCACGCTGCTGAGCGCCGAGCAGGTGGCCGCGGCCACCAGCAGTGATGCCGAGGACGGTGCGCTCAACGCCGACCTGTCCAGCGCGAACCAGTCGATCTGCGAGTGGAGCACAGACGCAGCGCCTGTCGCCTTCGTGCAGGTGTTCGTCGACCAGAGCAGCGCCGTCTCCCAGCGAGAGACGACGCAGGCGGTTCTCGGTGCCGCCCAGGACGTCGAGATGGCCGGCGGCACCGACGGCTACGTCGTCGGCGGCCTCGTCGGGGTGCAGGTGGGCCCGTACTTCGTCCAGGTGACCGTCATCCCCGCCGATGACGGTGCGGCGCTTGTGCTTGCCGAGCAGGTGGTGGCCGCTCTCGGCTGAGGTGGCGGCGTGCCCACGTCAGCCTGGCTGCTGCACGCGCCCCAGCAGCGGCGGATCAGGTCACGCTGCTTCGACCTGGTCGGCGACCGTGCGCAGGTAGTCGGCGAAGCGTCCGGGCTCGTCGTAGGGCGGTGTGTGCCCGGACCGGTCGAAGACGACGTACTCCTTGGTGGGCGCCGACAGCTGCTGGAACCACTCGCGGGCCAGCGTCGACCTCCCGGACGCCTCGTGCTCACCTTGCACGATGAACACGGGCACTTCCAGACGCGGCACCTGGGTGCGGAAGTCGGTCTCGGCGAGCTGCGGGTAGAGCACGTGGAACGTCTCCGCGATGGCCGCCATGCCGCGTAGCTGCTCGATCAGGGAGTACTCCGGCACGACCAGGCTGGCGGGGTACTCCGAGGCGGCCTTGTAGTCGTCGCCGTGCTCGAAGCTCACCCACCTCGGGTTCGAGGCCAGCGCCTCGGTGTAGCTGAGGGTGTCGGCGTAGGGCGGGGCCCCGATCTCTTGCAGTCGCTGCACCGCGGCGTCATCGCGGCGGGCTTGGGCGTCGGACAGGCTCTCGGCGTACATCAGCGTGTCGGTCTCGAACTGGTCGACCATCTGGCCGGTGCCGACGTAGGCGTGGTACTTCTGCGGCGCGCTCTGGGCGGCGAGCACCCCCAGCGTGGTGCCCCACGAGCTGCCTACCAGGTAGATCTTCTCCTGGTCGAACCGCTCGCGCAGGTAGTCGGTGACGGCAAGGGTGTCGTCCACCATCTGCTCGACGGTGAGGGTGTCGGTCGGCTCGAGCTGGTCGTAGCTCTTGCCGGTGCCGCGCTGGTCCCAGACCGCGACCACGAAGTGCCGCTCCAGCGCCGTCCCGGAGTTGCGGATGCGACCGATCCCGGTGCCACCGGGCCCACCTTCGAGGTAGAGCAGCACCGGGGCCTGCGCCGACTCCCCTCTGATCATGATCGACTGCTCGTGCCCGCCGACGCGCACCTCGACCAGCTCAGCGACGCTGCCGTCCGCGGCGATCGGCTCGGTGGAGGCGGGGCGCAGCAGCCCCGCCACCAGGAGCGCGACCAGAACGGTGCCGACGGTCAGCACGATGCGTCCCGGCCAGCGGCCAGGCGAGTCGGTTCCAGCGGCGCGTCTGAACGCCACGAGCCCGAACCCGGTACCGACCAGCATCGGGAGCACCATGAGGACGCCGTCGACCCCTCGCCCGACGATGAACACCAGTACGCCGTAGATGCCATCGAGCCGGATCGCGTCGATCGTGGGCCCGTCCACGCGAACCCGGGCCAGCTCGAAGACCAGCGCGAACACCGCCGGAGCCAGAAGCAGTGCCCAGCGTGAACCCGTCAGCCGGCCGGCTGCGTAGCCGACCGCCAGCCCGGCGAGCACGGCCACGAGTGCCTGGGTGGTGGTGACCGGACCGCGGGGCAGCCACCACCCGCCGAGAGCTCCGGCTGCTGCGGCGATCGCGGCGGCGGAGGCAGCTGCGGGGACGGTGGTTCGGCGGGATTCGTTGCTCGAGGGGCGGGCGCTGAGCTCGCGGGTGGCATGCATGTCGACTCCGGGCGACGGCAGCGGGGTTTGGTCAGTCCACACTGCGCCGCGAACCGGGGTGACCGACAGTGGCCAGCGTCACCCGGTGGATGGACCTTCTGCCCGTGGGCCGCGCACCGGACAGCCTCGTGGCGAGGCCGGGGACTATCCCTGACCTGCGCGTCGGCGGGGCGATCGGCTACATTTTCGGTGTCGGAGATGAGGGTCGAGATGCAGTGCAGCCGGTGCGACCGAGACGCCACGTTCACGAGCAAGAGCGGCGAGCGTGTGTGCGACCAGCACTACCACGCCGTGTTCGCGGTGGCTCCGACGATCCTGAGCACCGGAACGACGGCAGACGCTCTGGGGGCGCGGGGTGTCGGCGCGGCAGCGGCGCTGTCGTCCGGGAGCTCCGAGCCGATGCCTGCGCGAAGCAGCGGTCTGGCACGGTTCTGGCAACGGCTACGGCGCAGCTGACGTTGCTCTGCCGACCTGACGTGTCGAGTGCCACCCCTGGACTCACCTGAGGGCGCGTCGAAGCCGCCCAGCAAACCGGGAGCGCACCGATACCGCGCTCTCTGAATCTCGAGAATGCTGACGGGGATTGTCCTCGTCCGCCCAGGGACAACCCCGGTCGCGCGCGCCCCTCAGGGCCGACGTGATCCAACTCCGAGGGCGCGGCGACACGCGGTGAAGGTGACCCACGTCGGGTTCGTCGTGTCGCTCGTCTTGCACGGCGACGCTCGCTCATGCTGACTGAGGGCCTCCAGACATGGGTGCTGAGGTGGCCTGATACGGGTGGTTGTGTGTGTCCCGGCTCACGGTGGCGCCATCCCTGGGACTGTAGGGCGGTGAGCCCCGCCGGTGCACCCTTGGTCGCGGGACACGTCCGCTACGGCACCCGAGCCGGTTGGGGCCTGCTGCTGGCTGTGGTGACCGGGAGCGCGATCGCCTTCCTCGACGCCACCGTGGTCAATGTCGCGCTGCCCACGATCGGGGCGGATCTCGACGCTACCTTCGCCGAGCTGCAGTGGGTCGTGACCGGGTACACGCTCACCCTGGCGGCGTTCATCATGGTGAGCGGCTCGCTGGCGGACCGGTTGGGGCGCCGCCGGGTGTACGTGTGGGGAATCGTGGCGTTCGCGGTCACGTCCGCGCTGTGCGCGGCGGCACCCACTGTCGAGGTCCTCATCGGTGCCCGCGTGCTGCAGGGTGTCGCCGGTGCCCTGGTGACGCCCGGCTCCCTGGCCATCATCCAGTCCAGCTTCGTCCGTGAAGACCGCGGGCGGGCGATCGGCATGTGGGCGGGCATCGTGGGCCTGGCCCCGGCTGTCGGGCCCCCACTCGGCGGATGGCTCACCGAGGTCAACTGGCGATGGGTGTTCTTGATCAACGTCCCTGTCGCTGCTGCCGCGCTGGTGCTGACCTCCCGGTTCGTCCCGGAGAGCACTGACCCGTCGGCGCAGAGGCACATGGACTGGCCGGGGGCACTGCTCGCCGTGCTGGCCCTCGGCGCGTTGACGACCAGCCTGGTGTTTGCCGGCGGGGAGGGGACGTCCAGTGATCCGCTCGTCGTTGCTGGCGCTGCCGTCGCGGCCGTACTCGCCGGCGTCGCCTTTGTCTGGTGGGAGGCCCACGCGCCCGCGCCGATGCTTCCTCTCGGGCTGTTCGGCAACCGCACGTTCGCCGTCACCAACCTGGTCACCCTCGGTGCATACGCGGCACTGAGCGGCATGCTGTTCTTCCTCGTCATCCAGCTGCAGACGTCGCTGGGCTACCGTCCAGTCGCGGCAGGGCTGGCCAGCCTGCCCATCCCGATCGTTCTACTGCTGTTCTCCGCACGGGCCGGCGCACTGCCCGAGCGGGTCGGGCCACGCCTGCCCCTTGTCACGGGCCCACTGATCGCGGCCGTCGGTGTGGCGTGGCTGGCCACGATCGACAGCGACACCTCATACCTGACCGGGGTGCTGCCAGGCTTGCTCGTCTTCGCCACCGGGCTGGTCATCCTGGTGGCGCCACTGACCACCACGGTGCTCGCGGCCGCGCCAGACCGGCTCGCGGGCACAGCGAGCGGGGTGAACAACGCGATCAGCCGAACTGGAGGACTCATCGCCATCGCCGCGCTTCCGACCGTCGTGGGTCTGTCCGGCGAGGACTACGCCGACCCGACCGCACTGACGGCCGGGTTCGCGCCGGCCATGCTCATCTGCGCAGGTCTGCTGGCCGTCTCCGGCCTTGCTGCGCTGGCCATCCCCAACACCCTCGACGAATGCCTCCCCGACGATCAAGCTCCCGATCCGGCGTGACCGGCTCGTAGGGGCCGCCGCCTCCTTCTGGGCGCCAGCGAAGCTGGTGAGGCACGGCTGGCTGTCATCGAGGTACGTCGGCGGGCGGCGAAGTGGGTCATCACAGCGCGCGGCCGCACTGTTGGTGATGAGGGAGCTACGGCGTCACGGGGTGGTGCGCGGGTGTGGCCCGGAGCTGGGGCCTTGGAGCCATTCGATGCGGAAGCGGGCGTAGAAGGCGCAGGCGAAGATGATGGCGGCCATGACCGGCCAGCCGATGAGTCCGCGGGCTTCGACGAACTCGAGCGCGGTGGCGTGCTGGAGGTGCCATGCCTCCCCGCCGGAGACGGCGAGCTCGGCGACTGCCCAGACGGCGGTGACGTGGGCGCTGATGCGTCGGTAGGTGGGGTTGGCCGTGGTGGTGGGCCGGAGGCGGCCGCGCATCAGTATCGGGAGCAGGTAGGCCGCGAGTGGTGTGCGGGTGAACGAGGTGGCCAGCACGGCTACGGCGACGGTCATGCTGGCGGCGACGCTGATGCCGAAGAAGACCTGGTGCGAGCCGGTGAGTGCGCCGGCGGCGCCGCGGATGAGGACGTAGCCGAGCAGGCCGAGCGCCAGCCAGCCGATCTGCTGCCCGCGGCGTCGCCGCGCCAGGGTCACCAGGACCGCCGCGGCGGTCGACGCGAGCATGCCTGCGACGAGGCCCCAGGCGGCGTTGGCCAGCAGGAAGACCGCCACCGGCGCGACGGATCCCACGAGGTTGGCCGGTGTCGGTGGCCGGGTGGGCAGCACGCGAGTGACGGACCGGCCGGCCACGCTCGGGGTTGCTGGGTGCCAGACCCGGATCACGCTGTTCTCGGCCACGGGTGTGCGCGTCATGCATCCAGCGTCGCGCCGAGGACGGGGCCGAGGTAGTGCATCGCATCACCACCGGGGCATGACGATCGTCATCCGGCGAGGTGCGGCGGTCGGCGGTGTCAGAGCCAGCCGCGGTCGCGGGCGAGACGCGCTGCTGCGGTGCGGTTGCTGGCGCCGAGCTTGCCGATGGCCTCGGACAGGTAGTTGCGCACGGTGCCGTCGGACAGGTGCAGGCGGGCGGCGATGTCGGCGTTGGACAGGCCGTCGCCGGCCAGGCGCAGCACCTGGCGTTCCCGGTCGGTGAGCGGGTCGGCCTCGGCCCAGGCGTCGGCGGCGAGGGTGGGGTCGACGGCACGCCCACCGTGGTGGACGGTGCGGATGGCGTCGGCGAGGGTGGCCGACGGGGCGTCCTTGAGCAGGTAGCCGCCGACGCCGGCGTCCAGGGCGCGGCGAAGGTACCCGCTGCGGGCGAAGGTGGTGAGGATGACGACCCGGGTGCCCAACCCGCGCCGGCGGATCTCCGCGGCGACGTCCAGACCGCTCTGCCCGGGCATCTCGATGTCGGTGAGCAGGATGTCCGGCCTCAGCGTCTGGACCAGGCGCAGCGCCTCGTCACCATCCGCGGCCGTGCCGACGACGGTGATGTCGGGTTCGAGCCCGAGCAGGCTGCCCAGGGCGCCGAGAACCATCCGCTGATCCTCTGCGAGCAGGACGGTGATGCTCACGGCTGGACCACCGGGCTGGGCGCTTCCGTTGTCGCCGGAGTCCGAGGCAAGGTGACGCGCACCGTGGTGCCTGGTCGCTCGCCGCCGAACGTGCCGGTGTGGCGGCTGACGTGGCCCCCGAGAGCCGTGGCGCGTTCACGCATCCCGGCCAGGCCGGAGCCGTCTGGCCCACGGCTGCCGCGCCCGTCGTCGCCGACCTCGAGCGTCACCTCGTCTGCGGTGGCGCCTGCGCGGATCGTGGCGTGGTGGGCGTCGGCGTGGCGAAGCACGTTGGTGACGGCTTCGCGCAGGGCCAGTGCCAGGGCTGCCTCGTGCTCAGCGGGAAGGACGGGCACGTCGATCGTGGCCTGCAGGTCGACGCCGGCGGCCGCGAGAGCCCGTCGGGCGTTCACCAGCTCTGCGCCCAGCCCCTTGGCGCGGTAGCCGGCCACGGCGGAGCGCACCTCGGCCAGGGCGGTGCGGGCGGTCTGTTCCACTTCGCGTACCTCCTGCTCGGCCCGCTGCGGGTCGGTGTGGATGAGTCGCCTGGCGAGCTCGGACTTCAGCACGACCACCGACAGGGTGTGGCCGAGCAGGTCGTGCAGGTCGCGGGCGATCCGTTCGCGCTCCGCGATCGTGGCGAGCCGCTCGATCTCTTCGTCCGCGCGTCGCAGCTGGGCCTGGGTGCGCTCTCGTTCGCCGTCGATGATCCCGACTGCCCCGATCACCAGGACGAACACGATGACCGGCACGACGGCGGCGAGTCGCCACGGCATCGGGATCGAGGAGATCAGGAACATCACGCCGGAGAGACCGGCCAGCATCACTACCACCACACCAGCCCGCCTGACCGGGAAGAGACGCCCGGCGAGGGCGGCGGCGTAGACGACGAACACGCCCGCCCCGGCGTTGACCGCTGACCCCACGACACCCAGACCAGCCATCCCGGCCAGCAGCACCATCAGGCGTCGCTGGTCGCGCTCGGCCAGGCTGGCCCGGTACAGCGGCAGGAAGACCGCGACCATCACACCCGTCGCGACCCAGTCCAGGGCGGTCGTGTCCGGGTCGAAGACCGGCTGGAAGACCAGCGCACCGAGGTAGACCAGCCACAGGTAGGGCGCGTAGCGCGTCATGGGGTGCTTCACCGCGGCCCTCGTCTCATCCGTAGGTGCGTCCCTCGTCGCGACGGAACCCCCAGGCTGCCACGAAGAGGAACAGCATGGTGAACCCCACCACGGCGGCGGCGTGCGCGACCGGCGAGCCGCCCTCGGACGCCCCGATGGTGCCGAGCGCGAGCTGGACGAAATGGTAGGGCGGCAGTGCGACGGCGACCGACTGCACCACGTCGGGCAGCTGGGAGATCGGGATCCACAGCCCGGACGCGAACGCCATCGGCAGCCACACCAGGTTCAGCACCGCCGGGGCCGAGTTCGGGCCCACCAGGTAGCCGAACGCCAGGCCCATCGCCGAGAACGGCAGCGCCCCGGCGACCAGCGCCAGTGCCACGGCCACCCACTGCTCTGGCGCCAGGCGCACTCCGCCCAGGGTCGCAGCGAGGGCGAACATGGCCGCCACGATGATCGAGGCGACAGCCACGCTCATCACCACCTTGGCGACGAAGTAGGCCAGCGGCGGCATCGGCGCGACCCGCTTCAGGCGCATCCACCCCTGACCCCGCTCCACCGCCACCGACACCCCGAAGCCGAACAGGGCCGCCCCGATGACGCCGAACGCGCCGTAGGTGACCAGCATGTAGGTGGTCACACCCACGCCGCGAGCCTGCTCGCCGGCGAACGTGATCCCGAAGATCACGTAGAACATCAGCGGCAGCGCGACCGTGGTGACGGCGAAGATCGGCAGCCGGATCAGCTTGAGGAACTCCTGCCACGCCTCTGTGCGGTACACGCGCAGCATCCCGCGGCGGGTGTGCCCGGGCGGCGCTGCGGCAACCGGTTCCGTCTGCGTGGATGTGAGGGTGCTGGTCATGCTGCCTTCTCCGCTCGCTCGGTCAGGGTGAGGAACGCGTCCTCGAGGGTGGGTTGCTCGACCGTCACGCCGGTCACCGAGTGGTCCCGGTGCAGCAAGTGCCGCAGTACCGGCTCGGGCTCGCTCACCAGCAGCTCCAGCCGCGTGCCGTCCTGCTGAGCGTGGTGGACGCCGGCCCAGCCGGCGGCCTCTGCCTGCCCGACGCTGGACTCGGCCGTGATACGCCGCCCCGGCACGAGCGCCTTGATCTGCGACGGTGAGCCCTCGGCGATCACCCGACCCTCACGCAGCACCACCACGCGGTCGGCCAACGCATCAGCTTCCTCCAGGTAGTGCGTCGTCAGCACCACCCCCCGTCCAGCGCCGGCAAGGTCGCGCAGCGTCGCCCACAGCGTGCGCCGCACCTCGGCATCCAGGCCGGTGGTCGGCTCGTCCACGAACACCAGCTCCGGATCCCCACACAACGCGATGCCGAACAACACCCGCCGCTGCTGGCCACCGGACAGCGTCCCGAACAGCCGCCCCTCCAGCCCGTCCAGGCCGGCGGCCTCCACGACCGAAGAGACGGGCAGCGGGGTCGGGTAGTAGCCGCGGAACGCCGTCAGCAGCTCCCGCACCTTCAGCGTGTCCGGCACCCCTGAGGACTGCAGCATCACACCCATCCGCTGCCGCGCCGCACGGTCGCGCGGGTCACGCCCGAACAGCCGCGCCGTCCCACTGGTCGGCGTGGTCAGCCCGGTCAGCATGCCCAACGCCGTCGTCTTGCCCGCGCCGTTCGGGCCGAGCACCGCCAGCAGCTCCCCCGCCCGCACGCTCAAGTCGAGGTTCTGGACGGCAAGCGTCGCCGCCCCGCCCGACCCGTACGCCTTCGATGCACGGCGAAGCTCGGCCAGGACGATGCCCGGCAGCTCCCTGTCAGCTCGTCGATGTGTCATGACACCCACGCTCCTGTGCCGCGCGCGCGCCGCGTAGTGCCCCCGATCACCAGATCCAGGTGACAAACGTCAGACGGTCCGGGTCGCCGGCAACGGCAAACCGGGCCCGTCCGTGGACTCTGCCACGGGACCCGGGGACCCGCCTTCGGCCGGCGGACCCACGGCACCCATCTGGCCGCGCTCCCGGACCGGGCTGTCGACGACTGCACCTCTGCCGGCTCTTGACGTGTCTATTGGCATTAGGTAGCCTCCCTAATCTCATTAGTCAACGCTGAGGACGCACGATGCATCACGAACTGCGCACCGAGATCCGGATCGCCGCGCCGCCCGACCTGGTCTGGGAAACCCTGACCGACCTGGGGGCCTACCCGGACTGGAACCCGTTCATCGTCTCGGCAACGGGCCGGGTCGAGGTGGGCGAACGCCTCAGGAACCGCATACATCCTCCCGGTGGCAGGGCGATCACGTTCACGCCCACTGTCACCGTGGTCGAAGCGGGCGCCATCTTCGAATGGCTCGGTCACCTGGGACTGCCCGGGGTCTTCGACGGACGACACCGCTTCGAGCTCACCGCGACCGGGGACGGCGGCACGCTCGTGAGCCACAGCGAGCAGTTCGACGGCGTCCTCGTGCGGTTCATGCGCTCGTCGCTCAACACCGCGACGATGGCGGGGCTAGAAGCCATGAACGACGCCCTGAAGGCCCGCGTCGAGGCCGACGTGGGAGGTCGGGCATGACCCCGCCGACGATGCCTGGATGGAACCTGGCGCTGCGGTTCCTGCTGGAGCTCGCCGCATTGGCGGGGCTTGCCGCCGCCGCGTGGACGTTCGGTTCGGGCCTGGGCCAGTGGGTCGCCGTGGTGGCGGTGCCGGTCGCCGCCGCAGCCATCTGGGGGCTGTTCAACGTGCTCGACGACCCGAGCCGATCCGGCGCCGCCCCCGTCGAGGTCAACGGGGCGGTCCGGCTCGCCATCGAGGTGGTGATCCTGGGCGGCGGCGCCGCCGCCCTCGCGGTCGCCACCCGCCCCGCGTGGGGGATGATGGTCGCGCTGGCGATTCTGGGCCACTACCTTGCGTCGGTGGATCGCGTGGCATGGCTGGTCCGGGCGTGACTGCGCCGCGAGGCGAGCCCCGCAGGCCTACCGTCGTCGCGGCGACACTGATCACGGTGCCCGGCTGATGGGACGCAAGCGCGGCCTTTCGCTGGAGCAGGTCGTCGAGGCGGCAGCCGACGTCGCGGACCGAGACGGCCTGGACGCGCTCAGCCTCGCGTCTGTCGCGTCGGCCCTGGGGGTCCGGTCCCCGTCGCTCTACAGCCATGTCGAGGGCCTCCCTGGGCTGCGCCGCCAACTGAGCCTCCACGCCAGCACCCTGCTTACGGCCGAGGTCACCGACGCAGCGGAAGGCCTTGAGTCAACCGAGGCACTCACAGCGATCGCCACAGCGCTGAGGTCGTTCGCCCATTCCCACCCCGGTCTCTACGCCTCGTTCCTGCCCGCACCCACCCCCGAGGACGATCCCGAGCTGGCCGCCGCGCTCGGCCGGCCGACCGCCGTCGTGGGATCCGTCCTCGCCCAGATGGGCATCGACCCCGCAACCGTGGTCCCGCTCATCCGGGCACTGCGGGCCTCGGTCCACGGCTTCGTCGATCTCGAACTCAGCGGCGGCTTCGGCCTGCCCGACGACGTCGACGACTCCTTCGCCACCACTATCGACCTCGTGATCGACGCCATCGCCAGCCACGCGCCGGCCCGGGACAGCCCGTGACCCCGTGTCCCGCGTCAAGTAGCCGGCAGGACTACGTTGGTTTCGAACGTCGGGGTCGTGGGGTCGGCGAGGCCCAGGTGCACCTCCTTGGACCGGTTCCAGGCGATGGCCTCGTGGGGCGGATCTCGTTGTACTCGACCCGGTGGTCCTCGGCTCTGTTGCGTTGGTCGATCGCAGGGCGTGAGGGATCGCGGCGACGGGGGGTCGCGGTCAGATCACTGCGTGGAGACGCCCGGTCGGTGACGAACTCGACGCTTCGCCGCGCCACCTCACCGCCCCGACGCGGTCAGTCAACGCAACAGTTTCGAGCTGGCGACGTTCGAACGGCGGTACTGAGACAACGACCCCGGCCCAAGACCGCGGTCTCGACGGCCATCCGCGACGACGGCCGGTTTCACGCCGTTTGGCGATGGGGGACCGAAAGCCAGTGGGGGCTGTAGTCGTGAGGGCGCGGTTCGCTGAGGTGCACGCGCAGGGCTGACCACCGGAGCACGAAGGTCACCGTGACACATGATGCAGCCGCGGGCAGCGAGGGCAGCCCGGCCCACGTCGCGAGCAGGACGTACAGCCCGCACCCCATCAGTGCCGCGGCTCCGTGCAGGTCCCCTGGCTTGAAGAGGTCAGGTGGGATCACCCCCGTCACCAGGTCGCGAATCGCCCATCCGCCCACAGCTGCGGTTGTTCCCACCGCGACGGCAGAACCGGCCGGAAGTCCCAGCGCGAGACTGGCCTCAGCGCCGACCGCAGCGAACAGCCCCAAAGCGATGGAGTCGGTGAGCAGCAACAGCTGCCAGACCCGCTGCGCAGCCTGGGCGAAGAAGGCACCGACCAGCCCGCCGGCGAGCACCGCGGCTCCGTAGCCCCAGTCCTGCAGTGCGACCGGGGTCCCTTGCTGCAGGAGGGTGTCTCGCACGAGTCCTCCGCCGACCCCGGAGATGATGGCGAGACCGATGACGCCGATGAGTGCAAACCGGTGGTGCACCCCGATGACCGCTCCCATGATCGAGCCGAACCCCGCGGCGAGGATGTCGAGCGGAATCGCATCCAAGAAGTCGGAGATCATGTGGGCATCATCGCCTGGTGGCGCTCGACCGGTCAGGTCCGAGAACCGTGCTGCCCACCGGTCGACTGCGGTGGGTCAGCCGTGATGTGGTCGGCGCAGGCCTGGTGAACGTTGCCGAAGACGTTGTGCTCCCCGAGCTCGGCGATGACACCGTCCAGAGCCAGTAAGTCGAAGACCTCGGGCTTGACGCGGGCGAGCCGGAGCTGGACGCCGTAGGTACGCGTGAGTTCGAGGATCTGCTTGACCTTGGCCGACCCTTGGGAGTCGATGAAGTCGACGCCCTCGAACGAGACGACGACCGTGTCGTAGGCGGCTGAGGGCTGCTGCGCGAGCTCCCGCAGCCGGTCTCCGAGTGCGTCCGCGCTGGCGAAGAACAGCCCGCCGTCGAAACGAACGACGAGAAGGTCGGGGTAGGTCTGGCTGTCGGGGTAGCGGGCGACGCTGCGGAAGACCTCAGTACCGGGCTGCCGGCCGAGCACAGGGATCTTCGGGGTGGCGTTGATGAAGACCAGCCACACCAGCGACAAGCCGATGCCGATCAGCACCCCGTTGAGGACACCCGCCCCGAGAACGCCCAGCAGGGCGGCGACGGCGATCCAGAAGTCGGTCCTCGCCACCCGGTGCAGGCGGCGCATCTCGGTGACGTCCATCATGCCGAACACGACGGCGTCGATGATCACCGCGGCCAGGACGGCCAGCGGGAGCAGGGAGAACACCGGCGCCAGCACCAGCAGGACAAGGACCAGCATGGTCCCTGTGGTCAGCGACGCCAGTGGTGTCTTGGCGCCGGACTGGTCGTTCAGCGAGCTCGCCGACAGGCTTGTCGAGACCGGGATGCCCTGCAGCACGCCCGAGCCCACGTTCGACATGCCCTGGGCGAAGGACTCCTGGTTGATGTCGACCCGGTAGCCGTGCTTGGCCGCGAACGCCCGCGCGTCGCCAGCCGTCTGCGAGAAACCGATCAGCAGCAGCCCCAGTGCTGCCGGACCAATCACAGCCATGTTCTCTGCCATGAAGTCCAGGCTCGGCAGCTCCGGAGAAGCGAACCCGCGCGGGACGTCACCAACGAGCGCAATCCCCCGGGACTCTAAGTCGAAGACCACCGACGCCAACAGCCCGCCTACCACCAGGACCAGCGCCCCGGGCACCTTGAGCGGAGAGAATCGGATGCCGACGATCACAACGAGAGAGACAGCGCCGAGCAGCAGTGTTGCCGCATCGATACCGCCGAGCCCACCCAGCCACGACGCGAGCTTCTGCCACGAGTTCGCCCCCTCGATCGACGTGCCGGTGATCTTGGGCAACTCCCCGATCACCACCTCTATGGCCGAGCCGAACAGGAACCCCGTGATCACCGCCTTGGACAGCAGCAACGAGATCCAGCCCATCTTGAACACGGCCAGCAGCAGGAACAGCAGCCCGGTCACCACCGTGATCGCCACGACCAGGGCCACCGCATCGCCGTCTGACACCGCCGCGAGAGCCACCGCACTGCCGGCGACTGCCGCCAACGCCGAGCTGGGGCCCGTCGCCACCTGTCGCGCCGTACCGAACAGGGCGTAGATGATCGCCCCAGCGGTCGCGGCGAACAGCCCGTGCTGGATCGGCACCCCAGCGATCCCCGCATACCCCAGCGACTTCGGCACCACCAAAGCCGCGACAGCCAGACCCGCGACCAGATCCCCCCGCAACCACGACCGCTGGTAGCGGGGAGCCCAGACCAGGATCGGGAGGAACCTCGCCAGCCCGCTGGGTGGCGCACTGCGCTCCGGCCGACTTCGACGGCCAGCCGCTACGCCAGGCTTGGACTCCCGAGCAGCGTCGTTGCCAGAGCTCACGTGGTGCTCTCCTGGCACGCGGGCATCGCCGGAGCGGACGCCAACACCAGGCCGACGGGGATGGTCTGGCTCAGCCACTGCGGGTATCCCATCGAGCCACCCAGGCGGTGGACGATGGCCGCAGGGACAGGTCCGGACTTCGTCAACGTCCGCCACGCCGCGTGAAGTGGGCGGCGGCGGGTCATCTCAGGCCCGAAGGCTGCATACGCGAGGCTCCATGCCTGCACATGGCCAGCCGCCATGACGTGGGTGACTTCGACGTGCCATCCGGCGACGGGCTCGGCAGTCAACGGCAGCTCGGCGCCGTCGACCGCGAAACGCCGCTTGCTTACCTCCTTGATGACGCTGACCCACCGCGCCTGCTCCGGGATGTCGATGACGTCGTCGGCCGGGGACCACATGCTCCAGTCCTCGAGCGTGCCCCGCAGAGCACGGCCAAGATCGATGGGTGGGCCAGCGGACCGTCGCACCCTCAGCTCCAGGGTCTGCCCGCCGCGCTCCTTGATGCCGACATCTGCCACCTGGTCCACGAGGTAGCGATCACACCGCTCCTCTCTGGCATCCGCAGACACACCGAACCCGGTGCGCACATCGGAAGGTGGGGGTCCGCCAGCGAACCAGCGCACCTCGGTCGTCTCGTGCGCGGCGGGCAGGTCGCGTCGTCGCACGCCGAGTGGTGTCGGCGCGTCCCCGGGCGCCTGTCGACTCACGCCGGCCGCTTCGGGTCCACCTGGTCGACCTCGGCCGAGCCCTTGTCCGCGCCGTCGAAGACCCCGAAGTTCGACAGGTGCGCATCCCCACACAGCTGAGCCCGCAGACCCGTCGACGGCGTCCGGGACAGGTCCGAGGCCATGACCGCCGCCCCGCCCCGGAAGAACGTGAACGGCGTCGCTCCCATACGCGCGTGCCGGATCGGCACCAACGACTGCAACCGCGTCCGATCCTGCTCCGTGAGCAGCCCGATCGGATCGGGCCTGTCCTCACCCACATCCAGATCGGCCAACGACTCCAGCGGCACCCGCGCACGCTCGTCGACCCCCGCCCGCACCCGCTTCCGCACAGCCGCAGTCAGCGCAGCAGTCTCGTCCCGTCCCATCCGCACACCCTCTCACTGACTGTGTCGATGCCCGCACCGAAGCGCGCGAAAGGGACCGGCCACCGGAGCTGTTCCCGCGGGTGGCCAACCGACGTCGGACGCTGCGGTCTCGACGGCACTGTCGACCTCGTGGTCTTCCGCTTCGACGCTGAGCTGTTCTACGCGAATGCCAAGGTCGACGACCTCGCCGTCGAGATGTTCGAGCACGCGTTCGGCAAGCACGGGATCCCAGACGCCGTGCACGCCGACTCCGGGCCGGCGATGCGCTCCGGGGTGCTTGCCAGACCTTCTGGGCGACCTCGGCGTCACCCAGACCCACAACCGGCCGCGGGTGGGCAACGACAACCCGTTCTCGGAGTCCGAGTTCCGCACCCTGAAGTACCGGCCGAGCTATCCGGGCACCTTCGCGAGCATCGTCTCAGTGGCATGCGGTCGGCGAAGGTCATGGTCGGCTACTCCTGGACCCGACGGAGCGAGGCAAAGTCGTTGCTGGTCCAGAACACCTCTCCGTCTGAGCCGAAAACCAGGTACCAAGGGCTTGGGCCGCTCTCGTCGGGTCTCGGCACACCGACCGTGCGGTAGTACCCGTCCGGCTGGTCAGGCAGATCGACCGCATCGAGGGGCACCGGAGAATCCGCAGACCCAGGTGGCGTTCCACCGGCCCCAACGAGCGTGATGGTGGCTTGTGCCGTTGCCGGCAGGTCGTCGAGCAGCACCCAGATCATCCCGGTCTCGGGGTCGGTGTCCGTGCCGATCTGATCCGGGTCGAGCGCCGGGTAGGGTGCGCCGCGGCCGAGGAACTGATCCGCCCCGCAGCCGACGAGAGCACCGCACATGAGCAGGCACACAACGACCCTGACGATGCGTGCGCCCATGACGCAGATGCTCGCACGTCTCTGGCGAAGACGACGCACACGCGCCACGGTAGGGCCATGACGACAGCCGACCTCGCCGCGCACGCCCGTCTGAACCCCCGACCTGACATCCGGCTGGTGGTCAGCGACATGGACGGCACTCTGCTGGACGACCAGCACCAGCTGCCAGATGGCTTCGAGTCGTTCGTTGCGCAGCTGGCCCAGCGGGGCGTCACGTTCGCGGTCGCCTCAGGTCGACACGAGTACAGCCTGCGGCGGCTGCTGCCCTCCGACGCCGGCATCGTGGTCATCGCCTCCAACGGTGCCCACGTCATCGAGGCCGGCCACGAGGTGTTCGTCGAGTGCCTGGACCGCGACAGGGCTGTCGCCATCGTCGAGCGCATCAGGGACGTTCCGGATGCCCGGGCGGTCGTGACCACCCGAACGACCGCCTTCACCGAGGACGCCGACGAGCAGTTCCTCGGCTGGCTGCGGACGGTGCTGCCGCACTTGGAGGTTGTTCAGCCCATCAGCGAGATGCCGTCGGGCTGCTTGCTCAGCGTCGGCATCTTCGACCATCGGTCGGCGGAGTCGAACTCGTTGCCCGCACTGGGTCCGCTGGCCGAAGGTCTCAACGTGATGGCCACAGCACCGACCTGGGTGGACGTCGTCAGCGCAGCCGCCGACAAGGGCAGCGCCGTCCGCCGTCTGCAGCGCGAACGCGGCATCACCCGCGACCAGACGGCCGCGTTCGGTGACTTCTTGAACGACCTCACGCTGCTCGACGCGGCGACGTACTCCTTCGCCATGGCCAACGCGCACCCCGAGGTGCATCGGCAGGCTGCCTGGCGGGCACCGGCCAACACCGAGTCCGGCGTGATGGCCGCCGTCGCCGCGCTGATCGGGATGGACGTGCCATAGTCGCGCCTGTGACGGCAGGCGACGGGGGCTGGCGGGGCGCCTGGAACGGGGTGGACTACCGCCGCCGGATCGGCCTGCTGCTGATCCTGGCCTTCGCACTGCTGATGGCCGCCGGCGTCACCTGGTCGATGGCCAACCCTCGGCTGAACAACTACCGCCCGGCCGTCGCCGAGGTCGTGTCGGTGAGCGAAGGGTCGCCGACCTCGATCACGGTGCGGTTCACCACCATCGATGACGAGGACGTCGAGGCCACGACCGACCGGCTGACGTTCGTGCCGCCCGAAGGTGCGCCTGTGCCGGTGATCTACGACCCGGCCGACCCTGAGCAGGTCGCCATGGACGGCTACAGCGAGTCGAGTCTGCTCACCACGGTGATCATCGGGGCCTTCGCCGTCACGTTGGGGACGGCCTTTCTGACCTTCCGGCACCGTCACGACTGAACCGGCACCCGCCCCGTGCCCGGCCGTGGTTGGCTGAGCCCGTGCAGACAGTCATCGCTGCCGACACCGTGGTCACGGGCAGCCAGGTACTCACTCCCGGGTGCGTCACCGTCGAGGGCCGCACGATCTCCGCGGTGTCCGATGTCGTGCCCGACCACGTCGACGTCCGGGTCCCCCACCTGGTACCCGGGTTCGTCGACATCCACACGCACGGCGGCGGGGGTGCCACGGTGGTGGGAGCCGACCAAGAGGCCGTGGCTGCGTTTGCAGCCACACATCGACGGCACGGCACCACGACGATCTGCGCGAGCCTGGTCTCCGCCCATCCACAACCGCTGCTGGACGACGTGGCGGCACTCGCCGAGCTGGTGGAGGACGGCCTGATCGCCGGAACCCACCTGGAAGGGCCGTGGATCTCTCCAGCGATGAAGGGTGCGCACGACCCGACGGCTCTGCGGCCGCCGTCCCCGGACGAGGTGGACGCCGTTCTCGCCGCCGCCCGAGGCACCGTCCACATGGTCACCCTGGCTCCCGAGCTCGAGCACGGGATGGACGCGGTGCGCCGCTTCGCTGACGCCGGCGTGCTGGCCGCGACCGGCCACAGCGACGCCGACTGGAACCAGGCCAAGGCTGCCATCGACAGCGGCAGCACCGTCACCACCCACCTGTTCAACCAGATGCGCCCGATACACCATCGCGCGCCAGGACCCATGCCCGCGTTCATGGCCGACCCGCGGATGCACGTCGAGCTCATCGCCGACGGCATCCACGTCCACCCGGCCGTCATCGCCATGGTGCGCCAGGCCGTGCCGGCCGACCGGATCGTGTTGGTGACCGATGCCATGTCGGCCACCGGCCAGTCCGACGGCAGCTACATGCTCGGCGACCTTGCCGTCACCGTGATCGATGGTGTGGCCCGGCTGACCGAAGGCGGGGCGCTCGCCGGCAGCACCCTGACCATGGACAAGGCGGTCCGGCTGGTGGTGCGCAAGTGCGGGTTCAGCCTCAGCGACGCCGTGATGGCCGCCTCGGTGACCCCGGCACGCCTGCTGCGACGCGACGACATCGGATCGATCGAGCCTGGCAAGGACGCCGACCTCGTAGCGTTGGACGACGATCTCGTCCTGCAGCAGGTCTGGCACAAGGGCGCGTTCGTCGCCGACTGAGGGAGGCCCCGTGACGGTGGACCCTTGCCGGCCCCACGACGTGGTCGCCGACGACGGTGCCAGGCTTCAAGGCTGCGCCCACGGCGCGCACCTGACCGGTTGGTGGCCGGCCGGTGAGTCGCGGTCGCGGCTGTGGATGAGCAGCGCGAGCACCTGCGGCCCCGGTGCAGCGATCCGCGGAGGCGTCCCTGTGGTGTTCCCCCAGTTCGGGGTGCTCGGCCCGCTGCCCAAGCACGGCTTCGCCCGAACAGTGGCCTGGGAGCCCCAACACCCGTCCACAACGGACGAGGCGAGGTTGACGTTCGCGACGACCATCCCGACGCGAGGCGACTGGCCGCACCAGGCGACGCTGACGCTGTCGGCGAGCGCACGTGCTCAGATGCTGACCGTCAGGCTGACCGTCGCCAACACCGCCTCGACCCCCTTTGCCTTCACCGCCGCGCTGCACACCTATCTGCACGTGAGCAGCACATCCGACGCCGGGATCAGCGGGCTCGAAGGACGTGCCGCCGAGGACGCCGCTGCCGGTGGACGAGCCACCACGCTGCCCGAGGAGCGCCTGTCCCCCGTCGGACCTCTCGACCTGATGATTCGCGACGTCCCCGAAGCACTCGTGCTCCACGACGCTGCACAGCCGGACCTCGTCATCAGAACCGAGGACTTTCGGGACTGGGTCGTCTGGAACCCGGGCGCTGGCCACGGGCTGAGCGACGTGCCGGCCGGCGAGGAAGCGGGCTTCGTGTGCATCGAGCCTGCCGTGCTGGAGCCGACGCGCATCGCCCCCGGTCATGCGTGGCAGGCATCGCTCATCATGACCGCCCGGTGACGACCTCAGTGACGATGTCGCCGAAATCACCCACGTGCGCGGCGCAGAGTCCTAGAGTCTGCGCGTCAGCTGGGAACCCGGCGTGAGGGAGCGACGATGAGCGCGACAGCATCTGCACCGGAGACGAAGAAGGAAGGGCTGGGAAGCCGGAGCTTTGCCCAGCTTCAGCGGCTCGGCAAGAGCCTCATGCTCCCGATCGCCGTGCTGCCCGCGGCCGGCATCCTGCTGCGTCTGGGGCAGGACGACCTGCTCGGCGGCATCGACGTGCCCATCATCGGGCCGTTCTTCGACGCCATGAGCGCGGCCGGCGGGGCGCTGTTCACGGCGCTGCCGCTGCTGTTCGCGGTCGGTGTAGCGATCGGGTTCGCCAAGCACGCCGATGCCTCGACCGGCCTCGCGGCCGTCGTCGGCTACCTCTCGATCGAGGGCGTGTTCGCGACGATGTCGCCGATCGTGCTGCCCGCGGAGGGGGATGGCGAGCCAGGGGTCATCAACTACAGCGTCTTCGCCGGCATCATCGTCGGCCTCTACACCGCGTATCTGTTCGACAAGTACCACACCATCCAGCTGCCGTCCTACCTCGGCTTCTTCGGTGGTCGCCGCTTCGTGCCGATCGTCGTAGCCCTGACGTCGCTGTTCGTCGGCTTCGGGATGAGCTACTTCTACCCGATCTTCGACGCAGGGCTCACCGGGCTCGGCGAGTTCATCGGTGGGGCAGGGGCGTTCGGCGCCTTCGTCTACGGCTTCGCCAACCGCATGCTCATCCCCATCGGTCTGCACCACATCGTCAACTCCTACGTCTGGTTCCTCTACGGCAGCTACGAGACCCCCGACGGCGACGTCGTCACCGGCGAGCTGACCCGCTTCGCCCAGGGCGACCCGACGGCAGGACTGCTTACGTCGGGCTTCTACCCGATCCTCATGTTCGGCCTGCCCGCTGCGGCTCTGGCGATGATCCACATGGCGAACAAGTCCCAGCGCAACGTCGCCTTCGGCATCCTGGCAGCCGCCGGTCTGACCGCGTTCCTGACCGGGGTCACCGAGCCGCTCGAGTTCTCGTTCATGTTCGTGGCGTTCCCGCTGTACCTCGTGCACGCGGTGCTGACGGGGATCTCGCTGGCGGTGTCGTTCTTGCTCGACATCCATCTGGGCTTCTCGTTCTCCGCCGGACTCATCGACCTGCTCCTCTACGGCACCGCGCCGGCGGCCAAGAACATCCCGTTGCTGCTCATCCAAGGCGTCGTGTTCGCCGCGATCTACTACTTCATGTTCCGCTTCGCCATCAGGCTGTGGAACCTGAGCACCCCGGGTCGCGAGCCGGAGGACGAGTTTGCCGCCGAGCAGGCAGCCAACCTCACCGACGAGGGGGTGCCGGAGAACCCGCTCAACCTCACCTCCGCCGAGGGCACCGCAGGGGCAGCAACCGCCGGTGCGGCGACGGCTACCGCTGCCGCACCCGACACCATGGCCGAGAAGCTCATCGCCGCGTTCGGCGGGCGCGACAACCTGGTGAACGTCGACGCCTGCATCACCCGGCTGCGCATGGAGGTGGCCGACAAGACCCTGGTCGACAAGGGCGCCCTGAAGTCGCTAGGTGCGGCGGGCGTGATCGAGGTCGGCAACAACGTGCAGGCCATCTTCGGACCGAAGGCCGAGCGGCTCAAGGACGAGATCAAGGGAGCCCTCTGACGTGGAGGTCGTGGTCGTTCCGACACCGCAGGACGCCACGCCCGTCGTCGCCGACGCCTACAGCCGGCTCCTCACCAGCAAGCCGGACGCGGTGCTCGGGCTGGCGACGGGGTCGACACCCCTAGGCGTCTACCGCGAGCTCATCGGGCGGCACCGGGACGAGGGGCTCAGCTTCGCGCAGGCTCAGGCGTTCAACCTCGACGAGTATGTCGGGCTGCCGGCCGGGCACCCGGAGCTGTACCGGACGTTCATCGAGCGCGAGTTCACCAGCCACGTCGACTTCGCCGACGGCGCCGTGCACGGCCCGAACGGCCTGGCCGACGACCTCACCGCCGCAGCCGCCGACTACGAGCAGCAGATCGCCGACGCCGGCGGCATCGACCTGCAGATCCTCGGCATCGGAGCCGACGGGCATCTGGCGTTCAACATGCCCATGTCGTCGCTGACCAGTCGTACGCGGCTGAAGACGCTGACGACGAAGACGCGCACCGACAACGCGCGGTTCTTCGACGGCGACATCACCCAGGTGCCCAAGCACTGCCTCACCCAGGGGCTGGGCACCATCATGGAGAGCCGTCACGCCGTCATGCTCGGCTTCGGCAAGAACAAGGCGCAGGCGATCGCGGAGTGCGTCGAGGGGCCGATCGCTTCGCGCTGGCCGGCGTCCATCCTGCAGATGCACCCCCACGCCACGGTCGTCGTGGACGAAGACGCCGCCAGCCAGCTGCGCTTCTCCAACTACTACGTCGACACGTTCGCCGGGAAGCCGGACTGGCAAGGGATCTGAACGCCGGCTGGCGCGCCTACTCGTCGGCGTCGGTGGTCGCGAACTCCTCGTCGAGGTCTTCCTGCTCCGCCTCCGCCTCGGACCCCTCTTCCACATTCGCCTCGTCGGGCTGCTCCGCCCCCTCCGACTCGGTCTCGTCCAGCTGCTCAACCTCGGTCGACTCGTCGGTCGAGCAAGCCACAGTGCCGAGCGCGAGCCCTACAGCCAGCACGGCGGCCCCTGCTTGCCTGGTCAGAACTAGCCGCAGATCGATCATCGTCTGTCCCATCCTGTCCCTCGTGGAGCGGGTGCACCCGGAATGTACCGCGGAGACCCCGCGATCAGCCGGCATCATGGCAACCCGATCATCACTGCTGCAGGTCAGACCTAGTCGCAGGGCCGATCGTCGGGCCGTACGCGGTGCTTCCGGTGACGTCGACGCGTGACATGACCAGCGTGGTGGTGCTCGTGATCGAGGTCATCCTGCTCGGGCTCCTCGTGGCGGTGCGGGTCCGGCAGATCCAACGAGACCCGAACCCTGGGTTGGCACCTCCCCTTACGCAGCGGTCAGCACAACCTGGACAGGACACCCCGTTCTCTCCACCGGAAGCCTCATCGACGACGTCCACGGCGGCCCCCGGGCAACGCCTGGTCGAGCACCACCCCGGACCCATCCACATTCGCGGCTAGCGCAACGCGGATCGGCGCGGAACGCCCCGGCGCACCCGCGCTAGACCGCGAGGCGTTCGAGGGGTTGTGCAGTGAGGGCCGCGATGAGCTCGAAGTCCTTGTCCAGGTGCAGCACCGTCAGGCACGCGAGTTCGGCGACTGCAGCGATGACCAGGTCGGGGATCGAGGGTGCACGGTGGTGTCCCTCTCGGACCAGCAGCAGCCGTGCCTCCACGGCAGGGTCCTCGATGGCGGGCGTCAGGTACTCGACGGGCATCGACGACACCGGAGGTCGGGTGGACATAGGACGGGAGTTCTCCCAGCTGCGGGCGGAGTAGCCGACCTCAAATCGTGTCACCGTGGTGACTCGCACGAGCCCACGTTCGATCCGTTCGGCCCAGGTGGCCTCACCTCGGGGTCGCCCACGTCGCCGGCGAGGGCCAACGGCAGAGAGCCTGTCAGCTGATGCGCGAGCGGCTCCTCCGGTGCCCGCCGATCGTCGGGCGCGCGTTGACTTCGGGACGCATCTCCAAGATCCTCGATGCTCGTCGCGGTCTACCCGGGAGACATCAACGGCGCGCACCTCTCACGCCTTGGCACGGCCTGGATCAACAGGACCGGCGCGACCTACCCCGAGTACTTCAAGCTCCCACCCCGCAATCCACCTCACTGACGTATCCCGCGCACCTGTACGGCTGTTGATGCGACATACCGCCGGACCGTCGGGAATGGGGATCGGCCCGCCCTGGGTGTGGGGCGGGCCGATCCCGGTGTGCAGTACTGCGATCAGGAATCGACTGCCTTGGCGATGTTGTCGCCGCCCTCGTTCAGGGCCTTGACCACGGCGTCGTAGTCGACCTTGTCGATGGCCTTGTTGGTCTTCTTCACGGCCTTGGTGACCGCGTTGTCGACACGATCCAGGTACAGGTTGTCCACCACGGCCACGATCGCTGAGGATCCCGCAGGCAGCCAGTCCTCGGCCTCGACGCCGATCTCCTTCTCCTCATGCCGCTTCATGATCTTGCCAACCCCGGCACCGATGCCCGCACCGACAACGGTGGCCATCAGCAGCGGCGGAGCGAACAGCCCGACCACGAAGCCGGTGGCACCGCCGACGAGCGCCCCGCCGCCGACCGTCCCGCCACCGTGCTCCTTGACGGTGACCTTGCCCTCAGCATCACGGTCGAGGACCACGGCCGCCACCACGGCGGTGTCGTCCAGTGCCTTGATCGCCTCGAAGTCCTCGGCCGCCCCGGACGCGTCGTCACCGTACGAGGCCACGTACAGGACGTAGTTCGGTTCTTCCATTTCCAACCTCCATGCTCGTGTGCGGCCGCTTCTCGACCGTTCCTCCGGTCGTCAGCGGTCTCCCGCATGGGACCTCGGTCACCGAACCGTACGATGCACGCCCACATCCCGCACGGGATCGGGTACGCGTCGCCGGAAGAATCAGAGGAGGGAACTCGTGGCGCTCGCTGACGGGTCGGGCGAGTCCTCCCGGTCGCGCGCCGACCTGCTGAGTGACGCCAAGCCGTGCGGCATGGGCGGGACGCCGTTTGATCGCCGAATCTGCACAGCGGCAGCGGACCATCGACTGCTAGCGTCGCAACGCTGTTCCGCGGTGCCGGTCCGCGGCAGCGAGAGGAGACCCTGCGTGACTACCGACTATGACCTTGTGATCTCGGGTGGGCGAGTGATCGATCCGGAGTCTGGGCTTGATGCGGTGCGCAACGTCGGTGTCCGGGGTGGGTCGATTGCCGCGGTGAGCGCGGACCCTCTGCAGGGCGGGGCGACCATTGATGCTCGGGGGCACGTTGTGGCCCCGGGATTCATCGACTGTCACGTGCACACCGTCGATGTGCCGTTGAGCCAGAAGATCATGCTTCGCGGGGGGGTGACCACGCAGCTGGATCTTGAGGCGGGGGCCTACCCGGTGGACCTGTTCTACGATCGTCTGGCGGGCCATTCGCAGGCCAACTACGGGGCGACGGTGAACACGATCGCGGCGCGGGAGAAGGTGTTCAACCCGGAGTACGAGTCGGTCACCGGGGTCATCACCACTGACGTGTTCGCCAAGGACGAGCACGTGCTGGTGGACATGCAATGGTCCACCGTGATGCCCGACGAGGATCAGATCGGGCAGATCGTGCAGATCATCGAGGAGGGCCTGCAGCAGGGCGCTCTGGGCGTGGGTGTCGCGGTCGGGTACATGACCGGGGGGGTCACGCCGGCCGAGACGTCGGCCTGGCAGCGGTTGGCGGGCAAGTATGGCCGGGCCACGTACGTGCACGGCAGGTTCTCCAGCCAGCGGGCTCCGGTCACCGGGATGTTGGGGTTCGAGGAGATGATCGCCAACGCCGCCGCCTTTGGTGGCGGTGTCTACTTCCACCACATGCACCAGCAGGCACTCGCCGACACGGTGCGGGCTCTGGTGATGTTCGATGAGGCGAACGCCCGCGGAGTGTCGGTGGTCGGCGAGATCTACCCCTACAACTACGGGGCGTCGATCGTGGGGGCGGACTACCTCAAGCCCGACAACTACGGGCCGAACATGGGCCGCGACTACGGCGACATCATCGAGACCGCCAACTTGAAGCCGTTGACCAAGGACCGCTACGACGAGCTGATGCAGACCGACCCGAAGACGTCGATCATGTTCTACGCCGCCACCGACGACGACATGACCGCCGGGCTCCTGCATCCCTCAAGCGTGGTCGGAAGCGATGCCTTCCCGCTCAACGTGAGCGAGACGGGCGAGATGGCCCGCGACTGGGATACGCCCTACGAGGCGGTTCAGGGCCATCCGCGAACGGCCGGATCTGCCGCCCGGGTGTTGCGCTGGGCGCGCGAGAACCCCGACCTGTCGCTCAGCGACGCCATCTCCAAGATGTCCTACAAGGTGGCGTCGTTCCTCGAGCGCAACGGTGTGCCGCAGATGGCGGCCAAGGGCCGGGTGCAGGTCGGCGCCGACGCCGACCTCGTCGTGTTCGACCCCGACACGGTCACCGACAACGCCACGATGCAGCAGGCCGGGCTGCCGGCGACCGGGATCCCGTACGTGATCGTGAACGGGACCGTCGTCGTCGAGGACTCGCAGGTGCTGAAGGTGTACCCGGGCGAGCCAATCCGCCAGCCGATTCTGCCCACCTAGTGGACGGCGCCACCACGCCCCGGCCGGCGCCGAGCTCGTAGCGTGGCCTGCCGTGTCAGGAGTTGCCGTGACGTTGGTCGATGGGGTGGCGCAGGCGACCTCTGACGATCCGCTCTCCGCTGCCCTGGACATCGTCCAGCTGATCCTCGAGTACGCGGGCACGATCGCGTTCGCGGTGTCCGGGGCGCTGCTGGCCGCCCGCAAGCGGATGGACCTGGTCGGGGTCGTCGTGCTGGGCTGCATCGTGGCCGTTGGCGGTGGGACGGCCCGCGACGTGCTGCTCCAACAGCCGATCTTCTGGGTGGCCAGCCCCACCTTCGTCGTCGTCGCCGCCGCGGCGGCCGTGGCGACACTGCCGCTGCAACGGCAGGGCATCATCCAGTGGGGTCAGCCGTACAACCTGATCAGTGTCAGTGACGCCGCCGGGATGGCGCTGTTCGTCATCACCGGCACCAACGTGGCCCTGCGGTCCGACGCCAGCCCCATAGCCGCGGCCCTGGTCGGTGTGATCGCCGGCGTGGGCGGGGGCATCATCCGCGACGTGCTGGCCATGGAGATCCCCGACGTGCTGCGCAACGGGCAGTTCTACGCATCAGCGGCCTTCATCGGCGCCGTGCTCTACGTGCTGCTGCTCAAGCTGCCGGTCTCCCCCCTCGCGCTGTTCTGGCTGCCCATCCTCGTCATCTTCACCATCCGCATGTACTCGCTGCGACGCGGCTGGGGAGTGCCGACCGTGTCGCTGACCGAGCCCCACCCCCCACCCGGCACCGGCCCAGCCAGCCCCTAGATGACCCGATGCCGAAGCGCAGACTGAGGGCCAACTACGTGAGCCCCGGGACCTTGGCGTGTTCAGCGTCAACCCCCGGCTGGCGTCTCAAGGGTGCGGCTTCACACTGAGGCGCGTCGCTCCGGCAGGGCGGCAGACGTCGTGTCGTAGCTGTCGTCCGCGGCCTGCTCGCTCGGCAACTGGTCACGCCGGTAGACAGCCAGACCCAGCACGAGCAGCAGCAGAGGCGTGACCCACAGCAGCACCGCATAGGGTGCGTAGGCCAGCGTCGAGACGCCCATCGTCCCCGCGGCGAACGCGCCGTTGACGTTCCAGGGGATCAGCGGCGATGCGATCGTGCCAGACCCCGCCACCGAGACCGACGCGACATAGGGTTCCAGCCGGGCTGCCTTGAAGCGGTCACGGAACGTGGTCCCGCTGAGGATGATCGACGCGTACGGGTCGGCAAGGGCGGCGTTCATCCCGATCGAGGTCGCAGCGGCCGCCGCAATCAGCCGGAAAGATCCGGTTGCCCAACTCAGCAGCGGCGCGAGGAGCCGCTCGATCATGCCGGTGGAGCTGACCAGCGCCCCGAACGCCGCAGCCACCAGGATGAGCCACACCGTCGGCAGCATCGACAGCACCCCGCCCCCACTGAACGTCGTGTCCAGCGCGTCGGTCCCGGTGGCCAACGCGAACCCCCCGCCCATGGCGGTCAGCGACGCTGTCGCCCACTCGCCGAAGGCCCCCGACGCTGTCTGCGTAGCGACCTGCGCCATCAAGTCGCGCTGCAGGAACGCCGCCACCACCACCGCCGACGCCGCGCCAGCCATCAGCGAGAGGAAACCGGTGGTCCGGGCGGACAGGCCGAGCACAACAATGAGCGGCACGATGGCGATGGGCGAGACAGTGAACTGCGACTCGATCGCCGCTTGTACCGACGAGGCGTCGAAGACACCACGCCCACCGTCGCGCACACCCAGTACGACGAACACGCCCGCACTGAGTACCCAGCCCGGCGTCAGCAGGACCCGCAGGGCCCGCCGGTGAACAGATGGATCCACCCCTACGACCGAGGCGGTGAGGAGGAACGTGTCCGAGATCCGCGACAAGGAGTCCCCGAACAGCGCCCCCGACACTGCGGCGCCGGCGGTCACGACCGGGGAGACACCCATGGACGGCGCCAGGGCAACAAAGGGCAGCCCCACAGCCGCGATCGTGGTGAACGAGCTCCCGATGGCCAACGACAGCGCCGACGACAGAACGAACACCAGGATGTAGAGGATCTCCGGCGTCCCGAACTGGGCCCCGTAGTACACGACCGTGGCGATCGTGCCGGACAGGAACAGCGAACCGATCAGTGCACCCACCGCCAACAGCACGAACACAGTTCCCAACGCCGAATCGATGCTCGAGCGGATCGCCTTGGCCACATCCTCAGCCGAGCTCCCCTCAACCTTGGCGATGACCATCGCCGCAGCCAACCCGAACATCATCGCCACCTGCAGAGGCCCGTCCTCGGCACTCTCGCCGAACAGCGCCACCGTGCCCAGGATCAGCAGCACCATGGTCCCCACCGTCATCACGGCGGCGGGAAGCCCGGCCGTCGCAGCAATCGGGGCCTCGTCCGGCATCTCAGAGCTCACGCGCACTCCAGTCCTCTCGCCTGCGGCCCCGCCAGCTCACCCGGGCGTGGTACTGACACTCGCCCGGCACCGCGAGTGTCGGGTGACCTTCTCACACACGCGCCGCCCTCGATCAGAACATGGCCGTCTTGACCAAGGCACCACGGCACGGAACCTGTCAACCTTGTCGGGTCCCTGGCCCCTCTGCCGTCGGCGGCGCTGGGTGCCGTTGTCATCGCGGCGGGAGTCGGCCTGATCGACGTACGCACCCTCCGCGCGTTCTGGCGGCAGAACCGACAGGACTTCTGGACCGGAATCGTCGCCTTCGCCGGTGCCCTGGTCTTCGGGCTTCTGCAGGGGATCATCGTCGCCGTCGTCCTGTCCCTGTGGAACGTACTGATGGCGGCCGCCCGTACCTCCGTCGTGGTCCTGGCGCGCAGCGATGTGGGCAAACCCTCTTCTTCGGCAACGCCCAAGGGTTCGCCGACCAGCTCAAGGCGTTGCTTGAGGCGACCGACGAGCCGGTCAACTGGGTGGTGCTGGACGCGGAGGCAACCGCCTACGCGGACTTCACGGGAACCTCCACGTTGCTCGACCTCCTCAGCTACCTGCACGATCGCGAGATCACTTTCGTCGTGGCGGAACCGAACGGCAGGCTCAGGGAGGTTCTGCAGGTCTCCGGAGTCGAGTCCGGGATGGGCGCCGGACACGTGTATCCGTCGGTGGACGAGGCGGCCAAGGCGTACCTGACCGCGCATCCGCAGGTGGCCCCGGCCCAACCGGAGACGCCGAGAACCGGCCCAGAATCCTGAGCCCGATTCGCTCCTCAGGGTTCGCCGCACGGGTTGTGCGCCGAGCTGTTCGACGGCTCACACGCGGCCCGAAACTGCGGGCGGTGGCGCGGCGGCGGTAGCAGGGGCGGGGCGGGGCGGGCTCAGGTTGCCGCCAGCAGTTGATCGATCTCCTTGGCGAGCACGTGCTCAGGTTGGGCGCCGACCGCCCGACCCACGGTCCGACCGTCCCTCATCATCACCAGGGTCGGGATGCTTCGTGCATCGAAGCGAGTCGCTGCCGCCGGGCTGTCGTCGACATTGACCTTCACCACCTTGACCTTGCCCGCATAGCGACTGGCCAGTCTCTCCAGGACGGGTGCCACCATTCGGCAAGGGCCGCACCACGGGGCCCACAGGTCGATGAGGACGAGCTGGCTTGTGCTCAGAGCCGCTGCGAGGTCGGCATCCCGGGCGTCGACGATCCAGGGCAGTGCCGCGGAGCACGCTGCGCATGCGGGGCGCCCGGCAGCGGACGGGGGGACCCGGTTCTTCCTGCCGCAACCTGGGCACGTAACAATCTGCGGGCTCATCGTCTGGTCCCTCCAGCCGGATCCGGTTCGCGGCGCTGGCGGCGCTGCCTCGCGGCCATGCCCAGCCAGTGAGGTGTCCGATCAGGCCGGGTCGATCTCCTCGACCACGTCAACGATGATCTCCCCGGCACCGGAATCGTCGACCGCGGCGACTGTCTCCTCGACCGTCGCCGATCCGTCCGGTGCCACCGAGACGATCAAGTCATCGACCAGCGCATCACCGGTCTCGGTATCGACCGCCGTCACGATGTCCTCCACGACCTCGCTCCCATCGGGTGTCATGCCCTGTCGAATCTTCTCGGTGTACTCGATCCCGGAATCCTCGCTCATGCCCTCACCCTCCTGGAACGCCGTGGCTCGTCGCGAATCGCGAGCCTCGTCAACGTACCGCCCGACACTGAGTGCCGCGCGGCGAGGACGACTGGCGGTTGACCTTCCATGCAGTGCCGAGGTGCTGCTGCCGTGCCGCCTGTCCCGTCGAATGCGCCATGGCCCGCGCAGGGCGCGGCGACAGGCTCCCGCTCACGGCTATCGCGTTCAGTCGGCAGTCCCCGTCGCCGACGGTCGGGGCGCCGACCCTGGGGTGGGGTGACCACCGACCGTCCTCGGCGCACCCACGTTCTTGCCACTGAGGGCCTGAACCCGTGGAGGTGTGGGCCAAGGCCGCGGAGGTGAGGCGATGATTCGGGACTGGAACAACCACGACGATCAGGACCCGGCGGGCATCACGGCCGACGCAGCAAGAACCGTCGCGGACGCGCGGGCTGTGGCAAACCGGCCCGGCGCCTATCACCGTAGGCGCCGGAGCCCCCACGCCGGCGTCGTGCACCGCGGGGCTGTGTCGGGCCGGGTTCCCTCCCCGGCAAGGAAGCCGACCCGCACCACACCCCAGATCCACTCATCCGGGCAGCGACTGTGCCGCGAAGGGCGGTTCCGTCTGTCTGCGTCTTGCTGGGCGAAGTGACTCACCTCGAGGAGCTGGCCCGGACCGGTACGCAAGCGTCCTCGCTACTCGCAAGACCGATTCCAGCCATGTTCCTTGCGTCTCGACAACTGTCGGGATGCAGGGAAGATGGCGCGAATCCGGGGCCCATCTCTGCTCGAATCGACCCTTGCGAGGCAACCGAGCAGAATCTGAGCCTCGTGTGTCACAGCGGCAAAGACCTCGTTGGCTCAGCCTCTAGGTTGCGCGTCCACAGGCGGCGGAGTGGCACGGCCGCGCTGGCGGGACGCTACGCAGTGAACACATGGGGGGCGCATAGCCCTGCCAGTCGTCCCTGTCAGCAAGGACTGCTACCTACGACCACCTCGACCCAGAGGCGTCGAGCACCCGGGTCGGCGCCGGGGATGGCCCAAGATGGGCCCATGGCACACGAGCCGGTCGGACGCAGCGGCGAGCGGCGATGGCCGATGGCGACTGCGGTCGTGGTGGCCGGAGTGCTGCACCAGCTGCTGCCCGAAGACTTCCGGGTCTCGCCGGCGTGGGTGTATCCGTCCTTCCTCGCCGTGCTGCTCATCGTGCTGGTCGTCGGTGACCCTGGACGGATCGACCGACAGCGACCATGGCTGCAGGTCACGACCGGACTCATGGTGGGGCTGATCGCGGTCGCCAACGGGATCGCGGCGGGTCGGCTCGTGTCAGGCATCCTCTCGGACGCAGAGTTCGACAACCCGACACAACTCCTCCTCATCGGCGCGGTGGTCTGGGTGACCAATGTCCTCGCGTTTGCACTCTGGTTCTGGAACGTCGACTCCGGCGGCGCGGCTGCCCGCGCAGCTGGTTCGGTCACGCGGCCGGCGTTTGTGTTTCCCGAGATGACGATGAGCCAGTACGTCTCGCCGTCGTGGTACCCGGCTTTCCCGGACTACCTAGCCCTGTCGTTCAACACAGCCTTGGCCTTCAGCCCCACCGACGTGTCGGCCATCCGGGTGTGGGCGAAGCTCGCGATGATCGTGGAGTCACTGATCTCCCTCTCCCTGGCCGCATTGGTCATCGCCCGCGCGGTGAACATCCTTAGCTAGGGCGGGTCGTAGTGACCCAGATGGCTGGCTCCCGCGCATGGTGAATCCCACATCGGACATCGCACAGTCCGGTACCGGATCGACCACCCGGTCAGCCACGAGAGCATCCACCGCACCCTCTCCATCGCAGTCCCGAGGTGCGCTGCGCCGCGAGCCGACCCACGACCTGCGCACCCACCGGGTCATCCGCCGCCCAAGGATCACCCGCCGGCCCGACGGGCGCGGTGGGCGGCCCGGCATCCTGCACATCTCGCGTCCAGGGTGTCGTCGTCGGCTCGAATCCGCTCATCGACTTGCCCCACCGCGGGCGGAATCGACTCCGGGTCGTGGTGCGTCCGCAGGCGGCGATGTGACGCAGCCCTGGGTGCATGCGTGGACGCGATGCGTCCGGCCGGTTCCGCCCGATCCTGCCTGTAGCGACCGCCGGGTCGAACTGGTCAGGGTGAAGTGGTAGCGCGCCACAGCAGGACTGCCCCGACCGCGTTCACCGGTGCCCACCACCGCTCGACAGGTGAGCGCGATGCTGCGTTCGCGAGCATCCCCACAGCCAGGTAGGCAGCGCTGCCGCGCAGGATGCGTGCGCGCAGCACCGGGTGGGCGGGGTCTGGGGAGGCGGCCAGGGCCGCGATCGCGCCGAGCATCACCGCTGATCCGGCACTGGCTGCGCGTAGCCCGGCGGGGAGCGTTCCCTGGCGGCGGCCACCCCAGGCTGCTGCACCCCATGGCGCACCGGCAGCCAAGCCGATCTGGAAGACCGCGGCACTTCCGAGCACCGCTGCGGCCCCACGACCTGCCTGCTGCGCTGAGATCCCACCCACCTCGGCCACGGTACTGGCGATGCAGCGCGCCGACGCTGGGCACGTGCACGACTGTGTGCCCAGCAGGCTGACGGGCTGTCGGTGGGTCGATGCGTCTGGGCCGGGGTGTCCGGCGGATCAGGTGGGCACGACGGCGAGGGTCAGCAGCAGAGCCGCGCCGATGCCGGCGGCGGTTCGGACGTGGTTGGCGCGAGTCCACTCGCGCCGGTAGGTCGGCCAGTACTCGACCCCCTGGCTGCTGTCGCCGTACTGCTCGAGCCGGTTGTTGCGGGGCACGTTGTACGCGGCCGTCACCCCGAAGGTACCGATCAAGTAGGTCAGGGCGCCGGCCACTGCCAGCCCGACCGTGCCGGTGAATCCGCCCGTGGCCGCCACCACGACAACGGCCACGCACAGCAGCGCCGTCCCCACGAAGCCCAGCATGAACAGCGCGGTCATCACGGTGACGTTGATAGCCCGCATCGCCGCCACGGCCTGTGCGGGCGGGAGACGATCCAACGCGGCCATCACGAACACCGAGAAGGCGAAGAACACCCCGCCCATCACCCCCGCCCCGACCGCCGCGGCCACGGTGAGCACGTCGCTCCATGTCATCGGCACGGTCTAGCAGACCCTCACCTCGGCTGTCCGTTCGTCGATGCGCCGCCGAGGCCGTCGTGAGTGGCAGCTGACAGCCCGCCGATGCCATTGGTGCCCGTGGCCCGCCGGTACCAACAGCAGCGTGTAGTGCCGCAGGTTGACCGACACGCGGCGGAGTGACGCGGGCCCGTACTGGTTTCTCGGGTTGGGCGCCAACGCTTGTCGACGACGCTCGCGCATGCCGGGAGTGGGGCGTTGGATCGGACTGCTGAGGAGCCTCCATGCCCTGCTTGGCGATGGTGTCGGCCAGCAGCCGCTCGGCCAGGTCCTTGGACTCGCGGGTGGCCAGCATCCACCCGACGGTGTAGCGGGAGTAGATGTCGATGATGGAGTACAGGTTGTAGTAGGTCCACTTCACCGGCCCGGCCAGTTTCGTGATGTCCCACGACCAGCACTCGTTCGGGGCGTGCGCGACCAGCTCGGGTTTCACCCGCGGCGGGTGGGTGGCCTGCCGGCGCCGTTCGGGCACCCCGCCGTGGGTCTCGCGCAGGATCCGGTACATCGTGGAGGTCGAGCACAGGTAGCGGCCCTCGTCGAGCAGCATCGCGTACACCTCGCCCGGGGCCAGGTCGACGAACCGCTCCGAGTGCAGCACGTCGAGGACCTCGGCCCGCTCGCCCGGCGACAGCGCCCGCGGCTGCGCCGTCGGCTCCGGGCGCGGCGCGGGCCGGGGCGGGGCCGGGGACTGGCGGTGGTGGCGGTAGTGGGTGGCCCGCGGGCGTCCCACCGCCGCGCACGCCGCCCGCACCCCGACCAGCGGGGTCAGCTCGGCGATGGCGGCGTCGGTCACGTCTCGCTGTCGTTCCTGCTGCTGCCGGCCGCGAGGCTGTCCAACAGAGCCGAGAGTTTTGACTGGACCTCGATCACCCGGCGCGCGGTGTCCAGCTCGCCCGGTCAGGCGCTGGACCTGCCGGCGCAGCCGGGCCGCCTCCGCCACCGCCGGATCCGCCGGCGGCGCCCCCGAGGGCCGGCCCAACGCCTCCAGCGCCCCAGCGTCGCGCTGAGCCCGCCACGCGCTGATCAGCGAGGTGTACAGGCCTTCGCGGCGCAGCAGCGCACCCTTCCCGGCCCGGTCGCACGCCTCGTACTCAGCCAGCACATCCCGCTTGTACTTCGCCGAGTACGTACGCCGCACCGCCCGCTCGGGAACCTGCGGGTCCGGCACATCAGCAGCCACCGGACCAGACTGCCCTGCAGCCCTCGCCGCTGTCATCGTCGCTGTCGTCACGAGGGGCGTCGCTCCAGCCCAGATAGACGCGGCCCTCAACGCATGGATTCGCCAAATGGGCGGCCGATGGAGTCGCCACCCGCACAAGACAAGGTAGCGAGGACGTGTTCTGCTTTCGCGATAGATGTCCTCGTTGACTTCTCGTGCGGACGCCGACAGGCCTCGCGCAGCTTTGCCGTCGCTGGACTGAGTCTCGGTCACGGATCGGCTGACAGCCGATGCTGGGCTCGCCCACGCAGTGATCACGCCGTGCCGATTCCTAGTAGAAGCGGATGCTGGTGGCCCGGTCGTTCATGGCGGCGCCGACGTAACTGGAGTTGGTGTAGGCGCCGTAGGAGGCTCCGCCGAAGGATGCGTTCTCGTAGATGCGGATCTGGCACTGGGCGTAGCCGCGCCAGCTACTGATGCGGTCGTTCCATGTTGATCCGACGTTGGGGATGGAGTAATCGATGTCGGAGTTGGTGTCACACGCGCTGCTGGCAGTGACTTCGAGGTAGGAGCCGCCATAGTCCGCGTGGTCGTACATCTTGGCCAGGATGTAGGTGGCTCTGGGCTGCTTGCCCTTCTTCGCGACGAGCTCTGCCTCACTGTCTGCGCAGACCTCTTCCTTGGAGTCGAGGTTCAGGCTGCAGTACGGCGTGCTCACGACGTCCGCAACAGGTTCCGGTGTCGTTGCGAACGCCGGTTGGCAACCCACAGCAATCAGTCCCGCCAGACACGCGCCAGCCAGAATCACCTTCCGCATTGGATCCTCCCGGATGACGGCTCAGGCGGGCATCGACTCCGCCGGCTTCTCAGAACCCCGTCGTGCGTACATGCGATTTGAACCGCCAGCGCTGCAGCCTTGGGACGTGACGTGCCTCACTCGTCGATCCACTTGAGTTCAGGGAGGCCGAGAGTGGTGCAGGTGGTGTCGGGGAAGACTCCGACCATGCCGGGGTCGAGGACGCAGGCCACCAGGTTCGGCACGTCGCGATCTGCCGGCTTGGGGCCTTCGAGGTCGACGTACCAGGGGTCGAGTTCGGGTAGGTGGGGCGGTGTCTGGCTGAGCGAGCCTCGCCGCCAGGATTCTGCGCACACCTCGACCGCACGGCGGGCGGTCTCATCGGTCTGTAGGGACTCGAGCCCGCCGGTGATCAGGGTGGAGTCGTGGAACGCTCCCGCCTGCTTGGAGTGTCCGAGATCGGCCGGCTCGCTGGCGGCATAGCAGCGCACTGTGTCGAACACCGTCGGTTCTGCCCACTGGATGAAGGCGGCCGCCGTGCCGGCACCCACACCGAGAACACCAACCAGGCCGACCGAGATGGCCGTCCGACGACCCCACCAGCGCCGATCAGGCGCCCTCGACGGCTCGGCGGGTCGCTGCATCTCGGCCTGGAGCTGGTTCAGGTGGGCACGCTTGGCCGTCGCGCTCAGCCGCGGCGCGGCAGCAGCAAGCAGGTCCGCGGGGTCCATCTGGTTCATCGCGTCACATCCTCAGATCGCAACAACTGGTCGACGCAGTCCCGAAGCCGACGCCGGGCGCGTGTCAGGCGGGACCGCACGGTCGAGGGCGGCTCCTGAAGGACAGCGGCGGCCTGGCTCGGAGTCAGCGAGCCGATCACACACAACTCGATGACCTCCCGGTCGGAGCTGGAGAGCAGCCGGAGCGCAGACACGGCCGCGGCCAGAACCATGCCCCGTTCTTCAAGCTCAGCGTGGGTTGCCGCGGGGTCCTCGGTCACACCCCAGACCCCGGCGTTGGAGGGGTAGACCTCCCGTGAGTACCGGGCCTGGCTGCGGGCCGACTCGCGGGCGAGGTTGCGGGCCACCCCGAACAGCCACGGGGCCCACCCGACAGCAGGATCGATCACCACACGCTCGCGTTGACGCCACGCCTCCAGGAACACCTGCCCGGTCAGTTCCTCGGCGAGCGAGGAATTCTGCAGGCGCGTGCACAGGTAGGCATACACCCGGTCCGCTTGCTCGGCATAGACCCGGGTGAACGACGCCTCAGCCGATTCGCTACCAGCCAAGGCACCCTCCCCGAACTCTCTCGAAGCAACTCTCACATGAGTACATGCGCCAAACACCCCCAGCGCTGCATGGAACAGCCATCTGACTACCACCAGGCGTTCAGACGCCGGCGACGTAGGCGGTCAGGAAGTGGACGCCGTGGCGATCGAGGTTGCCGCGGGCGCGGTCGTAGTGCTCGGTCGTCCTGGGGTCGGCGTGACGGGCCAGGATCTGCGCGTCGCGCAGCGGGACGCCGGCGTCCAACGCGTTGGTGATCGCCGCGTGGCGCAGCGAGTGGGGGCTGATGTGGCGCGGGATCCCGGCGGTCGTCGCGATCCGAATGACCATGCGGTAGGCGTCGCGACGGGTGATCGGCTTCCCGGACACCGGTCGCAGCACCAGCGGGTGATCGGCTTCCCGCTCACCGGCCGCAGCACCAGCGGCCCGGAGGTGCGCTGGCCGCGGCGTCGGGGATGCGGATGCCGCGGCTGCACCCGCACATGCTGAGACACACCTTCGTCACAACGATGCTCGACGCCGGGGTGGACCTGCGCGACGTGCAGATCGCCGCAAGGCACGCCGACCCCGCACCACCCCGCGCTACGACCGCGCGCGCAAGAACCTCGACCGGCACCCCAACTACATCCTCGCCGCCTGCATGGCGTCGGGGACGTAGCCCCCTGCCCGGGGACTGGCCTAGCTGCGCTGACACGTCCAGGACCCGGTGCGCTCCTAGACTGGGTGCATGGCACCAGCCCGCGGCAGCACGGCTCGCCGACTCCAGGAGCAGCGTGACGCCATCCTGGAGCTGGTGCGCGCCCACAAGGGGCGCAGCGCAGCCGTGTTCGGATCGGTCGCCCGCGGTGAGGACACCGCCGATAGCGACATCGACCTGCTCGTCGACTTCGAGCCCACCAGTTCGTTGCTGGATCTGATCGCGCTGGAGGAAGACCTGGAGAGGCTGCTCGGGACCAGCGTCGACGTGATCTCCGCGGGGGCCCTGCTCGACCGTGACGTCGACATCCGCCGCGACGCCGTCCCGTTGTGACGCGCTCCGACGCCCAACGGATGGCCGACATGCTCATGGCCGCCGAAGAGATCACCGACATCACCACCCGCGGACGGGCCGCCTACGACAGCGACGTCGCCTTGCGGCGCGCCGTCGAACGATGCCTGGAGATCATCGGCGAGGCAGCCAAGGCGGTCTCCACGACCACGCGGGCCGAACATCCCCACATCGCATGGTCGTCGATGGCGAAGATCCGCGATCGGCTCAGCCACCACTACCACCGCGTCGACCAGAACCAGCTCTGGAATGTCGCCACCAGCGACATCCCCGCACTCGTAGAACAACTGCGCACCGACAAGCCGACTTGAGGTCTGCGCGCACCCGGCGCGAACAGCGCGCTCATGCCGCGGGTCGGGCGTTCTTGGTCGTGCCGCGAGCAGCCCAACAGGCGGCGCTAGGGCGCACCAGGAGGTTGACCTTTCGAACCCGTTCGAAGCTGGCCCCCGATGGCGGGTTCGACTGCTGCGGTGGGGCTACTCGTGCTTGTGATGGTCGTGGTCGAGGATGCGCAGGGCTGCTGTGGCGGAGAGGTCGATGAGGTTGTCTCGCACCTGGGTCTGTGACTGCCACGATCGGTGGTCCCAGGTCTCGCCGGACAGGTCGTCCCCGCCGTAGAGGACCTGCGTGAGAGGCACGGCGCGGAAGGCGGCGACTGCGGCAAGTGCTGCGGCCTCCATCTCCACCGTCAGGCAGCCCTCTTGGCGCCGTGCCTCGATCTTGGCCGGGGTCTCGCGAAAGGGGGCGTCCGTCGTCCAGGTTCGTCCAGACACATGGGGAACGCCGTGCTCAGTGAGGGTCTTCTTGAGCAGCGTGGTCGCCTCGGGATGGGCGTTGATGTACCGGGAGACTGGCGCGTAGTGATGGGAGGTGCCCTCGTCACGCAGGGCGGAGTCGACCACGACCAGATGACCAAGCGTCACCTCCGGCTGCAACGCTCCCGCGCCACCGCACACCACGAACGCGCGGCACCCCATCGCGATGATCTCTTCCAGAAGGCCGGCCGCGAGGGGAGCGCCCACCCCGCAGTGCAGAAGAGTGACGTGACGATCGCCGTGGGTCATCTCCACGATCAAGTGCGGGCCGTCCTCCCAGGCGTTCTCAGCCACGACCCGCGCGCGGCCGCTCGCGACCAGACGACGCACGGAGTCACCGAAGAACGTGACCACGCACGCCGGCGCCACGTCTCGCGGCGCCACGATGTCTCGCGGCTCGAAGAAGGCCCGCCTCGTGTCGTCGTAGTCCAGCAATGGGCTCAACCCCTGCTGCGCATCCACGGCACAGACCCTAGGCAGTCCGGCCAAGCGCGGGACCCTGACAGCATCGCCACGTGGTTTCCGGCGCGCATGGGCCTGGGAGCGATCTGTAAGGCGTTCACCGCGGCTTTGGGGCTGCTCAGCGTTGTGGCTGCGATCGACTTGGTCGCCCATGTGTCTGTGCCAACGGTGGCCTTGATCGCCTTCTTCGTGCTGGCCGTGGTTGTTCCCACAGGACCGCTGTTGCTCGGGGACGGCGCCCACGAACGCGGACTCTCACCTCGGCTCGCTCTCGCCGGCGCGTGGCCGCTAGCCCTGCTTGCCGCCGGGTTGCTTGAGGTCGGACCACTGTCGTCGGCCACCGCCCGCACGGACAGCTACCTGGTGGGTGCGGTTGTGGGGCTGTCGCTCGGGCCAGGCCTGCTGCTGGGACTGGCCATGCTCGGAAGGGAGCGGCGCGCAGGCTCCTGACTTCATGGCGCAGACGATGCACCTACCCAGCTCCCCCGGGAATGTGGGCTCGGCGCCTGCATCCCGGATCTGCCGTACCGCCACCGAGCCCCCGGCCGAGAGCGAGATCAGTACGCGAGCACGCTCGATGGATGGTGATGGCCGGCCCCGCTGCGCTGATGGAGGTGGCGCAGGCTGTCACCGCGGTGGGTGTGGCGGATGTGGCGGATCTGCTGGCCAACACCGTCGGCGCGACCGTCAGGTCGCCGCGGGCGCGCTCGTGCTGCTACTCGACCGGCACGCTGACGATCGGCGGGCGCCGCTGGGGTTCCTGCTGGTGCTCTCGTCGCCCTCACAGTGGCGGCGGTGCCGTGGGCCGCCCAGCAACGGCAAGACCGACCGGCCCAGGACCTTGCCCGAGCGGTTCGCCGGCACCGACGTCGACGTCCACCGGCAGTGGGAACGCGTCGGTCGAAGACGATCAGTACGTCGCCACCTGCCTGGACACTGAGACCCGCACCGAGCGACCACCACCCCTAGGCACGCACCGACCGAAGCCATCGTCTGCCCAAGTCCCCCCGCCGATAGTCAACACGCAGCGAAGTGACACGGCCGCGTACGCACGCTACGCGGCGAAGTGGGTCAGGGTGGCACCCGGGACTACTGGTGATTCCGTCCTCGCCGGAGCCCTGGCGGGGGATGGATTGCGGATGGCCCGCCGGCTGGCTGGTTCGGGCGCGAGGCGCTTGGCCGCTTCGCCGATCAGCCCTGCTTCGTCGTTGCCGAAGGCACTCCTGGCTACTCGGCTCGGCTATGCCCGTCGAGCAACCTGACCATTGTCGCGGAGCCGGGGCCGAGTTGTCGGGGGTGGCTCCCGGGCCGGTCCCTCCTGCGTGCTCGCCAGACGGTGCCAACGTGACTCACCGGCGCGGCCCATGCCGGGGGGCAGTTGCGTCAGCGGGATCCGCCGATGCCTTGCCGGTCGCCGGTATGGGCGATGGACTGGTACTCCCGTGGAAGGGTGGAGATGCCGTCGGCGAGGCGACGTTTGTAGCGCTCGAGGATCGGGTGTCGGTGCTCGGGGAGGTCAACGAGCAGGTCGTTGAGCAGCGCGGTGACCCGGCGGGTTACCTGCAGCTGGTTCAGCCCGGCATCGACTACTTCGAGTAGGGCGAGGTCGACGATGTCGGCCCACGTGGGGGCGCGCAGTACGACCGATCCGCTGCCGCTGACCATCCGGACCGGCCCCAGTGGCAGTGGGGCAGCGGTTCGCAGCACACCCTCGATCTCGTCGAGGGCCCGCACTGCGGTTGTCGGGTCGTTGGTGCCCGGCGACAACGCGCGTAGAGCGACATCGGCGAGGATACGCAGGGCGTAGAGGGCGTCGTAGTTCAACGAGCGCTCGCTCGCGGTCAGCAGGCATCGACTCACGTCCCGGTCACTCGCTCTGCCGCCGCTGACGAGAGCGACGTGTGAGCCCAGGGACACACCGTCGCCGGTGCGCACGAGCAAGGTGAGGTGGCAGCTGCGCCGCCGAGCCAGCCGGCGCAGCGCCGCGGCATCAACTGCCACGATCTGTCCAGGCCGCCCCTGGAAGCGCACGAGCGTGGCATCCGGGTCTGTGGCAGGGATGGTCTCCAGCGCCTGCGAATGGGCTTCGGTTGCCAGGGCCGCCCGCCGGAACATCTGGGTGCGGGACTTCTGCCCGATGTCGGAGAGCACCGTGTCCACCCGGATGCGCCGGCCGACCGTATTCAGCAGCAGCAGAAACGCGCCCAGACTCAGGAACAGAAGGCTGACCGCCATGACCAGACTCGCGACCGGGACGAACTCGTCACGACCCAACGAGCCGACCTCCAGCAACGACAGCGTGCTGAACACGACAGTCGCAAGGAAGATCGCCAGCACCCACTGGATGCGGCGGCTGCGCAGGAAGTAGGTCACGGTGCGCGGCGAGTACGCCGTCGACCCGAACTGCAGCACCAGCAGAACCACCGAGAACACGAAGCCGGTGAACGTGACCATCCCACCGGCAATCGCCGCCAGCAGTGCTGTCGCCGCGGCCGGCGAGAACTGGACCAGCATGGGGTCGGCCTCGTATAGCCGCCTCATCGAGCAGAACAGACAGGGAGTCGAGCCACCAGGCGCCCACGACACCCAACATCGGGATGACCCAGAAGGCGCCCTGCCACCACGTCTTCAGGCGTAGCCCCGACATCCGCGCCACGACGAACCTCCCGCTGATGGACCGAACAGGCAACACTTGCCGAGTCGAGGCTACTCAGCCCAGTTCTCGCACCAGGTGGCTTGCCTGTGCCCAGAGCCACCGGACCGTACTGAGGTCGGGTCCCCGACAGCGCCCGGCGAACGGACCTTAGACCGAGACGGGGAGCCGAGTCCCACGTGTCGACACAGCCTGGGCAGGGCAGGGGCGATGTCGCGGCGAGTCCGCGCGGTACCCGCCACGCTGGCCACGACTGCGCCAGGCGGAGGCGGTCTGCGCCGTCTGTGAGCACTCGGTCGGGGTCCGCGAGTCCTCGACAGCCTCGCAGAACGACAGGTACTGCGGCCGGTCCTGTCCGTGGGTCCGGGGCGG
>CAVQON010000007.1:0-20678 GCA_963714455.1 uncultured Actinomycetota bacterium
GAGCGCAATGTGTGCAGCCACGTACGCCCCGGGTACCGGGGACGTGACGCGACGGTCGTGTCAGTCGGTTGGGACACTCCAGGTCCACGAGACTGGAAGGTCGTCGCCGGTCCAGGACCGACCGACCAGCGTGACGACCACCTCAGCGCCGTCGTCGTCGACCTGGACGAGCCCGAACTGCCCGGGCGTGCTGTGCTCACCTTCGCTGTAGGGGCCGCCCTTGGGGTAGGCCGGACGGTCGAGGGGGGCAGCGTGGAAGACGGGGAACGAGGCCTTGCCGCTGGTGGCGAAGGTGTTGTGAGAGCCGTCGTCGATGGCGACCATGTGGGCGTCCCCACTGAGCATGAGGAGGTTGTGCACGCCGGCTTGCTCGATGGCATCGGACAGCAGCTGCCGTTCGCTCGCGTACCCGCCCCACGTGTCGGTGCCCGGGCTGTCGGCGACGATCCAGGGGGATGCGCTGACCAGCACCACGAGGGCATGCGTCCGGCTCGACTCGGTCACCTCGCGGAGCAGCCACTCGCGCTGCTCGGTGCCCAGCATGGACTTCGCCGGACCGTCTGGCTCCGCGACCGGCGACCGGGCCGAGCGCAGGTCGGTCAGCACGACGCGCACGCGCCCCACGGTGAACGCCTGAGCGATCGGCCCGTCCGTGGCTGCCAGCACGAACGGGTAGTGCGGGACGTAGGTGCGATACGCGGCCAGCGCGGCCGGCCGGCTGGCCGCGGTCCGGTCGGCGTCGTTGCCGTCGTAGTCGTGGTCGTCCCAGGTGTAGGCGAGGCTCGTCGAGCGATACAGCGCACCCTGGCCCGGCGACGACCACGTCGTGGTGAACAGCTGCGCGAACGCGGCGGGGTCGTCCGTGCTCACGTCGCCGTAGTACAGGTCGCCCGTGGCGACGTAGAACAGCGGGTCGGCCGCACGGATCGCGTCGTAGACGGCGCCGTTCGACCCGGTCTGCGCGCAGCTGGCGAAGGCGAAGGAGAACGACGCAGGTCCCGACGGGAACGTGGTGACCTCGCCCCGTCGCGACTGCTCGAGCCGGCCACCGGCCTGAACCCCGTAGTGGTAGGTCCGTCCGGGGTCGAGCCCCCGCACGACGAAGGTGGCGACCCTGTCGGTCCGTGAGGTCGCCGCCACCGGCCCGACGCGGGTGGCGCCCGACAGGTCCGGGTCGGGCGAGACGAGCAGCCACGCCTCGTCGGTCTCCTCGGCAAGCCGCGCCTTGATCGTGGTGCCGGACGGCGTCGTGGCTCCGGCGACGGCCCACTCGATCACCTCCACCGGCGGGTCGGCGGCGACCGAGGTGGGGTGCGTCGGCCCGAACCCGTACGCGTGCAGCTGGAGCGCGGCCACGCCGCCGACCGTCGCCGTCGCCGCGACCACCGCGGCCACGGCGAGGACGTGGCGCAGCGAGCGGGTGCGCTGCCACCCGAGCAGGTGCGAGACGGCGGGCAGCGACAGGAGCGCGAAGACGACGAATGCGACGGCGGGGGTGTACTCGGTGGCCGCAAGCACGCCGACGAAGGTCGCTGCCACGAGCATGACCGCTCCGCCGAGTCCCTCCCAGCGCAGCGCCAGCAGCGCCGAGGCGGCGAAGACGACCATGAGGGACACGAGGATCGGGCCCTGGTAGGTGGCGAACTGCGGGTTGCGCGGGGCGAAGCCACCGGTCAGCGCCCAGGCAGCGGCACCGATGAGGACGAGTGCGGACAGGACGCGAGCCGCCGTGCGTAGCCGTCGGTGCGCGCTCGAGTCGATGGCGACGTGGTCGAGCGCTCGGCCGGGGGAGCGGCGCACCGCTGACCCCTGACCCCGGTTCGTGCCCGCCGGCGGGTCACGCCCGCCCAACGGGTCGGGGGTGCGGCGGATCAGCAGGGCGGCGGCGAGGAAGGAGCGCGCCGTCGGGGGAGGACGGTCGTAGTGGAGGGCGGCGCGCAGGGTGAGCGCACCGGCAACCTCGAAGCACACGGTGCAGATCAGGATCAGGGCGAGCACCCACGCCGTGAGCCACAGGTAGCCGCCGACCCGGAAGTAGTTGGCGACCTCACCGATCCCGATGTAGAGCCCCAGCGCGACCAGAGCGAGTCCGACCAGCGTGTAGGTGCGTCGGGTGCGCAGGCCGGCCGTGTCGCGCTGGGCTGCCTGCTCACCGTGCAACGCCACCAACGCGGTCTGGTGGGCGAGCAGCCGACTGCGGCGATCGGTCCCCGGCTCCCCGAGCACCCGCTGGAGCAGGGAGGTCAGGCCCACGGCCAGGGAGACGATCACGCCCAGGCCCATCACTGCGGGGACGAACACCGTCGCCCCCGGGGTGTCCACATCATCGAGTGCCTGCACGAGCGTCGGCCGTTCCTGGTGCGCGCTCGAACGGCCACCCCCTGGGCCCACGGGGGCTGCCCGCGCACCGGGGCCAGGGTCGGCACGGTCAGCGGAACGATGAAGCAGTGTCACGGTGCCGGTGGTTCCGTCCACTCGCAGCCAGTGCTCACCGTGGGCGAGCCGATCGGCGATGCCCGGGACGTTCACGACCGCCGGCAGCCCCAGCTCGCGGGCGCAGATCGCCGCGTGCGACAGCGGTCCGCCCTCCTGGACGACCAGGGCGGCCGCGGCTGCGAACAACGGGGTCCACGACGCATCCGTGCTCACGGCGACGAGCACGTCCCCGGGGGCCAGTGCATCCGGGTCCGGCCTGGTCACCACACGCGCTCGCCCTTCGGCGACCCCTGGGCCCGCGCCCCACCCCGAGTAGCTGCAGGTGTGGTCGGTCACCTGCGTCAGCGTGTGCGGGTGCCCGGTGAACACGTGCGGAAGGTGACCGGCGGCCTCGCACTCGACCAGCCGCCGTCGCCGCTGCAGCAGGCCGAGCCGGGTGGGTGGGCTCGTCGCGCCGGTCAGCTCGGCCGCGCTGAGCAGGTCCACGTCGTCGGGCCGTTCCAGCCGTCCGGCGTCGGTGAGCCGGGTGCCGATCTGCAGGTCGATGCGCCGCACGAGTCCGCCGAGACGCAGCATGGCTGCTTTGGCCCGCTCCCGTCGGGCCAGGGACTGTCGGGCCTCGCTCGCCGTTCGTCGCAGCAGGGACAGCCGGATGTCGACGACCTGGCCGGTGAGGATGCGGGTGGTGCGCCACGACCGGCGGGTGGTCAGACGCTGCTCGACGTCAGGCAGCGTCGTCGGGCGGCCCGGCGGTGGTGGGGAGGCGGACGCGGCCATGGACACCATGTCGGGAGCCTCGGCCCAGGTCGGTCCACCGATGTAGGCCCGGGACCCGGCCAGCCTCGCCGCCGCGTCCAGCTCCTGGCCGCTCAGGCCCGCCACGGTGACGCCGTTGAGGGTCCCCGCCTCGCCGATGTCGGCGACGATGCTCTGGGCCAGCCCGGCGGCGTCGTCGGAGGTGAACCAACCGGCCAGCAGGCTCTCCAGCCGGGCCTGGGACGCCACGGCTGCGGCCGCGACGATCGCCTGGGCGGCGGCTGTGCGCCGAGCCAGGTCAAGAACTCGAGCCCGAAGCACCATCAGCTCGCTGTCACTGAGTCCCGTCAGCTCGACGGGGGCCGCCAGCGCCTCGTCGATCGCGCTGACGCAGATCTCGGCCTGTACCGCAGCCCGACGCTGGGCTCTCAGCGCACGCAGGTCGTGCCGGGAGCCGAGGTGGCGCCTGCGACGGGGCGCTGCGTCGGGTGGTTCGACACAGAAGTACTGCTGCTCGAGCTCGTCGCGGGCTCCGGTCGGCAACGAGTCGACCGAGTCGGCGAGTCGGGTGAAGTCCAGCACCGCGCGTCCGCGGATCCGGGAGACCAGCGGTCCCCCGTCGCAGTCGGCCCCCACCGCGTCGAGGAGCCCCTGCAGCGAGTCCTCCAGCAGGGGCCCCGCCGTCGTCCACCCCAGCGGGGGCAGCACACCGGGGAGAACCTCGGCGATACCGGAGGTCGTGTAGGTCGTCGACTCGTCGATCGCGCTGTCGAAACCGTCGTCGAACCGTGGTCGGTCGGGCGTGGTGGTGATGGGACGTGCCTGGACGACCCACAGCTGTCGGCCGTCGTGGGCCCACTCGACGTCCAGCTGTGCACCCAGCGCATCGACCAGCCCGAGGGACGTGGTCAATGCGTCCTGGGCGTCCGGCGGCAGGTCGGGGCACGGCGTGTCGCGGGCGACGACGAAGGCCGACGGCGTCACGGCCCCGGAGACGAGACCGTCGGCCAGGCCGCGGACAGTCTCCACTCGGGCACACCCCGGCTGACCGCCCGGGTCGATGGTGAACACCACCCCGGACGTGGCGGCCGGCACCTGCCGCATGACCAGGACTGCCATGGCGGCGGCGCGGTCGTCGAGGCCGTGCAGCCGACGGTAGAAGCGTGGCGCCGGGTGCCACAGCGACGCCCACACCAGGCGGACGGCACGCTCGAGGTCGCCGTCGTCCTCCACTCCCAGCACGGACCGGTACTGCCCGGCGAAGCTCGCCGACTCCAGGTCCTCCGCTGTGGCCGACGACCGGGCGACGAGGGTCGTCGCTCCGCTGCCGTTGCGCACCTCTCGACCCGCCTGGCGAATCGCTGCCCGCACGTCGTCGGGCAGCGCAGCGCAGAGGAAGGCCTCGTCCACCTGCTCGGGGCCGGGGGATGGGCCTTCGTCCCCACCGGTCAGCCGGGCGAGGGTCGCGTCGAGGTCGGGGTCGGCGACGACTGCTCGATAGGCCGCCACGCTCAGCACAGCCGACGGTGGCACACGGACGCCCGCAGCCACCAACCGATCGATCGCCGCCGCCTTGCCGCCGACGACCTGCGGATCGGCACCCTGGCCGACCAGGCGCACGACCAGAGGAGTCCCCACGGCGGTGCTCATGACGGACCCGCTGGCCGACTCTCCGTCGACGGGCCATGCGGCCCGGGCTCGCCGTCGGCCCGCTCGGCCTCCCCGAGCGCGGCTCGCTGGGCCGCCACCGCCCTGTCCGCCACGACCGACAACGGCTCGCCGGTCAGGGCGGATCGCTCCCTCAGCCAGACGACCAGGTCCCGACGCAGGGGCACCACCTGACGGCCCCACTCGAGGGCGACGAACAGCCCCACGAGCGGCATCAGCACGAGCGCGAAGACGGCGACAAGGTCCCACTGACCTGCCATGCCCGCGTCGACGACCCCGACCGAGGCGGCCAGCGCGGCCAGCACCACCAGCACCTTGTGCCTCAGCGTCGGCGTCATCTCCCGCGCCTCCCCCTACTCATGCTGACCCGCTGCCCCACCCCGGGCCAGGGACGGAATCCCCCTGTCGCGTGTCAGCGGGGAGGTCGCCCCCGCCCCGAGACGCCCGAGGCGCAGGTCTCGCGCCAGTCGGGGGCCGGTAGCCGGCCATCCGGGCCAGGACCACGACCCAGGCCACGGTGGCTGCGGCAGCGAACAAGGTGTCGGAGGGGAAGTGGGCACCGAGCACCACGCGGCCGACCGCACCGACCACCCCCCAGGCCAGGGCCAGCGCGAGACCTGCGGTGAAGGCCCGACGGGTCCGGGCGAACAGCAGGACGAGGGCGATCACCGCGAAGGCGAACGAGGTGTGGCCGGAGATGAACGAGTAGTTGCCGTTGGACCCCTGGGGCAGGTACCACGGCGAGAAGAGCGTCGGGTCCCCGGCTGCCGTGATGTCGCGGGGAGTCCACCGTCCCCAGGGAATCTTGATCGCCCATACGGTGGCGACGGACGCGACGTAGGGCAGGGCGAGGGCGACCACGGCCGCAGGGCGAACCGAGGCGGCCCACCTGACCGGCACCCAGCGGCTGACGAGCAACGCGGCCAGGGCGACGGGGACGCCGACGCTCAGGGCTCGCGGGACGTCCGTCTGGCCGGCTGCGTGAGCGCCGAGCTCGAGGGCCACCTGCAGCGAGCTCAGCAGCAACAGCAGCCCGACGAGGAGCAGGCCGAACCAGCCTCGGGCGCCGCGAGGGGGGACAGCCAACCGCAGCAGGACCACCGCGCCGACGATGCCGACCAGGACGCCGGGAAGCTGGCCGTACAGCTCGAGGACGTGTGCCCAGCCGGCGTCGGTGGTGCGTACCGCCTGCGAGATGGGCTCGTCGAGCTCGGCGAACAGCACCGCGAGCCCGGCGAACACGGCCAGGGCTGCCCACGCGGCGACCTGGGTGACGCGCGAGACGACGTCGTCCTCGGCGCGAGAGGCCGCGGGGTCTGCCTTGGCGGCTCTCATGTCCAGCCCTTCGTCCGCCTCCGACGCATGGTCCTGCGCTAGCTCTCGATGTCGATCACCAGCCGGCTGGGGGAGTCCATCGTCGACACGACGAACCGTGCGTTCCTGTCCAGGCCGATGATCCAGTGGACGTTGGCCTCGAAGTCCTCGATCTCGACGACTTCGGTCACGACCGTGGTGTCGCCCGTCACCCGGTCCGGTCCGGTGTAGACGGGTTGGTAGCTCTTGCTCATGTCGACGCTGGACGTCCCTTGGAGCCAGACGTCGAGGAAGGCCTCACCGTCGATCGGGACCTCGTTGCCAGGGACGTCGTGGAACGGTCCGGACGTGGCCGTGTAGCCGACCGTGTAGGCCGGGACGTAGTCGCCGTCGAACTCGACGACCACACGGTCGTAGCCGGAGTGGCCTGCGGTCCGGACGTCGGCGATCCACGAACCGGCGCGGCCGGGGTTGTCGGGAGTCCCGGAGAACGGCCCGCGGGTGGCACCGACAAGCGCCTGCGGTGCGGGCTGGCCCGTCGGCTGGGCTGTCGCTGTCGCGGTCGGGATCGGGATCGCGGTCGGTGTCGGGGTGGGGGTGGGCTCGACTCCAGCCACGGTGTCAGCATCGCGCCGCAGAAGCAGCCAGGCGAGCACAGCGACGGCGACCACGAGGAGGATGATCACGCCGACGACCCACCACCGAGTTCGCTGACCTCGTTCGTCCGTGCGCGTGGACGCAGTCATGCCAGATCACCTCACCTCTTCCACGATAGGCCGACTCCGGCCGCTGACCAGGGCCGATGGTCGTGCCCTCGGCTGGGCCGACCTCGAAGAGATGGACCCTGCTCGACGTGCTGGTGGCGTCCTAGCCTTCGGGAGTGGCCCAGCAGCGGGGGCAGACGGTTCTGCGTCGTCCCGAGGTCGCCTTCCGATGGCCGTTCAGGGGGTGACGACACGGTCCGGGCAGACGTGGCCCACACACCTGCCGGGCTTGCTCGGCCCGGCCGTCGCCGCGGTGGTCGTCACAGCAGCCGTGTCGGGGCGCGCTGGGCTGGCTGATCTCGGGTTGCGGATCGTCAGGTGCGGGTCGGCTGGGTCTGGTACGCGGTGCTGGGCATCACGGCCGGAGTCGGGGCGGGCGCCATCGCGCTGCAGGGCCTGCTCGGTCGGGGCTGGCCCACGGCGGCCGAGCTGTCCACGTACTCCGGTGCCGCCACGATGCCCTGGATCGTTCTGGTCATGCTCGTGCTCGTCGTCAACGGGTTCGGGGAGGAGATCGGCTGGCGAGGGTTCCTGGTCCAGCGATGGGCACCCGGTCGGAGCCTGCCGCGCACGTCCCTGCTCGTCGCAGCGGTCTGGGTGCCGCGGCACCCTTCCGATGTTCTGGGTGTCGGAGTCCTTCCGCTCGTTCGGGCCGGGCGGTGCTGCGGGCTGGCTGGTGTCGATTACCGCGGGCTCGGTGGTGCTGACCTGGATGGACCTCGGCTCCGGCGGCAGCATCTGGATCGCTGACCTGTGGCACACCACGTTCAACCTGGTCACCGCCACCGAAGCCGGCTCGGACCTGGTTGCCCCGGTGCTCAGTGCCGCGGTGGTGGCCACCTCGGTGGTTCTTCTCCGCCACTCCAAGGTCCACTCCGCCCCCAGGACGAGGAGGTGACGGCACCTGGGTGACGGCTGAATGGCTACCGAGCGTTGCGGATCTCGAACGACACGTGGTCGACGCTGAACGCGGGACTGAGCGTCAGCTTCGCCGCCCCGCGGACGACCCAGCGTTGTCCTTCGGGGGTGCGCACGACCCCCACCGCGCCGTTGACATCCGTGACGTCCGGCGCAGCGGAGTCTCCACGGAACGCTACGTCGATCCGGCGGTGGACGCGGCCGGCTCCGGTCGCGACCGGCTCGGGTACGTCCCCGCTCGCGCAGACCTCCTGGATGAGCTCCACCGCGTCCAATCCGTCGCCCTCGTAGACGTAGAACGGGCCCCGGGTGACCAAGCGCTCGACGAGCGTGGCGCCGTCGGCGGGGGCGTCACCCTTGGCCCTGATGCGGAACGTCGCTGTCGGGTAGTCGTCCACGCAGTGCTCCTCCACGGACGCGCCGGTGTACAGGATCAGCGTGTTGCCGCCGGTACCGGTGACGATGTCGTCGTAGAAGAGATTCCATGGCCGTTGCTGCGTCGTGACATGGGTGCGGGGGCGGTGATGGACGCGGGCTGTGCCGAGGCCGGAGCTGTGGCGATGCCGGCAGCAAGCAGGCCGGTGGCCACGAGGGCGGTGGCCCGGCGGGTCGTGGTGGTCATGTCATCCTGCTGGGCGCGCGCTTCGGACGGCACAAGGTTCGTCGAGGTCCGAGGCGAACACATCAGGTGCCGCGGTTCAGATCCGGAGCCCGTGCGTTCAGCGGCCTTCGGCGGGGTGCTCGTCAGCCCGGCGCCGAGACTCGCGTGTGACCGACACCGTCTTCCCCCGAGGGCACCTCTGGTCGTTCGGGACTGATCGCGGCGGGGCTGGCTGAGCCGCAGATGACCATCGCGCGTCCTCTTGCGTGACGACTGTCGCCGATATATCTTTCAAGAAATCGAGTGAAGGGAGTCGGCGATGTCGACGACAGCGGCATTCGGTCCTGCCGATTGGCTGGGCCGGCTCATGCACGACATCAGCTGTGGGCACAAGGTGGCGATGGCTCCCCACGGGCCGTCCGGCGGCAAGACCTGGGGCCCGCCACCCTGGTTCGGCGCCTGGGCGAAGAGCTGGGGTGGTGCGGGCGACTGGCGCGGTCGCGGCGACTGGTGGTCCGGGAGCGGCGGACGACCGCGAGCGAGCCGTGGAGACGTACGCAGCGCGATCCTTGCCCTTCTCGGCGAAGGGCCCCGGCACGGCTACCAGATCATCCAAGACATCGCCGAGCGCAGCGGTGGCGCATGGAGGGTCAGCCCCGGGTCGGTCTACCCGGCACTCGCGGCACTGCAGGACGAGGGCCTGATCGATGACGAGAAGGTCGAGGGCCGGCGTGTCTACGCGCTGACCGACGCCGGTATGGCGCATGTCGATGCTCGGCGCGACGAGCTCGCATCGGTGTTCGCCGCCTTCGAGGGTGCCGGTGACGACAGCGCCGACGAGGAGTACGGCCGCCTTCTGTTCAGCGTCGGCGCCGCGGCGGTGGAAGTGGCCCGCAGCGGGACGTCCGAGCAGACGGCCGATGCGCGCCGGCTGCTCGCCCAGGTGCGGCGGGACCTCTACGGCCTGCTCGCCGATGCCGATGACTCGTCCGCGGACGTCGGTGACGAGCAGTGACGCCCCAGCCGCCTACGGCGGCACCGAGAGGCCTGGGTCGGGTGAGGGCCGGCGACGTCGACCGGGCACGGGCCACATCGCTGCTCTCCGACCACTACGCGCAGGGGCGCCTGGACGACTCGGAGCTCGACGAGCGCACGTCTCGAGCCCTGACGGCCGTCTACACCGACGAGCTCGACGACCTGTTCGTCGACCTGCCCGGCGCGCCAGTCACAACGCCTGTCGTGCGACCACACCGATCGACGCCGGCGACTGCCTCGCGAGCCCCGCAGCGCCGCTCGTTGGTGCCGGTTCTGCTCGTTGTGGCGGTTCTGCTCGTCGTGCTCACCCGTGGTGCCGCGCTCTGGCTGCTCTTCCCGATGTGGTGGTTCGTACGCCCCGCGCTGCTCGGCCGTCGCAGGGCCAGCTGGGACGGCCCGGGCCGCAGCCGGACGACCTCTCACCCGCTTGCGACTCCCAGCGGGAGGCCCGTGGCCGTCGGTGCCGGGCCATCGTGCCGCAGGTGGTCGAGCTAGCGACGAGGTCACGCCCACCTGGGCGCACCGGTCACTGTTGCCAAACAGAGAAAGAGTCTTGTGCTCTCAGGTCAGTCACTCCATGCTCCGTCGATCCACGTCGGGTCGCCGTCAGCATCGGTGCCAAAGTGGTCTGGTACCAGTCGTCCTGGTCCGTGGTGTCAGCGAGAGCCCAGTACTGCTCCCTCGAGGCGAAGCGGGTGGCGACCACGACCTGCGTGCCGTCGTCGGCGACGAGGATGCTGGCGTCGACGAAGCCGTCTGACCGGTCTCGGTTCGAGTAGGCCGTCAGCGTCTCGGTGAACTCCGCGGGCGATGTCCCGGCTGCGAGGCGGCTGATCATCACCGTTCCGTACGTGGCCATCAGTACCTCCGTGGGTCCGGCCCTTGCACGGGGAGGGTCGTCTCGTCCCCATCGGGCGGTTCAGTCAGGGGCGACTGCGGAGGACGACCGTCCTCCTGCCCGCGTGGCTCGTCAATCGGTGCACCGAGCCATCGCGTGCCCAGCAGCAACGGCCGGCGCTTCAAGGGTGGCCGAGGACCACCGATGCGGGCAGCAGCGGGTCGTCGCGCAACCAGGGCCTTCAGCCCCCACCCGGAGCATCTCGTCGCCCCTAGGGTGCGAACCACCGGACGGTGTCGAGAGGATGGCAGTGTGAACAGGGTCGCGGTGGTGCTGTACGGCTATGGCGAGGTGGACGACCCCACCGTCCCGGGGGCGTTCGAGCGGTACAACGAGCTGTCGTTGCGCTACCTCGTGACCAAGTCGGTGCCGATCCCGGCCCGGCTGCACCCGCTCATGGCACGCCGTCTCGCCCGACGCGTCGCCAAGGAGTGGGCAGATGCCGGGGACTTCCGGTCCCCGCACAACGCCTTCTTCGAGAGCCAGCGCGCGGGCATCGCCGCGCACCTGCAGGAGAGCTACGGCCACGAGGTAGGCGTCTACGCCTCGCACGTGTTCCTCGACGGCATGCTGCCGGCGCAGGTTCTGGCGCAGGTGCGGGTGGACGGCTTCAACGCTGTCCTGCACTACCCGCTGCTTGTCGTCGACTCTGTGTACACCGGGGGGCTGGCCCTTGAGCAGGTGAACGAGTCGCTTGACGGAGACGGCTGGCCGCACGCCAAGCGGTACCTGCCTGGTTTCTCGCGCGTCGAGGCGTATCGGGACCGGCTGGCTGAGCGGGTCGACGAAGTGGCTGGTGAATTCCTGGGCCGCTACGCCGCGTCACAGATCGGCGTCGTCCTTGTCAACCACGGTTGCCCGATGTCAGGCCGGGGCTGGGAGACCGGACGGCAGGAGAGCGAGGAGCTCTACCGGGCGGTCTACGACCGGGTCGTGACCCGGTGGCCGCTGACGTCAGTCGGATGGCTGAACCACCCCACGCCCGGCAAGTGGACCGAGCCGGCGGCCGAGGTCGCCGCACGACACCTCGTCGCCCTGGGGGCACGGGTCCTGGTCTTCGTACCCATCGGGTTCGTCACCGACAACCACGAGACGATCCTCGACGTCGAGGCAATCGGGCGGGGGTTGCGCGGCGCCCAGCTCCACCGCGCGCCCGCTCTCAACGACGACCCCGCCTTCGTCGAGATGGCTGCCCACTGGGCGGTGCCGCTCATCGAGCAGCTGCGGGCGGCGACCCCCCGCCAGGCGGCCGTAGGGCCCAGCGCTTCGGCCGCAGCGAGCAGGTAGTCCGCGACGTCGCGGTCCCTCGATCACCGACCCATGGGGAAGCACCGGGCGGCCACGACTGCGGCGCAGTCAGCCAGGCTCAGAACCGAGGGTCGCCCCGATCGATGTCACCGCGGATTCTCCCACTGGACATTGCCGCTGTACCCGTCGACACGGATGCTGGCACCCTCCGGGATGCGCATCGCCCCTGAGACACTCACGACACACGGGATCCCGAACTCCCGGGCCACGATCGACGAGTGCGACAGAAGCCCTCCGGACTCTGCCACGACGGCCCCGGCGCGAGCCAACATCGGCGTCCACCCGACATCGGAGTAGGGGATGACTACGACGTCGCCGGCGCTCACCCGCCCCGCGTCGGCCACGCCGCGCACGACGCGGGCTCGTCCGGTGACAATCCCGCGCGCACTGGGAGTGCCGTGCAGCGTCCGCTCCGGGTCGCTCGGCGGGGCCGGCCGGAAGTCGTCGCCGAAGATGACCTCGGGCATGTCGACATCTGCCAGGGCCTGCATCTCGTTGCGTCGCTTGGACGCCCGGCCCTGCACGAGGTCGACGTCGACGCCCAGCAGCGCCCGCTCCATCTCCTCGCGCGAGAGCATGAAGACGTCGTCGGGATCCCGCAAGACGCCCCGGTCGACGAGCCGGCGGGCGATCTCTTGCACGGTGGGCCGGAACAACCCGTACCCGCGGGTGTAGGTGTAGGAGACGCGTTCGCGCTCCCACCGAAAGCGGCGGGCCTTGCGCATCAGAGTCCCGTCGGGACCGCTCAGGTTCGGCTGCCCCACGTTCCCATCGTCGGAACCGGTCGTCTGCCGACCCTCACCGAGCAACAACGGGGCGAGCTGCGACGGATCCTCCCGCCAGGGCACCCGCGAGAAGTCGTTGCCGGAGTCCGAGACGTGGCCGAACCGCTCCAGGAACTCCCGAGCGCCGGGCACGTCGTCGATCTCGCCATCGCGCACCATTGCCCGCGCCGGCTCGCCCAGGCGATCGACCTCGTCGGCGAGGTGCTGAAGATGAGGTGTCGGGTCGTAGGCCTCCAGGCCCGGGTACCCCGCGGTGAAGTCCGTCGCGTGTGGGTCGATGCCCCGTCGGACGAGCCGTCGGCGCAGCAGCGAGCCGTAGGCGTTGAGCAGCAAAGGCGCGACGATGTTGGCGAACGCTGCCTGCTGGACGAGTCGCTCGAGGACGCCCATCCTGTCTACGAGCTGGGTGTCGGACAGCGAAGCGGGGTCCTGCCGCTCGACCGCAGCGAGCTCGCGCTGCAGAGCTGGGACCCGCTGGTCCAGCTCGCGCTCGTAGCGGAGCAGCCGACCAGCCACCCGCGCCATCCTGGGCAGGTGCCGGGCGACCGAGGGGCCCGGCCGGAACGACGGTCGGTCCACGCCGCCGTCGACACCAATCAGTACCTCCAGCAGGTCGCGTGGCATCCCCACGGCCTCGAAGATGTCGCCGATGGCCTTCATGTTGAAGTACGCGCGATAGGCGAACTGGCGCGAGAGATCCTCCGGCTGCAGCTCGAGCGGTCCCACCAGCGAGGTGAAGAGCTCGAGCCAGGCACGGTTGACCACCGGCACGTTCACCGACCAGACCAGCGGGCAGACCATGCCCGGCAAGAACTCCTTCGACAGCCGGTTCGAGTACACCGGCACGTCGAGCACGGTCATCGGACGGATCTGCAGCAGCCAGACCCGGTCACCGTCCCAGGCCCACTCGATGTCGATGGGCGACCCCCACGCGTGGGCTGCCCTCTCGACCAGCGCCACGACCCGGCACACCACTGGCTCGGGTGTGACGGGGTGGCCGGGCACCGCAATCCAGTCGCCCCAATGCCACACCCACCGCTCGGGTGTGGCTCGGCCGGAGACGAGATCGTCGGAGGTCCCCGCTGTGGCCTCCACCACGATGTCGGTGAGCCCGGTGAGGGGGTTGCGGCTGAAGGCGACGCCGGAGTGCACCGCGGGCACCACCATCTGCTGGACGACCACGTTCATGCGCACGTCGTCCGGCCGGATGTCCGCTCGCTGGAGGTAGGGGATAACACGCGGGTCTCGTGCCGAGCTCTGGACCGCATCGACGGCCTCTCGAACCGCGTCCGGCCCCACGACGCCGAGGACCGTGCGGAACTGTCCGGCGAAGGAGAACTCCGGCGAGTCCTCCACCGAGGCCGATGACCGCACGGCGTACGAGCGTGTCGGGTCGATCCAGTCCTCCAGCGCCGACGAGGCATCGACGGACGTCACGATCCCAGGTGGCACGTCGAAACCGTGCTCGATCAGCCACGCGAGGTGAGCAGCCTTCGCACCGTCGACGTCACGCGCCCGCGACAGAGGTACGACGTCGGTCACGATGCCGGAACCTGCCTCATGTGTGCCTCCCGGCGCCATACCCTGGCACAGTCCTGCAGACGGCAAGAACGCAACGCCGACAGCTCGCGCCGGCGTCGCGTGGGGTGGTCTCGCCGTCGTGCTCGACATCGGCAAGGCGTCCATGGTGACGCGTGCCATCGAGGCAGCATGGACTGACGACATCGCAGCGTGTCTGGCAGGGACGGAGGTGGCTACGTGACCGGACGAACGGCATTGCGGGCATTGGCAGTCGCGGGTGCGGGCTACCTCATCGGCTCGGTGTCGTTCACCCGTGTCGTCGGTCGGCTGGCGCGCCCTGACCTGGTGCTCGACTCCACACCGCTGAGTTGGCGCCAGGGTGTGGGAATCAGCTCGGACGACGTGTCAGGCACGACGCTGGAGGTGAATGCCGGACCACGCCTGGGTGTGCTGGCATCCACGCTCGACATCGCCAAGGCGGTGATCCCGGTGGCGGTGCTGCGCCGCGCGGCACCGGAGGAGCGGTATGACCTTGTCTGCGCCGTAGCCGTGATGCTCGGGCACAACCGTCCCGTCTACTACGGCTTCCAGGGTGGTCGGGGGACGTCGGTGCTGCTTGGCTCGCTGCTCGTCGTCGACCCAGTTGCGATCCCAATCTCGATCGCGCTCGGCCAGGCGGTGGGGATCTACGTCGTCCGTGACGTCCTCTTCGCCCAGCACGCAGGATGGCTCGTCGTTCTCCCGCTGTGGTTCGCGTTGCGACGTGACCGTTCGCTGGTGCTGTTCGCCCTTGCCGCGAACGCCGTGCGCTGGGCAGTGAGCATCGACGAGCTGCGGCAGTGGTGGCCGCTCTACCGATCAGGCGAGCTACGCACACGTGAGTTCCACGACGCGATCGAGCAGACTCACCTCGGGTACGTCCATGCCTGGCTACGCCGGCGCGGTCTCGTGACCTACGACTACATGCGCCAGCCCGCCTGACAGCCGCGAAGCCGGAGGGCCACCTCAGCCTGATCCTCGCGGCAGGCGGGCCGCATCTGTCAAGGCTCGACTGGCGCCGCTGACCGGCAGCGCACGTTCCCTGTGGGCGGCCAGTTGATCTCTCTGCGGGCGGACACGTGATCTGCCTGTCCGCGGACAACTGACGTCCCTGTCGGGCTGGCTCAGGGGCAGAGGGCGAGGTTGCCCTGGCTGCAGACCGCCCCCATGCAGCCAGCCATCGCGTGCTCGCGGGGTTGTGGCCGCATAATGCGCACTGAGGCACGGACGACCTGTGGTCGTTCAGGTCGATGGGAGGCCGAATCGTGTGCAGGTTGTTCGCGATGACCGGTGGCGCCGAGCCCGTGGCGGCGTCGTTCTGGCTGCTGGAGGCCCCCGACAGCTTGTCGGTGCAGAGCCGCCGTGAGCCCGACGGCACCGGGCTCGGTGTGTTCGACCAGGACGGGACACCACAAGTGGCGAGATGGCCGATCGCCGCCTACGAGGATCGCGCGTTCGCCGAAGAGGCCCGGCACGTCACATCGACCACGTTTGTTGCCCACATCCGATACGCCTCGACGGGGGCTGTCGAGCTGAAGAACACCCACCCGTTCGAGCAGCGGGGCCGCCTGTTCGCCCACAACGGTGTCGTCGAAAACCTCGAGCTACTGGAGGACGAACTCGGCGCGCACCTCGATCTGGTGCTTGGGGACACCGACTCCGAGCGGGTCTTCGCTCTGGTCACCAAGCACATCGATGCCAACGGCGGGGATGTGACCGCAGGTCTGGTCACGGCGTGTCGGTGGATTGCCACGCATCTCCCGATCTACGCCCTCAACGTCGTGCTGACCACACCGCGCGGGCTGTGGGCCCTTCGCTACCCGGACACTCACCGGCTGTACGTGCTGGAACGCCCGGCGGGTGGGTCGCAGGGCGACCGCCACCTCGACGGCGCCTCGGCCGCGGGGGCGGTGCGGGTGCGCTCCGGCCACCTCGCCATCCGGCCGGCGGTGATCATCGCGAGCGAGCCCATGGACGCAGATCCGCAGTGGCGGTTGATGTCTCCCGGCGAACTGGTCCGCGTCGACAGCGGCCTCGACGTCACGTCGACGGTCGCGATCGAAGACCCGCCGGCCCGGCTCCTGACGCTCGACGACCTTCGGCCGCAAGCGGCGGCGTCGCAGCACCCGGCTGCGTGATCGGTCAGTGCTGGGCTGGCCACACTCAGGATCAGCTGGGTCAGTCTCCCAGATCGACGACCCAGAAGGGTTGGTCGCGCTCCGGCAGGCCCTCCTCACGCACTGAGCTGGGTGTCGTCCCCTCGTCGAACACCTCGTGCGCCGACACAGCGCCACCTAGGTCGGAGAGAGCCTTGTGCACGGCTTCGACCTCGTCGGGGTGAGCCAGTACGCCAACCGCCGCCTTGCGCCACCCAAGATCCCTCGCAATGCGCTGTCTTTCCTGTGCGGACAGCTTCAAACCTCGGTGAAGGAGGCTGCCCACTTTGTCCTCGATCAGCTTTCCGTGCGCGTCCAGGGCGAGAACACTCACCGCATCCTTCTTGGCCACGCCGGACTCCTTCACCCGGATCGCCGCGTCGTCGGCTGCGGTCAGGTCTCCGAAGAACGACAGCACCAACTGATGAGCCATATCGATCAACCTCTCTTGTTGTCGACGCTGGACGGGGCTACGTGCCCGTGCCGACGCTACTCCCTAGGCGCCGGGCCCACGAGCAACACGGGCACGTGACCTTGCCTGTCGAGCAACCCTGCGCGGGTCGAGGAGAATGCGATCACCCTGGAGGTCGACCGAGTGCCTCCCTGCTGATGTCGTTGTTGCACAGCACAGCACAGCCAGCCATTGGCACGACCGTGCCGGGGCCGGCCGAGCTCCGCCGGGAGTGCGAGCCGCCGGGTGATCGCCCGGTTGGGCCGTCCTGGCCCGGCGGTCCGCCCGAGTTGGCATGCTGAATACACCAAGGACAGAAGGATGAGGTTCCCGATGCCCTACGTCGCCCGAGACGTTCCGAGTCGCTCCTTCATCGCCGGGACCACCAACCCGGCCTACGCCCGACGAGATGCCTGGGAAAGCCTCGGCCGGGTGGCCGAGAGGCTGTCGGGGGCCTACCGGTCGGGCGTGGACGTGTCCGAGCTCGAGAACACGCTTGCCGATCTGATCGCCTTCCTGCGCGGAGTCGAGGGCATGTGGCTCTACCCCGGGCTGTCGGGCCTGGAGACCCTCGAGGGCTGGGCAGCCCGAGGCGACTACGACGTCCTGTCCGACCAGGCCCGGGTGGCGGCCTGGCAGCTCGGCAGGTGGGGGGACAAGGCCTCGATGTTCGGTGGTATCGGCGCAACAGTGCGCCAACCGGAGCCCGACGAGCGCCTGCCCGGCTACTTCACGCTGCTCGTCGTCAGCGACACCGACCCGTCGGTGCTCGAGGCGGGGCTGGCCGAACTACGCAGCTACTCCCGTCCCCACGACGATCTTGTGTTCGACATCGTCGCGGTGAACTCGTTCGAGTCGGCGCTGGCCGCGGTGCTCGTCAACCACGACATCCAGGCGGTGCTGCTGCGCTACGACTTCCCGTTCCGCTCCGACGCCGCCTTCGGATTCTACGCAGCGCAGCTCGACGAGCTCGACGAGGAGTACGGGCTCGGTGGTCCCCAGTCCCCGCCGCGGTCGTTCGCCCTGGCACGGGTGATCCGCCAGATCCGCCCCCACCTGAACCTGTACATGCTCACCGACGAGTCCATGCCCGAGCAGCACGACGCGACATATGAGGTGTTCGACCGGGTCTTCTACCGCTACGAGGCCCGCAGCGAGCTCAACGTGACCGTCATGTCGGGTGTCCGAACGCGTGTAGACACACCGTTCTTCGACGCCCTCAAGGAGTACGCCCAGCGCCCCATCGGCAACTTCCATGCCCTACCCATCGCCAGGGGCAACTCGCTGTTCAACTCCAAGTGGATCCGCGACATGGCGGAGTTTTACGGACGCAACATCTTTCTGGCCGAGACGTCCTCCACGGCGGGAGGGCTGGACTCGCTGTTGTCCCCGCACGGCAGCCTCAAGGAGGCACAAGACAAGGCCGCGCGCGCGTGGGGTGCCGAGCACACGTACTTCGCGACGAACGGCACGTCGACGTCGAACAAGATCGTTGTGCAGGCCCTGACCCGGCCCGACGACATCGTGCTGATCGATCGCAACTGCCACAAGAGCCACCACTACGGGCTGATCCTGGGCGGCGCGCACCCGATCTACCTCGACGCCTACCCGCTGCAGGACTACGCCATCTACGGCGGCGTCCCGCTGCGCACGATCAAGCAGAGGTTGCTCGACCTGCGCCGTGCCGGGCGCCTGGACGCCGTCCGAATGGTGCTGCTGACCAACTGCACCTTCGACGGCGTCACCTACAACCCGGGGCGCGTAATGCAGGAGGTGCTCGCGATCAAGCCGGACGTCGTCTTCTTGTGGGACGAGGCCTGGTTCGCCTTCGTCAACGTCCACCCGCTGATGAGGCACCGGGCGGCGATGGCGTCGGCACACGCGTTGGAGGCTCGGCTGCGTTCGCCCGACTACCGCCAGGAGTACGAGGCGCACCAGGAGAGGATGGCCGACCTGGACGCTGACGACGACGCCACGTGGCTGGACAACGAGCTGTTGCCCGACCCGACCAAGGCGCGGGTGCGGGTGTACGCCACGCAGTCGACCCACAAGTCGTTGTCCGCGCTACGCCAGGGCTCCATGATCCACGTCTACGACCAGGACTTCGAGCGGATGGCCGTCACGCAGTTCCACGAGGCCTACAACACGCACACGAGCACCTCACCGAACTACCAGATTCTCGCGTCCCTCGACCTGGCCCGCCGCCAGTTCGATCTCGAGGGCTATGGGCTGGTGGCGCGAACCTACGAGATCGCGCTCACCATCCGACGCCGGATCGCCAACGACCCGCTGGTCTCGTCGTTCATGCAGGTGCTGCGTGCACGCGACCTGGTGCCCGAGGAGTTTCGGCCCATCCGCCACCATGACGACGCGGCGGTGCTCGCCGAGAAGGCCGAAGGATGGCCGAACGCCCGCGCCGCGGTCGAGGGGAACGAGTTCGTGCTCGACCCGACCCGCATCACGCTGTTCGTGGGGGGCACTGGCTGGAACGGGGACGAGTTCAAGAACGACGTGCTGATGGACGAGTACGGCATCCAGGTGAACAAGACCTCCATCAACAGCGTGCTGCTCATCATCACCATCGGCGCAACGTGGGGGGCGGTGGACTACCTGCTGGACGTGCTGCGGCAGATCGCGCGACGGCTGGAGCTTGAGGTGGCGGAGTTCAGCCCGGCCCAGCGCAAGGTGTTCGAACGACGGGTGCACCGCAACACCGCCGAGCTGCCGCACCTGCCCGACTTCAGTGCCTTCCACCCCGTCTTCTCGCCTCACTCCGGCAGCCCGGAGGGCGACATGCGGGCGGCCTACTTCCTCGGCTACGACCAGGACAACGTCGAGTACCTGTCGATCGAGGAGACACGCGATCAGCTGGAGGGGGGCCGGCAGGTCGTCTCGTCCGCTCTCGTCGTGCCCTACCCGCCCGGGTTCCCGATCCTCGTGCCCGGCCAGCTGGTGAGTCCCGACATCCTGGAGTTCATGGACAAGCTCGACGTGCGCGAGATCCATGGGTACGAGCCCGACCTCGGCCTGGCCGTCTTCACCGAGGGTGCGCTGGCGGGTCGCTGAGCAGGGCGCAGGCATCGACTGACCGCCGACGGGCACCCCGCGCCAGGCTCGAGCGCCGTCCCATCGCGACCGTGTGGGCGTCATGGCCGAAGTGTGGCTTTGCGCCAGCCGTCTTCACATGGATGGCCGCGTCATCGGCTGCGGTCAGGGCCCCGAAGAACGACAGCACCAGCTGATCAGCCAGGTCGAGCAACCCCGCGCCGGTTCCGGGGAGTGCGCTGACCTTGGTAGTCGGCCGAGTGCCTCCCTGGTGACATGTGGTCGTCCTACGCTCGGGCGGTGCGCGAGCGCCCTTCATGGTTCGACCCCGAGGCGTTCCCGGTCGAGTCCCGCTGGCTCGACATGGACGGCCACTGTCTGCACTACGTCGACGAGGGAAGCGGCCCGACGCTGCTCATGCTGCACGGCAACCCGACTTGGTGCTTTCTCTACCGCCGCCTCGTCGCCGGGTTGCGCGACGACTTTCGGTGCGTGGCGCTCGACTACCCGGGGTTCGGTCTGTCTGCCGCGGCTCCTGGGTACCGGTTCACGGTGGCGGAGCACTCCGAGGTCGTTCGTCGGTTCGTCGAGGCGCTGGACCTGTCGGAGGTGACCGCGATCGTGCAGGACTGGGGCGGGCCGATCGGAATGGGCGCAGCGGTGGCTGATCCTGACCGCTACGCCGGCTTCGTGATCGGCAACACGTACGCGTGGCCCAGCCTGAGCCCGGACAAGGCGCTGCTGTCCGAGCTCATGGGCAACCGCCTGCTGGGCGGGTTGCTCAACCAGCGGCTCAACCTGTTCGTGGGCCGGATGATGCCCTTTCTGCTGCAGCGGCAGCTGTCCGACGCCGAGGCGGCGATGTACCGCGGCCCGTTCCCGACCCCGGCCTCGCGCGAGCCGGTGCGCGTGCTTCCCCGGGAGATCCGCACCGCTCAGCCGTTCCTGGCGCGGGTGGAGGAAGCGCTGCCGCTGGTCACCGA
>CAVQON010000008.1:0-29961 GCA_963714455.1 uncultured Actinomycetota bacterium
CGACCCGTCGGACACCTCGATGTGGACGGGGGTTCCGAGCTCGTCCATGCGGGTCCACTGGACGTACCCACCGCCGGGTGCGTCGAGGCTGCCGGTGGACTCCCACGGGTCACCTGGTGCGGTCAGGCACTCCCGCAGCGCCTCGGCGAGCCGGTCCCGAAACCGGCGAACCGTGAAGTCGGCGAGAACCTGCTCGCGCATCTGCTCGACGCCGGTCGAGTGGCACTCCCGAGTCGTCGGTCATCGGGAGCCCCCGAGGTCGAGGACGGCGGTGCGTAGCGCCGGCTGGGGGTCTGCGTCGGGCAGAGCGGCGCACACCTCGTCCAGCGCGGTCTGCGGGTCGATGCCCGCGGGCGAGGACGGCGTAGCGGGCGGCGACGCTGGGGGTGCGGGACTGGGCTTGGACACAGTGCAGCAGCACCGTCCTGCCGCTGGCGCGCAGCTCGGCGACGGCGCGGGCGGCCTGGTCGATGACGTAGGGCAGGTGCGGGTTGTCGGCCGGGTCGTTGCTGTCGATGAGCCACACCTCGACGTGGTCGTGCACGTCGACGCCGGTGGCGGGCACCTCGGCGGCGCCGAGGCGGCACAGGCTGACCACGGCGTCGACCCCGTCGGGAAGGTCGCGGACCGCGTCGACGCCGCCGAGCAGCACCTTCTCGTCGTGGGGGTGCAGGGCCAGCGCGCCGCGTCCGGAGTAGGCGTCGTAGGGAACGTGCGCGCCTGCGGGCCAGCCGGCGGTGTCGTCGGCGGGCTTGCCGAGCGAGCGCCGGGCGGCGTGGACGCTGAGACGGACGAGGTCGCGGGCGGTGTGGCCGGGCCAGCCGTGCACCCGACGTCGCCACGACAGCGGGACGGCGGAGGCACCCCAGCGGGCCCCAAGAAGCGACCCGGCGATGGCGGCGACGGTGTCGGTGTCGACGCCGGCCCGCACGGCGGCCTCGACGGCGTAGGCGAAGTGCTGAGCCGGGAAGCTGCCTGTACCGGGGTCGAGGTCGGGCACGGGGGTACGGGTGATGGCCGACCAGGCGGCCTGCAAGGCGTGCACGACCCAGCCGTTCTTGCTGAAGTGGGCGGGGTCACGGGCCTCGGCCTCGTCCAGCAGGCCGGTCCACACCTCGGCCCGGTCGTCGGGCAGGAAGGCAAGGGCGTCGCGGACACCGTCGAACGTGCCGTGCAGCACCGCGTGGCGGATGCCGAGGGTCCAGATGACGCAGGCCTCCGCCGAGACGGGGTCGGCGTGGGTCAGGTCGGACACAGCTCGTGCGGCGTGGGCGGCAGCCCGGGCGTCGTCCAGGTGCGCCAGGGCGACCGGAGCGGTGCGCATGAGCGCACCGTTGCCGGCCGACTGGTGCCCGCCGGCGAGTCGCTGCTGGGACGCCGCGGTGAGCTGGGCGGCCGATGCCGTGCCGGAGCGGGCGCCGGCGGCGGACAGCACCGCGCGAGTGTGCACGCCGACGTCCTTCGGCCCCTCGGCGAACCAGCGGGCGAAGCCGGCGGCGACGGCGTCCAGCCCCGCGAGGGAAACCAGGTCGAGCCCGGCCGCGCCGGCCTCGGCCACGCCGACGGCCATGGCGGTGTCGTCGGTCCACTCGCCGGGGGCGAACCCGCCGAGCCCGCCGCCGACCATGTCGATGCGGTCGGGCAGGGATGCGGCGGGGGTGAACTCGTAGCCCGCGCCGAGGGCGTCACCGACCGCGCAGCCGAGCAGGACGCCGGCAGCGCGCTCGGTGCTGAGGGTGGGGGACACCACGGTCATGCTGCCAGCACCAGGTCGTGACGGGCATTGAGCACGGCGGCGTGCACCAGAGTCGAGCCGAGGGCGAGGCCGCGGACGCTGATGAGATCGTCGTGCTCGACGCTCAACCCGCGGCCGGCGCCTGCCCGGCGGGCCACCTGCACCGGGGCGCCGCTGATGCGAGCGACGAACGCTCGGGCCCGACGGCCCGGGGTGGGGACGGCAGGGGCGGCGTGGGCGTCCATCCACACCGAGCCGAGGATCCCGGCCCACTGCTCGGCCATGGTCCGGGGGTGGTCGAACACCTCGAGCAGCACCGGGTGCCCGCCGACGCCGATGAGCACGCCGCGCTGCCCGGGCAGGGGCTGGACGAGGGAGGCGAGGGCCTGAACCTGGGCGTCGAGGCGTCCGGCGACATCGACGAGGGAGGAGGTTGCCGAGGCGCCGTGCATCCGCTCGTAGCGGGCGACCCGGCGCCACACGTCGCCCTGGTCGGCGCGCCGCTCGTTCCGCACGCTGGGACCATCGGCGGCCGGCAGCCGCAGTCCGTGAGTGGCTCCGCGCACGGCCAGCGGCGCCACCCGTCGGCCGAGCCGCTGGTCGCGCTCCCCGCCCCAGCGGTGCTGCTCGACGCAGGCGACGTCGACCACCTGCTCGGTTCCGCGGGAGACGGCGACGTCGTCCAGCAGCACACGGTGCTGCCACCCGGCCTCCAGCAGCATGCCGCCGAACAGGACGCGGGGACGGTGCCCGTCGTTGCTCACCTGCACGTGCCCGACGCTGGGGCCGTCGTCCAGCTCGGCGACGGTCGCGCCGCGAGCGGTGGCGGTGGTGTAGGGGCGCCTCGCGGCCATCGGGGCGTCGGTCCAGACCGGGAAGACCGTCAGGGGTCCGTAGGTCGTGGGGGAGCCCAGGTGCAGGCCGGGCATCCGGTCGGCGGCTGCGGTGTTCGGGTCGGGCATGAGGTTCTCCTGTCTCGGTGAGGTTTCCGTGGCTACGCGTAAAGTCTACCAGACGTTTACGCGATACTCCGGGAAGTATCCGCGGGCATGCACTAACCTTGCCTCATGCCTCCGACACAACCCGTCGAGCAGCCGTCCTGGGACGACTGGCCGCGTCCGTCGCTGGCCGTCGACGTCACCGTCCTGACCGTCGAGCACGCCGCTGAGCGGCCCCAGCTCGGCCTGCTCGTCATCCGACGGGCCACCAGCGCGCACAAGGGCCGCTGGGACATCCCCGGCACGTTCGTGCAGGACCGGGAGCGGCTCGACGACGCTGTGGCACGGGTGCTGCGCGAGAAGGCAGGGGTGACGGGGCTGGTGCCTCGCCAGCTCGGCGTGCTCGACGACCCCGACCGCGACGACCGCGGCTGGGTCGTGTCCGTCGCCTACACCGTCGCCGTCCCGTACGGCCGGCTCGAGCCCGTGCTCGGCACGGACGTCCGGCTTGCGGCAGTCCAGGTGCGCGGCGACGGGACCCTCGCGAGCGGCTCAGCCGTGGCGGTGACGCTGCCCAGCGGGCAGAAGAGGCTGCCGTTCGACCACGACGAGATCGTCCGCCGCGCCGTCGCGGACCTGCAGGAGCGCTACCGCGAGGCCCCCGACCCCGACCGGCTCGTCGAGTCCGACGAGTTCACCCTCACCGAGCTGTACGCGATCCACTCGCTCATCACCGCCGGCGAGGAGCACCGCGACACCTTCCGCCGCCGCGTCGAGCCCCGCTTGTCCGAGCTTGGCGTCCGCCGGCTCGCCGTGGGCCGTCCGGCGAAGGTCTACCGCTTCGACCGCGACTGAGCCGCGGCGCTAGCCGCCGCGGTGGTGGGTGAGCAGCTCGCCGGCCAGTGACGGTCCGGCTGAGCGCATCGTCGTCGGGTCGACCACCACCGACCCGCGCCCGGCGATGAGCAGCATCAGCCCGAGCCGCTGCTCGACCGGCGGCAGCAGGTCGACATCCAGCGTGATCTGCTGCTCGTCGTCCTCGACCACGTGCACGTGCTCGGCGAACCTCTCGGCCGCCCACTGCGAGCCTTGCGGCAGCCGGACCCGGGTTGTCGTCGTGACGCGGTTGCGCGCCATGGCCTGTTCGACATCGGGTGGCCGGTCGAACGAGCCCGGCAGCATCTCCGCTGAGCTGATGCGCGACAGCAGGAACGTGCGGATGGCGCCGTCGTCCTGGACCGGACCGGCGTCGACCTCCCAGCCACGACGCGTCCTCATCAAGCGGTACGGCTCGATCGTGCGGGTGCTCACGCCGGGTCGCCACGCGCGCGAGTAGGTGATGCGTACCGGGGAGCCCCGGTCGATGGCGTGGCGCAGCTGGCGTACCAGGCTCGCGGACCGGTCGGCCATGGTCCGGAAGGAGGCCTTGCGGCGGCCGGCCGTCGGTCCCAGCACCGTCCGGCGCAGCACCCGGACTGCTGTGGTCGAGGTCGGGGTCGCCCGGTTCGAGCTGCTGCAGGTCACGTGCTGCCGTGTAGAGCAGGGCGAGGTCGGCGGCGTCGACGTACTCGACGCCGAGCTCCTCGGTCGGGCGAGGGTCGGTGAGTCGCACGACCTCGGCATCGCTTGGGTCGGTGAGCTCGCCGGACCGGCCGACGAAGTCCAGCACCGCACTGCGGTTGAGCCCGAACAGGTCGCCCGGTGCGACGTCGGCGGCGTAGAAGGCCAGCAGGTCCTCCCGCAGCTCCTCGACGGGTACGTCGAACGCCGCCGCGAGGTCGGCGATGGGCAGCCCGTTCGGGTGGTTGTCCAGCATGGCCAGCACTCGGGGCAACCGGGCGAACCGGGCCACGTACTTCGGTGTCGCCGGGCTCACGACGTCACCTCCCGGGTCCACGCATCGAGCTCGCGCAGCAGGGAGTCGCGGAACTCCGCGGAGCCGAGCACGCGTACCCGTGGTCCGAGCTCGTAGACCCTGGCCCGCGCGGCCGACCAGTTGGCGGTGGCGAACGTCAGCCGCAGCTCACCAGCAGCCTCGTGCTCGACCGTGGGGTGACCGAGCAGCGACACGACGTCGGCGCGGTACTCGGGCTCGGTGGCGACGACGACCTCCGTCGGCGGGTCGACGCGCCAGGACAGCGGGTCGAAGCTCCACCGCGGAGGTTCGTCGAGGCGTCGAGACGTGCCCGGCGCCTCGAGCTCGACCTCGTCCATGCGGGAGACCGCGAACCACTTCGCCTGCTGTGCGTCGTCCTCCACCGCCCACAGGTACCAGGTGCCGCTGCGCCGCCGGACGGCCTGGGGGTGCGCCCGTCGCGGCGTGCCCTTGTACCGGAAGGACAGGACGCAGCGGTGACGGACTGCATCGAGCACCGGCTCGAGCTCGGCTGCCGGGCTGTCCTGCACCCGGATCGGCGTGTCGGTCTCGGGCCGGCTGCCCGTCAGACCGAGCCGATCGACAAGGTCGCCGCGGTCGGCCACCAACGCGGCACGCTGCAGGGCGGCGGCCTGGCTCCGGGACAGGTGCAGGGCCACCCTGTTGTCGACGGTCTCCATGCGGTAGTGCGCAGGGCTGCCCACCCCGGCGGTGTTGACCACTCGCCATCCCTGTCGCTCGAGATGCCTCAGCTCCCGGGCCACCTGCTCCCGGCGGGTGGATGGGTCGGGCGAGGTGAATCCACCGACCTTGGCAAGCCTGTCGACGCCGACGCCGTCACGTCCGGCAGCCCAGAGGACCGCCGCCATGCGGACCAGGCGCTCCATGGGCTCTCGCTGGTCGCGTCCAGGTCTCCTCGGCACGGGCGTCCTCCGCATCGCTTGTGCCCCCGATTGTGTCGGAGGGTGCCTCGACCATGGGTGACGTTGGCGAAGGGCGCACGTCGAGACGCGACGTGCCACCCGACGGCAGCACAAGGAGGAGCGAATGTCAGGCGATGTGATCGTGCGTGTGGTCGGTGACGGCAACACCGTCACACTCCTGTGCGACCCCGAGCTGGCTGCCTCCCGCCGCGAGCGGGAGCAGGCGCGGGCCGACCGGCAGGCAGCCGAGAGGTCCTGGGCACGCGCGAACCCCTACCGCTACGCCGAGGGCGGCACCGCCGCGTTCGAGGCCGCCCAGGACCGTCAGTCACTCGTGTTCTTCGGTTGGCTCTCGGTCCCCGTGCTGGCCGCGATCGTCTGGGTGTTCAGCGCGACCGGACTGCCCGACGGGTTCGTTCTCGGCCTCGTCACCCTGATGCTCGGGGCGGCCCTCATCGCGGCGATCGTCGTCGTCCCGGCTGCGGTGGTGGTGGCCATCCCGGCGCTGATCCACGCTCTCGTCCTCGAGCACCGTGACGAGGGGGCCGCGCGGATTCGGGCCGCTCCGCGCGAGCAGGTCCGGCGGCTGGCTGCTGAGACGGCCGAGAACGACCGTCGGCTGACCGAGCTGGGGATCGAGATCTGACCGGCCACGACCCGGGACACGAACCCGGGCGGTGGCCTCAGTCGATGTCGTACACCCGCGGCACCTCACCGAGCAGCTCTCGCAGCTCGGCGCTCGGGAAGGCGTCGCGGATCTTCCCGCGGATGCGGGTGAGCGTCACCGACACCGTGGCCGCGTTGGCCAAGCCGAAGCGTTCGGCCAGCTCGGAGTTGGAGGCTCCGTCGAGCTGCGCCAGCAGGAGCGCGGCGTCCCGGTCGGAGAGCACCGACAGCACCCGGGCCAGCGCCGCATCCCGAACGCCCTGCGCACTCGGTCCGACGTCACGCCCGCGGGCGCGGTGCCGGTCGAGAACCTTGCGTCGACCCTCCTCCTGGCGGGCCAGGTCCAGCGCGCGCCGGCGCGCCACCGTCCACACCCAGCTGCGCCAGTCGCGAAGCTCGGACAGGTTCTGCTCGGTCAGCCGCAGGACGGTGTCCTGCGCGACGTCCTCGGCCTCGTGGTCACGGACGGCTGTCGCAGCGGCGCGGTGGGCGATCGACCAGGCCTGCCCCAGCACGTCGGTCGGCACGGTCACGAGGGGCACCGTAGCGCCCATTGTTAAGGCCGGCCGCCCCCCGCACGTCTTCCTGTCAGAGCGGTCCCACCGTGGCCCGCGCCGAGAACGTACGAACCTCGAAAGGACACCCACCGTGACCACTCACCACCACCTGTACGCCCCGCAGTGGATCTCCGACGAGCAGCTGCCCCGCGGCCTGTACTCCGAGGTGCTGCCCGGCCTGTTCCAGGGCGGCACCGACGACGACGGCTGGGTCAACACTGCCGCACCCCTCGAGCACACCGACGACACCACCGGCTTCGACGCTGTGCTCACGCTCTTCGCCTGGGCGCAGCCGTTCGGCTGGGGCGTGGAGGAGCTGCGCTACGGCTTCATGGACGCCCACCCCCGTCACGCCGACATGGCCCGGGTGGTCGAGGCGGCCAGGTGGGCCTACCAGCGGTGGTCGTCGGGACAGCAGGTGCTGATCCGCTGCCAGGCGGGACTGAACCGGTCCGGGCTGCTGACGGCGCTGGTGCTCATGCTCGCCGGCTGGGAGGCCGCCGAGGCCATCCGGCTGATCCGGACCAAGCGCAGCCAGGTCGCGCTGTTCAACGACGACTTCGTCGACTGGCTGCTCAACGACGCCGCCGCGGCGCTGGGGCTTGAGCCGTCCAACGGCAGCTCGCAGGCGGCCTGACCCCGTCGGGTCGCGATCGGCCGGGGATGTGTCGGACCCCCTCCGTAGCGTCGGACTCGACAACCCCCACCACCGGACAAGGAGATCCATGCAGAACCCCGCCACCCACGCCCGTGCCAGCGTCGACTCACGTGTCGCCGTCGACCCGCGCGGTCAGGAGATGTCCGCGCGCTACCTCACCGGCGAGACACTGGAGTCGATCGCCGTCGACTTCGGCCTCACCCGCGAGCGGGTACGGCAGATCGTCCGAGACCACGGACAGGTGAGCGCGGCGGACGCGCGGGCCGCCCGGCAGTCCCAGGTCGTCGAGAAGCGTGACGCCCTCCGGGTGCGTGCCGCCGCGGTGGTGCGCCAGCGGCCCGGACTCTCCCCGGGCCAGCTGGCGGACCTGCTCGGCGTGACGAAGGCGGAGCTGTCGGTGGCGCTGGACCGAGAGACCCGGGTACTGCTCGTCCGCGAGAAGCACGGAAATCCGCGGTGGAGCGACGAGGACATCCTCGAGTGCCTTCGCCAGGCAGCGGCGCTGCACCCCGGCAAGCCGTTGACGGGGCACCGGTACGGCACGGTCAAGAAGGCCGTGGGAGGCCCGACTCCGGTCCGCATCCTGCAGCGGTTCGGCACCTGGCTGGCAGCCTGCGAGGCCGCTGGGGTTCGAGCCGGAACGGCACCTCGCCGCGGCTACACGCGCGCCTGGAGCGAGTCCGAGCTGCTCGGGTGGGTCGCCGACTACCTCGCCCAGCCTGGGATGCGCGGCACGTACGCGGGCTACGACGCGTGGGCCCGCCGGACCGCCGGCGCCCCGAGCGCGCAGACCGTTCGCAACCGTCTCGGCGCCTGGGCTGCGGTCAAGCGTGCCGCCGCCGTGCTGGTCGTCGCCCGCGAGCAGGCACGTCCCGCTGCGCTGCCGGCTTCGCTCGCGGCCTGACAGTCAGGAACGGACACCGTCGCCGACGTCCAGACACAGGGAATAGTCTCGACGGTAGCGTGTTGTAGGTAGTACACAGTACACATCAACGGTCGATCGGCTCGACCTAGGAGGAACCATGACCAACCCGACCTACACCCACATCAGCGTCCTGGTGGACCGCAGCGGCTCGATGTCCTCGATCCGCAGCGACGCCGAGGGCGGCCTGCGCGCGTTCTTGTCCGACCAGCGGTCCCAGCCCGGTCACCTGACGACGAGCGTGTTCCAGTTCGACACCGAGTACGACGAGGTGGCCCGCATGGCGGCGGGTGATCCGCTCACGGGCTGGACGCTGCAGCCCCGCGGGGCGACCGCGCTGCTCGACTCCCTCGGGCGGGCCATCCTCGCCACCGGGCAGGACCTCGCGGCACTCCCCGAGGACGAGCGTCCCGGTCGGGTGTTCTTCGTCGTGGTCACCGACGGCATGGAGAACGCGTCGGTCGAGTGGACGCGGGAGCGGGTGCTCGAGGAGGTCCGCCGGCAGAGCCAGGTGTACGGCTGGACGTTCGTGTACACCGCGGCCAACCAGGACGCCATCGCCGAGGGCGGTCGGCTCGGGTTCGACCACGCCACCAACTTCGCGGCCACCGGGAAGGGCGTGCAGTCGAACTACGACGCGCTGAGCGCATCGCTGTCCGCGGCCCGAAGCGGCGCCGACTTCGACATCCCGTCCCAGACCTGAGGGTGTGGCGCGGTGGGCAGCTTCGGCGGGCACGTCCGAGAACGCCGCGAGGAGCAGCGAGCGCGCGACCCATCGATGTCGGTGCGTCAGGTCGCGGCACGGATCGGGGTGGAGCCGTCCTACCTGAGCAAGGTGGAGCGGGGAGAGGTCGCGCCTCCGTCCGAGACCACGATCCTTGCCCTGGCGGACGTGCTGGGCGAGGACCCGGACGTGCTGCTGGCCATGGCGGGGAAGGTGTCCTCGGACCTTCAGGAGGTCATCCGACGCCGCCCGCGCGAGTTCGCCGAGCTGATCCGGCAGCTCAAGGACGCCCCGGAGCACGCGTTGCTGCGCGTGGTGAGAGAAGTACGAGACGGAGACTGGTGAGAGGACAACGATGATCGAGCTACGCGACGACGCCCTGGTGTTCAGCGCCCCCGAGGTGCACCCGGACGCCCGGTTCACGGTGAGCTTCCAGCGCACCCTGCGCGTGCCCGACGACGGCCGGGACTACCCGCTGCCCGCCGGTCTGGGCCGCTTCCCGATCGAGCACGTCGACGACCACGGCGCACGGGTGCCCCAGCACTGGTCCCGGCACGGCGGTGTGATGCTGCCCATGCACGCCACCGAGGCGATGTGGATCAGCTTCGACGCCCAGCGTTACCCGTGGGCGGTCAAGGTCGCCGCCGGGAAGGTCGACGCGGTGTCCGGGCGAGCCTGGACGACCAGCCTCACCGCTGAGCCGCAGGACTACGCCGTGGTACCCGAGCAGCCCTGGCTGGACGGCTTCAACGTCGGCGACGGTGTCATCCGACAGTTCGTGGCCATGCCGCTGGGTGCCGGGTACACCGCCGAGGAGCAGATCACCGGGCGGGGCGAGGTCGGAGGCGTGCAGCTGGTGGCCTACCCGATGAAGCGCGAGGCCTACGAACGCCTGGTGGCAGCCTGGGAACGCCCCGAGCCCGCGATGAGCAGGGTTGCATACGCGGCGCCTTCGCCGGATGCCGACATGGGTCTCGGTGCTGGAGGCCGCATCCGCCAGGAGATAGACGAGGACTCCTACGGCGTCGAGGTGTGGGACCTCGACCACCCGGCGCGTTGCTTCGTCCACCTCGCGCGTGCCGAGCAGTGGCAGGCCCTCACCGGCCGGCCCGCCCCCACCGCGCCCCCGACGGCCGAGCAGTACCAGCGGGCAGGCATCCCGTGGTTCGACTACGCCGCCGCCGGGCCCGCCGTGCCCGGGTCGGACGTGCTTGCCGGCATCCGCAGCGTCGGGGAGGTGGCGGCCGGTCACGGCCTCGACCTGCCCGACAACGACACCGTCCCGGTGGACCGGGTCGTCCGGCTCGGACGGCCCCGCGACGCCGTGTCGGAGTGGGACGGCCTGTGAGCCCCCGCGCACGCGGTGCGGCATTTGTGTCGGACCTGCAGAGACAGTTCATCCATGACCAAACCACGACGAAGGACCGATGCCCATGCACCTCAACGCCCACCTCGACGTCGACGTCGTCGCCCTGGAGTCCGACGACAGCGTCACCGTCATGCTCGAGATCCAGGCCCCGGCCGCACCCGAGACCGGCACTCCGCGACCGGAGCACACCGCCGTGGTCGTGCTCGACCGGTCCGGCTCGATGTCCGGGCCGCGGCTGGCGCACGCCAAGCGCGCCCTGCTCGACCTGGTGGACCGGCTCGACGACCGCGACCGCTTCGGGCTGGTGACGTTCGACAGCGCGTCCGAGGTCGTGGTGCCGGCGGGCAAGGTCGGCGAGCTGGGCCGCGACCGGATCCGCCGTGACATCGCCGCGGTGCAGAGCCGGGGAATGACCGACCTGTCCTCGGGCTACTTCCGTGGACTGCAGGAAGCTCGCCGCGTCTGCACCGAGGCCGGTGCGACCATCGTCCTGCTCTCCGACGGCCGCGCCAACGCCGGTGTCACCGACCCCGAGGCACTCGCCGGTGCGGCCCAGAACGCTGCCCGGCAGTCCGTGACGACCTCGACGGTCGGCATCGGCACCGGCTACGACGAGACGATCCTGGCCGCGCTGGCCGGCGGCGGTTCAGGCAACCACGCCTTCGCCGAGCACGCCGACGCCGCCGCGGCCGCTGTCGCCGGCGAGCTCGACGGCCTGCTGTCCAAGACCGTGCAGGCAGCCAGCCTGCTGATCGAGCCGAGCAGCGACGTCGCCCGGGTCGCGCTGCTCAACGAGGGCCTGCCCGCCCAGCGGGTCGAGGGCGGCGTGCTGGCCGAGCTCGGCGACTTCTACTCCGGTGAGACCCGCACGGTCACCGTGACGATCGACGTCCCGGCCATGGCCGCGCTCGGGCTCGCGCAGGTGGCCACGCTCACCGTCCGCTACGTCGAGCTGGCCACGCTCGCCGAGCACACGATGACCGTCCCGGTGTCGGTGAACGTCGTGCCCGCCGACGTGGCAGCCGGACGGGTCCCCAACCCGGTGGTGGAGCAGGAGAAGCTGCTGCAGCAGACCCAGGTCGACAAGCGCCGCGCCGAGCAGTCCCTGCGCGACGGGGACCACGACGGCGCCCGGGAGTCGGTGCGTCGGGCCCAGGAGCGGCTGCGCTCCGCGTCCCCCGACGTGGCCGGCGACGAGATCGCGTCCGAGCTGGCGTGGCTGGAGGAGTCCGAGCGCGCGCTGCGCCGTCGGGACGCCGACTACAGCCGCAAGCGGATGAGCTCGGACCGGTGGCGCAAGTCGCGCGGGTACAAGTCCCGTCCGCAGGGCGGCGAGGTGACGCGGGACCCCTCGGACGGGTCCTCGGGCAGCACCGACGTCGCGTGAGCCCGCCGGAGTCGTTCTCCGTCGTCGACGGTGACCCCCGGTCGTCGGTGATCCTGCACGTCCCGCACTCAGCCACCGCATCCCCGGCTGGGTGCGGGACCGGATCGTGCTCGACGACGCTGCGCTCGCCGTCGAGCTGGGTCACATGACCGACGCCGGCACGGACGCGGTGGCGATCGACGCCGCCGCCCGTGCCGCCCATCGGCCGTGGCTGCTCGTCAACCGGCTCTCCCGGCTGGTGGTCGACCCCGAGCGGTTCCCCGACGAGCGGGAGGAGATGCGCCAGGTCGGCATGGGCGCGGTCTACTCGCGCACCTCCCACGGGGAGGAGCTCCGCCTCACCGACCCGGCACACGAGCACGACCTGCTGGAGGCGTTCTTCCACCCGTACGCGCACGCGATCACCACCCTGGTCGAGCAGCGGCTCACCGCGACGGGCAGGGCGGTGATCATCGACGTCCACTCCTACCCGCACGACCGGCTGCCGTACGAGCTGCACCCGCACCGGCGTCGTCCCGCGGTCTGCCTCGGCGTCGACGACAGGCACACCCCGGGATGGCTGCTCGAGGCGGCGACGGACGGGTTCGCCCCGCTGGGTGACGTGCTGGTCGACGAACCCTTCGCCGGCACGTACGTCCCCCTGCGCCACTACGACGCGGGGGACACCCGCGTGGTGTCGCTGATGGTCGAGCTGCGCCGCCACGCCAGGCCGGCTCCGGGCTATGCACTCGATCCGCTGCCGTCCGGGTGCGCCGACGCACTGGCCGCGCTGGTCGACGCGGCAACCGCCCACTCCTTCTGAGCGGGCCGCCTCGGCGCGGGGGGATGTGTCGGACCTTCGCGCGACCCTGGGATCGCACCCAGTTGGACCAAGACCTCGGAGGACACCGATGACGACCCCGCGTTCTGCCGACACAGCACGCCGCACCCTGCACATCGTGGACGCGGACAACCTCACCGGCGGCCCGACCGAGTACCAATGCGTCGCGGACGAGGCGGCCTCGCGCTACCGCGCGGCCGCCGGCGTTCGTGTCGGTGACCTGGTCGTCGTCGGGAGCGACCTGCGCTCGGCGGCGGTGACCGCGTTCTCGTGGCCGACCGCCACGCTGCGGCGCACGACCGGGACGGATGCCGTCGACCACATGCTGCTGCAGGACCTGACGCCGAGCTTCGTGGAGGCACGCTTCGACCGAGTAGTCCTGGGTTCGGGCGACGGCATCTTCGCGGGCCGTCTGGCCCGGCTGCGCGCGGCGGGTCTGCGGGTGCATGTCGTGGCCGTAGCCGGCTCGGTGTCCTGGCGCCTCTACCCGGTCGCCCACCAGGTCACGATCGTCGAGTCCGTGTCGTCCTGCGCGGACGAGGCCTGCCGCCTGCCGGTGGGCCGAGGCAGCCTGCAGCTGGCCGCGTGAGCCGCCCGAGCGTCCGGCACCGACCAGGTTGTGTCGGACCCTCGTGGTCTCTTGTAGACAGAACATCCAGTCCGGTCGAGAAGGAGCACACATGACCGTCACCTGCCCGCACTGCCTGAACACCGTCCAGGCCTGGCGCGAAGGCGTGATGACCGTGGTCGTCGCGCACCATCACCTGAACAACGGCGGGCTGTGCCCAGGATCGGGCCAGCGGCGGTCCCAGGCTCGGTGAGTCCCATCCCGGTCGGGGTGGGCGACCACCTGTGACGTCCGGCGCCATCCCGCCGGTGGACGGGCTGCAGCCCGACGACCCGAGGACGATCGAGCGCTACCGGCGCGTCGGTCGCCTCGGCGTCGGCGGCATGGGCGTGGTGTACCTGGGTCAGGACCACCACGGTGCGCGAGCGGCGGTGAAGCTCGTCCGCTCCGATCTGGCCGCGTATCCGGAGTTCCGGGTTCGCTTCGCCCGAGAGGTGCAGGCGGCCCGTCGCGTGCGGGGGCGCCACACTGCGCGAGTGCTGGCGGCCGACACCGACAGCGCACGGCAGTGGGTCGCCACCGAGTACGTCGAGGGCCCCACACTTGAGCGTCACGTCCTGGCACATGGCCCGATGTCGCACGAGGCGCTCACGGCGATGGCAGTCGGGCTGGCCGACCGGTTGGCCGGCATCCACGACGCCGGCCTGGTCCACCGCGACCTCAAGCCGTCCAACGTGATCCTGTCCCCGAGCGGGCCCAGGGTGATCGACTTCGGGATCGCTCGAGCGCTCGACGCGACGAGCCTCACCGCTACCGGAACGAGCATGGGCACCCTCGCATGGATGTCGCCCGAGCAGTGATTAATCCCGCCATGGTGGAGTTCGCTGCTGGGGACGCCCTCGATGCGTGCCAACGCAGGGTTCTGAGGTGCGATCGGCGCGAGCATCTTGGCCCACCCACTACCCGCCCGACGCACACGCGTCTGCCCACGCATCGTCAAACGAGCGATCTCGAAATACCAGGCCCGAGGACCCAACCCCGACCGGACCAGCTACCCAGCCACCCTCACCATCGACACGCTCACCGGCGCGCCGCCGTGACACCAACAGCCAGCCCCTAACTTCACGGCCTTGGGGCTAGCCTCCAAGGCGCCGGTACACCGCTAGCCAGGGAGCTGACCCGTGTCCGATCCTCGACCCACCGCCAGGCCCGGCAGCGTCACCACCGTGGTGGTGCTGACCTGGATCGTTGCGCTCTTCTCCATCCTCGCCGGGGTGCTGCTGCTCGTTGCCTCTGACCAGGTGCTCGCCGACGCTGGGCTCAGCACTGCCAACGCGAACGCCTACGCCTGGGGCGAGATCATCTTCGGCGTGATCACCGCGCTGGTTGCCATCGGGCTGGGCAACGGCAACAATCTCTCCCGCCTGCTCGTCACCGCGCTGATGGCCCTGCGCGCGGCCCTGTCGGTGTGGGTGGCCATAGTCCTGTGGGGGCACGCTGGGTTCTGGTCGGCAGTGCTCGCTGGCCTTATCGCGGTGCTCGTGCTGGTCTTGCTGTGGAACGACCGCGCCAACCAGTTCTTCCGCACAAACTGAGAGGCCCCAGCCTCACCAGCGTGAGCGGCCCACCAAGCGCTGCTGCGCCTGCTGGGTGATCGCACAGGACGCGGCGCATCGGTCGCGATGCGCTCGTCTGGTGTCTCGGCTGTGGCCGTCCTGGCCCGGCGGTGGCGTCCAGTTGGCATGCTGGACACATCCAGGCCAGGAGGATGAGGTTCCCGATGCCCTACGTCGCCCGCGATGTTCCGAGTCGCTCTTTTCTCGCTGGGACCACCAACCCGGCGTACGCACGACGAGATGCTTGGGAAAGCCTCGGCCGGGTGGCCGAGAGGCTGTCGGGCGCTCACCGGTCGGGCGTGGATGTGTCGGAGCTTGAGGACACGCTGGCCGACCTGATCGCGTTCCTGCGCGGAGTCGAGGGCATGTGGGTCTACCCGGGGCTTTCGGGTCTGAAGACCCTTGAGGGTTGGGCAGTCCGTGGCGACTACGACGTTCTGTCCGATCAGGCCCGGGTGGCTGCGTGGCAGCTGGGTAGGTGGGGTGACAAGGCCTCGATGTTCGGGGGCATCGGCGTGCCCGTGCGCCAACCTGAGCCTGACGAGCGCCTGCCCGGGTACTTCACTCTGCTCGTCGTCAGCGACACCGATCCATCGGTGCTCGAGGCGGGGCTGGCCGAGCTGCGCAGCTACTCGCGTCATCATGACGATCTTGTGTTCGACATGGTGGCGGTGGACTCGTTCGAGTCGGCGCTGGCCGCGGTGCTCGTCAACCACGACATCCAGGCGGTGCTGTTGCGCTACGACTTCCCGTTCCGCTCGGACGCCGCGTTCGGCTTCTACGGGGCGCAGCTCGACGAGCTCGACGAGGAGTACGGGCTTGGTGGTCCCCAGTCCCCGCCGCGGTCGTTTGCCCTGGCGCGGGTGATCCGCCAGATCCGCCCGCACCTGAACTTGTACATGCTCACGGATGAGTCGATGCCCGAGCAGCACGACGCGACGTATGAGGTGTTCGACCGGGTCTTCTACCGGTACGAGGCCCGCAGCGAGCTGAACGTGACCGTCATGTCGGGGGTCCGGACCCGGGTGGACACGCCGTTCTTCGACGCCCTCAAGGAGTACGCCCAGCGCCCCATCGGCAACTTCCATGCCCTCCCCATCGCCAGGGGTAACTCGCTGTTCAACTCCAAGTGGATTCGTGACATGGCGGAGTTTTACGGGCGCAACATCTTTCTGGCCGAGACGTCTTCCACGGCGGGAGGGCTGGACTCGCTGTTGTCCCCGCACGGCAGCCTTAGAGAGGCCCAGGACAAGGCCGCGCGCGCGTGGGGTGCCGAGCACACGTACTTCGCGACGAACGGCACGTCAACGTCGAACAAGATCGTTGTGCAGGCCCTGACCCGGCCTGACGACATCGTGCTCATCGATCGCAACTGCCACAAGAGCCACCACTACGGGCTGATCCTGGGCGGCGCGCACCCGATCTACCTGGACGCCTACCCACTGCAGGACTACGCCATCTACGGCGGCGTCCCGTTGCGCACGATCAAGGAGCGGCTGCTCGACCTGCGCCGTGCCGGGCGCCTGGAGGCCGTCCGAATGGTGCTGCTGACCAACTGCACCTTCGACGGCGTCACGTACAACCCGGTGCGGGTCATGCAGGAGGTGCTTGCGATCAAGCCGGACGTCGTCTTCTTGTGGGACGAGGCCTGGTTCGCCTTCGTCAACGTCCACCCGCTGATGAGGCACCGGGCGGCGATGGCCTCGGCACGCGCGTTGGAGGCTCGGCTGCGTTCGCCCGACTACCGCCAGGAGTACGAGGCGTACCAGGAGAGGATGGCCGACCTGGACCCCGACGACGACGCTACGTGGCTGGACAACGAGCTGATGCCCGACCCGACCAAGGCGCGGGTACGGGTGTACGCGACGCAGTCGACCCACAAGTCGCTGTCGGCGCTACGCCAGGGTTCCATGATCCACGTCTACGACCAGGACTTCGAGCGGATGGCCGTCACGCAGTTCCACGAGGCCTACAACACGCACACGAGTACCTCGCCGAACTACCAGATTCTCGCGTCCCTCGACCTGGCCCGCCGGCAGTTCGATCTCGAGGGCTATGGGCTGGTGGCGCGAACCTACGAGATTGCGCTCACCATCCGACGCCGGATCGCCAACGACCCGCTGATCTCGTCGTTCATGCAGGTGCTGCGTGCCCGCGACCTGGTGCCCGAGGAGTTTCGCCCCATCCGCCACCATGACGACGCGGCGGTGCTCGCCGAGAAGGCCGAAGGATGGCCGAACGCTCGCGCCGCGGTCGAGGGGAACGAGTTCGTGCTCGACCCGACGCGCATCACGCTGTTCGTGGGGGGCACCGGCTGGAACGGGGACGAGTTCAAGAACGACGTGCTGATGGACTCCTACGGCATCCAGGTGAACAAGACCTCGATCAACAGCGTGCTGCTCATCATCACCATCGGTGCGACGTGGGGGGCGGTGGACTACCTGCTGGACGTGCTGCGGCAGATCGCGCGACGGCTGGATCTTGAGGTGGCGGAGTTCAGCCCGGCCCAGCGCAGGGTGTTCGAACGACGGGTGCACCGCAACACCGCCGAGCTGCCGCACCTGCCCGACTTCAGTGCCTTCCACCCCGTCTTCTCGCCACACTCCGGCAGCCCAGAGGGCGACATGCGGGCGGCCTACTTCCTCGGCTACGACCAGGAAAACGTCGAGTACCTGTCGATCGAGGAGACCCGCGATCAGCTGGAGGGGGGCCGGCAGGTCGTCTCGTCGGCTCTCGTCGTGCCCTACCCACCCGGGTTCCCGATCCTCGTCCCCGGCCAGCTGGTGAGTCCCGACATCCTGGAGTTCATGGACAAGCTCGATGTGCGCGAGATCCATGGGTACGAGCCCGACCTCGGCCTGGCCGTCTTCACCGAGGGCGCGCTGGCGGGTCGCTGAGCAGGGTGTAGATGTCGCGGACGCTGCCCTCCAGCGCTCAGCCCTGTCGGTCGCTGCGAGAGGGATCGACGCGCGGCCCGCGCCGCCGTCCGGAATCACGTCTCCGGAGTCGACGACTGTGGTGCTGACAGGCGCAAAGCGCTGGCCTCCTCCAGTGGGATCGGCCAGGGTTGCGCCATGACGAAGACGACTGCGGAAGTGACACGGACAGGGCGCAAACCTGGGCGCAGGGTTGCGTGGGTGCTGGGCATTCTTGTGCTTGTGCTCGCGCTCGCGTTCGCTGGGGCGGCGTGGTACGCCAGCAGCCTGCTTGTGGACGGCATGAGCATCCAGGACTACTCCGATGACCTGCCCGACACGGTGGTCTCGGTTGATGAGGACTCCATCACGCTGGAGATGGATACCGACCCGGCGACGGACCCGCGCAGCGTGAGCCTGGCCGGGGTGCGTTTCGGTGGCAGTGACGCCTACCTTCAGGTGGGGGCGGTCACCGACGCGGATGGTATGACTGCGACCAGGTCCGTGACGGCGGTCTTCGGGGAGCTGCCGCCGGCCGGGTCGCCGGCTCGGGTGGAGTACGACTACTACCCCCAGGACCCACGGGTGGCCTTGGGGCTCGACTTCACCGAGGTGCAGATCGAGACGCCGCTGGGTCCGTCGCCGGCGTGGTTCGTGCCGGCCGACGGGGACACGTGGGCGATCTACAGCCACGGGCGGGGCGCCACGCGCCAGGAGGGTCTGCGCATGCTGGAGACGTCGCACGCACTGGGCCTACCGACCCTGCTCGTCACCTTCCGTGACGACCTGGTCGGTCAGCCCGAGGACGGCATCTCGAACTTCGGTCTGACGGAGTGGCCCGACCTGGAGGCGGCGGTGCAGTACGCCCTGGACAACGGCGCCAAGGACGTCGTGCTGCTGGCAGGCAGCACCGGCGGGGCCATCTCGATGAGCTTCCTCGAGAACTCCGACCTGGCCGACGCTGTGGTCGGCATGGCGTTCGACGCCCCCGTCACCTCCTTCGGCCAGACCGTCGACCTCAACGCCGCCGAACGGGGGTTCCCGGCCCCCATCATCGCGGTGGGCAAGTGGATCACCGAGCAGCGGGTGAACATCGACTTCGCCGAGACCGACTACATCTCGCGAGTCGGTGACCTGGACGTCCCGACCCTGATCATCCACGGCACGGAGGACACCACGAACCCGCTCGAGGCCAGCGAGCAGTTCGCCGCCGCCGCGCCGGACGGAGTCGTGACGGTCGACACCGTCGAGGACGCCGAGCACATCTGGGCGTGGAACACCGACCGAGACCAGTTCGAGACCGCCCTCGCCGAGCACCTCAGCGAGGTCCTCGACAACTGACGCAGGCGTATGACGCGGCCAGACCAACGGTCCGTCGATCGATGTCGGTGCGCGGATCGCCTGGACCACGCGCTCGGCGCGGCTGCTCGCCGGCGGCGGCAACCTGCGGGAGCCCGCGACGGCTGTGAGCAGCAACCCGACTCGTGTGCACCGTCGGAAGACCGACCGGCTGCGTGACGGCGCGCTGGTCGATGCCTACGAGCACGCCCCGGGCATTCCGGTGGGGTGGCTGCGCTCGCCCGTCGCCATCGTGTGCCGGACGCTTCCCCCGGAGGTGCCGGTCGACCAGGATCCTGGTAGCAGGGTTGCCATGGTCAGGGAGATGTCTGGCCTCACCGGCGGTATCCGTGGAGCTCTCGGCGATGTGCAGAGTGGTCGGGTGGTGTCGGGCGGGGAGTGGCTCACGTGGGCCCGGGCGTTGTCGTCGCCTCGCGGTATCGGGTTGCCGGAGTCGATCGCGTTGCCGATGGTTGACGAGCCGTCGAGCACGGCCACCGGGCCGAGGCGATCACCGCCGGCACGCCCTAGTCTCGGGCCGTGCCCGAGCGCCCTTCATGGTTCGACCCCGAGGTGTTCCCGGTCGAGTCACACTGGCTCAGCTTGGACGGCCACCGCCTGCACTACGTCGACGAAGGGAGCGGCCCGACGCTGCTCATGCTCCACGGCAACCCGACCTGGAGCTTCCTCTACCGGCGCCTCATCGCCGGCCTGCGCGACGACTTCCGGTGCGTGGCCGTCGACTACCCGGGATTCGGTCTGTCTACCCCGGCTGCGGGGTACCGGTTCACCGTGGCCGAGCACTCCGACGTCGTCCGACGGTTCGTCGACGCGCTGGACCTGTCCGAGGTGACCGCGATCGTGCAGGACTGGGGCGGGCCGATCGGAATGGGGGCAGCGGTCGCCGACCCCGACCGCTACACCGGCTTCGTGATCGGCAACACCTACGCCTGGCCCAGCCTGAGCCCGGACAAGGCGCTGCTGTCCGAACTGATGGGGGGTCGCCTGCTCGGCGGTTTGCTCAACCAGCGGCTCAACCTGTTCGTGGGCCGGATGATGCCGTTCCTGCTGCAGCGAGAGCTGTCCGACGCTGAGACGGCGATGTACCGCGGCCCGTTCCCGACCCCGGCCTCGCGGGAGCCGGTCCGCGTGCTTCCCCGAGAGATCCGCACCGCCCAACCGTTCCTCGCGCGGCTGGAAGCCGAGCTTCCCCTCGTCACCGACAAGCCGAGCCTGCTCGTGTGGGGGGACAAGGACGTCGCGTTCAAGCAGCCCGAACGCAGGCGCTGGCAGGCGATGCTGACCCGGCGCCGCGACCACACGCTGCACGGTGCCGGGCACTTCTGGCAGGACGACGCCGGTGAAGAGGCAGCCGGCGTCATCCGCGACTGGTTCGCCGACGACCGACGAGCAGCCCCGGCCGGGGGGTAGGTGTGTCTGGCGCGGCTATCCGGGCAGCGTGTACGTCTCAACACACATTCTGCCCCGGGGCGGGCCGACCACGGTCGCGTTCGCCCAGGTCAGCGAACGCCGCATGAGCGCAATGTGTGCAGCCACGTACGCCCGGGGTTCCGGGGACGTGACGCGACGGTCGTGTCAGCCGGTCGGGACGCGCCAGGTCCACGACACCGGAAGGTCGTCGCCGGTCCAGGACCGACCGACCAGCGTGACGACGACCTCAGCGCCGTCGTCGTCGACCTGGACGAGCCCGAACTGCCCGGGCGTGCTGTGCTCACCTTCGCTGTAGGGGCCGCCCTTGGGGTAGGCCGGACGGTCGAGGGGGGCAGCGTGGAAGACGGGGAACGAGGCCTTGCCGCTGGTGGCGAAGGTGTTGTGAGAGCCGTCGTCGATGGCGACCATGTGGGCGTCCCCACTGAGCATGAGGAGGTTGTGCACGCCGGCTTGCTCGATGGCATCGGACAGCAGCTGCCGTTCGCTCGCGTACCCGCCCCACGTGTCGGTGCCCGGGCTGTCGGCGACGATCCAGGGGGATGCGCTGACCAGCACCACGAGGGCATGCGTCCGGCTCGACTCGGTCACCTCGCGGAGCAGCCACTCGCGCTGCTCGGTGCCCAGCATGGACTTCGCCGGACCGTCTGGCTCCGCGACCGGCGACCGGGCCGAGCGCAGGTCGGTCAGCACGACGCGCACGCGCCCCACGGTGAACGCCTGAGCGATCGGCCCGTCCGTGGCTGCCAGCACGAACGGGTAGTGCGGGACGTAGGTGCGATACGCGGCCAGCGCGGCCGGCCTGCTGGCCGCGGTCCGGTCGGCGTCGTTGCCGTCGTAGTCGTGGTCGTCCCAGGTGTAGGCGAGGGTCGTCGAGCGATACAGCGCACCCTGGCCCGGCGACGACCACGTCGTGGTGAACAGCTGCGCGAACGCGGCGGGGTCGTCCGTGCTCACGTCGCCGTAGTACAGGTCGCCCGTGGCGATGTAGAACAGCGGGTCGGCCGCACGGATCGCGTCGTAGACGGCGCCGTTCGACCCGGTCTGCGCGCAGCTGGCGAAGGCGAAGGAGAACGACGCAGGTCCCGACGGGAACGTGGTGACCGCGCCCCGTCGCGACTGCTCGAGCCGGCCACCGGCCTGAACCCCGTAGTGGTAGGTCCGTCCGGGGTCGAGCCCCCGCACGACGAACGTGGCGACCCTGTCGGTCCGTGAGGTCGCCGCCACCGGCCCGACACGGGTGGCGCCCGACAGGTCCGGGTCGGGCGAGACGAGCAGCCACGCCTCGTCGGTCTCCTCGGCAAGCCGCGCCTTGATCGTGGTGCCGGACGGCGTCGTGGCTCCGGCGACGGCCCACTCGATCACCTCCACCGGCGGGTCGGCGGCGACCGAGGTGGGGTGCGTCGGCCCGAACCCGTACGCGTGCAGCTGGAGCGCGGCCACGCCGCCGACCGTCGCCGTCGCCGCGACCACCGCGGCCACGGCGAGGACGTGGCGCAGCGAGCGGGTGCGCTGCCACCCGAGCAGGTGCGAGACGGCGGGCAGCGACAGGAGCGCGAAGACGACGAATGCGACGGCGGGGGTGTACTCGGTGGCCGCAAGCACGCCGACGAAGGTCGCTGCCACGAGCATGACCGCTCCGCCGAGTCCCTCCCAGCGCAGCGCCAGCAGTGCCGAGGCGGCGAAGACGACCATGAGGGACACGAGGATCGGGCCCTGGTAGGTGGCGAACTGCGGGTTGCGCGGGGCGAAGCCACCGGTCAGCGCCCAGGCAGCGGCACCGATGAGGACGAGTGCGGACAGGACGCGAGCCGCCGTGCGTAGCCGTCGGTGCGCGCTCGAGTCGATGGCGACGTGGTCGAGCGCTCGGCCGGGGGAGCGGCGCACCGCTGACCCCTGACCCCGGTTCGTGCCCGCCGGCGGGTCACGCCCGCCCAACGGGTCGGGGGTGCGGCGGATCAGCAGGGCGGCGGCGAGGAAGGAGCGCGCCGTCGGGGGAGGACGGTCGTAGTGGAGGGCGGCGCGCAGGGTGAGCGCACCGGCGACCTCGAAGCACACGGTGCAGATCAGGATCAGGGCGAGCACCCACGCCGTGAGCCACAGGTAGCCGCCGACCCGGAAGTAGTTGGCGACCTCACCGATCCCGATGTAGAGCCCCAGCGCGACCAGAGCGAGTCCGACCAGCGTGTAGGTGCGCCGGGTGCGCAGGCCGGCCGTGTCGCGCTGGGCTGCCTGCTCACCGTGCAACGCCACCAACGCGGTCTGGTGGGCGAGCAGCCGACTGCGGCGATCGGTCCCCGGCTCCCCGAGCACCCGCTGGAGCAGGGAGGTCAGGCCCACGGCCAGGGAGACGATCACGCCCAGGCCCATCACTGCGGGGACGAACACCGTCGCCCCCGGGGTGTCCACATCATCGAGTGCCTGCACGAGCGTCGGCCGTTCCTGGTGCGCGCTCGAACGGCCACCCCCTGGGCCCACGGGGGCTGCCCGCGCACCGGGGCCAGGGTCGGCGCGGTCAGCGGAACGATGAAGCAGCGTCACGGTGCCGGTGGTTCCGTCCACTCGCAGCCAGTGCTCACCGTGGGCGAGCCGATCGGCGATGCCCGGGACGTTCACGACCGCCGGCAGCCCCAGCTCGCGGGCGCAGATCGCCGCGTGCGACAGCGGTCCGCCCTCCTGGACGACCAGGGCGGCCGCGGCTGCGAACAACGGGGTCCACGACGCATCCGTGCTCACGGCGACGAGCACGTCCCCGGGGGCCAGTGCATCCGGGTCCGGCCTGGTCACCACACGCGCTCGCCCTTCGGCGACCCCTGGGCCCGCGCCCCACCCCGAGTAGCTGCAGGTGTGGTCGGTCACCTGCGTCAGCGTGTGCGGGTGCCCGGTGAACACGTGCGGAAGGTGACCGGCGGCCTCGCACTCGACCAGCCGCCGTCGCCGCTGCAGCAGGCCGAGCCGGGTGGGTGGGCTCGTCGCGCCGGTCAGCTCGGCCGCGCTGAGCAGGTCCACGTCGTCGGGCCGGTCCAGCCGTCCGGCGTCGGTGAGCCGGGTGCCGATCTGCAGGTCGATGCGCCGCACGAGTCCGCCGAGACGCAGCATGGCTGCCTTGGCCCGCTCCCGTCGGGCCAGGGACTGTCGGGCCTCGCTCGCCGTTCGTCGCAGCAGGGACAGCCGGATGTCGACGACCTGGCCGGTGAGGATGCGGGTGGTGCGCCACGACCGGCGGGTGGTCAGACGCTGCTCGACGTCAGCGCAGCGTCGTCGGGTGGCCCGGCGGTGGTGGGGAGGCGGACGCGGCCATGGACACCATGTCGGGAGCCTCGGCCCAGGTCGGTCCTCCGACGTAGGCGCGCGACCCGGCCAGCCTCGCCGCCTCGTCCAGCTCCTCACCGGTCAAGCCCGCGACGATGACGCCGTTGAGGGTCCCCGCCTCGCCGATGTCGGCGACGATGCTCTGGGCCAGCCCGGCGGCGTCGTCGGAGGTGAACCAACCGGCCAGCAGGCTCTCCAGCCGGGCCTGGGACGCCACGGCTGCGGCCGCGACGATCGCCTGGGCGGCGGCTGTGCGCCGAGCCAGGTCAAGAACTCGAGCCCGAAGCACCATCAGCTCGCTGTCACTGAGTCCCGTCAGCTCGACGGGGGCCGCCAGCGCCTCGTCGATCGCGCTGACGCAGATCTCGGCCTGTACCGCAGCCCGATGCTGGGCTCTCAGAGCACGCAGGTCGTGCCGGGAGCCGAGGTGACGCCTGCGACGGGGCGCTGCGTCGGGTGGTTCGACACAGAAGTACTGCTGCTCGAGCTCGTCGCGGGCTCCGGTCGGCAACGAGTCGACCGAGTCGGCGAGTCGGGTGAAGTCCAGCACCGCGCGTCCGCGGATCCGGGAGACCAGCGGTCCGGCGGCGCAGCCGGCCCCCACCGCGTCGAGGAGCCCCTGCAGCGAGTCCTCCAGCAGGGGCCCCGCCGTCGTCCACGCCAGCGGGGGCAGCACGCCGGGGAGAACCTCGGCGATACCGGAGGTCGTGTAGGTCGTCGACTCGTCGATCGCGCTGTCGAAACCGTCGTCGAACCGTGGTCGGTCGGGCGTGGTGGTGATGGGACGTGCCTGGACGACCCACAGCTGTCGGCCGTCGTGGGCCCACTCGACGTCCAGCTGTGCACCCAGCGCATCGACCAGCCCGAGGGACGTGGTCAATGCGTCCTGGGCGTCCGGCGGCAGGTCGGGGCACGGCGTGTCGCGGGCGACGACGAAGGCCGACGGCGTCACGGCCCCGGAGACGAGACCGTCGGCCAGGCCGCGGACAGTCTCCACTCGGGCACACCCCGGCTGACCGCCCGGGTCGATGGTGAACACGACCCCGGACGTGGCGGCCGGCACCTGCCGCATGACCAGGACTGCCATGGCGGCGGCGCGGTCGTCGAGGCCGTGCAGCCGACGGTAGAAGCGTGGCGCCGGGTGCCACAGCGACGCCCATACCAGGCGGACGGCGCGCTCGAGGTCGCTGTCGTCCTCCACACCCAGCACGGACCGGTACTGCCCGGCGAAGCTCGCCGACTCGAGGTCCTCCGCTGTGGCCGACGACCGGGCGACGAGGGTCGTCGCTCCGCTGCCGTTGCGCACCTCTCGACCGGCCTGGCGAATCGCTGCCCGCACGTCGTCGGGTATCGCAGCGCAGAGGAAGGCCTCGTCCACCTGCTCGGGGCCTGGGGATGGGCCGGCGTCCCCACCGGTCAGCCGGGCGAGGGTCGCGTCGAGGTCGGGGTCGGCGACGACTGCGCGATAGGCCGCCACGCTCAGCACAGCCGACGGTGGCACACGGACGCCCGCAGCCACCAACCGATCGATCGCCGCCGCCTTGCCGCCGACGATCTGCGGATCGGCACCCTGGCCGACCAGGCGCACGACCAGAGGAGTCCCCACGGCGGTGCTCATGACGGACCCGCTGGCCGACTCTCCGTCGACGGGCCATGCGGCCCGGGCTCGCCGTCGGCCCGCTCGGCCTCTCCGAGCGCGGCTCGCTGGGCCGCCACCGCCCTGTCCGCCACGACCGACAACGGCTCGCCGGTCAGGGCGGATCGCTCCCTCAGCCAGACGACCAGGTCCCGACGCAGGGGCACCACCTGACGGCCCCACTCGAGGGCGACGAACAGCCCCACGAGCGGCATCAGCACGAGCGCGAAGACGGCGACAAGGTCCCACTGACCCGCCATGCCCGCGTCGACGACCCCGACCAAGGCGGCCAGCGCGGCCAGCACCACCAGCACCTTGTGCCTCAGCGTCGGCGTCATCTCCCGCGCCTCCCCCTACTCATGCTCACCCGCTGCCCCACCCCGGGCCAGGGACGGAATCCCCCTGTCGCGTGTCAGCGGGGAGGTCGCCCCCGCCCCGAGACGCCCGAGGCGCAAGGCTCGCGCCAGTCGGGGGCCGGTAGCCGGCCATCCGGGCCAGGACCACGACCCAGGCCACGGTGGCTGCGGCAGCGAACAAGGTGTCGGAGGGGAAGTGGGCGCCGAGCACCACGCGGCCGACCGCACCGACCACCCCCCAGGCCAGGGCCAGCGCGAGACCTGCGGTGAAGGCCCGACGGGTCCGGGCGAACAGCAGGACGAGGGCGATCACCGCGAAGGCGAACGAGGTGTGGCCGGAGATGAACGAGTAGTTGCCGTTGGACCCCTGGGGCAGGTACCACGGCGAGAAGAGCGTCGGGTCCCCGGCTGCCGTGATGTCTCGGGGAGTCCACCGTCCCCAGGGAATCTTGATCGCCCATACGGTGGCGACGGACGCGACGTAGGGCAGTGCGAGGGCGACCACGGCCGCAGGGCGAACCGAGGCGGCCCACCTGACCGGCACCCAGCGGCTGACGAGCAACGCGGCCAGGGCGACGGGGATGCCGACGCTCAGGGCTCGCGGGACGTCCGTCTGGCCGGCTGCGTGAGCGCCGAGCTCGAGGGCCACCTGCAGCGAGCTCAGCAGCAACAGCAGCCCGACGAGGAGCAGGCCGAACCAGCCTCGGGCGCCGCGAGGGGGGACAGCCAACCGCAGCAGGACCACCGCGCCGACGATGCCGACCAGGACGCCGGGAAGCTGGCCGTACAGCTCGAGGACGTGTGCCCAGCCGGCGTCGGTGGTGCGTACCGCCTGCGAGATGGGCTCGTCGAGCTCGGCGAACAGCACGGCGAGCCCGGCGAACACGGCCAGGGCTGCCCACGTGGCGACCTGGGTGACGCGGGAGACGACGTCGTCCTCGGCGCGAGAGGCCGCGGGGTCTGTCTTGGCGGCTCTCATGTCCAGCCCTTCGTCCGCCTCCGACGCATGGTCGCGCGCTAGCTCTCGATGTCGATCACGAGCCGGCTGGGGGAGTCCATCGTCGACACGACGAACCGTGCGTTCCTGTCCAGGCCGATGATCCAGTGGACGTTGGCCTCGAAGTCCTCGATCTCGACGACTTCGGTCACGACCGTGGTGTCGCCCGTCACCCGGTCCGGCCCGGTGTAGACGGGTTGGTAGCTCTTGCTCATGTCGACGCTGGACGTCCCTTGGAGCCAGACGTCGAGAAAGGCCTCACCGTCGATCGGGACCTCGTTGCCAGGGACGTCGTGGAACGGTCCGGACGTGGCCGTGTAGCCGACCGTGTAGGCCGGGACGTAGTCGCCGTCGAACTCGACGACCACACGGTCGTAGCCGGAGTGGCCTGCGGAGCGGACGTCGGCGATCCACGACCCAGCGAGATCGGGGTTGTCGGGAGTCCCGGAGAACGGCCCGCGGGTGGCACCGACCAGCGCCTGCGGTGCGGGCTGGCCCGTCGGCTGGGCTGTCGCTGGCGGGGTCGCGGTCGGGGTCGGGATCGGAGTCGCGGTCGGGGTCGGGATCGCGGCCGGTGTGGGGGTGGGGGTGGGCTCGACTCCAGCCACGGTGTCAGCATCGCGCCGCAGAAGCAGCCAGGCGAGCGCAGCGACGGCGACCACGAGGAGGATGATCACGCCGGCGACCCACCACCGAGTTCGCTGATCTCGTTCGTCCGCGCGCGTGGACGCAGTCATGCCAGATCACCTCACGTCTTCCACGCTAGGCCGACTCCGGCCGCTGACCAGGGCCGATGGTCGTGCCGTCGGCTGGGCCGACCTCGGGCAGATGGACCCTGATCGGCGTGGTGGTGGCGTCCTAGCCTTCAGGAGTGGCCCAGCAGCGGGGGCAGACGGTCTTGCGTCGTCCCGAGGTCGCCTTCATCCTGATCGCCTACGCCTGGTCGTGGGTGTGGTGGGTGCCGATGGCCGTTCAGGGGGTGACGACACGGGCCGGGCAGACGTGGCCGACACACCTGCCGGGCTTGCTCGGCCCGGCCGTCGCTGCGGTGGTCGTCACAGCAGCCGTGTCGGGGCGCGCTGGGCTGGCTGACCTCGGGTTGCGGATCGTCAGGGTGCGGGTCGGCTGGGTCTGGTACGCGGTGCTGGCCGTCACGGCCGGAGTCGGGGCGGGCGCCATCGCGCTGCAGGGCATGCTCGGTCGGGGCTGGCCCACGGCGGCCGAGCTGTCCACGTACTCCGGTGCCGCCACGATGTCCTGGATCGTTCTGGTCGTGCTCGTGCTCGTCGTCAACGGGTTCGGGGAGGAGATCGGCTGGCGAGGGTTCCTGGTCCAGCGATGGGCACCCGGTCGGAGCCTGCTGCGCACGTCCCTGCTCGTCGCAGCGGTGTGGGTGCCGTGGCACCTGCCGCTGTTCTGGGTGTCGGAGTCCTTCCGGTCGTTCGGGCCGGGCGGGGCTGCGGGCTGGCTGGTGTCGATCACCGCGGGCTCGGTGGTGCTGACCTGGATGTACCTCGGCTCCGGCGGCAGCATCTGGATCGCTGCCCTGTGGCACACCACGTTCAACCTGGTCACCGCCACCGAAGCCGGCGCGGACCTGGCTGCCCCGGTGCTCAGTGCCGCGGTGGTGGCCACCTCAGTGGTTCTTCTCCGCCACTCCAAGGTCCACTCCGCCCCCAGGACGAGGAGGTGACGGCACCTGGGTGACGGCTGAATGGCTACCGAGTGTTGCGGACCTCGAACGACACGTGGTCGACGCTGAACTCGGGACTGAGGGTCAGCTTCGCCGCCCCGCGGACGACCCAGCGTTGTCCTTCGGGGGTGCGCACGACCCCCACCGCGCTGTTGACATCCGTGACGTCCGGCGCAGCGGAGCCGCCACGGAACACTACGTCGATCCGCTGGTGGACGCGGCCGGCTCCGGTCGCGACCGGCTCGGGTACGTCCCCGCTCCGTCGCTGTCGGGTAGTCGTCCACGCAGTGCTCCTCCACGGACGCGCCGGTGTAGAGGATCAGCGTGTTGCCGCCGGTACCGGTGACGATGTCGTCATAGAAGAGACTCCATGGCCGTTCCTGCGTCGTGACCTGGGTGCGGGGGGCGGTGATGGACGAGGGCTGTGCCGAGGCCGGAGCTGTGGCGATGCCGGCAGCAAGCAGGCCGGTGGCCACGAGGGCGGTGGCCCGGCGGGTCGTGGTGGTCATGTCATCCTCCTGGGACGCGCGGTTCGGACGACACGAGGTTCGTCGAGGTTCCGAGGCGAGCACATCAGGTGCCGCGGTTCAGATCCGGAGCCCGGGTGTTCAGCTGCCTTCCCAGCGGCGGTCGGGTGCGGGCATGGCGCGGGCGAGCCAAGGACATGGCGCGGATGAGGTCACGGGTCGCGGAGGCGCTCGACGGCCACGGGGCCGACGACATCACGCTGGAGCTGATCCAGTTCGCCGAGGACGTCGTGCTGCTGGCAGCCCCTTGATCATCCATGGGACGGCGGACACCACGAACACGCTCGAGGCCACGCAGGAGTTCGCCGCCGCGGCCACCGACGGGCCCTCTCCGAGCAGCTGGGGACACCCTCGCCGGCTGAACCCGGCCCGAAGGCAACGGCAGCACACCGCTCGGTGAGGACCGCGCCGCCGACCGTCAGGTCGGGCGATGCGAGCCTTCGCCCAGAGCATCAGCACGGGCGAGCAGAAACGTGCGCTCGGCGTCGTTGGTGACGAGCGCGAGCGCCGCCTCATAGGCCGCGCGGGCGTCGTCGTTGCGGCCGAGCTGCGCCAGCAGGTCGGCGCGGGCCGCCGGCATGTAGTGGTACTGCGCGAGCAGCGGGTCTGTTGCGAGGGCATCCAGCTCGGCCAAGCCGGTCTCCGGGCCGTCACGGAACGAGATCGCGACCGCGCGGTTGAGGGCGACGACGGGGGAGGGCCACCGTTCGAGCAGCCGGTCGTAGAGCAGCACGGCTGCCGCCCAGTCGGTGTCGTCGAAGGTTGCCGCCTCGGCGTGCACAGCGGCCAGGCCCGCCTGCAGCAGATAGCGCCCGGGGGGTCGGTCCGGGCCAAGCCGCTGCCCGGCCCGCTGGAGGTGCGCCAGCCCGCGTTCGATCAACGCTGCATCCCATCGGCTGCGATCCTGGTCGGCGAGCAGCACGAGCGTTCCGTCCGGGCCCTCGCGTGCGGCCTGGCGCGCCTGCGTCATCTCGAGCAA
>CAVQON010000009.1:0-23868 GCA_963714455.1 uncultured Actinomycetota bacterium
CGGCTTGCATTTGCTAGCAGGAGCAAGCATACTGGTGGTGTGAGCACATCCCGGGTCGCTTCCCTAGGCGAGTACCTGCGCGAGCAGCGCAACGCGGCAGAGCTGTCGCTGCGCCAGCTCGCGGAGCAGGCCGGGGTCAGCAACCCCTACCTCTCGCAGGTGGAGCGCGGGCTGCGCAAGCCGTCCGCCGAGGTGCTGAACAAGATCGCCACGGCGCTCCAGATCTCGTCGGAGCACCTGTACATCCGCGCCGGGCTGCTGGACGAGGAGTCCTCGCCCATGCCGCAGGTGATGGCAGCGGTCCAGGCCGACCCAGCGCTCACCGCACGTCAACGACAGACCTTGCTCGACATCTACGCGGCTCTGGTCGCGCAGAACGTCGGTGAGCCGATCGTCGTCGACGTCCACCCTGGCGCCACGAACGGCGCCGAACCGTCTGCCGTGCCCGCCGGGCACGCGAATGAGAAGGAGTAACCCAATGTCTGTGACTGACACGGTCACCACCCGTATTCCGTCCGAGCTGCCGGCCCCGCTGTACGCGTTCGTCGGTGCTGCCGACCGCGCCGTGCACGAGGCGCGCAACCTGCCGACCCGCGTCGAGGGCATCGTCAAGGACACCGAGACGAGCACCACCGCCGTCCGCGACGACCTGGTCAAGCGCTTCGAGGCCATCCGCGAGGACGTCACCGCGTTCGCGCACGACGCCCAGGAGAACGTGACCGAGCTGCCTGAGGAAGTTCGGGAGAACGTCACCGAGTTCCTCTCCGACCTCGCCGCCCGCGTCGAGACGCTGCCCGCGGACGCCCGCGCGCGCTACCTCGCGCTCGTCGACGACGCCAAGAAGGCGTACGCCGACTACACCAAGCGTGGCGAGAAGCTCGTGACCGAGATCCGCACCTCCGAGGCCACGGTCGAGGCCGAGAAGCAGGTCAAGACCGCTGCCAGCAAGACGAAGGCCGCGCAGACGACCGCCAAGAAGGCCGCCGCGTCGACGACCAAGGCCCGCAAGTCGGCCGCCACGTCGACCCGCAAGGCCGCCGAGGCCGTCGCCGAGGCCGTCGAAGAGGCCGCCGACACCGTCGGCAAGTGAGCTGGGAGCCGGCGCGGGCCCGCTGACCCCCGCGCCGGCTACCCGACAACCCTGCCGCCCTCGGTAGGCGCTGACCCCTGGCGGGGGCGGCAGGCACATCTTGGTCGCGCAACAAGCCCCTGGGAAGTCCTCCCGGGGGCTTCGTCACGTCTCGGTTCGATCGGTACCAGCTTGGTCGCCCGTCTCCTTGAGCAGCTGCCTCACCCCGGTGAGCATGGGCTGGTCGATACGCAGCAGGGAGACGCCTTCGACGGGGTGCACGGACAGGCGTGGGCCGGCGACCTCCATCAGGTTGGGGGCCACGAACAGGCTGATGCCGAGCGGTTCGAGCTGCCAGGCGAGGTGCTTGAGCTCGTCGGCGTCGAGGTGCGAGTCGGCCGTGATGGCCACGGTGTCGGCTCGGTAGGAGCGCAGCGCATCAGTGACGCTGAGGCCTTCGAGGTGCCCGTCTCGCCAGCGGGAGTCAACGTGCCGACCACTCCGTACCCGTGGTACTCGTACTTGTCGAGGTGCTCGGCGAGTTGGTCGACGCTGTGCTGGCTGCCGACGAGAAGCGTGCGTCGCTGGTAGTGCCCCAGGCGCCGCTGCAGGTGCACGTGCTTGCGCAGGCCGTACCTGCCCAGGAGCGACCCGACGGTGGCCCCGGCCAGGGCGACCCCCACGTACCCCCTCGACATGTCCAGACCGAACAGCCACGACGACGTGCCGACCGCGGCGAGGATCGACAGGGAGGCGATCGCGATCCGGTTGAACTCCTCCGGGCCGACGGACAGGTGCTTGCGCTGGTAGCCACCGCTCATGGCGATCGTCGCCACCCAGGCGATCGGGAAGAGCAGCGTGAGAAGCAGGTAGGTGCTGGGTGGCGTGACGGTGCCGGACAGCAGCAAGAAGGCGGCAGTGCCGGCGCACGTAGGCGACGCCGGCGTCGGTGACGGTGGCCAGGGTGACGTAGTGCCGCTCCCAGTGCACGACAGGCTTGCGGGGGACGGCGACCTCGATGGCGCCGGGTGGCGTCGCGTCGACGGCTCGGGTGAGGCTCGGGGGGACTGTGGTCACGGCCATGTCAGAACGCCCCGTCCACGCGGGGGGTTCACAAGCAGGCAGGCCGCGCGTCACGCGTCTGATTCTGCCCGCGTTGGGGGCGGGCAAACATCGTCCGAACGCGGGATGAGTGTTGTCCACGAGCCGACTCGTGCCGCGTGTACTTTGTCGCCCCTTTGCCCTACGCTTGCCTTGTCTCTCAGCTCTTCTCGACGGTGTCACACCCGCACGAGCAAGATCGCGGGTGTCAAACGCTCCGACCTGGAGCAACCGCAGGGACCCCCCGCCCGGGGGATCGAGCCAGGAAGGATCTATACATGGCTCAGGGCACCGTCAAGTGGTTCAACTCCGAGAAGGGGTACGGCTTCATCGAGCAGGAGGGTGGGCCCGACCTGTTCGTGCACTACTCCGCGATTCAGGGCTCGGGCTACCGCAGCCTCGAAGACGGCCAGGCCGTCGAGTTCGAGGTCACCCAGGGTCCGAAGGGCCCCCAGGCAGACCAGGTTCGTCGGGTCTGACGTAGCGCCGGCCGCATCTCGCGGCCACTTCTTCAACGAGGCCGTCCGGGCAACCGGGCGGCCTTGTTGCATGTCAGCAAGCGTTCTCACGCTCCGTTTACCCAGTCTTTGTTGGCCGTTCGGCGCGCCGGATGGACTCCCGGCTTGCGTTTGCTAGCAAGAGCAAGCATACTTGTGGTGTGAGCACATCCCGGGTCGCCTCCCTAGGCGAGTACCTGCGCGAGCAGCGCAACGCGGCAGAGCTGTCGCTGCGCCAGCTCGCGGAGCAGGCCGGGGTCAGCAACCCCTACCTCTCGCAGGTGGAGCGCGGGCTGCGCAAGCCGTCCGCCGAGGTGCTGAACAAGATCGCCACGGCGCTCCAGATCTCGTCGGAGCACCTGTACATCCGCGCGGGGCTGCTGGACGAGGAGTCCTCGCCCATGCCGCAGGTGATGGCCGCGGTCCAGGCCGACCCAGCGCTCACCGCACGTCAACGACAGACCTTGCTCGACATCTACGCGGCTCTGGTCGCGCAGAACGTCGGTGAGCCGATCGTCGTCGACGTCCACCCTGGCGCCACGAACGGCGCCGAACCGTCTGCCGTGCCCGCCGGGCACGCGAATGAGAAGGAGTAACCCATGTCTGTGACTGACACGGTCACCACCCGTATTCCGTCCGAGCTGCCGGCTCCGCTGTACGCGTTCGTCGGTGCTGCCGACCGCGCCGTGCACGAGGCGCGCAACCTGCCGACCCGCGTCGAGGGCATCGTCAAGGACACCGAGACGAGCACCACCGCCGTCCGTGACGACCTGGTCAAGCGCTTCGAGGCCATCCGCGAGGACGTCACCGCGTTCGCGCACGACGCCCAGGAGAACGTGACCGAGCTGCCCGAGGACGTTCGCGAGAACGTCACCGAGTTCCTCTCCGACCTCGCCGCCCGCGTCGAGACGCTGCCCGCGGACGCCCGCGCGCGCTACCTCGCGCTCGTCGACGACGCCAAGAAGGCGTACGCCGACTACACCAAGCGTGGCGAGAAGCTCGTGACCGAGATCCGCACCTCCGAGGCCACGGTCGAGGCCGAGAAGCAGGTCAAGACCGCTGCCAGCAAGACGAAGGCCGCGCAGACGACCGCCAAGAAGGCCGCCGCGTCGACGACCAAGGCCCGCAAGTCGGCCACCACGTCGACCCGCAAGGCCGCCGAGGCCGTCGCCGAGGCCGTCGAAGAGGCCGCCGACACCGTCGGCAAGTGAGCTGGGAGCCGGCGCGGGCCCGCTGACCCCCGCGCCGGCTACCCGACAAACCCTGCCGCCTCTGGTAGGCGCTGACCCCTGGCGGGGGCGGCAGGCACATCTTTGTCGCAAACGGAGCCCCTGGGAAGACCTCCCGGGGGCTTCGTCACGTCTCGGTTCGACTGCTGCGCGGCGCGGCGCGGCGTAGGCGACGGCGAGGCTCGTCGATGTAGTCGTATCATGACTACATGAATGCGCTTGGTGTTGTCGACATGGTGGATGTGCAGGAGGCTGCGACGATCGCGGGCCGCGACCCGGAGACGATCCGCAGGTGGATTCGCAGCGGTCGGCTCGCGGCTCAGCGGCGAGCCAATCGTCTGCTCGTGCCGCGGGTGGACGTCGAGCGGCTGGTCGGCATCCAGGCATCGGATCCCCGGATGTCGCTGGCCGCATGGCGAGATCAGGTCACGAGTGGTCCGTGCTGCCACGGACGGGGTCAGCAGCCCGACGGCGGCCGACCTCGTTCTCGACGATCGAGCCCGTCACTGATGGCCGTCGTCGACGCGTCAGTCGTCGTCGACTGGGTTGCCCCGGGTGTAGACCCGACGGGTCCGGCGGGACGGCTTCTCGACGACCTGGTGTCGCGAGGTGAGGGGCTGCAGGGGCCTGCGTTGCTGGGTCAGGAAGTCGCGAACGCGCTGCTGACCGGGGTGCGACGGGGCCGTTGGAGTGGTGCCGCGGCTGATGCGTCGTTCGCGACGCTCCAAAGTCTGCCGATGCGGGCCGTGGAGACGGAAGGCTTGCTTGCGAGGGCGTGGGACCTCGCACGGCGCTACGACGAGCACCCCCTCTACGACATGGTGTACCTCGGGCTGGCGCAGATGCTCGGTACCACCTTGTACACGGCCGACCGGGCGCTCGTCGCCCGGATCGGGTCGAGCGACAGCGTCGTCCTCGTCGGCTGACCCGCGGCGTGAGCGACGGGCGGCGGCCCGTGGTGGCCCGTATCCTGGGCTCATGGTTGAGCTGTTCGGCACCGTCCAGAGCCTGGTCTCGTGGGCGCTGCTGCTCGCTGGGCTGGGCATCAAGGGCTACGCCTTCTTCGACGCCTTGCGCACGGACGCCCAGGCGTACCCGTACGCCGGCAAGCGCACGAAGGGCTTCTGGCTCGCCATCACGGGGGTGGCTCTCGCGGTGAACATCGTCGTGATCAACCCCCTCTCGTTCCTGAACATCATCGGCGTCGTCGGCGCTCTGGTGTACCTCGTGGACGTCCGTCCGGCGGTCAAGCAGTACCGGGCCGGCGGGTCGCAGCAGAACATGGGTCCGTACGGACCCTGGTAGACGGGGCCTGTCCTGATGACCACCCGCCACGACCACCAGGGCCGCACCCACCGCCTCGAGCTCGACGACCAGAGCCTGCGCGAGTGGGACGCGCTCGTCCTCGACGTCAACGAGGACGGCATCGTGCTCGACCGGTCCGCGTTCTACCCGGGCGGGGGCGGCCAGCCGCCCGATGCGGGCGTGCTGCTCTGGGGCGGCGTCGTCACCCGCATCGCCGGTGCGCGCAAGGACGACGACATCCGGCTCGTCCCGGTTGAGGGCGACCCGGTGCCACCGGTCGGCACGTCGGTACGCGGCGCGCTGGACGACGAGCGCCGTACCTGGCTGATGCGGACGCACTCGGCGCTGCACCTGCTCGGCGGGGTCGTCTTCCGCGACCTCGGCGCCCAGGTGACGGGCGGCAACATGGAGCCGGGCGTGGCGCGCATGGACTTCAACCTCACCGAGGTTCCGCCCGGGCTCAAGGAGACGCTCAACGACGCCTGCAACCGCGAGGTGGTCGCCGACCGGGCGATCGAGGTGAGCGTTCTGCCGCGGGACGAGGCCTACGCCATCCCGACTCTGCTGCGTACGGCGACCGACCTGCTGCCCCAGGACCTCGAGGTCGTCCGCCTCGTCGACATCGTCGGGCTCGACCTGCAGGCCGACGCCGGTACGCACGTCGCGTCCACGAGGCAGATCGGGCGCATGGAGGTCGTCAAGATCGAGAACAAGGGCCGGGGCTTCCGTCGCGTCCGCCTGCGCGTCCTCGACTGACCAGCCCCGCCGCTGCGCCCCCGCCGCGTGGACCCGCCCGCCCCGTTGATCACGTCAAGAGGGCAAGCGTTGGCTGGGCGAGCGGGATTCACCTCGCCAAGCCGACCAGCACCCAGGTGACGTGATCAGCGGGGGGCTGGGCGGGGGTCACGACCAGTAGACGATCACCTTGTCGCCGATCTGGGCGGCGTCGAAGAGGTAGCTCATGCCGTCCCAGCTGCGCGTGTTGACGCAGCCGTGGGACGAGCCGTTGTAGCCGTAGGCCACGAAGTCGGGGGAGTAGTGCACGGCCTGGCCGCCGGAGAAGTAGACGGCGAGCGGCATCGGTGCGTTGTCGTAGAGCCGCGAGTACTCGTCGCGCACCTTGCGCTGCACCGAGAACTGGCCCTCACGGGTCGGCAGCAGCTCGGAGCCGAAGCGGGCGTCCAGGGTCAGCTTCACCTGGCCGTCGACGACCCAGCGAACGACGCTCTGTGACTTGTCGACGCAGATCGCGCGCCCGGTCGTGCAGCGCGGATCGAGCCCGGGAGCCGGAGCGGCAACCACCTCGGGCTCGGGCTCAGGCTCGGGCGGGAAGAGCTGGTCCTGCGTCGGTGTGCTCGTCATGGAGACGATGCGGTCCCAGGTGCGCTGGTCGACGTAGCCGACGACGGGGAAGCCACGCTTGGCCTGGAACCCTGACACCGCGTTGGCGGTGACGTCGCCGTAGTAGCCAGTCGGGTCTTGGGTGAACCACTGGATCTGTGCCAGGCGTGCCTGCAGCTCGCGCACCTGGTCGCCGGACGCGCCGACCCCCCAGATCGGCGGCCCGGCAACGAGCTCGGGTTCAGGCTCAGGCTCGGCCACCGCCTGCTCAACCGTCGGCTCCTGCGTCGGCTTGGGCTTCGGCTTCGGGCTCGCGTCGGTCGTCGGGGTCGGCGTGGACGAGGGGGTGGGCGCAGGCTCCACGGGCGTCGGGGACGTGGCTGGCGTCGGCTGCGGCGTCTGGTCAGCGACCGGGGACGCCGACGGCGCGTCCGGAACTCCCGTGGCAGCCCAGTCCTGGACGGCGCCACAGCCGGAGAGCATGAGGCCCAGGGCGGCCAGCAGCACGAGCCCGCGACGACGCTTCACGCTCCCATGGTCGTACATCCCGCCGCTGTGACCTAGTTGCGCAGGTCAGCGTTGCCGATTCGCAACACGCAGACGACCGGTGCGGACGTGGCCAATCGTTGCCCGATTCGTGCGGTTGGCGGGAATGCACCAGACTCACGCACGGTTCTGACCGTGGCGGCGAGTTGCCTGCGACGGCCGTTCGCGACCACCCGACACTTGACGAGGAGTGCCTGATGACGCCAGGTTCCAGGGCGCCGCACCGGCGTGACCTGCGGCCCGCGCGCGTCGCCATGATCAGCATGCACACCTCGCCGCTCGACCAGCCCGGCACCGGCGACGCGGGCGGCATGAACGTCTACATCGTCGAGCTGGCTCGGCGACTCGCCGCTGCGGGCACCGACGTGGAGATCTTCACCCGATCGACCTCGTCGCAGCTGCCCGAGGTCGTCGAGATGAGCCCGGGCGTGCTCGTGCGACACATCGACGCCGGGCCTTACCAGGGCTTGAGCAAGGACGAGCTGCCCGCGCAGCTGTGCGAGTTCTCCCGCGGGGTGCTGCGCGCCGAGGCCGCCTCACCGCCAGGGTGGTACGACCTCGTGCACTCCCACTACTGGCTGTCGGGCCAGGTCGGCGCACTCGCGGCCGAACGGTGGGGGGTGCCGCTCGTGCACTCCATGCACACGATGGCCAAGGTGAAGAACGCCAGCCTGGCGACCGGGCGACTCCCCGGAGCCGCGTACCCGCGTGATCGGCGAGCAGCAGGTGGTGGACACCGCGGACCGACTCGTCGCCAACACCGAGGACGAGGCACGCCAGCTGCACGACCTCTACGGGGCCGCGCTGGGCGAGGTCAGCGTCGTCTCCCCAGGGGTCGACCTCGACCTGTTCTCCCCGGGCGACCAGGCGAGTGCCCGCGCACGACTCGGGCTGCCGCAGGACGCGCTCGTGCTGCTGTTCGCCGGGCGTATCCAGCCGCTCAAGTCACCCGACCTGCTGCTGCACGCGGCGGCCCGGCTGGTCGCGCAGCAGCCCGAGATTCGTGCGCGGCTCGTGGTGGCCGTCGTCGGCGGCCCGAGCGGCAGCGGGCTGGAGCACCCCGATGCGCTCAGCGACCTCGCCCACGAGCTCGGCATCGCCGACATCGTCCGCTTCGCGCCGCCCGCGTCGCAACGCGACCTGGCCGACTGGTACCGAGCCGCCACGCTGGCGTGCGTCCCGTCCCGCAACGAGTCCTTCGGGCTGGTGGCTGCCGAGGCGCAGGCCTGCGGGACGCCTGTGGTCGCGGCGAGCGTGGGCGGGTTGCGCACGGCGGTGGCCGATGGCTCCTCGGGACTGCTGGTCGGCTCGCACGACCCCGCCGTGTGGGCGGCATCGCTCGGGCGCCTGCTCGCCGCCCCGGCCGAGATCGAGCGGCTCGGGCAAGGCGCGCGGCTGCACGCCCGACGATTCGGCTGGGATGCCACCGCGCAGGGCACGCTGGACTGCTACGTCGACGCCCGCGCCGGCCGTGAGCGCCAGCTGTTCTCGTCCCTGACCGTCGCTCAGTAGCGTGTCGCGCATGTCGAGCGGACGCGAACATGCCATGGCCGTAGTGGTGGAGGCATTGGACGGCACCGGGCTGGAGTGGCGCGAGGAGCGCCCCGGACGGTTCACCGTCGACCTGCCGGGGGAGAAGAAGCGGCAGACCACCACGACCCTCGACGTCGGCGAGCACAGCGTGCGGGTCAGCGCCTTCGTCGTACGACACCCCGACGAGAACCACGCCGGGGTGCACCACTGGCTGCTGGAGCGCAACGCTCGACTCGCGGGCATCGCGTTCACCATCGACCCGGTCGGCGACGTCTACCTGATCGGGCGGTTGCCGCTGTCGTGCGTCAGCGCGGACGAGATCGACGCCGTTCTCGGCTCGGTGCTCGAGGCGGCCGACTCGTCGTTCAACACCTTGCTCGAGCTGGGGTTCTCCTCCGCCATCAAGGCCGAGTGGGAGTGGCGGCTCTCGCGCGGGGAGTCGACGGCCAACTTGGCTGCGTTCGAGCACCTGCGCCCGCAGTAGCGGCTCGGTCGCCCGGGCGACGGGGGAGGAAGAGTCGTCACCCGGTCGCGCAGGGCTCGTCGACGATGGCGACGTCCCCGGCGCGGGCCAGCGGTTGCACCGTCAGCGTGGGTGCGATGTCGGAGTCCGGCTCGATGAACTCTACGGACACCGTCAGGGGAGTCCGCGGCAGCAGGTCGACCGTGACGACCATGGCGGGACGTCCCTGCTCCAGAAGTCCCGTCGCGGGACGACGACGTCGTCAACGACGGACATCGGTGATCGTGGCGTCGACCGGGAAGGTGCACCTGCACCTGGGTGCGTGAGATCGGGCCTCGTGGACCGAGTCTGGCACCTACCTAGCACGAAGGGGTCGAGGTCGGACGTCAGTCGGGCATCGCGCTCGTGAGCGCGACATCGAGGCCGTGGACGCCACCAGACCGTCGACGGGGCAGCGACCGACCTCGTACCGCATCTGCCGTTCGAGGTAGGCATCGAGCTTCGACCCGGACGCGTTGATGACCACCGGGTGCACGTCACGAGCGCCAGCCGCGTCGAGAGATGCGGCCGTCGGCAGCTGAGAAGAACGTCTTGCTCCTGCGGCCGCGGGCTCCACAGCTGCAGTCGCCCCTCGCTCACGATCGCACCGACTGCGGCAACCAGCCGATCCGCAGCGACGTCACCGGATGTGATCCCGTCGAACACCGCCGTCGCGACGGCCTCCTGGAAGACCTTGCGCTCCTCGCGGTTCGGGTAGGCGTCGTAGACGTCGGACAGGACGAAGGCGACCACCGCTCGTCCGTGGAGCACCGACCGTCGGCAGGGTGATCGGGCCGGTTGCCGCGATGGTCGCCGAAGCCACGACGTCCCGGTGCGACGACGTTGGCGTTGCCGTCGCAAGGAGTCGGCGTAGAAGGCCCGCCACAGGACAGCCGCGTCGGGGAAGTTGGGCGAGACGTTGCTGTTGGTGAACAGGCGGGGGTCCTGGCCGTAGCGGGCCACGAACTCGTCGCCGAGGTCCGGCAGCTGCAGGCAGAACTGCGAAGTCGGTGTTGCTGCCGGTTCGGCCCAGGCTCAGCCGGCCGTCGTTCGGCGCGAAGGACGACGAAGTTGCCGGGCAGCCCACCGGTTCCCCGTGCCTCGGCCGGCGTCTGCAGCCCGACGAACCAGCGACGCGGACCGTCCGCGCCCAGCAGCGCAGGCAGCACGTCGGCGGCGGCCGCGGCCGTGTCGAGGGCCTCCGCCGCCTCGGTGAGCTGGTCGGCGGCGTCTGCGCGCTGCGCGTCCAGGGAGGCCGGGACCCAGGCGCCGTCCGCGGCCGTCGGCGCCGTCGCGATCTCGGCCGCTGCGGCATCCAGGTCGGCCGAGGCGAGGGCCAAGGGCTCGGCGGCGGCGCGAAGCTCGTCCACCGCGATGCGTCCGTCGGAGTACAGGCTCGCCGGGTCGAGCACGTCGGACACCTCCAGCAGCGGGGTCAACCCGTCAGCGGCGGTGGCCAGCGCCGACGCCGTGACCCGAGCCACCTCGGGGGTGTCCCCGACGTACGGGATGGCGGCCACCAGGCCCCACACCGGTCCGTCGAGGGCGTCGTTCGCGCGCAGCGCGGCGTCCTGCGCGTCGGCCGCCGCCGAGCGCAGCGCGGGCACGTCGGTGTCGTCGATCGCCACCTGGACGTCGTCCGCGGCCGCCTGCAGGTCGTCCACGGCGGCCAGGGCGCGCGAGCCCGTGAAGGCCATCCACAGCCCTGCCCCCACGACGACGATCAGCGCCACCGGGACGACCACGCGCAGCACCCGTCCGATCACCGGACGAACGGTACGTGAGCAACCCACAAAGCCAGGACGCGCCGCGGGGGCGCTCACTACTCTCGACACCATGACTGAGGGTTCGCACCGACTGATCCTGCTGCGCCACGGCGAGAGCGACTGGAACGCCAAGAACCTGTTCACCGGGTGGGTGGACGTCGACCTCACCGAGAAGGGCCGCGCCGAGGCCGAGCGCGGTGGGCACATGCTCGTCGAGCGTGACGTGCTGCCCGACGTCGCCCACACGTCGGTGATGCGGCGCGCCATCCGCACGACCGAGATGGCGCTGCATGCCGCCGACCGGCACTGGATCCCGGTGCGCCGGCACTGGCGCCTCAACGAGCGCCACTACGGCGGGCTTCAGGGCAAGGACAAGAAGGAGACCCTCGAGCAGTACGGCGAGGAGCAGTTCATGCTCTGGCGCCGCTCCTACGACACCCCGCCGCCGCCCATCGAGGCGCACTCGGAGTTCAGCCAGTTCGACGACCCGCGCTACGCCGGGTTGCCGACGGAGATCCGTCCGCTCACCGAGTGCCTCAAGGACGTCGTCGGCCGGATGCTGCCGTACTGGTACGACGCGATCATCCCTGACCTGGCGGCCGGCAACACCGTGCTGGTCGGCGCGCACGGCAACTCGCTGCGCGCCCTGGTCAAGCACCTGGACGACATCTCCGACGAGGCGATCGTGGGGCTGAACATCCCCACCGGAATCCCGCTGCTGTACGAGCTGGACGACAACTACCACCCGATCACGCCGGGCGGGGAGTACCTCGACCCCGAGGCGGCGGCAGCCGCGGCGGCCGCAGTGGCCAACCAGGGCCGCTAGCGGTCAGCCGGGAGCCGCCGGCGGACTACCGGGACGGGACGCCGAGGCGTTCGTACGACCCGGTGATCAGGTACCGGACGTGCGCGGCGATCAGCACGGCGTGGTCGCCGAACCGCTCGTAGTAGCGACCCATCAGCGCGAGGTCGACGGCCTGCTCGGCGGTGCCGGGCCAGGTGTGGTCGAGCACCACCAAGAACATCGAGCGGTGCAGCCGGTCGATCTCGTCGTCGTCGAGCTTGATCTCGTCGCACAGGTCGATGTCGCGCGACGCCAGCAGCAGCCCGGTCTTCTCCGCGATCGTCTGGGCCTTCGACCCCAGCCCGGCGAACGTCTCGGCCAGGGGGTCGGGGACGGCGCGATCGGGGTAGCGCCGCCGAGCGATCTTCGCGATGTGCGCGGCGAGATCGCCCATGCGCTCGACGTCGGTGGTGATGCGCAGCGCGGCCACCAGGCTGCGCATGTCAGTGGCAACCGGGCCCTGGCGGGTCATCAGGTCGATGATGCTCTCGTCCGTCGCGGCCTGGAGCTCGTTGACCGCCTTGTCGGCGGTGACACAGCGCTCGGCTCTCTCGATATCAGCGGTGAGCAGCGACGCAGTGGCCTCGCCGACCATGTCGGCGACCAGCCCACTCATGGTCACGAGCTGGTCCACGACGTGGTCCATGCGCTCGTGAAATGCAGTGCGCATATCTGCCGTGCCTCCCCTGTGTTCGGACCTGCGCGATCGTACGTCCGCCTGTTGTCGCCCCGCGATCGCTGCGTGAACACCACATCAAGTCTGAATGAACTTGCAGGTCAGCGCTATTCATGGGGGCTGGGCTTCGCTGCTCCGCACCAGCGCGGGGCCTACCATCGGCCATGTGCCGTCCCTCGCCGTCGTGGCCATCGCCATGGCAGCCCTCCTGGTGGGGCTGGCAGTCGGGGCCTGGCTGCGCGGCAACGTCGGGGGTCGCCACGAGCACGACGAGGAGCGACCCCCGGTCGAGGTGGCGGCGGTTCTCGGCGCCTTGCGCGCCACCGCGATCCTGCTGGACGAGAACCTCGACCTGCTCGAGCTCAGCCCGTCCGCCTACGCCTACCGGCTGGTGCGTCCCGGCGGCATGGTGCACCCCGACCTCGTCCGCATCGCCACCGCAGCGCAGCGCTCGAGCCGGCCCCAGACGTCCGACCTCACCCTCGAACGTGGACGCGGCGACGCGCCGTCGGTGCTCGCCGTCCGCGCCACCGAGCTGCCGGGCGGAGCGCTGCTGCTGCTCTGCGAGGACCGCACCCAGGCAAGCCGCGCCGAGGAGGCTCGGCGTGACTTCGTCGCGAACATCTCCCACGAGCTCAAGACACCGATCGGCGCGATCGGTCTGCTCACGGAGGCCATCGACGGCGCCGCTGACGACCCCGAGTCCGTGCACCGGTTCGCCCAGCGGCTGCAGCGCGAGTCGGCCCGGCTGGCCAAGCTCGTCAACGAGATCATCGACTTGTCCCGCCTGCAGTTCGACAACCCGGTGGAGTCCGCCAGTGCCGTCGCTGTGGACGGCGTGATCGCCGAGGCCCTCGACCGGGTGCGCTCGGTGGCCGAGGCGAAGAACATCCGCCTGGTGCGCGGAGGCCCACGGGGGCTCGAGGTGATCGGCGACAAGACCCAGCTCGTGACGGCCGTCAACAACCTGATCGACAACGCCGTGGCCTACAGCCCGGAGCACACGCGGGTGGCCGTCGGCGTGCGCGAGCGTGTGGACGCGGTGGAGATCACCGTCAGCGACCAGGGCATCGGTATCCCCGAAGAAGAGGTCAGCCGCATCTTCGAGCGCTTCTACCGCGTCGACCAGGCCCGGTCACGAGCCACCGGCGGCACCGGGCTCGGCCTGTCGATCGTCAAGCACATCGCCGCGGCGCACGGGGGCGACGTGAGCGTGTGGAGCTCGCACGGCGCGGGGTCCACCTTCACGCTGCGCCTTCCACGGCATCCTGTGTCTGCGAGCACCACCGAACCCGACCGGCCCGCCGCCCGGGCCGCCGACGTCACGAAGGGAACCACGTGACCCACGTACTGGTTGTCGAGGACGAGGAGTCGATCAGCGACGCCCTGTCGTACCTGCTGCGCAAGGAGGGCTACGACGTGACGGTGGCCGCCGATGGCGACACCGCGCTGAGCGAGTTCGACCGCTCCGGGCACGACCTCGTCCTGCTCGACCTGATGCTGCCCGGCATGTCGGGCACCGAGGTGTGCAAGGCGCTACGAACCCGCTCGAGCGTCCCGGTGATCATGGTGACGGCCAAGGACAGCGAGGTCGACAAGGTGGTCGGGCTCGAGCTGGGGGCCGACGACTACGTCACCAAGCCCTTCTCGTCGCGCGAGCTCGTCGCCCGGGTGCGGGCGGTGCTGCGACGCGGCGCGGTCGAGGACGACCTGGCGTCCAGCGTGGTCGAGGCCGGACCGGTGCGGATGGACGTCGAGCGGCACGTGGTCACCGTGGACGGGCAGAAGACCAAGCTGCCGCTCAAGGAGTTCGAGCTGCTCGAGCTGCTGCTGCGCAACGCCGGGCGGGTGCTGACCCGTGGGCAGCTGATCGACCGCGTCTGGGGCGCGGACTACGTCGGGGACACCAAGACCCTGGACGTGCACGTCAAGCGCCTGCGGGCGAAGGTCGAGCCCGACCCGGGCGTGCCGCGCCACATCGTGACGGTGCGCGGGCTGGGCTACAAGTTCGAGCCGTAGGTCCCGCGCGGGGGCAGTCGGCCGGCTGCCTACTCGGTGTTGTCCTCGATCGCCTCGAGCTCGTCCGCGCTCTCTTCTTCGTCGGCCTCGACGGTGGCGCTCTCCGGGCCGGACTCGGCGAAGTCGCCCTCGGGTGCACGCACGATCGCGTCCAGCTCGGCCTCGGGGGCGGTGTCGAACGAGATGGTCACGGGGACGATGACGCCGGGCTCGATGTTCGCACCGTCCACCTGGGCGCGTGCCTCGCCGGGCGGGCCGAGGCGCACGGCCTGCGCGGGGGCGACCTCGAGGTCGCCGATCAGGGTGACGCTGCGGCCGTCCACCTCGATGCTCGCCACGGCGTCGACGTCGGTGCTCGTGTTGACGAACGTCCCGATGACGGTGGCGTCCGTGCCGTCGGACACGACCAGCACGTCGCGGATGGCCATGCCGTCGAGGGACTCCTCGGCGCTGTTGCCGGTGCCGTCCGTCGGGTCGTACCAGTCCTGCGTCTGCGCGTTGATGTTGGTGCCACACCCTGCGAGCGCGGTGGTGGCAGCCACCGCCGCGAGGACGGTCACCAGTCGGCGGGAGCTCAGCGGCGTCAGGCGAGTCACGATCACGAAGCGTAGTAGGCGCCGGGCGCCGACCACGCGACAACTGGGTCACGACCGTGTCACACCACGGAGGTCACGCCCAGGCTCACGCCGGGTCGGCAGCGCTCACGCGGGGTCGGCTCCGCTCGCGGCCCGCGACAGAACCGACTGCAGCTGGATGCCAGGGGGCGGGTCGATGACGACCTCGTGGATGCGGCCGTCGCGCCCCACCACCACGATGGCCGGGTCGGCCTTGGCCGGCAGACCGAGGGAGTCGGCGATCGCCGAGGCCGGATCGATGACGACGGGTGTGGTGCCGGCGGCGATGCCGTCGGACGTCTCCTCCAGCAGCGCCGCACGCTCGGGCGGCCCGACGAGTCCCAGCCGCAGACGATAGGCCTGCGCCTGCAGGTGCAGGGAGTCGAGCAGGTCGGCGTCGACGCCGACCGAGGGCACGAGGACGAGCACGGCGGGGCGCAGGTCACGCGAGGGCACGGTGGCGCCGCCGACCTCGACGATCGCGCGGGGAAGGAGGCCACCGACTGCCCCGTCGGGTGCCTGCGTGCTCGCCAACGCAGCCGGGCCGAGCACCGTCGGTGTCGCGGGCCGCACCGTCATGGCGAGGCTGGAGAGAAAGGCGACGAGCAGGACGGCGACGAACAGCATCGGACCGATGCGCCCGGCGACGCGCCACGGTGTCGAGCGACCGGGACCGAGGCGGGGGACCGGGCGACCGAGCCTCTGCTGCTCCGCCCGCCATGCCCAGGTGTCGGCGTCGAGCGCGGAGGCGTCGTCGGGGATGACGACCCTGTCGGGGTCGGGCAGCGCACCGGGACCAGGTCCCTGCTCGAGCCCTCCAGACATGCGCCCAGCATGACCGCTACGACCGACGATGGGAACCCCGCGACGCGGATGACGCGCGTGATGATGATCGCCTACTGCATGCGATTCGCGGTTTGTCAAGCCCCTGACCTGCAGCGATGTTCGCCAACGGGGCAGACGGGACGTTCGGGGCGTGTTACGATTAGGTCACCGAAAGGGGTCAGCACTCTATGGCTTTCAATGTCGGCGAGACCGTCGTTTACCCCCACCACGGGGCTGCTCTCATCGAGGCAATCGAGTCGCGCGCCATCAAGGGCGTCGAACGAACGTACCTCGTTCTCAAGGTCGCTCAGGGCGACCTCACCGTTCGGGTTCCGGCGGACAACGTCGATCTCGTCGGCGTGCGGGACGTGGTGGACCGCGCAGGCCTCGACAAGGTCTTCGATGTCCTGCGCGAGCCGTACGTCGAGGAGCCGACGAACTGGTCGCGCCGCTACAAGGCGAACCTCGAGAAGCTCGCCTCCGGTGACGTCATCAAGGTCGCCGAGGTCGTGCGCGACCTCACCCGCCGCGAAGGCGGCCGCGGCCTGTCGGCCGGCGAGAAGCGCATGCTCGCCAAGGCGCGCCAGGTGCTGATCAGCGAGCTCGCCCTGGCTGAGAAGACCAACGAGGACAAGGCCGAGGCCGTGCTCGACGAGGTTCTCGCCAGCTGAGCACCGCCGCAGTCGTCCCGGCCGCCGGACGCGGGGAGCGTCTGGGCGCCGGTGGTCCCAAGGCTCTCGCCCACCTGCACGGCGAGCCGCTGATCGTGCACTCGGTGCGGCTGCTGGCCGCGGCGGAGCCTGTCGAGTGGGTCGTCGTGGCTGCCCCGCCCGACGACGTGGCGCACGTGCAGGCGCTGCTGGGCGAGTGCGATCTCGCTGCTGCGGTGAGCGTGGTGGCCGGGGGACCGACGCGGTCGCGGTCGGTGCTGAACGCGTTGATGTCGCTCAGCGCGGACGTCGACGTGGTGCTCGTCCACGACGCGGCACGCCCGCTGACTCCGGTCGGGCTCGTGGAGTCGGTCGACGCCGCGGTTCGCGCCGGACTTGATGCTGTCGTCCCGGGTCTGCCCGTCGTCGACACCGTGAAGAGGGTCGCCACCGACCACGGCGTGGTGCGCGTGGCCGGCACCGTCGATCGGGAGCCGCTGCGCGCCGTGCAGACCCCGCAGGGGTTTCGTCGGGACGTGCTCGACCGGGCCTACGCGAGCGCGGTGGAGGACGCCTGCCTCGACGCCACCGACGACGCCGGCCTGGTGGAAAGGATCGGCGTGTCGGTGGCGGTCGTGCCCGGCGACGAGGCCGCCTTCAAGGTGACCCGTCCGCTCGACCTCGTGCTGGCCGACGCCGTGCTCACGCAGCGCGCCGCCGCCCACGGGGGCCACTCGTGAGTGCGCCGGTGGTGCCCCGGGTCGGGGTCGGGGTGGACGTCCACCCGCTCGAGCCGGGTCGTCCGTGCTGGGTGGCCGGGTTGCTGTGGGAGTCCGAGCCGGCCGGCTGCGCCGGGCACTCCGACGGGGACGTCGCGGCGCACGCGGCGTGCGACGCGCTTCTGTCGGCGTCCGGTCTGGGCGACCTGGGCTCGGTCGTCGGGGTGGACCGTCCGGAGTGGGCCGGCGCCAGCGGCGTGGCCCTGCTGGCCGAGGTCGCCCGCGTCGTGCGCGCAGCCGGGTTCGAGATCGGCAACGTGTCGGTGCAGGTGGTGGGCAACCGCCCGAAGATCGGCACGCGTCGGGCTGACGCGCAGCGCGTGCTGGGCTCTGCGGTGGGGGCGTCGGTCTCGGTGGCCGGGACGACCACCGACGGACTTGGCCTGACCGGTCGCGGCGAGGGGATCGCAGCGATCGCGACGGCGCTGGTGTGGCGCGCGGCGTGACGTCCCTCCCGCTGCCGGACGCCGCCCGTGCCGCCGTGGACGGGCTGAGCTTCGCCACCCTCGCCACGCTGGAGCCGGACGGCTCGCCGCACACGTCCGTCGTCTGGATCGCGCGCGAGGACGACACGCTGGTGTTCTCCACCGTGCTCGGGCGGCGCAAGGCCGACAACATGGCCCGCGACCCTCGGGTCTCGGTGCTCGTGCTCGACGCAGCCAACCCCTATCGCTACCTCGAGGTGCGTGGCCGGGTGACGATGAGCGAGCAGGGTGGACGGGCGCTGATCGACGCGCTGGCCACGAAGTACCGCGGGCTCGAGCGCTACCCCTGGGACGACGGCACGTCCAACGTGCGCGTCGTCTGCCGTGTCGAGGCCGACAAGGTCGTCTGGCACGGCTGAGCCTGCGGCCTGCCTCTTGCCTGCCTTGCCTCTTGCCTCCTGCCTCCTGCGGGGTGGCCAGGCCCCGTCCCGCTGCCCGCGATCTTGGCGCACCGGCCGCGTAGACCCGCGCATGCGGCTCAGTCGCCAAGATCGCGCGGCTGACCGGGGTTGAGGGCGGCGGCGCCCGGCCGACGGCTGCTGGGTGGCCGGCCCCGCCCCACACCCGCCCCGGCACCCCCGGCACCCCCGGCACCCCCGGCACCCCCGCACCCCCGGCGATCTTGGCGCAGGAGCCATAACGCGGTTCGCAAGCGGCGTATCCGCCAAGATCGCGGCCCCGGCACGGCGTAGGCGCCAAGATCGCGCGCGCTGAACGGCCCGTGCGCCAAGATCGCGCGCGGGATGCGGGCGCGGCTCGGGTGGCTTCGGGCGCCGTAGGCTGGTGACGTGGCGCTTCACCTCTACGACACCGCGCAGCGGGCCGTCCGACCGTTCGAACCCCTCGAACCCGGCAAGGTCGGCATCTACCTCTGCGGAGCCACGGTGCAGGCGGCGCCGCACATCGGGCACATCCGCTCGGGGCTGGTGTTCGACGTGCTGCAGCGGTGGCTCGAGGCCAGCGGCTACAAGACCACGTTCATCCGCAACGTGACCGACATCGACGACAAGATCCTGGAGAAGTCCGCCGAGGCCGGGGTGCCGTGGTGGGCGTGGGCGACCCGGTTCGAGCGCACGTTCACCGACGCCTACGACGTGCTCGGCTGCCGCCAGCCCACCCACGAGCCGCACGCCACCGGGCACGTCACCGAGATGATCGCGCTCATGGACGCCCTCATCGAGGCCGGGCACGCCTACGCGCCGTCCGACGGCTCGGGTGACGTGTACTTCGACGTTCGCTCGTGGCCCCGCTACGGCGAGCTCTCGGGGCAGCGCGTGGACGAGATGGAGACGGCCGCCGACGCCGACCCTCGCGGCAAGCGCGACCCGCGCGACTTCGCCCTGTGGAAGGGCGCCAAGCCCGGCGAGCCCGAGTCGGCGTCGTGGCCGACCCCGTGGGGGGACGGCCGTCCGGGATGGCACCTGGAGTGCTCGGCGATGGCGGGCAAGTACCTGGGCGACACGTTCGACATCCACGGCGGCGGGCTCGACCTGCGCTTCCCGCACCACGAGAACGAGCTCGCGCAGTCGGCGGCAGCCGGACGCGGCTTCGCCCGCTACTGGGTGCACAACGCCTGGGTGACCACGTCCGGGGAGAAGATGAGCAAGTCGCTCGGCAACTCCCTGCTGGTCAGCGAGGTCGTGCGCCGCGTCCGCCCGATCGAGCTGCGCTACTACCTGGTCGCCCCGCACTACCGCAGCAACATCGAGTTCAGCGAAGAAGCGATGGCCGAGGCCGGGGTCGGCTTCCGACGCATCGAGGGATTCCTGGAGCGGGCCGTCGAGGTGACCGGCCTGGTCGAGCCCTCGATCGCCTGCGCGGAGTTCGTCGAGGCGATGGACGACGACCTCGGCGTGCCCGCAGCGGTAGCGGCGATCCACGACGTGGTGCGCGAGGGCAACACCCTGCTGGCCGACGGCGACTCGGCTGCGCTTCGTGGGGCCGTGGGCAGCGTGCGCGCCATGCTGGACGTGCTCGGGCTCGACCCGTTCGCCGAGCCGTGGGCATCGCGAGCCGGCGGCGAGGGCGACCGGTTGCGCACCGTGGTGGACGGACTTGTCGCGATGCTGCTCGACCAGCGCGCCGCGGCCCGAGCCGAGCGCGACTTCGCCGCGGCCGACGCCATCCGCGATCGACTGACGGCGTTGGGCGTTGCCGTCGAAGACACCCCATCCGGCGCCCGGTGGACGATCGAGGTGGGCAACTAGTGGCAGGCAACTCGCAGCGCCAAGGGTCGCGACGCAACCCCGGCACGAAGAAGGGCGCCACAGCGGGCACCGGCGGCAAGGGGCGCCGCTCGCTGGAGGGCAAGGGCCCGACGCCGAAGGCCGAGGAGCGTCCGGGACACGTGGCCTACCGGCGCGCGAAGCGGGCGGGCTCGGGCAAGGGATCGTCCGGCCGCAGCGGATCGGGTGGACGCGGCTCCGGGTCGAAGGGCAAGCCCACCACCGAGGTGGTGGCCGGGCGCAACCCCGTCGTCGAGGCGATGCGCGAGTCGGTGCCCGCCACAGCCTTGCTGGTGGCCGAGCGGATCGACAGCGACGACCGGGTGAAGGAGGCGCTGAAGCTCGCCGCCGACCGGGGCCTGCCGGTTCTGGAGTCGCCCCGCGCCGAGCTCGACCGTCTCGCCGGTGACGCGCGGCACCAGGGGCTGGCGCTTCAGGTGCCGCCGTACGAGTACGCGCACCCGAACGCCCTGCTCGACCGGGCGCTCGACTCCGACGAGCCGGCCTTGATCGTCGCGCTGGACGGGGTGACCGATCCGCGCAACCTGGGCGCGGTCGTCCGCAGTGCCGGTGCGTTCGGCGCGCACGGCGTCCTCGTACCCGAGCGCCGCTCGGCCGGCATGACCGCCTCGGCGTGGCGCACGTCAGCCGGCGCCGCCGCGCGCGTGCCGGTGGCGCGGGCGACGAACCTGTCGCGGGCGCTGGCGGCGTACCGCAAGGCGGGGCTCTTCGTTGTCGGGCTGGACGGGGACGGCGAGGGGGACGTGGGCGCGCTCGACCTCGCGACCGGTCCGCTGGTGCTGGTCACGGGCTCAGAGGGCAAAGGGCTCTCCCGTGTCGTGCGCGAGCAGTGCGACGTCGTGGCGCGCATCCCGATCGGGGGAGACGTCGAGTCGCTCAACGCATCCGTGGCGACCGGCATCGCGCTGTACGCCGTGGCGCAGGCGCGCGGCGCGTTCAGACCTGGTCGATGAGGTAGTCCGGCAGCTGCATCAACGGCTGGGCCGGCATGGGGCCTCAGCGGCTGGTGAATCCTCCGCGACGCCGCGCGTCCGCGATCCCCGCGCATCGGGAACACCCCAACGTCCGAGCACCCCGCGGCACTTCGCGCGGCAGTTTGGGGGTTTCCACGGCAGATCTGCCTTGTGAACCCCCAAGCTTCCACCTTCACGTGATCGTTTCGGGCTCCGGGCGGGTGGGGAGCGGGGCTCAGCTCTCGTCCAGCTCGTCCCACGGGAGGCGGAAGGGCTGGGTGTCTTCCAGGCCCTCGGAGACGTTCACCGGTTCACCCGGCCGCACGGCGCTGCCGAGCACGGCCGCCTCGTCCGGCTTGTGGGCCAGCACGTCGCTGAGGTACGAGGCGACGGCCTCGTCCAGGGGAACCTGCTGCCCGCGCTGCTCGGACAGGTACCACCGGTGCTCGAGCACCTCGTGGAAGACCTCGGCCGGCTCGAGCTTGCCGCGCATCTCCCGCGGGATCGCGGCCACTACGGGCCGGTACAGGTTCGACACCCACTCATGGGCGACCACCGACTCCACCTCGGCCTGCTGGTCGGTGGACGCCGCGTAGGCGTCGAGGTCGTTGAGCAGCCGGCGGGCCTGGTTCTCCTCCGCGTCGATGCCGGTCAGGCGCATCAGCCGGCGGGAGTGGTGCCCGGCGTCGACGACCTTGGGCTGGATGCGGACGGTGCGTCCGCCGATGTCTGTCACGATCGTCAGCTCGTCCACGTCGAAGCCGAGGGCGTTGAGCCGCTCGATGCGCTGGGCCACGCGCCAGCGCTCGCCGAAGGCGAACTGCTCGACGCCGGTGAGCTCGGTCCACAGGTGCTCGTAGCGCTTGGGCACCTCGGCGGCCAGCTCGATCGGGTCGAGGTGCTCGTCCAACACCCCCCCGGCCTGCAGGTCCATGAGCTCGCCGGCGATGTTGAGGTGGGCGATCTCGATGTCGTTGCGCGCGCTGGCCGTCGCTGAGCGTCGGGTGCAGGTCGCCCGTCTCGGCGTCGACCAGGTAGGCAGCGAAAGCGCCCGCGTCGCGCCGGAACAGCGTGTTCGACAGCGAGCAGTCGTTCCAGACGAAGCCGGTGAGGTGCAGGCGTCCGATCAGCGCGACGAGGGCGTCGAGCAGCCGGTCGACCGTGTCGGGGCGCAGGTTGCCGGAGAACACCGCGCGGTACGGCAGCGACCAGGTGAGGTGCCGCGTGATGAGCATCGAGTCCAGCGGAGAGCCGTCGGGGGCCTCACGTCCGGTGACCACCCCGACGGGGCTGACGGACGGGACGTCCGTGCGCTCCAGGTCACGCAGCAGCCGGTACTCGCGCAGCGCGTACGACTCGACGATCTCTTTGAAGGCGTACACCTGCGTGTTGATGCGCACGAAGCGCACGACGTGGCGCGAGATGCCCCGGGGCAGGGCGACCAGGTACCACGACGGCCACTCCTCCAGGGGCATGTCCCACGGCAGGTCGATGAGGTCGGTCTGCTCGTTGGGGTTGGCCTGGATGGTGAGCTCCACCGGCAACCTCCGGGTGCTACGGACGCCGACGGCGCCGAGCCTCTGTGCGAGACCGGCGCCGTCGTGCGTCTGATGAGAAGCAGCGAGCCTGTCAGCGGGTGACGGCGGTGAGCTCTCCGGTCTCCTCGCTGATGCGCTGACCGGTGGACGCAGAGAAGAAGTGCATCGAGTCAGCCTTGGGACGCAGCCAGATCTGGTCGCCCTTGCGGGGAGCGTCGTGCGGGTCGATGCGAGCGATCAGGTTGTCGCTGTGGAGCTTCGAGCCCTCCCCGGCCGGCACGCCGTAGACGAAGGCGTCCGAACCGAGCTCCTCCACGATGTCGACGTCGACCGGGAAGGCGTTGTCGGAGTTCGGGTCGGCCAGCTCGACGCCCTCCGGGCGCCATCCGACGGTGATCTTGCCGTCCGAACGCGCGGTGTTGAGCACCGGAGCCGGCAGCGTGAGCGAGCCGTACGGCGCGACGGCCTTCTCGTCCTTGATGTCGAACTCGGCGATGTTCATGGCCGGTGAGCCGATGAAGCCGGCGACGAAGATGTTGCCGGGCCGGTCGTACAGGTTCAACGGGCTGTCGACCTGCTGGAGCAGTCCGTCCTTGAGCACAGCGACCCGGTCGCCCATGGTCATGGCCTCGATCTGGTCGTGGGTCACGTACAGCGTCGTGATGCCCAGACGGCGCTGGAGCGAGGCGATCTGGGTGCGGGTGGAGACGCGCAGCTTGGCATCGAGGTTCGACAGCGGCTCATCCATGAGGAACACCTGCGGCTGACGCACGATCGCGCGACCCATCGCGACGCGCTGGCGCTGGCCACCGGAGAGCGCCTTGGGCTTGCGCTCGAGGTACTGCTCGAGGTCGAGGATCTTGCCGGCCTCCTCGACGCGCGTGCGGATCTCGTCCTTCGGGGTGCCCTTGATCTTGAGCGCGAAGCCCATGTTCTCGGCCACGGTCATGTGCGGGTACAGCGCGTAGTTCTGGAAGACCATCGCGATGTCGCGGTCTTTGGGTGCCAGGTGGGTGACGTCGCGGTCACCGATGTGCACGGCGCCGGAGGTCACTTCCTCCAAGCCGGCGAGCATGCGAAGGGCGGTCGACTTGCCGCAGCCGGACGGGCCGACGAGAACCAAGAACTCGCCGTCCTCGATGTCGAGGTTCAGCTTGTCGACGGCTGCGTTGTCGGCACCGGGGTAGACCCGCGACGCCTCGTTGTACTGGACAGTTGCCATGGGGCACCTTGCCTTCCACCGGCAGGTACGTGCCGGACGATCCGTAGTGGAGAGGGACAACGTTCATCTTGCCGTAAACCAGTCGTCAGCGATACGGAATCGGCGTGGCGACTCGCCCCGATCTGTTT
>CAVQON010000010.1:0-33794 GCA_963714455.1 uncultured Actinomycetota bacterium
GCGGCAGCCACCGAGTCGTCCACCAGCGAGCGCCAGGACCGCACGAGCCCCGCGTCGACGTAGGCCTTGCTCGACCGGCCCGGTCGCACCGACGACCCGACATGGAACGCCCGCACGCCCGCACGCGCCAGCCACGGCACGTCCTCGGCGCGCAGGCCGCCACCGGCGATGACGAGCGGCGCCAGCGTCGGGTCGTCCGTCACCTCGCCGCAGAGCTGGTCGACCCCGAACTCGGTCCCACGGGCTGACCCGGCGGTGAGGACGGAGTCGAGTCCAGGCAGGTCGCGTAGCGCTATGTAGGCCTTGCGGCGGCTGAGCACGTGGTCGATGGCCCGGTGGAAGGTCCACGGGGCGCCGCCGAGCCCGTCCGCCAATGCCTGGGTGAGCGAGACGTCCACCTCGAGGTCGGGTGAGACGAAGCCGAAGCTGAACCCGTCGACACCCTCGTCGGTGAGGGTCTGCGCGAGCCCGATCAGCCGGCTGAGCTCGCCGCCGGTGGACGAGTAGTCGTCGCGCAGCCGCAGCCTGACCCGGATGGGCAGGGTGCTGGCCTCGCGGAACGCGCGCACGGCGTCCAGATCTGGGGTGAGACCGCCGTCCTCGGGCCGGACGAGCACCTCGAGCCGGTCGGCACCACCGTCGGTGGCCCCCTTGGCGTCACCGGGCGTGAGGGCGACAACCTGCAGCAACGGACGAGTCACGACGTCAGGCTACGGCCCGCCATCGCCGGCCCCGGGTACGCCGACCCCCAACTCCGGCGCGGCGTCCGCGCCCAGCCAGCGGCCGCGCGTCGCGGCGGACACTTCGCGCGGAAGTTGAGGGGTTTCCAAGGGGTATACGCCTTGGAAACCCCTCAACTTCCGCCGTCACGTGATCGTTTGGCGGCGAGGCGTCCGGGCAGTCGTCAGCGGGGGGACGTCAGGTCGCGGGCTCACGCAGCGAGCGAGACCTCGGTCGCCTCGTCGCCGGCGCAGGCGACCTGCCAGCGCATCTCGGGGCGGGTGCGTCCGCGAGCGTCCGTGACCAGCTCCCAGTGCGCCACCAGCTGGCTCTGCGTGGTCTGCGTCATGGCGGTCATGGCTACCTCCTTGCCTGTCCTTCGTTCCGGATGGTTCCCGGTACAACTCAAGTGTACTACAGCATGAACAAAAGGTGAACGCCGGTTGTTCTCCGGGTTACGTACACGAGGCCGACACGCACAAGGGCGGCCCCCGAAGGGACCGCCCTGTGCGTACGGCCTACGGCCGCGAGGTAGTGCTGTGGACTAGAAGTCCATGCCGCCCATGTCGGGAGCGCCACCAGCGGCAGCGCCCTCCTTCTCGGGCTTGTCGGCGATGACCGCCTCGGTGGTGAGGAACAGCCCCGCGATGGACGCAGCGTTCTGCAGCGCCGAGCGCGTCACCTTGGCCGGGTCGATGATGCCCGCCTCGACCAGGTTCTTGTAGACGCCGGTCGCGGCGTCCAGGCCCTCGCCCACGGGGAGGTTGCGCACCTTCTCGGCCACGACCCCACCCTCGAGACCGGCGTTGATCGCGATCTGCTTGAGCGGGGCGTCGAGCGCGACGCGGACGATGTTGGCACCAGTGGCCTCGTCGCCCTCGAGCTCGAGCTTGTCGAACACGGCGGCACCGGCCTGCAGCAGCGCGACGCCACCACCGGGGACGATGCCCTCCTCGACGGCCGCCTTGGCGTTGCGGACGGCGTCCTCGATGCGGTGCTTGCGCTCCTTGAGCTCGACCTCGGTCGCCGCACCGGCCTTGATGACGGCCACGCCGCCGGCCAGCTTGGCCAGGCGCTCCTGCAGCTTCTCGCGGTCGTAGTCGGAGTCGCTCTTCTCGATCTCGGCGCGGATCTGGTTGACCCGACCCTGGATCTGCTCGGCGTCGCCGGAGCCCTCGACGATGGTCGTCTCGTCCTTGGTGACGACCACCTTGCGAGCGCGACCCAGCAGGTCGAGCCCGGTGTTCTCGAGCTTGAGGCCGACCTCTTCGCTGATGACCTGGCCGCCGGTGAGGATGGCCATGTCCTGCAGCATCGCCTTGCGGCGGTCGCCGAAGCCGGGAGCCTTGACCGAGACCGACTTGAACGTGCCGCGGATCTTGTTGACCACCAGGGTCGCCAGGGCCTCGCCCTCGACGTCCTCGGCGATGATCGCCAGCGGCTTGCCCGACTGCATGACCTTCTCCAGCAGCGGCAGCAGGTCCTTGACGTTACCGATCTTGGAGTTGACCAGGAGGATGTAGGGGTCCTCCAGCTCGGCCTCCATACGCTCGGGGTCGGTCACGAAGTAGGGCGAGATGTAGCCCTTGTCGAAGCGCATGCCCTCGGTGAGCTCGAGCTCGAGGCCGAAGGTGTTGCTCTCCTCGACGGTGATGACGCCTTCCTTGCCGACCTTGTCCATGGCCTCGGCGATCATCTCGCCGATCTGGGTGTCGGCCGCCGAGATCGAGGCGGTGGCAGCGATCTGCTCCTTGGTCTCGACCTCCTGGGCGATCTCGAGCAGCTGGTTGCTGACGGCCTCGGTGGCTGCCTCGATGCCCTTCTTCAGCGACATCGGGTTGGCGCCGGCGGCGACGTTGCGCAGGCCCTCGCGCACGAGCGCCTGGGCGAGCACGGTGGCGGTGGTGGTGCCGTCACCGGCGACGTCGTCGGTCTTCTTGGCAACTTCCTTGACGAGCTCGGCCCCGATCTTCTCCCAGGGGTCCTCGAGCTCGATCTCCTTGGCGATGGAGACACCGTCGTTGGTGATGGTGGGGGCGCCCCACTTCTTCTCCAGCACCACGTTGCGGCCCTTGGGGCCGAGGGTCACCTTGACGGCGTCGGCGAGGACGTTCATCCCCCGCTCGAGGCCGCGACGGGCTTCCTCGTCGAACGCAATGATCTTGGCCATGTTCTGGCTGGTTCCTTCCGGTTCGCCGGACTGGGTGGTCGGTGCGATGCCCGCGACGGACGGCCTGCCCACGCCGGCTCCTGTCGCCGGGTGCAGCCAGACCTCATCGTCCGACCAGTGTTTGTCACTCTCACTGCGAGAGTGCTAACCCAATGATTAGCACTCTGGTGGGTCGAGTGCAAGCCCAGTCGCGACCGCTTTCGCGCCGAGCCGGGGGCTCGGTGTCAGGCGGCCTTCGCCGCCAAGTAGGCGACCAGGCCGTCGAGCGTCTCGATGGACGAGTAGTCGTCCTCGGGCACGTCCACCCCCGTGGCCTCCTTCAGGCCTTCGACGAGGCTGAGGAAGTCCATGGAGTCGAGGTCGACCTCCTCGCGAAAGTCCACGTCGCCCGGCACGTCGGCCAGGTCGACCTCCGGTGCGATGCGCCCCAGCACGGCTTGGACGTGAGAGCGGGCAACGTCTGTGTTCACAGCTCCTCCGGTCGTTGCAGCAGGTTCGCCACGGCGGCGAGGTAGAGCCCGCCACGGTGGCCGTCGCTGACCCGGTGGTCAGCGGCGAGGGTGGCCGTCAGGACGGGTCGGACGGTGAGCATCCCGTCCACCGCCCACGGACGTTGGACGATCGTTCCGAACCCGACCAGCGCCACCTGGGGTGGGTAGATCACCCCGTGGACGACCTCCACCCCCTGCTCGCCGAGGTTGGTGACGGTGATGGTCGGGTCGCTCATCTCCGAGCCGCGCAGCCGTCCCGCCCGTGTGCGGGCGACGAGGTCTTTCAGGGCGGCCATGAGGTCAGCGAGCGGCAGGGTGTCGGCGTCGTGGATGGCAGGCGCCACCAGGCCGCCGCCGCGCAGCGAGATCGCCACACCCAGGTGCACCGCCTCGCTGCGCGCGAAGCCGTCCTCGGTGAAGAAGCCGTTGACCTCCGGCACCTTGCGCACGGCCATCGCCGAGGCCTTGAGCAGCAGCACGGCCGGGAGGAGGCGCTCGGAGACGGGACGGTCGGTGTTGTAGCGGCGGACGAAGTCGTCGCACGCGCCGAAGTCGACCGTGGTGCGCAGGTAGTAGTGCGGGATCTCCTTCTTGGACCGCGCCATGAGGTTGGCGATGGTGGTGCGCATGGCCGCGGCACGCTGCTTGGCTGCGGCCGCCCCACCGTCCGCGATCTTGGCGCTCCGGCCGGCTCCCTCCGCGATCTTGGCGCTGCGGCCGGATGCGACCGCACTTCGCGGCTCCTCCGCCAAGATCGGCGGTTCGGGGGCCTGCAGCGTGGCCATCGCCGGTTCGGGGGCCTGCGGCGTGGCCTCGGCGGCGCGGTGCACGTCGGAGACCGTGACCGCCCCGTCTCGCCCGGTGCCGGTGACGCCGGCCAGGTCGACGCCCAGCTCGGTCGCGGTGCGCTTGGCCAGCGGGGACGCGACCACCCTGCCGGGCTGCGCCTCGCTCGGCCGCACGGGCGTGGGCGCCGGCGAGCCAACGCCGAGCGCCGCGGCGGCGGCCTCGACGTCGGACCGGGTGATCACCCCGTCCGGGCCGGAGCCCGTCAGTGCGCGCAGCTGAAGTCCGCGCTCGTGCGCCAGGTGCCGGACGATCGGGCTCGCCACCGGCGGCTCGCCGGCCGAACCCGACTCGTCCGCCCGCACCTCCTCGGCGGGCGGGGCGGCGGGCTCAGCGGGCGCGGCCGGCACGCTGGCGTCGTCCTGGCCCAGCACGGCCAGCGGCGTCCCGACGGGGACGGTCGTGCCCGGCTCGACCAGGATCTTCTCCACGACCCCCTCGGTGAACACCTCGACCTCGATCGCCGACTTCGTCGTGTCGACCACGGCCACGATGTCGCCGCGCTTGACGATGTCGCCGACCTTCACGAGCCACTCCACGACCGTGCCCTCGTCCATGTCGGCCCCCAGGCTCGGCATCACGAACTCGGCCATCACGAACCCACTACGCTCGCCCGGGCAGCCTCCACGACGCGTTCCACCGTGGGCACGGCCGCCAGCTCGAGGTGCCGGGCGTAGGGCATCGGCACCTCCATCGAGCAGACCCGCGCCACGGGTGCGTCCAGGTCGTAGAAGGCCTCCTCCGCGATCTGCGCCAGGATCTCACCGGCGATCGACAGCGTGCGCCAGTTCTCGTCCACCACGACCGCGCGGTGGGTGCGCCGCACCGAGTCGAGGAACACGGCCGAGTCCAGCGGACGCAGCACCCGCAGGTCGATCACCTCGGCTGACACCCCGTCGGCCGCCAGCTCCTCGGCTGCGGTAAGCGTGGTGGGCAACGACCCGCCGTAGGTGATCAGCGTGACGTCCGAGCCGGGACGCCGCACGACCGCCGACGAGATGTCCACGGCGTCGGCAGCGTCCAGGGGTAGCTCGTCGGCGACGTTGTAGAGCGAGCCGTGCTCGAAGATGATCACGGGGTCGGGGTCGGCCAGGGCCGGCGCGAGCATGCCGCGGGCGTCGCGCACCGTCGCCGGCGCCAGAACCCGCAGCCCCGGGATGTGGGCGTAGTAGTTCTCCAGCGAGTGCGAGTGCTGGGCAGCGAGCTGGCGTCCGGCCCCCGTCGTCATCCGGATCACCAGCGGCACGTTGAACTGCCCGCCCGACATGTGCAGCAGCGTCGCCGCTGTGTTCAGGATCTGGTCGAGGGCAAGCAGCGAGAAGTTGACCGTCATGATCTCGACGATCGGACGCATGCCGCCGAGCGCCGCCCCGATGCCGGCGCCCACGAAAGCGGCCTCCGACAGCGGTGTGTCACGTACGCGGTCGGGCCCGAACTCCTCCAGCAGCCCGAGGCTCACCCCGAAGCAGCCGCCGTAGGCTCCGACGTCCTCCCCCATCAAGAAGACCCGCTCGTCCTCGGCCATCGCCTCGCGCATCGCCTCGCGCATCGCCTCGCGGTAGGTCACCGACAGCGTCGCCGGCGCGTCACCGACACCCCTCGCGTGCTCGGCCCGTCCGGCCTCGGTCGTCGTGGCGGTCATGACGCGCCTCCTGTCTCACTGGTGACGAATCTGCTCAGCTCAGACAACGGTTCGTCCGTCCCCGCCTCGGCGAACTCGATGGCCGCGTCGATCTCGGCCGAGACCTCCTTCTCCATCTGGACGACGGCCTCGTCGTCGAGCATCCCCGCCTCCCGCAGCCGGGCGGAGAACGTGTCGATCGGGTCTCGGCTGCGCCACGACGTCACCTCGTCGCGGCTGCGGTACCGCTCGGCGTCGTACATCGAGTGCGCCCTGAACCGGTACGTGCGCAGCTCCAAGAAGACCGGCCCGCCCCCGTCGCGGATCAGCGTCACGGCCCGTCGAGCCGCGTCGTCCACCGCGGTGACGTCCATGCCGTCCACCGTCCAGGCCGGCACCTCGTACGAGGCGGCCTTGACCGCGAGGTTGGTCTCCGACTCCGACCGGCTCAGCGCCGTGCCCATCGCGTAGCGGTTGTTCTCGCAGCAGAAGAGCACCGGCAGCTTCCACAGCGCAGCCAGGTTCATCGACTCGTGGAACTCCCCCTCGGCCATCGCTCCTTCGCCGAAGAAGCACGCCGTCACGGCTTTGCGCCCCTGCATGGCGTCGGCCAGCGCCAGGCCCACGGCCAGCGGCAGCCCGCCGCCCACGATCGCGTTTCCGCCGTAGAGCCGCGTGTCGGCGTCGAAGAGGTGCATCGACCCGCCCCGTCCGCGTGAGCACCCTTCGACCTTGGCGAACATCTCGGCCATGATCGAGCTCATGCTCAGCCCGCGGGCGAGCGCATGCCCGTGCTCGCGGTACGTCGCGACCACCGCGTCCTGGGGCTTCAGGTGGCGCACGACCCCGGTCGCGACCGCCTCCTCACCGATGTACAGGTGCAGGAAGCCGCGGATCTTCGTCGCGCTGTACAGCTCGACGCAGCGCTCCTCGAACCGCCGGATGCGCAGCATCTGCCGGAACATGTCCAGCGCCACGTCCGGCTCGGGCAGCGCGTGCCCGGGACCGGCCGGCACGTTCGCAGCAGCTCCCGGCGCCATCAGGCTGGTGTCGGGCCCGGTCGCGGTCTCGGCGCTCATCGCCCCGACTCCAGCGTCGACAGGTCGCCCTCGGGCAGGCCCAGCTCACGTGCCTTCAACAGCCTTCGCATGATCTTCCCGCTCCTCGTCTTCGGCAGGTCTGCCTTGACCTCGATCTGACGGGGTGCCACCGCGGCACCCAACCGCTTGCGCGCGAACCCGACCAGCTCGAGCACCAGCGCGTCGCTGGCCTCGTACCCGGTGCGCAGGGCGACGAACGCCTTGACGACCTCGCCGGCGACCGGGTCGGGCACGCCGATCACGCCCGCCTCGGCCACGGCCGGGTGCTCCATGAGCACGCTCTCGACCTCGAACGGGCCGATCAGGTGCCCGGCCGACTTGATGACGTCGTCGCCGCGGCCGATGAACCAGAACCAGCCGTCGGCGTCCCGGCGCCCGAGGTCGCCCGAGCGGTACCAGCCCTCCCCCGGCGCCCCGCCGACGAAGGCCTTCGCGTAGCGCTCGGGCATGCCGAGGTACTCGCGCATCATCGACGGCCACGGTGCGCGCAGGACGATCTCGCCCTCGGTGTCGGGCTCGGTGACCAGCACGGGGGCACCCGCCTCGTCGAGCACCGGGTCGCCGTGGGTGTCGCGCGCCAGCAGGGCCGCCTCGATGCCGGGGACTGGCCGTCCCATCGAGCCCGGACGGATGTCGGTCGAGGCGTAGTTGGCCACCATGATCGCGCCGGTCTCGGTCTGCCACCAGGTGTCGTGGATCGCCAGCCCGACGGCCTCCAGGCCCCACACCACCACCTCGGGGTTGAGCGGCTCGCCGACGCTCATGACGTGCCGCAGCGCGGACAGGTCGTGCTGCTTGGCGCGCTCGGCACCGGCCTTCATCAGCATCCGCAGAGCTGTCGGCGCGGTGTACCAGACGGTCACCTGCTGCTCGTCGAGGATGGTGTACCAGCGGTCGGCGTCGAACTCCAGCTCGTCGACGACCACGGTGACACCGCAGGTCAGCGGCGCGACCACGCCGTAGGACGTGCCGGTCACCCAGCCGGGGTCGGCGGTGCACCAGAACACGTCGTCGTCGTGCAGGTCGAGCACGTAGCGGGCGGTGACGTGGTGGGCCAGCACGGCCTGGTGGGCGTGCACCGCCCCCTTCGGCGTGCCGGTCGTGCCGGACGTGAAGTGCAGCAGCGCCGCCCGCTCGGGGTCGGTGTGCTCGATGGCGTAGGTCGGCGACGCCGCGTCGAGCAGCGCCACCAGGTCGTGCACGCCGGGCGCGTCGGCCACCCGCTCGAAGCCGGGCCCGACCAGCAGCACGTGCGTCAGCGAGGGCACCTCGTCGCGGATCGGGGCCACCTTCTTGCGGTACAGCGCAGGCGTGGTGACCAGCACCGAGCCCGACCCGAGCTGCAGGCGCTGCTTGACCGGCTGCGGCCCGAACGCGCTGAACAGCGGGCAGAACACGGCGCGGTGCTTCAGCGTGCCCAGGATCGCCGCGTACAGCTCCGGCTGGCGGCCCATCAGCCCGAAGACCCGCTCGCCGGCGGCCACGCCCAGGGAGTCGAGCACGTTGGCGAACCTCGCGGAGAGCTCCGCGAGCTCGGCGTAGGTGAGCTCGCGGTCCACTCCCTGCTTGGCGAGGAATCTGAGCGCCACATGGTCAGGGCGCCGTCCAGCGTGCCGATCGACTGCTTCGTGCGCGATGTTCAGCCCTCCGTTCGGCAGCCCGTCCAGCCACGCGGCCGCGTCGTCCCACGAGAACGCGGCGTAGGCGGACGAGTAGTCGTCGAGGTTCGGCGTGACGGTCAGAGGCTGCCTCTTGGCGATCACGTCCCAGGCCATGTGCGGCTCCTTCCACTCCTCACCCCGCCCAGCGTCGGTGACGAGGCACGTGGGTACGGGGTCGCCCCTCTGTCGTCCCGCGTCGAGCGGCGCACCGTCAGAGTCGGAGGTCCCGACCAGACCCGGCAGCCACGGGGCATGCTGGAGGCAAGGGTTAGGCTGCGATCAAGACAGCCCAGCGCGAGGCGACGAGGAGGTAGCTGGAGATGAGTGGCTCGTGGTACATCGACCCGGACGCCGGACCCGTCGAGGCTGAGGACGACCACAACTACGACGAGGAGTTCGGCCCGTCCGACCCGCACCAGCACGACGGGCGCCTGGTGGAGGACGACGAGGGCAGCGGCCCCGACCGCACGTCGGAGGCCGTCGCGCACATCGCCGTCGGCGACCACGCCGACTTCACTGCCGAAGAGGCCGCCGTGCACATCGTCGAAGACACCTGGTAGCCACGCCCTGCGCGACGACGCCAGCCCCACGGGCCGACGGCTGCGCGACTGGGCGCAGGCGCGCTGCAGCCACGCCCGCGACTGGCCGGTCGGTGACCTTCTCGCCGCCCGAGCCGAGCACGGCACCACGGTCTCGGTGGTGCTGCCCGCCCTGAACGAGGAGCGGACGGTTGGCGCCATCGTCGGCGCCATCACGGCCGACCTGGTGGACGGCGGACGCACCGGGGGCCACCGCCTGGTCGACGAGGTCGTGGTGGTCGACTCCGGGTCGAGCGACGCCACCGTCGAGCGGGCCCGTGCCGCCGGTGCGCGGGTGCTGCACCGCGAGGACGTCCTTCCGGACGTCGAGCCCCTGCCCGGCAAGGGTGAGGTGCTCTGGCGCGGGGTGGCGGCAACGTCCGGCGACGTCGTGGCGTTCGTCGACTCCGACCTCGACGACTTCACCACCGACTTCGTGCTGGGCCTGCTCGGTCCCCTGCTGACCCAGCCGGACGTGGCTCTGGTCAAGGCGACCTACGACCGGCCGCTGGCCCAGGGCGAGACGGTGCTGCCGGCCGGCGGCGGACGCGTCACCGAGCTGGTCGCCCGCCCGCTGATCAACCTGTTCTGGCCCGAGCTCGCCGGGTTCGTCCAACCGCTGTCGGGCGAGTACGCCGCCCGCCGCAGCCTGCTGGAGCAGCTGCCCTTCCCGACCGGCTACGGCATCGAGCTCGCCATGCTGATCGACACGTGGCAGCGCGTCGGCCTCGACGGCCTCGCCCAGGTCGACCTCGTGCGACGCAAGCACCGCAACTCCGACGACGCCAAGCTCGGCGCGATGGGCAGCGAGATCATCCAGGTCGCCCTCGACCGGCTCGCCGTGGCGGGGCGGCTGTCGCTGGCCGAGCAACCCGCCACCAACCTCGTGCAGTTCACCCGGGTCGGTGACGACTACGCGTCCCACGTCGTCGACGTGCCGTTACGACAACGTCCCCCACTAGTCACTGTTGCGGCGTACAGGCAGGGGCCGGAGCGGGCAGACTCGTCCCCGTGACTGTCGAGCTGAGCGCGGGCCAAGCATCTGTCGTGATCGATGCCGAGGACGGTGGGCGCCTGTCGTCGTTCGTCATCGACGGCTACGAGATGCTCTACCAGGCACTCCCCGGACCCACGGGGCACGGGAGCTTCGTCATGGCCCCGTACGCCGGCCGGGTGCGCCATGGGCAGTTCACGCACAAGGACACCGAGGTCCAGCTGCCGACCAACCTGCCGCCGCACGCCGCCCACGGTCTTGCTCTCGACCGGCCGTGGACAGTGCTGGAGCAGGACGACACCGAGGCGGTGCTGACGTGCGAGTTCGACGGGCGGTGGCCCTTCGGCGGACGCGTCGTGCAGTACATCCGCATCGAGGCTGAGCGCCTCGTGCAGAAGGTGTCGGTCGAGGCCGACCAGCGCTCGTTCCCCGCCTCGGTCGGCTGGCACCCGTGGTTCGCGCGGCGTCTCAACCCCAGCCCGCCGGCCCAGATCGCCCTCGACGCCCCCGCGATGCTGCGCCGCGACGCCGACCACATCACAACGACCCAGCGCATGCGCCCGCTGCCCGGCCCGTGGGACGACTGCTTCACCGACGTGGCTTGGCCGGTGTCGTTGACATGGCCCGGGGCGATGCGCCTGGACATCTCGGCCGACACGAACTTCGTCGTCATCTTCGACCAAGGCGACGTCGCGATCTGCATCGAGCCGCAGACCGCCCCGCCGAACGCGGTCAACACCGCGCCCTTGGTCGTGCGGCCCGGACGCCCGCTGCGCGCCCGCACCGACTGGCGCTGGGTGATCAGGTAGCCGGTACCCCGGCGGCCTCCATCGCGGTGACGACGGCGAGCGCGTCGGGCTCGGCCAGCACCAACGTGAGCCGGTCGACGGCGAGGCCCTCGAACGCCGGCCGGGTACGCGTCACCTCCGGGAACACCTGGACGAAAGCGTCCCCTGCCGCCTCGAGCCCGACGGGGACGTAGACGGTCGTCGCCGGGGTGCCGAGCGTCGCGTTGTCGACCCGCTCGACCGGCCAGCCGCGCTGCTCGACGACGAGCGCTGCCCGCCCGGCCAGGCCCTCGGTGAGGGTCTGGTTGAGGACGTCCACGTCCGAGGTCACCACGGTCGGGTCTGCGAGGTCGGGAGCGCCCGTCGCCCGGGGCTGGCCACCGGGCGTCGCGCCCGCGGCGGGGGCACCACCGGTCGTGGCACCCTCGTCACCGCCTGGCGCGGTCGCCGTGGGGCTGGCCGCGGCCTCTGCGCTGCTCGCCGGGCCTGTGGTGGGGGCCGCGGACGGTGTGGCCGCCGGCGTCGTAGCGATCGAGTCCGAGCCCGAGCGCACCGACGACTGCAGCCCGACGGTCACGAGCACCAGGGCGACCAACGACAGGGTGCCGAGCACGACCAGGGCGGTCGGCCAACGAGGTGGCCGGGGGTCACCGGTCACGGGCGGAGGCTCAGACCTCCATGCCCAGGCGTCGCGCAGTGCGCACCCGCTGGCGCGACGAACGCATCCGACGCAGGCGCTTGACCAGCATCGGGTCGTACTCGACGGCCTCGGCACGGTCGATCAGCGCGTTCAGCACCTGGTAGTAGCGGGTCGCAGACATGTCGAACAGGTCGCGGACGGCCTGCTCCTTCGACCCCGCGTAGCGCCACCACTGACGCTCGAAGTCGAGCATCGCCCGCTCGCGTTCGCTCAACGCCTGCCCGGCTGTGCGGGCGGTCTCGCCGGTGGCGACGGCGTGCGCCGTCGGCGGCTCGTGGGCCATGGCGCCTCCCTCACTGCTGCCTCGATCGCAGTCTCGACCGAGAGTGCACCCACTGTAGGGGCGACTTACACCGTTGTCATTCGACCCCGCAGTCGTGGCGCGGCGCCGTCGACACTCCTCAGGAGGCGCAGGTGGCGGTGTCGGCGGTGGACGTGCCCCCGCCCGTCGGTGTTCCGTCCGGCTGCTGCCACGGCGAGGCGTCGTCACTCGGGGCAGGCGTGGCAGCGTCTCCCGCTGCCCGCTTGACCGCGACGGTGCGCAGGTCGCCGACGCCGAAGTCGGTGCCCAGCACCAGCGTGACGCCACCGAGGGAGTCGTCGGGCACGAGGGTGGCGCCGTCCACAGCGGCGGCCACGGTGGTCGCGGCACCCTCCGCCCACGTGGGGTAGCGCACCTGGGTCTGCTGCTGCTCCGGTGCCGTCGCCAGCCCGGCCACGCCGAAGCCCTGCGTCGCCAGCGCACTGCCCACGATCGTCGCCTGGTCGTCGCGTCCCGTCGCGTTCACGACGCTCACCGACACCCCAGCAGGGGCGAGGTCGACCTTCGTCGACGGCGGGAACGGCCAGCCGGCGTCAGCGGCGAGCACCTCGACGAGCAGCATCGCCTGCGCCTCGTCCGGGCGGACGGTGAGGAAGTCGTCGTTGTACACGTACGGGTACGTCACGAACGACACCTGGCTCGGCGCGATACCGGCGAGGCTGCGGGCCATCGCCGCCGACTGGGGCAGCCAGGCCAGCCCGGAGTCCATGGTCAGCGACTCGGTGGCGGCGTCGAGCGTGCGGAAGAGCCGAATCGGGTCGGTGAGCAGCGCTCGCGACGTGGCCTCGCGCACCAGCGAGCCGAGGAACGCCTGCTGGCGTTCGATGCGGGCAAGGTCGCTGCCGTCGCCGAGGCTGCTGCGCGCCCGGACGAACGCCAGGCCCTGCTCGCCGTCCACCCGGCTGACGCCGGCAGGCAGGTCCAGACCCGACAGCGGGTCGTCCACCGAACGCGTCAGGCACACCTCGACGCCGCCCAGGGCGTCCACGGTCTTCTCGAAGGCCGTGAAGTCGACCACGACGAAGTGCTGCACCGGAAGACCCGTGAGCTCGGTGACCGTGCGGATGGTGCACTCCGGCCCGCCCACCTCGAACGCGGAGTTGAAGCGGTCGGTGTAGGCCGGGCTCGTGGTGCCGTCGGGCAGGGTGCAGGAGGGGACGTCGACCACCAGGTCACGAGGGATGCTGACGACCGTCACGTCGTCGCGGTCGGCCGACAGGTGCACCAGCAGGGTGGTGTCTGACCGCGCGCCCTCGATGAGCTCGGCCGACCCGAAGCCGTCCCCCTGCCCTTGCCGGGTGTCGGAGCCCATGACCAGGATGTTCACCGGCTGCGTCGGCTCCGGCGGCGAGGCGGTCTGCCCGGCGCGCGCTGAGGGCGCCGGGACCGGGGACGGTGCCGACAGCGCGTCGTTGACGTCGACGACGGTGATGTTCGAGCGCAGCGTGACCGCGACGAACACACCCCCGGCGAGCAGGGCGACGACCAGCCCGCCGACGACCCACAGCAGCGCGCGGCGGCGCGGGTGGGTCCTCGACTGACTGCTCACAAACCCCCTAGGGTATCGCGACCTGCGGGTGCTCGTGGTCACGCAGCAGGTCGAGCAGCGCCCGTGCGTACGCCTCGGCCGCCGTCTGGCCGTAGCCGGTCACCTCACCGGCATGGCACTCGTACCCGTCCCCGGTGCGGCGCAGGCCGTCGAAGGCCGCCCCGATCGCGTCACGCAGCTGGTCTTCGCGAGGCATCCAGAGCGCCTCGTGAAACTCGACGCTGTCCAGCGCCCACTCCACCGTGCCGTTGAAGCCGAGCACCTCGCCTTGGGGAAACCGGTGCACCTCGATCGTCATGTCCGACAGCACGAACACGTCGCCGTCCATGTCGCGGTGCGGAAGCACGAAGTGGTCTCCGCGGGCGGGGTGCCACGCCAGACCCGCGGCGGCGAGCTGTTCGGCCAGGTCGAGGCTGATCATGCCCCCAGCCTCACCTGCGGATCGACCGGCCGCACGGCGAAGACCTTGATGTCTCGTCCGGCCCTGCTGCGATACATCGCGTACCCGGGGTAGATGTCGATCATCTGCGCCCAGACCTGGTCGCGCTCGACCGGGTCGGTGACCAGCTGCGCCACCACGGGCGTGACGGTCTGGCCGATCTGCACCACCGCCTCGGGCGTCGCCTCCAGGTTCAGCGCCCAGGCGGGGTGGTGGGCCTGCCCGAGGTTGCTCCCGATGAGCAGGATGGCATGCTCGGACAGCCCGTACAGCAGGGTGACCGTGCGCGCCTGACCCGACTTGCGTCCGGTCGTGGTGAGCAGCAGCTGCGGCAGCCCGTAGTCACCGAGCAGCCCGAAGCGTCCGCCGGACGCCTGGAGCACCCGGGTGTCGACCGGCGCCAGCCGCGCCACCACGTAGGCGAACCACGACGTCGTCCCGAGGTAGCGGAACACCGAGCGGCGTGACGGCAGACCGGGGCGCGGCAGGGTGATCACCGACCCAGTATCGCCGGGACGTAGCCTCGACCCCATGACCCGTCACCGCATCGGCACGCTTGCAGACTTCCCCGACGGCGAGGCACAGACGCGCGAGGTGGACGGCACCGGTGTCGTCGTCTGGCGCGACGGCGACGACGTGTGCGTCGTGCGCAACCACTGCCCCCACCTGGGCCTGTCGTTGACGAAAGGCCCCGGAGGGGTGCACGCCGCCGACGGCGAGATCACCTGCCCGTGGCACAACTCCCGTTTCGACCTGTGCTCGGGACGCAACCTCGACTGGGTCACGGGGGTCGCCGGCCGCAGCACGCCGAAGTGGTCGCAGCGGCTCATCTCGATGGGACGCTCCCCCGCCCCGCTCACCACGTACCCGGTCACCCGCGAGGGCGACGAGGTCTTCGTCGAGATCTGACGTGTCGCACCTCGCACGAGCCGGGCTGGTTCTGCGCTAGTCATGTCCTTACCCTTCTCTGCGTGAGATCGCCGGGGACGGGAGCCGCGCGCTGGGCGCGCGCCGGTCTGCTGGCGCTGCTCACCGTGCTCATCTCCGTCGGAGGCCACGCGCTGGCCGGCGGCACGGTCACCCTGTCGATGCCGCTGCTTCTCGGCGGCGCCGCGCTCGGGGCGCTGTGCGTTGCCGCAGCGGACGTGCGCCGCTCGTTCGTCGAGATCGTCGGCGTGGTGCTGCTCGCGCAGCCGGTGCTGCACCTGCTTGCGTCGATGGGTGGGCACGGCCACGCGGGCGCCGACACGGGGGCCGCCGTCGGCCCCGGGATGGTGCTCGCGCACGTGGGTGCCGCCGTCGCCGTCAGCGTGCTGCTCGCCGACGCCGAGCGCGCGTTCTGGACGATCGCCGGGTTGATGCGCCCCGTGCGCGTCCCCGACGCCCCGCCCGCCTGCCGGCGTCCGGTCAGCGGGCTGGCTGTCGTCGACCTCGCCCCGACGCCGCTGCACTCTGTGCGGCTGGGCACGGCTCGCTTCGGGCGAGCACCTCCGGTGGTGGCCGGCGCGCTGTAGCGCGCGCACGCCCCTGCCCGGCGGCCACCGATCGGCCCGCCGGGACCCACCACCGATTCTGACAAGGACACACCATGACTTCTTCGCGTTCCCTGATGACCACCCGCCTGCTCCTGCTTCCCGCGGCCGCCCTGCTGGCGGCTCCCCTCGTCGCCTGCGGCAGCGACGACGCCGACACCGATGCCGCGACCACCGAGGGCGCTGTCACCGTCGACGATGCCTGGGTGAAGGCGACCGAGGGCGAGATGACCGGCTCGTTCGGCGTCATCTCCAACTCCGGCGACACCGACCTCACGGTCGTCTCGGCCACCACGACCGCGTCAGACAGGACGGAGCTGCACGAGGTCGTCATGATCGACGGCGAGATGAAGATGCAGGAGAAGGACGGCGGCTTCGTCGTGCCCGCCGGTGGCGAGCACGTCCTCGAGCCTGGGGCCGACCACGTGATGGTCATGAACCTGCAGGAGCCGATCGCGGCGGGCGACAGCGTCGACGTCACGCTCAGCTTCGACGACGGAAGCGAGGTCACCTACTCCGCTCAGGCCCGCGAGGCGGAGGTCGGCGACGAGGAGTACGTGCCGAGCGAGACCATGGACGCCGGCATGGAGGGCGAGGGCAGCTGAGCCTGCCGGAGGAGTCATGACTGACACCACGCCGAACGACGGCGGCCTGTCGCGGCGGCGCTTCCTGCGTGGAGGCGCCGCCGCGGCGGGCGGTGTCGCGCTCGCCGCCGGCGGCTATGCCGCAGCCCGCGCGACCGAGCCGACCCCACCTGAGCCCGATGCCGCCGGGCAGGCCGTCGAGCCGTTCCACGGCCCACACCAGGCCGGGGTCGCCACCGGCCCGCAGGCCGTCGGCGCCTTCATCGCCTTCGACCTGCTGCGCGACACCGACGTCGAGGCGCTGCGTCGGCTGATGCTGCTGTGGACCGAGGACGGGCGGCGCCTCACCCAGGGCGGTCCCACGCTGGCCGACACCGAGCCCGAGCTGGCCATGGTGCCGGCGCGCCTCACCGTCACGGTCGGGTTCGGCCCGGGCGTGTTCGACCTCGCCGGCCTGGGCGAGCAGCGTCCGGACTGGCTCGAGCCGCTGCCCGCCTTTCCCACCATCGACCAGCTGGAGGACCGCTGGAGCGGCGGTGACCTGCTGCTGCAGCTCGGCGCCGACGACCCCACGACGCTCAGCCACGCGCAGCGCATGATGACCAAGTCGGCGCGACCGTTCGCCACCGTGCGCTGGGTGCAGCCGGGGTTCACGCACAGCCCCGGCACGAGTCCCCCCGGGTCCACCCCACGCAACTTGATGGGGCAGGTCGACGGCACGGCCAACCCGAAGCCGGGCACGCCGGAGTTCGACCAGATCGTGTGGACGTCCGACGGCCCGGACTGGGTGCGCGGCGGCAGCGGCATCGTGATCCGACGCATCCGCATGGAGCTCGACACCTGGGACGCCATGGAGCGCGACGACAAGGAGCAGGTGATCGGACGCCGGCTCGACAACGGCGCCCCGCTCACCGGGACGCAGGAGCACGACGTCCCCGACTTCGAGGCCGTCGGGGAGAACGGGCTGACGGTGATCCCCGACTTCGCCCACATCCGCATGGCACACAGCGACTCGCCGTCGATGCAGTTCTTACGAAGGCCTTTCAGCTTCGACAACGGCCTGCTGCCCGACGGCCGCCCTGACGTCGGCCTGCTGTTCGTCGTCTACGCCGCCGACGTGGGCACCCAGTTCGTGCCGATCCAGCAGCGGCTGGCCGAGAACGACCTGTTCAACACGTGGACGACGCCGATCGGGTCGGCCGTGTTCGCGCTGCCTCCCGGCTGCGAGCCGGACGGGTTTCTGGGTGACACGCTCCTTGCCTGAGGGCGCCGACCCGGCGTCGCGGGCTGCTCGGAGCCCGCGGGACGTCCGGAACGCCGTGAACGCTGCGGCATCCTGACCCCATGGTCGTCACCGCGGTCGCGTTCCTGGCCGGCATCGTCTCGGTGCTGACGCCGTGCGTGCTGCCGCTGCTTCCCGCGCTGATCGCCGTGTCCAGCACGGGGGACCGTCGCCGCTCGCTCGGCCTGGTGCTCGGGATCATCACCTCGTTCAGCATCGGGCTCGTGGCCCTCACGGCTCTGTTGTCGGCCGCCGGGTCGGTGGGCGACTGGCTGCGCTGGGTCGCGGTGGCGCTGCTCGTGGCGATCGGCCTGATGTTCCTCGTCCCCGCCGCGAAAGACCGGGTCGAGGCGTGGACGTCGCGGGCGATCGCACGGATACGTCCCGGCGGGGTCGACACGACCACCACCGGCTTCGGCGGCGGACTCGTCACCGGCCTCGCCCTCGGCGTCGTCTGGACCCCCTGTGCCGGGCCGATCCTGGCCGCCGTCGCTGTCGCGGCCGCGCAGGACGAGCTGGGGGTGCGCTCGCTCGTCACGCTCGCCGCGTTCGTCATGGGCATGGCGATCCCGCTGACGGTGATCACGTTCGGCGGCCGCCGAGCCGGTGTGTGGCTGCGCACCCGGGTGGGTGGGCGTCGTCTCGACGTGGCCACCGGCGCGGTGCTGCTGGTCACCGCCGCGCTCATCGCCTCGGGCCTCGACCTGCAGATCAACCGGTGGGCGGCCGAGAACACCGCCTTCACCACCACGCTCACCGCCGACCTGGAGGCGTCCGCGCTCTCCACCGGCTCGGACGGCAGCGCAGAGGTCGACCTCAGCCCAGCCGGGCTCGAGGCCAACGGCTACCCCGAGCTCGACGACCTGGCCGACCTCGGCCCCGCACCGCAGCTCACCGGCCTCGGACCGTGGTTCAACACCGCCACTGGCGAGCCGCTCAGTGCTGACGACCTCGCCGGCAACGTCGTGCTCGTCGACTTCTGGACCTACTCCTGCGTCAACTGCCTGCGCACGCTGCCCTACCTGCGGGCGTGGCAGGACGCCTACGCCGAGGACGGCTTGGTGATCGTCGGCGCGCACGCACCGGAGTTCGCGTTCGAGTCCGTGCCGGCCAACGTCGAGACAGCCGTCGACGACCTGGACGTCACCTGGCCGGTCGCTCTCGACAACGACTTCGCCACCTGGAGCGCCTTCCACAACCGGTACTGGCCCGCGAAGTACCTGATCGACCGGGACGGCACGCTGCGCTACGCCCACTACGGCGAAGGGGCGTACGACCGAACCGAGCAGCACATCCGCACCCTGCTCGGGACAGCCGAGGCCTCGACCGGGGAGTCACTGGCCGGCGATGGCGTCACCGACGAGGCGTCGCAGGGCACGCTGCTGGCAGGGGCCTTCACCGAGGGCCAGACGCCGGAGACCTACCTCGGCTACCAGCGCGGCAAGCGGTTCGCGGGACACCTGGCCGATGACCCGGCCACGGTGCTGCTGGCCGACGAACCGGCCACCTACATCGGTCCGGAGGGCCTCGACCGGCACTTCTGGACGCTGGCGGGCGAGTGGACGCTCCAGGACGAGCGCTCCGTCGCCGGGGCGGACGCCGACCTCTGGCTGCACTACTACGGCCGGGACGTGTTCTTGGTGATCGGCGACACCGACGAGGCCCGCGCCGCGTCGTCCGAGCCGGCCGTCGTCGTCTCCGACGACCGGGGGCCCGGGGGCACGACCGTGCGCCACCGCATCGACTCCCAGCGCCTGTTCGTGCTGCGCGACACCGACGACGCCGTGGACGGCCTGATGCACCTGACGGTGCCCGCCGGCGTCGCCGTCTACGCCTTCACGTTCGGCTGACCCACTGGATCGCGTCGTCCATCCGGTCGGTGCGAAACGTCCTGAGCCGCGCCGGCACGAACATCGCGCCGACGGGGGCCATGCGCCGCAGCCAGCCCGCGTCGGTGACCACGCCGAGGCGCGACCACTCACGGCGCTCGAGCACCCCGGCCGACGCGGTGCGCCAGTCGCCTGCGGCGTAGGCGAAGTCGTGGTCGACGATGGCGAGCACCCGCAACGACTCGGTGCTGCTCAGCCAGCTGTCCAGGGCGGGTCGCACGACGGCGGAGTACTCGTCGGGCGTCACGAGCCCGCCGGCTCGCAGGCCGAAGACGCCATGGCCGACGTCGTCGACGAGCTCGATCATCGCCTGGTCCTCCTGTCCGCGTGGCGCGCGGAGACTCGAGGATAGCGATCGACGAACCCCCTCCCCGTGCCCGGAGTGCGCCCTAGGCTGCCCCTTCTACGGTCCCGCCGAGAGGAGCCCCCATGAGCGACGTGGACGCCGAGTTCACCCAGGCCCAGCAGGACGTGCAGGCGCTGTCCGACGACCCCGGCAACGACGCGAAGCTGAAGCTCTACGCCCTGTACAAGCAGGCCACGAGCGGTGACGCGTCGGGCAAGAAGCCGGGACGCTTCGACATGGTCGGTCGGGCGAAGTACGACGCATGGTCGAAGGTCAAGGGCTTGTCGTCCGACGAGGCCAAGCAGCAGTACGTCGACTACGCCCGGTCGCTGGGGGCGTAGCGCACCGTCGCGGTGCGGTTCGGGTCGCCACAGGTGCCCGAGGCGCACCCAGATAGCGTCCGGGCCATGTCGCACATGCGCCCGGAGGAGTTCCGGACCCACGGGCACCGGCTGGTCGACTGGGTGGCCGACTACTGGGAGTCGCTGGACTCCCGTCCGGTGCACAGCGACGTGCAGCCCGGCGACATCCGAGCCCTGCTGCCCGAGCACGCCCCCGAGCAGCCGGAGCCGTTCGACGCGGTGCTCGACGACCTCGACCGCATCGTCGCGGGCGGGCTCACCCACTGGCAGGCCCCGGGATGGTTCGCCTACTTCCCCGCCAACGCGTCGTTCCCGTCCGTCCTGGGCGAGCTCGCCGCTGCCGGCCTGGGCCAGCAGGGCATGCTGTGGGCCACCAGCCCGGCCGCCACCGAGGTCGAGGCGCACGTGCTCGACTGGCTGGTCGAGCTGCTCGGGCTGCCCGAGACGTTCTTGACGACGGGCCCCGGCGGCGGCGTCATGCAGATGAGCGCGTCGGACTCCACGCACACCGCGCTGGTCGTCGCCCGTGAGCAGGCGCGGGGTCGCACCGGCCAGGACGGGCGCCATCCGAGCATCGACGACCTCGTGGTCTACGCCTCGACGCAGGCGCACTCCTCGGTGGAGAAGGGCGCTCGTGTCGCCGGGTACCGCCACCTCCGGCTGGTCGACGTCGACGAGGCGTACGCGATGCGCCCGGACGCGCTGGGCGCGGCCGTCGAGTCCGACGTCGAAGCCGGGCTCACCCCGACCGTCGTCGTCTCGACCGTCGGCACCACCGGCACGACCGCGCTGGACCCGCTTCGGCAGGTCGCCGCCATCGCCCGGCCTGCCGGCATGTGGCACCACGTCGACGCCGCCTACGCCGGCTCGGCCATGATCTGCCCCGAGCTGCGGTGGATGCAGGACGGCGTCGACCTCGTCGACAGCTACACCTTCAACCCGCACAAGTGGATGTTCACCAACTTCGACGCCAACGTCTTCTACGTCGCCGACCGCGCACCCCTGCTCGCCACCCTCTCGATCCTGCCGCCCTACCTGCGCAACACGGCCAGCGAGTCGGGTGCCGTCCTCGACTACCGCGACTGGCACGTCCCGCTCGGACGACGCTTCCGCGCACTCAAGCTCTGGTTCGTGCTGCGCTCCTACGGGGCCGACGGCATCCGCCACCACATCCGTGAGCACGTCGCCTGGGCCGCGACTCTGCGCGAGCGCCTCGACGCCGACCCGCGGTTCACGCTCGTGGCCCCGAGCCCGCTCGCGCTCGTGACCTTTCGACACAGCGCCGGGGCCGACGCGACCCGGCGGCTGGTGGAGGCGATCAACGCCTCCGGGCACTCCGTCGTCACGGCGTCCGTCCTGGACGACGAGCCGTTCGTGCGGGTCTCGATCGGCACCACCACGACACGCGAGCAGCACGTCGACCGGCTCTGGCACCTGATCGACGACGCCGCCGAGCCGGTGGGAGACCTCGCGTGAGCCCCCGCGCCCGCATCTGGCTCTTCGCCGGCCTCGCGTTCGCCTTGCTGATCGCCGCCGGCGTGGCGTACGTGCAGCCCAACCGGGTCGTGCTCACCGGCACGGCGACGGTCGCGGAGGTGCTGGAGTCGCAGCAGGGCGACCCGTCGACCATGACCGTCCGGTTCACCACCGAGGACGGGCAGCAGGTCGAGGCGACCACCAGCAAGCTCTACGGGCTGCCCCCGCAGGGGGCCGCCGTGCTCGTGCGCTACGACCCCGACGACCCCACCGCCACCGTCGTCGCCGAGGAGTACCGCGAGACCAGCCCGGTCGCCACGCTGCTGGTGATCGCGTTCACCGCAAGCTTCGGGGCCGCGGTGATCACCTGGCGCCGCTCGCGCGCCTCCCAGCGGTAGCCCCGCGGCGCCCGTCCCCGGCGTCAAGGCGGCATCTGAGCAGCCAGGGCTGCCCGAACCGCACCCTGAGCACTCAGGCAGCCGCGTCGGGGTCCTCCCCGCCGAGAAACTGGCTGGTGTAGAGGTCGTAGTAGACGCCTTCGCGGGCCAGCAGCGCCTCATGGTCGCCCTGCTCGACGATGTGTCCGGCCTCCATGACCAGGATGGTGTCGGCGTCGCGGATCGTCGACAGGCGGTGCGCGATCACGAAGCTCGTGCGCCCGTGGCGCAGCCGGGCCATCGCCTTCTGGATGAGCACCTCGGTGCGGGTGTCGACCGAGCTGGTCGCCTCGTCGAGGATCAGCACCGGCGCATCGGCGAGGAACGCCCGGGCGATCGTGACGAGCTGGCGCTCGCCTGCCGAGAGGTTGGACGCCTCGTCGTCGAGCACCATGTCGTACCCGTCCGGGAAGGTGCGCACGACGTGGTCGAGGTGCGCGGCCTCGGCGGCGGCGACCACCTCGTCGTCGGTGGCGTCCTCGCGCCCGTAGGCGATGTTGTCGCGGATGGTGCCGCTGAAGAGCCAGGTGTCTTGCAGCACCATGCTGAAGGAGCGCCGCACGTCGTCGCGGGTCATGGTCGCGGTGTCGACGCCGTCCAGGCTGATGCGCCCACCGTCGACCTCGTAGAACCGCATCAGCAGGTTCACCAGCGTCGTCTTGCCGGCACCGGTCGGGCCGACGATCGCCACCGCCTCGCCCGGCTCGACCACCAGGGTCAAGTCGTCGATCAGCGGGGTGTCCGGCACGTACCGGAACGACACGTCCTCGAAGGCGACAGCACCGCCCACCCGGCCGACGTTCGCGGCTGGGTCGGGGTCGGGCTCTTCGTCGGGTGCGTCGAGCACCTCGAACACCCGCTCCGCGCTGGCGACTCCCGACTGCATCAGGTTGATCACGCTGGCCACCTGGGTGATCGGCATCGTGAACTGCCGCGAGTACTGGATGAACGCCTGCACGTCACCCAGCGGCATCGTGCCGTTGGCGACCCGGAACCCGCCGATCACCGCGATCGCGACGTAGTTCAGGTTGCCGATGAAGGCCATGGCCGGCTGGATGATCCCGGAGATGAACTGGGCCCGGTAGCTCGACTCGTACATGTTCTGGTTCAGCCGGTCGAACTCGTCGGTCGCAGCCTGCTGGCGTCCGTAGACCTTCACCACGTCGTGGCCGGTGTACATCTCCTCGACGTGGCCGTTCAGGTTGCCGGTCCACTCCCACTGCGCAACGAAGTGCGGCTGCGAGCGGCGGGCGATGGCGAGGGTGACCGCGAACGACAGCGGTACGACGAGCAGCGAGATGAGCGCGAGCAGCGGAGAGATCAGCAGCATCATGACGAGCACGCCGACCACCGTCAGCAACGAGGTGATCAGCTGCGTGAGCACCTGCTGCAACGTGGTCGAGATGTTGTCGATGTCGTTGGTGACCCGGCTCAGCACGTCCCCGCGCGGATGGGTGTCGAAGTAGGTGAGCGGCAGGCGACCGAGCTTGCGCTCCACCTCGGCGCGTAGCGCGTAGACGGTGCGCTGGGTGACCCCGGCCATCAGGTAGCCCTGCACCCACGAGAAGAGCGACGACAGCAAGTAGATGACGGTCACCAGGGTGAGCAGCTGACCAAGCTGCTCGACGTCGACCCCGGCACCGGGCTCCAGGGTCATGCCGGCGACCATCTCGGCCTGCTGGGTCTGCCCTTGCTCGCGCAGAAGCTCCACGGCCTGGTCCTGGGTGATCCCGGCGGGCAGCTGCTGGGAGACGACGCCTTCGAAGATCAGGGTGGTGGCGTCGCCCAGCAGCTTCGGCCCCACCACGCTCAGCGCCACGCTGACGACCGCCGCGGCGATGACGACGACCAGGATGGTCCGCTCGGGGTGCAGCCTGCGCATCAGCCGCTTGAGGGTGCCGGAGAAGTCCTTCGACTTCTCCACCGGGACGGTCAGCCCGCCCATCGGACCGCCTCGGCCCATGCCGCCCGGCGGCGGTCCGGGGCGACGGCCGGTCGGCGGCGCGGCGGCGCTCACGCGGCGTCCATGTCGGTGATCTGGCTCTCGACGATCTCGCGGTACGTCGAGCACGTGGCGATGAGCTCGTCGTGGGTCCCCACCCCGACCACCCGCCCGCCGTCCAGCACGACGATGCGGTCGGCATGCATGATCGTGCTCACCCGCTGGGCCACCACGAGGACGGCGGTCTGCTGGGTCTCTCGGCGCAGGGCGGCGCGCAGCCGGGCGTCGGTGGCGTAGTCGAGCGCGGAGAAGCTGTCGTCGAACACGTACACGTCCGGCTGGCGCACGACGGCGCGGGCGATCGCCAGGCGCTGTCGCTGCCCGCCGGAGAGGTTCGTGCCGCCCTGCTCGATCGGCGCCTGCAGCGCCTCGGGCAGCGAGCGGACGAAGTCGGCCGCCTGTGACACCTCCAGCGCGTGCCACAGCTGCTCGTCGCTGGCATCGGGGCTGCCGACCCGAAGGTTGCTGGCCACCGTGCCGCTGAACAAGAACGCCCGCTGCGGGACGAACCCGATGTGCGACCACAAGTCGTCGCGGGCCATCTCACGCACGTCCACGCCGTCGAGGCGCACCTGCCCACCGGTCACGTCGTAGAGCCGGGGGACGAGGTTGACCAGGGTGGTCTTGCCCGAGCCGGTCGACCCGACGACGGCGACGGTCTCACCGGGGTCGACCCGGAACGAGACGCCGCAGAGCACCGGCTCCTCGGCGCCGGGGTAGCCGAAGTCGACGTCGTCCAGCTCGAGGGCGGCGCGCCCGGTGGAGGGAGTCGGGTGCTCGGGGTCGAGCACCGCGGGGTCGACGTCGAGCACGGCGTTGATGCGCTCGGCCGAGGCGGCGGCCCGCGGCACCATCACGAACATCATCGTCGCCATCATCACGGCCATGAGGATCTGCACGAGGTAGGTCAAGAACGCCGTCAGGTTGCCGATCGGCATCTCACCGGCGTCGACGCGCTGGCCGCCGAACCAGAGGATGGCGACGCTGGACAGGTTCATCACCAGCATCAGCCCCGGCATCATCAGGGCGAACAGCCGGTTGACCCGCAGCATGGTGTCGGTGAGGTCGGCGTTGGCCTGCTCGAAGCGGCGCTCCTCGTGGTCGCCGCGGACGAAGGCCCGGATCACGCGAACTCCGGTCAGCTGCTCGCGAAGCACCTGGTTGACCCGGTCGATCTTGCGCTGCGTGGTGCGAAACAGCGGCACCGCCCGCGAGAGGATCAGCCCGATGAACACGGCCATCACCGGGACGGCGACCAGCAGCATCCGGGAGAGCACCGCGTCTTGACGCAGTGCCATGATCACCCCGCCCACGGCCATGATCGGCGCGGACACCATGATGGTGAGCGCCATGATCACCAGCATCTGCACCTGCTGGACGTCGTTGGTGTTGCGGGTGATCAGCGACGGCGCCCCGAACTCGTTGACCTCACGCAACGAGAACGTCTGAACCGAACGGAACAGCCCACCTCGCACGTCGCGTCCGAAACCCATCGCCGTGCGCGCGCTGTAGTAGACGCCGATGATGGCGGCGACACCGACGACGAGAGTGACCGCGAGCATCACGACGCCGACACGCAGGATGTACTCGGTGTCGCCGAGCACGACCCCGTTGTTGATGATGTCGGCGTTGAGCTCGGGCAGGTAGAGGTTGCCGAACGCCTGCACGAGCAGCAGCACCACGACGATGGCGAGCGGTCCCCGGTACGGGCGCAAGAACCGGGTCAGCAGCGCGATCACCGGCCGACGGTACCCACTCGGGCCGGGCCGAGGGCGACCGCCGCCGATGACCCCCGCCCAGCCGGCTACGGATCCGGCGATTCTCCCGTTTTGGGTGACGACCCCAGCGGGGGCATGGCGGACTCTTGGCCCGACACGCCCTTACCCATGGGAAGGAACCACATGAGCACGTCCCGCACCACACGCACCGCGTCGCCCTGATGAGCAGCCTCGCGGGCTCGACCGGTGCACTGGACACCGCCCTCACCGAGATCAGCGACGGGGTTCACTGCGAGTAGCATCCCGCCACTGTCGGCAATACGAATGAGGTCATCATGACGCTGTGGGAATGGTTCGGCATCGCGGTCTTCGCGGTCGTGCTCGGCTCGTACCTGCTCATGCTGGTGACGATCTTCGCCGACATCTTTCGTGACCACGACCTCGGGGGTCTCGGCAAGGCGGCCTGGGTCGTCGGGCTCATCCTGTTCCCAGTGCTGGGCGCGCTGTTCTACCTGATCGCGCGAGGGGACGGCATGAGCCGACGCCGGGCCGCCCGCCACGTAGTCGGCTGACGCGCGGCCGACCCACCAGGGACGTCGACCGCCGCGCTCTGCTGTCCAGCCCTCCCACCCCGCGGGGCGGCGCCACAGGCGGGTTCATCACCGACCCGCTCGGCCGGGTCGGCTGCGATCAGCCCGCTCGGGTCATGCGGACGCGGTTGCTGGGGTCGTGGGTGCGGGTGCCACCTGCGGGGCGGGGCTGGTCTGGCGGCGCGCGACGGCCTTGCCGAGCTCCCACACGATGAACAGCAGCAGGGCGGGTGCTGCGGCGATCAGCCATTGGTTGTCGTCGAGCGACTCGGTCCCGAGCAGTGACGTCAGCACTCCGCCGCGGGCAATCAGCAGCGCGAGGGCGATCTGGACGAGGGCGGTGATGTTGAGGGTTGCCGTTGTCGAAGGTCTCCACGCGCAGGATCGATGCCTTCTCGTCGCGACTCTCGAAGGCAGCGACGACGAGCATCAGCGAGAAGGCGACCAAGCCCATGGTGCTGCCGATCTCGGCCTTGTCGTACTCGTTGGTGCCGAACACGATCAGAGCGTTGATAGCGATGGACATGAGCAGCCCGACGAGGCCCACGGTGATGATGACCGCCGGGCTCATGATCGAGGCGGACCGCGGGCGCGGCTGACGCTTCATCAGGCCCGGGGTCGCCTTGTCCAGCCCGAGCGCGATACCGACCGGGGCGGTGATGAGGAAGTTGATCCACAGGATCTGAACGGCGGTGAACGGTTGCCCGCCGGCGATGTTGAGCAGGTTGGCCAGCAGGAACGTGACCACGTAGGTGACCAGCGCAACCAGCATGAAGCGGATGTACTTGAGCATGTTGTCGTAGACCTTGCGTCCCACGAACACGGCGCGCACGATCGTGGCGAAGTTGTCGTCGGTGAGGATCATGTTCCCGGCGTTCTTGGCGACCTGGGTTCCGCTGCCCATCGCGATGCCGATGTCCGCGGCCTTGATCGCGGGGGCGTCGTTGACCCCGTCGCCGGTCATCGCCACTACGTCGCCGTCTTCGCGCAGGGACTGGACCATGAGCACCTTGTGCTCGGGGGCTACTCGCCCGACGACGCCGACGTCGTTGATCCGGCGCAAGCGCTCGTCCTCGGGCATCGCTGCCAGGTCGGTGCCCAGGACGGCGTCCCCGGGGATACCCAGCTGCTTGGCGATCGCGGCGCCGGTGACGACGTCGTCGCCGGTCACCATCCGCACTCGGATGTTCGCGTCCTGGGCGGACCGGACCGCGTCCAGGGACTCCGCGCGGGGCGGGTCGACCATCCCGACCATCGCGGTCAGCTGAAGGCCCTGGACCAGGGACAGCAGGTCGCCGTCGGGGTCGAAGTCCGCAGGGTCGATGTCCTTGATGGCCGACGCCATGATGCGCAGGCCTTCGCCGCCGAGTCGGTCCTGCTCCTGGCTGGCTCGTTCGTTCTGCTGCTCGCCCCAGGGAACGCTCTCGCCCTTGGCGAGGGCGGTGGTGGCCCGTCCGATCACCGCTGGGGCGGCGCCCTTGACGAAGACACGGACGACGGCGTTGCCCGCCTCGTCCTTCGCGTCACAGAACACGGCCATCAGCTTGTAGGTGGGGTCGAACGGCAGGGTCGCCCGCCGGGGGTAGGCCGCCTGGGTGCCCTCGATGTCAAGCTTCGCCTTGTGCCCGAGAACCAGCAGGGCACCTTCGGTGGGGTCGCCCACGACCTTCCCGTCGACGAGCTTGGCGTCGTTGCAGATCAGGAACGGCAGGATCGCTGCCTCGATGGTGTTGCTGTTCCCGGCGGTGTGCTGGACCTCCCCGTCGAGGCTGTAGCCCGTCCCGGTGATCGCGTAGCGGTCGGTGGGGTCGATCACCTCGGTGACCGTGACCTGGTTCATGGTCAGCGTGCCCGTCTTGTCAGAGTTGATCGCCGAGGTCGACCCCAGCGTCTCCACCGACGCCAGGCTCTTCACCACCGCGCCGTGCGTGGCCAGCTCCCGGGACCCACCGGACAGGATGACCTGCAGCACCGTGGGCATGGCCATCGGCACCGCGGCCAGGGCGAGCGCGATAGCGGTGGTGAAGATGACCGTGGTCGACTCCCCGCGGGAGATCCCGAGAGCGAACATGATCGCGATCGTCAGCCCCGCGGCCGCTGCGATCCACAGGGTCAGCGTGTCCAGCTGCTTGGTCATCGGCGTCTTGAGGGTGGGCGCGGACTTCAGCATCCCCGAGATGGTGCCCACCGCGGTGTCGGCACCTGTCCCGGTCACGATCATCAGGCCACTGCCGTGGGTGACCGGGGTGTTCATGAACGCCATGTTCGACTGGTCCCCCAACACCGGGTTCGCGTCGGTGATGACGTCTGCGCTCTTCGACGCCGGGACGCTCTCGCCGGTCAACGCAGACTCGTCGATCTGCAGGGACGTGGCCGGATGAGCCGACCGTCGGCACATACGTCGTCACCTGCGGTGAGCAGCACCACGTCGCCCACCACCACCTGGTCGGCATCGACCTTGACCTCCGACCCGTCCCGCCGAACCCGGGCGGTCGTCTTGAGCATCGACTGCAGCGCGTTCATCGCGCTCTCGGCCTTGCCCTGCTGGCGCAGGCCACCCAACGCGTTGAGGGCGGTGATGAGAAGGACGGCCACGCCGGTGGCGATCTGGCCGATGACGATGGAGGCGACGGCCGCCCCGACCAGGATGATCTGCATGTATGACTTGTACTGGGCCAGAAACTGCTGCCACCCCGGCGGCGGCTTCTCCGACGGCAGCGCGTTCGGCCCATTGGTCCTCAGCAGCTCGGCGGCCTTGGTCGCCGACAGTCCGCCCGCAGGGTCGACCCCCAGCTTGTGGGCGACAGCGTCAGCCGAGAGTGCGTACCACTGCTCGGCTGCCGTGTTGTCGGCCGGACCGGGTGTCTTCGACACGGCAGGCTTGTCCGTCATCAGGTGTCCTTCGTCTCGGTCATCACGTCAGTCGGTCGGGGTCGTCCCCGTCGGCCTCAGAAGGGGGTCGGGATGCGACGCACCGGCATGTCCGGCTCGGTGTATCCGCGCGCGCTCGGCTTGCGCGGCATCGTGACGTCCAGGGGAGCCGGGGCGGTGTACGGGATCTGGCTGAGCAGGTGGGAGATGATGTTGAGCCGCCCTCGCTTCTTGTCGTCGTTGTCCACGACGAACCACGGTGCCCAGGCAGTATCGGTGGCCGCGATCATCGCGTCACGGGCTCGGCAGTAGTCGTAGTGCCGGCTGTACGACTTCAGGTCGGTCGGCGAGAGCTTCCAGATCTTGCGCGGGTCGGAGATGCGGTTGCCCAGCCGTCGCGTCTGCTCGTCCACACTGACGTTGAGCCAGTACTTGATCAGGATGATGCCGTTGTCGACCATCGCCCTCTCCACCGCGGGCACTTGCTCGAGAAACTTCTGAGTCTGCTCGGGGGTGCAGTAGCCCATGACTGGCTCGACGCCGGCCCGGTTGTACCAGCTGCGGTCGAAGATGGCGACCTCCCCGGCTGAGGGGAAGTGGGCGATGTAGCGCTGGATGTACATCTGCGACTTCTCCCGCTCAGTCGGGGTCGGCAGCGCGATGTGCTTGAACACCCGCGGGCTGGTGCGCTCGGTGATCCGCCGGATCGTCCCACCCTTGCCCGCCGAGTCCAGGCCCTCGAACACGATGCAGATCTTGGCGCCGGTGTCCTTGACCCACTCCTGCATGGCCACCAGCTCGCCCTGCAGCACTCGCATCTGCTTCTCGTACTCCTTCGTCGACAGCTTCGGCGGTGAGCCCGACCCGTCGACTCCTTCAGCAGCACCGGTCGCTGTCGCCTTTGGCGTGCGGTCAGACTTGCTGCCCTTCTTGCCCTTCTTGCTCTTCTTGCCCAACGGTCCCATCCCCTTCCGGAAGAGTCCCACCTTGCCCCTGGCTGCGCCTGGTCGCATCACCCGAATAGGGCTATGCGGGTCGTCCACGGCGCACCTACCGTGCGCGCATGAATCTCATGCCCGTGGCCCTGCGAGACTATGACAAGTCCTGGCTGAGCGGTGACGTGATCGCGGGCGTGACCCTGGCTGCCGTGGCCATCCCGGAGGTGATGGGCTACACATCCATCGCCCAGATGCCGATCCAGACCGGCCTGTACACGGTCATCTTCCCGACTCTGATCTTCGCCCTCCTCGGTTCCTCCAAGCTGTTGGTGGTGGGTGCTGACTCGGCCACCGCCGCTGTGCTCGCTGCTGGTCTCGCGGGTCTCGGGATCGCCGGCCTCACGCCGAACACGCCCGAGTGGGTCGCCTGGTGCGGTCTGACCGCCCTGGTCTGCGGCGGTCTGCTGTTCCTCGCGCGTCTGCTCAAGCTGGGGTTCATCGGGGACTTCCTGAGCACCTCGGTGCTCGTCGGCTTCCTCACCGGCGTCGGCATCCAGGTGCTGACCGGGCAGATCCCCGACATGCTCGGCGTCGCCAAGGGAACCGGCAACTGGTTCCAGCAGCAGTGGTCGACGATCACCTCGATCCCCGACGCCAACCTCGCCACGGTCGGCTTCGCTGTGCTCACGGTCGGACTGATCGTCGGGTTCGGCAAGTTCCTGCCCAAGATCCCCGGCGCCCTGGTCGCCGTGGTGCTGTGCATCGTCATCTCGACTGTCACCGACGCGTCCGCCAACGGGGTGGCTGTGGTCGGGGCGGTTCCCTCGGGACCCCCGCCCGTCGGGCTGCCCCAGGGCGTGAACCCGAGCGACGCCGTGAAGGTGCTGGGCGTGGCCTTCGCCTGCTTCGTACTCATCATCGCCCAGAGCGCGGCGACCGCCCGCAGCTTCGCGGCCAAGCACGGCGAACGCGTCGACATCAACCGCGACATCCTGGGCCTCTCGGGGGCGAACATCGCCGCTGGCCTCTCCGGCACCTTCGTCGTCAACGGCAGCCCGACCAAGACCCAGATCCTCGACCAGCAGCACGGCCGCACCCAGGTGGCCAACATGACGATGTCGGCCGTGGTCCTGCTGTTCGCGCTGTTCGGCACCGGCCTGCTGACCAACATGCCCCAGGCGACGCTGGCCGGGATCGTGTTCATGATCGGGTACAGCCTCATCGACGCGCTGGGCCTCAAGCGGATCAAGGCGGAGCGCTTCAGCGAGTTCATCGTGGCCGCCCTGACCGGGTTCGTGGTCTTCGCCGTCGGTGTCGAGCAGGGCATCATCCTGGCGATCGTGGCCTCGATCATCGAGATCATCCGCCGGGCGTACCGCCCCAAGGACTTCGTGGTCGTGCAGGACGTCGGGGGTACGCCCAGCTACGTCGCCGCGGCCCCGGGCACGCAGAGCGAGCCCGGCCTGGTGGTCTTCCGCTTCGACGCCGAGCTGTTCTACGCGAACGCGAGCCGGTTCAGCGACGACGTCAAGGCGCTGGTCGACGGAGCACCGGACCCAGTGCGCTGGGTTCTGCTCGACGCCTCTGCCCTCGCCGACGTCGACTACTCCGCCGGGATCCAGCTCAAGGACCTGGCCCACTTCCTGCAGGCGCGAGGGATCAAGGTCGGTCTTGTGCGGGCGGACGATCGACCTGCTCGCGACGCTGACCACCAACGACGTGATCGGCGCCGAACCGCGCTGCGCTCGTCACGCTACCCGACGACCAGCGACCGCTTCGGCGAACCTGCGGCCGCTTCGACCTCGAAACCGAGAAGGACAAGCCTGCACAGCCGTGGACGACTGCGTCCTCTGCGGTCCGCCTGAACGAACAAGCGGCGCACCCTGACGTGCGCGGACATTGAGCCGACGGGGGGACTCGAACCCCCAACCACCTGTTTACAAGACAGGTGCGCTGCCAGTTGCGCCACGTCGGCGAAGCCCGTCCAGTCTACGAGCGCTCGCGACGGGGCATCCGCTCGCGACGGGTGTGCGGCCCGGGCGCTATCGACCGACCAGCTCGGTCTCCACCTCGTCCAGCGTCGCGGCGTCGCACAGGCCCAGCTCGTGCGCGACCTGGGCGGCGTGGAAGGCGTCGCGCACGAAGTGGAACTCCACCCCGTTCGCCTGCGCCTCCACCGCGAGGGCGACCAGCTCTTCGGCGCGGTCGGCCAGGTGTGGCCCGACGTCGATGATGAGGATGGCGGCGACCTGCGTCGGGTGGCTGCCGGCGAACTCGAGGTAGACCTCGGGGTCGGCCTGCCCGGAGTCCCCGATCAGCACGAACCTGGTCTGGGGGTACGCCGCTGAGCAGGCGTCCGATGGCGTTGCGCTTGTGCTCGCGGCCCGAGCGGACGATGTAGCGGTCGGTCGGGCCCCAGTCGGTGAGGAACAGCGGCCCACGGGGGAACCCCCGCCCCTGCAAGAACTTGGTGAGCAACGGGTACATGGCCCACGAGCCGGTGGACACGTAGAAGAACGACGGCAGCGCGGCCACACCACCGTCCGTCGCCGTCCCCGGCCCCCGGTTGATCCCCCGGTAGAGCGAGGCCATGCCGGGGATGGCGTCGCGCCGGTTCGCATCGCCCACCAGCGTGGCCAGCACTGCCCGCAGACCTTCGGTGACGCGGCTGCGCAGGACGGTGTCGTCGATGTCGCTGATCACGGCGAACGGCGCGTCCGGGTCGGGCACGAGCACCCGACCACGTCCGGTGACGACCTCGGCGTCGGCGCCGTCGGGCAGCAGTGTCGCCTCCACCCGGTGCCACCCCGGCGCCAGGCCGGGAACGGTCAGCGTCGCCGCCGCGTAGCCGCGGCGCTGGGTGGTGACGTCGGCCTCGACGTCACCGACCGCGATGCGCACGTCCACCTGCGGCAGCCCGAGCGCGGCGTAGCGTCGCAGGTTCTGCTCGGCCACGTCGCGGTACGGCATGCCTTGGCTGATCTCCGGGATGGCGGGCTGCTCCAGCACCTGCAGGTGCACGCGCACCTCGTCCCCGACGACGTAGCCGCGGTGCACCGCGACGAGCATGCCGCGAAACGACCCGGCACCGAGCTTGCGGTCGCGTCGGTAGTGGGAGAGGCGTCGGTCGAGGTCGGAGACGACCTGAGCCGCCTCGGCACTGCGCACCAGCCTGCCCAGCGACTTTCTCGGATGGCGCAGCACCTGCACCGTCGCGTCGATCACGGCGCCAGCCTGTCAGGTGAGACCAGCGGCGGCGCGGTGGACGCCGTAACTCGGCTCAGGTGCTCGCAGCGTTGATGTACTGGGCGAGGGTGTCGCGCTCGGTCTCGAGCTCGGCCATCCGGTACTTCACCAGGTCACCGATGCTGACCAGACCGCCGAGGCGGTCGTCGATGATGACCGGGAGGTGACGGATCCGCTGCTGGGTCATGATGCCGAAGATGACGTCGACGAGCTCCGTGGGCTCCGTGCAGACGACCTCTCGGGTCATGATCGTCGACACGTCCTCCGACAGCACGGCGGCCCCGCGTGCGCCCAGCGCGCGCACGATGTCTCGCTCGGAGACGATGCCGTCCACGTGCTCACCGTCGGCGGAGACCACCGCAGCGCCGATCTGGAACTCGGCCAGCACGTCCAGCAGGTCTCGCACCGTGGTGTCAGGTGGCACGGTGAACACGTCTCGGCCCTTGCCGCGCAGAACGTCCGTGATGTGCATGCACAACCCCTCTCATCCGACGTCACGACCAGTCAGGACGACCGCCACCGTAGAGCAGGACATGTCGCCG
>CAVQON010000011.1:0-187970 GCA_963714455.1 uncultured Actinomycetota bacterium
CAGGTTGCGGGCGAGAATCCATGGTCGAGAACGGTTCGAGAGGTTAGTGATGTATGCGCGTTTCAGCATCTTCCGCTGCGTGAAGGTTCGCGCGCGATGAGAAGGCAGCCCCTGTACACGTTCTCGTCCCTATGCCATGCTGAAACTCCCCAGGCCCCCGGGACTCGCCGCGTCCCGCCTGGCTCATAGTCTCGGGGTGGGTCACGTGCATTTTCCTGAGAACGCCACCACACGAACGAGTGCCCGCGCCGCTTCCGAGATCGTCTATGACGCCGTGGTCGTCGGGTCGGGCATCGCCGGCTCGATCATCGCCTTCGAACTGAGTGCGGCCGGAATGCGCGTCCTGGTTCTCGAGGCAGGTGTCGGGGACGACCGAACGTTGGAGGGATACGAAAGGTACGTCGCGCAGTTCTACGCGAAGGCGGTGAAGGACAACCAAGCCCCGTACCCGGTGAACCCCAACGCCGACATGCCGCGCGGTGAGGACGTCCGCCGCATCTACCCGGGTCAGCCGGACACGTCGGCCTATGTCGTCAAGAACGGTCCCCTCGCCACTGACACCACCTACACCCGCGTGTTCGGCGGCACGACGATGCACTGGGAGGCCAAGACCCCGCGGATGCTGCCCTCGGACTTCCGCATGCGCAGCCGCTTCGGGCATGGCCGAGACTGGCCGATCTCCTACGCGGAGCTGCAGCCGTTCTACGACAGGGCCGAGCGCGAGCTCGGTGTGTCCGGGGAAGTGGCGGACCAGGCCGAGCTGGGGGTGCCCTTCGACGACGGCTATCAGTTCCCCATGCGCGGTATTCCGCTGTCCTATCTGGACAAGACCGTGGCCGCCGGCGTCGACGGCCTACCGGTGGACATGGACGGCGAAGAGTTCCAGCTCAAGGTCCGGGCGTTCGCGCAGGCGCGCAACGGGGTCCCCAACTCCCAGTACGACGGGGGACGGGGATTCACACCGGTCGGTGCGGTCAGTACGAGCCAGGTCGAGGAGGGCGGCCGCTGCCAAGGCAATATCAACTGCGTTCCGATCTGCCCCGTCCAGGCCAAGTACAGCGCCGGCCGAACTCTCGCCAAGGCGCTGCAGACCGGCAAGGTCGACCTGTTGGTGCAGGCGGTGGCGTCGAAGGTGGTGCTGGACCCGCAGACCGGTCAGGTCAGCGGTGTCGAGATCAAGCGGTATGCCGATCCGGACTCTCCGCGTCACACGACGCACACGGTGCGCGGGCGCGTCTACGTCCTCGCCGCCGGCGCCGTGGAGAACCCTCGGCTTCTGCTCGCTTCGGGCGTCGGCAACAGCAGCGGGCTGGTTGGCCGCAACTTCATGGACCACGCGTATCTGCTGACCTGGGGCCTGTTGCCGCAGATCGCCGGCACGTACCGCGGAACCGTGTGCACTGCCGGCATCAGTGATCTGCGTGACGGCGCCTTCCGTCAGAAGCAGGCCGCGTTCGCCGTGGACATCCACAACGACGGCTGGGGCTGGCCCGTCGGCTCCCCGTACTCCGACCTGGTGGAGATGGTCGACAGCGAGAACCTGTTCGGCGCAGCCCTGCGCGACGCGCTGCCCAGCCGACTCAGTCGGCAGCTGCTGCTGGCGTTCATGGTGGACGTCCCAGCCAGCGAGAGCAACCGGGTCTCCGTCGAGCCCTCCCTCGTCGACCCGCTCGGAAACATGCGGCCGGTCATCTCCTACGCCCTCTCCGACTACACGATGCGCGGCGTCGCCGCCGGTCGCCGACTGTCCGAACGCCTGTTCCAGCGGCTCGGTGCTGCAGACCACACCCGCTACGACCCCTCCGACCCGCAGTACACGACGTACGAGGGTGAGGGCTTCGTCGTCCGCGGCGGCAACCATCTCGCCGGCACCCATGTCATGGGCTCGTCGCGGACGGACTCCGTGGTCGACGGCGACCAGCGATCGTGGGACCACGAGAACCTGTATCTCGTCGGCGGCGGCAGCATGGCCTCCGTCGGCACCTCCAACGTCACCCTGACTCTCGCCGCGATGTGCCTGCGCACCGCCGACCGCATCGTCACCGAGTTCCGCGGACGCGGCCTGCCAACCGCCGCGGAGCCGGTTCCCGCCCGCAAGCCCTAGCGAAAGGACTGCAGCCGGTGTCCCACTCCGAGATCGAGACGTTGGACGATCTGCACGCCTACCTGCGCGTCGCTCTGCAGCTGGAGCACGCCACCATCCCGCCGTACCTCACCGCTCTGTACTCCATCGTCCCCGGCACGAACTCCGACGCCGTCCACGTGATTCGGGTCGTGGTGGTCGAGGAGATGCTGCACCTGACGCTCGCGGCCAACGTGCTCAACGCGGTGGGTGGCACGCCGGACCTGACCGCGCCCGACTTCGTCCCCTCGTACCCCGCTTTGCTGCCGGACGGCGAGACCGACTTCGAGGTCAGCCTCCAGCGATTCTCCCCGGAGAGCATCGCGACGTTCTTGAAGATCGAGCGGCCGCAGGAGCCACCGTCGGAGGAGAAGAAGGTGCTGCGCAGGAAGGCGCAGGAGGGCTCGCGGGTCGGTGTCCCACCGAAGGGGCTCGACTACCAGTACTTCAGCATCGGCGAGTTCTACCAGGCCATCGAGCGCGGGCTCGTCCGGCTCCACGCGACCATGGGCGACGCGCTCTTCTCCGGGGATCGCGCCCGGCAGGTCACCTCGGAGTACTTCTTCTCCGGCGGGGGCGAGGTCGTGCCGGTAACCGACCTGGAGAGCGCACGTTGCGCGCTCGAACTGATCGGGGAGCAGGGCGAAGGCTACGGCGGCGGCATCCACGACGACGAGAACGAGCTGTCGCACTACTACCGCTTCCAGCAGCTGGCCAAGGGACGCTACTACCAGGCCGGGGACCAGCCAGACGAACCCACCGGGCCGCCGGTGAACGTGGACTGGAATGCGTCGTTCCCGGTGAAGACCAACGCCACGCTGACGGACTACCCGGACGGCTCCGAGCTGCGGAGCGCAGCCGAGGCTTTCAACCGCTCCTACGCCGACTTCCTGGCACTACTGACGCAAGCCTTCCAAGGCCGGCCCGCTCTCTTGTCCGACGCGATCGGCGACATGTTCCGACTTCGAGACCTCTTCACCCAGCTGGTCCGCAACCCGATCCCGGGCCTGCCGGACACGAACGCTGCGCCCACGTTCGAGATGCCCGCGCCCGTGCCGGTCGGTTCCTCGTGAGCACGACGAGCGAGGGCCAGCGGCTGGACCGCTTCCTCGACTTCTCAGCCGTCGCCACGGCATTCACCGTCTTCGAGCTTCGTGGCACCGGCATGGCTGCCGACTACCTGGCGGTGGTCGACCGGGTCGTGGGGACGACGGTGACCGACCATCTGCTCGACGCCTACGGCAGCGTGACCGCCAAAGCCGCCGGCCCGGGCTCGGCGGCGCTCGAAGATCTGCTCCGCCGCGAGATCCTCTCGGACCCGACGCTGGGCCCGGTCGCTCGCAACGTCGCGAAGATGTGGTACGTCGGGATCTGGTACGCCCTGCCACCCGCGTGGGTGGAGGTCAACGGTGCGCGCCCGGCGGACGGAACCTTCACGGTCTCCGCCACGGCGTACACCGAGGGGCTGCTCTGGCCCGCCATTGGGGCCAGCCCGCCGGGGGCGAAACCACCGGGCTTCGGGACGTGGGCCGGCCCGCCACGCATCCCGGTTCGCAGTGCCGCCGCACCGGCGTCATGACCGCACCCGCGACGTCGAGGGCTTCTAGCCGACCACCGACTACAGCAAGGAAGCCAGGATGAGCGTCAAGTCCCCACCCGACATCTACTTCAGCTTCTTCATGTTCACCGCTGACCTGCGTCCGGACGACGAGGCCTACAGCCAGATCCTGATCGAGCACTGCCGAGCGCTCAAGGCCATGGGGTACGTCGGCTTCGACGTGCACATCGCGGCGCAGGCAGTCGGCGTCGACCACGCCCTGGAGGTTGAGAGCTACGTCGAGCTGAAGAAGCGGTTCGACGCCGCCGGTGTGGGCGACGTCCCGTTCACCACCAACGTCGGGACGACGCAGCGGTTCGACATCACGTCACCGTATGAGGAGCAGCGGGCCCAGGCGCTCGCGTACCTCAAGTCCCGGGTCGACATCACCGCGATCCTGGGCGGCGACGCAGCCCTCATGTCTGGGCCCTTCCTCTACCCCTACGGCGTCTTCCCGGTCACCGACGACGGTGAGCCGATCTGGAGCGACGCGCTCCAGGACTGGATGGCGCAACGGTACGCAGCGGCGCGGTCCAGCTTCGCGGAGCTGGTCGAGCATGCCGTGGCCAAGAACGTCACGCTCGCGATCGAGCCGGTCAAGAGCTGGGAGACGCCGGGGCCGAACATGGTCTCCGAGGCGTTGGACTTTCTCGACAGCTTCGAGAGCCGCCCGGCCGGCGTGGCCATCGACACCGCGCAGGTCGTCATGGAGAGCCAGGGGCCGCAGACCTTCCGGCACAACGTGGCTCGGGCGGCAGCGCAGCAGAGGCTGCACTACGTGCACGTCTCCGCCCCTGACCGCGGCGAGGTGCGGGACAGCTGGATCCCGTGGGACCTCATGCTGCGGGAGCTCGAGCCGGTCTTCAGCGGCCCGTACCTGGTCGAGGTGTTCAACGCGGTCCCCCCGTTCGCCAGCTCCATGCGGATGTCGCGCAGGCGCTTCTGGCGGCCCGGCGAGGATGAGCCGACCCAGGCCGACAGCGCCTACGACGTCGCCGCGACTGGCTTGACCACCCTGCAGGAGCATCTTGCCGCGGTCGCCCGGTAGCCGTCCTCGCCCCCCAGCGCATCTCGGAGGTCCACCCATGTCGGTACCACTGCCCGATCCCATCATCACGGTGACGAAGCGCTCCGGCGACGTCCGCGTCCACACCTTCATCTCCTCGTTCCTGGACAACAACATCGCGAACGCGACACACATCATCGAAGGCCAGAACACGCTTGTGCTGGTCGACGGGCAGTTCCTCGCACCGTACGCCCGGCGCTTCCGTGCGTACGCCGACAGCCTGGGCAAGCCGATCGACAGGCTGTACCTCTCGCATCGTCACCCGGACCACTGGTTCGGGCTGGGGACGGCGTTTCGCGACGTACCCATCTACGCGTTGGCCGAGACCGTGGAGTTCCTCAAGGAGCACGGCGAGGACTCGCGGGCCGACCACTGGAAGCTCGGCGACTTCTTGCCGGAGGTCATCGTGGTGCCCGAGGAGGTCGTGCAGCCGGGCGAGGAGACGATCGACGGGATCCGCTACGTCTTCGACGTGGTCACCGACACCGAGATCGACTTCCACCTGACCATCAAGCTGCCCGAGCTCGGCGTGTGCATCGCGCAGGACCTGCTGTACAGCGGCACACACCTCTACCTCAGCTCCGGCATGCGGCACTGGATCCGCGTCCTGGGCCAGCTGCTGACGGAGGACTACGACCTGTTCCTGGCCGGTCACGGCCTGCCGGCGGACAAGAACGAGGTCGCGCGAAACATCGAGTACCTGTCCGCGGCCATGGCGGCCGTCGCCGACGGGCTGTCCGGTGACGACTTCAAAGACGTCATGATCGCCCGGTACCCCGAGCGTCGGTGCCCCGGGATCTTCGACATCTACCTGCCGCGCCTGTTCGGCGGGGCAGCCAGCTACTGAACCCATCGCTACCCATCGACGGAGGTCATGAGCATGAGCGATACCTACACTGTCGGGCAGTACCTGGTCGACCGGCTCCACGAGCTCGGTCTGGGCCACCTCTTCTCGATCGCCGGCGACTACTCACTCGGGTGGGTCAACGGCTACGTGCGACCGAGCCCGATCACGGTCGTCGAAGAGGTCAACGAGCTCAATGCCGGCTATGCCGCCGACGGCTACGCTCGGTTCAACGGGATCGGGGCGCTCTGCGTCACCTACTCCGCCGGCGCACTGTGCGCGGTGAACGCCATCGCCGGGGCCTACGTCGAGAAGGTTCCCGTCGTCCTGATCAATGGCACGCCGGACATCAAGAAGACTCTGACGTTCGAGCAGACCGGTTTCAGCGCGCATCACTTCATCACCGGGCGCGAGAGCGACATGCAGGCCTTCGAGCATCTGACTGTGGCCGCGGTGCGCATCGACAACCCAGACCTGGCCGGCATGCTGATCGACTACGCGCTCACGCAGTGCATCACGCAGCGACGACCGGTCTACATCGAGCTACTCCAGGACATGGTCGACCTGGAGTGCGAACCGCCGCAAGGCGAGCTCAGAGCGGCACGGACACTGTCCGACGAGGCCGGTCTCAAGGACGCCGTGGCGACGATCGCGGCGTCGCTCGAGACGGCGAGCAAACCGTTGCTCTGGATGGGCATCGAGGTCGACCGCCTCGGTCTGCACGAGCAGGCCGAAGCGCTCGTGCGGCAGCTGAACATCCCCTTCGTCACCGAGCTCTTGAGCAAGTCGGTCCTGGCTGAGGACGACCCACTGTTCGCCGGCGTGTTCGACGGGCAGGCATCCTCCGCAGAGGTGCAGGGGCTCGTCGAGGACTCCGACTTCATCCTGGCCTTGGGCGTGTGGCTGACGGATATCAACTCACTGGGCTGGAGCCCGGCGTTCGACAAGATCGCCTTCGTGTCGTTCGACACCGTCAAGTACGGCACCTACTTCCAGGCGCAGGTGGCGCTCGAGCACACCATCGACAAACTGATTGCGAGTGGAGTCTCCCGGCAGCCGACTCCGTCCCCAGCCGTGACGCCGTCGGCGGAAGCCCCGACCGACCCGACGGCCGCCATCACGTACTCGGGGTTCTACGACTTCATTCCGCGCTACGTGGACGAGAACACCATCGTCGGCAGCGACTCGAGTCTGAACTACTTCGGCAGTCTGCTGTTGCGTGTGCCGAGCGCCAGAGCGTTCTTCGCCCAGCCGTCGTACTCGACGATCGGCTACATCTCGTCGGCGGCGACGGGCGTCTGCCTCGCCAAGCAGGAGGACCAACGGGTGATGGTCTTCTCCGGTGACGGCGGCTTCCAGATGAGCGCCCAATGCCTGTCGACCCAGACCCGCTTCGGCCTCGACCCCATCGTCTTCGTGATCAACAACGGGGTCTACGGCGTGGAGCAGTGGCTCGCCGACGCGACCGTCTTCCGCAACGCCGAGCCTCTCTTCGAGTCCTGCTACCTGCATGCCTGGGAGTACAGCAAGCTGGCCGCGGTCTTCGGCTGCCAAGGCTGGAAGGCCACGACCTACGGCGAGCTCGACGACGCCGTCCAGGGCGCCCTGGCCAACACGACCAGCCCGTCAATCATCCAGGTCGTCGTCGATGACAAGTCGCTTCCCTTCAACGCCGAGTGGAAGAAGTCGTGACGATGTCGTCGCAGCGCCAAGGGTCACGGCTCCCCCTCGCCGGCCGAGGGCGCTCATGAGCCTGAACCTTCAGATGACGGCACTCGGCACCGTCGATCCCCAGAACGACCCCCGCGCGATCCAGGCTGCCCTCGAAGACACCCAGGGCAACATCCTGAAGAGCCATGGCCGCGACCACAGCATCCACCTGTTCCTCAGGTTCACCGGTGCGCCTGCCGACCTTCTGACGTGGCTCAGCTTGATGGCCACGCAGCACGTCACGTCAGCATGGCAGCAGCAGCTCGACGCGCAGGCGCACCGTGAGACCGGCGCCGACGGTGGAGTGTTCGTCAACCTCTGCCTGTCGGCCGCCGGCTATCGCGCACTCGGGCTGACCAGTGCGATGCCCGACGACGTCAGCTTCGTCGGGGGGGCCAAGCAGGCAGTACCCGCCCTCAACGACCCGCCGGTGACCCAGTGGGAAGCGGGCTTTCAGGGCGAGATCCACGCGCTCGTCATCATCGCGGCTGACGACGCCGCCCATGCCGCGACCGCCGCGAAGGCGATCCAGACGACGCTCGGCTCGCTGGGTGAGATCGTCGACCGAGAGGTCGGCGCTGCGATGCGGGTGGTCGACGGCAAGGTCACCGACGACGGCACCGGCAGCGTGCACGAGCACTTCGGTTTCGCCGACGGCGTGAGCCAGCCGTTGTTCTTCGCCGCCGACCTCGAGGCGGAGCGGCGCAACAGCGGTGGCTTCGACCGCTACGACCCGAGCGCCCCGCTCAGCCTCGTCCTGCTGAAGGACCCGGGCGGCGGCCCCAACGGCTTCGGGACGTACCTCGTGTACCGCAAGCTCGGCCAGGACGTCATCAACTACCGCAAGGACGAGGCGGAGCTTGCGACGACGCTTGCGCGGGCTGCCCGTGGCGAGGGCGCAGCGCCCACCCAGGCCGAGCAGAAGCTTGCGTCGGCCTACGTCGTCGGACGTTTTCGCGATGGCACGCCGGTCGTCGAGCAGGCGGTGGACGGGTGGACGAACGAGCCCAACAACTTCAACTTCGACGCCGATGTCGACGGCGTGAAGTGCCCGTTCCACGCCCACGCACGCAAGATGAACCCGCGCGGAGACAAGGCGCGCCAGTTCGCGGTGCCGCCGGGCGAGGACCGAGCTCGGCGCATCGCGAGGCGAGCCATCAGCTTCGGACCACTGACTCTCGACCCGGGCCCCGAGGACAAGGTCGGGCTGCTGTTCATCTGCCTCCAGAGCAGCATCATTGACCAGTTCGAGTTCCTGCAGGCGACCTGGTCCAACTTCACCGACTTCCTGCGGCCCGGGACGGGCCTCGACCCGATCATCGGCGAGGCCGCGCCGGGGGCGCCTGGGGTTCCGCAGCAGTGGCCGCGTGACTACGGCTCGTTCAACGGCCTGTCCTTCGAGACCGGCGCGCCGGTCGCCCAGAGCCCCTACGTCCCCTACCTGTTCGCCGAGAGGGTGACCATGCTGGGCGGGGAGTACTTCTTCATGCCCAGCCTCAGCTTCATGACCTCTGCGGGGGCCACGGCGTGAGCGACACCCAGCCTCGCCGGGGCGATCAGGCCCGGACGAGCGTTGACCCGTCGTCGCACATGCTGAAGTCCGCCGACCTGACGGCTGTCTACCTCCCAGGACGCGGCATGCTGGCGGCATCCTTGCGCCATCGCGGCGAGGAGCTGCTGGGGCTGGTCGACGACCTGAGCGACCGCGCCCAGCAGGGCGATCCCTGCGGGATCCCGCTTCTGCACCCGTGGGCGAACAGGTTGAGCGGATGGACATACCGGGCCGCGGGACGACAGACGTCGCTGGACCCGGCCTCGCCTCTGGTCTTTCGTGACGCCGCAGGGCTTCCGATGCACGGCATCCCTTGGGCGCGGCTGCCCTGGACGATCGAGAGCGCTCAGCAGGACCGGCTGACGGCGCGGCTCGACTGGGACCGACCGGAGTGGCTGGCAGTGTTTCCCTACCGCCATCGCCTCACCATGGCTGTCTCGCTGAGCCCCTCCATCCTCACCATCGCGACGACGCTCACGGCCACTGGCGAGACCGAGGTGCCGGTGTCGTTCGGGTTCCATCCCTACTTCCGGTTGCCGGGGGTGCGTCGCAGCGACCTTCAGGTCAGCCTTCCTGCCATGTCGCACCTGCTGCTGGACGAGCACCAGATCCCCACCGGCGAGGACGTGCCCTACCCGGGGCTGGACCGGCCGCTGGCAGGGGACGTGTTCGACGACGGCTATGCCCTGCTCAGCCCCACCGCGTCCTTCGCGGTGTCAGGCGGCGGACGGCGAATCGGTGTGGAGCTCACCAGCGGCTACACGCACGCACAGATCTTTGCCCCTCCGAACAAGGACTACATCGCCATCGAGCCGATGACTGCACCGGCGAACGCGCTGGTCTCTGGTGACGGGCTACGGATCGTGGCGCCAGGCGAGTCTTTCACCGCAACATTCCAGGTTGAGGTGAGGTCCGTATCGGCGAGCCGCTAGGTGTCCCCGGGGATCTGCGGAGGGGCGTCAACGATCTCGCCGCGTCGGCGGCATGGGCCAGCTGCTGCGTCGCGGCGGCGCCGGCTAGAAGCCGACCACGTCCCGGATATAGGCGCGGGCCTTGAGCGCGTACTCGAGCGGGTTGGCCTTCTGCGGGTCCTGCTCAGCCTCCACGGAGAACCAGCCCGCGTAGTCGACGTCGGCGAGCGCCTGGAAGATGGGCACGAAGTCGATGTCACCGTCGCCCGGGACGGTGAACACGCCCGCCATGATTCCTTGGTAGAAGCTCCAGCGGTCGGCGACAGCCTGGTCGCGCAGCCCGCGACGGATGTCTTTGAGGTGTACGTGGCGGATGCGGTGTGCGTAGTCGCGGGCCAACTGGATGGGGTCGTCCCCGTACCAGGCGAGGTGCCCGGCGTCGAGCAGAAGGTGGACCGTGTCCTGGTCGGTCGTCGCCATCAGCCGGTCGATGTCGGCTCGTGTCTGGACCCCGGTGCCCATGTGGTGGTGGTAGCACAGCAGCAAGCCTGCGTCGGCCGTCATCCGCCCCACCTCGTTGAGGCCGTCGGCGAGGCGCTTCCACTGGTCGTCGGTGAAGATCGGCCGGTTGGGCAGCAGGGCGACGTCTCGTAGCTGGTGCACCGAGCTGCCGAGCTCAGCAACGACCATCTCGGTGCCACCCATGGCGACGACCTTGTCCAGCTCGCGCTTGAACGACTCGAGCGTGAGGTCGCCCATCTCGTGATTCGTGAAGTACAGACTGACCCAGGGCTCGGAGACCTCCAGGCCCCGAAGGCCCATCTCGTGCTTGAGGACCTTGGTGTCGCTGGGATAGGTGTGGGAGATGCTGCAGCCCTGAAACCCGGCCAGCGCCATCTCGCTCATGATCTGCTGGTAGGGGGCGTCACCGACCCAGGGGAAGTCGTCGTTCACCCAGCAGGTCGGCATGATCGCGAAGCGGACCTTCTCGGGGTCGAACATGGGGCCCATCTATGCCTCCGTCGTGTGTCGTCGGTCAGGTGCAGCCTGCTGCTGGTCAGTGGTGGATGCCGGCTGCCTCGAGCGCTGAGTCGAGGTAGATCGCCGCCTGGATCACTCCGAGGTGGGTGAAGTTCTGGGGGTAGTTGCCGAGGGCTGTCCCGCCGGCACTGAGCTCCTCGCTGTACATGCCCAGGCTCCCGGAGAAGCCGTGCAGCTTCTCGAAGAAGAGCCGGGCCTCGTCGTGGCGGCCGGCACGAGCCAGGCACTCGGCGTACCAGAACGAGCACATGGTGAACGTGCCCTCGGTTCCGGCCAGTCCATCCGAGGCAGCGTCCGCGGTCAGATAGCGGTAGACGAACGATCCGTCGACCAGGGCCTCACCGATCGCGTCGAGCGTCGAGAGCCACCGAGGGTCCGTCGGGCTCACGAGCCCAAGCAGGGGCATGAGCAGGCAGGACGCATCCAGCGTCTTCCCGTCCCGATACTGCACGAACGCAGAGAGGTCATCGCTCCAGAAATGGTCGAAGACCGTCTGGTAGATGTCGTCGCGCACGCTGCGCCAGCTGGCGATCGGCCCGGGCAGACCTCGGCGCTCGGCGAGGCGAATGGCTCGGTCGATCGCGACCCAGCTCATCAGGCGCGAGTACAAGAACTCGCGAGGTCCGCCGCGAACCTCCCACACTCCCTCGTCGGTGCGTTGCCAGTTGTTGCAGACCCAGTTGATCGAGTGGCTGACCTGCGACCACAGGTCGTGCGAGATCTGCTGGCAGGTGCGGTCGTAGCTGTCCACGGCGACCATCATCTCGCCGTAGATGTCGAGCTGGAGCTGGTTGTACGCACCGTTGCCGATGCGGACAGGAGCCGAGTTGCGGTACCCGGAGAGGTTGTCCAGGCTCTGCTCGGTGAGGTCTTTGCGCCCGTCGATGCCGTACATGATCTGCAGCATCCCGTCCTGGTCGCTGTCGGCGTAGCGAGCCGCCAGCCAGCGGACGAATGCGGTGAGCTCGCTGGTGAACCCGAGTGCAGCCAGCGTGCTGGCGGTCAATGAGGCATCCCTGATCCAGGTGAACCGGTAGTCCCAGTTGCGTTCGCCCCCGACTTCTTCGGGTAGGCCGAACGTGGCCGCGGCGGCTATCCCACCCGTGCGCTCGGAGCAGAGCATCTTCATCGTGAGCGCCGACCGGACCACCATCTCGCGCCACCGCTTGGGGTAGGTCCCGAGCCGAACCCAGTCACGCCAGAACCCCATCGTCGCCGCCAGGGAGATCTCGACATAGGCCTCCTCCTCCTCGACCGTGTGCACGTCCTCGGTCGCGACCTCGAACAAGAAGTCAGCAATCTCGTCCGGTCCGAGCGAGAAGTGGGCGAGCACATCCGACCCCTCCACCGTCAGGTTCACGGCGGGATTGAGGCTACGCAGACGGGCAGCACCGGCGGCCGAATCCTCGGGAGAGAACAGCACGGAACCACCGCGGTGGGTCGCTCGATGCCCCTGGCGCGCGTAGTCGAAACGTGGCTCGCAGCGCAGCACGAAGTCCATAGACCCCTTCAGCGTGGCCACACGACGCACGATGCGGTGCGCATGAGGGCCCTGACCCAGGGGCATGAAGTCGGTGATCTCACCGATGCCGTCTTCAGAGAGAAACTGAGTGACAAGCACATTTGTCTCTGGGATGTACAGTTGATTTGTCCGCCACTCGCTGCCTGCGGGCTCGATTGAGAAACGCCCGCCTTGTTCATCGTCGAGCAGGGCCGCAAAGACTGTTGGCGAGTCGAAGTCTGGGAAGCAAAGAAAGTCGACGGACGCGTGTCGACTGACCAGGGCGATAGTCGACAGGTTGCCGATCATCCCGTAGCTGTCGATGGGCTGATAGGCCATCTCGGTGTCCCTTCGCGAAGCGGATCGGCCATTCGCCGTAAAGGCCCCGACGGGGCAACAGAGCGAGGCAGCCCACGTTGCCTACGCATACTGGTCCCTCCGCCACGCCACACGCAAGGGATTGGCGCTTTCCCACCGGGCTAGGCTCGAGCCGCTACTCCGGAGGTGAGATGACTGAGCTGATCAATGGCTTCGTTGCCTGGCTGGCCGCTCTGCCTGCTTGGCTGACGCTTGCAGTCGTCCTGGCGCTCCTCGCAGTCCCCACGTTCTTGCTGCTTCACTTCCTCCGAGGCCGCGTGAGTCACGACGCCATGAAGCAGCACCATGACGTCGCCGGCATCGTCTTTGCCGCGGTCGGCGGCTTGTACGGCATCCTGCTTGCCTTCACAGTCGTCATGGCATTCGAGCATCACAACGAAACCGAAGCCGCTACGTGGGCAGAGGCAGGGGCTCTCCACGGGATGCTGGACCTCCTGGCACTCTCGACCGAGACCGAGGCCAGACAAGCCGAGGGGGTGATCGGTGACTATGCGGCGCTCGTGGTGAACGACGAGCTGGCAGCCAGCAACTACTCCGGACGCTCAGCGCCCGCGGAGGACTCGTTTCGTTCGGTCTGGCAGATCGCTCCCCAGGTAGCCCTGCCGACCGATGCCGCAAGCGAGCAGCTGCTCCGGCAGCTGGCTACCGCTGACGAGGCGCGCACGCATCGCTTGCGTGGCGCGCAAGGAGCGATCCATACGAGCCTCTGGGTTGCACTCGCCGTCGGCGCAGCCGCCACGATCGGGTTCAGTCTGCTCTTCTCCATCAAGTCGTACGTACCGCACCTGCTCGTGATGGGAGGGCTAGTTGCCATCATCGCGCTCGTGCTCTTCGTCAACGTCCAACTCAACTTCCCGTTCATCGGGTCCGACGACGTCGGGCCGGATGCCTTCGCGAGCCTTGTATCTCGTGCGCAGAAGGCTTAGGGCGTGCCTCGCTTTCTCGGGGTCGGGTGGGTCGGGATGGCGGTGACGGCCGAGGACTTCGTAGCGCAGGCTCGACGCGGGTGGTCCTGCCAGCGGCGTACGCCTGCGCCGGACCCACGCCGCTCCCCGGCGGTCGCGGCCGAGTTGGCAACGCCAGTCCAGGCGAATGCCGAGGCGCAGGATCACGTTGGGAAGGGTCGCGGGAGCCAGGCCGGACGTGGTCGCGTGCACCTACCGCAGCAGCCGGCTCGTCCACCCTGTCGCAGCACAAGCGGCCCCTGCTGCCTGTCGGCGAGCCGACCCTCGAGGTACCACGTCCCGAGCAGGTCGCCTGGATCACTCACGGATGTCAACGCTGCGTGGCTCTGTGCCGGCATGTACGTGAACTCGCCTGCAGATGCTCTGCGCCGTTGCGGGAGTCACACCCGCACACGCCGCGACGACGAGAACCGGACCGACGTTCGCCCGATCGCCTCATGACACCAGCGGAACCCAGATGAGTTGCTGCGGCCGTCGGGCAGCTAGGGCATCGACCCACGCAGTCTCCGATCAACGGTCTCCAGTCCACGTCCCGCGACGAGCTGGTGTGTACGCGTGTGCATTCCGGTCACCCGCGAAACCGGACTCAGTCCTCGTATATACCCTCTGCGCTGCGGTTTCTTGAGCCGCCTGTGGGAATCGAACCCACGAGCTATGCATCAAGAGACGATTTCAGGCAACCGCGTGACCAGCAGGAACCCCCGTGACATGGGCTGTGACCTGCGGGGACAGCACGCGTGAGTCCTGGACGACTCGCGTCGTTGCGCGAGGTCTTGTGCACGCGATGTGTAGCGCGATGCCCTGGCCATGGCGGCGCACCAAAGACAGCAGCCAGCCCCGTCATCGGTGCTACGTCGAAGCCCGAGCCTGGTGTCGGTGACGCCAGGCCAAGAAGGTGCGTCACAGCGCGCACTGCGGGTCACCGTCACTTTGCCGAACCTGCGGGACTGTCGGTCCAGAATCCGGGGGGTGCCGGCAGCGACCGGGACGGCGAGCCAAGCGTCCAGGATGCCCAGCAGAAGGCCGCCATGGTGGTAGCGAGGATGCTGGAGCCGGCGACGGGGGGACGGATGTGCTCTGGCGCGAGGAGGAAACACCTGGATGCTGACGACCCGCAGCGCTGGAGCTGCACAGTGGGTTGGATGACCGACATGCAAATGACGGACACCCCGGTCACCCGCCGTACGTGTCGACGAGCATCACGCCCACGCTTTGGATACGGAAGCAGCTACGACCGCAGGAAGGCCCCTAGGGCCGACCGCTCGCCAATGCGGACTCCTTGACGGCATCAGACCCCCGACGCGGCATCAGGCCAGTTGGCCGCGAATGCCGTCGAAGAACCCGGCTGAGCCGCCAGGGACGGATGGCGGAAGGTCGGCGTGGGTGTTGACGTAGTAGTCCTCGGGGTTCTTGCTGATCTGCTTGACCAGCGACCGCTCGGCGTCGACGCACCCGACGATGTCACCAGACGCCGTGATCAGCGGAGTGAGGTCCACGACCACGCCCCCGTTCGTGCCCGCCGCCCCGACATGGATGTGCGCGAGCACGGGTGTGAAGTTGTCGATCGCGATGTCAGCGCAGATGCGCTCCTGCCCCCGGTTGAAGCGCACAACGCCCTCGCCCGAGGCACCCTCGACGCCAACAAACGGCGCGACCTCCTCTTCCGCGACGAGGTCCACGTCGAACGGCTGGCCGCCCGCGGCCCCGCCCGGGCCTGCAACGGCCCCGCCGGCGGCACCGACCAGGGCAACAGCCGCCGTAGCAGCAACTGCAGAGAACCTCTTGACCATTGTCTGTCCCTAACAATCGGCGACCGGATAGAACCGAAAGCGTGTCCCACCGCGGCCGACCAAGCGCGGCGAGCCCAGGCAGGCGTCCCCCAAACCGATCCAGGGCAGCGCAGTCACCTCTCACACGGACCGGCCATGACCGTCATCGCCAACCACCAGGGGTGTCCAGGCGCTCGGCTGGGTCAGCCGGTCACGCTCGCCGTCGAATCGGACGTCGGCATCACCTGGTCGTGGAGCGCGACCTGGCCCACGACGAAGGCGACCAGCGAGAGTGAACCGATCAGGTACGCGAGCCGCCACAACGCATAGAAGCGACGCTCCGCAGAACCGGCCCCGCTAGATGTCGGCAGCAGCCAGCCGGACATCGGAGACATCCATCGTGACAGCGCGGTCGTGACGTCAATGGCTGGGCGACTCATCGTGACCCCCAGCGACGACCCGGTACGTCTCTGGCAACCGAAGCCTGCACTGCACGGGCCGGCATGACCATGCCCACGACCACACAAGATCCGCACACACGAGATGGGGTAGCGAGAAGCGCATGCCTTTGCCGCTGTGAGGGCCTTCCCATGGTGCGTCACAGCGCCGCCTGCGGACGCACCGTGATGAGGGCGATCTCGGCCGCGGCAGTGTCCATTCCGGACCGCTTGGAATGGGTGGCGTAGATGGGGACGATCGTCGTCCCTGGTCGTCGAACGCTGGCCTCTTCGTGCGGTGGCCCGTTCGGGCCACGTGCTCGCGGAGCGGGGATGGCCCGTCCTGGCGACGCGTTGATCGGCCTGTGGGGTTGAGAGTTGTGGGACTGGCTTCGCATCAGGGTGGAGCCCGACAGGAGGAGATCACCATGCCGTTCATCCAGGTCAAGGTCATCGAGAACGTCTTCAGCGACGAGCAGAAGCAGCAGATCGTTCGGAGTCTCACCGACGCCATGGTGGGCATCGAAGGCGAGAACATGCGCGCCGTGACGTGGTGCGTGGTCGAGGAGGTTCGTAGCGGCAGCTGGGGAATCGCCGGCAACCCGCTGACCACTGCGGACGTGAAGGCGCTCGCGGCCGGCGCCGCCGTTTGACCCGCTCAAGGGCTCACTGTGCCAGGAGCGGGTGAACGCTGGCACGGCACCGTGAGCCGAAGACCATACTGAGCGCGATGACTACACTCGTGTCGGCGACATTGGCCCTGGACTCGGGTTCGTGGCAGCTCGCCCGAACCGAGTTCCAGGCCGTCGCCGAGCAGAGCGCCGACCCCCTTGCGTACGAGGGTTGGGCCCAGGCAGCCTGGTGGCTCGACGAAGGTGAGACCTGCATCGGGGCCCGCGAGAGCGCGTATCGGCGTCATCGCGAGAGGGGAGACCCGCTGGGTGCGGCGCGTGCTGCAACCAGCCTGGCGTGGGATTCGCTTCTCTTCGGCCACGGCGAGTCCGTGGCGCTCGGCTGGTGGGGGCGTGCAGGGTCACTTCTCGCCGGGCTCGAGGAGTCGCCCGAGCATGGGTGGCACGCCGTGCGAGAGGCCGAGCTCGCCCTGGAAGTAGGTCATGACCCCGATCGGGCCTTGGCGGCCGCCCTACGGGCGTCGGCCGTAGCGCGGCGGCTCGGGCTGGACGACCTTGAGGTCGTGGGCCTGGCCTTGCAGGGTCTGGCGATAGCGAGTCGAGGTGACGTCGAGGCGGGGATGGCGCGTCTGAACGCGTCAGTGGCCGGTGCGACCTCGGGTGACGTTCCCGACCCGATGTGGATGGGGAAGGTCTGCTGCTGGCTCATCGCGGCCTGCGCCCAGAACCGGGACGTGACGAGGGCGGCGGACTGGTGTCGCCGTGTCGAGGCCATCTGCGTCGAACGTGACCTTGCCCCGCTCTTCAACGTGTGTCGTATCCAGTACGCGTCGGTCCAGGTGGCGCAGGGGTCGTGGCGCGAGGCGGAGCAGACGCTGACGGCCGTCGTTGATCGGCTCGCATCGTCGCACCGCACGTCTCGTCTTGCGGCGGTGGTGCAGCTCGCAGAGCTGCGACGCCGCCAGGGTCGCTGGGAGGAGGCGGAGGCACTGTTCGCGCAGGCTGAGTTCCACCCCACCGCGATCGCGGGACGCGCACGGATACGCCTGTCCGCCGGGGACTCCGCGGCCGCGTGGACAACGATCCGGGACCTGCTGGAGTCCCTGCCGCAGGACAGCCGCCTCATTCGCGCAGACCTGCTCCACCTTGCCGTTCTCGCCGCGCACGCCGCGGGCGAGGACACCGCCGCCCACCAGCTCGCGGTCGAGCTGCGCCACACCGCACAGATGACGGGCACAGCCGCGCTGATGGCCACGTCCTGCGCCGCTGACGCGGCGCTGGGGCCACCCCGGACCGCCGTCGGCTTGCTCACCGAGGCGGTGCGCGGGTTCAGTGCCGCGGGGTTGCGCTTCGACGAGGCCCACACGCGCCTCGCCCTGGCGGAGGCGCTCCTTGCGACGGGCGAGAAGCCCGCGGCCCGCGACCATCTCAAGATCGCGACAGCTGTGTTGACCGAACTGTCCGCCGGTGAGGATCTGGCGCGGGCACGCCACCTCGCCGACGCTGTCGGCGTGCCGACCGCCGGTCCGCTGACGACACGAGAGCGCGACGTGCTGCAGTTGGTGTCACAGGGCATGAGCAACCATGAGATCGCCGCGACGCTCGTCCTCAGCGAGCACACCGTGCACCGCCACGTCGCCAACATCCTCACGAAACTCGGCCAAACATCACGCACCGGCGCCGCCTCATACGCCATCCACACCGGCCTGCTCTGACCCCGGCCCCCTCACCATGTCCACAGCGAACCCCCGTCTCGACAACGCCGGGAACCTGCCCCACTTCGCCACGTAGCGTGCGCCCGCGGCTGTGTCCTTCCGCCGCGAGTCGCGCTACTCGTGGCGCGACCGTGTGGTCAGGGGGCTTGGGGGTGAGGACGACCCCGGTGTTGGGTTACGTGGTGACGGTTAGCGTCACTCGGTAGGTGCCGCCTTCGCCTCTGCCGGTGTAGGTCTCGTGGAGGCCGGTGTCGGTGAGGCCGCTGGTGGTGGTGACGTCTCCGGCGGGTGCTGGTCGGGGGGACAGGTAGAGGACACGGTGGAAGCGCACCGGGGACGCGCGGCTGGCCAGCTCGATCCCGGAGAACGACGGGCCCGCTGACATCACTCGGGCGCTGAACGGGATGGCGGCCATCGCGGCATCGATCCCGACCAGGCCTGCTGTCAGGACGGTGCCGAACAGTGCGGTCGCGACCGTGCCGACGATGGCCACGATCGGGGTGGCCAGCCCCACGGTGATCACTTCAGCGACGACTAGGGCGATGACGACGGCGACAGCTGCGACCACGACCAGGATGAGCACGACCACCAGGACCGCGATGAGCAGCCCCCGCAGGATCTGTCGGTCCATCTCGCCCTCGACCTCGTCCACCGACAGCACCACGGCCACGAGGTCCTCGAGGGCCAGCTGGTGGCCGCCGGCTCCGGACTCCGGCAGCAGGGTGAACAGCTGTGTCGGGGTGAGCCAGTCCTCCCCGTCCCCGGCGAAGAAGTGTCGGTCGTCGACGGTGCGGCTGAGCAGCGTCTCCAACGTCGTGGCATCAGGGTCGTCGGCGTCGAGATGCCATCGCAGCAGCGAGCACTGTGCGGTGAACAGGATGTCGTCGAAGAACGGCCACGGCTCGGGGTTGGTCTCGTCCACGCAGCGGACCTGGGGTGCCGCGACTGTGACGACGGGATCGTCCAAGGCCGGGAGGACGGCCACGAGCAGGCTTGCGGTGGTGTTGTTCGACTCCAGTGTGATCTGGCAGGTGGTGGGGTCCTCGGTCCAGCCGGTGATGTGTCCTTCGGTGTTGTCGAACTCCAGCATCACCTCGTACAGGCCGGGCTCGGTGGCCTCGGCGGGCCAGGGGAACAGCACGACGTCGTCGACGAACTCCTCGGGGTCGACCGGCGGGGCGGGCTGGCCGGAGCCGTGCACCGGCAGGGTGTCCTCGGCAAGCGACACGCTGAAAGCCGGCGGCAGCGGCACGAGACGCCCATCGTCGACGTCCGGCGCCCAACGGCGGTGGCGCAGGCGCACGCGCGCAGTCTCCCCGATGAAGCCGGACCCGTACAGCACCACCGTCTGGCCGGGACCGACATCGACAAGCATCGCCTGCCGGGCAGGCTCGTCCTGGTCCGGCTCGAGGACCAGACACTCCTCAGAGTCGACCGGCACGTCCATGTCCAGGGTGTCGGTGAGCCAGAGCGCCTCCGGGTCGAGCTGGCTGACCGTCAGCTGCTTGTTGACGAAGTCCGCGTCACGAACGTAGCGGCCGTAGGAGTCGGCGTAGACCCGGACGAAGTTGACCGAGGGGTCGGAAAGGATCGGGATCGGATCGTCCACGAGGTCCTGCAGCCGTTGCGTGGTCTGGTCGTCCAGCTGCCCCTGGTTGAGTCGTTCCTGGCAGTCCTTACCCAGTTCCACCGCGCCCTCGAAGAACGGTGTGCCCTTCTGCGCCGGTCCGACAGTCTCCGACGGCGGCGCGGCACGGTCCTTGAGCGCGGCCACCACGTCCCCACCGCTGCCGCTGGACATTGCCAGCCTGGTGAGGTCATCCACCGAGATGTCCGCACCGCAGCCCCGCTCGGCAAGCCTGGACCTGTCGATGACGTCGCGCCCCTGGGCGGCGAGCTTCGCGGCCCCGGTCAGGGTCCGCGCGTCCAGCCGCCCATCGAGCAGCTCGGCCGCCTGCCGGCCCAGGCGCGTGCTGGGTTGCGGCACGTCGGCGACGACATCCAAGACCAGACGGGACAGGCACAACCTGGTCCCGATCGGGTCGTCGGGATCCTTCTCCACCCGGTCCCGCCACTCCGAGATCAGTTCGGCGGACTTCTCCCGCGGGTCGCGGCGAGGCTTGCGTGCGATCAGCCCGACCTGCACCGCTGTCGCGAAAGCCACGGGAAGGTCAGCAGACAGGCCGCCCCTGGTCTGCCGCAGCAGCGACGAGACCAGCACCTTGCCGTCCACCTCCGCGACCGCACGCAACTCTTGGACATCGACGCCTCCACGCACCCATGGGCGGCTCGGCGCCGGCACGTCGACCACCATGGACGCGATGCCGTCCCTGCCCGACGTCGCCCGCCCCAGAACGACAGGCCTACGGGTCCCAGACAGGAATCGCACCTGCACCCCAGGAAGGGGATCGGAACGTCCCGACACACGCACATGGGCGGACACTCGAACGCGCACCGGCATCTCCCCTGGGCAGTGGGCCACGACACCCCATCGACAGTTGCGGTTCGCATCGTCGCACCGACGGGACCGGGAAACGTCGCACTTCACCAGTTCGAAAGGCGCCGTTGCCGGTGCGCCACGCTGGTCACCCCCATCCCAGCCGCCCTGGCCGAGCCTGATTGCCGCACGGATCACGGCCACGGGCCACACGCCAACTCTGTCCGCATCCCGTGAACGCAGGTCAACGGGCTCCTGATTGGGTTCAGAGGTCTCGGATGCCGATGCTGAGGTTCAGCAGTTCGGCATGGCCCATCGGTGAGGATCACTGCGCAGCCAGGCCGGCTCGGAGTACAGCGACGCGTTCGGCGGTGGCGGACCCGAGGAGGTGTGGGTGCGTGCGGGGTTGGAGCAGCTCGGTCTCCGGTTGCCTGTTGACCGTCGTGGGAGGGCATGTGTCATGGGTGTTGCTGCCCTTCCCCGTGTCCTGCGTGTGGCTCGACGTGCAGATGGGACGACCACCGCTCAGTCAGTAGTTCTAGCGCGGGCCGCCGGACGAACCAGGTCCGTTGACGAAGCTGCGAGATCGACATCCAGGCTGTCCGGATGAACTCCGCGTCGCGAGGTCCCGGGGTATCGAGCCCGGAGTAGCGCAGGAGGAACCAGGTGTGTGCCTGGCCCCGCCCAACTTTGGCGTTGCGGTCCCCGGGCGGGAGCTCGTAGACGAGCCATTCCGGGTGAACGGCGACCACGGTGAGCCGGTCCCAGCTGATGTCCAGTTCCTCGGTGAGCTCTCGACGCACGGCGTCCCCCGGCTCTTCGCGATCGCCCAGACCGCCCTGAGGTACCTGCCAGGCCCCGGGGATGTCGGCTCGCTCGGCACCGAGCACGAGTCCCTCATGGTTGACGATCAGCGCCGCTACGCCTGCCCTGAAGAAGCCGTCCACAACCGGACTGTAGGGCTCTACAGTCGCCACGACCCACGAGTCAGGTCCGCGCCCCACCTCACGGGGAGGCCACAGACCAAGGCGAGGCCCCATGGTGAGCATCATGACCAGAGCACCGCGGCTGCTGGGACGCGCCAAATGGGACCGGCTCCGGACAGGATTAGCGCTCAGCGCCGACGAGGCCACAGCCAGGCTGCGCCACGGGCAGGCAGGCGACATCGAGAGCACGGTCGAGTGGTACCAGCGTCACAGCGCGCTGCGGGCCACGGCAGTGGCTCGCGCCGAGGACCACGACCTCAACGGTGCGTGGACCGCCCTGAAGGCGGCCAGCCGGGAACTGCTCTGGGCCTATGACGACGCCGAGCTGGCGCAAGAGGCGGCACGTGTGCGGGCCGAAGCCAGCGACAAGCTGCGCGGCTGGCGGCGGACCTGCATCATCGAGGCCATCGACGACGCCGCACCGCAGCCTTCGCTGCGAACAGTGCTGGAATGCAGGCGAGTGCTCGACGACGGCCTGGACAACAGCTACCTCAAGTCCGCGATGCTCAGAGAACGGCTCGCGGTCTCCAGCGTCAGCCTGTTCGTGGGCCTCGTGCTGGTCTTCGCCTTCGCCGGAGCAGTGGGAGACCCTGAGCCGAACCTGCTGGCCAACGTGCCCTCCGCGCTGCTCGTAGGCTCGCTGGGGGCCGTGGGAGCAACACTGAGCGCCCTCTTCTCTCTGCGCGACCAAGAACTCGTGGCGCGCATCCCTGACCTTCAGCAGTCCTGGCTGCTCATCCCGTTGCGACCACTCATCGGGGCGGCATCTGCGCTGGTGATGGTGCTGATCCTTCAGTCCGGGGTAGCCGGCCTGCAGCTGGACTCACGCGCCGCCCTCGCTGCTGCTGTCGGCGCCGGATTCAGCGAACGCTGGGCGACCCGAGCCGTCACGACCGCGTCCGAAGCGATGCTGCCCAGCAGCACACCACCACAGGCACCACCATCGGGGTCAGCCCCAAACCGATGATCTCCCGCCTCGGCCACCACAGGTCCGCCACGCCGGTCACCGGCTCGCAAGTCTGGCTGGCTCAGCGGCGTCCTCGGTGGCGCGGATCGTCCACCTGCTGGTCGTCCCCGGCACCACCATCCGGTTTCTGCTGCTGGGGACCACGCTGATCCGACACCGCCGCCCGAGGACAGTGCCCCCGGCTCCCGACCCGGACCCGACACCGGCCTGACAGCGACAGAATCGCCGGTTCGGGTGCGTCACTTCGCCGCCTGTTGGGCTACTCGCGGCACGACCAGAAACGCACTAGTCGCGGCATATCAAGCAGATGTGAGCGCTGGTCAGAGGTACTGGGAGAGGTAGGCGAAGGCGGAACGGGTGTAGGCGATGCCGCAGCCAGAGTCGCGGATGCGGTCGGCGTTGGCCGTCTCGGGTCGTCTCGGGACCAGGTACTCCTGCAGTCGGTCGGTGGTCAGCCGGTAGTGGGCATCCCGGTGATGCGCGACAGCGATCAGGTGCAGCGTCGGGTCGAGGGCGGCCAGGCTCGCGTCGCCGTGGCTGCTGTTGGTCAGCAGCCACCCACCCGGGCGAAGGTAGCGGCGAGTGTGGTCGGACACCGGTCCGGCGAACAGCGAGATGAGCAGGTCCACGCCGCCGTCGGCCACGTCGAGCGGCTGGGTATAGTCCGCGGCCACGAAGCGCACGTCCTGCCCGGCGCCGGGACGGGTCCGGCCGGCCAGCTCGTCCTGAACCAGGTCGGGGTCGGCGAAGAACCTCGCGGCCCGGGCATCGGTGTCGACGTAGGTCACCGACCGGAGAGCGGTCGACGGGGACAGGTCCACGTAGCTGCCCGGGTACCGCGCACGCTCGACCGGCACATGGTCGGCCACCGCAGCGAACAGGCCCGAGCGGTCCCCGATCGACTCTCGGTACTGCGACCACGTCACCAGCCTCGCCACGAGCCCATCCCAGCACCCCTCCCGTGACCCGACGGTTGAACGCGCACCTCGCGGCACGTTGGGATGTCAGCCTTCAGTAGCTACGACCGCAGGGTGCAGGCGAACTCGCACGCCCGAGCGGGTCTGGAGGTGGGTCCATGCTGGCCCACGACGGCCGGCGCTGAGCCACGAGCGCTGCTAGACCTCAATCGCTGCCTTGAGGTTGCTGAGCCAGATGCCGAGGTCGCGGTCGGGGTTCCAGACGACAGCGTCGGTCAGCTTGTCCAGGAAGGGCACCTTCGTGTCGAACTCGTACACGAGGGTCAGGGTGGTGCCGGTCCCGTCGGGTTCGAAGGTGAAGGTGATCCTCGGCCCGGTGGAGGAGTGGTCGACGAAACGCTTGTTGGGAACGTACTCCTCCCTGGTGTTTGTGCCGTGAATGGGCAGGAACAGCATGTGACCCTGCCACCTCCAGGTGGACCCTGCGCCGGCGTCTGGTGCCATCTCCATCGCCGGAATGATCGGCTTCTCCTTCTGGTAGTAGGCGTCGAACTGCTTCTGCGGGTCCTTGACGTGTGCGAAGACCTTCTCGACCGGGGCGTCGATATGGATGCTGCTGGTGTGGGACGTCGTAGTCATCGTGCCGGCCCCCTTCGTGAGCATCCCACCCGGTCGCGGCTGACGACCTGCTGCTCCCGCGACTGTGTGCCGCAGGCACCCTCTGTCTGACAGTCCTGCTGGTCGTGCTGCGCGACGAGTGCCCAAGGTCCCGTCCCGTGTCGACGGCCTAGCGAGCGTCCGCGGCCAGGAAGAACCCCAGGGCGAGGTTGGCCGTGGTGGCGGACGTGGCGGTGCGGCCGTGTCCCCAGTCGGGGTAGATGTGCGCGCGGCCGTCCTTGACCCCGGCGGCGGTCTGCTCGAACAGCGCGCGGGTGTAGAAGACGTCCTTGGCCCCGCCGATGACCAGGGTCGGTGCGGTGATCCGGTCGAGCCGGTCGCCGACGTCGAACACGTCCTCGGCGTCCAGGGTCACCAGCATGTCGCTGGGATCGGTCGCGGTCATCGAGCGTGCCATCACTCGCGCTAGCGGTTGCAGCGGGCGTTGCAGCGGTGCCGGCATCATCGCGGTCATCAGCCCGGCGAACCCGCGCGCGGGATCCCCGGCCCTGGTCAGCCGGGCCAGGTCCTGCTGCACCTGCCGGCCGCGAGGGCCGAGCCGGTAGGCCGAGCACACCACCACCAACGCTCGCACCAGGTCCGGCCGGTCCACCGCCAGCTGCAGCGCGACAGACCCGCCGGTGCTCGTGCCGGTAAGGAACACCGGCCCACCGAACTCGGCGTCGATAGCCGAGCACAGGTGCCCGGCGATGTCCGACATCGACTCACCCGGCGCCAGGCCCTGCTTGCGGTTCACCACATGCACCCGAAAGTGTCCGGTCCACGGCTTCGTCATCGACAGCGCCATGCGCCGTTCCATCCCCGTGGGGACCTCGTGGGCCGATGTCAGCCCCTGCACCATCACCAACGGCGGGCCCTCACCCACCGCCAGGTACGGGATCCCACCGCTGATCATCCCTGCCGAGACCTCTGCCATGACATTCACCGTCCCCTCTCTTCTCCACTCACGAGTACTCTCGCCGCGCCATCCCCGACAGAGCCCGAAGTCACCGGCACCGGAGCCGGACGGGCTTCGGGTGCGCTGCCCCAGGCGGTGCTCGACCTACGACGCCCAGCGGGTGGAAGGCAGACCAGGGCCACTGCCTTCCCAGGGGCAGGGGCGCATGCCTGGTGCTCCCTAGCAGTCCGCCGCAATGCCCGACTCTCGGCATGGGCGAGCGTTGCCACGCAACCCGAACATGCGCTCGGGCAACCCGCGTCACTCCGCCGCCTGTTGGGCTACTCGCGGCGCGACCGCAGACGCCCCGTAGGCGTCAATACGCGGGTGGTGATCGGTGTCCCGGTCGGTCCCGGACCTACCCCAGTCAGGGGAGGAACAGGCTGCTCAGGACGGCGAGGAGGGTCCTCGGGGTGGGGTTGGCGTAGAAGTCGACGAGGGCGTGGGCGTTGGCGATGGTGAGTTCGTTGTCGACCAGCCAGAACGGCTTGAGCGCCCGCAGGTACTGGCCTCTGCGGGTCAGCGGTGGGGTGGGACGGAAGCCTGCCCAGAGGACGTTCTTCTGCGGCTGGGGGAACATCAGGGCGTTGTGTACCGTCCCGATGCCGGACTGGATGTCGGTGGGCTTGTTGCCGGGGTAGGCCCCCCATGGGCACCGCCCGGTGACGGCGGCGAGCACGCTCCAGGTGTTGATGCCGATGCTGCCTGCTCGCAGGTCGGCGACTCCGTCCTCCAGCCTGGGTCCGAGGCTCTTGGCGGTGGCCGGGTCGATGATGAGGTTGGCCGACAGGTTGCCGGTCAGCTGGTCGTTGGCGAAGCTGATGGCGTTGGACAAGAACGATTCCGGGGTGTCCCCGGGCAGCGACGTGGTGGCGTAGATGGGTCCGAACAGCTCGGTGCCGAAGACGGGGTGGTTGCTGGCGGGATCCAGCCCGGTGAGCAGGACGCGGGACTGCTGGCAGGGCAGCAGCTCGGCGTCGGGGTGCTCGGCGGTGAAGGCGTCGATCTTGTCCTGGGTGCCGGGGTAGAACGACTTACGGTGCGGGGCGGCAGCCAACGCGGCCCGGACCGCGGTCAGGAACTCCTCGGCCTGCGGCCAGGACTCCGGTAGCACGAGCACCTGGGAGGCCGCGCACACGTGCCCGGAGTGGTTGAGCTTCTGGGTGGCCACGACCTGGGCCTGCAGGTTGATGTCGGCCTGGCTCCACCGGCCGGGCACCACGATGGTCGGCCCGACGCCACCCAGCTCGGCGGTGAACGGCTTGTCCAGCAGCGGCTCGCCGCGGCGGCGGCGTTCGTCCGCCTCGGGTCCGGTGCCCCACATGATCGCGTCGTAGGTGTGCGCTCCACCGGTCATGTGGACCCGCTCGACCAGGTCGTCATGCACCAGCGCGGCCCCGATGTCGGCGCCGCCGTACACGAACCGCACGAACCCGGCATCGATCAGCGGGGCGAAGACTCGCTCGATGACCGGGCCGTAGACCTCGTTGACCGGGTTCATCTTCACCACCACAACATCGCCGTCGACGATCAGCGCCGACAAGATGTCCAGCGGGGTGAGCAGCGCGACGTTGCCCGCGCCGAGGACCAGGGTGACCCGACCGGGCGGGTCGGTCTGCCGGTAGAACGGCGCCAGCGACGCCGGCAGGTTCTCGATGGTCACGTCGGGCTGCATCCACACGTCCACCTGGGTCTGCTGCAGCAGGTCGTAGACGTTGCGGGGCAGTACCCGGGCGATGACCTGGCTGTCCGGGCGGGTCCGCAGCCGGATCCCGTGCAGCAGGTCATCCCCCCGGTCCAGCGCGGTCAGCGAGGTGATCAGGTCGGTCAGGTAGCTGCCCAGATTCATCGGGCCCTGCAGCCACTCCTCCATCACCCCTAACGGCGAGTCAGCCGGGAAGCCCTTCAGCCGGGCGCCGGCCTCAGCCCAGTCCGGGGCATGCTGCACCGTCAGGCGCCGCACCTCCCGCAGGTAACCGGTCTTGTCCCGGACCGGCAGCCGGGCCCACTTCTTCTTGCTCGCCTCAAGATCCTGCAGGACCTGGCTGCCCGCGATCGTCTCCATCTCGACCCCCTCCGGCTCGGCTCAGCCGTCACCGCCCGGCAGCTGCAGTCGCCAGACGCACCTCCTGACTACTCCCGCAGGTCCCAGCCGTCCAGAGACAGTCGACAGGAACCCTTGAACCGCATCGCGGCTTGTGACCGGTCAACGCCCTCCCTCGGCCAGCGCAGGGCCCATCGTCGCCGAACCGGGTCTGCCTCCGCACTGCCCTCTTCGCGGGCCTGAGGCTGTCGAAGGCAAGCGTCAGGCCCGCGAAGCGATCACTTCCCTCTCGCGGCGACGACTCCGACCGCTGGTCCAGCACGCCTCAGGGTCGGTCAGGTGGCCACCCGACAACGTCCACGCATGCACCGACGTGCGCGTCACTCCGCCGCGTAGGGACGCACCGCGACGAGAGCTGGCTCGGTCCTTGAACCGCGTCGATTGCGCCCAGATAGGGCTACCTACTCGAACGGGTTGACGATGGTCAGCCCAGGCGTTGCAGAGAAGTCACTGATGTTGCGAGTGGCCAGCTCATAGCGGCCTGCGAGGCAGATGCCTGCGATCTGGGCATCGGCCAGGGACATCGGTCGGCCAGAAGCCTCGGCCGTCACCAGGATCTCAGCGGTCTGTCGGGCCGCTGGCAGGTCGTAGACAGCAACTGCCTCGGCGAAGGTGTCCACCAGCCGGCGCCAGCGCTGCTCCAGGTCAGCGCGACGTCGCCCCGCGGGCAGCCGCCCCAGCCCTCGTTCGATCTCCTCGACCGTCACGACACAGATGGTCAGGTCCGCCGGGCCGAGGCCCTGCGCCCAAGCGAGCACCGCTCGGTCTGGTGAGTCCCTCATGAACTCCGACACCACGTTGGTGTCAGCGATGATCACGCCAGGTCCACCCGGCGTGGTTGATCGGTGCGAGACGGCACGTCGAGGTCCGCTCCGCCGATCTCAGCCAAGGACGCATGCAACGACAGCAGGAGGTTCTGCTCGGGAAAGTCGACGGCCGCGTCCAGGATCGCCCGAACCTCGGCCTCGACCGAACGTCCATGCTCGGCCGCTCGCCCCCGCAGCCGCGCATGCGTCCGCTCGTTTAGCTGCCTGATCGTGAGAGTACCCATCACCCACCTCCTGACAGCAATGCTAGCATCCAGCAGGACGCGGAGTCGCACCCCTGTGTGTGTCACATCGCCGCGAGCCGACTCACCTGCGCATGCCAGTTACTCGTAGTGGAAGCGGGCCTGGAGGATGATCAGGTCGTCGCCGTCGACGAGGTAGACCAGGCGGTGCTCCTCGGTGATGCGTCTGGACCAGGCCCCGGAGAGCATGTGGCGAAGTGGCTCGGGTTTGCCGATCCCGGCGACCGGGTCGCGTAGGGCGTCGTCGATGAGCCGGTTGATCCGTTTGAGGGTCTGGCGGTCAGCTGCCAGCCAGTATGTGTAGTCCGTCCAGCCGTTGGGGGTGAAGACCAGCCTCATCGCACGAGGTCGTGCGGGTCCCGCTGGCCGGTCTTGGCCTGCTGCAGGCTCTCCAGTAGGTGGCGGGCGTTCGCCGGGACGCGCAGCAGGTGGGCGGTCTCCTCCAGGGCGTCGTAGTCGGCGCGGGACATCAAGACCGCATCGCCGCGCCGGGACGTGATCTCGACGGGGGTTCGATCGGCATTGACCTGCTCGATCAGAGGGAACAGATTCTTGCGGGCCTCGCTCGCGGTGACAGCCATCATGACTCCTAGTGGTACGACTTACGGTACCAGTGTGCCATCTGGTGCCCCCACCGACAACCGCTCGCTACCCGTTCAGCTGCACACCGCTGTTGATCCACACCCCGCCGCCAGTGACGCACACGCTTGCGAAGAAGGCCCGCTCGACGGACAGCCGACTGCGGACTCGAAGCGCACCCGCCAGTGAATGGACCGCATCCTGCCCCGGCGTGAGATCGTCGAGACCCAGGCGCATGACATGCGCACACCCCACCCGTCGGTCAACCACCGGCTGACCTGCGACGACACGCCCACCAGCCCGCTCAGGACACATCCAGTACACACCAGCATGTGTACTCGATGTGTACCAGCGACGTACAACGCGGACTATCCGGACACTAGTCAGTTGGGACGCCTACCGGGAAACCCCCGCTGACCTGGGCAAATGCTTGAGCCGCCTGTGGGAATCGAACCCACGACCTACGCATTACGAGTGCGTCGCTCTGGCCAACTGAGCTAAGGCGGCGAGCGGGCTTTGCGGCCCGGCAGCCCGCCCAGTGTACGTGGGTCCGGTCGACGTCAAGGCTCAGGTGAGGCCCACCGGCAACCGGGAGCCGCCGACCACTCGGTGACGCGCTCGCCGTACAGTCCCGACGTGCCTGGACGTCGAGCGGCCGTCGCCGCGGGATCGATCGGGGCGGTCGAGGCTGCCGGTCACATCCTGCGCGCAGGCGGCAACGCGGTGGACGCGGCTGTCGGTGCCGCTTTCGCGGCCACGGTCTGCGAACCGGGTCTCGCCAGCCTGGCCGGCGGCGGTTTCCTCACCGTTCGCACGGCTAGCGGCGAGGAGGTCGTGCACGACTTCTTCGTCAACGCGCCGGGGCTCGGTCGCCCCGGCGACGCGCCGGCACCGACCCTGGACACCGTCACCATCAGGTTCGGCGGAGCCGATCAGGTGTTCCACGCGGGGCTGGGCTCGCTCGCAGTGCCTGGAACGCTGGCCGGTCTGCTGCATGCCCACGACAGGCATGGCCGACTGGATCTCGCCGAGGTCGTCGCTCCCGCGACGCGACTCGCGGCCGAGGGCTGGACTGTCGACGCGACGCAGCACGCGGCCGGCGTCCTGCTCACCGAGATCTTCCGGCTGAGCGACGAGTGCTGGTCGCTGTACTCGATCGACGACGCGGCACCACCGATCGGCTCGATTCTCACCAACCCGCAGCTGGCTGCAACCCTGGAAGCGATCGCTTCCGGGACCGTGCGCAGCTTCACCGACATCGACGGAATGCGGGCGTTGCTGGCAGACGTCGCAGCCGTCGGCGGCGCCCTGAACGCCGACGATCTTGCCGCATACGCGCCCGTCGAACGCACGCCGCTGCGGGCGGGACACCGCGGCGCGGTGCTGTCGACCAACCCGGCGCCGTCGTTCGGCGGACCGATCCTGGCCGAGGCCACCCGGCTTCTCGGCGAGCAGGGCCCGGTGACGGCGGACGCAGCCGGCGCCACCAGGCTCATCGCGGCACTGCGTGGGGCAACCGAGCGCGAGAAAGAGCTGCGTCGCCGCGTCCCAGTCGCGGTCAAGGGGACGACGCACGTCAGCGTCGTCGACGCCGACGGGGCCGTGGCGTCGCTCACCCAGTCGAACGGGTCGAGCAGCGGCATCATGGTGCCCGGCGCCGGCGTCCAGATGAACAACGTCATGGGCGAAGAAGACCTGCACCCCGCGGGCCTGCACACCGCCGTCCCAGGGTCGCGGGTCGGCTCGATGATGGCGCCGTCCCTGCTCGACCTGCCCGACGGTCGCGTCGTGGCGCTCGGCAGCGGCGGCAGCGAACGCATCCGCAGCGCGATGCTGTCGGTGCTCGTCGGACTCGTCGACCGTGGCGAGCACGCCGACGGCGCAGTCGAGACGCCGCGTGTCCACTGGGACGGGTCAGGTGTTCAGGCCGAGCCTCCGCTGGACGACGACATCGCGGACGCCCTGGCGCAGCTCGGCCCGGTCACCCGGTGGACCGGCAAGCACCTGTACTTCGGCGGTGCGCACGTCGTGGTGCGTTACCCGGACGGCCGGGTCGAGGCGCACGGCGACTCGCGCCGCGGCGGCGCGTCCGCCGTCATCGACCTGCCCTGACCGCAGGCCGTCGGAGCGGCATCGTGGCTGTGGGCACGGACGATCCCGCTCCCACCACCGCCGACGGCTACGTGCGCGGCTTCACCAGGGGGAAGAGGATCGTGTCGCGGATTCCCAGCCCTGTCAGCGTCATGACGAGCCGATCGATGCCGAACCCCACGCCTCCGGCAGGCGGCATGCCGTACTCGAGCGCCCGCAAGAAGTCGTCGTCCACGGCCATCGCCTCCTCGTCGCCGCCCGCGGCCCGCAGCGACTGCGCGTAGAAGCGCTCTGCCTGGTCGAGCGGGTCGATCAGCTCGGAGTAGCCGGTGCCCTGCTCCGCACCCCAGCAGACGAGGTCCCATTTCTCCGTCAACCGCGGCTCGTCGCGGTGCGTGCGCGTGAGCGGGGCGTTCTCCTTGGGGAAGTCTTGGTAGAAGACCGGGGTCGTGGTCGTCTTCTCCACGAGCTCGACGTACAGCTCCTCCAGCAGCATGGGCACACTGGCCTGTGGCGGCTCCGCCAGTCCCAGTCGCGAGGCGTGGGTGCGCAGCACCTCGATCGGCGTGTCGAGGCCGACCTGCTCACCGAGCGCCTCGCTCAGCGCGCCGATCATCGTCGTGACCGGCCAGTCGCCGGAGAGGTCGTACTCGCGCACCGAGCCATCAGCCTCGACCCGCCGAGCCACGGGCTCGCCGAACACCTCGACGGCCGCAGCCTGGATGGCCGCCTGCGTCAGCTCGCGCATCGTGGAGTAGTCGCCGTAGGCCTCGTACGCCTCCAGCATCGTGAACTCGGGGTTGTGGGTGGAGTCGGCCCCCTCGTTGCGAAAGTTCCGGTTGATCTCGAAGACCTTCTCCGCGCCACCGACCATGAGCCGCTTGAGGTAGAGCTCGGGTGCGATGCGCAGGTACAGGGGCATGTCGTACGCGTTGATGTGGGTGACGAACGGACGCGCGTTCGCGCCGCCGTGCAGCACCTGCAGCATCGGCGTCTCGACCTCGACGTAGTCGCGGGCGTGCATGACGTCGCGCACGGCCCGCACGACGCCGGCGCGCAGGTGCAGCATGTCCCGCGCCTCGGGCCGCACGATCAGGTCGACGTAGCGCATGCGCACCCGGGCCTCGGGGTCGGTGAGGCCCTTGTGCTTCTCCGGCAGCGGGCGCAGCGACTTGCCGGTCAAGGTGAACGAGTCGGCCAGCACCGACAGCTCGCCGCGGCGGCTGGTGATCACCTCGCCGGTGACGCCGACGTGGTCACCGAGGTCGATGTCGTGCTTCCAGGACGCCAGAGCGTCCGCGCCGGTCTTGTCGAGCGACAGCATCACCTGAAGGTCGCCCGTGCCGTCACGCAGCGTGGCGAAGCACAGCTTGCCGCCGTCGCGCTTCAGGATGATGCGCCCGGTGACGCCCACCGTCACCCCCGTGGTGGCGTCGGCGTCCAGGTCGCCGAACTGCTCGCGCACGGCGGCCAGCGTGTGCGTGCGGTCGTAGCCGACCGGGTAGGGCTCGATCCCTCGCTCACGCAGCGCGTCCAGCTTGGCCCGACGCACCCGCATCTGCTCGGGAAGCTCGTCGTCCTCGTCGGGCGCGCCCAGCGGCTGGGGCTCGGTCGGCTGGTCGGTGGTCACAGTCGCCCAACCGTAGTGCGCTCAGCGCTCGGACGACGCGCCGGAGTCGTCGACGCGCGAGCCAGGGTCGGGCGGGTCCACCAGGTCGCGGTAGGCCTCGAGTCGCGCGACGGTGGCCGCGTCCCAGCCGTCGGGCTGGAGCACCGCTGCCCATCCGGTGGCGTGGGCGTCGGAGTAGTTGTGCCCGAACCCCGGCGGCACGATGCCGTTCGTGGTGAAGTCGATGAGCATCTGCTCCCACGTGAACAGCGGCCACCAGGCCATCCGCTCGGGAAGAGTGTCGAACCGGGACTGGCCGATCCAGTCCGGACGCGTGCGCCACAACGAGCCTTCGAGGTAGGCGACGGGGTCGGTCGCGCTGTGCATGAACAGGATGCGGTTCGGACCCCACGTGGGATCGGTCAGGTCCACCCGCGCGGCACTGGCTGCGAACCGCGCGACCGTGCCGTCCTCGACGACCGGCTCCCATGCCGGGGTGCCCTCGGGGAACGACACCCACTGCGAGATCAGGTCGCTCGTGGCCGGCGTGCCGACCCACAGCACGCCGTCGAAGTGCTCGGCCACCTGCTCGGGGCTCTGCCCGACGAACACGTCCTGCGATCCGATCGCCCCGAGGCTCTCCCCGTTGAGGTACAGGTCGGGTCGCTCGTCCGCGGGCAGCGCGGCGACCGCCTCGGTGAAGGCGTCGACCAGTGCCTTGGCCTCGCGGTCGACGCCCGTGGGGTCGGTGAGCGCAGTCAGCCAGGACGGCACGGACGAGTAGGCGCTGGCAGCCGTGGCGACGTCGCCGTTGGCGACGTACTCCAGCGTCCTCGCCGAGACCGGGTGGACGGCACCGAGGCCACTGGTGACGACGACGACGAGCGACTCGCGGTCGAAGCCGCCGGCCCGACGGGTCTCCTGCACCAGCAGGGCCGCGCGCTCCTCGGGCGAGTCCGCCTGCTCCGTGCCCACGTAGACGCGAACCGGCTCCGTGGCCGGAACCCCGGAGAACCCCTCGATCGTGGCGGCGTCCGGCCCGTCGGCCACGAACTCGCGGCCCTGCCGGCCGAGCGTCTCCCACTCGACCAACGAGGCGGGGCTGCCCGAGCGCAGCGACGACGTCGGCTGCTGCTGACCGGCGGTGTCGGCATCGGTGCGCAGGTACGACTGGTAGACCAGCGCCAGCATGCCGGCAAGCATCCCGACGACCAGCGCCGCCATCGTGAACCCACCCAGCAGCGTCGACAGCCCCGGTGACGGAACCAGACGGCGCCAGGTGCGACCCAGGCGGCGCCCCCCGGCGCGCACGCTGCGCCCGAGACCGACGAGAAGCACCGTGGCCAGCGGCGCGATGACGACGACCAGCGGCCAGGACGGCAGCCCCCACCCGGCGGCGGCGGCCATCTCGGTCTGCCACTGCAGCGCGAACGGGGTCAGCGCGAGGGCGCCTGCAGCCGCGACGGCGAAGGCACCCAGCGCGACCCGACGAGCGGTGTCGCGTGAGTCGAGCCACCGTCGGTCGCCGGTGACGAGCCGGGTGAACGCGCCGAGGACGGCGCCGATCGCGTAGCCGGTCAGCGGCAGCAGCGTGCTCATCACCACCTGGACGGTGGTCGTGCGCGGCACCATGGTGGGTGTCAGCGAGACGAGGTATCCCACCCAGGCAAGTACCAGCCCTGTCGCCGAGACCGCCGGGCTGGTGCGCCACGGCATCGGCGGCTTCGCCGGGACGCCGGCCGCGGCCGTCGACGTCGCCGTGCCGCCGGTCGGCTGAGGCGCACGAGCGCCGTTCAGGAGCACCGCAGACCGTCCTGCGGAACAGTCCCGTCGACGAAGAAGTCGTCCACCGCGGAGTCGACGCACTCGTTGCCCTTGCGGTACGCGGTGTGCGGAGTGCCTTCGTACGTGAGCAGAACGCCCGACTCCATCTGCTCGGCCAGCGACACCGCCCACTCGTACGGCGTGGCCGGGTCACCGGTCGTCCCGACCACCAGCACCGGCGGGGCCTCAGGGGCGGGCACCGGGGCCGGCAGGCCGTCGGACGGGATGGGCCAGTCCGTGCAGGCGGTCAGTCCCCAGGCCAGCGACTCCCCGAACCGGGGCGAGACCGAGGTGAACTCGGGCAGCAGCGCCTCGACGTCGGCAGGGGTCGAGTCGCCCGGTCGGTCGAGGCACGACACCGGGGTGAACACGTCCCACTGGTTGTTGGGGAACGTGCCGTCGGGGCTGCGCTGCAGGTACAGGTCGGCCAGCGCCAGCAACGCCGTCCCGTCGCCCGCCAGCGCTTGTTCGAGGGCCTCCTCCAGCAGGGGGTAGCCCTGGCTGGCCGGCCAGTAGAGCGGACCGATGATGCCGTACACGGCCAGCGTCTGGCTCAACGGGCGCGACGAGGTCGGCAGCGGGCTGTCGTCGGTGGCCTCGATGATGCTGGAGACAGCGTCGAGAACCTGCTGCTGGGTGCCGCCCAGGGAGCAGCCCTGCGCGAGGCAGTCGTCGACGAACCGGCTGAGCGCCAGCTCGAACCCGCCTGCCTGGCCGAGCAGCACGTCCTCGTCGCTCAGCTGCGGGTCGACTGCCCCGTCCAGCACGAGGCGCCCCGCGGCGGCGGGGAACTGGCGGGCATACTCCGCCCCGATGGATGTGCCGTAGGACTTGCCCAGGTAGGTCAGCGTGTCGTCGCCCACGACCGCCCGCAGCACGTCGAGGTCGCGGGCGACGTCGACGGTGCCGACGTGTGGAAGCAGGTCGCCGGACTTCGACTGGCACCCGGCACGAAACTCCTCGGTGCTGGCCAGCAGTGCGTCGACCTCGGCCGGGGTGTCGGGTGTCGGGTCACCCTCGACGAACGACCGGTCGAGGTCGGCGTCGCTGATGCACTCGACCGGAGTCGACCGGCCGACGCCGCGGGGGTCGAACCCGACCACGTCGTACACCGCGCGCACGGCCGGGCTGACGATCACGTCGGCCGCCGCCGCATAGTCGAGCCCGGACGCTCCGGGGCCGCCGGGATTGACGAAGAGCGAACCGACACGGCGTGCCGGGTCGGTGGCCGGCACCTTGAGCAGCGCCAGCTCGATGGTCTCCCCGGTGGCGTCCGCGTAGTCGAGGGGAACGGTCACGCTCGCGCACTCGAACCCGTCGCGACACGGCTGCCAGTCGGGCTGCTGGTCGTAGAACCGCGCCAGCTCGGCAGCGACGGGCTCGTCCGACGGGGACGCCTGCGCGGTGGAGGTGGGGGTCGGCTCAGGCTCGGCCTCGGCGGTGGCGCAGCCTGTCGCGACCAGGGCAAGCACGCCGAGCAACGCCCAGCGGCGGTTCATGCCTCGTCGCCGGTGTCGTCGAGCAGCGTCGCGACGGGCCGGTTCGCCGCGGCGGGGCTCGCCTCGAACTGCGCCCGGGAGCCGCACACGTCGGCCTTCGGGCAGGCGGCGCGGCGGCCGGACTCCGCGTCCCGCACGATCACCGAGCCGGACGGGACGTTGTAGCCGATCACCCGTCCCGTGACCGAGCCGTCGCGGGACTCGACCGTCTCACCGAGCCGGGGGGCTGACCGCTTGAAGTCGGTGTACAGGGGGTGCTCGTAGGCCAGGCAGCACATCAGCTTGCCGCAGGCGCCGGCGATCTTGAGCGGGTTGAGCGGCAGGTCCTGGTCTTTGGCCAGCCGGGCGCTGACCGGTTCGAAGTCGGTCAGAAACGTCGCGCAGCACAGGTCACGTCCGCACGGCCCGATCCCACCCTGCAACCGCGCGTCGTCACGGGCGCCGACCTGGCGCAGGTCGACGCGGGCCCGCACGGTGGACGCCAAGGTGCGCACCAGCTCGCGGAAGTCGACCCGGTGCGGCGCGGTGAAGTAGACGATCACCAGCAGGTCGATGTCGGGGCGGGTGTCGACCACGTCGACGGCGACGACTTTCATCGGCAGGTCCAGCTCGCCCACGAGCCGCCGGGCGGCGGCGCGGGCCTCGATCTTCTTCGCCCGGTTGGTCTCGTCGCGTTCGAGGTGCGCCGCGGTGGCCGGCCCGGCGCAGACCGGCAACGACCCGAGGTCGTCGGGCACGACGGTCGGCGCCCAGACGACGGTGGCAACCTCCGGGCCGTCGGTGGTGGGCACGAGCACGGCGTCACCGACCCGGTACGACTCGGTACCCGGGTCGAGGTAGTACAGGCGGCCGTACCGGGTGAAGGTGACCGCCATCACCGTGCTCACCTGCGTCAGGATACGTCGTTCAGCGCCCGGGACACGGGTCTCGGATCCCGCAGCGTCAACGCGAGCGACTCCAGGGTGAGCAGCGGTGCCGCGTTGGCGCCGAGCGCGTCGCGTGCGGCCACGACGGCGGCCATGCGGCGCGCAGTCATGGTCATGGTGCTGGCCCGCGCGAGCCGCTCGATGGCCGGGCGCCGTTCCTCGTTGATCAGCTCGGCGTCGGCACCGGACTGCACCCGCAGCACGTCGCGGTAGAAGCCCAGCACGTCCACCAGCGCGCGGTCCAAGAAGTCACGCGTCACCCGGGTGCGGCGGCCCTTCTGCTCTCGTTCGAGATCCTTCGTCATGCCGGCGCTGCCGCGGGCCTTGGACCGACCCGTGCCGATCACCGCCGCCAGGTTCTCGCTCTCGGCCTTGTCGAGGGCGTCGCAGTGGGCTCCCGCGTCGGCCTGGGCCGCCTCGAGCAGCGCAGCGGCAGCTGCCAGCGCGGACGGCGTGTCCCCCAGGCGGGTGGGCAGCAGCAGGACGTCGCCGTGGTTGCGGTAGGCCCGCTCGTCGGTCGCCAGCGCTCGGGCCCGACCGATGTGGCCCTGCGACGCCCGCGCGGCGAACGCAGCACGAGCCGGGTCGACCCCCTCGGAGACCAGGAAGGCGGCGACGGCGTCGGTCGGCGGGGTGCGCATCGGCACCGAGCGGCAGCGCGAGCGGATGGTCGGGGACACGTCTTCGGCCGCCGGGGCGCACAGCACCCAGACCGTGCGCGGGGGCGGCTCCTCGATGGAGAGCAGCAGCGCGTCGGCAGCCTCGTCGGTGAGCCGGTCGGCGTCTTCGACCACGATCACCTGCCAGCGTCCGTGCGCCGGGCGCAGGGCGGACTGCCGGACGATGTCGCGGATGGCCTCGACCTTGAGGGCCAGCGACTGCGTGACGACCAGGTGCACGTCGGGGTGCGCGCCGGAGAGGGCGGTGCGGCACGCAGTGCAGGCGCCGCAGCCGGGCGGGTCGACCTCGGTCGTGCACTGCAGCGCGGCGGCGAAGGCGCGCGCGACCACCGATCGTCCTGAGCCGGGTGGGCCGGTGATCAGCCACGCGTGAGTCATCACCCCGCGCGACTCCGCGCCGACGACGATGCGGGCAGCCTCGGCGGCGGCGTCCTGCATGCGCGGCACGACGACCTGGCCCACGACCACGTCCCAGACGCTCACGACCCCTCCCCGGGGCCCGCGGTCCGCGCGAGCAGCGGGAGAACGGCCGCGCGGACGTCGTCCTGCACCTGCGCCGCGGGGCGATCGGCGTCGAGAACCAGGTAGCGGCCGGGGTCACGGCGAGCCAGGGCGAGAAACGCCTGGCGCACCGACTCGTGGAAGGCCAGCGGCTCGGCCTCCAGCCGGTCGGCCGGGTCGCTGGAGCGACGCAGCGCCGACTCGGGCCCCAGGTCGAGCAGCACGACGAGGTCGGGACGCAAGTCGTCGGTCGCCCAGCGCGAGAGGTCCTCGATGCGCTGTGCCCCGAGCTCGCGACCGACGCCCTGGTAGGCCACGGACGAGTCGAGGTAGCGGTCGCTCACCACGACCGCGCCTCGGGCCAGCGCGGGGCGGACGACGGCGTGCACGTGCTCGGCGCGCTCGGCCGCGTACAGCAGCGCCTCGGTACGCGGGGACGGCGGGTGCTCCGACGTCGAGAGCAGCAGCCGGCGGATGTCGGCCCCCAACGGGGAGCCCCCCGGCTCGTGGGTGCGCAGGACGTCGTGGCCCTGCTCGGCCAACCACGCCACGACCAGGTCGACCTGGGTGGACTTGCCGACGCCGTCGCCCCCCTCGAACACGACGAACAGCCCGGCACCGGACCCGGTGCGTCCGTCGGTCGCCACCGGGTCGCCCGCGGTCACGACCGCTTGGCCGCCAGAAGCTCGGCGGCCCGCTCGATCGTGATCTCCTCGGGGTTCTCCGACTTGGGGATGGTCGCGTTCACCTTGCCCGCACTCACGTACGGGCCGTAGCGACCCGATCGCACCTGCACGGTCTCGCCCGTCGCCGGGTCGGACCCGAGCTCGCGCCCGGACGCGGCGCGACGGCCGCCCTGCTTGGGCTGGGCCAGCATCTCCAACGCCTGGTCCTCGGTCAGCGTGAGCAGCGACTGCTCGTCCGGCAACGACCGGCTGTCGGTCCCGCACTTGATGTACGGCCCGAAGCGTCCGTTCTGCGCGGTGATGTCGACGCCGTCCTTCTGCCCCACCACCCGCGGCAGGCTCAGCAGCACGACCGCCTCGTCGAGGGTCACCGAGGTGGGGTCCATCGACTTGAACAACGACGCCCGCTTCGGCTTGGCCTTCTTGGGGGCGTCCTCGCCCAGCACCTCGGTGATGTAGGGGCCGTAGCGTCCGACCTTCACCTGCAGGGGACGGCCGGTGTCGGGGTGAGTGCCCAGGTCGCGGTCGCCGGTCGCCTTCGTCTCGATCAGCTCGCGCGCGACTGCGATGCTCAGCTCGTCCGGCGGCAGGTCCGCCGGCACGTCGCCGCGACGACCCTCGGCGTCCTCGACGTAGGTGCCGTAGCGCCCGACGCGCACGTCGACGCCACCTTCGAGCGTCCCGCCGTCGAGCGGGAACGTGCTGATGCGGCGCGCGTCGATGTCGGGCAGGGCCGACACGAGCCGGTGCAGCCCCGCGAAGTCGTCTGCGCCCGTCCAGAAGCCCGACAGCACCTCGGCCCGGGCCACCGCACCGCTCGCCACCGAGTCCAGCTCGTCCTCCATACGTGCGGTGAAGTCGTAGTCGACCAGGGCGGTGAAGTGCTCCTCGAGCAGCCGGGTGGTGGCGAACGCCAGCCAGGTCGGCACCAGCGCCGACCCGCGCTTGTAGGCGTATCCGCGGTCGAGCACCGTGCGGATGATCGAGGCGTACGTGGACGGACGCCCGATCTCCTTCTCCTCCAGCTCGCGCACCAGGGTGGCCTCGGTGTAGCGCGGCGGTGGTTTGGTCTGGTGCCCGTCGGGGGTGATCTCCCGGACGTCGAGGCCCTGGCCGGCCTCCATCGCCGGCAGGCGACGGTCGGTGGACTCGCCCTCGGCCTCGGGCTCGTCGCGGCCCTCGACGTAGGCCTTCATGAAGCCGGGGAAGGTGATGACGCGCCCGGAGGCGGAGAACGTCGCGACCTCGTCCGGCCCGCCGGGCGCCAGCGTCGCGTCGATGAGCACCGACACCGAGCTGCCGACGGCGTCGCGCATCTGGCTGGACACGGTGCGCATCCAGACGAGCTCGTAGAGACGGAACTCGTCACCGGTCAGCCCGGTCTCTGCCGGCGTGCGGAAGGTCTCCCCGGCCGGGCGAATCGCCTCGTGGGCCTCCTGGGCGTTCTTGACCTTGCTCTTGTAGACCCGCGGGGACGGCTCCAGGTACTCCTCGCCGTACAGCGCTCGCACCTGGGCACGCGCCGCGTCCAGCGCCGACGGTGCCAGCGTGGTCGAGTCGGTACGCATGTAGGTGATGTAGCCGTCCTCGTAGAGGCGCTGGGCGACCTGCATCGTGCGCGAGGCGGTGTAGCCGAGCTTGCGCGAGGCCTCCTGCTGCAGCGTCGTGGTGCGGAACGGCGCCGACGGCTTGCGTCGGTACGGCTTGGACTCAACCGAGCGCACCGCCACGTCGGCGCCGGAGCCCAGCCGGTCGGCCAGGGCGGTGACGGTCGCCTCGTCCAGCACCCGTGCCCGGCTCGACTGCTTGAGCGTGCCGACGCTGGTGAAGTCCTTGCCCGTGGCGACCTTCGCGCCGTCGACGGCGACGAGGCGGGCGTCGAACACCTCGACGGGCTGCTGCTGCGTGGCGAGGGTGGCGACGAGGTCCCAGTAGGACGCCGACGAGAACGCGATCCGCTCCCGCTCGCGCTGCACCAGCAGCCGGGTGGCGACGCTCTGCACGCGGCCGGCCGACAGACCACGGGCAACCTTGCGCCAGAGCACCTCCGAGACGGGGTAGCCGTAGAGCCGGTCGAGGATGCGTCGGGTCTCCTGGGCCTCCACGAGGTCTTCGTTGATGTCACGGGTGTCGTTCAGCGCCCGCTCGATCGCCTCACGGGTGATCTCGTGGAACACCATGCGACGAACGGGGACCGTGGGCTTGAGCTCTTCGCGCAGGTGCCACGCGATGGACTCGCCCTCGCGGTCCTCGTCCGTGGCCAGGTACAGCTCGTCGGCGCTCTTCAGCGCCTCCTTCAGCTTCTTGATGCGCGGCTTGGCGCTGGCCGACACCCGGTAGAGCGGCACGAAGCCGCCCTCGACGTCGACCCCGATGGGGTTGGAGAAGCGCTCCTTCTTCGAGGGCGGGATCTCTTTGGCGCCGGCCGGGAGGTCACGGACGTGGCCGTAGGACGACTCCACCGTCCAACCCCGGCCCAAGAACCCGGCGATGGTCTTGGCCTTCGCCGGGGACTCGACGATGACAAGGCGGTTCTGCGAGTCGGCCACGTGCTCCGTCCGGTTTGCTACCCAAGGTGATCGGTCAGGGGTCGGGTCACGGTAACCCGGCCGACCCCTGACCGTGTACCTGCGTCAACAGCGCCGCCTAGGCGACGGCCTGCTCCTCAGGTGTCGCCTCGATCATGGACGCCCGGCGCTTGGACACCACGACGGCGCCCACCACGACGACCAGCGCGGCCAACGACACCGCGATCGAGATCGGACGGCTGGCGTCGTCGCCGTAGTTGAGCTGGACGATCGCGGGGGCGATCAGCACCGACACCAGGTTCATCACCTTGAGCAGTGGGTTGATGGCCGGGCCGGCGGTGTCCTTGAACGGGTCGCCGACCGTGTCACCGGTGACCGTGGCCGCGTGGGCCGGGGAGCCCTTGCCGCCGTACAGCCCGTCTTCCACGGTCTTCTTGGCGTTGTCCCAGGCGCCACCGGAGTTGGCCAGGAACACCGCCATCAGGGCACCCGCGCCGATCGCACCGGCCAGGAAGCCGGCAAGCGGGGCGACACCGAGGCCGAAGCCGACCGCGATCGGGGCAAGCACGGCCAGCAGGCCGGGCGTCACCAGCTCTTGCAGCGAGTCACGCGTGCAGATGTCGACGACGCGGCCGTACTCGGGCCGCTGGGTGCCGTCCATGATGCCGGGCATGGTCTTGAACTGGCGGCGCACCTCGTAGACGACGGCCCCGGCAGCCCGACCGACGGCGTTGATCGCCAGGCCGGAGAACATGAACACGACGGCCGCACCGATGATGATGCCGACCAGGATGTTCGGCGCGTCCACGTTGCGGGAGTAGACGTCGGCCGCCTCGCCCACGTTGGCGAGCGCCGTGAGGATCGAGTCGTTGTACGAGCCGAACAGGGCCGTGGCGGCCAGCACGGCGGTCGCGATCGCGATGCCCTTGGTGATCGCCTTGGTGGTGTTGCCCACGGCGTCGAGCTCGGTGAGGATCTTCGCGCCCTCCTCGTCGACGTCCCCGGACATCTCGGCGATGCCCTGGGCGTTGTCGGAGACGGGCCCGAAGGTGTCCATGGCGACGATCACGCCGACCGTGGTGAGCAGGCCGGTACCGGCCAGGGCCACGAGGAACAGGGCGAGGACGACGCTGCCGCCGGCGAGCAGGAACGTGCTGTACACGGCACCGGCGATGATGAGCGCGGTGTAGACGGCCGACTCGTAGCCGACCGAGATGCCCGACAGGATGACGGTGGCGTCACCGGTGAGCGAGGTGCGCGCCACGTCCTGCACGGGCTTGTGCTCGGTGCCGGTGTAGTAGCCGGTGATCCACAAGATGATCGCGGCCAGCACGATGCCGATGAGCACCGCGACGGTGGCCAGCAGGGCCGGGTTGGTGGTGAGGCCCAGCTCGGCGATCTCGGGAGCGAGCGCGTCCCCGAACCCGTCGAAGCTGCTGGGCAGGTAGACGAATGCGGCGACGCCGGAGAGCACCGCGGAGATGGCTGCGGAGATGTAGAACGACCGGTTGATCGTCACCAGGCCGCTCTCGGTGGGGCGAGGCCGGGTGATGTAGATGCCGATGATGGCGGTGATGACGCCGATGGCCGGGATGATCAGCGGGAAGACCAGGCCGTCCTCGCCGATGGCGGCGGTGCCCAGGATGAGGGCTGCGACCAGGGTCACGGCGTAGGACTCGAAGAGGTCGGCGGCCATGCCGGCGCAGTCGCCCACGTTGTCGCCGACGTTGTCGGCGATCGTCGCGGCGTTGCGCGGGTCGTCCTCGGGGATGCCCTGCTCGACCTTGCCGACCAGGTCTGCGCCGACGTCGGCGGCCTTGGTGAAGATGCCGCCGCCGACACGCATGAACATGGCCAGGAGGGCCGCGCCGAAGCCGAAGCCCTCCAGCACCGCCGGCGCGTCACCTTCGTAGATGAGCACCACGGTGGCCGCGCCGAGCAAGCCGAGGCCGACGGTGGCCATGCCGACCGTGCCACCGGTGCGGAAGGCGATCTGCATGGCGGTGTCGCGGCCCTCGTTCTGAGCCGCCGCCGCCACGCGCAGGTTGGCGCGTACGGCCAGCCACATGCCCATGTAGCCGATCGCGGCGGAGAAGAGCGCGCCGACGACGAAGAAGACCGAGCGGCCGATCTTGACGTCCATGGCGCCCGGCAGCAGGAACAGCACCCCGAACACGAGCACCACGAAGATGCCCAGCGTGCGGAACTGCCGGCTCAGGTAGGCCGACGCCCCTTCTTGTACTGCCGTGGCGATCTCTTGCATGCGAGGCGTGCCCTCGCCGGCTGCGAGCACCTCACGTCGGAACACGAACGCCATCGCCAACGCGACCAGCGCGATGACGGCGACGGCTATCAGGTAGGTGGTGTTGGTTCCGCTGAGTGCGATGTCGCTTGCGGTGTCGGCTGTGACGACAAGCCCGCTCATGCATCCTCCTTGCGTTCGGCTGGTCTCGCCTCGTGGCTGGCTGCTTCGCCCATGCTCACGAGGTGGGCACCGGCCAGACAGTCACGTCCCGGCCCGCGTCACCCTGCGAGGGTCGGCGGAAGTGTACGTAATGTCTGTCAGTGCTCCGGTCGCGCGCTAGGGACCAAATCCCCCGAGCCCGGGGACGTGTGCGCTGACCCGGCGACGTCGGCCTCGTGCTGCGGCGCGCTCAGCCGGTGGCGGCCAGGGCGGCCAACCCGCTCGCGCGGTCCGGGTGCGTCGGCAGCACCTCGTCCAGGCCGGTGATCGACAGCAGGCGGGCGACCCGCTCGTTGCCGACCGAGAGGTGCAGCCGCGACCCGCTGCGCTCCAGCGCCCGGTGCGCGCCGACGAGCTCGCCGAGCCCGGTGGAGTCCATGAAACCGACGTCGCTCAGGTCGACCAGCACGGCAGCGCCGTCGGCGTCGCCCGCGGCGCTCACCGCCGACTCCAGAGCCGCGCGCAGCTGGGGCGCGGTGTGCAGGTCGACCTCGCCGGACACCTCGACCATCCACCCGCCGGGAACCTGCTCGGTGACGACTCCCAGGTCCACGCGTAGTCCCCCACACCGTCGGCAACGTCGAGATCGCCAGCATTCAACCACGCAGGGACACTGCAGGTGTGGGTGAATCAACCGGGGGCGTGGTGGCCACCACCGCGACCGACGTCGCCCGCGAGGTTCTCGGCGACGGCCTCACGTGCCACGCGGTCCGGCCGGCGCGCGATGCGACGACGGCCCCCTGGCCGTCATGGGTCGACCCGGTCGTGGCTGAGCACCTCACCGCCGCCGGGGTCGACCGGCTGTGGCGTCACCAGGCGCAGGCCGCGGACCTGGTCTGGACCGGCAGCGACGTGGTGCTCGCCACCGGGACGGCGTCGGGCAAGTCGCTGGCCTACCTGCTTCCTGCGCTGACGGCGGCCCGGGCGGCCACCGGACGTCCGCGGGGCAGCACGCTGTACCTGGCCCCGACCAAGGCGCTGGCCGCCGACCAGGCCGCCGGCATCGAGCGGCTGGCCGTCCCCGGCGCGCGGGCAGCAGTGGTGGACGGCGACTCCACGCGCGAGGAGCGCGACTGGGCCCGCCGGCACGCCGACGTCGTGCTGACCAACCCCGACATGCTGCACCGCTCCCTGCTGCCCAGCCATCGCCGCTGGGCCGAGCTGTTCGGGCGGCTACGGCTGGTGGTGGTGGACGAGTCGCACCACTACCGCGGCCTGTTCGGCTCGCACGTCGCCTGGGTGCTGCGCCGGCTGCAGCGGGTGGCCGCCCTCTACGGCGCCGACCCGCGGGTGCTGCTGCTCTCGGCGACCATGGCCGACCCGGCTGACACCGGGGCACGGCTGGCCGGGCGGGCGGTGACGGCCGTGACCGACGACGCGTCCCCCACCGGGCCTACGGACGTGCTGCTGGCCGACTCCACCCGGGCAGGCACGAGCGGCGGGCGCCACGCGGCGACCGTGGGTCTGCTGAGCGAGCTGTGCCGCGGCGGCCACCAGACCATCGCATTTCTGCGCTCGCGACAGGCGACCGAGTCGGTCGCCGCCGAGGCGAGCGCGGCGCTGCGCCGCGCCGGGAGCGACGCGCAGGTGGCTGCCTACCGCTCGGGGTACCTGCCCGACGAGCGTCGGCTGCTGGAGCGCCGGCTGCGCACCGGCGAGCTGGCCGGGGTCGCGGCCACCACCGCCCTCGAGCTGGGCGTCGACATCGCCGGGATGGACGCGGTGGTCGTCAGCGGCTGGCCGGGCACGCGGGCGGCGTTCTGGCAGCAGGCCGGACGGGCCGGGCGCGACACGCGCGGGTCGCTGGCGGTGTTCCTCGCCGGTGCCGACCCGTTGGAGCAGTACGTCGCCGCCCATCCGGACGTGCTGATCGGAGCTCCGCTGGAGCGCACCGTCATCGACCCGGCCAACCCGTTCGTGGTGGCGCCCCAGGTGTGCGCGGCCGCGGCGGAGGCACCGTGGCGGGCCGAGGAGGTCGCGGGTCTGCCGCCGGAGGTGGTGACCGTGATCGACGAGCTCACCGCCACCGGCACCCTGCGCAGGCGCGCAGACGGCTGGTACTGGCCGCGTCGCGAGCGGCCCGCCCAGGGCACCGACATCCGCGGGGGCAGCGGGGCCCCGGTACGACTGGTCGAGGTCGACACCGGCCGCCTGCTCGGTACTGTCGACGCAGGTCGGGCTCCCGCCACGGTGCACCCGGGGGCGGTCTACGTCCACCAGGGGGCGGTGTTCGTGGTGGCCGATCTCGACCTCGACGAGAGCGTGGCCTTGCTCGTGGCTGCGGCACCGGACCACACGACCCAGGCTCGTAGCGTCGCGCAGGTACGCATCGTGGCCGAGCAGTCGTCCCGGCGGTGGGGGGACGCCGAGGTCGCGACCGGGGTCGTGGACGTGACCAGCCAGGTGGTCGGGTACCAGAAGCGGCACCCGAGCAGCGGCGCCGTGCTGGGCGAGGTCGCCCTGGACATGCCCGAGCAGCGGCTTCGCACGGCTGGGTGCTGGTGGACCCTGCCCGACGACCTCGTTGCCTCCACCGGCGTGCCCGCCCGACGGCTGCCCGGTGCGGCCCACGCCGCCGAGCATGCCGCCATCGGGATGCTCCCCCTGTTCGCGACCTGTGATCGATGGGACGTCGGCGGTGTCTCGACCGCACGCCATCCCGACACCGACCGGCTGACGGTCGTCGTGCACGACGCAGTGCCCGGCGGCGCCGGGTTCGCCGCCCGCGGGTACGACGCCATGCGCGAGTGGCTGACGGCGACCCGCGACGCCATCGCTGCCTGCCCGTGCGGGACCGGGTGCCCGTCGTGCGTGCAGAGCCCGAAGTGCGGCAACGGCAACTCACCCCTGGACAAGGCCGGGGCCGCCGTGCTGCTCACCACGCTGCTGAGCCAGCCCCCGGGCTGACCGGTCCCGCCCATGCCTCCCGACGCACCGCCACCGGCCACGACCGACCCAGCACCTCGATGCGGACGCCCACAGCGACCGCGACCCGCACCGACCCGCCGGCGGCGTCGCACGCGACGACGTCGACACCGTTGCGCCCGGCCACCGCGCGGGCCGCTGCGCAAGGCGCCTGGCCCCGCACGTGCGCCTGTGCAGCGGCCAGCGCCGACAGGTCGGCGGCAGTCGCGGCGCGGTGCCGGGCACCGACCACGCCCGCCCACGCCCCGGCGACGACGGCCACGACCAGAACACCCGCCATCAGCACGACCGCCAGCACGGTGCTCGAGCCGCGCTGCCCGCCGTGCATGCGCCGGGCACCACCGGCGCGACCGGCTCGGGCGCGGCTCACGGCCCGCCCGGTTCGCGCAGCGCCACTGCGGACGCGCTCACCGGCACGCCGACGACCGCGGCCAACGGTCCAGGAAGCGGCCGCAGGGTCGCGCTCACCGTGACCTGCACGAACCTGCCCTGCGTGCCGACCACCACGTCGGCCCCCTGCGGTGCGACCGACGACGCAAGGCCGGTGGCCTGCGCCCGCGGCAGGTCGCGAGCGATCATCAACGCCGCCTCCCGGGCCGCGTCGCCACAGGCGATCTGCCCTGCCACCACACCGGGGACGGCGGCCGCGCACAGCCCGGCCACGAGCAGCGCCGGGACGGCGAGCGCTGTCTCGACGGTCACCATCCCGCGCTGCCAGCACGAGCGTGCCTGCCGCACCGGGCGGGGGTCGGCCCCCGCCCGGTGCGCCGCGTGCAGACGTGTCATCCCAGGAACGGGCCGAGCGCGTTGCTGAAGATGCTCCGCAGCAGGTCCATGAAGCTGTCGCTGGTGAGCAGCTTGAAGAGCAGACCCCCCGCCCCGCAGGTCGCGACCGTGCCGACGGCGTACTCGGCCGTCGTCATGCCGCTCTCGTCGAGCGCTCGCTGCTGGACGGCGGTGACCACACTGTTCATGCGGTTCCTCCTTGTGGTTGCCCGGCGACCGGCCGGTGCGGGTCTCGAAGACTTCGGGACGTCCCCGAGCCTGCGCCGCACGAGACACCAGGTCACGGGGCATGTCCGGCGCTGGGGACGACACACCGGGCTCGTGGCCCTGTGGGCAGCCGATCCGGTCGACTCACCCGGTCGTGAGGACGGTGGACAACGCCCCGACCACCACGGGCACCACAGCGACCAGCACGAAGGCCGGCAAGAAGAACAGTCCGACGGGCAGCGCGGCGAGGCTTCCGGCGGCCCTAGCGCGCGACACCCTGTCGCTGCGTCGCCTGCCCCGCTCAGCCGTGGCGGCGGCCTGCAGGACGTGCACCGGCGACATGCCCGACTCGGTGGCCCGCAGGATGGCCCGGCCCAGGCGAGCCGTGGCGGGATCGCTCGTCAGCCCGGCAAGCGCCGCAGCAGGGTCGGCCCCGACGCTGTGGCGGCGTGACGCCTGCGCCAGCAGATCACCCATCGCCCCGCCGACGGCGGCACCGGTGGCGCCGGCCGCACGCATCAGCGGCACGCCGGCCGCCAGGCTGGCCGCGACGAGGTCGGCTGCCAGGGCGACGTCGGCGCTCGGGACGCCGACAGGGCCCCGGCGGCCCTCGACGCGGGCAAGCACCCACGGGCCGACCAGCCCGACGAGGGCCATCGACGCCACCGCCACAAGCAGCCCCGCACCGGACGGCCACCAGACGACCAGGGTGAGGGCCAGCAGCCCACCGCTGCCCCACCAGGCGAGCGGGCGAGCCAGCGGAGGGCCGGTGTCGCTCGTCGGTCGTGCCGGTGACCGGTGGCGGACGGCACGCGCCGGGGCGCGTCCGAGCAGCAGCACACCCAGTGTGAGAGCCAGGACGACCGCCCAGGTCACAGCACCCGCCGAGCCCGACCTGCCACCCGCTCCAGCACCCACAGGCCGGTAGCCACCAGGGTGACGGCCCCCAGCAGGCACAGCTGCCCCCAGCCGGTGCGCAGCAGCAGGGAGAGAACGTCGACGCCGAGGCCGGCGCCCAGCAGCAGGCCCATGACGGGAAGGACGGCAAGCACCCGGGCCGTGGCACGCACCGGCGCGAGCTGTTCCTCGACCTCCCGTCCGGTCACCAGGTCGTCCTGCGCCCGTACGGCGGCACGGCCCAGCAGGTCGGCGAGGGGAGCCCCGGTCGAGTGGGCCACCGACCACGCAGCCGCCACGTCGCGCATCGTGTCGGCGCCCGGGGCATCGGCCGCGGCCCGCAGCTCAGCGGTGGGGTCACCGCCCAGGGCCGCCGCCCGCGCGGCGGGCGCGACGAGCGTGGGGGCGACGGACGCGGCGCCGGCCAGGGCTTCCGGTGCGGACCGGCCGGCGCTGAGCTCAGCGGCCAGCACGGCGACGCATTCTTCGACGCGTTCGGCGGTGGCGCGCCGCCGCGCCGCGCGGCGTGAGCGGGCCCGCTCGGCCGCCACGACGCCCACTGCCCCGCCGAGCGCCACCAGGGCAACCGGTCCGACGCCGACCTGAAGCGCGACGAGGGCGGCTGCGGTCATCACGGCCACCGCCGCTGGCCACCCGGCCCACGTCGAGCCCTGCCGGTCGGGTGAGCCGCCGCGCCCAGAACCAGACGGTCGCGCCCTCGCGGCCGTGGCCGCGCGTCCCGGGCCGCGGCGCAGCAGCACGACACCCCCGGCCGCCGCCAGGGCCCCGACCAGGGCCGCGGTGGTCATGCCAGCCCCTGCACCAGGGCCGACAGCCGGTCGGCGGCAGGTCCGGGGCGCACCGTGCCGTCGGGGTCGACCACGAGCGCAGGCTCGACGCCCACCTCGGCGTCGCGACGGGTCAGCACAGCCACCTCGCTCAGCCGACGTCGTCCCCTCGTGCGGGTCAGGTGCAGCACCAGGTGCAGGCCGGCGGCTGCCTGGCTGTGCACGGCGGCCCGGTCCAGCCCGGCAGCCAGCCCCAACGCCTCCAGACGAGCCGGGACGTCGCGGCTGGCGTTGGCGTGGATGGTGCCGCACCCACCCTCGTGGCCCGTGTTGAGCGCGGCGAGCAGGTCGACGACCTCGCGTCCGCGCACCTCCCCCACCACGAGGCGGTCCGGGCGCATACGCAGCGCCTGGCGTACCAGGTCGTCCAACCCGACGGCGCCCGCACCCTCGACGTTCGCCGCGCGGGTGACCAGGCTGACGGCGTGCGGGTGGCGGGGCTGCAGCTCGCGGGTGTCTTCGACCAGCACGAGCCGCTCGCGCGGGTCGACGAGGGAGAGCAGCGCGCCGAGCACGGTCGTCTTGCCCACCCCGGTACCGCCGGTGACCAGGAACGACAGCCGCCGCTCGATCACCTGACGCAGGGTCGCCAGGAGCGGCTCCGGCACGCTGCCGGTGGCCACCAGGTCGTCGAGGTCGGGTGTGCGGTGGCCGAGCACGCGCAGGGAGATCAGCGGACCGTCCGGGGCGATCGGCGGCAGCACCGCGTGCAACCGGGTGCCGTCCGGCAGCGCGGCGTCCACCCAGGGCACGGCGTCGTCCAGACGCCGCCCGACCGCCCCGGCGAGGCGCACGGCGAGCCGCCGCACCTGCTCGGCGTCGCCGAAGCGCACGTCGCTGGGCTCGAGCCCGCTGCCACGGTCGACGAGCACCTGGTGCGGCCCGTTCACGACCACGTCACTCACCCGGGGATCGGCGAGCAGAGGTTCGAGCGGACCCGTCCCCACCAGGTCGTCGCGCAGCCGGCGAGCCAGCCCCAGCACCGAGTCTGGCCCCATCACCGCCCCGACGTCGCGCACCGCACGCGCCACCGCCGCCTCGCTCGGGGGGCTGCCCGCCCGCACGAGGCGGTCGCGCACCTGCTCCAGCAACGGGTCGTTCACGCGTGCGCCCCGACCGGCACGCCACCGGCCGCCTGCGCCAGCTCGGCCAGCACGGACCGCGATGCCCGCCGCAAGGACGTGCGCACCACGAGCTCTCCCCGGTCACCGTCCGCTGCGACCTTCGGGTCGAAAGGAAACCGAGCCGCCAGCGGCACGCCCAACCAGTGGGCGACCTCGTCGGGGTCGGCACTCCCGGAGCGTCCAGCTCGCACCACAAGCCGCAGGGACGGCCCGTGGTCGGCCAGCCCGGCCACGACCCGCCGCCCCGCTGCTACGCCCCGCAGGTCGGCGGTCGTGGTCACGAGCACGAGGTCAGCGAGGGCGAGGGCCGGACTCGCCGTCGGTGGGAGCCCTCGCCCGACGTCGACGAGCACCAGGTCGAACCCGCGGGCCAAGGCGCCGAGCACGGCCGTCATCGCCGCCGGAGGTGCCGGCGAGCCCTCCGCACCGCTCGCCAGGACGGCCTGCCGCTTGGCCGCACGCCCCCCGACGGCGCCGTCGCGCGCGCACAGCAGCGCGAGGCCGTCGTTGCGCGGCAGGGCGGCGGCCAGCGGGGTCGCCGGAAGCCGGCCGCCCGCCTCGGCCAGGTCGTCCCACCGCAGACCGGGCTCACCGGCCATGTCCAGCAGCAGGTCGAGGTCGGCACCGTCCGGGTCGGTGTCGACGAGGACGCACGACAGCCCCTCATCCACCGCGGCACGCCCCACCGCCGCAACCAAGGTCGACGCACCGGCACCGCCACGGCAGCCGACGACAGCGACGACGGTTGCCCGTGCATGGCCGTCGCCGGCGACTCCCATCTGCTCCACCAGCCAGTGCTCGTCGTCGCGCAGCGTGATCACCTGCTCCGCACCGAGCGCCATGGCCTGCCGGTACAAGCCGGGGTCGGCGTGGGCGCGGGCGAGCACCACGACGGCTCCGCGCCGGGCCACCGGGGGTGCCAGGCGCGCGGCCAGGTCGTCGCCGACCACCACCAGTGACGCGTGACCCCACCAGCGGCGCGCCATCACCGGGTCGGCGGCCACCAGCGGGGTGACACCGGCCGCCGCACAGAGCCGCAGCAGGTCGTCGAGAAGCGCGTCGTCAGCCGTCACCAGCATCACGCGAGGGTCGTCATCGACTGATGGGCTCAGGTCGTCGCTCATGCACAGCACCTCCACGGTTCGCCGGCTGCCACCCTCCCCGGGCGAAGGGGACCCCTGGGGCGCCCGCGTGCGCGCTGGGGACGACACGCCGGCCTCGGTCGACCTGTGGACTGCGTATCGTCGGGAGGCGTGAGCCAGCCCACCTCGACAGTGACGTCGACCCCGAAGCACGCCGTGCGCCGCTCGGCCGCCTTCTTCGACCTCGACAAGACGGTGATCGCCCGCTCCAGCGCACTCGCCTTCAGCCGGCCCTTCTACCGGGGTGGGCTCATCAACCGCCGGTCGGTGCTGCGCAGCGCGTACGCGCAGTTCGTCTTCCTGGTCGGCGGTGCCGACCACGACCAGATGGAGCGCATGCGCGAGTACATGTCGTCGCTGATCGTGGGCTGGCCGGTCGAGACCGTGCGCGACATCGTGGGCGAGACCCTGCACACGATCGTCGACCCGATCGTGTACGCCGAGGCCGTCACGCTGATCGGCGAGCACCACCTGGCGGGGCGCGACGTGGTGATCGTGTCGTCCTCCGGCGCCGAGCTGGTCGCCCCCATCGGCGACATGCTGGGCGTCGACCGGGCGCTCGGCAGCACCTTGCAGGTGCAGGACGGCCGCTACACCGGGGCCATCCACACCTACCTGTACGGCGAGGCGAAGGCCGAGGCGGTCGCCCGGCTCGCCGAGACCGAGGGCTACGACCTGGCGCGCAGCTACGCCTACTCCGACTCGGTCACCGACCTGCCGCTGCTCGAGGCGGTCGGGCACCCCTACGCGGTCAACCCCGACCGGGCGCTGCGTCGCGAGGCGGCGGCCCGCGGGTGGCCGGTTCTGGTGTTCAGCCAGCCGGTGGCGCTGCGCCGTCGCGCCATGAGCGAGCGGCTCGACTCCCGGACGGTGGCCGTCGCCGCCGGTGCCGGGGCGGCCGTCGCGGCGGGTGCGGCCACCTGGTACCTCCTGTCACGACGGTCGGGCTGACCCGACCATCTGCGCGGTGACCTCCGCGGCCGCCGTGTAGGCCCGGCAGCACCGCTCGACCCACGTCGCCACGGCCACGTCGGTGCCGGTGAGCAGCCGGGCCCGGTCGGTGAGGTACCCGTCGGACTCGTCGAGGTGCCCCTGCTCGGGAACGAGCACTCCGGTGCGGTCGACGCCGCTCGCCACCAGCACGACGCGTTCGGCGGCCCGTCCGACCACACCGCCGAGCGGCTCGAACGCCGCTGCCACCTCCGCGTGCACCACGGCCGCCACGACGAGAGAGGGCACCGAGGAGCCCGGCCCCGCCGAGCGCGAGATCTCGGCGATCATGGCCTGGAGCCGGCGGGCGGACGTGGCGTCGGTGGGGCGTCCCAGGTCATCGGCGTCAGCCACGTCGGCAGCCACCAGCAGGTGCAGGCGGGCCAGCACCTGCAGCGGCGCGGTCGGCCACAACGTCGCCAGCTCTGCCGCCGCATGCGTGGCCCGCAACGCCCCGAGCAGCACCGGGTCGTCGTCGGCGAGGGTCTGCTCGGACGTCTCCAGCCGCGCGGACGCTGCGGCGCCCGTGCTCGGCCGAACGCAGGGCCAGGGCGCTCGCACCGGTCTGCACGGACCGCTGGCGAAGAACCACGTCGATGGCGTCGCGGGTCGCCGCGGCAGCCTGGGCGATGCCCGGCAGCGCCGTGGCACGCGTCAGAGGGATCACGAAGCCACGGTATCCGCGCCGATGCGGGTACGTTCGGCGCTCATGCCGCGCGAGTGGGTGCTCGCGGTCGTCGCCGCCGCGGCCGCCATCGTGGTGACGCTGCTCATCGCGCGTGCGCTGGGGGGCCGCAACGAGCTCTCTCACCCGGCCGACGTGGCGACCTACCGCACCCTCAACACCGCCAGCCGCGCGGCCCCGGCCCTGCGCTCGGGCCTGGACGTCGAGTCGGCCGAGCACTCGGTGCGCTACCTGCGCTCGCTGCTGGGTGCCGAGGCGATGGCCATCACCGACCGCAACCAGACTCTTGCCTGGGACGGCATCGGCGACGCCGGTGCACCGAGCGCCGTGCGCCACGCAGGCAGCGCGATGGCGAACGACCGCAGCGAGGTGCTGGAGAGCCACCAGCTGTCCGGGGCCGTCGGCGTGCTGCGCTACGCCGTGGCCGCTCCGCTGCAGGCCGACGGCCAGGTGGTGGGCGCGCTGCTCGCCTACGAGCGCACCCGGCCCGGCGCCATCACCATCCGGGCGACCGAGGAGGTGGCCCGGTTCGTCTCCGGGCAGCTCGACCTCGCCGAGCTCGACCGGTCACGGGCCCGGATGGCCGAGGCCGAGGTGCGAGCGCTGCGCGCGCAGATCTCGCCGCACTTCGTCTACAACTCACTCACCGCGATCGCGTCGTTCGTGCGGACCGACCCCGACCGGGCGCGCGAGCTGCTGCTGGAGTTCGCCGACTTCACGCGCTACTCCTTTCGCCGCCACGGCGAGTTCACGACGCTGGCCGACGAGCTGCGCTCGATCGAGCAGTACCTGATGCTCGAGAAGGCCCGCTTCGGCGACCGGCTGGACGTCACGCTGCGCATCGCCCCGGAGGTGATGCCCGTGACCGTCCCGTTCTTGTGCGTGCAGCCGCTGGTCGAGAACGCCGTGCGGCACGGCCTGGAGGGCAAGACGGGGGTCGGGCACGTGTCGGTGCGGGCCGAGGACGTGGGTGCCGAGTGCGTCATCTCCGTCGAGGACGACGGTGTGGGCATCGACCCGGAGAAGGTGCGTCGAACCCTGATGGGCCGGGCAGGCGGGGACCACGTGGGCCTCGCCAACGTCGACGAGCGCATGCGCATGGCGTTCGGTGACAGGTACGGGCTCGTGGTGGAGACTGCGGAGGGCGCCGGCACGAAGGTCGTCCTGAGGATCCCGAAGTTCGCCGTAGGAGTGACCCCGACATGACCTTGCGGATTCTGGCCGTCGACGACGAGCGGCCGGCCCTCGACGAGCTGGTGTTCCTGCTCAGCCGCGACCCCCGGGTGGGTGCGGTGCAGACCGCGTCGGACGGGGCCGGGGCGCTACGTGTGCTGCAGGAGACGGCCGTCGACGCGGTGTTCCTCGACATCCGCATGCCGGGTCTCACCGGGCTGGACCTCGCCCGCGTCCTCGGCCGGTTCCGCCAGGCGCCGGTGGTGGTGTTCGTCTCCGCCTACGACGACCACGCCGTGGACGCCTTCGAGGTGAAGGCCGTCGACTACGTGATGAAGCCCGTGCGCGAGACACGGCTGCGTGAGGCCGTCCGCAGGGTGATCGAGGCCCGTCGCTCGGTCGTCGCGCCGGAGGCCGAGCAGACGTCCGACGAGACGATCCCGGTCGAGCTGGGCGGGGTGACCCGATTCATCCAGCGCAGCGACATCCGCTACGCGGCGGCACAGGGCGACTACGCACGCCTCTACACGGCTGAGGGAAGCCATCTGGTGCGGGTACCGCTGTCGACGCTCGAGGAGCGCTGGACGCCGGAGGGGTTCGTCCGCATCCACCGCAGCCACCTGGTCGCGGTAGCCCACATCATCGAGATCCGCACCGAGAGCGGACGATGCACCGTCGAGGTCGCCGGCGGGGACGTGCTCCAGGTCAGTCGGCGGCACACCCGTGAGCTGCGCGACCGGCTGATCCGCCAGGTGCGTCCGGGCGCCGCCGGCCCGAGCGCGCCCGCCGCCCCGGGTGCGACGGAGCGGCCGGGATGACCCAGCCCGAGCGCCCACGTCGGGTCGTGGTGTCGCGGCAGGTTCCGCTGACCCGCTCCGACCACGGCGCTAGCGGCGGACGCGACATCGACGAGCAGACCTCGCTGGGCGAGAGCTACATGCGCTCGCTGATGCGCACCCAGCTACGGCTGGCCCTGGCGATGCTGGCGGTGGTCAACATCCCGCTGGCCATGCTTCCGCTGGTCTTCAGCCTCGACGCCGGGATCGGCGAGCTCACCGTCGGGTCGGTGCCGCTGCCGTGGCTGCTGCTCGGGGTCGCGGTGTACCCGGTGCTGGTGCTGGTCGGCTGGCGCTACGTGCGCCAGGCCGAGCGCAACGAGGCCGAGTTCGAGCGCATCGTGAGCCGCCGATGAGCTCGGGTCCGGCGCTGGTCGCCATCCTCGTCACGGTGCTGGCCGCCGTGCTCGTCGGCGCGTACGGCAACCGGCTGTCCCGCACCCCCAGCGACTTCTACGTCGCCTCCCGCACGGTCTCTCCCGGGCTCAACGCCTCGGCGATCGGCGGAGAATACCTCTCGGCGGCCAGCTTTCTCGGCATCGCCGGGCTGGTGCTGGTCAACGGCGTCGACATGCTCTGGTACCCCGTCGGGTACACGGTGGGGTACCTGTTTCTGCTCGTCCTCGTCGCGGCCCCGCTTCGTCGCTCCGGCGCCTTCACCATCCCCGACTTCGCCCAGGGACGGCTCCAGTCGCGGCGGGTGCGCGCCGCGGCGACCATGCTCGTCGTCGTCATCGGGTGGCTCTACCTCATCCCCCAGATGCAGGGTGCCGGCCTGACGCTGCGCGCCGTTGTCGGCGCACCCACCTGGGTGGGCGTCGTCGTCGTAGGCATCGTCGTGCTGGTCGCGGTGGCCGGCGGCGGCATGCGCAGCATCACCCTCGTGCAGGCCTTCCAGTACTGGCTCAAGCTGTTCGCGATCGCCGTCCCCCTGTTCTTCCTCGTCGTCGCCTGGCGGGCCGATGGCAGCCCCGAGCTGCTGGCCGAGCCTCCCCCGCAGTTCGCCGAGACCACGACGGTCGACATGAGCAGCGAGGCCGTGCTGATCGTCGAGGAGGCCGTGCAGGTCGTCGTGGACGGCACCCTCGACGGGGAGGCCATCGCTGGCATCGCGGTGCTGCAGCCCGCCGAGTACGACGTGGCCGCCGGCACGACCCTCGTGTTCCCGGCCGGTGCCCAGGTGCCCGGTGTCGACGGACGGCCCGCGCTCACCGGCTCGGAGTGGGCCTACCCGCTCTCGAACGGGCAGAGCGAACCGCTGTACCGGGTGTACTCCCTGATGATCGCGCTGTTCTTCGGCACGATGGGGCTACCGCACGTTCTCGTGCGCTTCTACACCAACCCGGACGGACGGGCGGCCCGCCGTACCGCCCTGACGGTGCTCGGCCTGGTCGGGCTGTTCTACCTGGCGCCACCGGTCTACGGGATCCTCGGGCGCATCTACACGCCCGAGCTGGTGCTGACCGGGCGCAGCGACGCGGTGGTGCTGACGCTTCCCGCCGCGATGGTGCCCGGGGTCGGCGGGCAGCTGCTCGGCGCGGTCGTCGCCGCCGGCGCCTTCGCGGCGTTCCTGTCCACGTCGTCGGGGCTGGTCGTCTCGGTCGCGGGTGTGCTGTCCCAGGACGTCCTGGGTCGCCGCGGCGGCTCGGCGCGGCGAACCTTCAGGGTGGCCACCTCGATCGCGGTGACTGTGCCGGTGCTGCTCGCCCTGGCCGGGCAGAGCCTGGGCGTCGCCAACATGGTCGGGCTGGCCTTCGCGGTGGCCGCGTCGTCCTTCTGCCCGTTGCTGCTGCTCGGCATCTGGTGGCGTCGCCTCACGCCGAGCGGCGCCCTGGCCGGGCTGGTCGTCGGTGGCGGCCTGGCTGCTGCCGCGGTGCTGGTGACGATCTTGGTCGGGCCGGCGCAAGGATGGGGCGGAGCCCTGCTCGCCCAGCCGGCCGCCTGGTCGATGCCGCTAGCGTTCGCCACCATGGTTGTCGTGTCGCTGCTGACGCCGCAGGAGATCCCGCCGGGGGTGCGGCGGATCATGGTGCGCCTGCACACTCCGGAGTCGCTCGACCTCGACCGGGGTTCGAAGCTGACCGGACGAGGAGGTCGTTGACACGTGACCCAGGCACAGCCGTCGGCGCAGACGCTCGCCGTGATGGAGAAGCTCGCGTCCGACCTCGCCCCGCTGGACGCGGTGGCCGGGCTCGCCGACCACTACGACCAGGTGACCATCGAGGCGCTCGCCGAGGCCGAGGACCGCCTCGGCCCTCCTCCGTCGCCCTACGCCTGGCTCGCTCTGGGCAGCCACGCCCGACGCGAGCCGTCGCTGGCCAGCGACCAGGACAACGCGCTCGTGCTGGCCGACGACGACGGCGACTCGAAGGCCTACGGCGACAAGCTGGCGACCCATGTGGTGGAACGCCTGCACGATGCGGGTCTGCGACGCTGCGACGGCGACTACATGGCCACCAAGTGGAGCTACAGCCTGCGCGAGTGGGAGGCCATCCTGCGGCGCCGGTTCATCGACCCGAAGCCGGAGGACTTTCTCGACGCCGACGTCTTCCTCGACCTGCGCCCGCTCGCCGGCGACCTGGACGTGTCGTCGCTGCAGCGCATCATGGTCAGCGCCGCGGGGTCGGCCCGGCTGCTGCAGGGGCTCGCCTCGTCGGCGGTGAAGTACCCGTCCGGCTTGGGCCCCTTCGGCCGGCTGCGCCTGGCCAGCGGCAAGATCGACCTGAAGAAGGGCGGGCTCGCCCCGCTGACGATGCTCGCGCGCACGTACAGCCTGGCCGCCGCATCCACCGCCGTCGGAACCCGCGAGCGTCTTGCCGCCGCCGAGGCCGGTGACCAGCTCAGCGCACGCGCGGCCGGACGTCTCGGGATGGCCCACGCGCTGCTCACCCGCCTGCGCATGACCAACCAGCTGCGCTGTGCGCGCGCCGGCGAACCGGTGACCGACCTCGTGCCACCCAACCGCGTCAGGTGGGTCGACGAGCGGCTGCTGCGCTCGTCTCTTGATGCGATCCGCGAAGTTCAGCAGGCCACGGCGCTACGGTTCCGAACCGACATGCAGAACTGACGTCGCACGAGGAGGGACGATGCGCCGCTCGGCCACCCGCAAGGCCCTGCTCATCGCCGGGTTCGCCGCCCTAGTGCCCGCGGTCACCGGAGCAGTCATCTTTCTCGACCTCGACCCGGCGTCGCGGGAGAACCTGCTCGACGCGGCGAAGGCGGAGTGGTGGGCGTTGGCCCTCGGCCTGATCGTCCTCGTGGGCGGGGTCTGGTGGATCATGCGCGGCGGTCTGCGGGCCCACGACCAGGCCGCTCGACGCCTCGCCGCGGCCGCCCGCACCGCTGCCACAGCGAACCTCGCCCACCGAGCCGAGGCTGACGGGCCGAGCGACGGGCACACGGAGGCGACGGCCGCGATCAACGCACTGGCCACGCGGGCCGAGCGGGCCGAGCAGAGCGTCGACGAGCGGGTGGCCGCCGCGCAGACCGAGCTCGCAGCCGAGCGTGACCGGCTCGCCGCGGTGCTGGCCGACCTCGACCACCCGGTGCTGGTCTGCACTCCGGAGGGGCTGGTGCTGCTGCTGAACGAGGCCGCGCGGCACGCGTGCGGGCGCGACAACTTCTTGGGCGTGGGCCGTTCGCTGTTCTCCGTCCTCGACCGCGACGACCTGGCCCTTCCGGTGAAACGGGCGCTGCGCGGCGAGCGGCTCGACGCACCGGTGCGGTGCGGTGACACCACCATCGACTTTCGCGTCGGCCCGGTCACCGAGCAGGGCCGCTTCTCCGGCTTCGTGCTGGTCGGTCCCGCCGAGGTGGGTGCCGCCGCCCGCGACGCGGCGCTTGCGGCGGCAGGCACCGACGACGGAGCCGGGCTGGTGGGTGCCGGCCCCGGCGGCATCGGGCAGGACGCGCTCGGCGAGGGCGGGCCCAGCCCGGCCGGACCGCTGATCGGTGAGCCGGTGGAGGCCGAGCCCGCGCCGGCCCGGGCGGCGCCGCGTCCGGTGGTCTGGGACTTTCGTCTGCTCGACCTCGACGCCCACGCCCCGGGCGCCGACGACGACTTGCGCAGCCTTGCCTACACGGTTCTCGACACCGAGACGACCGGCCTCGACCCGCGCGGTGGCGACACGATCGTCTCGATGGGCGCGGTGCGGGTCGACCGTGCTCGGGTGCGCGAGGACGACACGTTCGACCGGCTCGTCGACCCGGGACGACGCATCCCGGCCGTGGCGACCTCGGTGCACGGCATCACCAACGAGATGGTCGCCGGGCGTTCCCCGCTGCCGGTGGTGCTGAACGATCTTGCCCGGTTCGCCGACGACACGGTGCTGGTCGGCCACGACATCGCGTTCGACCTGGCGTTCCTGCGCCCGGTCGAGGAGTCGGCCGGTGCGCAGATGCCGGCTCGGGTGCTCGACATCCTGCTGCTCTCGGCGGTGCTGCACCCGGCCGAGGGCGAGAACCACTCGCTGGACGCCCTGGCGCGCCGCTACTCGATCCCGGTGCTCGGACGGCACACCGCGCTCGGAGATGCGCTGGTGACCGCTGAGATCCTGGTCGCCATGATCGACGAGCTGACCGCCGCCGGGATCGTCACCTACGGCGAGGCGGTGCAGGCGGCGACGGCGACGTCGCTGGCGAAGCAGAGTGCCAAGCGCTTCTGACCGCTTGTCGAGACAACGTCGCCGCTCGCCGCAGCGAGGCGCGACGCTGCCGCGCGTGCCACGGCCGCCTGCCTAGCGTGGCGATCACTGGCGATCCCCTCCCGGTGAGGGCGTTGCCTCGATAGTCTCCGGGACGGGAGTCGTGGGCGCCGCTGCTGCGGCTCCCGGCCCGGCACCACGTCCGTGGGCCGGCCAGCTGGTGCAAGCAGAGCCGCGTACACGTCACCCCAAGGAGCCGCAGTGACCTCCGAAGCATTCGAGAACCTGCTCCACGAGGAGCGCACGTTCCCCCCGTCCGACGAGTTCGCCGCGCAGGCCAACGGCCGGCCCGCGCTCTACGAGCAGGCCGGCGCCGACCGGCTCGCGTTCTGGGACACCCAGGCGCGCGACCTCGTGTCGTGGGACAGCGAGTGGGACCAGGTGCTCGACTGGAGCGACGCGCCGTTCGCGAAGTGGTTCGTCGGTGGCACGCTCAACGTCGCCTACAACTGCGTCGACCGGCACGTGGAGGCCGGCCACGGCGACCAGGTGGCCATCCACTGGATCGGCGAGCCCGCCGACGAAACCCGCACCATCACCTACGCCGCCCTGCAGGCCGAGGTCAACCGGGCGTCCAACGCGCTGGAGGCACTCGGCGTGCGCAAGGGCGACCGGGTGGCGATCTACCTGCCGATGATCCCCGAGGCGGCGGTCGCCATGCTGGCCTGCGCGCGCATCGGCGCGGTGCACTCGGTCGTGTTCGGCGGGTTCTCCGCCGAGGCGCTGCGCTCGCGCATCGAGGACGCCGAGGCCAAGGTCGTCATCACGTCCGACGGTGGGTACCGCCGCGGCAAGCCGGCCGCGCTCAAGCCGGCTGTGGACGACGCGCTGGCTGCCGGCGCCCCGAGCATCACGAACGTGCTCGTGGTGCGCCGCACGGGCCAGGACGTGGCGTGGACCGATGGCCGTGACGTGTGGTGGGACGAGTTCGTCGGCTCGCAGAGCGCCGAGCACGCCTACGAGGCGCACGACTCCGAGCACCCGCTGTTCATCCTCTACACCTCGGGCACGACCGGTAAGCCCAAGGGCATCAAGCACACCACCGGCGGCTACCTCACCCAGGTCGCCTACACCCACAAGTACGTGTTCGACCTCAAGCCCGACACCGACGTGTACTGGTGCACCGCTGACGTCGGCTGGGTGACCGGGCACAGCTACATCACCTACGGCCCGCTGGCCAACCGCGCGACCCAGGTGATGTACGAGGGCACCCCCGACACCCCGACCAAGGGTCGGCTGTGGGAGATCGTGCAGTCCTACGGCGTGACGATCTTCTACACCGCACCGACGCTGATCCGCACGATGATGAAGTGGGGTCACGACATCCCCGCCGGGTACGACCTGTCGAGCCTGCGCGTGCTCGGCTCGGTGGGCGAGCCCATCAACCCCGAGGCGTGGATGTGGTACCGCAAGAACGTCGGCGGTGACCGCTGCCCCATCGTCGACACCTGGTGGCAGACCGAGACCGGCGCCATCATGATCAGCCCGCTGCCCGGAGTGACGGCGACCAAGCCCGGCTCGGCGCAGCGCACCATCCCCGGCATCAGCGCGGACGTCATCGACGACCTCGGCCAGTCCGTCCCGGACGGCGGTGGCGGCTACCTCGTGCTGGACGAGCCGTGGCCGGCCATGCTGCGCACCATCTGGGGCGACGACCAGCGCTTCATCGACACCTACTGGAGCCGCTTCGAGGGCATCTACTTCGCCGGCGACGGCGCCAAGAAGGACGAGGACGGCGACCTCTGGCTGCTCGGCCGGGTGGACGACGTCATGAACGTCTCCGGCCACCGCATCTCGACCACCGAGGTCGAGTCGGCGCTGGTGAGCCACCCCGACGTCGCCGAGGCCGCGGTGGTCGGCGCGACCGACGAGACGACGGGTCAGGGCATCGTGGCCTTCGTCATCCTGCGGGGCTCGGCCCACGCGGACGAGAACACGGTGGCGAACCTGCGCAACCACGTCGCCCAAGAGATCGGCCCGATCGCCAAGCCGCGCCAGATCATGGTCGTCGCCGAGCTGCCGAAGACGCGTTCCGGCAAGATCATGCGGCGTCTGCTGCGTGACGTCGCCGAGAACCGCGAGGTCGGCGACGTCACCACGCTGGCCGACTCGACGGTGATGGACATGATCAAGACGGGGCTGTCCACCGGCGACGACTGAGCCGGCTCAGTCGTCCAGGGCGCGCCCGACGGCCACCTTGCGGGTGTCGGGCGCGACGAGCCGGGCCGCGTCCGCGCTCAGGTCGGTCGCCTCGTCCTGCGACGCCCGCTCCGCCGCCACGCGGGCGAGGTAGACGTCCACCTCGGCCTGCACGCGCTCGGGCGCCCAGCCGAGCACGTCGGCGACGATCCCGGCGGCGGCCGCGGCCGACTCCGTGCCGCGGTGCGGCGTCTCGATGGAGATGCGGGTGCGCCGGGCGAGCAGGTCGTCCAGGTGCAGGGCCCCCTCGTGGGTCGCGCCGTAGCGGATCTCCGCGCCGATGTAGGTGTCGGCGCCGGGCACCGACTCCAGCAGCGTCGGCTCGTCGGCGCCGGGGGCCAGCACCTCGTCCATCAGCGACCCGTACCGGTCGAGCAGGTGCCGGATGCGCCAGACGGGCAGCCCGTACTGCTCGGCGAGGCGATCCGCCTGGTTCATCAGTGCGGCGTACCCGTCCGCGCCCACGAGCGGCACGTGCTCGGTGACCGACGGGCCTGGGTGACGGCTCAGGTCGGGGACGGCCGCGTCGACGGCGTCCTTCGCCATCACCCGGTACGTCGTGTACTTGCCGCCGGCGATCGTGACCAGACCGGGTACGGGGTGGGCAACCGCGTGCTCGCGGGAGAGCTGGCTGGTCTCCTCCGACTCCCCGGAGAGCAAGGGGCGCAGCCCGGCGAACACCCCGACGATGTCGTCGCGGGTCAGCTGGCGCACCAGCACCTGGTTGACCTCGCCGAGCAGGTAGTCGATGTCGGCGCGGCTGGCGGCGGGGTGGGCCCGGTCGAGGTTCCAGTCGGTGTCGGTGGTGCCGATCAGCCAGTGCTGGCCCCACGGGATGACGAAGAGCACCGACTTCTCGGTGCGCAGGATGATCCCGGACTCCGAGGCGATGCGGTCTTTCGGCACCACCAGGTGGATGCCCTTGGAGGCGCGGACGTTGAACTGGCCGCGGCTGCCCGACAGCCCCTCGACGTCGTCGGTCCAGACGCCGGTGCAGACGATCACCGAGTCGGCCCGCACCTCGCCGGTCTCGCCGGTCTCGACGTCGCGGATGGTCGCCCCGACGACCCGCCCGCCGTCGCGCACCATGCCCACGACCTGGGTCGAGGTACGCACGGTGGCCCCGTAGCGGGCGGCCGTGCGCGCGACGGTGAGGGTGTGCCGGGCGTCGTCGGCCTGGGCGTCCCAGTACTGAAGAGCACCGACCAGGGCGTCGGAGCGCAGGCCGGGGCAGATCGACCGGGCGCCGCGCCTCGACAGGTGCCGGGTGCGGGGCAGCACGTTGGCGCCGCCCAGGTTGTCGTACAACGCGAGCCCGGCTCCCACGTAGGGCCGCTCCCACGCGAAGCCCTTGAGCGGGTAGAGGAACGGCACCGGCTTGACCAGGTGCGGGGCGAGCCGGGTGAGCGTCAGCTCCCGCTCGCGCAGTGCCTCGCGAACAAGGGAGAAGTCGAGCTTCTCCAGGTAGCGCACCCCGCCGTGGAACAGCTTGCTCGAGCGGGACGACGTCCCCGACGCCAGGTCACGGGCCTCCACCAGCCCGACAGCCAGGCCGCGCGTGGCCGCGTCGAGCGCGACCCCGGCCCCGGTGACCCCACCGCCCACCACCAGCACGTCGAGGTGCTCGGTGGTCAGCGTCTGCCATGCCTGCCCGTGCTCGGTCGGGCCCAGTCGTGCGTCCATGTGCCTCTCGTCCTCGTACTCATGCCGCTAGTCGCGCGCGGCGTCGGCTTCGTCCTCGTCCACCCAGTCAAGCGTGCGGGCGACGGCCTTGCGCCAGCGGCGCAGCTCTCGGTCGCGCCACACGTCGTCGCGCTGCGGCGACCAGCGCCGGTCCTCGGCCCAGTTCGCGACGATCTCATCCGTCGACGACCAGTACCCCACGGCCAGCCCGGCCGCGTAGGCCGCGCCGAGCGCTGTCGTCTCCGGCACCACCGGGCGCACCACGTCGACGCCGAGCAGGTCGGCCTGCGTCTGCATCAGCAGGTCGTTGGCCGTCATGCCACCGTCCACCCGTAGCTCGGCCAGGGTCACGCCCGAGTCGGCCGCCATCGCGTCGGCGACCTCGCGGGTCTGCAGAGCCACCGCCTCCAACGACGCACGAGCGAGGTGCGCCTTGGTCGCGTAGCGGGTCAGCCCGGCGATGACTCCCCGGGCGTCGGATCGCCAGTACGGCGCGAACAGCCCGGAGAAGGCCGGGACGACGTAGACGCCGCCGTTGTCGGGCACCGTCGTGGCCAAGGACTCGACCTGCCCGGCGCTGCTGATGATGCCCAGGTTGTCGCGCAGCCACTGCACGAGCGAGCCGGTGACGGCGATCGAGCCCTCCAGCGCGTAGACGGCCGGGGCCTGTCCTATCTGGTAGGCGACGGTGGTGACCAGGCCGTGCTCGCTGGCGACCGGTTCGGTGCCGGTGTTCAGCAGCATGAAGCTGCCGGTGCCGTAGGTGTTCTTGGCCGCACCGACGTCGAAGCAGGCCTGGCCGAAGGTCGCGGCCTGCTGGTCGCCCAGGATCCCGCTGTAGGGCACCCCGGCCAGCAGCCCCGACCGTCGCCCGTGGCCGTAGACCTCCGAGGACGATCGGATCTGCGGCAGCATCGACACCGGGATGCCCATGTCGGCGCAGATCTCGGCGTCCCAGTCGAGCGTGCGCAGGTTCATGAGCATCGTGCGCGAGGCGTTGGTGACGTCGGTGACGTGCAGACCGCCGTCCACACCGCCGGTCGCGTTCCACAGCACCCAGCTGTCGATCGTGCCGAACGCCAGGTCGCCGGCGTCCGCCTTCGCCCGGGCACCGGGCACGTTCTCGAGGATCCAGGCGACCTTGGGCCCGGCGAAGTAGGTCGCCAGCGGCAGCCCGGTGCGCTCGGCGTAGCGCCGCACCCCGCCGTCGGCGGCGAGACTGTCGCAGATGGCCTGGGTGCGGGTGTCTTGCCAGACGATGGCCGGGGCCACCGGCCGGCCGGTCGCACGCTCCCAGACGACGGTGGTCTCGCGTTGGTTGGTCAGGCCGGCGGCGGCGATGTCGGCGGCAGTGACGTCGGCGCGGGCCTGCACCGCCGCGGCGACCTCGCGCACCGACTCCCAGATCTCGAGGGGGTCGTGCTCGACCCACCCCGGTCGAGGGAAGTGCTGGGCGAACTCCTGCTGCGCCGACGCCACGGGCAAGCCGTCGCGGCCGAACAGGATCGCCCGCGTGCTCGTCGTTCCCTGGTCGATCGCCAGCACGAAGCCGTCGGCCCGATCGTGTGTCATCCCGCTCCTCGCCTCCACGTGGCCGCTCGGCGCACGTCGTCATCGACCTTGGCCGACATCAGGGTTGCATGCCACCGCCTGCCCCTAGTGTGCCCGGTGTGCACGCCCGTGATCATCTCGACTCCGGTCCCGTCGTCAGCAAGGATGCCGACGCACTACAGGTCGTCACGGATCTCGTCGACCACCACTGGGACGGGCTCGTGGTCGTCGACGAGGCGCTCGCCCCCCTGGCCACCGTCTCGCTGGCCCAGGTGCTCAGGCTGGCGCTGCCCGACTACATCGAGGACGACGTGTCGCTGGCCTCCGTGTACGCCGAGCGCGACGCCGACACGTTCGCCGAGACCCTCCGCGGGCGCACCGTCGGTGAGGTGATGCCCCGGCAGCGCCGGCGTCAGCCGCCCATCACGGTCAGCCCAGACGACACCTTGCTGGAGGTCGCCGCCGTCATGGCGGTGCACTTCACCGCGATCGTGGCCGTCGTCGACGGCGGCCGAACGATCGGGGCCCTGAGCGCGCATGCGGTGATGACGGCGACGCTGCCACGATGATCGACGTCCAGCTGATCCTCACGATCGCCATCTTCGTCGGTGCCTATGTCCTGATCGCCACCGAGCGCGTCCACCGGGTCGCCGCCGCGCTCGGCGGCGCTGCGCTGATGGCGGTGGTCGGGGCGACGGACGCCGAGACGGCCTTCTTCCACGAGGAGACCGCGGTCGACTGGAACGTCATCTTCCTGCTGCTGGGCATGATGATCATCGTCTCGGTGATCAAGCAGACCGGGTTGTTCGAGTTCCTCGCGATCTACGCGGCCAAGACGGCCAAGGGGCGGCCGTACCGCATCCTCGTCCTGCTGTGCGTGCTCACCGCCGTCGCCTCGGCTCTGCTCGACAACGTGACAACCGTGCTGCTCATGGCACCGGTGACGCTGCTGGTGTGCACGACGATCGGCGTCCGCCCGGAGCCCTTTCTGATCGCCGAGGTGCTCGCCAGCAACATCGGCGGGGCAGCCACGCTGGTCGGCGACCCGCCCAACATCATCATCGGCAGCCGGGCCGGGCTCACCTTCGCCGACTTCGTCGTCAACATGGGGCCGATCGTGGTGCTGCTGCTGATCGTCTTCGTGTTCATGGCGAGGGTGCTGTTCCGCAAGGCGTTCGTCTACCACCCCGAACGGGTGGAGACCCTCATGTCGCTGGACGAGCGCAAGGCGATCCGCAACCCGGTGCTGCTGCGGCGGTCGCTCGTCGTCCTGGGGCTGACCGTCGTCGGCTTCCTCGTGCACGGCGAGATCGGCACCGAGCCGAGCATCGTCGCCCTGCTCGGTGCCGGAGCCATGGTGGTCGTGAGCCGGATGTCGTCGGAGGAGTACCTCGAAGAGGTCGAGTGGCCGACCCTGGTGTTCTTCGCCGGCCTGTTCATCATGGTGGGCGGTCTGGTCAACGTCGGGGTGATCGAGTCGATCGGCGAGTGGCTCATCGAGGCCGTCGGCGACGACTACCTCGCCGCCATGACGACGCTGCTCTTCGGCTCGGCCGTGCTGTCGGCGATCGTCGACAACATCCCGTTCGTGGCCACCATGTCTCCGCTGGTCGCCGACCTCGTCGCCGCCGGCGGCGACAGCGTCCAGGCCAACTCGCTGTGGTGGGCCCTGGCGCTCGGCGCTGACCTGGGCGGCAACGCGACAGCGGTCGGGGCCAGCGCCAACGTCGTTGTCATCGGCATCGCCGCGCGCAACGGCTACCCGATCTCTTTCTGGTACTTCACCAAGTACGGCCTGATCGTGGCGGCGGTCACCGTCACCCTCTGCTGGCCGTACCTCTACCTGCGCTACTTCGCCTGACCCGGTAACGCAGCCGGTCGCCCATGATCGGTGGCTGCGTCGCGGCGGGGCACCCGCGCCGATAACCTGAACCGATGAGCACACCTGAGCCCCCGCAGTCGGGCCCGCCCGCTCAGGAGACGTTCCACCGTCTTCCCGACCGCGAGCGCCGGGCCGTGCTGGACATCTTTCGCCAGGAGACGACCGGCGGGTTCTTGCTGCTCGGCGGCGCGGCCATCGCGCTGCTGTGGGCCAACCTCGCCCCGGAGAGCTACGACTCCGTCACCGGCTTCACCTTCGGCCCGGCCGCACTCAACCTCGACCTCTCGGTCGCCACCTGGGCCAAGGACGGGTTGCTCGCCGTCTTCTTCCTGGTGGTCGGGCTCGAGCTCAAACGTGAGTTCGTCACCGGCGAGCTGCGCAACCCCGCCGAGGCGATCGTCCCCATGGTTGCCGCCGTGCTCGGCATGGCCGTCCCGGCACTGTTCTACGTGCTGGTCAACGACCTGATGGCGGGCGGTGACCTGCGCGGCTGGGCGATCCCCGCGGCGACCGACATCGCGTTCGCACTCGCCGTCCTCGCCGTGATCGGCTCGGCCCTGCCCACGGCCCTGCGCGCGTTCTTGCTCACGCTGGCCGTGGTCGACGACCTGCTGGCCATCCTCATCATCGCCGTCGCGTTCACCGCCTCGCTGGACTTCTTGGCCCTGGTGGTCTCGTTCTCCCTCATCGGCGTCTACTGGCTGCTGCAGCGCCAGCGGATCGGCAACATGTGGCTCTACGTCCCGATCTGGCTGCTCGCCTGGGGCTTCATGCACGAGAGCGGGGTGCACGCCACCATCGCCGCGGTCGCCATCGGCCTGGCGACCCGGGCCTCGGTCGACCCCGACGAGCACGAGTCGCCGGCGGAGTCGTTCGAGCACAAGATCAGGCCCTGGTCGGCGGCAGTGGCGGTGCCGCTGTTCGCGCTGTTCGCCGCCGGCGTGACGATCAACGGCGAGACGCTGACCGCAGTCTTCACCGAGCCCGTCGGCCTCGGCATCGTGGCCGGACTGGTCGCCGGCAAGACCGTCGGCATCACGCTGGGCACCTACCTGGCCGTGCGCTACACCCGTGCGACCCTCGCCCAGGGCTTGACCTGGTCGGACGTGACCGCCGTCAGCTTCTTGGCGGGCATCGGCTTCACCGTGTCGCTGCTGATCGCGAGCCTCGCCTTCGAGGGTGACGACGCCACCACCGAGCTGGCCAAGACGGCGATCCTGGTGGCATCGGTGCTTGCGGCCGTGATCGCGTCCGGCTTCTTGAGCCGACGCAACGCGCACTACAAGAGGCTGCGCGCCCTGAACAAGGGCCTGATCCCCGACGACGTGCTCAACGACCCCCGTAAGCCGTGACCGGGCGCGGGACCACCACGGCTAGGCTCGCGGAGTCTTGCCGACGAGGAGAGCTCTCATGACTGATGTGACGACCAAGCCGACCGCTGCCGCCGCCGTCCCCGAGGTACGGCCCAGCGTGGTCGAGCTCGTCCGCAGCGCCGCCACCGACGGCGCGGCCATCGTGCGCGGCGAGATCGAGCTCGCCAAGGCCGAGGCCAAGCAGAGCGCGCAGCGCGCCGGCAAGGGTGCCGGCATGTTCGGCGCCGCCGGGTTCCTCGCGTTCACCGCGTGGTTCCTGCTCACGTTCGCCGCCGCCTACGGCCTCGTCGCCGCCGGCCTGCCGGTGTGGGCGGGCATGCTCATCGTCGCCGTCGTCTACCTGCTCATCGCCGCCATCCTGGGCCTGCTGGGCAAGCGCGAGTTCGACCGCGTCAAGGGGCTGGAGCGCACCCAGGCGAACGTGAAGCAGACGATCGACGAGGCGAAGGCTGCCATCACCCCCTCGTCAGCGGGGTAGCCGACACCCGTGGCGCGGCCTGTATCCGCCCCGCCCTCACTGCGGGACGTCATCGATGTGCCCGGACCGTGGACGCACACCCAGGTCGCGGCCAACGGAGCCCAGTTTCACGTCGCCGAGATGGGCGCCGGTCCGCTGGTGCTGCTGCTGCACGGTTTCCCGGAGTTCTGGTGGACGTGGCGGCACCAGATCCCCCACCTCGCCGGTGCCGGCTACCGGGTCGCGGCGATGGACCTGCGCGGCTACGGCGGCAGCGACAAGACCCCCCGCGGCTACGACCCGTACACCGTCTCAGCCGACATCACCGGCGTCGTCCGGGCCCTGGGACGACGTTCCGCGATCATCGTCGGCCACGGCTGGGGCGCGTTCTTCGCCTGGACGGCAGCCGTGCTTCGCCCCGGGCACGTGGACGCGATCGGCGTGCTCGGGATGGCGCACCCGCTTCAGATGCGCCGCGCGATGCGCTCGCGCGAGCAGCGGGCGGCGGCCAAGCACGCGTTGAGCCTGCAGGCGCCGTGGCGTCCGGAGCGCGAGCTGATCGCCGACGACGGGGCCGAGATCGACCGCATCCTTCGCGCATGGGCAGCACCGGGCAGTGGCTTCCCTGACGACGAGGCATCGCGCCGCTACCGGGCCGCGCTGGCGATCTGGCCCGCCCCGCACTGCTCGCTGGAGTACCACCGATGGGCGTTCCGCTCGCTGCTGCGCCCGGACGGTGCCCGCTTCGCCGCCACGATGGCCGAGCCGGTGCGCGTCCCCGTTCTCCAGGTGCATGGGAGCCTCGACCCGGCGGTGCTGCCGAGCACCGCGCGCGCGTCCCGCCGGCACGTGGCCTCCTCCTACGAGTGGGTCGAGCTGGCGGGGGTGGGCCACTTCCCCCAGGAGGAGGCCCCCGACCTGGTCAACGACCACCTGCAGCGGTGGATGGACGCTCTGCGCGGCCAGTAGCCCGCCGAGGCACTGGGCCGCCAGCCGTCACGCCCGCTGGTCAGCCCCGCGTGCAGGCCCCGGTGGGGACAGGCGTCGTCGCACCCGACGCCGCCACGTCCACCGCCGCCGCGAGCTGCTGCGGGGAGAGCGCGTAGCCGGTCTCGCGGTCGGTGAGGGACGCTGCGAACACGAGCCCGAGCACCTCGCCGGCCGGGGAGAGCAGCGGTCCGCCGGAGTTTCCCGGCTGCACCTCGCCGCGAAACGCGACCACCTCGCGCAGCACCTCGTCGCGACCGTAGATGTCGAGGCCCAGCAGCTGGTTCGTGGAGCGCACCCGCGCACCCGCCGTGCTCAGCCCGCCCCCGTTCGGGTGCCCGGCGACCACGGCGGGGTCACCCTGCGCCGCCGGCTCGGCGGCGAACGCCAGGTTGGACGCCTCGAGCCCCGGCGCGTCGAGCACGGCCACGTCGGCGTCGGGGTCGAAGTAGACGACCGTCGCGCGCACCGGCTCGCCCCCCTGCGGCGCGACGACGAGGCCGGACGTGCCGGCGACGACGTGGGCGTTCGTCAGCACCCGTCCGGGAAGGACGACAGCCCCGCTGCCCTCGAGCTGGGACGAGCACGACTCGGCGCGCCCGACGACCTTGACGACGCCGCCCAGGGCCGCACGCACCTCGGCGCTGCGGCCGCTGCCCGGCTCGGGTGCGTCGACCTCGACGACCACCTCTTCGACGAACGGCGCGACGACCTCGGGGAAGCCGCCCGCAGTGACGACGTCGCGCAGCGGGTCACGCAGCCGGTCCGGGCTGAACGGCACCACCGAGTCGACCCCGGCGAGCACCGTGGAGTCCCGTGCGGCCGCAGACAGCCACGGGACAGCCGCGGACGCGACCGCCGTGCCGATCAGCCATGCGACCAGCAGCACGCCGGCCATGCCCAGCAGCGAGCCCGCGAGGCCGTCCACCCGCCGCGCGGAGTCACCTCCACCCAGCTTCTCGCGCACCGTCTCGCCGACCCACGACAGCGCCCACTGCCCGATGGCCGCGGCGAGGACGACCAGCAGGATCGCCAGGATCGCCGTCCCCAGGCCCGGCTCGAGGCTCGACAGCAGGTCGGGGACGAAGACCAGCCCCAGCGCGGCACCGCCGAGCAGCCCCGTCAGCGAGAGCAGCCCGACGACGAAGCCCTGCACCCAGCCGATGACGGCGAAGGCCAGCACCAGGGCGATGAGTATCCAGTCCAGCAGGCCCAGGGTGGCGATGAGCTCGCGAATGCCCTCCACAGTCATCCTTCCTCCCCACCGGCTGAGCCCACGACGAACCCGGGGTGGGCCTCGCTGCGCAGGGCCTGCCGCAGCACCCGCTCGGGCAGGTCTTCGACCCTGTCGTGGTCCCACGGCTGCTCCCAGCCGGCCAAGGCGAACAGCCGCGACAGAAGCCCGCCGGTGAACCCCCACACGAGCAGCCCCCGCACCGTGAACGCCGGGCCGGTGTACCCGCTGGGGTGGCGCACCATCAGCCGGTTGCCGGGGTCGACAAGCTCGGCCAACGGCACCCGGTGCACCGAGGCCACCTCGCGCGGGTCGCGGACGCTGACCGGCGTGGGCTCCCGCCACCAGGCGAGCACCGGGGTGACCTCGAACCCGGACGGCGGCAGCCACAGCGGGGGCAGGCTCGCCAGCACGTCCACGCCGGCCGGGTCGAGCCCGGTCTCCTCGCTGGCCTCGCGCAGCGCCGCCCCGACCGGACCGTCGTCGTCCGGGTCGACGGCGCCGCCGGGGAACGCGGGCTGGCCGGCATGGCTGCGCATGTCGTGCGCCCGCTCGATGATCAAGACGTCCGGCCTGCTCTCGGACTCCCCGAACAGCATCAGCACCGCGCCTTGGCGCCACCCGCCCGACGTCGGCTGGAACCGGGAGAGGTCGTCGGGGGTGACCCGGGAGACCACGTCGACCATCGGCATCAGCCACTGGGGCACGCTCGTCATGCTCGCCCCGCCACGGCGACGAGCGTGGCAGCCACGTCGGGGTCGGTCGGACCCTCGCCGTAGGCCGGGCACAGCCGCGCCAGCGGGCACGCGCCGCACGCCGGCCGACGGGCGTGGCAGCGGCGTCGTCCGTGCCAGATCAGCAGCTGGGAGGCCGGCGTCCAGTCCTTGCGAGCCAGCAGGGCACCGAGGTCGCGCTCGATCGCGACCGGGTCGGTGCTCGCGCTGAGCCCCAGGCGCCCGGCCAGGCGGGTCACGTGCGTGTCGACGGTGATGCCCGGCACCCCGAACGCCTCGCCCAGAACCACGTTCGCAGTCTTGCGGCCCACGCCCGGAAGCGTGACCAAGTCGGCCAGGCGGCGGGGAACCTCACCGCCGAACCGGTCGACCAGCGCAGCCGACAGCTCGACGACGGTGCGTGCCTTGACCCGGAAGAAGCCGGTGGAGGCGATGACCTGCTCGACGTCGGCGACGTCGGCCCCGGCCAGAGCAGCCGGGTCGGGGTAGCGGCCGAACAGCACCGGAGTCACCTGGTTCACCCGGCGGTCGGTCGTCTGCGCCGAGAGCACGGTCGCCACCAGCAGCTCGAAGGGCGAGCCGAAGTCGAGCTCGCACCGCACGTCCGGGTAGGTGAGCGCCAGCTCCCGCACGATCCGCCGGGCACGGCGGGTTCGGGCCAGGTCACTCTCCCCCGGTCTCATCGGCACGACGGGCAGCCTACGTTCGTCCTCCAACTGTGCAATGCGCCACAATGGTCCTGCGATGATCGCGCCTGGCGACGTACGTGGAGGGACTGGTCGTGGACCGAGGCTTGGACGTAGTCGTCCAGCAGGCACCGTTGTTCTCCGGGCTGAGCCCCGAAGACACGCGCGCGCTGGTCGACTCGATGGACGAGACTCACCTGCCGCGTGGGGAGGTGCTGTTCCACGAGGGCGACTCCGGTGACCGCGTGTACGTCGTGATCGAGGGCAAGGTGAAGCTCGGTCGGCACGCCGTCGATGGACGCGAGAACCTGCTGGCCATCTTGGGGCCGGGCCAGATGTTCGGTGAGCTGTCGCTGTTCGACCCCGGCCCGCGCTCGGCCACGGTGACCGCCGTCACCGACACCGTGCTGCTCGAGCTGAGCCAGGACCGTCTGCTCGCATGGCTCGACGGTCGACCCGACGTCGCGCGCGGGCTTCTCGCCCAGCTGGCCGGCCGGTTGCGCCGAGCCAACGACATCGTCGCCGACCTGGTCTTCTCCGACGTCCCCGGGCGGGTGGCGAAGTCGCTGCTCGAGCTCTCGCGTCGTTTCGGCGCCCCCGCGGAGGGCGGCATCAGGGTCGCGCACGACCTCACGCAAGAGGAGCTGGCCCAGCTCGTCGGCGCATCGCGCGAGACGGTGAACAAAGCGTTGGCCGACTTCTCCGGACGCGGCTGGATCAGGCTGGAGCAGCGCTCGGTGGTGCTGCTCGACGTCGAGCGGCTCAGGCGTCGCGCCCGCTGACCTTCAGCGAACCGTCCCGCAGGAGCAGGCGCCCGACGGCGACGAGATGGTCGCGCTGCGCCTGCACCGACAGGCACGCCGCCGGCCAGAGCGTGCGGTCGACCTCGGCGTAGACGGCGGCCACGATGGCGTCGACGTCGGTGGCGCCGTCGCCCACCGCCGCCACCACCTGGTCGAGCCGAGCCGCCCGATGGGCCTGGTAGAACGCGACGACGGCGCTCACCGGGGCACCGGCCGGGCCGTGCCCGGGCAGCAGGGTCATCTCGGGGGTGCGTTCGGCCAGCCGCGCGAGCCGGTCCAGCGAGGCGAGGTAGTCGGCCAGCCGACCGTCCGGGTGGGCCACCACGGTCGTCCCGCGACCAAGAACGGTGTCGCCCGTCAGCACCGCCTGCTCCTGCGGGAGGACGAGGCTGACGGAGTCGCCGGTGTGCCCCGGGGTCGCGACCACCTCGATGTGCAGGCCGTCCACCACCACCTGGTCGGTGTCGGCGAGACCGTCCGGCCCGCTGCGGTGCGTCGGGTCGACCGCGCGGACGGGGCAACGCAGCCGGCGCGCGAGCTCGGCCGCGCCTGCAGAGTGGTCGGCGTGACCATGGGTGAGCAGGACGAGCGCCGCGCGCTGTCCGCGCGACGACAGGGCAGCGACGACCGAGTCGAGGTGCCCAGGGTCGTCGGGACCGGGGTCGACGACGACCGCCTGCGCCGACCCGGGCTCGCTCAGCAGGTAGGTGTTGGTCCCGTCCAGCGTCATCGGCCCGGGGTTGGGCGCCAGCACGCAGTCGACTCGTTCGCTGAGCCGTCCGCCGCGCCAGGGGCCGGCGGCAGTTCCCGGCACCGTGGGGGGCAGGGTCATGTGCCCTCCTTCGGGTCGTCACCGGGGTAGCGAGGGTCACCGGGCAGCACCATCACGGCGTCGTCGCCCTCGCGGGCCCAGCCCACGGTGTGCCGAACCATCGGCGGAGCGGCCCGGTGCACGTCGGCGACGGCGTGCACACCCGTCAGCTCGGACAGGGTCCACCAGGTCGGCGGCAGCATGGCCAGCTGCCCGGCCCTCATCTCGTCGAGCCCGTCGGCGGGTCGCACCCAGCGCTCGGAGTGCGACTCGCCCGTGGCCACTCGAGGCTGCTGTCCGGCGGGCAGCGCGGCGACGAAGAACCAGGCGTCGAAGCGTCGGCGCTCGAAGCGCGGGGTGACCCAGCGCGACCAGGCCGCCAGCGACCCGGCGTCGATCGCGAGCCCGTGCTCGGCCAGCAGTGATGCCAGCGGCCGGCCGTCGCTGACCGCCTGCCGCTCGGTCTCGTCGGGCCAGGCTGACGCCGACCCCGCGCCGTCGGCGGGAACGGCCAGCAGCACCCCGGTCTCCTCGAACAGCTCACGCACCACTGCCACGACGTGCGACCGGGCGGTCTGCGGCTCGGCGGCGAAGCGCTGCGCCCAGGTCTGCGGGCCGGGTCCGCTCCAGGCGCTGTCGGGGACGGTCGCATCCGCCGGGTCCACCCGGCCGCCGGGGAACGCGAACATGCCGCCGGCGAACGCCAGTCCGGTGTGTCGGCGCTGCAGGTACACCTCGATGCCGGCCTCGGCGGGGCGCACCAGCACGACCGTGGCCGCCGGCCCGATCGGCACGGCGTCCTGCGCCCCGCTCGCGACCGCCGAGGCCCGCTGCGCCATCGGCGGCGGAAGGACGATGCGCACGACGGGCTCTCAGCCCGTCGCGGCCTCGGCGACGGCCTCGTCGATCCGCACGATGAGCTCGACCTCGACCGGCGCTCCGAGCGGCAGGCCGGCGACCCCGACGGCGCTGCGCGCGTGCACGCCCGCGTCACCCATGACCTCGCCCAGCACCGTGCTCGCGCCGTTGACGACGGAGGGATGGTCGGTGAACGACGGCGCGGCGGCCACGAACCCGACGACCTTGACGATGCGCACCACCGAGTCGAGGTCGACCAGGGCGTCGACCGCAGCGAGCGCGTTCAGCGCGCACTGCCGAGCGCACGCCGCTGCCGTGTCGACGTCGACGTCGACCCCGACGAGGCCGGTCGCCATCAGCGTCCCGTCCCGCAGCGGCAGCTGCCCGGCGGTGAACACCAGCGAGCCGGAACGCACCGCGGGGACGTAGACCGCCAGCGGTGGCACCACCGGGGGCAGCTCGATGCCCAGCTCGGCCAAGCGCGCCTTGATCTCACTCACGTCTCAGCCCTCCAGCGGGCGCTTCAGGTAGGCCACCAGGTTCTCCGGCGTCGGACCGGGCACGACGGCCACGAGCTCCCACCCGTCGGTGCCCCAGTTGTCGAGGATCTGCTTCGTCGCGTGGACGAGAAGCGGGACGGTGGCGTACTCCCAGCGCTGCATACGTCCCCACAGTAGTGCTGCGCACCTGCGACCAGCGCGACGACGCATCCCTTACTACCCTGGTCTGATCATGGTCGACTGGGAGCGGGTGCGCCTGCACATCGTTACGGGCAAGGGTGGCACCGGCAAGACCACCATCTCGGCCGCGCTGGCCCTGGCGCTGGCCGCGGGCGGACGTCGGGTGCTGCTCGTCGAGGTCGAGGGACGGCAGGGGTTTGCGAGCCTCTTCGACAGCCCGCCGCTGCCCTACGAGGAGCGCAAGCTCGCGGTCGCCGCCGACGGTGGGGACGTGTACGCGTTGGCCATCGACGCCCAAGATGCGGTGCTGGAGTACCTGCAGATGTACTACCGCCTCGGCCGCGCGGGCAAGGCGCTCGACCGCATGGGCGCGCTGGAGTTCGCCACCACCATCGCTCCTGGCCTTCGCGACGTGCTGATGACCGGCAAGACCTACGAGGCGGCGCGTCGACGCGGGACCGGCGGGGGCTTCGCCTACGACGCCATCGTGATGGACGCCCCGCCCACCGGCCGGGTCACACGCTTCCTCAACGTCAACGAGGAGGTCACCGAGCTCACCCGGGTCGGGCCCATCAACCGGCAGGCCGACTCGATCATGTCGTTGTTCCGCTCATCGGCGACCGCTGTGCACGTCGTCACCGTGCTGGAAGAGATGCCGGTGCAGGAGACCGCCGACGGCATCGCCGAGCTCACGGCGGCGAGGCTGCCGATCGGTGCCATCTTCGTGAACCAGGTACGTCCCTCACCGCTGCCCGAGCCCGACCTCGTCGCCGCCCAGGCCGGCTCGGTCGACACCGCAGCGCTGCGGGCCGGGCTCGTCGCCGGCGACATCGCCGACCTGCCCCACATGAGCGACGACCTGGTGGACGCCTGGGCCGCCGGGTTGCGTGCCGAGGTGATCGACCACGCTCGGCGGGTGGAGCTGGAGCAGGAGCAGTCCCGTCGCCTGGAGGCGATCGGGCCGCCGGTCGTCACCCTGCCGCGCCTGTCCGACGGCATCGACCTCGGCTCGTTGTACACGCTGGCGCAGCTGCTGCGGGACACCGGCGTACGCGGCTGGGACGGGCGGTCCGCGCGATGAGCCCGCTGTCGACCCAGCCCCGCCAACGACGCTTCGACGTCGACACGATGCTGGACGACCCCGCGACCCGCATCGTCGTCTGCTGCGGCTCCGGCGGGGTCGGCAAGACGACGACCGCCGCGGCGATGGCGCTGCGGGCAGCCGAGCGTGGACGGCGCACGGTGGTGCTCACCATCGATCCCGCGCGGCGGCTCGCGCAGTCGATGGGTCTGGACGAGCTCGACAACTCCCCGCGCACCGTCGTCGGCGTCGACGAGACCGGCGGCGGCTCGCTGGACGCGATGATGCTGGACATGAAGCGCACGTTCGACGAGGTCGTGCTCGCCCACGCCACGCCGGAGAAGGCTGCCGCCGTGCTCGACAACCCCTTCTACCAGGCGCTCTCGACGTCGTTCACCGGCACGCAGGAGTACATGGCCATGGAGAAGCTGGGCCAGCTGCGTGCCCAGGACTCCTGGGACCTGATCGTCGTCGACACCCCGCCGTCGCGCTCGGCGCTGGACTTTCTCGACGCGCCCGCCCGGCTGGGGTCGTTCTTGGACGGCCGCCTCATCCGGGTGCTCACCGCGCCGGCGCGCGCCGGGGGCCGCGCCGGGTTCCGACTGGTCTCCGCTGGGTTCGGGGTGTTCACCGGAGCCCTGACGAAGGTGCTCGGCGGCGACCTGCTCACCGACGTCCAGACCTTCGTCGGTGCGCTCGACTCGATGTTCGGGGGCTTTCGCGAGCGGGCCGAGCAGACGTACGCGCTGCTGCAGAACCAGGAGACGACCTTCGTCGTGGTCGCCGCACCCGAGCCGGACGCCCTTCGCGAGGCCGCGTACTTCGTCGAGAGGCTCGCCGGGGACGGCATGCCCCTCGGCGGCCTGGTTCTCAACCGGGTGCACACGAGCGAGGTGCCTGCGCTCAGCGCAGCCCAGAGCGTGTCGGCCGCCGACCACCTGGCCGGGTCACCCGAGCACGACCTCGCCACGGCCGCGCTGCTGCTGCACGCCGAGCGCATGCGGGTGATCGAGCGGGAGCAGCGGCTGGCCCGGCGGTTCAGCACGGCACACCCGTCGGTGCCGGTGGTCGACGTGCCGGCGTTCGCCACCGACGTGCACGACCTCGACGGCCTGCGCGAGGTCGGGGAGTCGCTGGCGAAGCAGGGCTAGGCAGCTCTAAGCGTCTGTCGCGGTGCTACTCGACGGCGAGCGGGGCTCTTGTGCCTCGCTGCAGGGGAATCGCCTGGCCGAAGCCCTCACGGGCGTCCTCGAGCACACGCCGCCACGAGACGACGTCGGCACGGCGGCGCAGCAGTGCCCGGCGCTCGCGCTCGGTCATGCCGCCCCAGACACCGAACTCGATGCGGTTGTCGAGGGCGTCGGCGAGGCACTCGGTTCGCACCGGGCACCCACCGCACACCGACTTGGCACGGTTCTGCGCCGCGCCTTGCACGAACAGGGAATCGGGATCGGAGTCCCGACACGCCGCGTTGGACGGCCAGTCTTCTACCCAGGTCACCACGCCTCCGGCAGCCTCGTTGCTGACGTACGATGATCTTGCCGTTGATGATCAAAGCGGGTCTCAGGGTGCGCGTCAAGATCACTAACGCTGCGAAAACGCGTCATTGCGAGGGACGGCAGATGAACGACACCCGTAGCCGCCGGCTGAATCACCACGAAACGCTCAGATCAGGCACATAGCGCTGCATCGCTTACCCTAGAGGTGTGAGCCAGACTCCTATGACGGTCCTGGCGTCGGCCACCAAGCACCTGCTCGGCATCGTGGTCCTCGCCGCGCTCGCTGGGCTCTTGGTGGCTGGGCTGGCCCTCCCCCTCGTGGGCGCGACGAGCGTTGCCGCCCGCACGACGGTCGACTCGTTCACCGCACTGCCGGCCGACTTCGAGGCGACCCCCCAGGCCCAGCGCTCTGTCGTGGTGGACGCCGAGGGCAAAGAGCTGGCGGTCTTCTTCGACGAGAACCGCGTCTACAAGCCGCTCGACAAGATCTCCCCGCGCGTCCAGCAGGCGATCATCGCCATCGAGGACGCGCGCTTCTACGAGCACGGACCGATCGACCTGCAGGGCACGGCCCGCGCCCTTGTCACCAACGTGAGCAGCGGGTCGGTGGAGCAGGGCGGGTCGACGCTGACCCAGCAGTACGTCAAGAACGTGCTGCTCAGCCAGGCCGACTCCGATGAAGAGGCCGCTGCGGCGGTCGAGACGTCCTACACCCGCAAGCTGCGCGAGCTGCGACTGGCCATGGCTGCGGAGGAGCAGTTCACCAAAGACCAGATCCTCGAGCGCTACCTCAACATCGCCTACTTCGGCGGCGGCGCATACGGCATCGAAGCTGCCGCCCAGCGCTTCTTCTCCACCTCGGCCGACAAGCTCAACGTCAACCAGGCGGCGACCTTGGCCGGCCTCGTGCAGTCGCCCTCACGCTACGACCCCGAGCAGTACCCGCAGCGGGCCATCGCGCGGCGCGACGCTGTGCTGGCCGCGATGGTCGCGAACGACGCGATCACGCAGGAGCGTGCCACGGCCGTGTCCGAGCGGGGCCTCGGGCTGAGGCCGTCGGACACGACGAACGGCTGCACGGTCTCGTACGCCCCCTTCTTCTGCGACTTCGTGTACCGCGAGCTGATGGACTGGCCGGAGCTCGGCGAGACCGTCGAGGCGCGGGAGCGGACGCTGCGTCGCGGCGGGCTGCGCATCGAGACGACGCTCGAGCCGCGCGAGCAGCGCGCCGCCCAGGACGCCGTGAGCGCCTACGTCGCACCCACCGACCGGGCAGTCGGCGCGATCGCCGTCGTCGAGCCCGGCACCGGGAACATCACCGCGATGACCCACTCCATGAACTACGGGAGCGGGCCTGGCGCGACGTTCGTCAACTTCGCCACCGACTTCGACCGGGGTGGCAGCGGCGGCTTCCAGAGCGGGTCAACGATGAAGCCGTTCGTGCTGGCTGCCGCCATCAAGCAGGGCATCCCGCTCAACACCCAGATCAACTCGCCGGCCGAGCTCAACCACGTCACCCCGATGCGCGTGTGCGAGGGCGGCGTCGTGACCGACCCCTGGGAGATCGGCAACTACGACAACAGCGGCGGCACCTACGACCTGCGCACCGGTACCTGGCGCTCGGTCAACACGTTCTACGCGCTGCTGGAGGAGCGCACCGGCATCTGCGACCCGGTCTCGATCGCCGAGGCCGGCGGCCTGACCCGCGCCAGCGGTGAAGACCTGCTGCAGATCAAGTCGTTCGTCCTCGGGTCGCAAGAGGTGTCGCCGCTCGGGATGGCCGAGGCCTACGCGATGTTCGCCGCCGGCGGCACGCACTGCGAGTCGGTCGCCATCACGTCGATCACCGCACCCAACGGCGGCGAGATCCCCGTCCCGTCGGCGAACTGCGCCAAGGTTCTGGACGCCGGCGTCGCCGACGGCGTGAACCAGGTGCTGGAGGGCACGATCGACGGCCCCGACCCGGGTCGCACCGGCGCCCGGATGACCATCGGGCGTCCCGCCGGCGGCAAGACCGGCACCACCGACGCAGCGAGCGACATCTGGTTCCTCGGCTACACGCCGCAGCGCGCCGCTGCCGTGGCCATCACGAACCCGCTGAAGGTCGAGTCGCTCAAGGGCTACACCCTCAACGGCGTCTACTACGCCGAGGTCTGCGGTGGCTGTATCCCCGGGCCCATCTGGCAGCTGGCGATGAGCGAGATCATGGCGCCGATGCCCGTCGAGCAGTTCAACCAGCCCGACCCGACGGCCGTCGCCGGTGTCGCGACGAGCGTCCCAGACGTGCGCGGGCTGTCGGGCCCGGAGGCAGTGGCGACGCTGCAGTCGGCCGGGTTCTCGGCCTTCGTCGCCGCTCAGGTCAACTCCTCGCTGCCCGTCGGCCTGACCGTCGGCACCGACCCGAGCACCGGCTCGTCCTACTACTCCGGTGGGACGGTGCGGGTGTTCACCTCGACCGGGTACGTGCCGCCGCCGCCTCCGCCGGCGCCGGAGAAGAACGACCCGCCGAAGAAGAACAACAAGAAGAAGAACAACTGACGGTGCGGGCTGTTGCTCTCGGCGCCCTGGGCGCCGCGGCGGGTGGGCTCGCCTACTCGGCCGGCTACGAGGTGCACGCGTTCGCGCTGCGCCGCCACGTCGTGCCGGTGCTGCCCACCGGGCATCGTCCGCTGCGTGTGCTGCACCTCTCCGACCTGCACCTCACGCCGTGGCAACGGTCCAAGCGGCAGTGGGTGGCCCAGCTCGCAGCCATCGAGCCCGACCTGGTCGTCACCACCGGTGACCTGATCGCGCACCGGGACGCCGTGCCGGTGCTCGGCCAGGCCCTCGGGGGGCTGCTGGAGCGCCCCGGAGTCTTCGTGCGCGGCTCGAACGACTACTTCGCCCCGGTGCTGAAGAACCCCGGTCGCTACCTGCTCCCCGACGACGGCGTGCGCGACCGCCACGGCGACCGGCTGCCCACGGCCGCGCTCGACGGGCTGCTCACTGGTGCGGGATGGGCCGACGTCGACAACGCCCGGACGGCGCTGCCGCTCGGTGACCTGCACGTAGAGGTCGTCGGCACGGACGACGCACACCTCGACTACGACCGCTACGCCGACGTCGCGGGACCGCGTTCCCCGCAGGCCGACCTGCTGCTGGGCGTCACCCACGCCCCGTACCTACGGGTGCTCGACGCGATGGCCGCTGACGCCGTCGATCTCATACTCGCCGGGCACACCCACGGCGGGCAGCTGTGCTTGCCGGGTGGACGGGCGCTGGTCACCAACTGCGACCTCGACCCCGCCCGGGCGCGCGGCCTGTCACGACACCCGGCGCACGGGCAGGGCGACGCGGCCTGGCTGCACGTGTCCGCCGGCCTGGGGACGAGCCCCACCGCTGCCGTCCGGTTCGCCTGCCGCCCGGAGGCGTCGCTGCTCACCCTGGTGCCGAGGACGGACGGCCGGTAGCGCTCCCCGGCTCCGATACACTTCACGCAGTGCCCGCGGCCTGGCTGCGGGCATCGGGGTGTGGCGCAGCTTGGTAGCGCGCGTCGTTCGGGACGACGAGGCCGTGGGTTCAAATCCCGCCACCCCGACACGATGGCCGGGACGCCGACAAGGCGTCCCGGCCGCACGTGTCTGCGGGCCCGAGCGCGCCGTCCTGGCTCGCCTTCGCGGTGCAGGTCAGGTCGCCAGGGCGACGCGATCCGCACCGTGATCGGGCCGTCGACGTCAGCCGGTGAGCTCGCCCGCCACGACCTCGGCGATCTGGGCGGTGTTGAGCGCAGCGCCCTTGCGCAGGTTGTCCCCGCAGACGAACAGCTCGAGGGCGTTCGGCTCGTCGAGGTGCTGACGCAGGCGTCCGACCCAGGTGGGATCGGTTCCGACGACGTCGTTGGGAGTGGGGAACTCCCCGCGCTCCGGGTCGTCGTAGACGACCACGCCGGGGGCGTCGGCGAGCACCCGCCGAGCCGCGTCGACGGTGACGGCGCGCTCGAACACGGCATGCACCGCGAGGGAGTGGGTCGTCACGACGGGCACGCGCACGCAGGTCGCCGCCACACGCAGGCCGGGAAGGTCGAGGATCTTGCGGGACTCGTTGCGCACCTTGAGCTCTTCGCTGGTCCAGCCGTCGTCCTTGAGCGACCCCGCCCACGGCACGACGTTGAGCACCAGCGGTGCCGGAAAGGGCCCGAGGTCGTCGCCGATGGTGCGGCGGACGTCGCCGGCCCGGGTGCCGATGTCGCGGCTGCCGGACACCTTCGCCATCTGGTCGTACAGGGTGTCGACGCCCTCTTGGCCGGCGCCCGACGCGGCCTGGTAGGACGACACGACGAGCTCGGCCAGGCCGAACTCCGCGTGCAGCGCGCCGACGGCGACGATCATCGACAGGGTCGTGCAGTTCGGGTTGGCGATGATGCCGCGCGGACGCTGCCGGGTCGCGTGCGGGTTGACCTCCGGCACGACGAGCGGGACGTCCGGGTCCATCCGAAAGGCGCCGGAGTTGTCGACCACGACGGCACCCCGCTCGGCGGCCACCGGCGCCCACGCGGCCGAGACCTCGTCGGGCACGTCGAACATGGCGACGTCCACCCCGTCGAACACCTCCGGGGCCAGTGCCTGCACCTGCACCTGCTCGCCCCGGACGGTGAGCGTGCGCCCGGCAGAGCGAGGCGAGGCTATGAGCCGGATCTCCCCCCAGACGTCCTCACGTGTGGTGAGCAGGTCGAGCATGACTGTGCCGACGGCGCCCGTGGCACCGACGACAGCAAGGGTGGGGCGGCTCATCGGCCGGTACCTCCGTAGACGACAGCTTCGATGTCGGTGGCGTCGAGGTCGAACGCGGTGTGGATGGCAGCCACCGCACGGTCGACGTCATCGGCCTGCACCACGACCGACAAGCGAATCTCCGACGTGGAGATCATCTCGATGTTGACCCCGGCGTCGGCCAGCGCCCCGAACAGCCGGGCGGACACGCCCGGGTGCGTCCGCATGCCCGCTCCGACCAGGGAGACCTTGCCGATCTGGTCGTTGTACCTGAGGTCTTCGACGCCGGACTGCTCGGCGATCGTCTGCAGCGCGGCCAGGGCCCGCGGCCCGTCGGCCTGCGGGAGCGTGAACGAGATGTCGGTGCGGCCGGTGCCGGCGGCCGAGACGTTCTGCACGATCATGTCGAGGTTCGCGCCCGCGTCGGCGACCTTCTCGAAGATGCGGGCGGCGGCGCCGACCACGTCCGGGACGCCGACCAGGGTGATCTTGGCCTCGCTGCGGTCGTGGGCCACGCCGGAGATGATCGGCTGCTCCATGGTGGTCTCCTGTTCGCTGGACTCGATGGCATCGGCCCAGGACGCGGCCACGATGGTGCCCGGGCGTTGGGAGAAGCTCGACCGTACATGGATCGGCAGCGAGTAGCGCTTGGCGTACTCCACGCAGCGCAGGTGCAGCACCTTCGCGCCGCTGGCGGCCATCTCGAGCATCTCGTCGTAGGTGATCGCCGCCAGCCGACGAGCGGCGGGGACGATGCGTGGGTCGGCGGTGAACACGCCGTCCACGTCGGTGTAGATCTCGCAGACCGACGCGTCGAGCGCCGCGGCGAGGGCGACCGCTGTGGTGTCCGAGCCGCCGCGGCCGAGCGTCGTGACGTCCTTGGTGTCCTGGGAGACGCCCTGGAACCCAGCCACGATCGCGACCGCGCCGATGTCGAGAGCGCCGCGGATGCGTCCGGGAGTGACGTCGATGATGCGTGCCTTGCCGTGCACCGAGTCGGTGATGACGCCGGCCTGCGAGCCGGTGAAGGATCGGGCCTCGTGCCCCAGCTCGGCGATCGCCATCGCCAGCAGGGCCATAGAGATGCGCTCGCCGGCGGTGAGCAGCATGTCGAGCTCGCGGGCCGGGGGTTCGGCAGTGACCTGCTGGGCGAGGTCGAGCAGCTCGTCGGTGGAGTCGCCCATGGCCGACACCACCACGCACACCTCGTTCCCGGCGTCACGCGTGGCAACGATCCGCTCCGCGACGGCGCGGATGCGGCCGGCGTCGGACACCGACGACCCGCCGTACTTCTGGACGACGAGGCCCACACGCGCTCCTGGATTCGGCTGGTGACGAGGACGACCAGCCGGGCTGTCGGACAGCCGCGACTGGCACCGTCAGTCTACCTGGGGTCGCGACCGCAGTGGCTGGCGTGACGCCCGGCCAGGTCAGACCGCCCGTCTGCCCTCCAGCGCGCGGCCGAGCGTGACCTCGTCGGCGTACTCCAGGTCGCCCCCCACCGGCAGGCCGCTGGCCAGCCGGGTGACGCGAACGTCCATGGCGCTCATGAAGCGCGACAGGTAGGACGCGGTGGCCTCGCCCTCGATGTTGGGGTCGGTGGCGATGATGACCTCGGTGACCTCGCCGCTGGCCAGGCGCGTCATCAGAGCCGCGATGCGCAGGTCGTCCGGACCGATGCCGTCGATGGGCGAGATCGCGCCGCCCAGCACGTGGTAGAGGCCGCGGAACTCGCGGGTGCGCTCGAGGGCGACGACGTCTTTGGCCTCCTCGACCACGCAGATCACGGTCGCGTCGCGGCGCGGGTCTTGGCATATGCGGCACTGCGCCGACTCCGCCACGTTGCCGCAGGTGTCGCAGAACCGGACGCGGCTCTTGACCTCCGCGATCGCGGTGACGAGCCGCTCGACGTCGGTCGGGTCAGCGGCCAGCAGGTGGAAGGCGATGCGCTGGGCGCTCTTCGGTCCGATGCCGGGCAGCCGGCCCAGCTCGTCGACGAGGTCTTGCAGGGCGCCGTCGAACACCTCAGTCGTCCGCGTCGCGGTCACCGAGCTGCTCGAGCTCGGGAGGCTGCTCGACATCGGTCCCAGGCTCGATGGCCGGGTCGCTCGCGGGTCCACCGAAGAGGTCGCCGAGGGCCCCGCCGAACATGCCCCCGATCTGGTCGCCGATCTGGTCGCCCAGCCCCTCGGAGACCTGCGCCATGCTGGCAGTCGCCTGCTCCTCGGCCACTGCCTTCGCGTCCCGGACGGCGGCTACGACAAGGTCGGCCACGGTCTCCCAGGCGTCGGGGTCGTCGGGGTCGTAGGCCTGCGGCGAGATCACCAGCGAGCGCAGGTCGCCGCGACCGTCCACGGTGGCCGTCACCAGCCCGCCACCTGCCGAGCCGGTGGCGAGCAGGTCTGCCAGCGCCTCCTGGGCGTCCATCATCTGCTGCTGCATCTGCTGGGCCTGGGCCAGCAGCGCGCCGAAGTCGGGCATCCCCGTCGTCATGGTCGTCTCATCTCCTCGTTGCGTCAGGTCTCGTCGACCACTTCGACGATGCTTGCACCGAGCTCGCGCGACAGCAGGTCTGCACCGCTCACGTCGTCGACGACGGGGTCGTCGGGGTCGATCTGGTCTCGCTGGTCGCTCGGTGTGCCCCGCGCAGACGACGTCCGGGTGGCCGCGGCATCGGTGTCCGGCGGACCCGCGGCTCGCGGGCTCGACCCTCGCGTGGGCTTCTGCGGCGCCTGACCGGTGCCCGGCTGGCCGCCGCCTCCGGGCCGAGACGGCCGAGTACTGGTCGGGCCGGGGCTGCCCGACGGCTGCACCACAGCGTCGATGCGAAGCTGGCGGCCGAGGACGTCGAGCACCGCCTGCTGGAGGTAGGCGACGTAGTCCGGACGCGCCACGAGCGTGTCACGCAGGCCGGGGCTGCGGACGCCGAGCACGAGCACGTCGTCGGCGATGTCGAGGGGCTCGGCGTTGTCTTTGATGAACGTCCACGGCGTACGCCGCAGCTCCCGCAGCCGCTCCAGCACCTCGGCCCACACGTGGCGCAGGGCGGCGATGTCGCTCTGCTCGGTGGTCGACGTGGGTTCCGGCGGACCCGCCGTCGCGACCGGCGGGGGGGGTGGCGCCGGGGCTGACGGCTGGGCCGACGGTGCGGTCGGCGGCGGCGGGGCGGCGGACGACACAGGCGCGGGCGCGGGCGCCGGCGCCGGAGGAGCACCACCCGAGGGCGCCGCCGCAGCCCGGCCGGCGTTCCGGGTGGCCGGGGCGCTGCTTGTCGGCGCGACCGGTGGCGCCGCCTCGAGGCGTCGTTCCATCCGGTCGACGCGCGCGTGAAGCTCGGCCACCCCGGTCTCGGTGCCGGGGAGGAGCAGCCGGGAGCAGACGAGCTCGAGCTGCAAGCGCGTCGGCGTCGTCCCCCGCATCGACACGATGCCCTCGTCGGCGACGTGCGCGAGCCGCACGAGGTCGGCCCGGCCGAACGACGCGGCCTGCGCGCGCATGCGTTCGGCCTGGTCGTCCGGGGCCGACACGAGCCCGCTGTCGAGGGCGTCCGGCACGGTCTGCACGAGCAGCAGGTCACGCAGCCGCTCGAGCAGGTCGGTGAGAAAGCGTCGCGGGTCGTGCCCGGACTCCACGACGCGGTCGGCGGCGTGGAACACCTCCCCCGCGTCGCCGGCAGCCAGACCTGCGACGACGGAGTCCAGCAGTGAAGCGTCGGTGAAGCCCAGCTGCTCGTAGGCCAGGGCGTAGGTCACGCCGTCGTGGTCCGCGCCGGCCAGCAGCTGGCCCAGCACCGAGAGCGCATCACGCACCGAGCCGGCCCCGGCGCGGGCGACGAGGTCCAGCGCGGCCGGCTCGGCGGTCGCCCCCTCCTGCTCGCACACCCAGCGCAGGTGCGCCTGCATCGTGCGCGCCGGGACGAGCCGGAACGGGTAGTGGTGGGTGCGGGAACGGATCGTCGGAAGGATCTTGTCCGGAGACGTTGTGGCGAAGACGAAGCGGACGTGAGGCGGGGGCTCCTCGATGATCTTCAGCAGAGCGTTGGCCGCGCTCGTGCTGAGCATGTGCGCCTCGTCGATGATGTAGATCTTGTAGCGCGACGACATGGGGGCGAAGTGGGCGCGCTCGCGCAGCTCGCGGGCGTCGTCGACGAGGCCGTGGGTGGCCGCGTCCAGCTCGATCACGTCCAGGCTGCCCGACCCGTTCGGGGCGAGGTCGACGCACGACGCGCACGTGCCGCACGGTTCGGGCGTCGGCCCCTGCTCGCAGTTGAGCGAACGGGCCAGGATGCGCGCGCTCGACGTCTTGCCGCACCCGCGTGGCCCGGAGAAGAGGTACGCGTGGTGCACCCGGTTCTTCTCGATGGCCCGCACGAGCGGAGCCGTCACGTGGTCTTGACCCACGACGTCGGCGAAGCGACCAGGGCGGTAGGTGCGGTACAGGGCGAGCGCCACGTCCGGCACCCTAGTCGCGACCACCGGCACGAGCGCCCGGCGATGGGCCTTGTGGACAGATGGCCCCCCGCGCACCCGGTAGAGCCCGCCGACCCTTGCTGCCTTCCGGCCCTGGGGGGGTTGAGCGAGGTGCCGCCGCGCGGGGGACCGGCGTCAAGGATACGCATCGATGCGGGCGGCCTGGCACCGGCTGCCCAGCGCTTCATCGGTCTGCGGCCCGACGGGTACCCTGCTCCACGGAGGATTCGCCTAGTGGCCTATGGCGCGCGATTGGAAATCGCGTTGGGGTTGATAGCCCCTCGCGGGTTCAAATCCCGCATCCTCCGCCACGAGGTCGGGGACGGCGCAACGGTCGTCCCCGACCTTCGCCGTCCACGCGAACGCCGTCGCGACCACGCCCCGTGAAGCCCCGGCGCGGCAGGCGCCCGGCTCTCCTAGACTCGCCCCCGATGCACAGCGACGACGATGCAACGGTGGAGGGCGCGTGACCTACGACGTCGAAGGGCCAGACCCGGTCAAGCGGCGATCGCTGACCAAGCCGGTGCGCACCGCCATCGTGCTGGGTCTGCTCGCCGTGGGCGTCCTGGTCGCCTTCAACTGGGGCTGGCAGCAGCTCACCCAACCGTTCGGCGCCGAGAGCGCGGCTGCGACACCCGCGGTGCCGACCTGCACGCCCGCACCCGAGGCCGTCGCAACCCTGCCCGCACCGGGCAGGATCACCGTCAACGTGTACAACGCGTCGGGCACCTCGGGTGTCGCCGCGAGCACGGCGGACGCGCTGGCTGCTCAGGGGTTCAAGATCGGTGCCGTCGACAACGACCCACTCGGCAAGCGCCTGGACGGGGTCGGTGAGATCCGCTCCGCGCCGAAGGCCAAGAACCGGGTCGAGCAGCTTCAGCGCTACCTCCCGGGGACGGTGTGGGTGCAGGACGACCGCCCGGGTCGCAACCTCGACTTCGCCGTCGGGGCCGGCTTCACCGAGCTCACCGTGCCCGAACCACTGCCGGAGAACCCGGTCGAGAACACCGAGGACGACATCCCCACCTGCTGAGGCGCGTCGCACCCCGGCCAGCGGCGTCAGTCCCCCGCCTTGGGCTCGCCGCGCATGCCTTGTGCCCAGCGACGCCATCGTGACGGGCGCCAGCGAAGCGGTAGGTCGTCCCCGCTCGAGGCGACCTCGGGCGGTTCGACCCACCCGGCCAGGCGTCCGCTTCGACTGACCGCCTTGAGTCGGCGTTCCGTCTCGGCTCGGGTGCCGTGCGGCGCCACGACCAGCACGCCGTCGCCGTGGCGCAACGAGGTCGTCGCCTTCGGCACGAACCCCACCTCGTCGCGCACCACCAGCGCCACGGACGCCCCCGGCGGCAGACGCAGCTCGGCCACCTCCACGCCGTGCAGCCGGGACGTGGGCGACACCTTGAGCTGGAGCATGTCGGCACCCACCCTTTCCAGCGGGGCGGCCTCGAGGCCGACATCGCGGCTCTCGGCCTCTTCCACCACGCCCAGCACGCTCGCCAGTCGTCCGAGCGGGGGCGTCTGCACGAGCGTGAACACGATCACGGCGATGAAGACCAGGTCGAAGACTCGTTCCGAGCCAGGGAACGCCTCAGACAGCGGGATGGTGGCGAGCACCACCGGTACGGCCCCACGCAGCCCCGCGACCGACAGGAACGCCTGCTCGCGCCACGGCACGCGGAACGGGAGGCACGAGACGAGCACCGACATGGGACGGGCCGCGACGATCGTGACCGGCACGACCACCAGGGCGGTGACGAGAATCGTCCGGTCGATCTCCAGCGGGTAGGCGATCAGGCCGAGCATCACGAACAGCCCGATCTGGGCGAGCCATGCCAGACCCTCGACGAACGACTTCGTCGCGGGACGGTGCGGCAGGTCGGCGTTGCCCAGCACGAGCGCGGCGAGGTAGACCGCCGCGAACCCGCTGGCGTGCACGAACGAGGCGCCGCCGTAGGCCAGCACCGCGACGGTCACGACGGCGAGCGGGTACAGCCCGGATGACGGCAGCGCGGTGCGGCGCAGCAGCCAGGCGCCCCCGAAGCCGACCGCGAGTCCGATCACCGAGCCTGCCGCGAGCTCGAAGGCCACCGTCGCCAAGAACCCGCCCCAGCCGAGCTCGTCCTTGGCCCCGGTCGCCAGCAGCGTCACCAGCAGGACGGTCGGAGCGTCGTTGAGCCCCGACTCCGCCTCGAGGGCGCCGGCGACCCGGGGCCGCAGGGGCACGCGGCGCAGCACCGAGAACACCGCAGCGGCGTCGGTCGAGGCGAAGATCCCGCCCAGGATCAGCGCCGTCGTCCAGTCCAGGCCAAGCCCGTAGTGGGCCACGACCGCCACGATCGCGGTGCTCACCGCGACGCCGACGGTGGAGAGCAAGAACCCGAGCGGCATCGCCGTGCGGACGTCGCTCCAGCGGGTGGTCAACCCACCTTCGGTAAGAATCACGACGAGCGCCGCAAAGCCCAGGGCGTGGGCAGTCGCCGCGTCGTCGAAGTTCAGGCCCGCGGAACCCAGCACCACTCCGATGACCAGGTACGCCAGCAGGCTCGGCAGCCCGAGGCGCGCCGACAGGCGCACCGCCAAGATGGCCAGTCCCAGCACCGCCGCGCCGACGAGCAGGGCGCGGTCGAGGGTCTCGACGTCCACGCCACCTCACTCCCGGTCACTGCGGTCGGCCAACGCTGTGGGTCACGGTGCCTCGATGCACAACGGCGCCCCACGGTTGGTGAGGCGCCGTCAGCTCGAGCGGTGGCGGTGGGATTTGAACCCACGGAGGAGTTGCCCCCTCACACGCTTTCGAGGCGTGCTCCTTAGGCCGCTCGGACACGCCACCGCCGGCGAGAATACCCGACCGACGCCGACTCAGCGTGGGCGGCGGTCGGCGAAGAAGGCGCTGAGCAGGTCGGCCGACTCCGCAGCCAGCACCCCCCGCACTACCTGCGGCCGGTGGTTGAGCCGCCTGTCGCGCACCACGTCCCACAGCGAGCCGACCGCGCCCGCCTTCGGGTCGTCCGCGCCGTAGACCAGCCGCTGCACGCGGGCGAGCACCAGGGCTCCCGCGCACATCGTGCACGGCTCCAGGGTCACGACGAGCGTCGCGCCGTCCAGCCTCCAGGAGCCCCGGGTGCTCGCTGCCTTGCGCAGCGCCAGCACCTCGGCGTGGGCTGTCGGGTCGCCGCCCGCCTCCCGCTCGTTGCGGCCGCGACCGATGACGAGTCCCGTCTCGTCGAGCACCACGGCGCCGACCGGCACGTCGCCGGTACGCAGCGCACGCCTGGCCTCGTCCAGGGCGAGCGCCATGGCGTCCGCGGCGTCCATGCCTGCCATCCTGCCCGACCGGACCTCGACGTCGTGCGTCCGAGGGGACCCGGAGCCGTCAGCGCAGGAGCCTCGGACGCACCCGCGGTGTCGGCCGGGTCGTAGGCTCAGCGCGTGCGCCTGCATGTCGTCGACCACCCGCTCGTCGCCCACAAGCTCACCATGCTGCGTGACGCCTCGACCGCGTCGCCGACGTTCCGGCAGCTGACCGACGAGCTGGTGACTCTGCTGGCCTACGAGGCCACCCGGCAGGTTCGGGTGGAGCCGGTCACCGTCGCGACGCCGGTCGCCCCGGCCGACGGCGTACACCTCGCTGCGCCGGCGCCGCTGGTGGTGCCCATCCTGCGCGCCGGCCTCGGCATGCTGGAGGGCATGACGCGCCTCGTCCCGACGGCCGAGGTGGGCTTTCTCGGCCTGGTCCGTGACGAGGTCACCCTGCTGGCCACCACCTACGCCGAGCGGCTGCCCGACGACCTGTCGGGGCGCCAGTGCTTCGTCCTCGACCCGATGCTGGCCACCGGCGGGACGCTGTCGTCGGCGATCCACTACCTGGCCGCGCGCAACGCCGCCGATGTCACCGCCATCTGCCTGCTCGCCGCGCCGGAGGGTCTGGAGCTGCTCGAACGCGAGACCGACGCGCTCGACCTGCCACTGACCGTCGTGACTGCCTCGCTGGACGAACGCCTCAACGAGGTCGGCTACATCGTGCCCGGGCTCGGGGATGCCGGGGATCGGCTCTACGGCTCCGCCGGCTCCTAGCCTTCTGCCGGCTCCTTGCCCGGAGCCTCACCCCACCTCCTGCACCCCGCTCCCCCGCCGATCTTGGCGCTGTGGCCGCATGTCCAGCCGTATGCGGCGCCAGCGCCAAGATCGCGGTACTGCGGTGGGCTGGGGGCGGGTCCGAGCCGGGGGTGGGGCTAGGCGGTCACCTTGGCCGGCAGGGCGGCGACGATGTCGTCCACCCGGTCCTTGGCGTCACCGAACAGCATCTGGGTGTTCTCCTTGAAGAACAGCGGGTTCTGCACACCCGCGTAGCCCGTGGCCATCGAACGCTTGAAGACGATGACGTCGCGGGACTCCCACACGTGCAGCACCGGCATGCCCTCGATCGGGCTGCCCGGCTCGTCGATGGCAGCCGGGTTGACGGTGTCGTTGGCGCCGATGACCAGGACGACGTCGGTGTCGGGGAAGTCGTCGTTGATCTCGTCCATCTCCAGCACCACGTCGTAGGGCACCTTCGCCTCGGCGAGCAGCACGTTCATGTGCCCCGGCAGGCGTCCGGCCACCGGGTGGATGCCGAAGCGCACCTCGGTGCCGTTCTCCCGCAGCCTGCGGGTCAGCTCGGCCACCGGGTACTGCGCCTGGGCGACGGCCATGCCGTAGCCGGGCGTGATGATCACCGACGACGCCTCGGACAGCATCGAGGCGACGTCCTCGGCGTTGATCTCGCGGTGCTCGCCGTAGTCCTTGGCCTCGCCCGAGATCTGCCCGTCGGTGCCGAAGCCGCCGGCGATGACGGAGATGAACGAGCGGTTCATGCCGACGCACATGATGTAGCTCAGGTACGCACCGGACGAGCCGACCAGCGCACCGGCGACGATGAGCAGGTTGTTGTTGAGCAAGAAGCCGGTGGCCGCAGCGGCCCATCCCGAGTAGCTGTTGAGCATCGAGATGACGACGGGCATGTCGCCGCCGCCGATGGACGCCACGAGGTGCCAGCCGAACAGCAGGGCGATGACGGTCATGGCCGCCAGCGGCACGAGGTTCGGGTCGGCCACGAACCACACCATGAGTCCGAGCGACACGACAACCGCAGCCAGGTTCAGCCAGTGGCGGGCCGGAAGCACCAGCGGCGCGGACTTCATCTTCGCGCTCAGCTTGAGGAAGGCCACGATCGAGCCGGTGAGGGTGACCGCCCCGATGAAGACGCCGAGGAACACCTCGCCGTTGTGGATGCGCTCCGTGCCCAGGGCCTCGTACAGCGCCTTGACCTCGGGGAACTCCTCGGCCTCGAAGAAGGAGTTGTAGGCCACGAGGACGGCGGCGGCACCGACGAACGAGTGCAGCAGCGCGATGAGCTCAGGCATGCCCGTCATCTCGACGCTGCGAGCACGCCAGATCCCGATGGCGGCGCCGACGAGCATCGCAGCGACGATGAAGACGAGCACGTCCCAGCCGTCGCGGTTGATGGCCAGGCCGATGGTGGACACGATGGCGACGGTGATGCCGGCGATGCCGAAGTAGTTGCCGTGCTTGGCGGTCTCGTGCTTGGAGAGTCCCGCGAAGGCGAGGATGAACAGCAGCGCGGTGACCAGGTAGGCCGCCGTCACGAGGGTGGGGGTCGTCAGCTCCATGACTCAGGCCTTCCGGAACATGTTGAGCATCCGGTAGGTCACCATGAACCCACCGAACACGTTGATGCTGGCAATGAGGACGGCGACGAACGCCAACGCCGTGATCAAGGCGTTGCCGGTGCCGAGCTGGAGCAGGGCTCCCACGACGATCACGCCGGAGATCGCGTTCGTCTCCGACATCAGCGGCGTGTGCAGGGCGTGGTGGACGTTGCCGATGACGTAGTAGCCGATGACGATCGCCAGGGCGAACACCGTGACCTGCGGCAAGAACGCCTCGGGCAGGAAGGGCGCGATGGCCAGGAAGGCCGCGGCGATTCCCCCGACGAGCCAGAACTTGCGGTTCGGGTTCTTGACCTTGACCGGCTTGGGCTCCACCGGGGCGGCGGGCGCGGCAGCCGGGGCCGCCGACACTTGCACCGGGGGTGGTGGCCAGAGCACCTCCCCCTCTTTGACCACCGTCATGCCGCGCTGCACGGCGTCGTCGAGGTCGAGGGCGAACTGCCCGTCCTTCTCCGGCGTCACGAGCTTGAGCAGGTTGACGAGGTTGGTGCCGTAGAGCTGCGAGGCCTGGGTGGGCAGGCGACCGGGGAGGTCGGTGTAGCCGAGGATCGTCACGCCGTTGTCGGTCACGACCTTCTCGTCGGCCACCGAGCCGGCGACGTTGCCGCCGTTGGACGCCGCCATGTCGACGATGACGCTGCCGTTCTTCATGGAGGCGACCATCTCTTCGGTGATCAGCCGAGGGGCGGGCCGTCCGGGGATGAGGGCGGTGGTGACGATGATGTCGACGTCCTTGGCCTGCTCCGCGTACATCGCCGCGGCCTTGGCGTTGAAGTCCTCCGTCGTCTCGGTGGCGTATCCGGTGGCGCTGGGGCCGGTGTCTTCGACGTCGATGCGCAAGAACTCCGCACCCATCGACTCGACCTGCTCGCCGACCTCGCCTCGGGCGTCGAACGCGCGAACGATGGCGCCGAGGCTGTTGGCGGTGCCGATGGCGGCCAGGCCGGCCACGCCGGCGCCGACGACGAGCACCTTGGCCGGGGGGACCTTTCCGGCGGCCGTGACCTGGCCGGTGAACAGCGACCCGAACTCGTTGGCGGCCTCGATGACGGCCCGGTACCCGGCGATGTTGGCCATCGACGAGAGCACGTCGAGCGACTGGGCGCGGGAGATGCGGGGTACGGCATCCATGGCCAGCGCGGTGACGCCGCGAGCGGCGAGGGCCTCGACGAGATCGGGCGAGAGCGCGGGGGCCAGCAGGCTGACGATGGTCTGTCCGGCCTGCAGACGTGCCAGCTCCGCCTCGGTCGGGGCGTTGATCTTGAAGATGACGTCGGCTTGCCAGACCTCGTCGCCGACCACGCTCGCCCCGGCCGCGACGAAGGCTGCGTCGTCGAAGGACGACAGCACGCCGGCCCCCGCCTCGACGAGCACGTCGTAGCCGAGCTTGATGATCTGCTCGACGGTCTTGGGAGTCGCCGCCGCCCGGGTCTCGCCGGGCTTGGACTCGCGAGGGACACCGATACGCACGGATGGTCCTTTCGGGCGGAAGGAGACGCGACCTTGAACGCACCGGACGTTAGCGTTGACCACCCCCTGCGCCGGAAGGGACTCTCGGCCCGGTTGTGACCCTGCACTAGGTCACGACGCGGGGGCGGGTTGGGCCCGGTCTGCCGCCGTCAGGCCGTCGGGTACGAGCCCGGCGGATAGTCCCGCCGCACGTAGGTGACGGCCTGCTGGCGACGTGTCCAGCTGCTGACGTACGAGCCGAGGTCGGCGACGAAGGCCAGTGCGACGAACAGCCATGCGAACCCCACGACCTCGCCGGCGTACCAGTGGATCAGCACGTAGGCGAGCGTGGAGTAGGGCAGAAAGAGCCATCCGAGGAACGGGACGAGCCAGCTTCCATCGAACGCCCTGGTGATCTCGTCGTTGAACAGAGCCATCAGCGCGAGGGCGAGGCGGGGCGCGAAGGCACCCAGGGCAAGGACGAAGCACCCACACATGTCTGATCACCCTCACGTTGCACGACAGCACCGACGATGCGAGACGCTACCGGAGTGCACCCGTCCTCCGGCCCAGCTGCGCCCTCGGTCGCGGCTCGACGCGCCCGAGCCGCCGTGGGACTGCTGTTCTTCGCCAACGGGATCGCCCTCACGACGGTGCTGCCTCGGTTGCCCGAGATCAAGGCCGACCTCTCCCTGACGAACACAGCGCTCGGGCTCGCGCTGGCCGCGGCTCCCGTCGGCTCGTTGACCGCCGTCCCCCTGACCGGACGGCTGATCGCTCGGTTCGGCTCAGCACCTGTCGCTGCGGCCGCCGGGCTCGTTCTCGGGTTGGCGCTGCCGATGCTGGGCGTCGCGCCGGCGTGGGCTGCACTCGCCGGCACCTACCTCGTGCTCGGGGCGGCCGACGGGGTCATGGATGCCGCGATGAACGCGCACGGCCTGCGAGTGCAGAAGCAGTACGGCCGCTCGCTCATCAACGGCATGCACGGGCTCTGGAGCCTCGGCGCGGCCACCGGAGCTGCGATCGGCACGCTGTCTGCCGCGCTGCGGGTGCCCCTCGAGCTGCAGCTGCTGGGGGTGGCCGCGAGCGTCCTGGCAGCAGCCGGGGCGGCGACCGCCTGGCGGATGCGCGGACCCGACCCGGCCGACCTCAACGACGAGCCGTCGCACGTGTCCCTCGAGGAGCCGGCTGCGCTCTCGGCACCTCAGCCGGGCGGGGTCTGGCGGGCCGTCCGTCCGCTGGCCTGGGTGGGCCTGCTCGGTGTGCTCGCCGGCATCCCCGAGGACGTCGCCAACGCCTGGAGCACCCTGTACCTCGTCGAGGGACGAGACGCTCCACCCGGCCTCGCCGGCCTCGGCTACACGACGTTCGCCGCTGCGATGCTGCTCAGCCGGTTCTCCGCCGACCGGGTGACCGACCGGTTCGGGACCGTCACCGTGGCCCGGTTCGGCGGGCTGCTGGCGTTCGTCGGCTACGTGGTCGTGCTGTCGTCGCCGGTGCTGTGGCTGTCGATCGCCGGGTTCGCGCTGGTCGGGCTGGGTATCGCCCCGGCGTTCCCCACGCTGTTCCACGCGTCCGGGCACTGGCCCGGCGTGCGCTCAGGCGACGGTGTGACCGTGCTGTCGTGGGTGGCTCGGGTCGGCTTTCTCGTCACCCCACCGCTGGTCGGGCTGATCGCCGACAACGCTGGCATCGGTACCGGGCTGTGGGTGGGCGCCACCGCGGCGCTGGCGTACGCGTTGCTGGCTGGGCGCCTCGCGCCCGCCGTCCGGCAGCCCGCGCCCGCTTGACGAGGCAGAGGTCGACCTGCCGAGGCCGAGGTCGACCTGGCGAGGTGCAGACACCTCGTCAAGCACCCCGATGCCCAGGTGACGTGATCACCCGGGGGGTCAGCGGCTGGCGACGAAGGCCTCGATGTCGTCGGCGGCGACGTCCAGCAGGTTGTGGGCCAGGTCGGACAGGGCGCGGCCGGCAGCCAGCTCGTCCCCGATCTCCGGCACCGGCCGGTCCGCGGGGTTCCGCCGCGCGTAGCCCTCCCCGGTGATGTGGCTCGACCCACCGGTGTCGAGCACCGCGTGGGCGCGCGTGCGGTCGTCGTCGACCTCGTCGATGCTGATCGTGACCGTCCACTTCTTGGCGTGCATGGTCTCCATCTGCTTCACCAACCCTTTCGGACTACCGTGACGCTACGCACATCAGCGGGGTCGCAACGAGAGGCAGAGGTCACATGCGCGAGATCGTCTGGCGGTTCGACGACACGACTCCAGGGGGGGCGGCAGCACCGACAGATCCCGCCGCCGCGAAGGCAACGCTCGAGGCGGGCAACCAAGCCTTCGCCGAGCTGTTCAACGAGGGCGGCCTCGACAAGCGCATCATGTCCCTCAGCCCTGCCGACCTCGGAGTCAGCGAGGACGGCGTCCCACCGCAGCAGCGGCCGTTCGCCACGCTGCTGTCGTGCGCAGACGCCCGCGTGCCCGTCGAGCTGCTGCTCAACCAGCGCGCCAACGACCTGTTCGTCGTGCGAGTCGCCGGGGGCGTTCTCAGCGAAGGCGCTCTCGGGTCGCTCGACTTCGCCGCCGACAACCTGCTCACGATGCGGCTGATCGCCTCGCTCGGCCACACCGGCTGCGGTGCCGTGGATGCCGCTGTCAGCACCTACCTCGACCCCCCGTCGTACCTCACCCTGGCTGACAGCCGGCCACTGCTTGCGTTGGTCCAGAACCTCTTCGGCTCGGTGCGCCTGGCCGATCACTCCCTGCTCGACGTGCACGGGACGGACGTTGTCGACCGCCCGGGCTACCGCGCTGCGCTCAACGACCTGTCCGTCGTCGCCAGCGCCGCGACCAACGCCTCGTCCTTGGCGATGCGTGTCAGCCAGCGCAGTCGGCCGGGGGCGCGCGAGATCGGAACTGTCTTCGGCGTCTACGACCTGCTGAGCCGACGCATCGGGGTGCCGGGCGCGGACGAGGGGTGGGTGGCCGGCCTCGTCGACGCACCGAAGGACGGGACCTCCCTCATGCGCATGCTCCACGACATGGCCGCAGGTCCGTTCCTGACCGACATGCTGGATGCCTAGCTCGCCCCAGCCGTTCGCCGACCGCGCCGAGGCCGGTCGCCAGCTCGGGCAGGCAGTGCGCGACCGGCTGGGCGACGTCGCCGACGACGTCGTCGTGCTCGGCCTTCCTCGTGGCGGGGTGAGCGTCGCCGCACCGGTCGCGCTCGCCCTGACCGCCCCGTTGGACGTCCTGGTCGTGGGCAAGATCGGCGCGCCCGACCAGCCCGAGCTGGCCATGGGTGCCCTGGCCCGCGACAGCGTCGTACGCAACGACGACGTGATCGCCGGCCTGCGGATCAGTGAGGCGACCTTCGCCGCGGCCGCTGCGGCCGAACGCGCGAAGGCCGAAGCCCGCGAGCGCGACTACCGCGGCGTGCACGCCCATGAGGCCCTGGCGGGCCGGGTCGCCGTCGTCGTCGACGACGGCCTCGCCACCGGAGCCACGGCCCGGGCGGCCGTGCAGGCCCTGGCCCGCAGCAGTGGCGACCGGCCGGCGCGCGTGGTGCTGGCGGTGCCGGTCGCTCCGTCGGACACCCTGGCGATGCTCCGCCCGCTCGTGGACGACGTGATCTGCCTGGTCACGCCGTCGCCCTTCTTCGCCGTCGGCGCCTGGTACGACGACTTCGCCCAGGTGAGCGACGCACAGGTGCGCCGGCTGCTACGGGGCGGCGAGACCGGGTAGCCCCAGCAGGGGCCCGAGAAGCGGGTAGATCTCGTCGAGCCGCTCGGCGTTCTCTCCCTGCGGGTCGATCACGTCGTGCTTGAGCTGCAGGTCGTCGGCGAACACGTAGTCGATGCGGTCGACCCCGCCCTCGTCGAGGCGCAACAGCTGCTCGAGCTGGCGTTCCACGTCATAGACGCCGGCGTTGCTGACCGCGGCATCGTTCTCGTTCGTGACGACGACGAGTCGTTCCAGCGGCGTCTCGCGGCGCGGCTCGGTGTGCTGGGTGGCCCGGCCGACCGCCAGGAACGCCCCGAGGGAGCGCAACGTGAACCTCGGATAGGCGTACGGCGGCGTGTCCAGCTGCTCCTTGAGATCGGAGTCCCACCAGATCGAGACGTCCGGGATGAACCGGGACGCGCGCGCCACCGGGCCGACGGCGAGCTCGGGAAGCACCTTCGGTGCCACCAGGGGCGCGATCAGCACGGCCGTGCTGATCTCGTCGCGCTCGCTGGCCAGCCAGCCCGCCAGGGTGCCCCCGCCGGACAACCCGACCACCCAGACGTCCTCGCCCAGCCCGGCGGCGATGTCGACGGCCAGGTCGCCGGTGTCGACCAGGTTGTCCGGCCCGATCGTCGAGAGGGCCGGGCTGAGCCTGTCCTGCTCCCCGTGCCCGGGCAGGCGCGGCACCACCACGCTGTAGCCGGCGTCGACGTAGGCCGCCGCGATGGCGTCCCACTGGGCCGGGCAGTTCGTGAACCCGTGCAGCAGCACGACCGCGACGTCGCTGCGCTCCCCCTGGTCGTACACCCGGGACCGACAGAGCGGGTTGACGTCGTCACCGTCTGCGCCGAGCAGGTCGGCGGACCGGGCCATGGCCTCCTCGTAGGAGGAGCTGGGTTGCGCCTGCGCGTCCAGCGTTGGGTCCAGCAGTGGCGTGAGCACCAAGACGCCGAGCACCGCCACGATCGCAGCCAGGACGGCCACCACGATCAGGGTGACTGGTCGTCGGGTCATCGGACGATCGTTGCACGTGCAACCGACACGTACCCTTGGGTGGTGTCCAGAGGTGATCGCGTGCGCGGCGTCGTCGGCGTGATCGGCGAGCTGTTGATCACCGCGGGTCTGGTCGTTGGCTTGTTCGCCGTGTACACCCTTTTCTGGACGGGCGTGGAGACGGCCAACGACCAGAACGCGCTGGAGGAACAGTTCGAGGCGCTGAGCTCCGGCGACGTCCAGGGGCCGCCGGCGGAGCAGGACGAGCCCGACGAGACGCCTGTCGCGGCACGTGAGCCGTTGCCCGGCGACGCGTTCGCCCGCATGCGCATCCCGGCGCTGGGCGAGAGCTGGAGCTGGATCGTCGTCGTCGGCGTCGACCTGGACTCCCTGACCCGCGGCCCCGGGCACTACCCCGACTCCCCTGCCCCCGGCGAGATCGGCAACTTCGCCGTCGCCGGGCACCGGGCCACCTACGGCGAGCCGTTCGCCTACCTCGACACGCTGGAGGTCGGCGACGAGATCTTCGTCGAGCGTGGCGGGCGGGAGTACCGGTACCTGGTCACGGAGTCGTTCATCACCGTCCCGTCCGACACCGGGGTGCTCCTGCCGGTCCCCGGCCAGCCGGGCGTCGAGGCGCAGGAGGCCATCATCACCCTCACCACCTGTCACCCACGGTGGGGGTCGACCGAGCGTCTCATCGTGCACGGCGAGCTGACCGGGTCGAGAAAGGTGCCGGCGGCGCAGAACCAGGCGTCCGGCGGCAATGAGGGGTCGGTCACCTGATGTACCCGTGGATCTGGCGTCACCTTCCTGGCCCCGTCCCGGTGAAGGCCGTGATCGCGCTCGCTCTGGTGGCCGCCGTCGTGCTGGCGCTGTTCTACGTGGTGTTCCCGTGGGCGATCACGTGGGTGCCCGGGCAGGACGTCTCGGTCGACACCCCCTGAGCCGGGTGGCACCCCCGCCGCCGTGACGCAGGCGGCCTCACCTCTGGTTCAGCCCGCGTCGATGCTTGCTCCGGGCTCGCCACTTCGCCCGCTCCTCGCGCTCGGCTCGGACGTCCCCCCGTCGTTGCTGGTAGGCGACCTCGCGCTGCATCTTTCGCCATGAGGCGAGCCTGCGCTGCGGCAGCACTCCCTCGGCCACGGCCAGCGTCACCGCGCAGTCGGGCTCGTCCTCGTGCGCGCAGTCGCGAAAGCGACAGCTCGCCGCGAGCTCGGTGACCTCGGAGAACACCTCGTCCACGGCGTCGGCGTCCCCGACGAGGCCGACGGCGCGCAGCCCCGGCGTGTCGACCAGCACCGACCCGTCCGGCAGCGCCACCAGCTGGCGGTGGGTCGTGGTGTGGCGTCCCCGCCCGTCGCCGCGCACCTCACCCACCTCGAGCAGGTCGACCCCCGCCAACGCGTTGACCAGCGTCGACTTGCCGGCCCCGGACGGTCCGAGCAGCACGAACGTGCGCCCGGCGCCGAGGTGGGCGCGGATGTCGTCGAGGTTGTGCCCCGAGAGCGCGCTCACCGCCAGCACCGGCACGCCGGGCGCTGCGTGCTGGACGTCCCGACAGAGCCGGTCGCCATCCGGGTGCAGGTCGGCTTTCGTCAGCACCACCAGGGGCTCGGCCCCGCTCGACCAGGCCAGCACCAGCAGCCGCTCGACCCGGCCGAGGCTGGGTGCGGGCAGCGCGGGCTCGACCACCACGACGACGTCGACGTTGGCGACGAGTCCCTGCTCCTGCGACGTCCGGTCGGCGCTCGCCCTGCTCAGCACGCTGGACCGCGGATGCACCTGCACCACCCTGGCAGGTGTGGCGCGCACGTCGACCTCGACCCAGTCACCGACGAGCGCATCGGCGTGCGACGGCACCGCCAGCGTCGTGTCGTCGGCGAACGCGACCTCGACGCCACCGCGGTCGACCCGCGACACCCGCCCTCGAACGCTGTCACCGGCGGCCTTGGCCCTGGCGCTCTGCTCCACAGCCGGGACGGTAGGCGCACGACGCGGCGAGCCGCCAACGATTATCGGCTGCGGCGAGGGTCGTCCGACTCTCACCGCAGGCGCCGGCGCGGGTGCATCCTGGGCACTGATGACCGCCTCGTCGAACGAGATCTCGACCGCCGCCGTCGGCCCGGCCTGGCACACCGAGAGCGTCGGTGCCGTCGCCGACCGTCTGCACACCGACCCGGTCGCCGGCCTCACCCGCCGTGACGCCGGCGAGCGCCTGGCCACCGACGGCCCGAACGACCTGCCCGAGCAAGCCGGGCGGAGCCTGTGGGACATGGTGGTCGAGCAGTTCAAGGACGTGATGATCCTTCTGCTGCTGGCTGCGGCAGTGATCTCGGGCATCGTCGGCGACGCCGTCGACACGATCGCCATCCTCGTCATCATCGTGCTCAACGCCACGATCGGCGTCGTGCAGGGGTACCGCGCCGAGAAGGCCATCGAGGCGCTGCGCGCCATGGCGTCCCCGCAAGCCCACGTCGTGCGCAACGGCACCACGACGGTGGTACCGAGCGCGGATGTCGTGGTCGGCGACCTCGTCCTGCTCGAGGCGGGCGGCGTCGTGCCGGCCGACCTGCGCCTGACCAGCGCGTCGCGGCTGCAGGCAGCTGAGGCGGCGCTCACCGGGGAGTCGCTGCCCGTCGACAAGGCGACCGAGCGCCTTCTCGACCCGGACGCACCGCTCGGTGACCGCGCCTGCATGGCGTTCCGCGGCACCGAGGTGACGACCGGCCGGGGTGCGGGGCTGGTGGTCGCCACCGGCTCGCGCACCGAGCTCGGGCAGGTCGCCGGCCTGCTCGCCGGCGTCGAGGACGTCAAGACCCCCCTGCAGAAGAGGCTGGCCCACCTGTCCAAGCGGCTCGCCACAGCCGTCGTGGTGATCTGCGGCGTCGTCTTCGCCGCCGGGCTGTGGCGAGGCGAGGACCCGTTGGAGATGCTGCTGACCGCCGTCAGCCTCGCCGTCGCGGCCGTGCCCGAGGCCCTGCCGGCCGTCGTGACGATCTCCCTCGCCCTCGGCGCCTCCGCGATGGTGCGCCAGAACGCTCTCGTGCGGCGGCTGCCGGCGGTCGAGACGCTCGGCTCGGTCACCTACGTCTGCTCGGACAAGACCGGCACCCTCACCCAGAACCGCATGACTGTCGATGCCGTGTGGACACCGGACGGCGACGTCGCCGCCCTGGTGCGCGCGGTCGCCGCGTGCAACGACGCCACGATCGACGGCGACACCGAGCATGGCGACCCCACCGAGGTGGCGCTCGTCGTCTACGCCCGCGCCCACGACGACGCCGAGCCGCGCGCGGTCGAGCCCACGCCGCCGCGGGTGGCGGAGATCCCGTTCGACGCCGACCGGCGGCGCATGGTGACGGTGCACGACCTGCCTGCTGCGTTCGGCTCCACCGTCTCGCCCGAGTTCGTCGCCTACGCCAAGGGCGCTCCTGAGGCGCTGCTGCCGCTCTGCACCCTGGACGACGTTGCCCGTGGCGAGGTCGAGCAGCGCGCGAGCCGCATGGCCGAGTCGGGGCTGCGGGTGCTCGCCGCGGCGCGACGCGACCTCGCCGAGGTGCCAGGCGACCTTGCCGACGTCGAGCGCGACATGACGTTGCTGGGCCTTGTCGGGCTGCTCGACCCGCCTCGTCCGGAGGCCGCCGCCGCGGTCGCGGAGTGCCGCACCGCCGGGATCGTCCCGGTGATGATCACCGGCGACCACCCCGACACCGCGCACGCCGTCGCGGCCCGGGTCGGGGTCGCCGAGGAGCACCACGTCGGCAGCGACGTGCTGACCGGCCGCGACCTGACCGACACCGACGACGACGCCCTGGCCGAGCGGGTGCTCGACGCCCGGGTGTACGCCCGTGTCGACCCGGCGCAGAAGATCCGCATCGTGCAGGCGCTGCAGGCCAAGGGCCAGGTGGCAGCCATGACCGGGGACGGCGTCAACGACGCGCCCGCGCTTCGCCAGGCCGACATCGGGGTGGCGATGGGCCAGGGCGGCACCGACGTCGCCCGTGGCGCGTCGGCGATGGTGCTGCTGGACGACAACTTCGCCACGATCGTGGCCGCCGTCCGCGAGGGCCGGCGCATCTACGACAACATCCGCCGCTTCGTGAAGTACACGCTCACCAGCAACGCCGGCGAGATCTGGGTGATGTTCCTGGCGCCGTTCCTGGGCTTCCCCCTGCCGCTGCTCCCCCTGCAGATCCTCTGGATCAACCTGGTCACCGACGGGCTGCCCGGGCTCGCGCTGGCGCGTGAGCCTGCGGAGCCCGGCGTGATGAGGCGCCCGCCGCGTCCGCCGACCGAGAGCGTCTTCGCGCACGGGGTCACCTGGCACATCGGCTGGGTCGGGCTGCTGATCGGCGGCGTCTCGCTCGCCGGCATGGCGATCGCCTACGGCTCGGGCGCCGACAACTGGCAGACGGTGGTGTTCACCATCCTCGTGCTCGCCCAGCTCGGGCACTCGATGGCCGTGCGCTCGGAGACCGAGCCCCTGCTGGGACGCCGCTTCTTCGCCAACCCCGCACTGCTGGGGGCGGTCGTGCTGACGATCGGGCTGCAGATGCTCGTCGTCTACGTCCCGTGGGCGCAGAACATCTTCCGCACCGACGGTCTCACCGGCACACAGCTGGCCATGTGCTTCGGGCTAGCGGCGATCGTCCCGGTCGCCGTCGAGTGCGAGAAGTTCTTCGTCCGTCGGGGCATGCTCTACGACGTCGCCTCCCGTGGCTGACGGCCCCCGGCGGCGCCACCACAGCACGGCACCGGTGGCGAGTGCGAGCACCCCGACACCGGCGACGGTGGGCCAGAACCACGCCTGCTCAGACAGTGACGCCGGCACCTGCTGGGCGAGGATGACAAGCCCCATCACGATCACGAACCAGCCGAACGCCTTGCGCAGGGTGTCGGGGTCGATGCGGCCGTTGAGCCGGCTGCCGACGAGACTGCCGAGCACGGCCGCGGCGGTGATCGCACCCGCCAGGGGCCAGTCGATCTCGACGCTGGCCATGTACCCGGCGAGCCCGGCGAACGACTTCATGGCGATGACCAGCAGCGACGTCCCCACTGCCGCCGACATCGGCATACCGCCGAGCAGTACCAGTGCGGGGACGATCAAGAACCCGCCGCCAGCACCGACCAGACCGGTGACCAGGCCGACGACGACTCCGTCGAGCAGAACCCGGCCAACCGGTAGGTCGGCATGTGCCGGCCGGGACGGGGCCTTGCGCCCGCGGATCATCGCGACCGCCGTGGCCAGCATCATCAGCGAGAACGCGACGAGCAGCACCGAGCCGGGGATGAACTCGGCCACCCTGCCGCCGGCGTAGGCGCCGGTCATGCCGGCGACGCCGAACAGCAGGCCGGTGCGCCAGCGCACGCGTCCGGCGCGGGCGTGCGGGATCAGCGCGAACGCACTCGTCGTGCCGACCACGAGCAAGGAGGTCGCGATGGCCTCCTTGGCGTCCATGCCGGCGACGTACACCAGCAGGGGCACCGCGAGGATCGACCCGCCCCCGCCGAGAAGGCCGAGCGACACCCCGACCAGCACGGCCAGGACGACCGCCAGCGCGATCATGCGTGGGCCGGTTGCTCAGCGCCCATCTCGAGGCCGGCGGTAACGGCATTCGGGTAGAAGTCCCCGTCCACCAGCACCACGTCACGTCCGGCGGCCTGCAGGATCGAGGCACCGATCGACGCGCGGAACCCTGCCGCGCAGTGCAGCCAGACCTCGCGGTCGGTGGGCACCTCGTCGATGCGGCCGAGCAGCTCGTGCAGCGGAAGATGTGCCGTGCCGACGATGTGGCCGTCGCGGCGCTCGTCGTCGCGCCGCAGGTCGATGACGTACGGGTCCTCGCCCTGCGCGCGGGCAGCGGCGACGTCGGAGTAGGAGACGACGGGGTAGCTGGCCAAGGGCTCGCCACCCGTCCAGTCCTCGGGCTTGCCGGTGGCCATGGCGGCCGGTCGGTCGATGCCGATGCGCACCATCTCGCGCTGGGCCTCCGCCACGTCGTCCGCGGTCTCGCCGAGCAGGGTCACCGGGGTGCCCCAGGGGATGATCCAGCCCAGGTAGGTGACGAACGAGTTGTCGAGCCCGACGTTGTACGACTGCGGCAGGTGGCCGGCGGCGAACGCCGTGCGGGTACGCAGGTCGACCACCCACTCACCGGCCTCGATGCGCCGGCGCAGCTCGGCGGGGTCGGCCGCGGCCGGGGGCGAGAGGTCGATGTCGGTCGGCCCGGAGGCGTTCGTCGGACCCATGTGGGCGTAGTACGCCGGGTAGGCGACAAGGCCGGCGATGAGCTCGTCGACGTAGTCGTCCTCGGACTTGGTCAGGACGGGGTTCGTCGCCTTCTCGTTGCCGATCGTGGACGACAGGCCCTCGGCCTGGGTCGCCGAGCAGAACGAGCCGAAGCCGTGGGTCGGGAAGACGGCGGTCTCGTCGGAAAGCTCGCGTGCCAGCCGCGCCGCGGAGCCCCACTGGTGGCGGGCCAGGGTGTCGGCGTGCTCGAAGCCCAGCAGGTCGGGGCGTCCGGTCGAGCCGTAGAGCAGCGACCCGCCGGTGAAGACGCCGGCGGGGGCTCCGTCGAGGTCGGTGATCGCGAAGCTGAGGTGGGTGAACGTGTGGCCGGGCGTGTGGATGACCCGTACCCGCATGTCACCGGTCTCGATCACGTCGCCGTCACGCACCGGGACCCGCTCGTACGCCACCGGGTCGTCGGCGTTGACGCAGTACTGCGCGCCGACCTGCTCGGCCAGGCGGAACCCGCCGGTGACGTAGTCGTTGTGGATGTGCGTCTCGAAGACATGGGTGATGCGCAGCCCACGAGGCTCGGTGATGGCCAGCACTCGGTCGATGTCGCGCTGCGGGTCGACGACCACAGCGACGGTGCCGTCGTGGGCGACGTAGGAGCGGTCGCCGAGCGACGCGGTGTCCAGGGGGATGATCTCGATCATGGTGACTGCCTCCTCAGCAGGCGTGCGAACCGGTGACGACGGGAAGACCTGCTGCCTTCCACGCCTGCGTGCCTCCAGCGACAGAGACAGCGTCTACTCCTGCCCCCTCCAGCATGCGCGCCGCGTTCGCGCTGCGCACGCCCGTCCGGCAGATCAAGTACACCGGCCGGTTTCCGTGGGCCTGGCGGCGCAGGTCGCGCGCGTGGCGACCGATCGCGCTCAGCGGCACCAGCGTGGCGCACGGAACGTGCCCCTCGACGTACTCGTGGGCCTCGCGGACGTCGACGACGACGGCGCCGTCGCGGGTCGCGGCGGCCAGGGCCGTGGTGTCGATCTCACGAACGGCAACAGGCATGGCAAGACTCCTTCTGGCGTGTTCTCAGGGCTCCATCGTATACCCCCGGGGGTATACGCGCCACCCAGCCTCCCGCGCTGCGCCCGAGCGATGCGCGGGCATGGGCGGGACCTGCCCGATGGGTGGCGCTGTGGTGTCGCGTTCGCGCCCGTGGGTGGCATCCGGGTGTCGCGGGAGCGACAGCTGCGCGCCACCCACAGCCGAACCAGCGACAGCGATCCACCATCGACGCCATCCTCATCTCGCGCGCGGGCGCGCGGGGGACGGTGCGGGGCTCGGAGCCCGTCTACTCCTCGCGTGAGTCCATGTCGGCGAGAAAGCGCTCGACCTGCGCGGCGATCTCGTCGCCGGTGGGCAGGTCGGACGCACTCATCGGCGCGTCGTCCGCACCGTCGCTCGTGCCGTCGATCTCGCGGGACGACGCGACGGCGTCGTACTGGGCCTCCAGCGACTCCACAGCCGCGACGTTCTCAGGGTTCTGCGCGATCTGGGCGGCGATCTCGTGCAACGCCTGGTCGGCCGCGTCGGCGAGGGCGTCGGTCGGCAACGTGAGCCCGGACGCCGCAGCCACGTGGGCGAGCAACGTCACCGACGCCGACGGGTACTCCGCGCTCACCAGGTAGTGCGGGACGTGGGCCGCGAACCCCATGGCAGCGTGGCCCGTGTCGCCGAGGTGCAGCTCGATCATGCCGGTGAGGTGACCAGGCACCTCCAGCGAGCCGACCCACGGGGCGTGGGCCTTGACCAGCGACGGGTCGGTCGCGTGCGCCGTGACGTCCACCGGGCGGGTGTGGGGCACCGGCCACGGGATGGCGTGCATCCCGACGGTCAACCGCACACCGAAGCGGTCGACCAGGTCGCCGACAGCCTGGGTGAGGCGCTGCCAGGCGTGGTCGGGCTCCTGCCCGTGCAGCAGCAGAAACGGCACCCCCGCCGCGTCCACCACCTCGACCAGCTCGAGCGAGGGCAGGTCGACAGCGACGAAGTGGTCGGTCAGGAACGTCATGCGGGGACGACGAGCCCGGTAGTCGTAGAGGTCGTCGAGGTCGAACGTGGCCACGACGCGGTGCTCCAGCGTGGCCAGCAGATGCTCGACGGCGAGGCGTCCGGCCTGACCGGCGTCCAAGAAGCCCGACAGCGAGTGCACCAGCACCGGCGAGTCGGCCTCGATCTCGTCGGTCAGCAGCTCGTACAGCTCGCTCGGCTCTCGCATGCCTCCATTGTCGTCCGCTCTGCCCCCCGGGACCAACGCAAGGGGGCGCGACAGGCCAACCATCACGTCGCGGGCTGGTCGGCCAGACTGGGCGCGCCGCAGCGACCGAGAGAGAGTCCGATGACCGCCACCCCGGGCGAGGTCTTCACCGTCGCACTGCGCGTGGGCTGGACACAGCGTCGCCTGCCCGGGGTGCTCGCCGCCGGCCTGTTCGTGGCGCTGCACGTAGGACAGCTTCCGTCGTGGGCTGTGGTCGTGGCAGCCGTGCTGGTCAGCCCCCTGCTCGACCTGCTCGGATGAGGATCGTCGCGGCACGCGGCACACTGGTCACCATGGGTGCCCGACGGCTGGCGACACGAGCGGCGGCCGGCGTCGCGTGCCTGGCCGCGTCGCTGGCACTCGCCGGATGCGCCGACACCCCCAGCCAGCAGGAGTTCGACGCCGCGATGGCCACCTTCGACGCCCTGCCTGCCGAGGCGAAGGCGTACGCGTGCGCCGACGACTGGTTCGCCGTGCAGCAAGGCGTCGAGGGGTTCGTGCTCGTCGAGCGGTGCGGCGCGGGAACGGGCCAGGCGGTGACGTCCAGCCAGCCGCTGAGCGCCGGGTTCGAGCGTGCCGAGCAGCGGTATGCCCAGGACTACTACGCCGAGAACCCGCCGGACGCCGGACTTCTCTCCGGCGCCGACCGCGACGTGCTGTGCGAGCAGAGCGAGGCCGACATCACCGCGGGCATCGAGCAGTGGCGCGAGCAGACGCAGTTTCCGTCGTGGGAGGGCGTGGAGTTCGTCCCATCCGTCGAGCACGAGGTGGCCAAGCTGGTGATCTGGCGCGACGTCGCGTGCCCCGTGCTGGGCTCCTGACCGGCCTCGAACCGACGTCTACCAGGGCTCGCCGGGCGCTTCGCCGCCGTAGACCCAGCGCATCATCTCCGGCCACGGCCCGAACCCGGCCTCGACGTTGAGGTGCGCACCGCCGGGCACGCGACGCACCGGCAGCCCGGACGCCAGCACCTCGGCCGGATCGGGCAGCCACGGGTCACCCTCACCGAGCACCACGGTGGTGTCGGGGCAGGCGAGCAGCATGCCGGTGTCCAGCGGCGCCGGGGTGAACGTCGGAATCTGGCGCGCGATCTCGGCCTGGCCCGGCGGGGCCACCAGCAGCACCCGGCCGGCGACGACGTGGCCCATCGCCGTGGCCACGTGCGACCACAGCTGGCAGCCGAGGGAGTGCGCCACGACCTCCAGGGCCGTCTCCTCCTCGTTCAGCAGCAGCGGCAGCACGGTGTCGAGCCACGGGCCGAGGCTGGGCGCACCGGCGCCGGGAAGGTCGGGGTAGCGCACGTCGATCCCACCTGCTGCGGCCGTCTCGGCCAGCCAGGTCTGCCAGTGCGTGGGCTCGTTGCCGTCCAGCCCGTGCAGGATCAGCAGCGGCATGTCAACCCCCGTCCCTCTCGCTCAGTCACCCGCGTCCGCCAGACGTGCCTCGGCCTCACTCAGGCGCTCCTCCAGCATCCGGAAGCGTGCCGTCATCGCCAGCAGCAGCTCGAGCGCGACGCTGGGGCTGCCTTCGAGCACGTCCAAGAAGTCCGAGGACGTCAAGAAGCCGGTGCGCAGGTCGTCCTGCGCCCGCACGGTCGCCACCCGAGGCTGGCCGTCGAGCAGGGCGATCTCGCCGATGTGCTCCCCGACCCCGACGACGGCGAGCGGCACGGCACCCCGCTCGACCAGGGCCGTCCCCCGAAGGATGAGGAACAACCCGGACGCCTCGTCGCCCTCGGCAACCACCACGGCGCCGGGCTCGTAGTCGGCCACCGTCACTCGCTCGGCGAGCACGCTGAGGACGTCGTCGTCCATCTCACGCAGCAGGTCTACCCCGCGTAGCTGGTTGAGCAACGCCGACACGGAGTACTCGACAGCCATGTTCGCCTCCCTGATCACCGCGAGCGTACTTGCCCCCGCCGGTGCAGGGATGAGCAGCACGACGTCGCCCGGTGGCCCCGCGGCTGCCGGCCCGCGAATCGGTTGACAGAGCAATCACTGACCGCTCGGTTTGACACTGACCAAGCGGTCAGCGCACACTCCATCTCGCCCACGACAAGCCTGGAGGACGAGAAGTGCAACGCCTGTCTCGTGCCGACGTGCGCGCGGAGTTCGTCGGCATCGCGGCTGACCTGTTCGCCGAGCACGGCTTCGCCGCAACGTCGCTGGACGACATCGCCGCCGCGGCCGGCTACTCGAAGGCGGCCGTGCTGTACCACTTCGGCTCCAAGGACGACCTGCTCGTGGCCGTCATCGAGAGCCACCTCGACCAGATGAGCGAGCTGATCGCGGGCCTTGAGGTCGAGCCGGACAGTCCCACCCGGGTCGACCACGCCATCGAGGCGCTCGCCACGTTCGCCCTGCTACGTCGCCCGACGCTCCCGCTGGCGTTCAGCCCGGCCCAGGACGTGGCGACAGCCATGTCCCGCCACCCGGCGCTGCTCGTGCGCTTCAGCCAGGTGCGCGAGCGCTTGGGCCGCCTGCTCGTCGGCGACGAACCCAGCCTGGCGCAGCGCGTGCGGCTGGTCATCGCCTTCTCCGGCCTGCCGGCCGTCCTCATCGAGCTACGAGACATCCCGGCCGAGCACCTGCACGGCCCGATCTGCGACGTCCTGCGCGACGCCGTCCACACCAAGGAGTCATGATGCGCCTGTCCACGTGGGCAGTGAACAAGCCCAAGAAAGCGTTGCTGGGCTTCTTCGCCCTCCTGTTCGTCCTGGGGTTCTCCGCCGCCCAGTTCGGCGGAAGCTTCAACGACAGCTTCGAGCTTCCCGACACCGAGTCGGCGACGGCCACCGAGCTGTTGACCGATACCGCCGCGGCCTCGGAGGCATCCGGCGGCCAAGCGCGCATCGTCTGGTCACCCGACTCAGGTTCGGCCGTCGACCCGAGCGTGCTCGCCTCGCTCGAGCCGACGTTCGAAGAGATCGCCGCGCTCGACGCGGTGCTGTGCGTGGCGAGCCCGACCGGGCAGACCTACGGAGACGGCTGCGAAGCCCCGGCGATCCCGCCGCTGGAGGACCTACCAGCGGAGCAGGCCGCCGCGCTGCAGTCTGCGTTGGAGGCTGCCGCCGAGGCGACGTCGCCGATCAGCCCGGACGCCTCGGTCGCCTACGCGACGGCCACTCTGGAGGTCGACGGCGGCACCATCGAGCCCGAGTCGGCTCTGGCGTTCCTCGCCGCCGTCGAGACGGCCAACGAGACCGACGGCCTCACGGTCGGCGCCAGCGGAGGCGTGCTCGCCTTCGCCGAGACCGAGCCGCCGCTGCTGGGCGAGGCCGTGGGCATCACCGTCGCACTGATCATCCTGCTCATCGCCTTCGGCAGCGGCGTCGCCGCCGGCCTGCCCATCATCACCGCCCTCTTCGGGCTCGTCGGCGGGCTCTCGCTGGTGGTCGTGACCGCGAACTTCCTCGATGTCGCCACGTTCGGCCCCACCCTGGCCGCGATGATCGGCCTCGGTGTCGGCATCGACTACGCCCTGTTCATCACCAACCGGTACCGCCAGTCGATCCAAGCCGGCCACGAGCCGAAGTCGGCAGCGCTGGAGGCGGTCAAGACCTCCGGACGTGCCGTCGCCTTCGCCGGTACCGCCGTCATCATCGCGCTGATGGGCCTGCTCGTGCTGGGCATCTCGTTCTTCTACGGGCTGGCGATCGCCGCGGCGGTCACCGTCCTGCTCATGATGCTGAGCGCCCTGTGGTTCCTGCCGGCGCTGCTGAGCCTGCTCGGCGACCGCGCCCTGGGCTGGAAGATGCCGTGGGCGAAGAAGCAGAAGGAGTTCCACCCCGAGGGCGGCGGCTTCGCCCACTACGGGCGCCTGCTGCAGAAGCGCCCCTGGGTGACGGCGGGGGCCGCACTGGCCGCCGTGCTGCTGATCGCTGCCCCGACGCTCGGGCTGCGCCTCGGGTTCTCCGACGACGGTGGACGCGCCGAGGGCTCGTCCCTGCGCATCGGCTACGACCTGCTCGCCGAGGGCTTCGGCGACGGCGTGAACGGTCCGTTCTTCGTCGCCGTCGAGCTGCCCGAGGCCGGTGACGCCGAGGCCACCGCGGCGGCCATCACGGCGTTCACCGAGACCCCGGGCGTCGCCGGCACCCTGCCGACGCTGGAGATGCTTCCGCTGGCGCTGCAGCCCGACACGACCGTGACGGCCGTCCAGGTCATCCCCGAGTCGGCCCCGCAGGACGTCGAGACCACCGAGCTGCTCGACCGGCTGCGTACCGAGACCATCCCGCCGCTGGAGGAGGCGACCGGCGTCTCGGCCTACGTCGGTGGCTTCCAGGCCGTCACGTCCGACTTCACCGACGTGATCAACGCCGCGTTGCCGCTGTTCCTAGCGGTGGTGGTGGGCCTGGGCTTCTTGGCGCTGGTGATCCTGTTCCGCTCGATCATCGTCCCGCTCACCGGGGCACTGACCAGCCTGCTGAGCCTGGCTGCCGCGCTCGGCGTGACCACCGCGGTGTTCACCTGGGGCTGGGGCGCGTCGCTGATCGGCGTCGACTCCACCGGGCCGATCTTCCCGTTCCTGCCCGTCATGGTGTTCGCGATCCTCTTCGGGTTGTCGATGGACTACCAGGTCTTCCTGGTGTCGCGGATGCAGGAGGAGTGGCTCAACACCGGCGACAACAAGGCCGCGGTGCGCCGTGGCCTGGCCGGGTCGGGACGCGTGGTGGTCATCGCCGCGCTCATCATGGCCAGCGTCTTCTTGGCCTTCGTCCCGAGCCCGACGACCGAGATCAAGCTGTTCGGTGTCGCGCTCGGCTCGGCGGTGCTGATCGACGCGTTCATCGTCCGCCTCGTGCTCGTGCCGTCGGTCATGACGATCATCGGCAAGGCCAACTGGTGGCTGCCCGCGCCGCTGGACCGCATCCTGCCGAAGGTCGACATCGAGGGTGGCAGCGACGAGATCGCCGACGACCCCGAGCTCGAGACAGACCGCGAGCTCAGCCCCGTCAGCAAGTAGCACCGCAGGCGTAGCCCCCGGCCGGCGACCGGTCGGGGGCTACGGCAGCGTGTCGACCAGGTCGGCGAGGGCCTCGGCCAGCTCGACCAGCAGCGTCACGTCCACCTGGGCCGGCGTGTCGTGCGCGGTGTGGATGACCTCGCTCATCGCCGTGTCGAGCTGGTCGGTCGTGAAGGCCACCGCGGGGCGTCCGCGCTGCGCGAACACCATGTGGTCGCTCTGGAACCATGACGGACCCTCGCCCAGACGGGGACGACCCGTCAGGCTCGACCGGATGACGCCCGCCGTGTCGTCCTCCACGCCGTACAGCGAGAAGGCGGTGCCTCCGGTGCGGTAACCGACGCCGTCCACGTTCAGCACGAGGCGCACCGCCTCGAGCTCGGCCTCGTGGGCGGCCAGGTAGGCCAGCTCACCGGCGGCGCTGTAGCAGTCCTCGCCGTTGACCGCGAGAAGCTCGACGCCCAGGCCGGCGTCGTCCTCGGCCGCGGCCAGGCCGCGATCGGCCAGCAATCGAGCAAGAAGCAGCAGCACGACCACACCCGAGGCGTTGTCGACCGCCCCCGGCGTCCCCGGCTTGCTGTCCACGTGCGCGACGACGAGCACCCGCTGCTGCGCCGGCCCGAGCCGGGCCACGACGTTGCGAGCGTGCGAGGGCCACCGGTGCGCGGTCATGGCGACGCGGACGTCGCGTCCGGCATGAGCCGCGAGCGCCTCCGCGTCAGCGACGGTCAGGTTGCCGGTGGCGATCGGGAAGCGCCCGTCCTCGATCAACGGGAAGGGCTCCACCGCCCCGGCCACCTGCGGCGCTCGTCCGGTGCCGGCCAGCACGACCCGTGCCCGGCCCGCGACGAGCCGGTCGATCACTGCGGCATGGTCGGCGACGGCGTAGAACGGGTAGTCGATCGGGGTCAGCGGCTCGGCTGCGAGCTCGTCCAGCAGCAGGACGATGCGTCCGGTCAGGTCGACGTCGAGGTCGGCCTGGCACCGGGCCACGACCAGCGGCCGGGTGATCTCCGCCCCGGTCGCGTACGGGCTGGGATGCACCATCCAGCGTTCACGTCCGACCGACACCCAGCCGGCCGAGCCCGACCAGTCGAGGACGTCGAACACCTGCTCGTCGACCTGCCATCCCAGGCTGCGCAGCTCAGCGGCGACGTAGCCGGTCGCCACGTCGTTGCCCGGGCTGCCCGGTCGCCGGTCGGGGCTGACCCCGCAGAGCTCGTGCAGGTGGGTGTCGGCGAGCAGCGCTGCGGGCGCGGTCATGCACCCACCGAACCGGACCGGTCGACGGCGTCGCCAGGGACCAAGGTCAGCCAGTGCATGCTGGGTCGCATGAGCCTGCTCTTCAGCCCCCTCACGCTGCGCGCGACGACGATGCCCAACCGGGTGTGGGTGTCGCCGATGTGCCAGTACTCCTCCGTCGAGGGACACCCGACCGACTGGCACCTGGCGCACCTCGGTGGGCTGGCGCGCGGCGGGTCCGGCCTGGTGATGACGGAGGCCACGGCGGTGACGCCGGAGGGTCGCATCTCGCCCGACGACGCCGGCATCTGGACCGACGCCCAGGCCACCGACTACGCCCGCATCGTGCGACTGGTGCGCGAGCAGGGTGCCGTCCCCGCCATCCAGCTCGCGCACGCCGGACGCAAGGCCTCGACGCACGCTCCATGGAAGGGACGCGGCTACGTGCCTCCCGAGGACGGGGGGTGGCAGACGGTCGGGCCGTCACCCGTGGGCTTCGGGGACTGGCCACCACCGGCCGCGCTCACCGCCACCGAGATCACCGCGGTCGTCGCGGCGTTCGCCGAAGCCGCCGCCCGAGCGGTGGACGTCGGGTTCGAGGTGGTCGAGGTGCACGCCGCGCACGGCTACCTGATCCACCAGTTCCTCTCCCCGCTGTCGAACCAGCGCAGCGACGAGTACGGGGGCTCGTCCGCCAACCGCAGCCGGCTGCTGCGCGAGGTCTGCGCGGCCGTCCGGGCCGCGTGGCCCGACGACAAGCCCGTGTTCGTGCGCCTGTCGGCCACCGACTGGGTGGAGGGCGGGTGGAGCCTGCCTGACACGGTCGCCGTCGCTGCCGAGCTCGCCGAGATCGGGGTCGACCTGATCGACGTCTCCAGCGGAGGGCTCAGCCCCGCGCAGCAGATCACCCCGGCGCCCGGCTACCAGGTTCCCTTTGCTGCCGCCGTGCGCCACGAGGCAGGCGTGCCCACCTCGGCGGTGGGACTGATCACCGGGCCGGCGCAGGCCGAGCAGGTGCTCGCCGACGGGGCGGCCGACGCGGTGATGCTCGCCCGCGCCCTGCTGCGCGACCCGCACTGGCCGTTGCGGGCGGCGGCCGAGCTGGGTGAGCAGGTGCCGTGGCCCCCGCAGTACGAGCGCGCCCGCTGGTCCTAGCCGCTCGCTACTGGACGAGCGGGGCCACGTCGGTAGGAGTCCCGTCCACCGCGAGTGTGGGCGTGCCCCCGACGCCCCGGGCGAACGCCTGCGCGGTGATCGCGGCCACCCAGTCGTTGAAGGAGCCCTCGCTGATGCACGACGCACTCGCCTCGCTCGTGGCGCCCACCTCGTCGGCGAGGGTCAGCAGGATCTCGTTGGTGAACTGGCCGGTGGCCTCGCTCGGGTCTTGCCGCTCGTAGATGCCCTCGTGGAAGTCGACCCACGTGTCGAACTCCTCGTGCTGGTAGACGCATGCCGAGGCGTTGGCCGCTCGCGGCGAGTCCTCGGTGAGAAAGGCGATCGGGTGCATGACCAGGCGAAACTCGCCGGCCAGCGCACGCTCGCGTAGCTGCGCGCCCGAGTTGAGCTCGAGACGGGCGCAGAAGGGGCACACGTAGTCCTCGAACAGCTCCACCAGCGGCCCCTCGGTACCGATGACCAGGCCGGCGAACTGCTCGCTGCCGTCCGGGCCGCCGTCGACGCCGGTCGGCGCGGCCGGCGACAGCGCTGGCGGGCCGCTCGCCTGATCGTCCCCGCCGACGGCCGGGTCGGTCGCCGCCGGCGCCTCGGTTGCGACCGGCTGCCCGGCCGCGGCGCTGTCGGTACCGGGACGCGGCAGCAGCCAGCCGGCGATGAGACCGATGGCCAGGCCCAGCACCAGCGCGACGGTGACCGGCACGGCGATCGGCATGGTGACGCCGCGTCCGGACGTCGGTGCAGGCTCGACCTCGAACGACTCCGCGACCGGTGCGTGGGTCTCCGCGCTGTCGACGGGCGAAGGCGGCGGGGTATCGGGCCCGGCCGGGTCGTGCGCGGTCTCGTCCTCGCCCTGCCGGCCCGGCTCGTCCGGGGTGGTGCCAGTGGTCATGGAGCAGATCCCCTTCGGCCGGTCGAGTCACGAACGCACATTCGCGAACCTCAAGGGTAGGTCACGGCGCCGCGAGGCCCGGCGGGTGCCCGGGACCGTCCGGCAAGGTCGGGGGACGATCCCGACACGAATGTGTGTCGCCGCCTTCCCCCGACGTTCACCACACCCCGTCAGTATCTTTTTCAAATAGGTATCGACGAGCGGTGGGTTCCCCGCGCTGAGCGGTCGCGATCACCCCGAAAGGGGACGGCTGACACAGTTGCCGGGACTTTCGCCCCCGGTAGGCGGTAGTGACGTACCCCAAGGGTGGGTACCCCCAGGTGGAGGAGGTCTCGTGATCATTCCCGATGGCGATCTGTGGATCACCGGTGACGAGACGCTGGGCGAGCACCTCGACCGGCGTGGCGTGTCTCGACGGCGGTTCCTCGAGTTCTGCGGGGCGGTCGCCGGCGTGCTGACCGCCGGACCGATGCTTGCCGGCCGGGCCGAGGCCACCATCACCGCCGAGACGATCGCGCAGAGCCTCGCCGGCATGGAGAAGCCCGTGCTGGTGTGGCTCCAGCTTCAGGAGTGCACCGGCTGCATGGAGTCGGTGCTGCGCTCGGGGGAGACCACCGTCGAAGAGCTCATCCTCAACCTTGTGTCGATGGACTACAACGAGCTGCTCATGGCCGCCGCCGGCGAGGCCGCCGACGAGGCCCTCATCGAGGCCAACAAGCAGCCGCACATCCTGGTGGTCAACGGATCGGTGCCGCTGGCCGACGACGGCGCGCACTGCACGATCGCCGGACGTTCGTCGGAGTCGATCCTGCGAGACTCCGCCGAGAACGCGATCGCCATCTTCGCCGTCGGCGCGTGCGCCCACTGGGGGTGCGTCCAGGCATCGCGCCCCAACCCCACCCAGGCCGTCGGCGTCGACACGATCATCACCGACAAGCCGGTGGTCAACATCGCCGGATGCCCGCCGGTGCCTGAGGTGATCACCGCGTCGCTCGTCTACACGCTGGCGAACGGGGCACCGCCGCCGGTCGACGGACAGGGCCGTCCGCTGTTCGCCTACGGCGACCGCATCCACGACTTCTGCCCCAAGCGCGGACGGTTCGACGCCGGCCAGTTCGTGCGCACCTTCGACGACGAGGGCGCCCGAAGCGGCTACTGCCTGTACGAGGTGGGATGCCGAGGCCCGGACACCTTCGCGCCCTGCCCGATCCTGCGCTGGAACCTGTCCCAGGACTGGCCGATCGGCGCCGGTCACCCCTGCATCGGCTGCACCGAGGTGGGCTTCTACGACCGCTTCACCCCCTTCTACGAGGTTCTGCCCGACCTCGCCGTGCCAGGGACGGGCGTCGAGGCCGACGCGACCACGGTCGGGCTCGTCGGCCTGGCAGCCGTGGGCGTCGGAGTGGCCGCGCACGCCACGGCGACCACGATCCAGGAGAAGCGCGCGCAGAAGGCCGCCGAGAAGGTCTACTTGCCACTGGTCGGCGAGCTACCCACGAGAAAGCGACCGCTTGACTCAGCGGCCGGGGAGGACGAGAAGTGAGCGAACGCGTCGTCATAGACCCGGTCACCCGTATCGAGGGGCACCTGCGCATCGAGGTCACCGCCGAGGACGAGGAGATCACCGAAGCCTGGTCGGAGACCACGCAGTTCAAGGGCATCGAGATGGTGCTGCAGAACCGCGACCCGCGTGACGCCTGGGCCTTCGCCCAGCGGATCTGCGGAGTCTGCACCGTGGTTCACGCGATCGCCTCGGTGCGCGCCGTCGAGCACGCGATCGGCTACCCGGTCCCGAAGGCTGCCGACCTGATCCGCAACCTGGTGCTCGGCAGCCAGATGGTGCAGGACCACGTGATCCACTTCTACCACCTGCACGCGCTCGACTTCGTCAACGTCGCGAACATCCCCGAGGCCGACGTGGACGCAGCCGTGGCCGCCGCCGTCTCGCTGCAGCCCAGCTACGAGCTCAACAGCGTGGCCCGCTTCAGCGCGGTCAAGGACCAGGTGACGCGCATCCTGGAGTCCGGACAGCTGTCGATCTTCACCAACGGCTACTGGGACCACCCCGACTACCGGCTCTCCCCCGAGGTCAACCTGATCGCGGTGTCGCACTACCTGGACGCGCTGACGTGGCAGCGCGAGATCATCCGCATCAACACGATCTTCGGCGGCAAGAACCCGCACCCCAACTTCTTGGTGGGCGGCATGGCGTCGGCGATCAACATGGACAACGAGATCACCATCAACCAGGTCAAGCTCAACCAGGTGCAGGGGATGATCCGCCAGATCATCGACTTCGTCGAGAACGTGTACCTGCCCGACGTCATCGCCATCCTGGGGGCGTACCCCGACTACCTCGACATCGGCCAGTCCAGCACCAGCTACATGGCCCTGGGCAAGGGCGGCTACAACTGCGCGGGCTACCCCACTCCGCCCGACGGCTTCCGCCCCGGCGTGATGCTGGACGGCAAGCTCGAGATCGTCGACCTCGACATGGACAAGATCCAGGAGTACGCGACGTCGGGCTGGTACCGATACGCAGACGGCGACGTCGGCCTGCAGCCGTGGGTCGGCGAGACCGTGCCGGAGTACACGGGCCCGAAGCCCCCGTTCGACTGGCTGGCCGACAACGAGCGCTACACCTGGTCGAAGGCGCCGCGCTACGACGGTCGAGCCGTCCAGGTGGGTCCGATGCCACGCATCCTGTCGGCCTACGTCCAGGGCGACGCCGAGACCCGCGACGACGTCGACCCGATCCTCGCCCAGCTCGGCGCCCAGCCTGAGCAGATGAACTCGACCGCCGGGCGCATCCTCGGTCGGGCGATCGAGGCCGTCGAGATGGCCCGGCAGCTCCAGCGCGACTTCGACGCGCTGTCGACAGGCATCAAGGCCGGCGACACCCAGACGTTCAACCCCGACAAGTGGGAGAAGAGCACCTGGCCGGCCGCCGCAAAGGGCGTCGGGTTCGCCGAGGTGGCCCGCGGCACGCTCTCGCACTGGGTGCGGGTGACCGACGGCAAGATCTCCAACTACCAGGCGGTCGTGCCCAGCACCTGGAACGGGTGCGGGCGAGCCAACGGCGAGCGCGGCCCGTACGAGGAGGCGCTCGTCCCGCACCCGCTGATCCGGCCCGAGCAGCCGCTGGAGCCGCTGCGCACCATCCACTCGTTCGACCCTTGTCAGTCGTGTGGCATCCACGTGCTGGACGTCACCGGCAGCGAGGTGGCCTGGGCGAAGGTGCAATAGCGATGGCCACCGACAGCCAGATACGGGCCGAAGCCACCGAGATCGAGCTCGGGACACCCGTCGGGTTCGGCTCGGTGCAGAGCGAGGACGTGATGGTGCTCGCCGCCTACGCCAGCCCCCCGGGCGAGGGCAACGTGGTCGAGCGGGCGATCCTGGCCGACGCCGCGATCCGAGGCAGCTCCTCGCGGCCGGAGGAGGTCGACTCCTACCGTCCACCGACCGACGAACAGCCCTGGAGCGAGACCGAGGTCACTGTCGACGGGCAGCGTTGGACGATCGCCCGGGGCAACCCGCGCGCCATGGTGGAGCATCTGGTGCACCCCGACCGCCAGACCCAGATCCGCGCCATCAGCGAGTCGGCGCGGCTCACGCTGGGGGCCTTCAAGCCGATGGGGGTCGCCTACCGCAAGGGCGACGCCGACTGGGTGATGGCCGGGTACATCCCCGTGCGCGGATGGCGCACGCCCGTTCGCCGCAGCGGGGGTCGCCCCTTCGACTACCACCGGGTCTGGGACCTCAGCCTGCGCCTCACCCACTGGAGCTGGGTGACGGCCATCGTCGTGCTGACCGTCACCGGCTACCTTCTGGCCCAGCCGCAGTGGATCCCGGCCGGGTACGTCGACCCGCCGACCGGCTACTTCATCGGCAACGTTCGCCTGGTGCACTACCTCGCCGCGGTGCTGCTGTGCCTCGTGCTGCTGGTGCGGGCCTACAACCTGACAGTCAGCAAGATCCCCTACGACCGCTGGAAGGCGCTCATCCCGTTCAAGTCCAGGCGCGACGTCGTGAACGGGTACAAGACGCTGCGCGGCTACATGTTCATCAAGCCGCACGAGACCCCGGTGTACTTCGGTCACAACCCGCTGCAACAGCTCACCTACACCGGCGTCTACCTGATCCTGCTCCTGCAGATCGCCACCGGCTTCGCCCTCTGGGGCCTGTACGACCCCGACGCGTTCTTCCTCAACTGGTTCGGCTGGCTCAACGAGTGGATCGGCACCCCGCAGGTACGCCTGCTGCACTACATGATCATGTGGGGGCTGCTGGTGTTCATCCCGGCGCATGTGTACCTGTCGGTGCGCGCCGACAGCGTCGAGCGCACCGGCGCCATCTCGTCGATGGTCAGCGGCGGACGCTGGGTGCGCCGGGGCGCGGTGTTCGAGGACTGGCCGAACCCGGACGGCAACAACCCGCCGGTCGGCAGCGAGTACGACGACCGCTCGAGCTCGACCTCGTGACGGTCGCGGGCACGTCGCTGTGAGCACGGCAGTGATCGGGCTCGGCAACCCGTTGCTCACCGACGACGGGGTCGGGCTCGCGCTTCTCGAAGCCTTGCGCGACGACGGGTGGGTCGACGTCGACCTCGTCGACGGCGGGACGTGGGGCCTGTCGCTGCTGCCGGTGCTCGCCGACTGCGAGCGGGTGCTGGTGCTCGACGCGGTCAAGGCCGGCAACGAGCCTGGGACGGTCGTGCGCGGCCGCGGCGAAGACGTCCCACGGCTGTACCGCTATCCCCTGAGCCCGCACCAGATCGACCTCACCGAGGTGCTGGCCGCTGCCGAGATGACCGGTGGGGTTCCGGCGGTGATGGAGGTGATCGGCGTCGAGCCGGGCTCGACCGACGGGCCCTGCCTGTCACTCACCGACCCGGTCGCGGCGGCCGTCCCCACAGCGTTGGACGAGGCCCGGCGGGTGCTGCTCGGCTGGGGTCATACCCGTGCGGGCGTCTCGACCACCTCCCCTACCAGCGCGTAGGACGGCTGCAGGTAGCGTCCGGTTCGTGCTCGACTGGCTTGTCATCGCGCTGCAGGTGGTGTGTGTCGTCGCCGCCGTCCTGCTCGGCGTCGAGGGTGCCCGGGGCAAGGCACCGCTGTGGTGGCACCTCGGGGTCGTCGCTGCGGTCGAGGTGCTGCTGCTGGTGCAGGCCGCCATCGCCACCGTCCTGCTGATCCAGGGCGGCGAGATCGTCGGGTCGGCCGGCGTGTTCATCGCCTACCTGGTCGGAACCGTGGCCGCCCTGCCGCTGACCCTGCTCTGGGGCCTGGGCGAGCCGAGCAAGTGGACGCTCGTCGCGCTCGCGGTGGCCTGCCTGGTCGTGGCGGTGCTCGTGGTGCGGCTCGACCAGATCTGGGCGGGCGTGTGATGGCCGAACCGACTCAGCCCGGCTCAGCGCCCGAGGGCACGACTGGCCGTCGCACGTCCAGCGGCTTCGGCCGGGCACTGATCGTCGTCTACGGCGTCTTCGCCGTCTCGGCGTTCGCGCGCGCGACGGTCCAGATCCTGCGCGACTTCTCCGAGGCCCCGGTGGCGTACTCGCTCTCGGCGTTCGCCGCCGCCGTCTACATCGTGGCGACCGTCGCGCTGGCCCGGGATGCTCGGCGCACCGCCACCGTCGCCGTGCTCATCGAGCTCGTCGGCGTCCTCGCCGTCGGCGTACTCAGCCTTGCCGACTCCGTGGACTTTCCCCGGGCCACCGTCTGGTCGTCGTTCGGCGCGGGCTACGGATACGTCCCACTCATCCTTCCGATGGTGGGTCTGTGGTGGATCTGGCATACGCGCGCTCGGCCTCCCACTGCCTGATCTGCGCCACGGTCCACTCAGGGTCTTCGAGCTGCGGGACGTGGCCCAGGTCAGGATGGGTGACCAGCGCCCAGTCGGGGTGCGCCGCAACGACGCGCCTGGACGAGCTGACCGAGACGAGCCGGTCACGCTCGCCGTGCAGGATCAGGACAGGCGCGCGCACATGGTCGAGCATCTCGTCGTAGGCACGCCTGCGCAGCATGCTCGTCACCGTCGAGCGGGCAGCCTGCTCCATGGCCAGCTCGGTGCCCACGTAGTCGGCGCGGGTGCGCGCCATCTCGACCATCTGTGCGACGACGTCGTCGGGCACCCGCTCGGGGTGCACGGTGCACATCTCGAGCATCTGGGCGATCTGCTCCTCGGGCGAGAGACGCGACCGGCGGCTCGCCAGAATGCTCGCCCCCAGTCGAGGGATTCCGGTGATGGAGACCCCCGCTGCGACCAGCGGCTCGGGAACCCATCGGCCTGCGATCGGCAGGGCGGGCCCGATCAGCACGAGCTGGCGCACCGTGTCGGGGTGACGTGCGGCCTGCAGCAGGCTGACCATGCCGCCCATCGAGTTGCCCAGCAGGGTGACCGGCTGGCCGACGACCTCGACGATGAACCGGTGCAGCAGCCGCTCGTTCGCGACCACGTCCGTGCCGCGCTGCTCAGCCGGGGTGTGCCCGTGCCCGGCGAGGTCGAGGGCGTACACGCGGTGGTCGGTCGCGAGGTCGGGCGCGACGGCGAGCCAGTTGGTGTGCGAGCCGCCCAGCCCGTGCACTGCGACGATCGGCGGCGCATCGGCCGGCCCGCCCACGTCGAGCCAGTGCGTCCGGCCGTCCAGGTCGCTCCACCGCGACTGCGTCACCACGCACCACTCCGCTCACAGGTCGCCGGGAAGAACCTCGCTACCTGGGCAAGGTATCGCCGGTTCAGCACTGAAGCAGCCTGGGGTGGCAGGTGTCAGGCAGGCTCGACCTCAGCGACCAGGTCGGGCGACTCGGGCTTGCCGGCCGGGATGACCAGCACCGGGCACGACCCCATGCGGATGCAGGCGGTGCTCACCGAGCCCAGCACCGGGTTGCTGATCTTCGACATGCCGTGGCTGCCGAGGACGAGCAGCGCGGCGTCGCTCGACGCGTTGACCAGCACGACTGCCGGGTCGCCGGGAACCACCTCGTACGAGACCGGCGGAGCGGCGTCCACCTGCGCAACCATCTCGTTGATGATCTGCCCGAGACCGGCCTCCGCTGCCCGCACGTTCGCGGCGGTCTCGGCTGCGTCGTCGGTCTTCGCGACCGTCATGATCGCCTCGACGCTCGTCCCGACCCTCGCGGCGTAGGGAAGGGCCCAGGCCAGGGCTTGCCGGGACTGGTCCGATCCGTCGACGCCCACCAGCACAGGTCTCACAGCACCTCAGCCTAGGCGGTCAGTACCAGCCGACAGCCTGCGAGTGCCCCCAGGCACCGCACGGGGTGCCGTAGACCTGGCTGATGTAGTCCAGGCCCCAGCTGATCTGGGTCACCGGGTTGGTCTGCCAGTCCGCGCCGTGGCTGGCCATCTTCGACCCGGGCAGCGACTGCGGGATGCCGTAGGCGTCCGAGGTCGGGTTGTCGGCCGTGGGGTTCCAGCCGCTTTCCTTCGTCCAGAGGCTGTCGAGGCAGGAGAACTGGTCAGCGCCCCAGCCGTAGCGGTCGGCGGCCATCTGCGCGGCCACCGCGCGCGGGTCGGCGGCGGCACGCGCGGACGACCGGGCCGCCTGCTCGGCGGCGGCAGCACGGGCGGCCTCGGCCCGCTTCGCCTTCTGGCGCGCAGCCTTCTCGGCCTGGCGCTCGGCCTTCGCCTGCGCAGCCTGGGCGCGCTCGGCGGCGGAGCGCTCCTCCAGCGCGTCCGCGGCGCCCGACGTCATGGCCTGGACCTCGGCGATCGACGGTGCCTCGGTCGCCACGCTCGGCTCGGACGGCGCCGAGTCGGCCGCCACCGCCAACGGGACGGCCGTGCTCGCGCTCAGCACGGCGACGAGTGACGCGGCCACGACGGCGGGGCGGTGGCGGGCGAAGAGATGCATGCCACGACCGTTCCCACCCCGCTTCGTTACCAAACCTTTATCTTCACCAGCGGATGGGGTCGGGTAGTGCCCGCCTCGCGCAGCCTCCCTCAGGCCGCAGCCAGCACCGCCGCGACGACGGCCACCACGAAGCCGGCGAGCTCGATCATGCCGATCACGCCGGGACGCAGCGGACGGCGTCCGACGACGAAGGCACGCGCCGCGAGCAGCACGAACGGCACGACGAGCCACCACCCCTGCGGCAGGCCCCACCACACGGCGAGACAGGCGGCGGCAGCAACACTGGCCAGCGCAACAGCGCGAGAAGCGACGGCGAAGCGCGGGTCGCGCCGCTCCCGGATCAGTGACTTCACGTGCAGCGTCGACCCCACGAGCACCAGTGCGCACATGACGGCGAGGACCCAGACCTCGCTCGGCACCGAGCCGAGCGGCGGTGGTGCCCACGACTGCTCCCCGGTGGCCACCGCCCAGGTGACCGGCACCATCGCCGTGCACTCGACGATCAGCACGCCGTCGTTGACCAGCGATCGCTCGTCGTTGCGCCGCGCGTACGCCAGGTTCACCGCGAACAGCACCATCAGCCCGAGTCCCACCCACACCAGCCAAGGCCGGGCCACCAGCAGCACGACGACGAGCGGCACCAGCGCGAGGGAGAACACCACGAACGGACGCCGAAACCGTGCCGGACGCCTCGCCCGTACCAGCCCCAGCGCCGCGTACGACCAGGGGTAGGCCAGCACCCACGCCAACGTGAGCACGACGACCAGCCACGACCATCCGGTGACCGTGACGGCCAGCAGAACCGGCAGGCCCAAGAACGCCCAGGCGCCGTGCTGCGGCGGGATGTACTGGTGCACCGCACCCGACCTGCCCACGACCCGTCCCTTCACACCTCGGCCCCCGGCCGAGCGTGACCCCATTGTGTGCCCGGGTCCGAACAGTCATGGCGTGGGGTGTCGCCCCGTCAGTCGTTGCCGGAGGCGTCGAGGTTGGCGACCGTGCGAACCACTCGGTCGGTGATCTCGTCGGGGACGAACGCGAGCGCCCGCACCGGCAGCGCCTCGCGCCCGACCAGGTAGCGGCGCTTGGGTCGCGAGCTCTCCACGGCTGACGCGATCGCCCTGGCCACCGCGTCCGGCGGCGGGGCGACGCGCTCGAACCACCCGTTGAGGGCCGCCACCCGGGCAAGGCCGGCGGCGTACGGCGACTCGTCGTCCGCAGCAGCCAGCTGCTCCTCCGCCTTGGTCAGGATGGACGTGGCGAAGAAGCCCGGCTCGACCAGCACCACCTTGACACCGAAGGGTGCGACCTCGACGCGCAGCACGTCCGAGAGGGCCTCGAGCCCGAACTTCGACGCGTGGTACCAGGCGTGGAAGGGCAGCACCGCGGCTCGTCCGGCGATGGAGGAGACGTTGACGATGCGTCCGCGACCGGCCCGGCGCATGGCCGGCAGGGCACAGGCGGCCACCACGCCCGGGGTGACGAGGTTGACGTCGAGCAGCGCCTTGGCGTCGGCCGCGCTCACCGTCTCGACCGCCCCGGTGATGCTGCTGCCCGCGTTGTTGACCACCGCGTAGAAGTCGGGCAGCCGCGGCCACCGGGCGACGAGCGCGTCGTGGTCGGAGACGTCCAGCACCACCGAGTGGACCCGCTCGCGCACCCCGGCGGAGTCCGCGGCCTCGCGCAGCACCGCAGCCTTGGCCCGGCTGCGGACGGTGCCGTGCACCTGCCAGCCGCGCGAGGCCAGGTGCAGGGCGCTCACCAGCCCGATGCCGCTGTTGGCGCCGGTGACGAGCACGGGTCCGGGACGGTCGCTCACGTCCCCATCCTCGCGCTGCGGCCGGGGTGGCGCACCCATCCGTCGGCGGGCGGGCGCAGCTGCGCCCGCTCGGCGGCCGCCTCCCGGGCCTTCGCGTCCGCGACGGGAAGCTGCGCCACCACGATGGTCTCCGACACGTTCGGCCGCGCGAACGCCTGCAGCCCCGGGCCGAGCGACAGCGCCACGCGCTCGTCGAAGCGGATGTGTCGGTCGTGCCCGAAGCGGTCGCCACGGTCGCTGCGCTCGGGCACCAGCACGACGTCGAGGCGCACGTCACGGTCGGCGAGCCGGTCGCGCAGCGCCTGCAGGCCGGGGGCCACCGTCCGTTCGTCGAGCACCCGCCGGTCGTCGGCGACCACCGCCGTGATCAGGCGCACCCGCTTGCCCGGTCGCAGGGCCACCCGCGAGACGAACCACGACAGCCCGTCGGCGTTGCGCTCACCATGGACGTAGCGACGCGCGGCCTGCGCCCCGGCGTACTTGTCGTACACGACCACTGTGCTGCTCACCTCGACCAGCGGGCCGAAGCGCTCGGCCCAGAGCTGCTCGCGGTCGTCGCCCTCCCGCAGTGGGGCGGTGAGCAGCCGGGACGCGCGCTGCAGTGCAGCCGTGCGGGTCGCGGTGCCGAGCCGCCCCAGCTCGAGTCGTCCACCGGGTGCCATCGACGCGAACTCTCCCGGCGGCACGCCCAGCAGCGCGGCGTGGTCGCGCTCCAGCAGCACCAGGCACACCGGACCCGACACGGCATCCTCCAGCTCACCGGCGTCGAGGGCCTGGGCGATGCTGGGTGACGCCTCGGGGTCGAGCATGTCGACCACGAGCCGGCGACCGCTGATCATGGTCTCCCAGCGTTTGGCCAACGACTGCGGAAGACGGGCCAAGGCGTCGCGGAACTCGGCGAGCTCGGCGGCGGAGGAGAACACCAGGGTCCCGTGCACGGCCAGCTCGTCGAGCAGCTCTTCGTGCACGACGCGGCGCAACGCCTCGTCGCCGTAGGTGTCGGCCATGGCGAGCGGGTCGATGCCCACGCCGACCACGACCGTCGGCTCCGCGGTGGCCCGCCGGTGACGTGCGCGCGTGGGGGGCTGACTCATGCCAGCCCGCCGAGCACCTCGTCGAGACGTTCGGCGAAGAACCCGCCGGGCCATCCCCCGGCGAGCTCGCCGTCGGCGTCCACCGGCAGCCGGCGGACGAAGGCCGCGCCGTCCTCGTGCTGCTCCACGTAGAGGATGGCCAGGTCGTCGGGGTCGAGCACGCCCTCGCGCACGCGTCGCAGCAGCCGCAGCACCAGGTGCTCGCTGTGCGTCTCGACGAGAACCTGGTTGCCCAGCTCGGCAACGGTGTGGATGAGCAGGTCGCCGACCGCGGACTGCAGCCGAGGGTGGATGTGCACCTCGGGCTGCTCGATCACGATCACCTCGTTGCGGCTGAGCAGGCACTGGGTCACCACCGGGGTGAGCTGTCCGACGCCGTACCCGACGCCGCGCGACGACACCAGCACCGGGGGGTCGCGTCGCACATCCAGCAGCCCCACGACGGTGAAGTCGCCGGCGGCGACGATCACGTCGCGCGACTGCGGGGCCAGCAGCCGCACGTGGTAGCCGAGGCCGAGCCGGTCCATCCACTCGTTCACCTCGGCGACAAGGTCGGGACGGGCGTCCAGCACCTCGGCCAGCGACTCGCCCTCAGGCCCGACGTAGGTGGTGCGGCCGTAGCCGATGGCGTGGGTGCGCTCCGGGCGGGCACGCATCGGCCCGAGGTAGGCGACCCGCGACAGGACGTCGGTCAGCAGAGTGGTCGCGGCGTCGAGCCGAGCGCGGCCCTCGGCGTCGGTGGGGTGCAGCGGCAGCGCGAGCGTGCTGACCGATCCCGGCTCGCCGATGCTCAGGCTGGTCGCCTCCGGGGTGCGGGTGGCCGGGTTCCAGGTGAAGGCCGCGACGATCTCTCTCGGCCGCGCCTCGTCGTCCACCTGGCTCGGCGCCTGGAGCACGAGGCCCAGCGTCATGCGTGTGGAGTCGTCGTGGTTGTGCACCGCCATGCGGAACGAGCCCGCGTCGACCAGCGGGCCGGCCATCACCAGCACGCGGGTGGGGCTCGGCGCGATCGACTGGGCCAGCAGTGTCAGCGTCGACAGCAGGCTCGACTTGCCCGCGGAGTTGGGGCCGAGCACGAGCGTCAGCGGCGCCAGCGGCACCCGGGACGGCTCGGGCCCGTAGGCGCGCAGTCCGCCGACCACGAGCTGCTCGACGATCCGGCGCGGGCGCGGGGCTGCATCGGAGGGCACGTCCCTCAGCCTGCCAAACACGTGCCGGCCGAGGGCCCGGTATGAAGAGGCCGACACGGGGTAGGGGCATGCATGGTTGCCAACCCCTACGCTGCCGTCACCTCCGTCGACACCGCCTGGTGGAGCGACGCCGCGTGCCGGCTCGAAGCCGGTGAGACGTTCTTCCCCGACAGCCGAGGCGGGCGTCCCCTGTCCCTGCGAGCCGAGCTCGAGGCCAAGGCGGTCTGCGCCCGGTGCCCGGTTCAGCGCCAGTGCCTGCTCGCCGCGCTCGACAGCGGCGAGCAGACGGGCATCTGGGGCGGGATGACGCCGGCGGAGCGTCGGACCTTCAGCGCCAGCCGCTCCCACACCTAGCCTGGCATCGACGGCGGCCGATCAGTCCGCTCGGTCCGGCTCCCAGGCCAGCAGCACGCGGCGGCCCGCCCGCACCGCGCGCATCTCCCCCGGCTCGACGTCCCATGCAGCGGTGGTGACGCCGGCGGACTGCGTCTTGCGCACAAAGAGTCCGCCGACCTTGACGAGGCGGTCGAGCTCGTCGAGCAGCTTCTGGTCGGCGGCGACACCGGGGTACGCGGCCAGCAGGCGCTGCCCCGCCACGTCGTGCCCGCCCTTCACCTGGGGCGACACCGACTCGATCATGTACGAGGACGGGCCCTCTCCCTCCAGCACGAGGACGATCCAGGGGTCGGTCACCACGTGCATGACGGCGGCGACGAGCTCGCGGTCGGGGTCGTCGGCTCCCGCGTTGCGCAGCATCATCGCTCCGGCCCGGCGGATGACGGTGAGCACGCGTTGCTTCTCGGCATCGGCGAAAGCCTGCTCGTCCACCCACGAGAGGCCGATGCACCCGATGCGTCGACCTCCGTCCCACACCGGGACGACGGCGAGTGCCGCAAACTGCGACTGCTCCCTCGTCAACGACGGGAACTGCTCGTGCCGCGCCGCGACCGAGCCGAGGAACACCGGAGTCCCGTCGTTGACGGCCCGGGTGAGCGGAAGGTCGAGGCTGAGCGGGATCCGCCGCCAGGCGCTCGTCGCGTCGGGCGGGTACCCGTGCTGGCCGCACAGCTCCAGCGAGCCGTCCTCGACCACGGAGAACAGCAGCGCTGCGGCGACCTTCGTGGGCGAGAGCAGCTCGACCAGCAGGTGAGCGGCATCGTCGCCGCTCGTGCTGGCTCCCGCCAACGCCTCGACGGCCACACCGAGGGCACCCTGCCGTGCTCGCGGGTGCTCGCGCAGCGCCCGCCACTGCGCCGACATCTCGTCGGTGGCGCGCAGCCGGGACGAGAGCACGGCGTCGGCCACCTCGATGTGGTCGTCGACCGGCACGGTGATGCCCAGGATCGTGGCGGCGACGTCCACGAGCGGCGCGTTCTGCTCCTGCGACAGGGCACGAAGGCGGTCGAATGCCTGCTCGAGCGTCAGGGCGTCCCGCTCGACCAGCACTCCCTTCGCCTGCTCGATCACCGCGCGCAACCGTGCCGCCGTCCGCATGCCTTCGAGCTCGCGTTGCAGGCTGTCGATCGTCTCCGTCAACGCCTCGACGCCGCGTGCCTCGCGTTCTCCCACCGCCTCCGCCTTTCGACTGCCGTGACGTCGCGCACGATACGTCGCCGGCGCCACACCCCACGCATCGCGGATGCCGACCCGGCGCCCGTCGCGTAGTCTGGTGAAACCATCCCGCACCGTGGATGTCCGGAGACGCCCGCAAGATGCGCCCGGTTCTCGAGCTCGGCTCCATGCCACCGAGCGCTGGAAAGAAACAATCTTGACCATGCCGCGCTGGCGCACGATGCGTCGCGGCATGCGCAGCACCCGCGAGAGGAGGTCGCAGAATGGGCGACCACGACTACGGTCCCTGGGACGACTGAGCCCCACACCGACAGCGCAGAGAGGGAGTCCCGTCAGGGGCTCCCTCTTTCGCGTCCCCGGGCTGCGCGTGCGCGAATCGCCCAAGGGCGTATCCATGGCGCATACTGGAGCCGATGAGCACACGACGATCAGGACCCCGCCGGCATCTGGCTTCGAGTCCTTTCGCGGCTCAACCTGCGAAAGTCATCGAGACCTTCGAGGTGGACGACCGCATCACGCACGACAAGTACGGTCTCGGTCGCGTCGTCTCGGTCGAGGCGAGCGCGGTGACGGTCGACTTCGGCTCGAGCGTCGTGCGCATCCCCAGCCCGTTCTCCCGGCTGTCCAAGCTCTAGCCGATAGGCCACACTCACGCCCATGGTGGACTGGGTTCGGCTGGGCGCGGACGCCGAAGAGCTGGCGACGAGCGCGCTGCGGGGCGGAAAGCGGCTCGGCGGCGTCCTGCGTCCGATGTCGATCGCGCCCTACCGCGGGTTCGTCGTCGACGGCGTCGCGCACGTGCGAGCCAGGGTGCTGGAGCGGCCCCGCATCGAGGCCGCAGCCGAGGGGCTGCGCATCGACGCCTTGATCTACGCCAATCTCATGCGCTGGGTCGTCCTCGACATCGCCGGCATCGACGTGACCATCTCGGTCGGTGACTCGTCGGTGGTAGCGGTCAGCGACCACGACGGCTTCGTGCGAGCCAAGGTGCCGGTGGGCGAGCTCGAGCCCGGCTGGCACGCGGTCGGCTTCTCGGCCCGTGACCGGGACGGGGCGACGATCACCGCCACCGGACGCGTCGTGGTTCCCGACCCCGCGTCACAGATCGGCGTGATCACGGACATCGACGACACGATCCTCACCACTGGCATGACCGAAGGTCTGCGCTCGATCCGCCGCACGCTGCTGCGCGACGCGCACGGACGCCGCCCGGTGCCGGGCATGCCGAGCCTCTACCGAGGGCTGGCCCGCGGCACCGGTGGGCGGCCGGAGGCGACGTTCTTCTACGTCTCGGCCAGCCCGTGGAACCTCTACGACATGCTCGTGCAGTTCTTGCAGCTGCGCGGCTTCCCCCGTGGTCCGCTGTTCCTCACCGACTGGCGGCCCGGACCCCTGGAGTCGGGCGAGGGCAAGGAGAACCCCGGGCACAAGCGGGCCCGCATCCGTCGCATCCTCGACGCCTACCCCGAGATGTCGTTCGTGCTGATCGGTGACAACGGCGAGGCCGACGAGCAGATCTACGCGGAGTTTCTCAAGTCCGACCCCGACCGGGTGCGTGCGGCGATGGTGCGCTCGGTGCAGGGGGTGCCGGGCCGCAAGGCCCGCAAGGTCGAGAAGGTGCCGGCCCGGCCGCGCACGGTGCTCGTCTGCTCCGACACCCTGCACATGGCCACCCTCGCCCAGCACCTGGGCCTGATCGACGGGCTCACCGTCGAAGAGGTGCAGACCGAGATGGGCGTGCGCCTGTAGGCAGCCGCGAGGCCCACGGCGCGGCCACCTACCCTGGCGCGCGTGCTCGAGCCTCTGGTCAACGCCTCCTACGACCCACCGCCCGGCTGGCGCACCGCCCACATGCAGACGCTGCGCTCGCGGCTGCGCCCAGCACCGGCACCTCGTGACGGGCTGGCCTCGACTCGGCACCTGAGCGTGGCGATGGACGACGGAACCCCGGACGCGCTGCGCGTGGTGCTGCACACCCCCGTCCGGCCCGCACCGGGTGCGCCGTCGCCGCAGCTGGTGGTGCTGGTGCACGGGCTCGGCGGGTCGGCGGAGTCCTCGTACATGCTGGCCAGCGCTGCCGAGCTGCTGCGTGCCGGCATCGCGGTCGCCCGCCTCGACCTGCGCGGAGCCGGGCAGTCGGGCACGCGGAGCACGCAGATGTACCACGCCGGACGCACGTCCGACGTCCGCACGGTGCTGGCCGCGCTCGCCGAGCAGCCCGAGGCGCAACGACGCGACGGCACGCCGAGCCTGGCGCTCATGGGGTTCTCCCTGGGCGGCAACATCACGCTCAAGCTGCTCGGGGAGCCCCTGGCCGGCCACCCAGTCGTCGCCGGTATCGCCGTCTCGGCCCCGCTCGACCTCGCTGTCGGCGGAGAGCACCTGCACGCGATCGCGTTCGGCATGTACGAGCGAGCGATGCTGCGCGGCCTTCGGGCCGACGTCGCGCGGTTCGACGGACCTCTCACCGACGACGAGCGGGCCGCGATCAACGCCGCGCGCACCCTCACGGAGTTCGACGACGCCTTCACCGCGCGACAGAACGGCTGGCGCGACGCCGCGGAGTACTACGCCGTCAACTCATCAGCTCAGTACCTTCCGAGCATCACCGTGCCGACGCTCGTGGTGCACGCCCTCGACGACCCCGTCGTGCCGAGCGGCCCGTACCGGTCGATCGACTGGACGGCGCTGGCGCGCGACACCCCGGTTCGGCGCGCGATCACCCCCCACGGCGGCCACGTGGGCTTCCACCAGCGAGACGGCAGGCCACCCTGGTACGCCGAGAAGGCAGTGGCGTTCTTCGTCCGCGACGTGCCTAGCCTGGCCTGATGACCACGAGCACGGTTCACGCCAACGGCATCGACCTCGCTTACGAGACCTTCGGTGAGGATGGCAACCCGCCGATGCTGCTCATCATGGGCCTCGGCACCCAGATGATCGGCTGGCCCGACCCGTTCTGTGCCGATCTCGCCCGGCGCGGGTACTACGTCGTGCGCTACGACAACCGCGACGTCGGGCTCTCGACGCACCTACGCGAGGCGCGGGCCCCGTCGCTGACAGACGCGGTGCTGCGGCGGGCCGACCCGCCCTACACGATCACCGACATGGCCGACGACGCAGTGGGGTTGCTGGACGCGCTGGGGCTGGGCACGGCCCACGTCGTGGGCGTCTCGATGGGCGGGTTCATCGCGCAGACGGTGGCGCTCGACCACCGGTCGCGGGTGCGCAGCCTGACACTCATCATGACGTCCACCGGCTCACGGCTCGTCGGTAACCCCAAGCCGCCGGTGTTCGCTGCGCTGACCAGGCGCCGGGGAGTTGCCGACCGCTCGACGGCGCAGCAGACGGCCGTGGAGTTCTACCGCATCATCGGGTCGAAGGGCTACGCCTTCGACGAGCAGTACCTCTCCGAGGTCGCCGGACGCTCGTACGACCGGGCACACGACCCCGGCGGGTACATCCGTCAGCTCAGCGCCGTCATGGCCCAGCGCGATCGCACGTCCGACCTTCGCCGCCTGGACGTCCCGGCGCTGGTGATGCACGGGCTCGACGACCCACTGGTCGCCCCCAGCGGTGGCATCGCCCTGGCCAAGGCGCTGCGCGGGTCGCGGTTCGTCGGCTTCGAAGGTGTGGGGCACGACCTGCCGCGCGACCTGTGGGGCGACTACGCCGACAACATCGAGTCACTCGCCGCCCGCGCCGACCGTCCCCCCGACTAGCCGACCGCGCCGGACGGATGAGCCCGCCGCAGGCGGCCAACCACCGTCATGGGTTGGTCGCGACCTTCTCCAGCAGTTCCCATGCCTCGTCGTAGCCGTTGCGCATGTAGTGCGCCCAGCCCCGACGGTCGACGAACTGGGTGTACAGGCCAGCACCGTGCACCGTCCCGTACGGCACCGGGTCGAGCATGTGGACATGCGCCGCTCGCTCCAGGTCGGCCAACGAACGGCGTGCCGTGTCGATGTGCCCCATGAGTCGCGTCTGACCCGACACCCGGATGAGGCTGAACGGAACGTCGCGCCAACGATGGTCTTCGTCGGCGCTGAAGCCGGGACGATAGAAGCCGTTGACCACCACGGCCCGGTCGCACAGGTCGTCGTGCGAGAACGGCCGCGAGGGAAGGATCTCCACGATGCCCCCGTCCAGGTACGACTCGCCCTGGTACTCGACCGGCTCGAAGGCGAGCGGAAGTGCCACCGCCATCCGGACCGCGCGAGCGGCACTCAGGTCGGGGTCGTCGGCAGAGCTGATGTAGCGCAGCCGGTTGCGCTCGATGCTCCAGACGGGGAACCAGACCGGTGCGACGAGTTCGCCCAGCGTGACGTCACCGATCAGGCTGCGGACGAACTCCTCGACGGCCTCGCCACGCAGCAGGCCGGCCCAGCCGCGACCTAGCGTGAGGGGCACCCGCGCGAGCCGCTGCCAGTCAGGGTCGAGGTACTCAGCGGGACGCAGCGCGAGCATCGCTTCGCACACCTGGTCGCTCGACAGGCCTGCCGCCAGCGGCATGCCGAAGAGGGTCGAGCCCGAGCACAGCCCGTACCCGGACGGGCTGACACCGGCCTCGGCCAGCGCCCGTACCACCCCGACGATCGAGGCGAGCGCTCCACTGCCGCCGGTGGCGACGACGGCGACGCGGTCGTTCGTCCACAGCGAGGGGACGTCGCGCAACGGCGGCGGGAAGACACCGGCAGGGTCCTGCGGTGCGCCGTCCGTCGGGAGCGGCAGCAGACCGCGGCGCAGCTGGTCAAGGATCTGCGCGTCCTCACGCACCGAGCGCCAGGCCATCTCGGCGTACACCGGGATCCGCAGGTACTGCCCCACACGTGCCAAGTCGGTCAGGTAGTTGAGGGCCACCCCGGGGATTGTGCCCCGGATCAAGAGGTGCTGCCGCGGCGTGCGCCCGCGCCGTCAGGTCACGCCTTGGACTCCAGGTTCACCCGGCGCTCCCCGTCGCTGATCCACTGGGTCATCGCCCTGCGTGAGAGCACCCACGGGCCGCAGTCGCACCATGCCGGGACGTCGTCGTCACCGAAGGGCGCGGCGACCAGGAAGTCGGTCCACCGCTGTGGCGTGGCCGAGGAGTGCGGTGTGTCGATGCGGTCGCGGCTGCCGTGCGACCGCCGTCCGACGGACGCCTCGACGACGGCGCCCTCCGGCGTCTCGAAGACGGCCGCGACGTGGTGGCCGTTGGCGCACTGCACGACCAGCACACGCGAGTCGCGCGGCGGGCTGAGCAGGGCCAGGGCGGCAGCGGCGCGGTGGTGACGATCGGTACTGCGTGCGGTTGGTCCACTCACGCCTCAGCCTAGAGCGGGACAGAGCGGGCATCGATCGGTCGAAGGTCCCCGATCAGGCGAGAGCACCTCGCAGCGCCGCATGGGTACTGCCGGCCATCTCGTCGTTCCCGCCCGCACGCCGATGCTGCCGGGCTACATTCACGTCCACCCACGTGCCCGTCTCAGTGCACGGGCCCACCAGCAGAAGGAGTCCCCGGTGAGCGATTTCATCCAGAAGGCCAAGGACGCGCTGGGAAGCTCCGGCGCCGCCGACGAGGTCATCGACCAGGCAGCCGACGCAGCCAAGAACGTCGCACCGGATGCCGCTGACGGCACCATCGACGACGTCGCCCAGAAGGCCAAGGACGCCCTGTAGTCCATCCCGACGTGCCGGGCTCCGGCCCGCGCCCGCAGCCACAACGACCCACGAAGGGCACCATGATGGCGAACCCGTTCGAGTCAGCGCTGGAGCAGTCCGCCGCGATCGTGACCACGATGACTGCCCAGGCGACGGGCATGACGCCGCAGGAGGTCGCCGCGGTCCTTGCCGACAGCCTTCCCAAGGCGCTCGACGCCACCAAGCTCGACCCGCAGTCGGCTTCTGCGGCATTCCGGGACGCGTTCGAGACGGTGCCCGAGTCGGTGCAGGCGGTCTACGAGAAGCTCGGCGCGGCTGCTGCGGCCCAGGGCGCCACGGTGGACGACTTCCGGGCGATGTTCGGTGCCACCGCGACGTCAGTGGCCGAGACCGCCAGTGCCACCGCCGGCGCCACGAAAGAGCAGGTCGACAGCGTCCTCGGCGCGGCTGTCCCGGCTCTCAAGGACGCCATGCGCACTGGTGCCGACACAGCGGGGGCTGCCGTGGCGTCCGTCGATCCGGCCAAGGCGCAGGAGATGCTCGGACAAGCCTCGCAGGCTGCCGCGAGCGTGTTCGGCAGGCTCGCCGGCCGCTCCTAGCGTGCCCGAGGACTCGTCGGCGCACCGAGGGTCTGCGTGATGACAGACGTGCGGATGTACGGCGAGCTCGCGCCGTGGTGGCCGCTGATCTCCCCGCCGACGGAGTACGTCGCCGAGGGCGCGATGGTGTCTGCACTGTTCGATACAGCCGGCACCCGCGTGCGCACGGTGCTCGACCTGGGCAGTGGCGGTGGCCACGTCGCCTCGCACCTCACCCGTCGGTTCGAGGTGACGCTCGTCGACCTCTCCCCAGCCATGCTGGCCGTGTCGCGAGACCTCAACCCCGGCTGCGAGCATCTGGTCGGCGACATGCGCACGGTGCGCCTGGGACGGCAGTTCGACGGCATCCTCGTCCACGACGCCCTGGACTACCTGGTGAGCGAGCACGAGGTGTCGGCACTGGCGGCCACGGTCGCAGCGCACCTGCGTCCGGGTGGGGTGGCACTGCTCGTGCCCGACGACGTCGCCGAGACCTTCGAGCCCAGCACCGACTGGGGCGGGTCGGACGCCCCGGACGGACGCGCTGCCCGCTACCTGGAGTGGACGTGGGACCCCGACCCAGACGACCAGTGCGTGCAGACGGTGTACTCGTTCGTGCTGCGCTCTGCCGACGGCAGCGTGCAGACGGCGACAGAGACGCACGAGTTCGGTCTGTTCAGCAGAGCGACGTGGATCGACCTGCTCGGAGAAGCGGGGTTGTCCGTCACCCCGGTGCTGGAGGACACCGAGGAGGATCGGTCCGCGCGCACCATCTTCGTCGCAAAGAAGCCCGGGTCGGCATAAGGGAGGGCCCCTGATCGGTCTTTGCGCGGGTCAGCGTCGCGAGGCCGCGGGCTCTGCCTGAACCACTACCGTCGGCGCGATGAGCGACGACGGGGCTTCGCAGAGCCTGGCTACCGACCCCGACCGCGAGTCGGCCGGTGCGTCGCAGCGACGAGGCGTCGACGTGCCGGCGCTGGCCGGGCTGCTGGGCGCCACCGGCCTCGTGGCCGTCTTCAGCGTTCCCGCGCTGACCGAGCAGGTGACGGCATGGGCGCCCTGGGTGGTCGTCCCATCCGCGCTCGGTGCCCCGTTCGGCCTTCCGGCGCTACGCGTGATGCCGCTCGGCGACCTGACGTGGGCGAGCACCGTCGTCGACAGCGTCGCAGCCCTTCTGCTGCTGGCGACGGTCTACGGGCGGCTGTCCCGGCGCCATCCCGACACGGCCCCAGGACGGCTCTTCTTCACCGGCTGGGGGACTCTCGTCGCCGCCGCGGCCCTGGCCGGCATGGTGCGCGGTGCGTACATCGGCGGCGTCACGCCGACCGGGCTGGTCGCCGCATTCGGCTACGCCGGCGCCGGGCTGGTGCTCGGCGTCGTCTGGGGTGCGCTGCTCGGCTGGGTCGTCGGGGCGATGGCGGTGCTGGGACGGCTCGTGTCCCGAGGCAGCGACACCGCGCCCCGCTCATGGGTTGCCGGGGCCGGCCGTGGCATCGCGCTGGTCGCCCTCGCGTCGCTGGCATGGTTCGCCGGTGCCGTCACGTCCGGGCCGCTCGACGCGCGCGGTCCACAGCCCGAGGTGGCGCTGCCGCGCATCGCCCCCGCCTCGTTCGACGGGTCGTCGCAGGACGACGAGATGCTGCGTGGCGTCAACAGCTCGGGCACGGCCAAGAGCGCCGCCGACGGCCAGTCGTGGGTGACCCCGGCCGACATCGTGCGCGAGGCCGAGCTGCTCGGCTCCAACTCGGTGCGCTACCTGGTGTTCTGGGACAAGATCGAGCCGCAGCCGGGCCAGTACGACCTGGCCTACCTCGACGCCGTGGCGCAGCGGGTCGAGTGGTACGACGACGCCGGCTACGACGTGGTGCTCGACCTGCACCAAGACGTCTGGGGTCCGTCCGTCGGGTTCGACGGGGCACCGGAGTGGGCGACGATCACCGACGGGCTGGCGGCCACCCGTCAGGAGCCCTGGGAGCTGACCTACCTGCAGCCCGGCGTGCTGCGTGCGTTCGACCACTTCTGGCGCACCACCGGACGCCACGACGACGTGCAGGCCAGCTACCTCGCGATGCTCGGCGTGCTTGTCGACCGCTTCGCCGACGAGCAGGGCGTGCTCGGCATCGACGTGATGAACGAGCCGTTCGGCGGCTCGCTGCAGGGGCCGCTGTTCGAGCAGGGGCCGCTGTCGGCCTTCTACCAGCGGGCCATCGACGTGGTGCGCGCGGTCGACGACGACCTGTGGGTCTTCGTCGAGCCGCAGGCGTTCGGCGTCAACCAGGGCCTGCCGTCCGGGCTTGCGGCCCTCACCGACCCGCGCGACGGCGACCCGCGCATCGCGTTCGCCCCACATCTCTACCCGCTGCCCCTCGACCTCGGCGGGGGATACGCCGACAACCAGGCGTGGGTCAACCGCTCCGTCGAGCTGTGGGCCGACCGGGCACGGGCCACGAGCGTTCGCCTCACGGCACCGCTGTGGCTCGGGGAGTTCGGGCTCGACGGGTCCCAGCCCGGCGCACCCGACTACGTCCGCAGCGTGGTCTCGACCCTTCAGGGCATGGACGCGTCGGGGTTCGCCTACTGGGACAACTCCCCGGGCTCGTGGAGCCCGTGGAGCAGCGACGACCCGACGCGGCTGAGTCCCGTCGGCGAGGCGCTGGCGCAGCCATGATCGGCCTACGCTGGCCAGGCAAGGACAGTCCTGACCATGATCGGCCAGCCGCCGCCGGGTGCCGGGCCGGCAAGAGGAGATACTCATGCAGAGCAGACGTCGTCGCACCATCGGGATCGCGCTGGGCGTCGTCGGCGTCGTCGCCGTCGTCGTCATCGCCGTGCGGGTACGCGGCCACCTCGACGAGGCGAACGAGGTGACCGAGCGCATCCGCCGCGAGCTGGACTCCCTCGACGCCCCCACGCGCGCCCTGGTCGTGTCCTACCTGGCCCGCGACGCCGAGCAGCAGGCGCAAGGCCTGCTGGAGCGCATCGCCTGACCGGTAATCACCATGCGGCGACCGGTGGTGAGCCAGACTCGTCCCCATGTCGCTGACGCTGGCCGACGTCGACGCCGTCGCGTCGATGCCCGACCCTGTCGCGCGCAACCACGCGATCACCCGCGCCTACCGAGACCTGGCCCTCGACGTCGCCGAGCTGATCGGGCCGGTCGACGTCAACTGGCTCGCCTTCGGTGCCTGGGCGAGCGCCACGGCCGGACGGGTGATTCGCCGCGAGGGCCTGCCTGTCGACTGGGGCACGTCGCGGGCCGTGGCCGACGGCAACCGGGCGATCATCGCCGACATCGGTCCGCGCTTCGTGATCTGGCGCGACGAGGTTCTCGCCGCCGCCGGCCCGTCCGAGCTGGCGCTTGACCGGACGCTGTGCCACCCCCTCTTCGCCGACGTTCCCGATCTGGTCGCTGCCTTTCGCGGCTTCCACGAAGCGGCGCAGATGTGGGCGGCGCTCGACGCGATGGACGAATCAGCGGCTGCGGCGAGCGCCCTCGACAAGGCCCACGCCGAGGTGGTGCTGCGCTCGAACATCCAGGTGGCGGCGCACGAGCAGCGTCTCGCCGACGAGTTCGTGGACGCGGCGTTGCCGCTCGGCGGGCTCGTCGGCCTGTTCACGACGAGCTTCGTCTCCGTCGTCACACCCGACGGCGAGGCCGAGGTGAACGACGACGTCCCCCTCCCCCGCTACCTGAAAGGCCAGCGGTTTCCGAGCGTCCTCGCCGAGCTGCACGACCCTGAGCTGTGCCGGCTGGTACGCGAGTTCGGGCAAGACCCGGGGCTGGATGTCTCGGCCAGCGACGCCTGGTCGTGGGAGGACTACGCCGAGCGCATGGGCTACATCGTGTGCTTCTTCCGCAGCTACCTGCGCGAGCCGCGCTACTTCGACGCTCCCCCGCTGTAGCCGGCGCCCGTCGTCAGCCCCGTCCCCACGGCGTCCACGAGCCGTTCGGCCAGGGGACGCGCTGCCGCGGCGTGAGCGGGCACCAACGACAGGCGGGTGCGTCGCTCGAGCAGGTCGTCTGTCGAGCGGGCGCCCTCCCAGGCCAGCCCGAACGCCAGCTCGACGCCGCGCACGCCGAGGCCGGGTACGACGGGCTGGGCCAGCTCGGCCACCGCCTCGGCCATCGACGCGACGAGGGGCGCCTCGGCTCCGTACCGCGCGACGAGGCGGTCGGCATGCTGCTCGGGTCTACCCCCCGGGCCGGCGCCGACCAGCGCCACCCGCGTCGTCTGGCACGGGCGCTCGGTGATCAGGTCGACCACGTCCTGCGCCATGCGGCGGTACGCGGTGAGCTTGCCGCCGGCGACGGTGAGCAGCCGGCCGTTGGTGCGCACAGCGTGGCGCCGGGAGAGGTCAGCGGTGCCGGGCACGCCCTCGGTCTCGCTCGACGCCGCGGCCAGCAGCGGACGCAACCCAGCAAACGAACCCAGGACATCCGCCCGGTCGATCGGCACCTCTACCGCGCTGTTCAGCACGGACAGGATCCAGTCGATGTCGTCCTCCGTAGGCTCGGCGACGTCGGGCACCGGACCGGCCTGCGGGTCGTCGGTGAGGCCCACGAAGGTGAGCCCGTCGAGCTGGGGCAGGGTGAAGACGGCCCGCCCACGCTCGACCTCGATGGTCAGCGATGCCTGGGACATGCCCAGGCTCGACGAGGCCAGCACGAGGTGGGTGCCTCGGCTGGGCTCGAGCGCGATGCTCGGGTCGAGCTCGGACGCCCAGACGCCCGTGGCGTTGACCACGTGGCGTCCGTGCAGCACCGAGGTGTCGCCCGTGGTGACGTCGCGCAGCTCGACCACGCCATCCGCGCTCGCGCTCACGACATCCATGCCCGTGAGGATGCGAGCGCCGTACGCCGCGGCCGTGCGCGCCACCGCCACGACGAGCCGGGCGTCGTCGACCAGCTGCAGGTCTTCGCCCACCACGGCCCCGAGCAGCCCCCCGCGCCGGACCGTCGGTGCCAGCCGCAGCGCCTCGTCGACCCCGACGGTGCGGGCTCGGTGCACCACCGACCGGTGGCCCGCCGCCACCCGCAGGCTGTCGGCGGCGAGGTACCCCACCCGCGTGAGCGCCCCGTGGACACGGGCGTCGTCGTAGATCGGCAACACCTGGGCCAGGGGACGCACCAGGTGGGGGGCGATGACGCCGCCGATGGTGGCGCGCTCGACGGCGCTCTCCCACGCGATACCGACGTCGCCCTTGGCCAAGTAGCGCAGACCGCCGTGCACGAGCTTGCTCGACCACCGCGACGTCCCGAACGCCAGGTCGTGGCGTTCGAGCAGCACCACGCTCAGCCCGCGCGTCGCGGCATCGAGCGCCACGCCTGCACCGGTGATTCCGCCACCGATCACCACCACGTCGACCGAGCCATGACGAGCCAGGGCATCGAGGTCGCGTCGCCGACGGTCGGCATCCAGACGACTGGCCGGGTCGCCCGGGGGCAGGTAGCGGACGCGTGCGTCGTGGCTCATGAGACAAACATACGCACATGTCTCATCGGGCTAGGATCCGTCCGTGTCCCGAACCGCCGCTGTCGTCATGAACCCCGAGGCCGGGGGCGGTCGAGGCCGCCGGCTGGGGCCTGACCTGGCCGCAGCCCTGCGGTCGCGCGGCGTCGAGACCGCGATCTTGGTCGCGACCGGGCCCGACGAAGCCCTCGGGATGGCGCGGGCGGCCGTCGCGGACGGAGCCGACAGCATCGTCGCGGCCGGTGGAGACGGCACCGTCCACCTGGCTCTGCAGGCAGTCGCGGGTACTGGGACGCCCCTGGGCATCGTCGCCCTCGGCACCGGCAACGACAACGCCGCGGGCCTCGGCCTGCCGGTCAAGAAGGTCGATGCCGCCGCCGACGTGATCGCCGCACACAACGTTCGCACGATCGACGTCGCGTCGGTGACCACCGCCGACGGCGAGCAGCGATGGTTCCTCGGGGTGCTGAGCGCCGGGTTCGACTCGCTGGTGACCGAGCGCGCCAACGCCATGACATGGCCGAAGGGGCAAGCCAGATACGTGCGTGCGCTCATCACCGAGCTGCGCGCTTTCCGTCCGGTGCGATTCGACATCGATGTCGACGGCGAGACGATGAGTGACGAGGCCATGTTCGCCTCGATCGGCAACGGCGCCCGCTACGGCGGCGGCATGAATGTCTGCGTCGGTGCGCTGCTCGACGACGGTCTGCTCACCATGACCTGGATCCATCGCATGCCTCGCTGGGAGCTCGTCCGCACCTTTCCCAAGGTGTTCGCCGGAACGCACATCACCCACCCCGGGGTCACCCAGCACGCCGGACGTCGCATCCGCGTCGAAGCACGCGGCCAGCTGGCCTACGCCGACGGGGAACGGGTCGGGCCGCTACCCATCGACGTCGAGGTGCACCCGTTCGGGGCGAACGTCCTTCTGCCGCGAGGCGCCACGCTCGGTCGGCCTGCGTCGGCGTAAGTGTCTTTCTTTCCCAGGGTCTTCGTCAGTCGCTGGGGGCGGCGAGCGCGATCGTGAGCAACGCGCGTGCCGCCTCGACCGCGGTGTCGATGTCGGGCGGGTTGCCCGCGGCCACGTTCGCCCACTGAAGCGCCGCACCGATGCGCACCAGCACGTCCAGCGTGGCCGGCGCGACCTCGCGACCGGGCAGGTGCAGGGCCAGCGTCCCTTCGAGCCCCAGCCGGATGCCGTCGGCGACGTTGCCCACGGGGGCCAAGAGAATACGCAACGCGAGGTCGGGCTCGCGCTCGGCGAAGTCGAGCACCGGAGGCCAGGCAGCTGTCGCCGCCATGAACCCGGCGATGGTCGCCAGGACGGCGTCCAACGACTCGCCGTCGGGTTCGACTCTCGCCGTCCGCCAGTTCTTGGCGACGAGGCGGCCGAGCACCTCGTCCATCAGCTTCTCCCGGTCGCCCACCCAGCGGTAGAGCGTGGCCCGGCCGATGTCGAGCGCGTCGGCGACGGTCTGCATGTCGACGCGCTCCCCGCGGCGCAGCATCTGCTCGGCGACGTCGATGGCGTCGTCGCGGCGCGGGCGCCGTACCTGCGCCATGGCACGGGCCGGCGTGACCTCAGCCGGGCTGCTCACCGGCTCACGCCAGCGACGGATCCGTCCCCGAGGGTGCGCGACGACGCGGCTGGGATCGGTCTCGCCGGGATGAGCTTGCCCGGGTTGAGGACGCCCGCGGGGTCCCAGGCGTCCTTCACCGCACGCAGCGCCGCGAGCCCGAGGTCGCCGACCTCGCTGGCCATCCACGGCAGGTGGTCGGTCCCGACCGCGTGGTGGTGCGTGATGGTGGCACCGGCAGCCGTCACCACCTCGCTGGCAGCGGACTTCGCCGCCCACCACTGAGCTCGCCGATCGGCCTGTGCGGGCGCGAGCGCCGTCACGTACAGCGACGCACCGGTGTCGTAGACGTGCGAGACATGGGTCATGACGAAGGCCCGACCGCCCGAGCTGGTGCGCAAGGCTGCGTCCAGCCCCACGGTGAGGTCGGCGTGCAGAGCGAGCAGGCCGCTCCAGTGGGTGGCGGTCTCCACGGTCTCCACGATGTAGCCGCGGTCGAGCAGCACGTCGCGCAGGAACGGACCGGAGAACCGGTGCGAGCGCCACGACTCCCCGATGCGCTGCCCCAGACCAACCGCGCCGTGGCGGTCGAGGACCTGCCATGCGGCCTTGCGCCGAGCGCGACCGACATCGGCGGAGGCGCCCTCCCAGCCGAGCACCATGAGACAGCCGCCGTCGACACCACGAGAGCGGAGGTATCGCCGCAGCGCCGCGCCCGCCGGACCCGACGGGCCCGACATCGCCAGGGTGCTGCGCGTCTCCGCCTCGTCCGACAGGCGCATGACCGTTGCCTGCAGGCCAGACTGCGTGATCTCGCGCAGAGCCTCGACCCCGGCGGCGAAGGACGGCACGAGCAGACCTTCGTAGCGCTCCCAGGCCCGACGTCGACGAAGCCGCAGCGTCACCTCGGTGACAACTCCGAGCACCCCCTCGCTGCCGATCACGAGCTGACGCAGGTCGGGCCCCGCTGCCGAGGCCGGTGCCCGGCCCAGCCGCACCTCACCCGCCGGGGTTGCCATGCGGACCGCCTCGATCGTGTCGTCGCTGCGGCCGAACCCACTGCTGGCCTGCCCGGCCGAGCGTGTGGCGGCGTAGCCGCCGATCGTGGCGCGCTCCCATGACTGGGGCAGGTGACCCCAGGTGAGCCCGCGCGGCTCGAGCAGCCGCTCGAGCATCGGGCCGGTGACTCCCGGCTGCACGACCGCGAGACCCGAGGTCTCGTCGATGTGCAGCACCTCGATCATGCGCGTCAGGTCGACGACGACCACTCCGCGGTGGTCGCCGGCCAACGGGGTGACGCCACCGACCACCGAGGTTCCGCCGCCGAACGGCACCACGGCGACGTCGCGGTCGCTGCACGTGGCCACCACCTGCTGGACCTCGGCGTGCGATGCCGGGCGCACCACGGCGTCGGGGACGCCGCGCAGCGCCGCGTCCCGCTGGTCCACGTAGTCACCGAGCGAGCACCCGGCGGCGTGCTGGAGCCGGGCCGCACGGGAGGTGTCGACGTTGGCAAGTCCGAGGAACGCCGCGAGCGCAGTGATGTCGTCGCCGGTCAGCCTCGACGCGGGCGCCTGGATGGTCGACGGGTCGACAGCAGGTCGTGGGACCGGGATGCCCAGCGTCTCGGCGATGAAGCGCTCACCCCCGGGCTTGACGGTGACCGGCGTCGCTGGATCGCCCCAGCGACCGAACGTGCGCTGCCACATGACTGCTCCTGTGCTGGCGAGTGACGGGTGTGATGGCCCTCCCGACGATACATCTAGTCCGAATGTCTCATACTGGATGGGCCGCCTGTCCGTCTCGGCTGAGGGCCGCGTGCGGCCGCCGTAGACAGGGCAGGCTGGGCTCACGTCGAAAGTGAGGGGTGCACAGCGCATGCTTCTGGGCATTGAGACCGGCGGCACCAAGGTCGTGTGCGCCTCGGCGACCTCGCCGCTCGACCTGGTCGAGGTGCAGACGTTCGCGACCACAGCGCCGGACGAGACGCTCGGCCGCATCGCCGCCTTCGTCGCTGAGCAGCAGCGCGCGGTCCGGTCGAGGCCGTGGGCATCGGGGCCTTCGGTCCGATCGACCTCGACCCGACGTCGCCCTCGTACGCAACCCTCGGTGCCACACCGAAACCGGGATGGCAGGGCACGCGCCTGCTCGACGCCGTGCGGGCGGCGACCGACGCACCCGTCGTCATCGACACCGACGTCACTGCCGCTGCCCTCGCCGAGCAGCGCTGGGGTGCCGGCGCCGGACTGGCCGACCTCACCTACGTCACGGTCGGTACCGGCATCGGCGTGGGCGCGCTCGTCGAGGGTCGTCGGCTGCACGGCACCGCCCATCCCGAGATCGGACACCTGACGGTGCGCCGACACCCTGACGACACGTTCGCCGGAGTCTGCCGCCTGCATGGCGCATGCTTGGAAGGGCTCGCATCCGGTCCGGCGATCACGGCCCGCTGGGGGCGCCCGGCCGACGACCTCGCCGACAGGCGCCACGAGGCGGTGGCGGTGGAGAGCCACTACCTCGCCCAGCTCGTGGCCGCGTTGACCTACCTGCTGTCGCCGGCCCGCATCGTGCTCGGCGGCGGGGTCATGCAGATGCCCGAGCTGCTCGACGCGCTGCGTGCACAGTCGGCGCGCCTGGTGGCTGGTGCGCTCGGCGACGACCATCAGGTATCGAAACCGGCCAGCGGCTACCTCGTGACGCCAGCACTAGGTGGGAACGCTGGCGTGGTCGGCGCCCTCACGCTGGCCGCCGAGCTCGTCACTGGCCACCGCTGATCAGCCCGCGCCCCACCTCGGGTCGCGGTGGTCAACGCCGTGCCGGCGCCGCTCAGCGGTCGCGGTCGACCATGAACGGGATGAGCTCGGCCACGAACCGGCGAGCGTCCGAGGGCGGGACTCCCGCGAACGCTGCCTCGAACGCCTCGGCGGCCGAGCCGGCTATGCCGTGTGCGAACTGGTCGGCGAAGGCGATGCTGCCGTAGCGGTGCATCAAGTCGAGTATCGCGGCCGCAACATCCGGGGACCGGTCGGACGCCGGGAGCGCCAGCCACCCTTCGACCCGCGAACGATCAGCGGCACCGGCGGCCGCCAACAGGTGAATGAGGATGAGGGTCCGCTTGCCTTCGCGCAGGTCACCGAGTGGCTCCTTGCCGTACTTCTCCGGCGTGCCCACGAGGTTCAGGACGTCGTCCCGAATCTGGAAGGCGGCACCGAGGGAGAAGCCGAACCGCACGAGCGGCTCGAGGTCGGCGTTGCCGCGCGAGCCGATCAGCGCCCCGACCCGAAGCGGTAGCACGGTGGTGTACCAGCAGGTCTTCTTCATGATCAGGTCGAGGTAGTCGTCGGGTGTCAGGTCACAGCGTCCGTCCCGGAGCCACCCGAGCTCTCGGGCCTGGCCGTCGACGGTCTGGCGTGCCATGAAGTCGAACTCCGACCAGACCCGAGCGGCCAGCCGGCGTCCGAGACGTTGGTCGTTGTCCCGCAACGCCGCCAGAGCAACAACGGCCAAGCCGTCACCCGCGTTCACAGCCAACCCACGGCCATGACGGAGATGCAGGGTGGGCTCGCCCCGGCGAAGCTCACTGTCGTCCTCGACGTCGTCGTGCACCAAGAACGAGGTGTGCAGCAGCTCGAGTGCTGCCGCGGACGGCACTCCGTCGTCGGTGGTGCCGCCGAACGCCTCGACCGTGGCCAGCAGGAGCGCAGGACGCAACCCCTTTCCGCCTCGGCGCAGGTAGTCGCGCGCAGGCTCGCGCAGGTACTCCGACAGGTCGTCGGCCGCGAGGTACCCGTCGGCGGCCCGGCGGGCGAGCGAGTCGTATGCGGCGAGGGCCTCACCGAAGCCGCCGGTGTGGGCGCTCACGGCCCCACCACCTGCAGCCTGATGGAGATCGGTTCGCCCGCCGCCAGCGACACCAGCACGAGCCCGTGGTACTCGCCAGGACGCTGGTCGTGCGGCACGTCGACCCGCACATCCAGCCGGGCCGAGCCGCGGCCGGCGATGCTGTCCAGCCGCGACGGCGTGCACGTCGCGGCTGTGCCGTCGAGGGACGCGCCGTCGGCGGAGACGAGCGCACTCATCGTCACGGTCAGGCCCTCGGTCGGTTCGTCACCGGGGTTGTGGACCCACAGCGACGCTTGCGACCCACCTCCCGGCTGGACGGGATCCAGGACGAGCCCGGTGGTCGGCGTGAACGGCTCAGCCAGGCGCGCTGCCGCGTCCAGAAGGCCGAGATACGCCTCGGCCACGCCGGTTGCGCTCTCGACGAGCACGCTCGTGTCGCGGTCCATCGAGGGGCCGGACGGTCGATCCGAGACCCCGGTCGCGGGTGCGCCGGCCTGCGGCGCCCCACTCATCGTCCGGTCGACGAGGTCGACGTAGCGCTCGACCACGCTGGCGGCCGACAGCAGACCGAACCGCTGCACGTCGCGGGCGAGATGACGGACGCCGTCAGCAGCGCCTCGCGGGGAGCTCACGGCGCACCGTCCCGACGAGGCGGTGTTTCGCCCGAGGACGCGACGGCCCGGACGGTCCCGGCCAGAATCGCCCGCGCTGCCTGTACTCCTGACCGTGTCGCCGCCTCGATACAGCCTGCGTCGAGACCACAGGCCGTCCAGTCTCCGGCGATCGCCAGATTCGCGAAGCCCGTCCCGCCCGGTTCGATGCGGTGCCTGCCGCTGCCGGGCAGGGACTGCACGTATCGATCCGAGGGGTCAGTGTTCGCTCGGAGGTACTGAGCGTCGAGTCGGTCGGGCCCGTGACGATGCTGGTCGTCCCAGAGCAGGTCCCACCGAAACCCCTCCTCATCGACCGCGCCCGGCCACAGGGCGCCGGCCTCGTCGTCGAGAAACCCACGGAGCGTCTGGCGTACCTGCTCCCGCGCGGCGGCCGACGCAACAGGTCCCGCCGGCTCAGGCAACGCGCTGCACAGGTAGGCCAGGCTGCGAGGTGCGGACTGCTCCGGCCAGCTCTCGCGGGGCAGCAGGTGCGTCATGTCCGCCCATGTGTCGAAGGTGTCGCCGAACCCGCTCAGCGTCACCTCCGACGGCCCTGCCCAGCCCATCTCTGTGCCCGAGGCGTCGAGCCAGAGCTGCGCCGCTCGCGTTGCGACCGTCGCGACGTTGTCGGTCATGGCGCGCCAGGCAGGTGACGCCGCGATCAGGTCAGCCGCGACGTGCGGCACCATGCCCAGCGAGACGGCCAGCACAGCCACGTCGAAGTCGTCCCCGGCGCGCAGCGTCACTCGACTGTCGGCGTCCGCGTCCGGCCCCGAGTCTGCGCCGGTGTCGGTCTCCGTGTCGGCGCGGTGCGCCTCGCTGGCCGTGCCCGGGTCGTGCGTCAACTGGTCGGCACGCGGACGATCGGGCCAGCACGGCAGACCGTCCACCCGGATGAGCGGGTCGTATCCCGCATCGTCGTCGATGACCGACGCCTGTCGGACCAGACGGATCTCATCTACCGACCCCCCCTCGGGCGAGGCGGTGATCGCGTCGGCACGGTGGAAGAGCTCCACGTCCACACCCCGCCGGACGAGCGCCTCGTAGAGCGGGGCGAACACCACCTCGCCCATGCCGGCCTGCATGCGCCAGAAGATCGAGCCCTTGAAGTCGAAGAGCATGCGCGCCGCGAGCTGCAGGCCGAGCCCGGCGGCGAACCTCGGCCGCGACTTGTCGCCGTCCTCGTAGGCGAACACCAGGTCGTACATGCCCCGGACGATGGGTGAGGCCAGCGTCTCGGGAGCCGCCCCGTGACGGGCCAGCCACTCGCGGTAGTCGAGGTGGTCGATGCGGTCATACGCGCCTTCGCTCAGCAGACCGTCGGCGGCCATGCCGAGCACGTTGGTCGCCGCCAGGTCGACCAGCGTCCAGGTGCGGCGCGCCGAGTCGTCGGCCAGCACCGCCGCCCGCAGCCCGTCCCGCCACGCCCCGACCAGCTGCGTCAACGGGGCAACGACCGCGTCGATCGCCGGCATCGGCATCGACGCCTCGTCCGCGAGCCGCGCCAGCCGTTCCAGCACCTCCAGCACACCCGCCAACGCCGTGATGCCGCCCCCGCGCAGCAACGTCGAGACACTCGCTGCCGATGGGCGCGGCTGCGGCGACGTGCTCAGGTACACCGAGGCGGACGCGACCGACGGTGCCAGCGACGACTGAAAGTCCACGAGCAGTCGCAACGCTCGGGTCGCGACATGGAGCGGCGCGAGCGGGCGGTCCTCCGCGCCCGGCTCGCCGGGCACCTCGTCGTTCACCGAGAACCGGGTGACGAAGGTGCCCCAGGAACCGTCGGCGTGCTCGGCCAGACCGACGTCCCCGGACGGCGCCACGGCGTCGCGCCACGTCGCAACCGGGCACTCGGGGTCGGTCCGGGGTCGGTCGAGCTCCCCGTACACCTGGCGCAGCACGCGAAAGGTCGCGTCGTAGTAGCCGAGAAGGACGTGCAGGCCGTGCTCCTCGATACGCCCGTGTGGCCCGCGGCTGCTGGCGCCCTTGCCGCCGAGCCGCCAGCCGCGTTGGTAGACGGTCACCGACTCGAGCCGCTGCCGCCAGTCACCCTGGGTGAGCTCCCACGCGGTGGCGAGGCCGGCCATGCCGCCACCGACGATGACGACCCGTGGGCGCGTCGCCGTCACTCGGCGAGCAGGGCGTCGGCCGCGGCGACCTCGCTGGTGACCAACGCGTCGGGCAGGTCGTCCCGGGCCGCGCCGAGGGTCGCTCGCCAGTCGGCTGGAAGCGCCGCCTCCGGCAGCCCCGCCAGAGCCACGGCAGCGCGCAGCCGGGAGACGCGTGCACCCTGCTGCATCGCCACGCTCATTGCTTCGTTGAAGTCGGCCGCCGCCTCCTCCGCATCGTCGAAGCGGGCCAGCGCCACCTCACCGCGCATCCGGAGCAGCTCGGGCAGGTGCAGGTACTCGCCGGACTTGTGAATCACGTCGAGAGCGTCGTCCACCAGGTCTGCAGCCCGGTCGAGGTCGCCGTCGTCACCGGCCATGCGAGCCAGCAACGCCAGGTGGGACGCCGAGAACGCCTGCTGTCCCATCATCCGGAGCGTGGCGACGTTCTGCTCCAAGAACTCCCGGTCGGGTTCGGCCCCCGGCGTCGCCGTCCCCAGGTACGACGAGCCCAAGAGCATCCAGTACGCGTACCCGTACTCCATCCCGATCCCCAGAATCTCCGCTCCGATCGCTTGCGCGGCGCGCCACTCGCCCAGGAAGCGTCGGTTCCAGGCGGCATACGTCTTGACGAAGGCGAGGCTGAACGGGCCACGAGGAAAGCCGATCTCCTGAGCCCGTTCTATGGCGACGCCCTCCCAGTGGGCGGCCTGGTCGGGGTCGCCACGCACCGCGCCGACGGTCGCCAGGGCGATCGCGGGCACGGCGACGGGGTCGTTGGGCAGCGGCCAGAACGGCGACACGAGCTGGTCGGACGGGCGAGCCTCGTATCCGGCCATGGCGGCCTCGAGATGCGTCTGGGCTCCGGCGAGGTCACCTTCGTACAGGTTCTGGAAGCCCACACACGACTCCACCTCGGGCTGGAACCACGAGTAGGCGTCCTGGCGCACCATCTCGGCGAGGCGCTCGACCAGCGTGCGTGCCGTGGCCAGGTCACCGGCGGTGAACCAGTAGGCCCAGATGGCGATCAACGAGGGCAGCACCTCGGGCCGGGTACCCAGCCGGGCGGTGAGCTCTTCGGCCCGGCGGTGGTCGGTCACCACCTCCGGTGCGGCGTAGCCCTGCACCGACGAGACGCTGAAGGCCCGCAGCATGCGCCCGGTGAGCTCCCCGAGGTCGCGCTCGTCGGAGTCCGGCAGCACCTCGAACAGCTCAAGGCCGCGCGAGAGCAGCTTGGCGGCCTCGGTGTGGGCGCCGCGGGCCTGCTCGGCCTGGGCGGCCACCAAGAACTGCGCAGCCGCCTGCCCCGCCTCACCGGCGAGGTCGAGGTGCTCGGCCACCAGCGCGGGCTCACCACCGCGCGCAGCGATGCTCGCGGCCACGTCGGCATGCGTCTGCCGTCGGACGTCCAGCACCTGGGTCTCGTACGCGGCGTCGCGCATCAGGGCGTGCCTGAACCGGAACGTCGCCAAGTCGCGGTCGTCGGCTGCGATGATGCCCTGGTCGACCAGCACCTCGAGCTGGCCCGCGATGTCTTCGCCGAGCACGGCGGCCACAGTGGCCGCGTCGAAGATCGGTCCCACGGTCGCAGCCACCTGGGCGACCCGCTGGTCGACCATCGGAGCCTTGAGCCGCCACGTGAGCAGCTCCTGAAGCCGCAGCGGCATGCGGTCGCTGCTGGCCTCGGCCAGGTAGGTGCGAGTGAGCTCTTCGACGAACAGCGGAATTCCTTCCCCCTGCGCGACGATGTGGTCACGCTGGTCGTCGGTCAACGATCCGGTGGCTCCGACGTCGGCGACCACGGCGTCCACGAGCTGCCCCGCCGCCGCGGGGTCGAGCCGGTCGAGCGACAGTCGCTCGACGGTGTCAGCCCACGGCAGGGAAGAAGCGTCCCTGGCGGTCACGACAGTCAGCACCCCGGACGGCTGACGGGCGATCACGCGACCGATCAGCGCGACGGTCGACGGGTCGGCCCAGTGCAGGTCTTCGACGGCGAACGCCTGGGGGGTGTCACGCGCCAGCGCCACGAGCCACTCGACCAGCTGGTTGAGCGTCTCGTCCAAGAAGGCACTGGGGTCGAGCTCGGGTGCGGGGTAGGTCTGCGACTCGGTCGCGCCGATGAGGTGCGCCAAGAAGGGCACCGACCGGGCGAGGTCGAGGCCCAACGAGTCGAGGCTCTCGACGAGCGCGCCGAGGCGGTCCGTTCCTTCGACCGCGACACCCAGCGACCGCTCGATGAGCCGGGCGATCGGCCAGAGCGACACGTTGGAGTAGTACGGCAGGCAACCCGCGCCGAGCACCCGTCCACCGCTCGTCTCCACGGACTCGACGAGAGCGGCGACGAGCCGGGTCTTGCCGATCCCGGGTTCCCCGGTGACGAGATACGCATGCGGGGCGCCCGATCGGACGTCGTCCCATCCGGCCCGAAGCGCCTCGCGGGGGCCATCTCGGCCGACAAGGTGCCCCTGGCGGTACCGCTCGGCGTAGAAGCGCGCCCCGGGGTGGCGGGGGCGCTCGACGGCGAACACCTCGACGGGCCTGCTGATGCCCTTGAGTGCGCGCTCCCCCAGGGAGTGCAGGTAGAAGTCTGTGTCGACCAGGCTCTGGGTGACGTCGCTGATGACCACCGTGTCAGGCTCGGCGGCCTGCTGGATGCGTGCGGCCAAGTTGGGGGCCACCCCGACGATCGAGTCCTTCTCGTCGCTCGAACGGTCGTCGCTCAGGTCGGTGACGACCACCTGGCCGGTGTGGATGCCGATGCGTATCTGCGGCGCCTCCCCGAGCCGCATCAGCAGGTCGGGCTCGGCCTCCCGCATGGCCGTGATCAGGTCGAGCCCCGCCAGCACGGCTCGTCGACCGTCGTCCTCATGCGGTTCCGGGTAGCCGAACCCGGCGAGGATGCCGTCGCCCATGTACTTCATGACGTAGCCGCCGTAGCGCTCGACCGCCTCGCGGGCTGCGGAGCGGTAGAAGGCGAACAGGTCGCGCAGCTGCTCGGGTTCCATGCGCTCCGACAGCTGGGTAGAGCTCACGAGGTCGGAGAACAGCAGGGTCATCAACGCCCGCTCGCCGGTCGAGCCACGGTGGCGGGTCGCGATCTGGGCGACCAGTGCCAACGCGCGCTCGTTGTCGGGGTCGACCGTCAGCACCTCATCGGCTGTGGCACGAGCCGTGTCGAGATCGCCGGCCGCGAGTGATGCCTCGGCTGCCGACAGCAACCGGCCAAGCAAGCGTTCGAGCCTGGACTCGGCCGAGAGGACACCGTCGGTCACTGGGCTTGTCCCTCCGCTCGCGAGACGTAGAGGTGGACGGGAGCCAGCGGCTGCTGGTCGGCGGACTCGATCACTCCTACGTAGAGGCCCGCCGGGACGACGGCGTTGGAGGTGACGACACGCACACCTGGTGTCCCGTCCGGCAGCGCGACGATCGTGACGGCGATGTCGGCCGCGTCGATGGTGGCGCCGCCCGCCTCGATCGACTCAAGCTTGGGCACTCTCGGCGACGACCCCGCGGCGACCCCGGGCACCGGAACGGTGGTGCCCTCGACTCGCAGACCACCGGGTCCAGCCGCTGACGCCGCGCCGGATGCCCTCGCACCGGCCATCCCCATCATCGACGTCGCCATCCCCCGCGCCGCCTCGCGTTGCCTGCCTGGCGGCGGGAAGCCGGCGTCCATGCCCTGGCTGGCGATCTCCTCCCACGACTCCAGGCCGTACGACCATGCCTGCGACCAGTCCTTGGCCAGCTGGGTCCAGTACTGGCGGGCGTCGTCGAGCCAGTCCGACGCCTGGTAGCCGCCGGCGGTCGCGCGCGAGGAGACGTCGGTGACCATGTCGACGTAGGTGCGGGACGAGTCGCTGAAGAACTGGAGCCAGTCGTTGAGCCAGTCGCCGGTCGACGCACCCTCGGGCACGTCGGCCTGGTCGCTCGCCGGCGTCGACGGCCTGCTCGACGTCCCGCCTTCGACGGCGGCGCGGACGAAGTCGGTCCAGATCGGGCACACCAGGCGCGCCACGTCGTCCCAGAGGTCGTTGGTGAACCCTACGATCTTCAGCGCCTTCACCCGCCTGACCGTGCCGTCGTTGACGACGAGCAAGAAGCCGCGGTCGACGTCGATCTGAGAGTCGAGGCTGACGTCGAGGTCGTAGGTCATGCCGGCAGCCCGGTCGCCGTCGCGCCAGTAGTCGCAGTGCAGCAGGGTGTTGAGACGCCGAACGATCTGCACCTCCTCGTGGAAGACGCCGTGCCAGTGGTCGTTGCTGAGCCCGCCGATCGGCGTCGCGGGCATGCCACCGACGACATCCATGTGCTTGAAGAGCGTCGGCCCGCGCTGAGGCCACTTGTGGGGGTCGATCCAGCCGACGACGTTCTCGAACGGGGCGTCGGTCTCGAACTCGGAGAACACCCAGGTGGCCTTGAGCGCCCCGACCGTCACCGTCCTGGTTCTGCAGACGTCCTCCCCGATGAACGCGGACTCGTGATGGGCAAGCGCCTGACCCGTTGCCGTCTTCTGGAGGGTCGTGGTGCCGGCTGCCGCCGCCTTGAGGTCTGCCGACATCTGGTCGACCGAGACACCCCGAGCGTCGGCGACGGATGCCATCAGGGCCCGGTGCTCCTCCTCGTGGTCGGAGAAGCCTGCTGCGGCGAGGTTGAACAGCAGGTCGACCCGCGCCGACACGGGGATCTCTTCGAGAGGCGCATCAGCGACTGTCCGCAGCATGTCGCCTGCCGGCGCGGCCTCGAAGTCCGGGATCTTCTCGGGCTGCACCCCGTTGAGCGTGCCTGCCAGCGCGTGCAGGCCGACAAGCGCGTGATGGCGGGTTAGGGCCGCGTCATCCGGTTCGGAACGGTCGCGGTACCCGGTCGTCGCGGTCATGGCGTGCGCCTCCTTTCGCTGCGAGTGCCAACGCCCCGGCGTTCTGCGTTGACCCGCGAGTGTAGGGAGGTACACAGGCCGTTGGGACACCTTGCCACGACGAACTCTGGCTGGCGCAGGCCGCCCGCGACGTCGCCGGGAGCGTCGGCGCCTCAGCGGCCTCGTCCACCACGCTGGCCGGCGTCCGCGGGCTGCGCGAGGTGGACTGCGCCACTTCGTGTCCGGCGGCCACTGCCGATGAGTCCGATGCGCATTCCGCCGCCAACCACGTCGACGTGCCCTCTCATCCCGAGCCGAGTCGTGCGGCAGACTCGGCTCGTGCCTGACGACTTCGTCATCGCTCGCAACCCGGACGAGGCGTCGACGCTGCCGTTCTTGGTGCGCATCCCGCTGGGCGAGCTCGGCATCGTGCTCAAGGTGAAGGACACGTGGCCGCGCACGTCCAAGGTGTACTGCCACCGCGCGGACGAGTGGCCCGACGATCCCGAGATCGTGGAGCGGGTGCCGGTGCGCCACTGCGTGCGCCGGGGCGCGGCGATCGATCTGGTGCTCGACCGTGGCCGGGAGAACCGGTCGCAGTTCGTCCTCACCCGCATCCGCGGCGGGCGCGAGGCGATCTTCTGGCAGTCCCCGCGCACCACCAAGCAGGCCCGCCCGAACGTGTCGCTGCCGACCGGACGCCCGCAGGGCCTCGACGAGCTCACCGTGCTCGTCGACGTGCACGAGCGCTACCCGTACCGGTTCGCGCGCCAGTCCGGACGAGGCCATGTCACGGTGCGGCGACAGGCCCTGCCGGCCGGCGACTACGCCGTCGAGCTGGGCGGGCGAGTCGTCGCCGCCGTGGAGCGCAAGTCGCTGGCCGACCTGTCGGGCAGCCTGCTCAACGGCACCCTGCGTTACGCGATGGCCGAGCTGGCGTCGCTGCCACGAGCGGCGGTGGTGGTCGAAGACCGCTACTCGAAGCTGTTCGACCTGCCGCATGTGCGTCCCTCGACCGTCGCCGATGCGTTGGCCGAGGCTGCGGTGCGCCATCCCGGCGTGACGGTCTTCTTTGCCGAGACCCGCCCGCTGGCCGAGGAGTGGACCTACCGCTACCTGGGCGCCGCCCTGGCCGAGGTCAGCCTTGAGCAGGCCGGCTCGGCCGTCGAGCTGCCGGTCGCCGGCGCGCTGCCCGCCGCCGAGCCGTCGGTGGCGGAGGTTCGGGCGTGGGCGCTGCTCGCCGGCTTGCCCGTGTCCGATCGCGGGCGGCTGCGACCAGAGATCTGGGCCGCCTACCGCCAGGCGCACTGACCCTCGTACCGACGGGCGGACCCGTTCGGCTGATCGGTCGACAGGTTGTGTCAGGCCCCCCGCGGCCGTTCGGGAAGACAGCGACTGCGGCGTGCCCGCGACACGAGGATCACCATGAGCTCTCACCCACGCCGACGGCCTGACCGTTGGGCTCGGCATGGTCTTTCGCATGGACCGGCTTCACCGCAGCCGCCGTGTGCGACCCGGACGACCCGGACGACCCGTCGTGGGTGCCCGCCGGAGCCGCACCCCGCGCGCCGGTCTTGGGCGCCTCGTCACGCGAGGGCGACGCCTTGGCAGCATGGCCTCATGCGCACAGTCGTCATCATGGGAGCCGGCGGACGCGACTTCCACGTCTTCGCCACCATGTTCCGCGACAACCCCGACACCCGGGTCGTCGCCTTCACCGCCGCCCAGATCCCCGGCATCGACGACCGCACGTATCCGGCCTCGCTGGCGGGCCTCGCCTACCCCGACGGCATCCCGATCGTGGCCGAGCAGTCGCTGCCCACGCTGATTGCCGAGCACGACGTGGACGAGGTGGTGCTCGCCTACTCCGACCTGTCCCATCTCGACGTCATGCACAAGGCGTCGACGGTGCTGGCCGCGGGCGCCGACTTCCGCCTCGCCGGGCCCGACGCGACGATGCTGCGCAGCACCAAGCCGGTCGTGGGGATCGGGGCCGTGCGCACCGGCTGCGGCAAGAGCCAGACCACCCGCGCTGTCGGGCGGCTGCTGCTCGATGCCGGGCTGCGCGTCGCCCTCATCCGCCACCCGATGCCCTACGGCGACCTGGACGCCATGCGGGTGCAGCGCTTCGCCACGCTCGACGACATCGACGCCAGCGACCCGACGGTCGAGGAGCGCGAGGAGTACGAGACGCCCGTCGCCCTCGGCATGGTGATGTTCGCCGGGGTCGACTACGAGGCGATCCTGCGCGCGGCCGAGGCCGAGGCCGACGTCATCGTGTGGGACGGCGGCAACAACGACTTCCCCTTCGTCCGGCCCGACCTGATGATCACTGTGGTCGACCCGCTTCGACCCGGGCACGAGGAGCGCTACCACCCGGGCGAGGCGACTCTGCGGATGGCCGACGTCGTGGTCGTGAACAAGGTCGACTCCGCCGAGCCCGCCGACGTCGACGCCGTGGTGGCCGCCGTCGCGCGGCTGGCGCCGTCCGCCGTGGTCGTGCTGGCCGAGTCACCGGTGAGCCTCGACGGCGACGGCACACTGGCGGGGCAGCGGGTGCTGGTGGTCGAGGACGGTCCGACGCTCACGCACGGCGGCATGCGCTTCGGTGCCGGGACCGTCGCGGCGAAGGCGGCTGGAGCGGGCGAGATCGTCGACCCGCGCCCGTTCGCCGTCGGCTCGATAGCCACGACGTTCGCGACCTACCCCGACACCGGGGCCGTCCTGCCCGCGATGGGCTACGGCGCGGTTCAGCTGCGCGACCTCGAAGCGACGATCCGGGCAGCGCCCGTGGACGTCGTGGTCTCGGGTACGCCGATGGACCTGAGCCGCCTCATCGACCCCGGTCACCCCCTTCGCCGCGCCACGTACGAGCTGCGCGAGGTCGGCTCGCCCACGCTGGCCGACGTGCTTGCAGCGCATGTCGCGCGGTGGTCCGGGGCCCGTAGGTGACGGCTCAGGCCCCGCGCTGCTCGGGCTTGATCGCTGTGAAACCATGAGACGACCGAACAGGAGCTGAACTATGGACGTGGCAGCCTGGCTGCTGGACAACCGCTCTGACGTGCTGGACGAGGCCGTCGCCTCGCTCGGCCGCACCCACCTGACGCACTACGAGTCCGCCGGCGAGACCGTGACCCGCGAGCGGCTCGACGAGCTCTTCTCGCTTGTCGTGTCGACCGTGCAGACCCGTGACCTGGCGCGGATGAGCACCTTCATCGAAGGTCTCGCGACCGACCGGTTCAACGAGGGCTTCTCCCTGGCCGAGGTGCAGACGGCGATGAACTCCCTCGAAGAGACGATGTGGCATCGCACCGTCGACGCCGTCCCGACCGACGAGCTTGCCGAGGCGATCGGGCTGCTCAGCACGGTGCTGGGGTTCGCGAAGGACACGCTTGCGCGCACGTGGGTGTCGCTGGCGACGAAGCGGCACGTCCCGTCGCTGGACCTGTCGGCGCTCTTCGCCGGCGGCGACGCCTGAGCCCCGCTCGGCGACCTCACGCTCGCTGAAGCACCAATGCGAAGGCCGCCACCCCGATCAGCACCACTGTGACGGTGGCGAGTACCACACGCTGACCGTCGGCCACCATCAGTCGGCGGCCCACCATGTCGGGCTCGGCACGTGGCGCCCGCAGTGACCGGACGAGCAGCCAGAGGCCAGCTCCGGCGGCCAGCGTGGCGCTGACGAGTGTGACCGACCGGGACGCGCTGGCGGAGTAGGCTGCGAGCCCCGTCGGGACGGCGACGAGCGTGAGTCCGATGCGGGTCCACGCCAGCGACGTGCGCTCGCCGGCGAGGCCGTCGTCGGAGCGATCGGGCCGACGTCGCGGGGGCGGCGGGGTGCCGGACGCCATGGGGTCAGGCCACGCTCATGGGGCGATCACCAGGATGTAGGCCGAGGCGACCGACAGCAGCGCGATGGCGACCGCGACCCAAAGGATCGACCGCGACAACGGAAGGCCCTCTCCCAGACGGACGGCGCGCTCGACCACGAACCATCGCACCAGGGCACGCACGACGACCGCGACAGCAAGCACGATCCACAGGGCCGCGACGACCTTCAAGAGCAGCGGCTCGCCCGGGATGATCGTCCCGACTGCCAGCCCGATACCGAGCAGACCGAGCGACGTCGTCGTCCACGACAAGAACGTGCGCTCGTTCGCGAGGGTGAAGCGCGGGTCAGGGTCGTCGCCCACCTTGCGCACCCAGGCGTCGAACCGGCTGGCCATGGCTCCGGAGCGTATCGGGGAGGCCCGCGCTCCCTTGACAGGTCGCCGGACCCACCGATTCACCCGGACGGTGGCAGGCCCGGGCGGTCGTCGCGCAAGGATGAGCGCATGACGACGATCGGCGCGACCTTCAGGCCCCAGCTGCCACCGGAGCGCCTGCGGTCGGTCGCGCAGGCCGCCGACGAGTCCGGCCTGGAAGAGCTCTGGCTGTGGGAGGACTGCTTTCTCGAAGGCGGTGTCGCCAGCACGGCCGCTGCCCTGGCATGGACGCGGCGAGTACGCGTGTGCGTCGGCATCCTCCCGACACCGTTGCGCAACGTGGCGCTCACGGCGATGGAGACAGCGACGCTGGAGCGGATGTTCCCTGGCCGCGTCGCGCTCGGCATCGGGCACGGCGTCCAGGGCTGGATGGGCCAGGTCGGCGCCCGGCCTGCATCACCCCTGACCCTGATGCGCGAGTACGCCGGCGCCCTGCGCGGCCTGCTCGACGGGGACGAGGTGACGGTCGAGGGACGCCACGTCTCACTCGACTCCGTCCGGCTCGACTGGCCGCCGGTGAGCGCCCCGCCCCTCTGGGCGGCCGGCGAAGGACCGAAGACGCTGCGGCTGACCGGTGAGGTGGCCGACGGGACGATCCTCACCGGCGGCACCACGCCCGGCGGCGTCCACCAGGCTCGGACCCTGATCGACGAGGGACGAGCGGCGGCCGGGCGATCCGGGCACCACCACGTCATCGTGTACGTCCCCACAGCCTTCGGCGCGGGCGCAACCGAGCGGCTCGCGGCCGAGCTGCGCCAGTGGGGGTTCGACGAGTCCGCCGACGTAGGACTGGCAGGCGACGCCGAGCAGGTGGCCGACGGCGTCCGGCGGTGGGCCGATGCCGGGGCCGACACCGTCGTGCTGCAACCAGCCGGGGACGACCCCGACCCGGAGGCCTTCATGCACACGGCTGGCGCCGAGGTGCGTCCGCTGCTGGCGTGACCCCTGGTGTCGCCTCGACCTACGGACGCACGCGCACCGCGACCTTGCCGCGCACCGTGCCGTCCTCAAGATCCTGGATGGCCGATGCGACCTCGTCGAGCGAGACCACCCGATCGATGGCGGGGACGACAGCGCCGGAGTCGAGCAGGTCGGCGAGCTTGTCGATCGTGTCGTGGTGCTCCCGGCTCAGGAACGACGTGAGGCGCTGGCTCACGAACGGCGAGAGCAGCAGGGCGCGTCCTTGTCGTCCGACCCCGCCGGTCACCCGAGCGCCACTCTCGCCACCGACGATCACCAGAGTGCCGCGCGGGGTCAGGGCCCGGCGCAGCCGACGCAGCGAGCTCATGCCGCCTGTGTCGACGATCAGGTCGTAGGCGGTCGAGCCGTCGGCGAAGTCGTCGGTTCGGTAGTCCAGCACGTGGTCGGCTCCCAGCGAGCGCACGAGGTCGGCCTTCGCTGCGCTGGCGACCCCGGTCACCTCAGCGCCCAACGCCTTGGCGATCTGGACGGCGAAGGTGCCGACGCCACCCGAGGCGCCCAGGACCAGTACGTGCTGCCCCGGCTGAACCTGCGCCACCTCGGTGAGGGACTGCAGCGCGGTGAGCCCGGAGATGGGCGTCACGCCCGCGTTCTCCCAGGTGACCGAGGGGGGCTTGAGCGAGAGCTTGTGCTGCTCGGCGGCGGCGTACTCGGCGAACGACCCGCTGGCGACGCCGAACACCTCGTCGCCGGGCTTGAGCCGGGTCACGTCCGACCCGACGGCGACCACGCGGCCGGCGACGTCCATTCCCGGAACGGGCTGCTTCGGCTTTCGAAGTCCGAAGACCGGCCGACCCAGCAAGGGCAGCCCCGTCATCAGGTGCCAGACGCCCCGGTCGATGCCCGCCGCGTGCACCTCGAGGAGCACCTGGGTCGGCGACGGCTGCGGTCGATCCATCGTGCGGACGGCGAGCGTGTCCGCCGACCCGAACCGCTCCTGCACGACGGCACGCATCGACGTGCTCAACGGGGTGTCCGAGCTGGGAGCGGTGTGGTCGGTGTGGTCGGTGGTGGTCATGGTTGCTCCTGTCCGTTGGGGCCTTCGTACTTTGTACGGGGCGTTGTTCGGGTACCGTAGCCGTACTAAGTACGACAGCGCAAGCGTGGTTGCGAGAGGAGTTCCGTGACGACCTCGACGACGCCGAGCCGTCCACCCCTGTCGGCTGAGCGGGTGCTGGACGCCGCCGTCCGGCTGGCCGATCGGACCGGCATCGAGGCCTTCACCATCCGACGCCTCGCCGACGAGCTCGGCGTGAAGCCCATGACGATCTACCACCACGTGCCCAGCAAGGACGCCATCATCGACGGGATGGTCGACCGCGTCTTCGCCGAGATCCACCTCCCGCCGGCTGACCAGCACTGGAAGGCGGCCATGCGCCACAAGTGCATGTCTGCCCGTGACGTCCTGCTGCGCCACCCCTGGGCACCGCCGCTGATGGAGTCACGCACCACCCCCGGCCCGGCCACGTTGCTGCACCACGACACCGTGCTCGGCTGCCTCCTCGGCGGGGGTCTGTCGTTCGAGCTGGTCGCGCACGCGGGCGCGGTGCTCGACAGCTACGTCTACGGCTTCACGATGCAAGAGACCCACCTGCCCTTCGGCGGCGGCGAGCAGATCGGCGAGCTGGCCGAGGCGATCATCGAGGCGATGCCCGCCGACGGGTACCCGAACATGGTCGCGTTCACGCTCAACCACGTCCTCAAGCCCGGGTACAGCTTCAGCGCGTCGTTCGAGTTCGGCCTCGACGTGCTGCTGGACGGGTTGGAGGCGGCCGCCGCACGTCCGTAGGCCGGTCGACGGGTGGCGCGCTTCAAGGCGGCATCCGAGTCGTCAGGACGACCTGAACTGCACCGCGATGGCCTCCCGCGCAACCTGCACCGCACCTTGACAGGGCCGGTGCCGCCTGAGCTGCACCCTGACGGGGCACAAGCCGCCCGATCTGCACCCTGACGCGGCAGATGCCGCCCGATCTGCACCCTGACGGGGCGGATGGCCCACTGCTCGGCGGCCAGAGCACGACGTGGCGCGGTGGACAATGCCCGCGTGCCCTTTCACGTGCTGGTCTCGACGTCGCTGACGGTCCCGGTCGAGCAGGCGGGACGCCTGGCCGTCTCCCTCGCGGTGGCCGCACCCGACCCGGGCAGCGAGCGACTGTCTGCCACACACGCCAACGGGGCCACCGTCGACGTGGCCGAGGTCGCGACCGACGGTGGGCGGGTGCACGTCATGAGCGTCGATGCCGGTGAGGTCACCGTCGAGTACCAGGCAGCGGTCACGCCGAAGGCCGAGCCCCCCTCGGCGGTGGTGACTGCGCAGGACGAGCTCGTCTACCTGCGGCCCAGCCGCTACTGCCCGTCCGACCGCATTGCCGGTTTCGCCACGGCACTCTTCGGAGGGCTCAACCCAACGGCGACCGTGGGCGCGATCGAGGAGTGGCTCAACGAGGAGATCCTGTACGAGCCGGGCTCGACGTTCGCCGACGACGACGCCCTGCACCCGCTGCTCATGCGCAGCGGCGTCTGCCGCGACTTCGCCCACCTGGGCGTGACGCTGTGCCGGGCGCTGGGCATCCCGGCCCGCTACGTCTCCGTCTACGCGCCCGGGCTCGACCCCATGGACTTCCACGCCGTCGTCGAGGCGGCCGTGGACGGTCAGTGGCGCGTCTTCGACGGCACCCGGCTGGCGCCACGGCAGAGCCTGGTGCGTATCGCGCATGGACGCGACGCCGCCGACACTGCTCTCGTCACCCCGATGGACGCGAACATCGGCATGGTCACGCCGACGCTGACGGTGACGGCGCAGCCGGACCTTCCCAACGACGACCGGTCGAGCCTGGTGTCGCTCTGACAGCGGAGTCTGCGAGCTGGCGAAGAATCTGAGTGGCGCGCCCACCGTGCTCGGCCGGCACGAACAGGTGGTCGTGGAAGTAGCCCGCGACCACGTTGCAGCTGATGCCGGCGTCGGCGAGCGCGCCTGACACCGCCGCTGTCAGGCCGACCGCGTCCAACGCCGAGTGGACGCGCAGCGTGATCATGGCTGCCACGAAGCCGTACGGCAGTCCGTGTCGGTCGGCCTCGTCCTTCTCGAGGACGAGCGTGATGCCTTCCTGCTCGCGTACCCATGCCACGGGGTGGATGCCGTCCGGTGCATGCGGGACGGTCACGAAGACGTATCTGCCCGACCGCAGCTCGGGGCGCATGGTCGCGACCAGCCGGTCGAGGTCACGTTCCCCGCTAGCCCCCTGCGCAGGCGGCTCGGGGTGGCTGGTCACCTCAGGCGTGCCCGTCCCGCTGCCGCATGAGCGCCGCCCGGCGCGTGCTGATCAGCAGGTCGGGTGTGCCCAGGGCCATGCCGCCGTAGCGTCGCGACGGGTCGACCCCGATCGCTCGTAGCATGGGCTCAGCCCGCTGTGACGAGCTGCCGCGCACCCCGAACCAGGCCCCCGCGTCCCCAGAGCCGATGGGCGCGGGCGGCGGCCCGACCAGCTCGTTCGCGCGCCCCACGACCCAGACGACGGCTGCCGCCGCGGTCTCGGCCCGGCCCCGGCGGCGGAAGATCGTCGGGTCGGCCGCTGCTGCCCTGGCCACGAAGCGGCGGCACGCCGCGCGGAACTCGGTCGCGACATGCCGCCCGTGCTCGTCATCACCCTCCACGGCCAGCACCGGGCCCTCGACAGTGTCGACGTAGGCGAACGTGCCCACCTCGCCCGCCTCGTCAGCGAAGGCGTCGGTGAGCACGACCACCTCGCGCACCCGGTCGTGCACGTCCACGGGCACGGCCGACAGGTCCAGCGGCTCGTCCGGGAGGGCGCTGTCGTCCAGGGCTTCGACGGCCTGCTCGCTGCCGAGCTCGTCGGCGAGCTGCCGCCGCAGCCACGGGCCGGGGTCACCGGCGAGCATGGCAGCGAGATCGGCGTTCGAGCGGCGCAGAGCGGCAACGGTCGGCAGGGCTCGCACATGGTTGTAGTCATCGAGCCAGTGGTGCAGCGACGCCAGCGCCTCGGTGGTCGACTGCTCACCCACACCGAGCCGGCGATGGCTGAACCGCACCAGCGCGGACAGCACGGCCGGGACGGCGTCCAGCACCTGATCCGAGGTGTCGGTGTCCCAAGGAAGAAACTGACACAGAGCGATCTCGATGCTCACGCCGGACCAGCGCAGCGGGTGACCCGCGTGCTCGGCCGCGTGGGCGACGAGTACCCGCGCCGCGTCGGCGACGACAGCCGGGGGCAGGTCCGCGATCCGGGATGCTTCGGCGGAGGCCATAAACTCCGCGACCGCGTCGTCGGGCGTCAGGTCGGGGTAGGCCGCCCGTCCCACCGCCGCGTCGCCACCGGCCGGCATCGACCGAAGGAGCATCTGGACGAACGGGCGGCAGGCCGGCCACTGCGACTCCTCGTCCTCAGGCTCGTAGTCCCATCCGGTCGCGATCGCGTCGTCAGCCTTGGCGCGTGCGTCGGCCAGACCGATCGCGGCGAGGCTGCTCGGCGGCTGTCCTGGTTCGGACATGAGGGCGTGGTAGTCGGCCACGATGTCGGTGAACGGATGCTCGACGACGAAGGCGTCCTTCACGATCGTGCCGAGGTTGTGGTCGACATAGACCACGGGGGTGACCTCGAAGCCGTCGGGCCATCGCACCGCAAGCACGAGGTTCTCCCCGTCGTTGAGCTCGGCGGTCATCAGCATCGCATCGGTCACCCGCGCCTCGCCGAGCTGGGCGATCATGGCCGGGATCGGTTGGCGACGACTCGGCAGCACCCGCCGGATCCGCGCGGCCAGCAGCTCGTCGCTCGTCATGGCGGCGATGGCGTGCAGCGCTGCGGTGGTCTCGGCGATGTCGATCTCGAGGAAAGAGTCGACGACCTCGGTGAGGCTCGGGGCGGCCGCGGCGCCGGGCAGGTCATCGGCCTCGAGCGCGGCCAGGATGCTCGACACCAGCGCCACGAACTCGAACGGCTCGCCTCGCAGGGCCGTGCGCATGTCACGGATCAGTGGCTGGTCGTCCATCGCCGTCGCGTGAGGGCGTGCTGCTGGACGCTCCCGACGGGGAGGCGTGCCCCGGTTGTGCCGTCGGCCCGAGCCCGAGCGCCCCGACCTCGAATGCCGATGTCCACCCCTGGCCATGTCCCCATCTGAGCACAGAGCACGGGTCGACGTCACGACCGCCCGGGGCGTGGCGTGACGTCTGTCTCAGCCGATCTCGTGCGCTCCCGCACCGGCGAGGTCGATGACCTCGGTGCGTCCCAACGCGGTGAGCTGACGCAGGTACAGCGCCCGTCCGATGTCGTTGAGCAGCCCGTCGTGGATCGGGAAGGCCACTCGCGGAGCCACGGTGCGGACGAAGTCCACCGTCTCCTTGAACGCCGACCAGGGGGCGTTGAGGGGGACCGCGAGCACGTCGATGCCGCTCGGGATCGTCTCGTAGGAGTCGCCCGGGTGGAACAGCGTCGGCGCGTCCGGCGCCTCGAGCACGAGACCGACGTTGCCGATGCGGGGGATGTCGTCGTGGATGACCGCGTGCCGGCCGCCGACCGCGGCGATGTGGACGTCGCCGACGTCCAGCGAGTGGCCGGACGGCAGGGGGTGCGCCGAGTGGCCGGCGGCAACCAGCTCGTGGGCCAGGTCGGGCTCGGCGTAGAGCGGGGCGGTCGGGTTGGCCGCGAGCAGGGCCGGCAGGCGGTCGCGGTCGCAGTGGTCAGGATGGGTGTGGGTGATGAGGACGGCGTCGAGACCGGTCAAGCCCTCCCAGCCGGCAGCGAACGTCCCAGGGTCGATGAGCAGGCGTGCGCCCCCGGCCTCGATCAGGACGCAGGCATGCCCGACATGTGTGAGCCTCATGCCCTCACTATGCGCCACGAACGAGCGGGCGTCAGTCGAGGACGTGGCTGACGAGGCCGTCGAGCAGCTTGGGCTCGAACCAGGTCGACTTGGGCGGCATCGTCGCGCCCGCATCCGCGACGGCCATGAGGTCGTCAACCGACGTGGCGTGCAGGCTGACCGCTGCCGTCCACGCGCCGCCGTCGACCGCGGCGACGAGGTCGGCCAAAGGACGCGTGCCGCCGACGAAGCCCACGTCGGGACTGGTGCGCTGGTTCTCGATACCGAGCACCGGACCGAGCAGCCGGGACTGGAGCACGGCCACGTCGAGCCGGTCGGCGACGGCTTCGCTGAGATCGGCCGACTCCACAGTGAGCCGGTACCACTGCCCGCCCAGGTAGAGACCGAGCGTGCCCGTGGCTTCGGGATGGACGGGCTGAGCGACCGGCTCGACGTGAAACCCTTGCCGAGCGCCCGCGAGAACCTCGTCGGGCATCGTGCCCGGCCTCGCCCGCAGCAGCCGGTTGTAGGGCAGCACCTGCACCTCGTCGGCGGGGAAGGCCACGGTCACGAAGCCCGCGGATGACGGCCGGGCCAGCCGCTCGTGCACGTCCGCCGCGGCGGCGCTGCGATGGTGGCCGTCGGCGATGTAGAGCGCGCCGAGGTCGTCGAAGCCCTGCACCACGTCGTCCCGCAGGCCCTCGTCGGTGATCGGCCACAGCTCGTGACGCACGCCGCCCGGCCCGTCGACCGAGATCTGAGCGGGACTGCGCACCGTCTGGGCGACAGCCGACGCGATCGCCTCGCTGGGCCGGTGGACGGAGAAGACGGGCCCCGTCTGCGCGCCGATCGCCAGCATGTGCTCGGCGCGGTCGGCCTGCTTGGCCGGGGTGGTGAGCTCGTGGCGACGGATCCGGCCGTCGTGGTACGCCGCGAGGTCGGCCAGGCCGACCACCCCGGTCTGCACGTGCGCGCCGACGCTCAGCCGGTAGACGTACAGGGCATCGGCTGGGTCGCGTACCAGCACCCGGTCGTCGCGCAGGCGGGCGAAGGCGGCGGCAGCCAGGGCGCGGCCGTCCGGGCTGTCCGCTGGGACGCCGTCGGGCAGGTCGATGTCGGGTCGAGAGACGTGCAGGAACGACCGCGGCCGTCCCTGCGCCATGACGCGGGCCTCCTCGCGGCTCATCACGTCGTACGGAAGCTCGGCGACGTCGGCCGCCATCTCGGGCGGCGGGCGCAGGGCGCGGAACGGGGCGAGCAGGCTCACGCCGCACGAGCGTAGGCGTGCCGGGCACCGACCCGGTCAGGCATGGCCGCCCCTCGACGACCCCGTGCTGGTCAAGGCTCTCGAGTCGGCACCCGCCGACCCCGTCGCCGCCCTACGCGCGGTCACGCCCGACGTCGCCGACGGCAAGCAGCCGGAGCGTGCGCTCCAGGGTGCGGGCCGTCTGCGCTGCGCAGAACGCTGGCGCCCACGACTCGGCCGTACGGTCACTACCTACTGTCGACCGCCCCACGACGCCCATCGACGGCGAAGGCCCTATTCGCTTCCCCACGACCTCGACCCGACCCGGCCCGACGGACGCCGACCGGCCTAGGTGATGGCGGGAGCGCTCGCCACCAGCGCGCGCAGCGTGCGCATGATCGTGGACAGTCGCCGGCGCATCGCGTCGACATCGGCGTCCAGGTGGTACTGCAGCGCGGTGGCGAGCACGCCGTCGATGACCATCTTGGCGAGGTCGTTGGCCGTCTCGGCGTCGCCGACGTGGGGCAGCAGCGCGTCCCGAGTCATCTCCACGGTACGGTCACGCGCCCGGACGAGGGCGTCACGCGCCCGGTCGGAGCCCTCCGCGACGAGAAGCATCACCCACCCGAACACAGCCATAGGCCGCTCGGGAGAGCGGATCATCGCGTCCCAGCTGCGCTCGGCCGTGTCGAGGGTCTCGTCGAGGTCACCGCGACGCGGCACCGTGGCATCGAGCACGACGATCCAGTTCTCGGCGAGCCGCTCGACCGCGGCTGCGAGCAGACCGTCCTTGTTGCCGTAGTGGTAGTAGAGCGTCGGCGCCGTCACCTGCGCCTGTCGGCAGATCGACTGGATCGTCAGCGCAGACGGGTCGAGGCGCGCGAGCGCCTGCAGCGTCGCGTCGAGCAGGCGCTCCTCCGCCGGAGGCGCGTCATGGGGAACGCTCGAGCTACCGCGCGGCACTGATCAAGTCTGCAGCACGCTCGGCGACCATGTACACCGCGGCGTTCGTGTTGCCCCGGACGATGGTCGGGAACACCGAGGCGTCCACCACACGCAGCCCGGCAACCCCGTGCACCCGCAGGTCGGGGTCGACGACACCGGTCTCCTCCGAGCCCATGCGAGCCGTGCTCGTCGGGTGGTAGATCAGCTCGGTGTCGCGACGCAGCTCGGCCTCGATCTGCGCCGGGCTCGACGCGGACGGCCCGGGCGTCAGCTCGCGGCCCTTGTAGCGGGCGAGCGCCGGCTTGCCCGCGATCTCGCGCGCCAGCTCGAAGCCGACCCGCATCGCCTCGACGTCGGCCGGCTCGGTGAGGTGGTTGCCGACGATGCTCGGGTGCGCCGCGGGGTCACCCGAACGCAGCCGCAGACGTCCCCGGCTCTGCGGCGCCACCAGGGTGGGGGCGATGCAGAACGCGGGCTTGTCGTGGGTGTCGAAGCCGTGGTTGTGGAAGTACGCCGCCCCGAAGTGCAGCTGCATGTCCGGCGCCGGCAGCTCGTCCGAGCTGGCGAAGAAGGCAGTGCCCTCGGCCACGGTCGACGTCAGCAGGCCGCGACCCAGCGCGAACTTGAGCAGCTGCAACGGGTGCTCCGCCTCGGCGAGCGTGCCCTTCGCGGTCGTCTCGAAGTTGAGCAGGTAGAACGGGTGGTCTTGGTAGTGCTCGCCGACGTTCGGGTTGTCGACGACCACGTCGACGCCGTGCTCACGCAGGTGCTCGGCAGGGCCGATACCCGACAGCATGAGCAGCTGCGGGGTGTTGACGGCTCCAGCAGAGAGGATGACCTCGCGCCGGGCGCGGATGGTCGTGGCGCCGTCCTTCGTCGCGACCTCGACGCCCACCGCCCGTCCGCCTTCGGTCTGCACGCGCAGCGCGAGCGACCCCGTGCGCACGGTGAGGTTCTTGCGCCGCATCGCCGGACGCAGCCACGCGTCCGATGCCGACCAGCGACGGCCGGCGCGCTGGTTCACCTGGAGGAACGAGACGCCCTCCTGCTTCTCGCCGTTGTAGTCGGCGTTGTACGGCAGGCCGGCCTGCTCGGCGGCGGCCAGGATCGCCTCGGTCACGGCGGTGCGGCTGCGGTGGTCGGTGACCGGCAGCGGACCGTCGGCGCCGCGGTAGTCGTCGGCGCCGCGGGAGAAGCTCTCCATCGCGCGGAAGTACGGCAGGACGTCGGCGTACGACCAGCCCGGAGCGCCGTCCTTGGCCCATCCGTCGAAGTCCGCGGCGTTGCCCCGCACGAACAGCATGGCGTTCATCGACGACGACCCGCCGATCATCTTGCCGCGCGGCATGTAGAGGCGACGCCCCATCAGGCCGGGCTCAGGGTCGGACCGGTAGTCCCAGTCGCGTGAGGAGTGGAACAGCTTGTTGAACGCAGCCGGGATCTTCACCGGCAGGGCCAGGTCGGAGCCGCCGGCCTCGAGCAGGCAGACGCTCACGTCCGGGTCTTCCGACAGCCGGGCGGCCAGCACGCTTCCGGCCGAGCCGGAACCAACGATCACGTAGTCGAACGAGTCCATGGGAGAACTGTATACCGATCGCTACATATATGTCACACTGGACGCCGACGAACTTCCGGAGAGGACGCAGCAATGACCGAGACGACGACCAGGAACAACGCGACACAGGGCGTGGACGCCGCCCTGCATCGAGCTGGCTGAGCACAAGCAGCGCTGGGCGCGGCTGCCGATCCGGGACAAGATCGGCTACCTGGACGAGGTGCGTGGCCTGGTGCTGCGTCACGCCGAGGAGTGGGCTGCGGTCGGCGCGGCGTTCAAGGGATTCGACGACGACCACCCGTCGGTGGGCGGCGAGGAGTGGCTCGGCGGGCCTTACCCGACGGTGGCGTGGATGAGTGACACGATCGCGACGCTGGAGGCCTTGCGCGTCGGGGCCGACCCGTTGGCCGGTCTTCCGGTGCACACCCGCGAGGACGGTCAGGTGGTGCTGCGGGTGATGCCCGGGTCGGTGTACGACCGTCTGCTGCTCAGCGGGTACGACCTGGACGTGTGGATGGAGCCCGGTGTCAGCGAGGCGTCGATGCGCGCGGGTGTCGGGGCGTTCTACCGCCAGCCCGACCCGCCGGGGCGCGTCACGTGTGTGCTGGGCGCCGGCAACGTCTCCGCCATCCCGGTGCTCGACGTGCTGTACGCGATGTTCGTGGCCGGAGACGTGGTGGCGCTCAAGCTCAACCCGATCGGTGAGGCCTACGGGCCGGTGTTCGAGAAGTTCTTCGCCCCGCTGGTGCGTGACGGGTACCTGCGCCTGGTCTACGGCGGCGGGGACGTCGGCGCCCACCTGGTGCGCAGCGACCTGGTGCAGGCCGTGCACATCACCGGCAGCGCCCGCACGTTCGACGCGATCGTGTGGGGCAGCGGCCCGGAGGCGCAGGCGCGCAAGCGGCAAGGCACTCCCCTGCTCGACAAGCCCATCACCTCTGAGCTCGGCGGGGTCGGGCCGACCATCGTCGTCCCCGGTGACTGGTCGAAGGCCGACATCGAGTTCCAGGCCCAGCACGTCGCCACCCAGAAGCTGCACAGCAGCGGACACACCTGCGTCGCCTCCCAGGTGCTGGTGCTGCCGGCCGCCTGGCCCCAGCGCGAGCAGTTCGTGGACGCGGTGCGACGGGCGCTGGCCCGGGCCCCGCACCGGCGTCCCTTCTACCCCGGCACCCGCGAGAAGGTGCAGGGCTTCGTCGACACCCACGGCGCCCGCCGCCTCGACAGCGGCCAGCAGGTCGCCCTGCTGGAGGACATCGACCCGACATCGGACCACCCGGCGTTCGCCGAGGAGCTCTTCGGCCCGATGTACGTCACGACGTCGCTGCCCGGCGAGACCCCGGAGGAGTTCCTGCGCAACGCCGTCGACTTCGCCAACACCCGCCTCATGGGCGACCTCGGCGCGAACCTGCTCGTCGACCCGGCGACCGAGTCGACCCACCAGGACTCGCTGGACCAGGCAGTGGCCGACCTGCGGTTCGGCTGCATCGGCATCAACGCCTGGGCCGGCGTCGTCTTCCTCACCAGCCGGGCCGCGTGGGGGGCCTACGCGGGCAACACCGCCGACGACCATCGCATCCGGATCCGGCGTCGTGCACAACTCCCTCATGCTCGACCGGCCGCAGAAGAACGTGCTGCACGCGCCGTTCCGCCCCTTCCCCCGATCGGTGCGCCACGGCGGCGTGACGATGGCCGTCAAACCTCCGTGGTTCCTGGAGAACCAGACCTCGGCGAACACCGCGCGGCAGTTCACCCATTTCGCCGCCGACCCCAAGCCGTCACGTCTACCGTCGCTCTTCGCCTCCGCGTTGCGAGGCTGAGACACGCGAGGAGGCGGCATGACGGTTCCCGTCCCCTCGTCGGACCTGACCTGGCTGCACATGGACCGGCCGAACAACCTGATGTACGTGCACGGGTTGCTGTGGTTCGAGCAGCGGCCCGACTGGGACGCCGTCGAAGCAGTGCTGGCCGAGCGGCTCGTCGGCCGCTTCCCCGTCTTCGGGCGGCGCTCGCGCCAGGTGGACGGCACGTGGATGTGGCAGGACGACCCCGACTTCTCGATGCACCGCCACATCCGTCGCACCACGCTGGCTGAGCCGGGGACGGAGGCCGAGGCGCAGGCCTACATCTCGTCGCGCTTCAGCCAGCGCTTCGACCACGAGCACCCACTCTGGGAGATCGACCTCGTCGACGGCGTGCGCCACCTGCCCGGTGAGGGAGACGGGGCGATGCTGCTCGCCCGGTTCCACCACGGCATCGCCGACGGAATCCGACTCGTGCAGGTGCTTCTGAGCCTTCTCGACCCCCTGCACGACGACGTCCATCCCCCCGCGGTCGGACGACTAGGAGGCGACGGCGGCCTGGCCGGACACGCCGCGCGGCTCGCCCGAGCCACGACGTCGGGGGCTGCGGACGCCGTCAGCGGGACAGCGGCGACGTTGATGCGCTCTCCCTCGTGGGTCTCGCGGCTGCACCCGCGCCACGCCGCGTCCGGACTGCGCCGGCTGAGCCGTCCGACGACGGTCACCGACGCGATGAGCCATGTCGCGTCCGAGGACAACTCGCTCGTGAACACGTGGCGGTCGGTGTCGCGGCTCGCCCTGTCCGGGCGCTCGGTCGACACGGTCTGGAGCGGCACCCCGGGGGTGGAGAAGAGGGTCGCCTGGGTGACCGGCGTGACGGTCGACGAGGTGCGGCGCATCGGCTCCGAGCACGGCGCCACGGTGAACGACGTCCTGCTCTCCGCGGTGGCGCTCGGGCTCACCGAGTACCTCGCCAGCAAAGGCGAGCACAGCGTGGACGAGCTCACCTGGCTGGTGCCGGTGTCGCTGCGGCCGATCACGGCCGAGGCACCCACGGAGCTGGGCAACAAGTTCGCCGTCGTGCTCGTCCCGCTGCCGATCGGTATCCGCGACCCCGACCGGCTGCTGCGCGAGACCCGCAGCCGCATGACGCGCATCAAGAACAGCGCCGAGCCGCTCGTGCTCTTCGGCGTCCAGCGAACGATCGCCGAGGCGCCTTCGGTGGTGTCGGTGGGGCTGACCAACTTCGTGGCCAACAAGTCGGTCGGCGTGCTGACGAACGTGCCGGGGCCGCGGGCGCCGATGGCGCTCGCCGGGACGCAGGTGAGCGGCATCCTCGGCTGGGTGCCCACCTCGGGCGACCAGCCGCTGGGCATCTGCATCTTCAGCTACAACGGGTCAGTGAGCATCGGCATCGCCGCCGACGCCGGCCTGGTGGGCGACCCGAACGACCTCGCCCGGCACATCGAGGCGGCCGTCCACGAGCTGGGCGCGACGCCTGCGGACGCGACCGAGACCGTCGGGGTCTAGCTTCTGGCCTCGGCCTGCGCGTCGCGCCACTGCACCCACTTCTCGACCAGGGACATGTCGTAGTCGGGCCCGTTGAGACCCACGGTGAACAGGGTGACGCCGGCGGCCAGCATCTCCTCGCCGACCTCGGCCGGGGCCTTCGTGACCCCGGCCGAGCGCTCGATCCCGGTGGCGTCGCGTCCGACGTCGGTGCCGTGGTCGTTGAGGATGCCGCTCTTGCGGGCGATGGTCTCGGCGCTGCCGAAGCCATGCCAGATGTCGGCGTGCTCGGCGACGACACGCAGGGTCTTCTTCTCCCCGCCACCGCCGATCATGATGGGGATGTCGCGGGTCGGGGCCGGGTTGCCGACGGCGAGGCGATGACGGATGCGGGGCATGGCCTCACCCAGGGCGGCGATGCGCCGGCCGGCGGTGCCGAACTCGTAGCCGAAGGTCTCGTAGTCCTTCTCGAACCAGCCGGCCCCAAGGCCGAGGATCAGCCGGCCGCCGCTGATGTGGTCGACGGTGCGGGCCATGTCGGCGAGCAGGTCGGGGTTGCGGTAGGAGTTGCACGTGACCAGCGCGCCGATCTCGATGCGCGTGGTCTGCTCGGCCCACGCGCCGAGCATCGTCCAGCACTCGAAGTGCTTGCCGTCGGGGTCGCCGTAGAGGGGGTAGAAGTGGTCCCAGTTGAAGGCGGCGTCGACACCGATCTCTTCGGCGCGGCGCACGGCGTCCCGGATCTCGGCGTACTGCGCGTGCTGGGGTTGGATCTGCACGGCGATGCGGATGCGGTGGGTCATGTCTCGAGACTAGAGCGCACCGTGCTGAGGGTGGCCGTTCGGACGCAGGACTCACGGCGTCCCCGCGTCGCCGCTCGGTCCGGGGTCGATGAGTCGGTGTGCCACGGCGAGCCAGACGTCGGGGTCGATGCCGAGACCGGCGTGGGTCGAGCGCACCTCCACGTGGTCGGCGTGCCCGTGCATCGTGTCGACGCTGGCCCGCCACGACACGACGGCGTCGGACCGGCTGAAGATCGAGGTGAGCGGCACCGGGATGCGCGTGCGGCTGGCTTCTTCGACGATGCTGAGGATGTGAGCGACGTCCTCCGGTGGGTAGCGGCGTCCCATGATCGTGTAGACGGGGCCGCCGACCACCGGGGTGCCGTAGGTGATGACCTGCGCCACCGACGTGGGGTGGGCGCGGGCGACCTCACGGGCGACAACCCCGCCAAGACTCCATCCGACCAGGTGCACCGGACGATCCGACGCCGCCTGCCAGGTATCGACCACACCGGCGACGGCCTCGACCAGCGCCTCGACATCGCCGTGGTTGCGACCCAGACCCCAGCCGCGGGCGTCGTGGCCGAGCCGCCGAAGGTAGTGCCGCAAGGGTGCGGTGGCCCAGTCGTCCGACCCGATACCGGGCAGAAGCAGTACGGGGTCGCCGCTGCCACGCGGGGCTGACGCAAGCCGAGGCGAGCCGATCAGCAGCCGGGGGATCTCCCGTGCGATGCGTACCTCGCGCAGCAGGGAACCAGCGGTCGGTGCGGCGAGCGGCTCGTCGTGGAAGCCGGCAGGCAGACCTGGCTGTGCGCAGGCATCAGCGCTCGTGCCGGTGGCGGAGGTCGTCATCGGGTTCTCCTGGGCGTGTGGGGGCTGAGAAGGGCAGCGGCGGTTGCTGTGAGCACAGACTGGGGGCCGGACGGGGCGTGGTGACCGGCGAGGGTCAGCGAGGCCAGGCCGTGGGCTGACGCCCAGCACATGTGGGCAAGGGTGTCGGGGTCGGGGACAGCGGTGGTGGGCCGCAGGGTGCCCGCCTTCCAGCATGCGGCGATCGCGTCGCGGAGAGGTCGGAACGAGGCGCGCGCTGCGTCCCGGCTGGCTGGCGAGGGCTTGTACCCGGCGACCGGCCGGTCGAACATCACTTGGTAGAGCGCAGGCTCGGCCAGCGCGGCATCGAGGTAGGCGCCTCCGAGCGCCACCACGCGCTCCGGGCTCCCCACGGGCTCGGTGACCGCCTCCAGCCGTGCCGCGAGCAGGGCGTGTCCACGCAGGACCATGGCGTCGACCAGGCCGTCCTTGCCGCCGAACCTCGAGTAGACGACCTGGTGGGAGACGCCGAGCCGGCTTGCCACGTTGCGCACGGAGACCGCAGCGGGGCCATCCTGGCAGAGCAGGTCGGTGGCGACGGCGACCACGTCGGCGTGGCTGGGGTGGCTGGGCACGAACCAACCATAACACTGTTACATGACAGTGTTATGCGGTGCATCGATCGCGGACCGATGTCTGACGCCGACGACCCGCGCCCCATCGTCAGCCGAACAGCTGGGCGTCGCTGCGGTGCATGCAGCGGAATCGGCGCCTGGAGGGCGAACTGGTGGTCGAGACAGTCGGTGAGCGGCACGGCGGTCTGCGCGCACCTCGAGGTCGGCCGGTTGAGTGGCGGTCCGCCTGGCCGACAGGGCTTCGAGCAGGTCGTCCCCGTCGCGCACCCGCCAGGCGAACATGGCGAACGGGTCGTCTCGAACGGCGCTGCGGACCGCCTGGCTCAGGCTCGTGACCGCCGGCTTGGAGTCCTCTGCCGGTTCACCGGCTGCCGCCGACGTGGCCGCTCTCGTAGGCCCAGATCACGACCTCGACTCGGTTGCGGGCCGACAGCTTGGTCATGAGGGCGCCGATGTGGGTCTTGACGGTGCTGAGGGACAGGTAGAGCTCCTCGGCGATCTCGCTGTTGGTCCGGCCGGCGACGACCAGGTCGAGGACGGCTTCTTCACGCGGAGTCAGGGGCTCGGCCGGCGCGGGTAGGGCGGCGCCCCGCGACGAGGCGAACGTCGCCAGCAGCCGCGCCGTCACGGCCGGAGCGATGAGGGCGTCGCCCTGCGCAGCGGAGCGGACGGCGCGGGCCAGCAGGTCGGGGTCGGCGTCCTTGAGCAGAAAGCCGCGGGCCCCGGCACGCAGCGCGTCGTAGACGTACTCGTCGTGGTCGAAGGTCGTGATGACGATGACGGCGACCGGGTCGTCGACGTCGGGCCCGGCGACCCGGCGAGTGGCTTCGATGCCGTCGAGGTTGGGCATCCGGATGTCGAAGAGGCAGACGTCCGGGCGCAGCGACCGGACCTGCTCCACGGCCTCCATCCCATCGCGGGCCTGGCCGACGACGTCGATGAACGGTTCCGCGTCGAGGATCGTGGCCAGTCCGACGCGCACCATGTCTTGGTCGTCGGCGATCAGTACCCGTATCGGTGCTGTCATCGGCGCGCCTCCCTGATGCGTGCGGTGACCGGGACGGTGGCTTCGACGGTCCAGCCGCCGGCGGGATCAGGCCCGGCGTGGACGTCCCCGCCCAGGAGCAGGAAGCGCTCTCGCATGCCGGCCAGACCGTAGGAGGGGCTCGACCGTCGTCCGCGGCCGGGGGACGCGGGCTGGCCGTCGTCGTGAACCCGCAGTCGCACCGTGTCCCTGTCACGGGCGAGGTCGACAGCGACGACGGTGGGGTCCACGGCGTGTCGGCGTGCGTTGGTCACGGCTTCCTGCGCCGCCCGGAAGAGTGCCGACCCGGCGGGCGCCGGTAGCCGCTCGACGTCCCCGGACGTGGTGACGACGACCCGCGGGCCGGCGCCGTTGTCGCTGGCGAGCCGTGGGATGTCGGTGACGCCGTAGGTGGGGGTCCGGCCGTGGCCGACCTCGTCCTCGTCGCGCAGCACCGCTACCAGCGCGCGCATGTCGTCGAGAGTCTGCGCGGCCGCGGCCTCCACCGCATCGATCGCCTCGGTGGCGGCGCCCGGATCACTGCGGGCGCGCACCTTGGCCGCCCGGGCCTGCATGAGGATGCCGGACACGTGGTGGGCGACCGTGTCGTGCAGGTCGCGGGCCAGTCGCTGCCGCTCGCGGAGGGCAACCTGCTCCCGTGCCCGTACCTGGGATACGGACCAGAGACGCATCAGCGCACCGAGAGCCACCGGCAGCATGAGCGCCCCGACCCCGATGACTATCGACGAGCCGCTGGAGTCGTAGAGGGGTTCTCGGGCCAGGTGCATCACGAGCAGGAGGCCGCTGCCCGCTACCACCGCGCGTCCGCTGGCCCAGCGGCCCAACGAGTAGGCGAGGAGCAGGACGACGGCGGTGACGTCGAGGACGCTGTTGGGCTCCCCCGCGAGCGCGGGAACCACGCCGGCCACCGTCTGGGCACCGAACGCGAGGACGAGCATCCCCAGCGGGTGGCGACGTCGCCACAGCAGGGTGGCGACGCAGACGAGGGACCACGCCGCGTGCCAGACCGGCCACACCATGTCGCTACGAAGCCCGGCCTCCAGCACCGTCAACGGGACAAGCCCAGCGACGAGCGCTCGGTCCCACCAGGTCGTCCCTGGTGGCGCGACAGCCCGCGGCTCGTCCCACAGCGCACGCAGCGGGCCCACGACCATCGCGTCAGACTAGGCCGCGTGCCCCGAGCCTCGGATAGCACTTCTGGCCAGGTTCGGCCGGCCTCCGGGACGAGATGGTTATGGCCTCGGCTCCGATGTGCCGGTGCCGCGACTTGCAGACGATGGGTACATGACACAACGCCTCGCCCCCACCACACCGTCCTCGTCCCCTTCGACAGGGCTGCCCTCGGTCGCCGCCACGCCGGCGCCTGCCCTCGTCCGCGCGGGTGGCATCGCCGCGCAGGTCGTCGCCGGCACCTACGTCGTGGGCTTCCTCGCCATGGCCGCCTATCTCGTCCCTCGCGGGTTCGCGACGCCCGTGGACGACCCGTCCGGGTCGTTCGACTTTCTGCGCGACCACCAGGCACAGTTGGCCGGCTGGTACTTCGTGCTCTACCTCCTCGGTGGAGCCGCCATGACCGTGGTCTCGCTCGGAGTCGGCGAGCGGCTGTCGTCGGCGCCGGCGCTCGCCCGGGTCTCCGCGGCGTTCGGCCTGATCTGGTCGGGGTTGATCATCGCCAGCGGGAGCGTCGCCCTCGTCGGGCAGCAAGCCGCGGTGGCGCTGCACGCCCAGGACCCGGACCTCGCCCTGGGCACCTGGGTCTCGACGAGCGTCGTGCAGGACGCGCTCGGCGGCGGCATCGAGGTTGCCGGCGCGCTCTGGGCAGCAGTGGTGGGCTTCGCCGTGCTGCGGACCCGCGCGCTCTCCGCCGGGCTCGGCGGGCTTGCCCTCGGGTTGTCGGTCGCCGGCGCCGCCACGGTCATCCCGAGCGCGTCGGAGGCTGCGACGTCCATCTTCGGGCTCGGGCTCCTCGTGTGGTTCACCTGGCTCGGGCTGGCGCTGCTGCGACGTTGATCGCGACGGATCGGCTAGCCCGGCATCGCCCTCGGCGGCCGGGCTGGTTCGGCCTATGGCACGGCGCCGCGCCCCGCGGCAGCCCTCCCGCCATCCGCGGGCTGGCGCCGGGGACCTCGGTGCGGGGCTACGGTGGATCGGGCCGACTGACTCAGGGCACACCCCTCGATCGGCTCCGAAGTCGATGAGTGACAGGAGATGAATCTGTGCTGCGACTTCTTGCTGTCCTAGCACTCGGACTCGGCGGCACCGTCGCCGCGAGTACGCCTGACATGTCGATCGAGGACGTCCTCGATGCCGAGATGCCCGCCTCTGGCGTGCCGGGCGTGGCGTACTCCGTGGTGAGCGACGGCGAGATCGCCTCGATGGGCGGGCGCGGTGTCGCTGACACGACGGATGACACCGCGGTCACCCCGGACACCCCGTTCGTGATCGGATCGATCTCCAAGAGCGTGACGGCGCTGGCGGTGATGCAGCTGGTCGAGAACGGTCAGGTCGACCTGGATGCCGAGCTCTCGCAGTACCTGGACGGGTTCGCCGGCCAACCGGCCGCTGCCATCACGGTGCGTCAGCTTCTCAGCCACACGAGCGGCTTCTCCACCCTGCAAGGAAATGCCTCGCACAGCGACGACACCGGCGGGGAAGACGAGCTGGCCCGCCTGGTCGACGGCCTCGCCGAGGTAGTTCCCGCCTACCCACCGGGCGAGCGGTGGGAGTACTCGAACACCAACTACCAGATTCTGGGTCGGCTGATCGAGGTGGTCAGCGGGCAGGACTACCAGACCTACGTCGCGACCAGCATCCTTCAGCCGGTTGGCATGGACGACAGCTTCGTCGCCGACGGCGACGTCCACGAGGAGATGGCGACCGGGCACCGCCCGTGGTTCTTCACCAAGCGGCCGCTGCCCGACAACACGACCGACCGCGGGACGGCTCCGCAGGGCGGGGTCATCGCGAGCGCCCACGACCTGGCGCTGTACATGCAGATGATGATGAACGGTGAGGACGACGTGCTCAGCGCCGAGGGGAAGGCGCTGATGATGCGTCCGGCCGGCCCGACGTCCCCGTACTACGGTCTTGGCTGGTTCATCGACCCCAGCAACGGGACCGTGTGGCACTCGGGGTCAACCCCGGGTGTCGAGACGCTCGCGACGATGGTTCCCGCCGAGAACGACGGGGCTGTCGTGCTGGTCAACGGCGGTAGTGGCATCGGCTTCGGGGAGACGACCCAGCTGCGCAACGCCGTCACCGCAGACGCGCTGGGCCTGCAGTACGACGGGGAAGGCTCGCGCTGGTCGCAGCAGGCCCTGTTCATCTCGTTGGTGCTTCTGCCCATCGTCTACGCGCTGAGCATGGTCTTCGCATGGCGTCACCGCACCGCCCTCCGGGCCAAGTCAGGCGTGTTCGGTCGGTTCAGCCTGTGGTTCCCGCTGCTCACCACCCTCGCCGCGGCGTGGGTCATCCTCTACCTGGTGCCGACCCTGTTCGGCGCACCGATCGGCACCCTGCGCCTGTTCCAGCCCGACCTCGGGTTGCTGCTCATCGCCACCGCAGTGACCGGTGTGCTGTGGGCCGTGTTCAGGCTCGGGGTCGCCTACACCGGGAGACCCGCCCCGGCTGATCGCTCTGCCTGATCAGTCAGGAGCGGGCAGGCGGGCGAGCTGCTCACGCAGGTGTGCCCGCTCGACATCGTTGGGGCAGAGATCGATCGCCATGCGGTAGGAGTCTCGGGAGAGCCGGATGTCACCTGCTCGCCGCGCGAGCTCGGCCCGGATCGCTGCGACGCGATGGTTGCCGGGGATGGCATCGTCGAGTCCGGACAGGAGGGTCAGGCCGGCCCGGGGGCCGCGGGCCTCGGCGACGGCGACGGCGTGGTTGAGCCGCACGACGGGTGATCCGCTCAGGGTCTCGAGGGTGGCGTAGTGACCGGCGATCGCGGTCCAATCCGTTGCCCCCGCAGTGGCTGCGCGGGCGTGCTCGGCGGCGATCAGTGCCTGGAGTCGAAGCTCCTCGGCGTAGCCCTGGTCGGGATGGAGGGCGTCGGCGAGGTCCAGTCCGACGTGCAGCTCGTCCGCGTGCCACAGTGAGCGGTCCTGCTCGGCCAGCGTGACCAGGTGTCCGTCCTGCTGGCGAGCGTCGCGGCGGGAGTGCTGGAGCAGCAGCAGCGCCAGCAGCGCTCGCACCTGTGCCGAATCCGGTGCGCAGGTGTACAGCACGCGGGCCAGTCGCACGGCGTCTCCAGCAACATCCGCGCGCAGCAGCTCGGATCCATCCCCCGGGGTGTACCCCGCAGTGAAGGCCAGGTAGATGGTGCGGCACACCTCGTCGATCCGTGCGCGCAGCTCGTCCTCGGGTGGCGCCCCGAGCGGGATGCCAGCGAGCACGATCTTGCGCTTGGCCCGGGTGATGCGTGCAGCCATCGTGGTCGTCGATACGAGAAACAGCCGAGCGATCTGCGTGGTCGGCGTGCCCATGACCAGGCGCAGCGCCAGAGCCGACCGCGACTCCCGAGGGAGCGCGGGATGGCAGCACAGCAGGATCAGGTGCAGCTGGTCGTCGCCCAGCCCGTCCGGGTGCGCCTCGGGGGGCTCCCAGTCGGGCCGGACGGCGAGCAGCGGGGCCTTGCGCGCCGCGACCGCCTCGGCCCGCAAGACCCCCACGACCTGCCGGTAGGCGGTGGTGTGCAGCCAGCCGGCGGGGTTGGCCGGCACCCCGTCGTGCGGCCAGCGTTGCGCCGCCCGCGCGAAGGCCTCAGCCAGTGCGTCCTCCACGAGGTCGAGGCGACGGGTCCGTGCCAGCAACAGGCTGAGAAGCCGGCCCCACTCGGCGCGGTAGACCTCCTCGAGGGTCCGTTCAGGGCTGGTCAAGGACCGGTCGGATCTCGATGTCGTAGGCGGGCAGAATCCGGCACAGCTCGATCACCGTGTCGAGGTCCGGGGCCTCGAGCACGTAGTACCCGCCGATGTGTTCGGCCGCCTCGGCGAACGGCCCGTCGGTCACCATCATCGTGTCGCCACGCGTGCGTAGCGTCGTCGCCGTCGAGGCGTCTTCCAGAGCCTCCCCGCTCACGATCTCGACGCCTGGCCGCGCTGCGCATGCCTCGTCGAACGCGACATGCTGGGCCATGCCGGCCGACTGCTCCTCAGCAGTCAGCTCCTCCCACGAGGGCATCTCTCCATACCCTGCCAGCAGAACGAAGAACTTCATCGTCATCCCCTTCAGTCTTGGTGCCGGCGACTGCCGCCGACACAACCATGACGCTCCAGGCGCCTGGATTCGACAAGGGGCGAGAAGAAATCTGCCAGACGCACGCCTTCCGCCGTTGCGAACTGTGAGGGCTGCGTACGGGGCAGGCGCGAAGCGTGATGTCGGCTGGCCTCGAGGGTGCCCGACACAACGACGGTGCCGGCGGGATCGGTACGCGTCGGGTCGGCTGCTCCCCCCTGCCCGAGATCTCGCGTTGCGGGCGCTCGTGGAGCGCCTGCCAAGAGCGTGACGACCCGCGTCGCGGGGGTTGACTCCCTGGCATGGTTAACTGCGCGAAGTCAACGCCTGAACCGTCGAGGAGACCGTCATGGCCCTGCCCCCACCGCCCGCCGGGTGGACCCGCTACCTGGTCAAGAGCAAGTTCGGAGCAGGCCGGGACTTCGCCGTGCTCGACCCGGGCACCGAGCAGCAGCAGTACTTCGTCGACGGCAAGATCGGCACCCGCCCCAAGGCCGACATCCGCGACGGCGCCGACACGGTCGTCTACCAGGTGCGCGGTCGGCTGCTGGGCATCCCCAAGCACATGACCATCTCCGATGCCGCCGGCACCGAGGTGGCGTCGTTGAAGGCGCAGATGTTCTCCCCGATCAAGTCGCGGATGACACTGACCCTCGGTGACGGGCAGACCTGGGAGCTGGAGGGCAGCTTCGTGGAGAAGGAGTACGCCATCGCCTCCGCCGGCCGACCGGTGGTGCAGATCACCCAGAAGTGGGTCACCGTCCGCGACGCGTACACCCTCGACGTCGCCGACGGGGTCGACCCCGGCCTGGCCCTGGCGGTGCTGTGGGCCGTCGACCGGTGGGTCGAAAGGGACTGACCCGAGCCCGAGAGGACGTGCTGTGATGCGGTTCGTGCTGCTGGTCGTCGCGGCGCTGCTGTTCGTGCTGGCTGTCATGCTCAGCTTGGCTGACACCGGTGACGGCGCGGACTGGTACTCGTGGGCAGCCCTGGCCGCCTCCGCGGTCGCTCTGGTGGCCGGGATCGTGGGCATCCTGCGGGCTCGCCGGGCCCACCGTCACTCCTCGGGCTGAGCAGACCACGCGGGTCGTCGTCCGGCTCGGTCAGTTCTTCGCGTGTGCCACCAGGCGGTCGCGCGGCCGAGGACGAGCATGGTGACGGCCGCCAGCCAGCCGAACTCCCCAGCAGGGGGATTGCTTGCAGGCTGATTGCGGACTCCACACCCCGCGTATCGCCTTGTTGCGCCACCTGGCAACCCCTGACCAGGCGTAGCCAACGTGGGCCCCGTGGGACTCGAACCCACAACCCGCGGATTAAAAGTCTTTCCGGATCAGTTATGACTCGTCCGTCCTGGTCCGGCCTGGTGCCGTTTCCGCTGCTCAGACGCTACTCCCGCGTCCGGGGTGGTGTCCATGGTCCGCCGTCGTGCTGGCCGGTCCGTTCCCATTGCGTTCCCAGTCCCGTTCCCAGTCCGGTGCCCAATCCGGCACCGCGGCGCTGTGCCCGAACACCGCTTCCGACCGCTCTCTCTGGGGGTGCCCCATGACGTCCACCCACGCCCACACCGCGCAGCACGGGCGACACGCTCGTGGTCGAGCCGCAGCGGTTCGCCATCGTCCCCGAGTGGGTCCTCGACCTCGACGTGTCCGACGCCGCCCTGCGGCTGTACGCGCTCCTGCTGCGATACGGCGGCACCTCCGGCTCCCGGATGCCGTCGCGGCGGCTGCTGGCCGAACGGATGCGACGCTCGGTCGACTCGGTCGACCGGGCCATGCGCGACCTCGAGACCGCCGGCCTCGTCCGCGTCGAGCGCCGCCGGCGCGGGCGGGAGAACCTCACCAACCGCTACCACGTGCGCACCACCAACCCCACCGAGAAGCAGAGGCCGAGCTGCAGCTGCCCAGCGTGCCAGCCGAGACCGGATCGCGACTCCCGACGAGACCGAGGGGGGTGGCCGCAGATCTGCGGCTACCCGCACCGCTGCGGCTACCGGCACTCCTGCGGCCAGGGGCACGGCTGCGGCCAGGGTGGCCGCAGATCTGCGGCCCAACCGAAAGCAAGAGACCGAGAGTCCTCCTCCCCCCACCCCTCCACCCCGCCGGCCGCGGCCGCGCACCGCGAGCGACGGCGGAGGAGGAGCCGACGACCGATCGAAGCGACGAGGTGCTCGCCCGGTGCGGCATCACCGACCTCGCTGCGCTCGCCGAGCGCTGCCAAACGTCCAGGAGGGCGCTCGGTCTGTCCCCGACCCGGTGGGCGGGCCCGTGTCTGCTGGCCGCCATCCAGCTCGCGCTGCTGCGCGGCTGGCCGCCCGAGCAGATCCAACCCGCCCTGCTCACCCTCGCCGCGGACCGGGAGACCCGCTCACCGATGCGGGTGGCCGAGGCCGGACCGTGGTGGGACCAGCCCCCACCGACCACCGCCGGAGCTCGACGGGGTCGACCTCGCCGTCCTGGAGGCCGAGCTCGACGACGTCGCCGAACACCGCCCCGCCCTGCAAGCCAAGGCCCGGCGACGAGCTCGCCGCCGAGCACCTCCCGGTCACCCGGGCCACCGTCACCGCCCGCGCCGTCCAGATCCTCCACCGATCCCGACAGGAAGTCGCATGACCACAACCCCACTCCCCCTCACCGCCCCGCCGCACGACACCGTGCGGCCACCCAAGCCGAGACCAACCGAAGATCACAGAACCCACCTGAGCGGCGGAGCAAGATATGCATCTGCTAAGCAGATGCGCCGGCGCAGGGCTGCTGGCGTCGCGGCGCGACCGGGCGCGGTCGACCCACTTGCGCTCAGCGAGCAAGGGGGTGGCGCCGAGCAGCGAGGGATGCAGGTCCTCGGCGCACGACCGGGCCGCGACCGCGAGCACTCACCGGCCGCGGCGCCGTCCGCCAGATCTCGTCCGCTGCTCGCAGACCGAGTACGACGCGATCGGCGGGCTGCGGCAAGCGGGACTGACCGCCAGCGGCTACGCCGCTGACGCCGCCCTCGCGACGGCCCGGGCAGGCGGACTCCAGGCACCGGATCCGGGCGGCAGGTCGTGCTCGAGCTCATGCACAACACGCGCCCAACTGCGCCGCTACGGCAACAACCTCAACCAGGCCGCCCGAATCCTCAACGCCGGCGGAGACCCACCCGAGTGGCTGAGGAACGCCATCGCCCTGACCGACCGAGTCGTTCAGCGACATCGACCGGGCTGTCCAGGACCTGCTCGACCCGGCCAGCGGGCGGGCATAGCGATCCCGCTGACGCTCCAGTCGAGCGTGCCTTGCCGTGGCGGTCGCAGGCACTCCGCCGGCAGCCCTCACGGTCAGATGTCCGTGCGTTGATGGGTTGTGGGGGGTGATCCCAGGACGCAGGTCAGCCCGACGGGGCTCGTGCAGTCCGCGTCGCTGGCGCGCGACGTGATCCGGGCGGTCACCGTGGTTCAGCTGGCGTGGTGTCACGCGCTGGCGGCTCGGACGTGGTCTGGTGTGCTTCCGGTCCAGGCGTGGAAGGCGCGGTAGAACGAGCTGGGTTCCTCGTAGCCCAGCAGGAAGGCGATCTCGGGCGCACTCATGGCGCGGTCCCTCAGATAGTGCCGGGCGAGGTCCTCACGGGTGCTGTCGAGGACCCGCTGAAACGAGGTGCCTTCCTCCTGGAGGCGTCGGTGCAGGGTTCTGGTGCTCATCGCTAGTTCGCTCGCAACGGCAGCCATGGTGGTCCGGCCCAACGGCAACAACTCCAGCAGCGTACCTCGCACGCGCTCCTCGCACGTCGCGTCGAGATCGAGGTCGCGAAGCCGGCGCCGCAGCTCTGGTTCGAAGGTCTGCCAGATCGCGTCGTTGGCCGTGACGAAGGGCCGGCTGGCGTCGGCGGCGGCGAACGTGACGGAGGGCGCGCTTGCCGTCTCGACTGGAACTCCGACGTGGGCGCGATAGGCCTCGGGATTGGCGGGGGCCTGCGGGGCGGTGACGCGCTGGGGGATGATGCGTTGTCGGGTGCCGGCGCGGGCCAAGGCGACCCAGAACAGGACCTCTGCCAGGAGCATCGTGGGGGGCGGGTGGGCGCCGACCGGCCAGCGGTAGCGGATGGTTGTCGCCGCGTCGTCAGCAGCCAGCTCGATGCGCACCGGGCCCATCAGCTTCTTGTAGGCCGCGACTCGAGTGGCCGCGGTGGTGAGGTCTGGACTGACCAGGGCAGCGAAGACGGGCGCGGCGAACAGCTCCGGGGAGAACGCCTCGGTCAGGGTGAGGACGAAGTCAGGGTCGCCGGCCTCGGTCTCGACTGCTCGCCAGAGGTTGAAGTACTCGTCTTGGGTGAGCCACACGTGACCGTGGGAGAGCAGGTCGGCCCGAAGCCCGGCACGCCTGAGAACAGCCGCGGGGCGCAGCCCCATGTCAAGCAGCAGAGCCCGAACGGTCGGCTCGAGGCGACTTGCCGCTGGCCACGTCGTGGTCCTCCGTAGCGTTGGGGTTGGCGGGCGGTGTCCACCGTAATGTCGAAGCGGCGCGGGCTAGTTCGCGGATCCCGCCAGCCGATTGGCGCATCTCGCCATCATCGGTCGCCTGGACGACCACGACGGCGGCATCGGATAGCGGAATGGCGACATCTGACATCCGAGTCAGATGGTCCAGTAGGTACAAAGGTGCCCCGGGGAGTCCACCACGACCGAAAGGGGTGCCATGGCCAAGCTGGCCCTGGACGCGGCGACACGCGGCAAGGATCTGACCGGCAAGACCTACATCGTGACCGGTGCCAACTCCGGCGTCGGGCTCGAGACTGCCCGGCAGCTGGTCCGGCAGGGCGGCCATGTCGTCCTGGCCTGCCGGCGGGTCGATGCCGGCAGGGAGGCCGCCGAGGGCTTCGCCGGCCTGCCGGGCACGTATGAGGTGATGCGCCTGGACCTGGCCGACCTGCAGTCGGTGCGCGACTTCGTCACCGCGTTCACGAGCACTCACGACCGCCTGCACGGCCTGGCCTGCAACGCGGGCATGGTCAACCTCACCGGCGGCAAACAAGTCACCGCCGACGGGTTGGAGAGCACGATCGCCGTGAGCTACTTCGGCCACTTCCTGCTGACCGAGCTGCTCGTGGACACGCTCGAGGCGAGCGCTCCGTCCCGGATGGTGATCCTGTCCTCGGTCGTCCACGCCGGCAGCCCGAAGAACCGCCCCGCTGTGCACTTGGACGACCTGAACTGGGAGCAGCGCGAGTTCCGGGCCCAGGCCGCCTACGCCGAGGCCAAGGTCGCGACCAGTCCAGGTCGCCAGGAGCTGGCCGAGCGCCTTGAGGGCACCGGTGTCACCGTGTACTCCGTCCACCCCGGCTGGGCACGATCGAGCTTCGGCTCGGGCGGGAACCTGCTGTCGCGAATCGGCCTGGCAGTCATCCGGCCCCTGACCCGCCTCGTCTCCGACAGCAACGAGGAATCCGCGCAGACAACACTGCACTGCCTGCTCTCCGACGACGCTCCGCACCACAACGGCGCCTACTTCAGCCAGCACAGCGTGCTCTACCGCGACCCGGGCACCCGGGGAGGCGGCTGGCCCATGCAGTCACCCAACCCGAACGCCCGCGACATGCACATTGCACGACGGCTCGTCGACATGAGCTACGACATCGTCGGTCTGCCCAAACCCACACCCGCCAACTGAGCCGGCCCATGCCGGCGGCTACACGTCCCAGAAGGGTTCTTGAATGCCTCAGACAGTCCTCATTACCGGCGCAGCTTCCGGCATCGGCAAGGCGTCCGCAGAGCTGTTCGCCGACCGCGGCTGGAACGTGGTCGCCACGATGCGCAATCCCGACGATGGGGCCGCGCTCGCCGACCGTGACACCGTGCTGGTCACCACCCTCGACCTGCTCGGCAGCGCCAGCATCGCCGCGGCCGTCACCGCCGGCCTGGAGCGCTTCGGCGGGATCGACGTCTTGCTCGAACAACGCCGGGTACGGCGCGTACGGCCCTCTCGAGGCCACCCCGATGTCGGTGATCCGCCGCCAGTTCGACGTCAACCTGTTCGGCCTCGTCGAGACCATCCAGGCCGTCCTGCCCACGATGCGGGCCCAGCGCGCCGGCGTCATCGTCAACGTCTCGTCGGTCGGTGGGCGGTTGACCTACCCCCTCGGATCGCTCTACCACGGGTCAAAGTGGGCGGTCGAGGAGCTGTCCGAGGCCCTGCACTACGAGCTGTCCGCGTTGGGCATCCGGGTGAAGATCGTCGAACCCGGAGGCGCTGGAACACCGACTTCGGCGGCCGATCCTTCGTGTTCACCACCAACCCGGGAGGCCCGACTACCAACCCCTCGTCGACATGGCAGCCGCCGCCCTGCAGCAAGGAACCCCCAGCGGCAACCAGGAGCCGCAGGACGTCGCCGAGGTCATCTTCACCGCCGCAACCGACGGCACGACGCGGCTGCGCCACATCTCCGGCGACGGCGCGCCGACGCTGCTGGCGAACCGCTACTCCGCCACGGCCAGAGCGGGCAACCGTCCGCCGGCGCTGCACGCCGGTTCGGGCTCTGACAGGCGAGGTCAGCCGGCCCGGCGGCCGAGAAACGTGACGCGACCCGTCGTCGGCCAACTGCCCCGCGGTGG
>CAVQON010000012.1:0-139324 GCA_963714455.1 uncultured Actinomycetota bacterium
CTGGCCCGCTGCGAGATCACCACCTTCCGCTACCGCGTCCTGCACGTCGCCGCCAGGATCACCCACGGCGCCCGACAAGTCCGGCTACGCATCGACAAGACCTGGCGCTGGGCCGCACAGATCGCCGAAGGCTTCCACCGACTCCGCGCCGCCTTCACCTGACCACCCACGCGGCAACGCCGACCCGAGGACCCGGAGACCCGACCACCGGCAGAGCCAGCCGGGCACTCACGCACGCCCACCACCAGCCACGTCAGCAGAAACCGGCAAACCGGACACCGAACTCCGCCGTCAACCGCCCGCGTGAAAGAGGGAGGCTAGGGTGTGCGACCACTTCGGGACCGGCACCAGCGAATCGCCGGGTAGTGGATCGGTGGCCTCGGTCCCCCGGGTGCCCCACGGCAGCCGCTCCCGCCCGATGATCGGAGTGGCCACCAGATGTCCCACCATGAGGGCCACGCCCTCCAGCGACGCCGAGCACACCGACACCAGGTGAGCGCACCACGCGCTGCCCGCGCTGCCGGTGATGGGAATCGAGTGCCATCGGCATGGTTGCCCCTCTCGGCTCTCCCACGATGGTGCAGCCCCGGGGGCCGGCGTCCCAGGGCCAGATGTCCTCCCGCGCTGCGCCCTGCGCCACCGCACCGACGCGCACACCACACAGGGACGCAAGCCCCCACCGACCCGCTCGGTCACCCGAAGGCACAGCCCGGGAGCCACCCGCACAAACAGCCGCGGCAGTGCTTCTTGGTCGTGCCGCGAGTGGCCCAACAGGCGGCGCAGTGACGCGGGTTCCCGGGGTGGTTGGTCGGGTTGCGCTGCAACGCCCGCACCCGGATCAGGACGGTCCCCAACAAGTCGCACGCCCGAGGGCGACTGAGAACGCCCGCTTCCGCTCTGAGGGCGGGCGTTGGACGTGGGGCACTACTTGCGCCGGTAGACGTCGGCTCGGTGTTCGATGGCGACGATCTTGGCGGTCGCTGGTCGTCATCGATGGCGTAGATGACGCGGTAGTCGCCGCGTCGGGAGGAGTGCAGGCCCGCCATCCCCAGCGTGAGGGGCTTGCCCACGCGCTGGGTGCAGGCAGGCGGCCAGCGGTCGTGTAGACGAACTCCACGACGGCGGTGGCGACCTTCTCCGGGATGCGCTGCAGGCTTCGTCGGGCGGGACCGGACCAGTCGATCCGGTAGTCGCTCACCGACGGCTCAGCAGCTCAAGCGCCTCGTCCTTGCTCAGCGTCTGGGCAGGGGTGTGGGCTCGTTCGGCGAGGGCCTCACGGATGTCGGCGAGCAGGCTGTCGTTGCTGACCACGTCGAGGGTTTCTTCCAGCGACTCGATGTCGTCGACGCTGAGCACGACCACGCCCAGCGGGGCGTCCGTGCTTGGTGATGATGACTCGGCCGTGCTCGCGCTCGATCTGGTCGACCACCTCGGAAAGGCGATTCTTCACGTCCGCCAACGCCATCTGCTCCGACACCGACATAGCCGTAACTCTAGCCAAATTACGGACCAGCCGCAACGCACGCGACTTCCGACTTTGCCGCGATGAGTATGTTCGCGACCCGTCCCGATGGTGGGGACGCGATCTGGGTGGGGCGCCTCTGGTTGAGCGGGTGGCGATAGCCGTGTGAAGGCGGGTGCCTAGCGCGCCGGTGTGGACCTGGCGGAGCGGCGAGGGTCTTCCGCAGGTGCGCTCGGCGAATCTGGGTGGCCAGGGGGCGGTCGTGCTGCCGCCCTTCACGAAGCGGAAGTCGCATCGGTCGCAGCCCCAGGACAGCGTCTTGGTCCGCGCAGGCCGGTCCCGAGATCGGCGAACGACGTAGTCCCCGTCACAGAAGTAGGGAGTCAAATCGCCTGCGTCATGGGCCTGCAGGTACTTGAGGATGGCGCATTCGGTGATGTCCACCCCGAGGTCGAAGGGTTCCCCGTCGCTGTGACGATGTCCAGGACCCAGTCGTCGGGGTAGCGGTGGGCCTGCGTCCAGCGGGCCATCCGCTTCCACGTCCGCAGGCTTCGTCCCATGATGCGGTGCTTGGCCATCCACCGACGCATCACCGCGGGAACACGCTCGATCTCGGCCCGCAGCAGGTAGTGGATCAGCCGACCGGTGTCCTCCACATTCCCGCCGTGCCGCAGGACCACGCGGTGCACCGCCAGGAACTGGGGCGCACCGTCCAGATCCGACGCGCTCGGGTTCCGCCGTCCCCCGATGTCGGGAACCCCCGGGAGCAGACGCCGGTACTCGTCGAGGATCTCCGCACGCATGACGGCCGCCGTCTGCGCACCGAACCGTTCGACGAGGGGTGCGCCAGACCGCTTCAGCGTCTTGTCGAACGTGGCCACGTCCCTTCGCACCCGCCAGCTCGAGGCAGCGCTCCTGGCCGTGGTTGCACTGACGACTCTCAACCCCTCCGAGCCCGCCAATGGGACAGCTCGGGCGACCGCCAGAAGCACCCGCAAACCTTCCCGCCCGCATACTCATGCCGTACCACCGGACGGCGCCGACGGACAGGGCACAGCGACCGGGATCCGACCCATTCGGTCGATCGAACGACATGTGAACCGCGTCGAGGCCGGTGAAGCCCAGAAGAAGCCCGCCCGCACCTGCCGCGATGAGGGCGACTACACCGAAGGGCCCTGGCGCATGCATGCGTGTCGTCATTGACTTGGACGAGGAGGCAGACGATGGCGAACAGCCAGCGCAAGGCGCCGTGGGCCCTGGTCGATCGAGAGGACCTCTCACCACGTGCCCGCACTGCGATCGTGAGCTGACCGAGGTCTACCGACGGGGGCGTCGGGTTCCCTCTCGGGGAAGGCCGCACCCTGGTGTACTTCGTGCCCCGCACTGCCGTCGGACGCTGGGCTTCGCCCAGGGCCGCGTCTTCTAGCTGAGCCGCCCGTCGACCTTGCCGGGCGTGGTACGCGGTCGGCGCGATCGGACGAGGTGGCGGCATCCCCGGGTGCGGGCCTGCGCCTTGCGGCACTGGAACAGAAGGGTTCTCGGTGACCACCGCTATGGCATGACATACGGACAGTTCTGTCTGCGTCTTGCTGGGCGAAGTGACTCACCTCGAGGAGCTGGCCCGGACCGGTACGCAAGCGTCCTCGCTACTCGCAAGACCGATTCCAGCCATGTTCCTTGCGTCTCGACAACTGTCGGGATGCAGGGAAGATGGCGCGAATCCGGGGCCCATCCCTGCTCGAATCGACCCTTGCGAGGCAACCGAGCAGAATCTGAGCCGCGTGTGTCACAGCGGCAAAGACCTCGTTGGCTCAGCCTCTAGGTTGCGCGTCCACAGGCGGCGGAGTGGCACGGCCGCGCTGGCGGGACGCTACGCAGTGAACACATGGGGGGCGCATAGCCCTGCCAGTCGTCCCTGTCAGCAAGGACTGCTACCTACGACCACCTCGACCCAGAGGCGTCGAGCACCCGGGTCGGCGCCGGGGATGGCCCAAGATGGGCCCATGGCACACGAGCCGGTCGGACGCAGCGGCGAGCGGCGATGGCCGATGGCGACTGCGGTCGTGGTGGCCGGAGTGCTGCACCAGCTGCTGCCCGAAGACTTCCGGGTCTCGCCGGCGTGGGTGTATCCGTCCTTCCTCGCCGTGCTGCTCATCGTGCTGGTCGTCGGTGACCCTGGACGGATCGACCGACAGCGACCATGGCTGCAGGTCACGACCGGACTCATGGTGGGGCTGATCGCGGTCGCCAACGGGATCGCGGCGGGTCGGCTCGTGTCAGGCATCCTCTCGGACGCAGAGTTCGACAACCCGACACAACTCCTCCTCATCGGCGCGGTGGTCTGGGTGACCAATGTCCTCGCGTTTGCACTCTGGTTCTGGAACGTCGACTCCGGCGGCGCGGCTGCCCGCGCAGCTGGTTCGGTCACGCGGCCGGCGTTTGTGTTTCCCGAGATGACGATGAGCCAGTACGTCTCGCCGTCGTGGTACCCGGCTTTCCCGGACTACCTAGCCCTGTCGTTCAACACAGCCTTGGCCTTCAGCCCCACCGATGTGTCGGCCATCCGGGTGTGGGCGAAGCTCGCGATGATCGTGGAGTCACTGATCTCTCTCTCCCTGGCCGCATTGGTCATCGCCCGCGCGGTGAACATCCTCTAGCTAGGGCGGGTCGTAGTGACCCAGATGGCTGGCTCCCGCGCATTGTGAACCCCACATCGGACATCGCACAGTCCGGTACCGGATCGACCACCCGGTCAGCCACGAGAGCATCCACCGCACCCTCTCCATCGCAGTCCCGAGGTGCGCTGCGCCGCGAGCCGACCCACGACCTGCGCACCCACCGGGTCATCCGCCGCCCAAGGATCACCCGCCGGCCCGACGGGCGCGGTGGGCGGCCCGGCATCCTGCACATCTCGCGTCCAGGGTGTCGTCGTCGGCTCGAATCCGCTCATCGACTTGCCCCACCGCGGGCGGAATCGACTCCGGGTCGTGGTGCGTCCGCAGGCGGCGATGTGACGCAGCCCTGGGTGCATGCGTGGACGCGATGCGTCCGGCCGGTTCCGCCCGATCCTGCCTGTAGCGACCGCCGGGTCGAACTGGTCAGGGTGAAGTGGTAGCGCGCCACAGCAGGACTGCCCCGACCGCGTTCACCGGTGCCCACCACCGCTCGACAGGTGAGCGCGATGCTGCGTTCGCGAGCATCCCCACAGCCAGGTAGGCAGCGCTGCCGCGCAGGATGCGTGCGCGCAGCACCGGGTGGGCGGGGTCTGGGGAGGCGGCCAGGGCCGCGATCGCGCCGAGCATCACCGCTGATCCGGCACTGGCTGCGCGTAGCCCGGCGGGGAGCGTTCCCTGGCGGCGGCCACCCCAGGCTGCTGCACCCCATGGCGCACCGGCAGCCAAGCCGATCTGGAAGACCGCGGCACTTCCGAGCACCGCTGCGGCCCCACGACCTGCCTGCTGCGCTGAGATCCCACCCACCTCGGCCACGGTACTGGCGATGCAGCGCGCCGACGCTGGGCACGTGCACGACTGTGTGCCCAGCAGGCTGACGGGCTGTCGGTGGGTCGATGCGTCTGGGCCGGGGTGTCCGGCGGATCAGGTGGGCACGACGGCGAGGGTCAGCAGCAGAGCCGCGCCGATGCCGGCGGCGGTTCGGACGTGGTTGGCGCGAGTCCACTCGCGCCGGTAGGTCGGCCAGTACTCGACCCCCTGGCTGCTGTCGCCGTACTGCTCGAGCCGGTTGTTGCGGGGCACGTTGTACGCGGCCGTCACCCCGAAGGTACCGATCAAGTAGGTCAGGGCGCCGGCCACTGCCAGCCCGACCGTGCCGGTGAATCCGCCCGTGGCCGCCACCACGACAACGGCCACGCACAGCAGCGCCGTCCCCACGAAGCCCAGCATGAACAGCGCGGTCATCACGGTGACGTTGATAGCCCGCATCGCCGCCACGGCCTGTGCGGGCGGGAGACGATCCAACGCGGCCATCACGAACACCGAGAAGGCGAAGAACACCCCGCCCATCACCCCCGCCCCGACCGCCGCGGCCACGGTGAGCACGTCGCTCCATGTCATCGGCACGGTCTAGCAGACCCTCACCTCGGCTGTCCGTTCGTCGATGCGCCGCCGAGGCCGTCGTGAGTGGCAGCTGACAGCCCGCCGATGCCATTGGTGCCCGTGGCCCGCCGGTACCAACAGCAGCGTGTAGTGCCGCAGGTTGACCGACACGCGGCGGAGTGGGGCACCTCGGTCCATCGCTGCGGGGAGGAACTCCTCGCCGACGCGTTGCGCGATGGCGATCCCGGCGAACTAGTGATCCTCTGGTACCGCCGGTCGGGTCAGTTCTCGGCCCGCGGCTCTAGCTTGGCCTTGAGCAGGGCGAGCATGCGCTGGTCGTCGCGGGCGTAACTGTCGGCCAGCAGCCGACCGAGCACGGGCACACCCCAGAGCCGGCCTGGGTGGTGCTCGATCGTTACCCGTGTCCCCCCGTTCTCGGCCTCGAACCAGTAGTCGAAGGAGCCCTCGATCGGGATCGAGGTCTCATCACGGATGTGGCGGTTGACCGCTACCTGGGTGAAGCGACCGCTGCCACGGATCGGCAGTCCGGCCACCCGCGTCTGGAACCGGTACGTGGTCCCCACCCCGTCCGGGGTGATCACCTCCGGCACGAATTCAACGCCGGGCATCAGGTCGGTGAAGCTGGCCGGGTCCTTCATCACCTCGAACACGGCTTGGACCGGCGCGTCGATGTAGGTGCTGCACGTACGGCCCGACATGGCGTCACACCTCCTCCCGCCGCCACGGGCCACACATGCTGGTCGCGGACCCGCTGGCCGGCGCATCCACCTCCACGATCGTCCGGCGCTCGCGCCGAATCCAGAGCCGTTCGTCCACCTGCGGTGACGGCCGAACTACCGGCTTCGGCCACGCGCCTTCCCGGAACGCAGCTGTGGTCGCCCGTCGACGAGCCTGCTGGCCGCGGACGCCCCGCGGGCGCCCGCATGAGGCCTTCCGGCACTGGCGCCGACCTCGGCGACGCCGGAGCGTCGAAGGAGAAGTCACGGGGTCCAGGGTTGGAGGGGCCATGACGACGAAGCAGCACAGCCAGAAGTCGCTGGTGTCGGTGAACGGCACCAAGCTGATGGTCGAGCAGGTGGGCGCGGGGACCGAGACGCTGGTGTGCGCGCCAGCACTGTTCACCAACAAGGAGCTCTTCGACCCTCTGGTCGACGCGCTGAGCGGGGATCACCGGTGCATCCGCTACGACCACCGCGGGCAGGGACAGAGCGGGCTGGGAGCACCGCAACCGTCACTGGACCTGCTGGGGACGGAAGGGCTGTACGAGGACGCTGTTGCGCTGCTCGACGAGCTCGAGGTCGACTCCTGCCACTGGGTGGGGGCGTCGGTGGGGGGGTTCGTCGGAGTCCGGCTGGCCGTGCGCCACCCGGAGCGGATCCGGTCCCTGGTGCTCATCGGCATGAACGTCGACCCGCTCTCACGGCCGGTCCTGCTGTACGTCGACCTGTTCGCATGGCTGATGCGCGCCAGCAGCCTGCTCGGCCCGCTCGGCACCGGGATGCGGTCACGCCTGGCCACCCAGTCCATGCGGAACATGCTGGGCCCGACGTTCATGTCCGACCCGGCCCGCACGGACGAGCGTGAGGCGTGGCGGCAGCGGTGGGAGGCGCAGATGGTCCCTGCGGCCGTGCCGATGCTGCGGCAGGTGTTCGGCACCGCCGGCAACCCACCCGAGCTGCTCGCGCAGGTCCAGGCACCAACCCTGGTCGTCGTCGGTGAGGAGGAGGCAGGGGGCGACACCGACGCGCGCAAGGCCCAGCAGGCCATCCCCAACGCGCGCCTCGTGACCATCCCACGAGCCGGACACATGGTGCTCGTCGAGCAGCCCGACACCGGCGCGGCGGCCATCACCGACTTCATCCGGGGAGTCCAGGCGTCGTAGCCAGCGACAGCCGCTGCTCCGCCTGTCGAGTGATCGAGCCCGGTAGTTTCTGCGCTCAGGCCGCGGCCGCCGACGCGGGCACGATGTCGAGTCGGAGGAAGGACTCGATGCCCATCAGTTCCAGCATGCTCCGTCGCGTCCCCGCGAGCCTCTCGGGAGCATCCCGCGCCGCAACGATGACCGGGGCCATCACGTCGAACCGCACACCGTCGTGCTCAACAGCACCACTACCGGCGGCCAGCACGTTGCGGCACCAGTCGACACCGGTGCCATAGGGCAACCCGATGAAGAACCGGTCACCCACCCGGTGGGCCCACACCGGAGTGACGTAGTCCTTCCCCGACCGGCGGCCTCTGTGATGCACCGCCGCCGCGGTCTTGCTCCGCTTCCCGGCCGACCGCAGCTCCATCGGCCTAGCGCGCTTGTGGAACCACCGCAGCGCATCGATCCCCGGCTGCCACCGTGTCCGCCAGACGACGACGTGGACCACTCGGTTGAGCACGGAAGCGAGCGCCACACCGCCCACCACCCACGCCAGCCGTCGCCCGTACCGGCCGTAACCGTCGCGTGGCGCTGCCGAGGCCCGGTCGATCACGACACCACGGGCGCGACCCGGCACCCTACGACCAGGGCATCCACCTGGCGACCGGCCCGTACACACCGTCCCGTCCAGGTTCCCGAACACCAGAACTCCCTCGACCACCCAAGAGTAGGCCGGTCCCGGAGAGAGAGGTAGGTGCCCAAGCCGATTCCTCGGGCCGCGGAAGCCAAGGAGCTCTGATGGGCTGGCAGCCGCGCAGATCCAGTCTCCCGAACCAGCAGGAACACCGATCCCCATCTACGCCAACCCAGCAGGGAGCGGCCCCGGCCCACGCTAGGTCGGCGGGACATCGGCCAGGCCCCGATACGGGAGCCGTTCACGTCAGCTGGGTGGAGCGACGTCGCGTGATTCTTGGCGGAATCGATGCTGCTATGCCCGGGATCGTCTCGTCGCGGCGCGTCCACAGGCGGCGGGGCACTCACCTCGGGCGCTGGGTCAGTTGATCAGGCTGAACGACCCGTCACGGTGCTGGACGAAGTAGGCGGTGTAACCGCCGGGGTTCCCCTGGCGGTGCTTCGGAAGGAACACCCCATATGTGTGATCGGCCCAACCGGGGCACGCGCGCCGAACGTCATCAGCTCGGAACCTCTCAGGCAAGGAGTGTTCGCGCCTGGCCCTGCGGACGTCCTCTACGAAGCGGCTCACGATTTCATCATCCCCGTCGCATCAGAAGTGAAGCAAGGCGCGCGGCGCGCGGCGAGATGCAGCGGGCGGAGGGCCGTGACCGAGCACATGTGGATGGCGAGGCTGTGTGGCAGGGCGGTCAGTCGTCGATGTGCGCTGCGCCCCGTTGCTGCAACGCCTCGATGCCGTCCCGCATGGCTCGGAGTCTTGTCGCCGGGTGCCCGACCCAGTCAGTGAGTTCGCCGACGACGCGCAGCGGCGCACGGCTGCGGAAGGACTTCGTCGGGTTCCCGTGGAGCTTCTTGTCGGTGACATTCGGGTCGTCTTCGAACGGGCCCGTCGGCTCGACGAGGCGAATCCGCCCGGCGCCCTCACCCCAAGCAAGCTCCGCACCCCAGACCGCGGCATCCAGCGTCGCAGTGAAGTACACGTAGTTGATCATCCGGCCGACCTCGAACCTCGACTCGCGGCCGGGCACCAGCAGCTCACCCACCCCGAGGCTCGCCTTGGTGCCGTGCAAGTAGGCGCCAGCCTCGTAGACCTCGAAGGGCACCGGTTCCCTCGCGACATCCACCTGCTCGACCGTAGCCCGCGCCGGGGTCCACCGTGACCAGCGAGCGCGTGGTGCCCGAGGTTGATCCGCGGCGTCTCTCGGCAGAGCATCAACGACGGTGCAGCAGATACCCCCGTGATCTCGTCGCAGTGCGTCCGCAGGCGGCGGTAGGACGTACCTGGGTGTCGACGGGATCGGCGGGTGGGTATCTGCCACGGGGTGGGGGCTGTTGGCGGATTCTGACGTGTTTGCGGCGCGAAGACCTCGGGCAGCTACGGCGTGGTGGGCACATGGTGAGCGGGCTCGCCCGCGACACGGCTTCACGATGCCTCGAGGGGGTCTTTGTCGGGGCTTGCCCTCGGACGGGAGGTCCGTTGGGGGTGGCGTCAGCGCAGGCCGTAGATCTGGGTCGTGACGTACTCGAAGACTGACGCGGGTAGGTAGTTCTTGGCCTGCAGGGACCAGCGTTGGGAGGGCTTCCCGACCAGGTATCGGGGCCGCAGCCGTGGGGTGCGTATGAGGCGGGTCACGAGGTCAGCGAGAAGGGCGGGATCTGGCCCGTGGTGTTCGTCGCGCTCGTAGTGGGCCATGGTGCGGGCGTACCGCTCGGCGTGGATGTCGGAGTGTGCGGCGCGGGCTTCGGTGCGTGCGGCTGCGAAGCCGGTTCGGAAGTCGCCGGGGGCGACCGTGCACGCGTCGATGGGGCTGTCGGCCAGCTCGAGGCGCAGTGAACTCACTAGGCCTTCGACGGCATGTTTGCTGGCTGCGTAGAGGGGTTGGTAGGCCATCCCTGTGAGCCCGGCCAGGGAGGAGATGGTGATGATGCGTCCGGATCCCTGGGATCGCATGACGGGCAGGACCGCGCGCGTGACCCGCAAGACCCCGTAGACGTTGGTGTCCATCTGCCAGGCCGCCTCGTCGATGGAGGTGTCTTCCAGCGCGCCGCTGAGTCCGGCTCCGGCGTTGTTGACGAGCACGTCGACACGGCCCTCGGCAGCGACCACTGCGTCCACGCAGCGCTGGACGGACTCCTCGGAGCCGACGTCGAGCGGCAGCATCGGCACTGGCGACTGGAACCGGTCGGGGCGGCGGCTGGTGCCGTACACGTTGTGCCCGGCCTGCTGGGCGGCGTGAGCGATGGCTTGTCCGAACCCCGACGACGCCCCTGTCACGAGGACGACCCGTGGCGTGCGCGGGGGACGTCGGCCCCGGCGCGGGCGGGGTCGAGTGTCGGTGCGGGTGGTGGTGTCGGTCATCGGAGCGCGCTCCTCTGCGTATCCGCGGGCGGCCGGTGGTGACAGCGGCGACGAGCTGGGCCCACGGTCCACCACAGCACAGGCAGGAACAACAGGGCCGCGCCTTGGGTGACAACGGTGAGGGCGATGCCCAGGACGACCAGCAGAGCGACAGGAGGCCTACGTCGCGCAGGAGTGCCTGCGGCCTGCCCGGCCGGCTCGGGAACAAGGCCCGTGTCCAGGCTGGGGAGGTCGGCGAGCAGCGCGTCCAGCTCGTGCTGGTGCGTGGCGGACAGGGCGAGTGCGCTGCGCTCGTCAAGCTCTGCCACGTCGAGCCGTCCCTGGGCGTAGTGCTCGCCGAGCAGGGACGCGACCCGGGTGCGGTCGTTGTCGCCGATTCGCACGAGCACTGGACGTGTCGGGAGGCGCTGAGGGTGCGTGTCCGCGCTCAGTGGCCCGTGGTCAGGGCACTGCTGGTGTGTTCCTGGCCAGGCGCTCATAGGTCGGGGTAGAGGTTGTCGGGGTCGTCGATGGCGTCCCAGGCGCTGGTGTCGAAGCCGCGGTCGCGGCAGGTCACCTGGGGCTGGTGGACGACCTTGGCGCGGTCGGACAGGGGGCGGAACTGGATGTCGGCCAGCCCGAAGACGTGCAGGGTCAGCTGGCCGCTGGTGCAGTTGAGCGCCTGGTCGACGATCGGTCCGGGCCAGTAGAGCCCGTCGTCGGTGAGGTACCAGGAGGCGTAGTCGGTAGGGGTGCCCGTCCAGCCCTGGTAGGGGTAGGTGTAGCCGCCGTTGGTCCGGTCGGCGTCGCGAACACCGACCACGGTGCCGACGATCAGCGCCACGACGGTGACGGCGCCGATGACGGCCAGCGTGGCGACCCCGGCGCGACCGAGGCGGGACCGCCGGGTGCGGGGTCGGGTCGGGGTGGTCGTGGGGTCCGTGGTCGGGGCGCTCACCGAACGCTCCTGCTGTAGGCCACGCCGGCGGTGGTGGACAGTGCGAGCAGCACCAGGGTGAGACCGATGGCGACCGGGCCGATGGTGGAGTCGGCGGCACCGAAGTAGTCGGCCAGGTGGCCCACGACCAGGCCGGCGGCGATAGCGATCGCGGCGACCAGCCCACCGGCCCACAACCGCGGGCGCAGCGCGGTCGCGGCCAGTCCGGTCCCCGCGCCGATCTGCAACCAGGCGCCGATCTGGTCGTTCGGGTCGGCGACGAGGACGGCCCCGGTGCCGAGCAGTCCGAGCGCAGCAGCGATCAGGGCCACCCGGACGAGGCGCCCGACAGGCGGCGGCACTACTGGCTTGTCTCCCGGCCGGGGGGACGTCGTGTCGTGCGTGGGGGTAGTAGTCACAGGTCCTCCTCGGGGCGAGTGCGTACGACAACCACTATTGCGTACGCTGTTCGCAATAGCAAGTGGTGTTTGCGTCTGGTGGGATCCATCGGCAGACTGGGCCACGTGCCCACCCTGACCAGGCGCGAGCGCCTCCGCGCGGACACGGTCGCCGAGATCAAGCAGGCCGCCCTGGACCAGCTCGCCACTCAGGGCGCGGCGTCGCTGTCCATCCGCGGGATCGCACGCGACATCGGCATGAGCCCAGCCGGCCTCTACCGCTACTACGACAGCCTCGACACCCTCATCACCGAGCTCGTCACCGACACCTACACCGACCTTGCCAGCACCGTCGAGACCGCCGTCGACCGGCGTGAGTCGGCGCGGGCACGACTACGGGCCGGCATGCATGCCTACCGCGACTGGTCGGTTGCCGACCCTCACCGGTTCCTGCTCATCTTCGGCACCCCCATCCCCGGCTACACCGCCCCTGAGGGCGGCCCCACTGAGCAGGCCAACCGCCGGATCGGAGCAGCCTTCTTCGGCGTGGCAACCGACGCGCACGCACACGGCGAGCTCGCCGTCGACGAGCCCAGGCGGCCGCCGAGCCCGACCGAGAAGGCCGCCGCGGCGCGATTCGGCGCCGACCTCCCCGCAGCCGCCGTGCCCGCACTCGTCAGCGCCTACGCACACTTCCACGGCCTCGTCACCCTCGAGATCCTCGGCCAGCTGAGCTGGCTCTACCCCCAACCCGACGCCTTCTACGCAGCCGAGGTCGAACACATCCTCGACCGCCTCCTACGCTGACGCGGCGCGACGCCGGTCCCACCGCTCACGAACCGCGACCGCCCACTGACGCACAACCCTCGGATCCAGCCAGGGCCCCTGAAAGGCGTCCGACTCAAGACGCCAGGGCCGCGTCCTACCGGGCGGAATCGACGCCGGGTTGTGTGGTGCGTCCACTGGCGGCGGAAGGACACGGCCGCTGAGCGGGAGGCTGCGCGGCGAAGTGCCTGTGAATCCGACGCTTCTACATGACGGCTCCTCGTGACGTGCTGGGGTCAGGTGTGAGCTGGTGGGTACGGAGGTATTCGAAGGCGACCCCCTACAGGCCATTGCCCCGCGCTGTGTGGTCTCGCTAGTGTCCGCCCGTCCAGCCGCACGATGAGGGAGTCCCCATGCTCAAGCGAGTGCTGATCGCGGTGACGGTCACGGCTACGGCCACGGCTGGGGTGGCGGTGAGCGCCACTGCTCAGGATGTCGGCCCGGGTCTTGAGGTCTCCGAGCCGTCGAAGGCGGTGGAGGAGAGCGACAACGGCTCATACATCGTCGTGATGGATGAGGACCCCGTCGTGGCTGTGGTCGGCCAGGACCGGCTCGACACGCCTCGCGCCGATGCCCTGGCCGCGGACCTGGTCGAGGCGCAGGACGAGGTGCTGGAGTCGGTGGGTGCGGGCCCGGAGGAAAAAGTCAACACCTACACCACCTCGCTGAACGGATTCTCCGCCACGCTGTCCTATGAGGATGCCCAAGCCTTGGCGGCGGACCCCAAGGTGACTCTGGTGCTGCCTGACGAGCTTCGACAGAAGACCACCGACTCCTCACCTCGCTACCTCGGGCTGACCCGCCGCGGGGGTGCGTGGAGCACGGGGCTCACCGGTGAGGACGTCGTGGTGGGGATCATCGACAACGGCATCTGGCCTGAGCACCCCAGCTTCGCCGACGACGGCTCCTACCCTGATCTTGGCGTCACTCTGGACGAGACCTTCCGCCCGAGCTGCGAGTTCGGCAACACCGCCCACAACCCCGACGACGTGCCGTTCACGTGCAACAACAAGCTGCTGGGGGCGCGGCAGATGCTCCAGACCTACCGAGCACTTATCGGAGCGACGCCCGCGGAGTATGACTCTGCACGCGACGACGACGGGCACGGCACCCACACCGCGTCCACTGTGGCCGGCAACCAGGGCGTGACCGCCACGATGCAGGGCCAGCGGGTCGGGGTCGTCTCCGGTATCGCTCCGCGCGCTCGGGTCATCGCCTACAAGGGCCTCGGTGCGCTTGGCGGCTTCACCTCCGACCTCGCCGCCGCCATCGACCAGGCGGTAGCTGATGGTGTGGACGTCATCAACTACTCGATCGGTGGCGGTGCCAGCGCGCCGAACGGTGCGGATGACATCGCCTTCTTGTTCGCGGCCGACGCGGGGGTGTTCGCTGCGACGTCGGCTGGCAACAGTGGCCCGGACGCGGACACGGTCGGGTCGCCGGCCAACGCCCCGTGGATCACGTCCGTGGGCGCCAGCACCCAGGCGCGGTTCTTCCAGGGTGTGGTGCAGGCCACCGGCCTGGACGAGAACAAGGACACGAAGGGGGCCAAGAACAAGCGGCCCGGCGGCAAGCACAAGAAGCAGCAGCTGCGCGTGACGGGTGCGTCGATCACCCCGTCCGCGGGCCCGGCCCGTTTCGTGGACGCGGAGCTCGCCGGCGGAGACCTGTGCGAGCCCGGAACGCTGGACGCGGCGGCGGTCGAGGGAGCCATCGTGCTGTGTCGCCGCGGTGCGGTCGGCCGTGCGGACAAGAGCCTCGCCGTGCAGCAGGCGGGTGGCGTCGGCATGGTGCTGTACAACAACACCGACGACGACAACCTGTTCACCGACACTCACTCGGTGCCGAGCGTGCACGTGAACAACACCGACGGAGTCGCGCTGAAGAAATTCATCGCCGACAACGACGGCCAGGCGACGGTGACGCTGCGTGACACCGCCACGAAGACCTACCAGAAGCCGAACCCGACGATGGCGTACTTCTCCTCCCGTGGCCCCAACGGGCCGGTCCCGGACGTCATCAAGCCGGACCTGACCGCGCCCGGTCACCAGATCCTCGCGGGTGCGTCGCCGGGGGTCGACCCGTTCGGTGACTCCTTCCAGGCGATCTCTGGGACGTCGATGTCGAGCCCGCACGTGGCGGGGTTGTTCGCGCTGCTCAAGCAGGCGCACCCGGACTGGTCGGCTGCCGCCGCGAAGTCGGCGCTGATGACCACTGCGAGCCGCCGCGTCCTGAAGGAGGACGAGAGGACGCTGGCCGACCCGTTCGACTTCGGGGCCGGCCACGTCGACCCCGGCAAGCCGTCCAGGAAGAACTCCATGTTCGACCCGGGTCTGGTCTTCGACGCCGGCCTGTTCGAGTACGCGGCGTTCACCTGCGGCTCCGACCTCGGCATCTTCACCGCCGGGTCCTGCGACTTCGTCGCCAGCCTTGACCTGCCCTTCGACCCCAGCGACCTGAACCTGCCCTCGATCGGCGTAGCCAGCCTGCCCGGGTCACAGACCGTCACCCGGACGGTGACCAACGTGGCCGATCGGACGGTGACCTATCGGGCGTGGCCTCGGGATCCTCGCGGCTACGACGTGTCGGTCTCGCCGCGCAAGGTTCGACTCGGGCCCGGGGAGTCGGCGACCGTCGAGGTGACGATCCGCAACGAGAGTGCGCCGCTGGGTGAGTGGCGTTTCGGCACCCTGCGCTTCGTCGGCGGTGGCTACTGGGTACAGAGCCCCATCGCGGTCAACGCCAGCCAGCTGGACGCACCGACCGAGGTGGCCGCGAGCGTCGCCGACGGCGGCACGAGCTTCGACGTCAAGTTCGGCTACTCCGGCGCCTACACCGCGGCCCCCCACGGGCTCGTCCCGTCCACAGTGCTGTCCGGAAGCATTGGGCAGGATCCCGATCAGACCTTCCCGAGCGGCGACGACGCACCCGGGCCTGGCGGCGGCGTCGACAGGTTCCCGATCGACGTGAGCGGGTCGGCCTACCTGCGGATCGCGCTGTCGATCCCCGGGGACACAGACATCGACCTGTTCCTCGAGGACTCGACCGGCGCGATCGTGGCCGCCAGCACCAACGGTGGCACCGACGAGCAGATCGACCTGCCGCTGCCGGCTGACGGGACGTACACGCTGGTCGTGCACGGCTGGTCGGTCCCGAACCGCGCCCGTCGCATACGCGGTCGACACCTGGTCGGTGCCGCTCACGCCCGGTGGCGGCTCGCTGAGCATCGACAGTGCGCCCGCCTCGGCCACCATAGGTGCAGTCGCGCCGGTCGAGGTGAGCTGGACGGGCCTGACCGACGCAGAGAAGTACCTCGGCGCCATCTCCCACACCGGTGACGGCGGGCTACTCGGGTTGACGCTGATCAACGTCCAGTAGCGCTCGGAACAGGAGCGAGGGGCTGGTCGCACAAGAACGGCGACCGGCCGCTCCCTCCTGTGTGGTACCGGTAGATGCGGTCCGACTCCTCGAGCTCGATCACCGCACCGTCACTGGGCACCTGCTTGTACCGCATCCCCGGGGCGGGACAGCCCAGGCTGGCGTCCGGCCAGGTGACCAACGTCGCCGTCACGACAGCGATGCTGTCGCCGCTGACGCCGAGCCGTTGCGCCAGGTCGTCCACCGCCACGTCAGCCAGTCCCGCCAGGCTCGGGTCGATCTCACCGGCGGGGAACACCGTGCTGTCGGAGCCCACCGGGGTGGCGCTGCTCGCCGGTGACGACTTCTGCGGCCGAGGCGTCGCCAGCTCGAGGGACGGTGTGGCGTCTGGTGCGGCACTGCTGCCGGCCGCGGACCCGCTCTCCTGCGACATGCCTGCATCTTGCTGCACCACAGGCCCGCACGCGGCCAACAGGCAGGCCGCGCCCGCCAACCACACCGTCCACCTCATACCCACTTGGACGCCGACAGGCCCGTCCCGGTTCCCAAGCCCCCAGCAGCGAAGACCCACACTCGTCATGGAGATGGCCAACTCCTCAGTGCGGCCCACTACGCCGCAACCCCAGTCCGAGCCAGGACACTGCCCGGACGGAGCAGCCGGCGCAACGTAGTGGAAGCCTGCGGCCGCCGCAGCACTCACAGGACTGGCGCTCCGCTGCTTCGGGACTGTCCTGGGACAGCAGTACGCCAGAACCACGCCTCCGAAGCCAGAGAGACTTGACCGCCTGAGGTGACCCTCACTGTGTGGCGGAAACAGGACCTGGCGCACTGGCACGTGTACAGACTCCCCGACACGACCAACGAGGGTTCGCCCTGAGGCACGCCCGTCAACCGCCCGTCGGCAGACACGGCCGTGTGGGGTGTTTGCTCTGGGCGCTACGACGGTGACCCACACTGGGCGAAAGGACTCACCTCGTGGAGCTTGATCCCGGACCAGTACGCGAGCCTCCTACGTACATGGCGCGGGCGTCTCGGCACGGCCTCGCCGCGACCCCCCCTGCCGAGCTCGGTTGCGCCCCTGACCTGCCGTTCCCTCACTCCTCGCGGTGCCGGATGAGCTACGCGCGAGAAGCCTGACCGGCTCGGTCCAGCGCAGGGCCCAGCGGCCCACTTAATGAGAGCTGCTCGCAGAGCGATTCCAGACATGTTCCGTGCATCTCGACAACAACAACTAGACCCCGGGTGCCATATCGACGAAGCGGCTGTAGTGGCCCTGAAAGGCCACGGTGATAGTGCCGGTGGGCCCGTTGCGGTGCTTGGCCACGATGAAGTCGGCCTCCCCTGCCCTGGGTGACTCCTTCTCATAGGCGTCCTCGCGGTGCAGAAGAATGACCATGTCGGCGTCCTGCTCCAGCGATCCACTTTCGCGCAGGTCGGAGAGCATCGGCTTCTTGTCGGTGCGCTGCTCGGGACCACGGTTGAGCTGCGACAGCGCGACGACCGGCACGCCCAGCTCCTTGGCGAGAAGCTTGAGTGACCGGGAGAACTCGCTGACCTCCACCTGGCGGCTCTCCACTCGTTTCCCCGACGACATGAGCTGCAGGTAGTCCAGAACCACCAGGCGTAGGTCGTGCCGCTGCTTCAGGCGACGGCACTTCGCCCGAATCTCCATCATCGTCATGTTGGGCGAGTCGTCGATGAACATCGGCGCCGCGGACACCGCGCCGGTGGTGCGGGCGATGCGGTCCCAGTCCTGGTCGGTCATAGTGCCGCTGCGCATGTGGTGCAGGGGCACCTTGGCCTCGGCTGAGAGCATGCGCATCGTGATCTCGTTGCGCCCCATCTCAAGCGAGAACACCACGGAGGTCAGCCCATGGTGCAGCGAGGCCGCCCTCGCGATGTCGAGGGCGAGGGTCGACTTTCCGATGGCCGGGCGTGCCGCAACGATGACCAGCTGCCCGCCGTGCAGGCCGTTGGTGAGGGCGTCAAGGTCGGCGAACCCGGTAGGGACACCGACGAGCGATCCGTCATGACCGCTGATGGCCTCGATCTCGTCGAGCGTGCCTTGAAGCAGGTCGGCGATCGGCGCGTAGTCCTCGGACGTGCGCCGGTCGTTCACTCCGAACACCTCGGCCTGGGCTCGGTCGACGACCTGGTCGATGTCACCCTCGCCGCCGTAACCCATCTGCACGATGCGCGTGCCGGCCTCGACCAGCCGCCGCAGGATCGCCCGCTCACGGACGATCTCGGCGTAGTAGCCGGCATTCGCGGCGGTCGGCACCCCGGCGACCAGGGTGTGCACGTAGGGCGCCCCGCCCACCCGGGTGAGCTCACCCTTCTTCTGCAGGTCGGCGGACAGCGTCACTGCGTCAGCCGGCTCCCCGCGTCCGTAGAGGTCGAGGATCGTGTCGTAGATCGTCTCGTGAGCCGGACGGTAGAAGTCCATGCCGTGCAGCAGCTCGACGACGTCGGCGATCGCGTCTTTGCTCAGCAGCATCGCTCCGAGTACGGACTGCTCGGCGGCGATGTCTTGTGGAGGCGTCCGGTCGAACTCGCGAGCGGACGAGGAGACGGGAAGCTCGGTGACGCTCACTGCGCGACCCCTTTCCTTGCCCGCGACCACCGTCGCGGCGACCCAGTACGTCAGACCCTCGGATGGTGCTCGCGGGGTCCGACACAACAGCCCACCTGCACACCTCTGACCGTGCTGGCAGGTGCGAGGTCACCGTAGGCGCCAGAGCGTCCACGACGGTATGCCGCTGTCCACAGCGCCTGTGGACAGACTGGGGACGAGTTGACGTCGTGCCAGGTCAGGTCACTGGGGTCGTACACAGAGGCTGGGGATGACACGCCAGGGCAGACAGCGGACACGCCCGAGCGACCCCCTGCTGACCTGCACCGCCACGGGCGCCGCGCTGTGGAGAAAGGCCGAGGCCCGGCCGTCTCACAATATGGACAGCCGGGCCTCGGACGAGCCGCTCAAGGAGCGCGATGGTGACCGCTAGGACGCCTGCACGTCGATCTGGACGTCGGCGATCACCTCAGGGTGCAGACGCACGCGGACAGCATGCTTGCCGAGTGTCTTGATCGGGGCGCTGACCTCGACACGACGACGGTCGACGGACACGCCCGAGGCATCCGTTATGGCGCCGGCGATGTCCGCCGGTGTGATGGCCCCGAACAGGCGACCACCGTCGCCGGCACGAGCGGTGAGAACCACGGCGGCCGACCCGAGCGTCGCGGCGACCTCGGACGCCGACGTCTGGTCAGCGATCTCGCGCTCGGTCTTGGCCTTGCGCAGCGACTCGATCTGCGACTCCGAACCTCGGGTCCATCGCATCGCGTAGCCGCGAGGGATCAGGTAGTTGCGTGCGTAGCCGTCCTTGACCTCGGCCACGTCGCCGGCCGACCCGACGCCGGCAACTTCCTGCATGAGGATGATCTTCATGTCCGCCCCCTCTACCGCGTGGTCGAGGTGTAGGGGAGCAGCGCCATCTCGCGAGCGTTCTTGACGGCCCTCGCGATCTGACGCTGCTGCTGCACGGTGACACCGGTGACCCGACGTGCGCGGATCTTTCCACGGTCGGAGATGAACTTGCGCAGCAGCGCTGTGTCTTTGTAGTCGACGTACTTGACGCCGGCAGCCTTCAACGGGTTCTGCTTCTTCTTCGGCTTGCGGGGGGGTGGCTTCGCCATCGTGGTGCTCCGGTTGCTGAGCCCGGCGTCGTGCCGGGATGGACGGATAGGGATGCGCCCGGTTGGGCGCGCAGTGCCCGGCCAGATGGCCAGGCTCTCGGGTTCTAGAAGGGGGGCTCGTCGCTGCCGGCCGAACCGCTCGACCAGGGGTCGGGCGTGGGCGTGGAGGAGGCCCATGGGTCGGACCCACCGCCTTGGCCGCCGCCGGGCGCCTGCGCACCCTGCCCACCCTGCTGGGGCTGACCGCCGCCGAACCCTCCGGTGCCGGACCGCTGGGTGCGCTGGACCTTCGCGGTGGCGTAGCGAAGTGCGGGGCCGATCTCCTCGACCTCGAGCTCGACGACCGTTCGCTTCTCACCCTCGCGGGTCTCGTACGAACGCTGCTTCAACCGTCCGGACACGATCACTCGCGCCCCACGGTTGAGCGACTCTGCGACGTTCTCGGCGTACTGACGCCACACCGAGCAACGCATGAACAGCGTGTCGCCGTCCTCCCAGCTGTTCGACTCGCGCTTGAAGACACGCGGGGTCGAGGCAACGGTGAAGTTGGCGACCGCTGCCCCGCTGGGCGTGAACCGCAGCTCGGGGTCGTCGGTCAGGTTTCCGATGACGGTGATGACGGTGTCTCCGGCCACAGACGGCTCCTTCGTCGACGTGAGACGGGTGGGTGCGTACGCGCTTCGCCTCAGTGAAGCTCGGGACGCAGGACCTTGGTGCGCAGAACCGACTCGTTCAGGGACAGCTGTCGGTCCAGCTCCTTGACGGCGGCCGGCTCGCACTGCAGGTCGAGGACGGCGTAGATGCCTTCGGAGCGCTTGTTGATCTCGTAGGCCAGCCGGCGACGACCCCACACGTCGATCTTGTCCACCGTCCCGCCGGACTGACGGATCACGTTGAGGTACGTGTCGATGCTCGGGCCGATGGTGCGCTCCTCGAGATCGGGATCGAGGATCACCATGACTTCGTAGTGACGCATTGCCGAACCACCTCCTATGGGCTCAGGCGGCCACGGTCGTTCCGTGGCAGGAGGGCATATGCGGTGTCGGACGACTGGCGCACCACCCTGGGTGGGGGCGCTACCAGCGGGAACGACGTGAGAAAGGGTAACAGCCCGCACGGGCCTTCCAGCATTCGTCCACAGGCAGCGTGAACGCTCGCCCAGCCGTCGCCCGCCCCCACAGGGCTGGAACGCGCAGGCGGGTCAGGCGCCCGCGAGCGCGCCTGGACGCACGACGTCGCGAACCTTGCGTAGCGCGCTCATCAGCGCCTCGAGCTCGTCGGCGCTCAGCTGTCCGGTGAAGTACTCGTCCAGCATCGCTGTGTGGCCGTCGATGGTGCCCCGGATGCGAGTCGCCCCCTCAGTGGTCAGCGCAGCCCAGTAGCCCCTGCGGTCGCTCGTGCACGTCTCGCGGCAGACGAGGCCATCACGCTCGAGCCGGTCGACGACGCGCGTGATGCCGCTGGTCGACAGCGCGGTCTGGGCGGCGAGGTCGCTCATCCGCAGGCGCGAGCCGTCGCTGCGCAGCAGCCTCAGCAGCACCTCGAACTCGGTCTCGTTGAGGCCATGCTCCTTGATCTGCGGCGACAGCACCGACCACAGCCCCTTGTACGTCTCAGCGAGCAGCCCCATCGCGGTCAGACGGGGGTCGTCCAGGGCTGTCGCGCGTGTCATGGGGAGGAGGCTACCAGAAATAGTTGACGACGCCGTTTGTTGTTGGTACACATATCCTCACAACAACCACTCAGGAGGCTCGCATGACCACCACCGCTCAGACCGGCTCCCGCGACTGGCAGGGCGTCACCGTCCCCGCTCCCGGAACTTTCGTCATCGACCCAGCGCACACGCGCGTCGGCTTCGTCGCCAAGCACCTCATGGTGACGAAGGTGCGCGGCGCGTTCGGCGAGGTGGCGGGCTCCTTCACCGTGCCGGAGAACCCGCTCGAGGCCAGCGCGCAGGCCACCATGAAGGCCGCGTCGCTCTCGACCGGGTCGCCCGACCGCGACGCCCACCTGCACTCCGGTGACTTTCTCGACGAGGCGAACTACCCGGACGTGTCGTACCGCAGCACCGGCGTCTCCGGCGTCTCGGGTGACCGCTTCAAGGTGCAGGGCGAGCTCACCATCCGTGACGTGACGCGGCCCGTCGAGCTCGACGTCGAGGTCGACGGCGTGGCCGGCGACCCGTGGGGCGGCGAGCGCGTGTCGCTCACCGCGCGCGGCGAGATCGACCGCGAGGAGTTCGGCCTCACCTGGAACGTTGCGCTGGAGAGCGGCGGCGTCTTGGTGAGCAAGAAGGTTGTTCTGGAAATTGACGCCCAGGGCGTTCGCGAGATCTGAGGACGTGCATTAGCATTTCCCCTACGAGCCCCCGACGCTGACATCCCCCCGACAGCGTCGGGGGCTCGCTCATGTCCCACGCCACCCCGGGCACCCCGTCCCGGGTCGCGGTGCCCGCCGCGACGGCATCACTGGTCTAGCCTCGACGCTCGTGGCCGATGCTCTGCGAGTCCGTCCGATAAGCGAGCGCGAGCACCTCGCCTACATCTCCTCCCGGCCCTCGGTGAGCTTCTTGCAGACCCCCGCCTGGGGCCGCGTCAAGCAGGAGTGGCAGCACGAGAGCCTTGGCTGGGAGGACTCCACCGGGCACCTGCTGGCAGCCGGCCTAGTGCTGTACCGGCAGGTGCCCCGGCTCAATCGGTACCTCGCCTACCTGCCCGAAGGGCCCGACCTGCCGTGGGCTGCCGACGCCGCGGCCGGACGACTCGACCGCTGGCTCGCTCCGCTGCGCAGCTACCTGCGTGGCAAGGGAGCCTTCGCCATCCGACTCGGCCCGCCGACACCCGTGCGCACCTGGGACGCACCGACCCTGAAGGCCGCCCTGGCCAGCGGTGCGGCCTCGCGTCTGGGTGACCTGCCCCCGTCATCGGTGGACGAGGCCGCCACGCACGTCGCCCCGGCCCTCACCGATCTCGGCTGGCTGGCGCCCGCGGCCGCCGAGGGCTTCGCCACCGGCCAGCCCGCCCACGTGTTCTGGCTGCCCCTGGCCGGGCGCAGCGCCGACGACGTCTTCGCGGGGTTCAACCAGCTGTGGCGGCGCAACGTCCGCAAGGCCGACAAGATGGGCGTCGAGGTCACCCTCGGCAGCCGGGACGACCTCGCGCAGTTCCACGCCCTCTACGTCGAGACCGCCGAGCGCGACGGGTTCACACCGCGCCCCGCCTCGTACTTCACCGGCATGTGGGACGCGATGACGGCCGAGCACCCCACGCGGTTGCGCCTGTACCTGGCTCGACACGAGGGTGATCTCGTGGCCGCCACGACCATGACGCAGGTGGGCAGCCACGCCTGGTACTCCTACGGCGCGTCGTCGAGCGCCAAGCGCGACGTGCGCGGGTCGAACGCCGTCCAGTGGCGCATGATCAGCGACGCGCTGGACTCCGGTGCCGACGTGTACGACCTGCGTGGCATCACCGACACCCTCGACCCGGACGACTCCCACGTCGGGCTCATCCAGTTCAAGCTCGGCACCGGCGGGCAGGCCGTGGAGTACCCCGGCGAGTGGACGCTGCCGCTCAACAAGGTTCTCTACCGGGCGTTCGAGATGTACTTGGCCCGGCGGTAGCGATGAGCCTGCGCATGGTCGTGGACGCCACGGCGTGGCGGCGGCACCTGATGTCGGTGCAGCAGGTCACCGCGGGTCTCGTCCCGGTCGCCAAGGGCAACGGCTACGGCTTCGGGATCGGCCTGCTCACCGACGAGGCCGCAGCACTGGGCGTCGACACCCTCGCCGTCGGCACCTATCCCGAGCTCGATGCCTCGGCCGGCTTCCCCGGCACCCGGCTGGTGCTCTCCCCGTGGCGGCCGTTCCTGCCGACTCCCACCGACGACCCGCAGGTCGTGCACACCGTGAGCCGCCTGGACGACCTGGCTCGGCTTGCGGCCCTTCCGCACCGGCCGCGCGTCGTTGTCGAGGTGCTCACCTCGATGCGCCGCCACGGGATCGCTGTCGACCGGCTCGCCGCCGCGGGCCCGATGCTCGACGGCGTCGCGTTCGAGGGCTGGACCATGCACCTGCCCATGACCGGCGACACCACCGCCGAGGCGGCCCGGCTGGCCCGCACCGCCCGCGGCGTCGTCGACGGCCCGGTCTGGGTCAGCCACGTGCCTGCGCAGCGACGAGGCGAGATCGGCGGTGACGTGCGCATGCGCGTCGGGACGAACCTGTGGCTCGGTGACGCAGCCCTGCTCCAGGTGCGCTCGCACGTTCTGGACGTGCACCGGCTGGGCCCCGGGGAGGGCTTCGGCTACCGACAGCGCTCGCTGCGACGCGGCGGCACCCTGCTGGTGGTCAGCGGAGGCACGGCCCACGGCATCGCGCTCACCGCCCCGACGCCGGCGACGACGATGCGCCAGCGCGGCGTTGCCGCGGCGGACGGCGGGCTCCAGGCCCTCGGACGGGCCCGCTCGCCCTTCGTCGTGAACGGGCAGTCGACCTGGTTCGCCGAGCCCCCGCACATGCAGTGCTCGATGATCGTGGCCCCCGGCGGCGCGTCCCTGCCCAGCGTCGGCGACGAGGTGCCCGTCCGGGTACGGCACACGACCACCCTCGTGGACGAGGTCGTGCTCGCCTGAGCGGCGCTCTCGCCTGAGCAGGCCGCCGACCGACTCTGCGGTCAGCCGGCCCACTCACCGCCGAAGAACCGGGCCGCCCACACCGCGGCGACCACGCCGGACCCGACCAGCCACACGACCCGAACCACAGGTCGGTCCTTGATCAGTGCGGCTACGGCGAGAAATGCGGGCCACCACAGCAACGCGGCCCGCGGCACCGACAGGTACCAGTAGGCGAGAGTGAAGGCGACGACGTTCAGCGCGACGAAGGTCGCTTCTGCCCACAGTCTCTGCCGTAGGCACCAGACGACGGTGAGCACCCCCACCGCGACGGCGACCAGCTCCAGGCGGAACGGCCACACGTACATGGCCTCGACGCTGCCCGCGAACGCCGCGTCCCAGGTGTTCGCCACGGTCTCCCACGGCGGGCGCGCGGTACGCGACCACTCCGGCGAGCTCTGCGCGTCCCACCAGGCCGTCCACGAGCCGGTCGCGGCGTGCTGCGCGACGACGATGGCGGCCACCGGCAGCGCTGGGAGCCCCAGCCAGGCGACGTCACGCCATCGCCGCGGACGCTCGGTGAGCCACTTCACGACCAAGGCGACCAGCAAGAAGAGGGCCGAGACACGCACGGTGACCGCCATGGCGGTGAGGAGGCCGGCCAGCCACCAGCGCCTGTTCTGCGCGGCCAGCCAGGCCGGCAGCGCCAGGGCGAGGAAGAGCGCCTCGGAGTAGGGGGCGGCGAGAAACACCGCCGTCGGCGCGAGCAGCCACGCAGCGACCGCCCACCGTCCGCTGTCGGGAAGGTGCCGTTCGGCGAGGCGGGCCAGCGCCACGGCTGCCACCGCACCGGCCAGCGCCGACACGACGAGCCCGGCCACGACCTCGCTGACCCCCATCGCCGCACCGGCCCGCATCAGCAGCGGCAGCCCGGGCAGGAACGCCTCGTTGGGCACGCCAGTCGGCTCTCCGACGTACCCGGCGCGCGCGATGCCGACGTAGTGGACGACGTCCCAGTGCGTCCAGCGCTCGAGCCAGCCGTACCCGTCGACGCCGACGTTCAGGACGCCGACGACGACCCCCACGAGGCCCACACCCAGGCGCCACAGCGCCCACATGCCCAGGGCGGCGCGGTCCACCGGCCCGAGGCGCATCAGCGCAGCCTACGAAGCCGTCGTCTCAGGCGGCGGGCGTGGCCGGGGCGGCGGGCTCGTTCGCCCGTTGCGGCGTGGTCGTCCCGGCTCCGCCGGCCTGCTGGGCCTCACCCTGCTCGCTATCGTCGCCGCCGTCGCCGTCGCCGTCGCCGTCGCCGTCGCCACCAGCGTTGTCAGGCGGCGGGGTCGGCTCGGGTGTCGGCTGCGGGGTCGCCGGTGGCTCCGGCGGCGTGGTGGGCTCGGGCGTCGGCTGCGGCTCGGGCGTGGGCTCGGGTCGCGTTGGTGGCGCCGGCGCAGTGGTCGGCGGCGCGGGTGGCGGTGCCACGGGAGCCGGCGGAGGCGGCGGGCTGAGTACCGTGCCGATGTCGGCTGCCGGCGGGAACTGCTCCACCGGCTCGCCGTCGAGAGCGCCGGTCATGAACGTGGTCCAGGTGCGGGCCGGGTAGGCGCCGCCGAAGAAGGTCGGCAGCCCACCGGCCCCGTCCAGGTCGTCGGTCACCGTCCCCTCGCCTCGAAAGTATCCGACCGCGGTCGCGAGCTGCGGGGTGTACCCGACGAACCACGACGACTGCGTGATGCCCTCCGGACCCGCCGTACCGGTCTTGCCCGCGGCCGGACGACCCAGCGACTGGGCGGCAGCACCGGTGCCGTTGGTCACGGCGGACTGCAGCGCTGAGGTGATGTCGGCGGTCACGTCGGCCTCGAGCCGGCGCTCCGTCGACGTCTCGTGCTCGTAGCGGTCGGTGCCGCTGAGGTCGGACACCGACTCGACCGTGTACGGGTCGGCATGCATGCCTTCGGCGGCGATCGTCGCGTACGCCTCGGCCATCTGCAGCGGGCTCACCGCAGCGGTGCCCAGGGTGATGCGGGCGTTGGGCAGCAGCCCGTTGGGCGTGCCGTCCGGGTAGGTGTCCGGGATGCCGGCGCGCATGGCGACGTCCATGACGGCGTCGGGGCCGACCGTCATCGTCAGGTCGACGAACGCAGTGTTGATCGACTGCTCGGTCGCGTATCGCAGGTCGACGAGCTCGCCGTAGCTGCGCTCGCCCTCGTTGGCGACGGTGTTCGTGGCCGGGTTGGTGTCGCCCTCGATCACGTAGGGCGAGTTGCCCTGAAAGCGGCTCTGCAGCGAGATGCCGTCCTCGAGGCCCGCCCCCAGAGTGAAGGCCTTGAACGTGGACGCCCCCGGGATGTAGGACTGGGTCGCGTTGTTGATCGACCGCTCGACGTAGTCCTCGCCCCCGTACATGGCCCGCATCGCGCCGGTGCCAGGCTCGACGGCGGCGATGCCGACGCGCACGTCGTCGGCGTCGACGGTCGGGAACTCCTCCTCGACTGCGTTGCGCACGGCACGCTGCGCCTTGCGGTCGAAGGTGCTCACGACGCGCAGGCCGCCGCTGTCGATCTCTTCACCGGTGAATCCGAGCGCGACCAGCTCCTCGCGCACCGCGGCGAGCAGGTAGCCGTTCGTGCCGCCCAGCGCGTTGCCCGACGGCGGCTTGGAGACCTTCGGCAGCGACTGCTCGGCCGCCTCCTGCGGGGTCAGCCAGCCCTCGTCGACCATGCCGTCGATCACGTAGTCGAAGCGGTTCGACAAGGCCTGCTCGGCCTCGTCGCCGTTGCGCGGGTCGTAGCTGGTCGGCGACTGCAGCAACGCAGCGAGTGTCGCCCCCTGGCTCACCGTGAGGTCTTGCACGTCCGTGCGGAACCAGGCCTGGCCACCGGTCTGGACGCCGTAGGCGCCCCGTCCGAAGTACACGGTGTTGAGGTAGTCCTCGAGAATCTGGTCCTTCGACAGGGTCGCGTCGATCTTCAGCGCGAGGATGATCTCCTCGACCTTGCGCCAGTAGGTCTGGTCCAGCGTCAGGTAGTAGTTCTTGACGTACTGCTGCGTGATCGTCGAGCCGCCCTGCGTCGAGCCTGTCGTCAGGTTGTTCCAGAAGGCGCGGACGATGCCGGGGATGGAGATGCCGCGGTTGTCGTAGAAGCTGCGGTCCTCGGCTGCCAGCACGGCCTGCTGGACGTGCTCGGGTACCTCCTCCAACGGCACCGACACCCGGTTCTCGGTACTGAACCGGCCGATCTCGTTGGTGCCGTCGGCGTAGTAGACGATCGTGGTCTCGCTGGTCGCGAAGTCGTTCGGGGCCGGGACGTCGATGGTGAACCACAGGACGGCGAACGCGGCGAGCCCGGCCACAGCGAGGCCGGCCACGATCGCGAGCGCCCAACGCAGGGCACGTCGCCACCATGAGCGACGCGGCGCCGCGGACGTGGCTGAGCGTGGGGATGAGGGGGACATGAGCTCTCTTCGGTCGGGGGCCGAGCACGGCGTGTCGCGCGTGACGGCGCCGGCGCAGGTTGTACTAGTCTATCCGCCTGATGTATCGTCCTGATACATCGACAGGGCAGGTCCACTCGATACGTCAACCCGACACCTCGACAGTCTGCCCGCACCGACCAGAAGGATCCACGTGACCAAGCGGACCGAAGTCCTGGAGCTCGCCGTTCTCGGCCTGCTGCACGACTCGCCCATGCACGGGTACGAGCTGCGCAAGCAGCTCACCGCCCTGCTGGGCTGGGGCCGTTCCCTCTCGTACGGGTCCCTGTACCCCGCCCTGAAGGACCTCGTCCGCCGCGGGCTCATCGCCGAGAGCGCACCCGACCCGACGGTCGGCCGGTCTCGGCGCGCCAAGATCGTGTACGAGCTCACCGCGGACGGCAAGGAGCACTTCACCGGGCTCATCTCCCAGGCCGGCCCAGCCGCCTGGGAGGACGAGCCCTTCGGCGTGCACTTTGCGTTCTTCGCTCGCACGGATGCGGAGACCCGCATGCGGATCCTCGAAGGTCGTCGCTCGCGTCTCGAGGAGCGGCTGGCGACCTTCCGGGCTTCGTTGCACAAGACCAGGGAACGCCTGGACAGCTACACCCTCGAGCTTCAGCGCCACGGCCTGGAGTCGGTCGAACGTGAGGTTCGCTGGCTCGACGAGCTCATCGACCATGAACGTCAAGCGGCCGGGGATACCCGCCGGTCGCCTATCGCCGGTGCGTCCGGCACCAAGAAGAAGGAGGAACAGCCGTCATGACCAAGGCCACTAACCCGGTCAAGGTGGCGATCGCTGGTGTCGGCAACTGCGCGGCCTCGCTCGTGCAGGGTGTGCACTACTACCGCGACGCAAGCCCTGAGGCGTCCGTCCCCGGCCTCATGCACGTCCAGTTCGGCGAGTACCACGTCGGCGACATCGAGTTCGTCGCCGCGTTCGACGTCGACGCCAAGAAGGTCGGCCAAGACCTCTCCGACGCCATCGTCGCCTCGGAGAACAACACCATCACCATCTGCGACGTCCCGCCCACCAGCGTGACCGTCCAGCGCGGCCCGACTCTCGACGGCCTCGGCAAGTACTACCGCGAGATGATCGTGGAGTCCGACGACGAGCCGGTCGACATCGTCGCCGCCCTGCGGGCGTCCGAGGCCGACGTGCTGATCTGCTACCTGCCCGTCGGGTCGGAGGAGGCAGCGAAGTTCTACGCGCAGGCCGCCATCGACGCCAAGGTTGCGTTCGTCAACGCGCTTCCGGTGTTCATCGCCGGTACGCCGGAGTGGGCGCAGAAGTTCACCGACGCCGGTGTGCCGATCGTCGGCGACGACATCAAGTCGCAGGTGGGCGCCACCATCACGCACCGCGTGCTGACCAAGCTGTTCGAGGACCGCGGCGTGACCGTGGACCGCACGTACCAGCTCAACGTCGGCGGCAACATGGACTTCATGAACATGCTCGAGCGTGACCGCCTGGAGTCGAAGAAGATCTCCAAGACCCAGTCGGTGACCAGCCAGATGTCGCGCGACATCGGCGCGCGCAACGTCCACATCGGGCCGAGCGACTACGTCGCATGGCTGGACGACCGCAAGTGGGCCTTCGTGCGGCTCGAGGGACGCGCCTTCGGTGACGCCCCGCTGAGCATGGAGTACAAGCTCGAGGTGTGGGACTCCCCCAACTCGGCCGGCGTGATCATCGACGCACTGCGTGCGGCGAAGATCGCCAAGGACCGCGGCATCGGTGGCCCGATCCTGTCGGCGTCGTCGTACTTCATGAAGAGCCCGCCGGTGCAGTACACCGACGACGAGGCGCGCGACTCGGTCGCAGCCTTCATCGACGGCACCGTCGAGCGCTGAGCGCACGGCCTCACAGACAGCCGGACGGCGCCCGCTCCCTTCGGGGGGCGGGCGCCGTTGCACGTCCACGGGACGCACCGCCTGCAGACCCCCGCGCCGCGTACCCCCTACGAAACGGCGATCTTGGCGCTGGGGCCGTATGAGCTCTGCTTCGTGGCTCAACCGCCAAGATCGGCGTTGGGAGGGCTGAAACCGCGAGGCAGGCGTGGGCGTAGAGAAGGGAAGGGACGGGCTCCTGCCGGAGTCCCGCCCCTTCCCTGATGCACTGCCTACGGCGTGGTGCCGCCGAGCCTTCCGTCATCCTCCTGGTCGGCGCCATCACCGAGGTCGTCGGTGCCGGGCCCGTCCACGTCGGACGCCGCTACGTCGGGCACGTCCGAACTCGGCTCGTCGACCCCGGAGTCCTCCGTCTCAGCGACCTCACGCCCGTCCACACCAGGTGCGGCGACGTCGGGAACCTCCGTGGTCGGAACCTCGTGCGGTCAGACCGGCTCGTCCACGTCCGGGACGACCACGCCCAGGGGCGTCAGCCTCGACCGACCCGGACGCCGCCCCTGCCGCAGCTGCGCCGACACCGGCACCGACAAGCGCCTGCTCAGGCGCGTCGGCGGCCATTGCCTCATCGTCGCCCTTGCGCCGGCCGACGAAGTACGACAGGGCGCCGGCTCCGATCAGCGCGATGAGTCCGATCAAGATGCGCGTGCCTGTCGTCGGCTGGTTGTTGTCAGCAGCGTCCACCCGGAACTCGAAAGCACCCGCGAGCACCGTTCCTTCCGGCGCTTCCGCGGGTCTCCACCGTACGGCAGTGGCGACTGGTGGGCCGCCATGACCAACCCCGACACCTCGGCCTTGAGCGTGACGACGGTCTCGTCGATGTCGGCGACCTTGTCGCCTGCGCTAGCCGCGGCGACCTGAAGTGTCGCGATCGTCTCGGCAAGCCACCCACCAAGGAGCGACTTCGCATCGCCCACGCCGGACCCCAACGTGCTGAAGCCCGTCGTCAGGCTCTGACCACCGGGGGACTCCAGGATCGCCGCCGTGATGTTCGCGACGACCTGGTCGACCGTCGGAAGCTCTGGGCTCACCTCAGCGATCCCGCCACCGATGATCTTCAGCTGCTCTGACAACCCCGTCAACGCGGGCACCAGGGCGTCCAGGATCGGCGTCAGCGCAGTCACGATGCCTGGCAGCTGACGGTTCGCCACTGCCAGGGCGTTGGCCAGCGGAACGAGCTCCGGCCCGATCTGCACCAGGATGTCTGCCGCCTGCTGGAACTGCTCGCTGGCCGCGAGCTGGGCGAGCTGCTGGAACTCAGGGGTGTTGATGATCTGGGCCGCCTGCTGGAACTCCGGCGTGTTCAGCAGTCGTGCCAGCTCCTGCAGGGCGCCCAGGTTCGGTGCGATCTCGTCGTCGTACAACTTGCCGCAGATGGGTCGCGCGACCGCCCCAGGAACACCCTGCTCCGGCGGCGATGGCGACGCAGTCGTCAACGAACGCGCCCCTGTCCGACCATCGGTCGACGAGGTCCTGGATGGCCTGAGCATTGTCAGCCAGCGCTTGGATTGCCTGCGCGTTGGCCGCCACCTCCTGGATGGCATCAGCGTTGTCGGCGATCGCCTTGACCGGGTCGGCAGCGTCAGCCAGGGTCTGCGCCCGCTCCGGCGTCAGCTGTGACGCCGCCTCGTCCAGCCTCGTCAGCAGGTCTTCGTCCACGATGCGTTGGATCTCCTGCTGAGCCCCGACGAGCAGCGACGTCGTGCTGTCCGGGTTGTCCGGGTCGATCGAGGTGGCCACGGTCTGGATGTTCTGACCGAACTCGGTGAAGAAGGCGTCCAGCTTGCCCTCGAGCTGCTTGAGCGGGTCGGGTCCTCCGGAGTCGGCAGTCAACAGCTCGACGCCGTTGATGATCCCGCTGATGCCCTGCTGGATCTGTGCGACGGCAGGATCGAGGTTGGGCGGCGGGGGGACCAAGCCCCCGCCGCCGACGGCAGACTCGTCCTCGGGGGTCTCCGGGTCGTCCTCGGGGATGTAGATGGGCGCGACCTGCACCACCATGCTCGGGATGTAGGCGTCCTCGACATTGGCGGCCCAGCCGAAGGTGGCCGTACCGTCCTTCGACAAGGGTCGGAACGGCAGCGAGATGAACTGCACCTGGTTGTTGCCGCGGCCGTCGGCACCGAACGTCCCACCCTGAAGCTTGAGGCCGGTGAAGCGCTGCGGGATCAGCACCTTGGTGATGCCGACCATGGGGACGTCTGCCTCGACGGTCGTCGTGACCGGCTCACCCGCGAGGTCCTCCACCTCCACCTCCATCTCCTGCGTGGAAAGGTTGGTGAGCTTGTACGTCGCCGTGAGTGCACCGGACTTTCCGACAACGTCCCACGGGTCGATCGGCTCGCCGTCCAAGGTGAACGAAGCCTCCAGCGTGATCGGCGGCTCGTCGTCCTGGGGGAAGAGCGACACGGTGCGTGCGAGGCCGTAGCCGTTGGCCACCTCCGGGGTGAGGGTGGCGATGCCGTCGACCTGCTCAGGGTTGCTGAAGTCGAGCAGGCTCCTGATGAGGTCTCCTCGGTCGGGGATGGGAACCTCCTGCACACCGTCTTCTTGGCCCTGCACGGTGAGCTGGTTCACCGACCACCGAAAGTTGGCGAGGTTGGAGTTGGGCTTGCCGTCGGGTCCCACCCGGATCTGCAGGCTCTGGCCCAGGGCGAACTCGTTCTTCGTCGGAGCGCCGATCGGCTCGAGCACCTCGTCGGTCGTCTCGGGAGTCGCCTCCGGCGTCTCGCTGACCGCCTCGGGGGTTGCTTCGGGTGTCTCGCTCGCCATCGCCAGCAGCGGCGACCCCAAGACGAGTGCCGCTGCCGTCCCGACGGCAACGGCTGTCATCGAGCGCGCACGCAGCGCGGCCATCGTGCGGGTCATCGCGCCTCCTCCCGGTCGTCGCTGGGCTGCTCGGTATCGCCGGCGCCGGCGGCTCCCTCGGCAGCCTTTGTCGCCGCCTGCTCGGCCTCCATCTCGGCGTCTGTCGACATGAAGAGGATCACGAGCATCCCGGCGAGGTAGCCGAAGCCGAGCGGCAGGACGGTCTGCCCGACGGCGATCGGGGCACTGATGTTGATCGCCTGCGGGTCGAGGTTGAAGACGTTGGCGTACACGCCCGCCATGGCTCCGCTCCCGATCACGCCGGCGAGCAGGTTCGACTGACGCTTCGTCCACATCGTCAGCAGGGCGATCAGGATGACCGGGACGATGCCACCGAGCCAGAGGCCCGTGTTGGTGTCCGGGAACGCGCTGGCGCCCAGCACGAAGCCCAAGCGCACCGATCAGGACGCCCACGAACAGCCAGATGCCGCGCGACAGGTAGGCCCGGCCCGGCAGGTACGCCGCGACGGCGCCCCCGCCAACGCACAGTCCCATGGTCAGCAAGGTGCCCGGACCGACCAGGCCCTGCAGCAGGAAGACGGCCGTCGTGGCCGCGATGATGGCGCCGGCAAGCGCCCAGACCCGTCCCATGATGCTCTCCTCTCCCCGGGCACACGCGCCCGCCCTGGCGGGGAACCTAGTGATCAATCGGACAATCCGTGGGACTTACCGCCTATTCGTCACGACGGGTTCTGTGCAAAGACGTGCCCGCACCGATGTCAGGCGGCCAGGCAGGCTGCGTAGCCTCGCCGCGTGCACCCGAGCAGCCCGACGTCGACGCCACGGCACGGGTTCGTCCACGACCTGCGTGTCGTGCTGCGCCGCCCCGACTACCGCAAGCTGCTCGCCACCCGTCTGAGCAGCCAGGTCGGCGACGGCATGCTGCTGGTCACCGCCGGTTCGTACGTCCTGTTCGACCCGAACCGCCAGGCCACGGCCGCCGGCTACGCGCTCGCCTTCACCGTGCTGTACCTGCCCTACTCGGTGATCGGTCCGTTCGCCGGAATCGTGCTGGACCGATGGCAACGCCGCCAGGTGCTGCTCACCGTCAGCTCGATTCGCGCCGTGCTGGCCGTCGTGCTGGCGCTGCTGCTGGCCAACGGAACCTCCGACGTCGTGTTCGCGGTCATGGTGCTCACCATCGTCGGGCTCAACCGGTTCTTCTTGGCCGGACAGGGCGCGTCGATCCCGCGTGTGGTGCCCGGCGACGAGCTCGTCATGGCCAACGCTGTCACCCCGACGTTGGGCACGATCATGTTCTCCGGCGGCGGAGTGCTCGCGGTGGTCGTGTCGAGGCTGGCCGGCGGCGCGGACGGCGCCGGCAACAGCGCCATCGCGGCCATGGCTGCCGCGTTCTTCATGCTCACGGCTCTGCTCATGACCCGTCTTGAGCGCACGCGTCTCGGTCCGGACTCGTTCGACGACCTTCCGGTCGGCTCGGCTGCCGCCACCATCGTGCTGGGCCTGGTCGGCGCAGTGCGCCACCTCGCCGAGCGCTACCCCGCCGGCCTCGCCCTGCTCGTGATGGCCGCCCACCGCTTCGCCTTCGGCTTCGTCGTCGCGCAAACCGTGGTGCTCTCCCGCAACTACTTCTACGGTCCGGACGACGTGGACGCCGCCCTCGGCTCGATCGCCCTGGCCGGCGGCGGCATCGCCGTGGGCGCGGGTCTCGCCGTGCTGCTGACCCCGATCGCCACCCGCCGCATGCGCAAGGAACGGTGGATCGTGATGATGCTCGCCGTGGGCGCCGCAGTGCTCCTCGTGCCCGCGGCGTGGCTCACCCTGACGGCAGTCGTGGTGACCAGCGTCGGGCTCGGGGTGTCGACGCAGTCGGTGAAGATCTGTGTCGACTCCCTCGTGCAGGAGTGGACGGCCGACGACGTGCGCGGCCGCGCCTTCTCGATCTACGACATGCTGTTCAACCTGGCCCTGGTCACCTCCGCCATCACGGCCGCACTGGTGCTGCCGGCCGACGGGGTCGCCCCCGCCGCCTTCGTCGGCGTGGCCCTGCTGATGGTGGCGACCGCGGCCGTCTACGGACGCGCCACCGGTCGGTCGGCCTACCGGGCGTTGACGCTGCCCGGATGAGCAGGCGCGCTCAGCCCTGCTGCTGGTCGGCCCACCACGCGAGCAGGGCGGCCCGGGCCCGCTCGTCGTCCATCGGCCCTTCGTCCATCCGCAGGTCGAGCATGTGTCGGTACGCCTGACCCACCAACGGCCCAGGCTGGATGCCGAGGATGCCCATGATGGCGTTGCCGTCCAGGTCGGGACGGATGCTCGCCAGCTCCTCCTGCTCGGCCAGCTCGGCGATGCGGGCCTCGAGCTCGTCGTAGGTGCGCTGGAGCGCCGCCGCCTTGCGGCGATTACGCGTGGTCGAGTCCGCGCGCGTCAGCACGTGCAGGCGCGACAGCAGATCACCGGCGTCGCGGACGTAGCGGCGCACCGCCGAGTCGGTCCACTCGCCGGCGGCGTACCCGTGGAACCGCAGGTGGAGCTCGGTGAGGCGAGCGACGTCCTCGACGACGTGCTTCGGATAGCGCAGCTCGGTCAGGCGCTTGCGGGCCAGCCGCGCACCCACAACCTCGTGGTGGTGGAACGACACGCCGCCGCCGGGCTCGAAGCGGCGGGTGCGCGGCTTGCCGACGTCGTGCAGCAGCGCAGCCAGCCGGATCACCAGGTCGGGGCCGCCGTCGTCGATGCGGTGCTCCAGCGCGATCGCCTGCTCGAGCACCGTGAGGGAGTGCTGGTAGACGTCCTTGTGGCGATGGTGCTCGTCGATCTCGAGCTGGAGGGCGGGCAGCTCGGGCAGCACGTGCTCGGCCAGTCCGGTGCGCACCATCAGCTCGAGGCCGAGGCGGGGGTGCGGGGCGAGCAGCAGCCGGGACAGCTCCTCGCGCACCCGCTCGGCCGACACGATCGTGATGCGCTCGGCCATCTCGGTCATGGCGGCGACCACGGCGGGGTCGAGCGTGAAGGCGAGCTGGGCGACGAAGCGTGCCGCGCGCATCATGCGCAACGGGTCGTCGGAGAACGACTCCTGCGGGGTTCCCGGCGTGCGCAGGATTCCGGCGGTCAGGTCGGCCAGACCGTCGTACGGGTCGACGAACTCGGGCCGCGGCAGTCGGACGGCCATGGCGTTCACCGTGAAGTCGCGACGGCGAAGGTCGCCCTCCAGCGTGTCTCCGTACGCCACCTCGGGCTTGCGTGAGGACGCCTCGTACTGCTCGGTGCGATAGGTGGTGATCTCGATCGTGTGCCGGCCCTTGCGGATCGCGATGGTGCCGAACGCCTGCCCCACCGTCCACGTCGCGTCGGCCCACCCGCGCACCAGCTCGACCGTCTGCTCCGGACGCGCGGACGTGGCCAGGTCGAGGTCGTCGTCGCCACGGTCCAGCAGGGCGTCGCGCACCCACCCGCCGACCAGGGCGATCTCGAAGCCTGCTGCCTCGAACCGCTCGCCGAGCTCGGTCGTCACGTCGCCGAGGGCGATCAGTCGCCGCGCCGCCCGCGCCTGAGCCGCCGCGAGGCTCACGGCGTCCGTCTCCAGCTTGCTCTGCGCGGTCACGGGTCACCAGGGTAGGGCGGTTGCCGCACTACCCTGCCCACCATGCCCGCTGCCCGACGGAGACTGCCCGTCGTGCGCGAGCTCTCCGCCGGCGGACTGGTGCTCGACGACGCGCAGACGCCGCGTCGTGGGCTGCTCATCGCCCACCGGCTGCGCCACGGCCGACTCGCCTGGACCCTCCCCAAGGGGCACGTCGAAGCCGGTGAGAGCAACGAGACGGCCGCGGTGCGCGAGGTGCGCGAAGAGACGGGGCTGACCGCGCGCGTGCTTCGTCCGCTGGGCGTGCTCGACTACTGGTTCGTGGCCGAGGGGCGGCGTATCCACAAGTTCGTGCACCACTACGTGATGGTCGACCCGGTCGGCGAGCTCTCCACCGCCGACGCCGAGGTCGAGCAGGTGGAGTGGTTCGACCTCGACGCCCTGGTCGGGCGCGTGCACCACCGCGACGAGAAGGCGCTGCTCGCCACGCTCGGCGACGTGCTCGGCCGGGCAGCGTCCTGATGCGCGCAGACGGCGTCGCAGCCCGCCGGCGACGTGGCCGCCGCCCGGCAGGCCGACTGGTCGCGCTGCTCGCCGCGCTGCTGCTGGCGTCGCTGACCCCCCTCGCCCCGGTGCAGGCACTCACCGGGCTGCCCGCGCAGGTGCCCGGCGGGGGCGAGGTCGCCACCGTCACGCTCACCGAGGTCGCCCCGTCGGTGGTCAGCGGCGACGACGTGCTCACCCTGCGCGGCACTCTCACGAACACCAGCGACGCAGCCCTGAGCGACCCGCTGCCCGCGCTGCGGTGGAGCAGCGACCCGCTGCAGACCCTCGACGACGTCGAGCTCGTGTCGACCAACCCGCTGTTTCGCTACGGCCTCGTCGACTACCGATTCGGCGACGTCCTCCCCACCCTCGACCCCGGCGACCAAGCCGAGTTCTCGCTCGAGGTCGACCTCGCCCAGCTCCCCGTGCGCAGCGGCGTCCACGTGTTCGGGGTCGACGTCCTGGCCAGCCTTCCGGACGGTCTGCGCGTGTTCGTCGCCGCCGCACGCACCACCGTGCCCGTCGACATCGACGTGGACGAACGGTTGCCGGTCGCCCTGATGTGGCCGCTGGCGGCGCAACCGGCCCTGCTGCCGGACGGTCGACTCGTCGACGACGCCCTCGCCGGCGAGCTGGCCGACGGCGGACGCCTCGCCACGCTGGTGTCCCAAGCCTCCGACACGCCGGTGACCTGGGTGATCGATCCCGATCTTGTCAGCACCGCCGCGGTGATGGCCCCCGGGTACGAGACGGCGTCCGGCGCGCAGGGCGCCGGGGCAGCCGACGCCCAGCAGTTTCTGGCCGACCTCGCCGCGGCGATCCCGACGCGCGCCGACGTACGAGCCATCCCGGCTGCCGACCCCGACGTCGGCGGTGCCCAGGCAGCCGACGTCGAGCCCGAGACCGTCGAGGCGACTGTGTCCGACGGTCTCGCCGACGCCACGCTCGACACCCTTGTCGGACGAAGCGTGCCGGCGTTGTCGCTGCTGGTGGACCGTCCGGTCACCAACCGGATGCTCGGCGCCTACCTGCGCGGCGGCGTCGACACGACAGTGCTGGCCCGAGCGGCGACGACGGCCGGAACGACCACCACGTCAGCCGACGGCCCGCCGGCCCGTGCCCGGCTGGACCGGCCGCAGGGCCGCGACGTCGACGGCGTCGTCGCCAGTGTCCCCCCTGAGGCCGTCGGAACAACTGGCGCCATCGCCGCGCGCCAGTGGCTGCTCTCGTCGAGTGCGGTGCTGGCTGCGGCCGACCCGCCCACCGGTGGGTGGGTGGTGGCCCCACCGGTGCGCTGGCAGCCGGACTCCGCCACCTCCGATGCCCTGCTCGAGTCGTGGCAGGACGCCGACTGGACCCGACCCGTAGCGCTCTCGGCGCTGCCGCAGGCCCCCGAGCCGATCGCCCTGGTCACCGGCGCGCGGCCCGAGCCGCTGCCGGAGGACACCACGACCACCCTGGACGACCTCGTCGCCGACGTCGAGCGGCTGCAGCCACTGTTCGTCGAGCCACCCCTGGCCCCCGCCGAGCTGCCGCGGGCGACGGCACGAGCGATCTCGTTCGCCTGGCAGCAGGAGTCGACGCAGGGCCCCGAGCAGGGCACGGCCTACCTGGACGCACTGGTGTCGACGGTCACCGCGGCTGAGGGCTCGCTGCGCCTGGTCGTCTCGCCGTCCATCACCCTGTCGAGCCGGTCGGGGCGCTTCCCCGTCTCGATGGTCAACGACTCCGGCGTCGACGTGGTGGTCGGCGTGCGCTTCACCAGCCAGAACACCAGCCGCCTTCGCGTCGAGGACGTCGAGCCGGCCGTGCTCACCGCCGGCGAGAAGCGCACGATCACCGCCACCGCGATCGCCACCGCGAACGGTCGTCTGCAGGTACAGGCGCAGCTCGTCACCACACAGGGTGAACCCGTGGGTCCACCGGTCGCCATGCTCGTCGACGTCACGAACGTCGGTGCCCTGGGATGGGTGGTGATCGGCGCCGGCGGTCTGCTGCTCGCCGTCGCCCTCGCCCGCGCCCGCCTTCGTTCGCGAGGCACCAGGGAAGCGGCATGAGCGACCGCATCGGGCGCGCCACCGCGATCATGGCCGTCGGCACGATGTTGTCGCGGGCAACGGGATTCGTCCGCGCCGCCGTGATCGCGGCGACGCTGGGGCTGGGGCTCACCGGCGACATGTTCGCCGTCGCCGACGCCCTGCCGGCCGCGATGTACACGATCGTGGCCGGAGGCGTCCTGAACGCCGTGCTCGTGCCCCAGCTCGTGCGCTCCATGCAACGTGACGCCGACGGCGGGGAGGCGTACGCGCAGCGGCTGGCCAGCGCCGTCCTGCTGCTGCTGGCGGTGACGACCGTGCTGCTGGTGGCCGCTGCCCCGGTGGTGACCGGTTTGTACACGAGCGCCGATTTCGACTCGCCGGCACTCGCCGCGCAGCGCGACATGATCGTGACGCTCGCCCGGTTCACGCTCGTCCAGGTCTTCTTCTACGGGTTCTACACCTTGCTCGGTCAGATGCTGAACGCGCGAGGTCGCTTCGGGCCCATGATGTTCGCCCCCATCTTGAACAACCTGATCGCGATCGCGGTGTTCGGCAGCTTTCTGGCCGTGATGGGTCCGCTGGACCCACGGGCCGGGGAGTTCACGCCGGCGCAGGCGGCGTGGTTCGGCCTCGGGTCGACGGTCGGCATCGCCGTCCAGGCGCTGGTGCTGCTGCCGTTGCTGCGCCGCTCCGGCCTGCGGCTTCGACTGCGCACCGACCTGCGTGGCGTCGGGTTGGGCAAGGCGTTCCGGCTCGGCGCGTGGACGGTCGGGCTCATCACGATCATGCAGGTGACCCAGATCGTCGTGATCCGCCTCGCCACGTCCGCGACCGCTGTCGCGGCAGCCACCGACGCGGGGCGCGGGGCGGGCATCGCCGTCTACAACAACGCTTTTCTCATCATCATGGTGCCGCACTCGATCATCACGGTCAGCCTCGCCACCGCCCTGCTGCCGGACCTCAGCCGCACCGCGGCCGCCGCCCAGACCGAGCTGCTACGCAACCGCGTGATGGGCGCGCTTCGTGTCGCCCTGGCCGTGATCATCCCCTTCGCGGGCCTGCTCGCCGCTGTGGCCGGGCCCATCTCAGTGCTGCTCTTCGGCTACGGCGCCGCGACTGACGACGTCGACCTCGTCGCGCTCACCCTCGCGCTGTTCGTGCCCGGGCTCGTCGGCTTCACCACGACCTTTCTGGTGCAACGCGCCTTCTACGCGCAGGAGGACACCCGCACCCCGGTGCTCGTCCAGCTCATCGTGTCGGCGGTGCAGATCAGCCTGTCGGTGACGATCGTCCCGCGCATCGACCCCCAGCTGGTGTCGGCCGCGCTGGCCGGCTGCTGGTCGGTGGCGACGCTCACCGGGGCCCTCGCCAGCATGTGGCTGCTGCACCGGCGCCTCGGACGGCTGGGCGGTCTGCGCTTCACCGGGTTCGTGCTTGCCGTCGGCATCGCCGCCCTTCCGGGCACCATCCTCGCGCTGGGACTGACGCTGCGGTACCCGCAGATCGCCGTCGGCTCGCCGCTCGGACCACTGGCCACGCTGGCGGCGGGCACCGCGATCGCTGCCAGCGTGTACGTGCTGGTGGCCTGGCTCGTGCGCATCGGGCCGGTGCGCGACGCAGTCGCGGCGGTCGTGGACGTCGTCCGCACCCGCATTGGTGCGCGCCGCTGACGCGTCGGAGTCCGACACCTGCGCGCACCGGCCTACCATGGGCGGGTACTCATCCTCGCCTCCAGGAGGCAGCCGTCGTGCGAGTCCACCCCGGTGATCGCATCGACGGCCGGTACCTGGTCTACGAGCTGACCGACGAGAACTGGGGAGTCTGCGGGTGGCGCGCCCGCGACCAGGTGCTCGGCCGTGACGTGCTGCTCACCACCTTCCACCCGGACGACCCGCGCGCGACGTCGCTGGTGAGCGCGGCCCGTTCGGCGGCGCGGGTGGACGACCACCGTTTCGTCCGGGTGCTCGACGCACACATCGAACGGCCGACCGGCTTCTTGGTGCGCGAGTGGACCGGCGGGCAGACCCTGTCCGACCTTCTCGGCAGCGGGCCGTTGCCGGAGCCCGCGGCGGTGGCGATCGCCCGCGAGGTGGCCGAGGCGCTGGCCGCAGCGCACCGCGACGGCCTGCACCACCTCTGCGTCGACCCCTCCACCGTGATGATCGACGTCGACGGGTCCGTGCGTGTACGCGGTCTCGGCACCGCCGCGGTGCTGCGCGGCGTGCAGCCCAGCACGTCCGGGGCGGCGCGCGACGACGCGGCCGGCGTAGGCCGCGTGCTCTACGCGGCACTCACCGCCAAGTCGCCCACGGCGACGCCGTCCGCCCTGCCCGTCGTGGCGCGCGACGACGACGCCCTGCCCGCGCCACGCCAGGTTCGTGCGGGGGTGTCGCCGCTGCTGGACGCGATCACTGTGCGCGCCCTCGGATCCGGACGCACCCACCGCTTCGAGCCGTACCCGAGCCCCGGTGAGGTCGCGCGCGCCCTGTCCCACGTCGAGGACGCCACCGGCGGCCGGCCGGTCGCCCTCACGGCGCCGGCGAGCGCCGCGGAGCACGAGATGGCCGACACGACCGTCGCGCCCCGCCACGCGCGACCAGCCCTGGACGCCGCTCCCGGCACGCCACCGCCCCCGCTCCTGCCTCTGCACACCTATCCGGAGGACGACGACGACCACGGCGAGCGTCGCGGACGATGGCTGCGCGCCGCTGTGATCGCCGTCGCGGTGATGATGGGGGCGGGGGCGTTCCTGCTCGGGCTCGAGCTGATCGCGGCGAACCGGGTGCCCGACCTCGATCCTGCCGAGAGCCCGAACGTGGCTGCAGCGCCGACGGCGGACGGCTCCGCGGCCACGCCCGAGGCGCAACCGACGGCGCCCCCGGGCGCGCCTGCTGTGCGACCCGTCGTCGCCACCTCCGACTACGACCCCCTGGGCAACGGGGCCGAGAACGCCGACCGCACACCGCTGGCCGTCGACGGCGACCTCGCCACCGCCTGGCCCACGCAGACCTACTTCGACCCGCTGGAGCTGCAGAAGGCCGGTGTCGGTCTGCTGCTCGACCTCGGCAGCCCCCAGTCGGTGAGCGAGCTCGACCTGTCTCTTCTCGGCTCCCCCGCCGACGTCGAGGTGCGCGTGGCCCCAGAGGCGGCAGCCGCGGTGCCGGCCACCCCGGAGGGGTTCATCCAGGTGGCGCGCGTCACCGGCGCGAGCACCAGCCAGACGGTGGACGTCGAGCCGCGCACCAGCCGCTACGTCCTGATCTGGTTCACCCAGCTGCCCACCGTGGACGACGGCTGGCGGGGCGGGGTGAGCGAGGTCGTGGTGAGCGGATGACCTCGGGCTCCCCGCCCGGCTCGCCGCAGCAGCCACCGCCCACCGACGAGACGGGGTCGAGCGACCCTGAGCTGCTCGCCGCGCACGTCGGCGGCTCGCCGAGCGCATTCGGCCTCCTCGTGTCCCGGCACCATGACCACCTCTGGGCGGTGGCGCTGCGCATGATGCGGTCACCGGACGATGCCGCCGACGTGCTCCAGGACGCCATGATCAAGGCCTTCCGTGCTGCACCGGGGTTTCGAGGCGATGCTGCGGTGTCGACGTGGCTGCACCGGATCACGGTCAACACCTCCCTCGACGCGCTTCGGGCGCGCTCGCGCAGGCAGATGCCGGGCTTCGACCAGGTGGACCAGACGTGGGCAGACCCGCGCGACCTGCAGGCGGCGCGGGAGACATCGCTTGACGTCGCGGCCGCCCTTGCCGCCATTCCCGCCGACCAGCGGGCGGCGGTCGTGCTCGTCGACATGGTCGGCTTCTCGGTGGCCGAGGCCGCCGACGTGCTCGAGTGCCCCGAGGGCACCGTGAAGAGCCGCTGCTCACGCGGACGCGCCCGCCTGGCCGAGATGCTCACCGGGTACGAGCCCCACCCGCGCCCGCCGGGTGACGACCGCCCCGCGGGTCGCGACACCGGCCCGGGGAACCCCGGGCCGGGCCTGGACGTCGAACCACCAGGCGAGGCACCGAGCACGCCCGCGGGGCGGACGGAGGAGCAAGCGTGAGCGAGGAGTCCGACGAGCGGCCCGACCAGGCCCGCGTCAGGGCCTGGCTGCGCAGCTACGGCGACGTCGCCATCCCACCCGAGGTCGCCGACCGTCTGCAGCAGTCGCTCGCCGCGGAGTCCCGCCGGCGGGGCGTCGCGCCGGTGGTCGACCTCGGCACCCGACGCGAGTCGGCCGCCGACCCAGGGCCTGCCGCTGCCCGGCCGTACCGGGGCCGCTGGCTGCTCGCGGCCTCGGTCGCCGCGCTCGCGGCGCTGGGCGCGTTGACCGTGCCCCCGCTGCTGGACGGCGGTGGGGACCTACTCGCCGGCGGCGGGGACGACAGCGCAGCGACGACCAGCGACTCCGCGGAGATGGAGGCCCAGGGGCTGCCCGACGAGGCCGGCGACCTGGATGAGCGGGCCGGCATCGACGCGCTGCCCCCGGTGCCCGCCGAGGTCGCCGACCTCGTCCTGGGTACCGGGTCGGCAGTCACGGCTGCGCCGGGCTGTGGGACAAGGCTGGCCGTCGCAGTCGACGGGACCATCCTGGCCAGCGCCGAGTCGCCGACGGCGACTCCCGGCGTGGTGCTGCTCGTCGACGAGGGCCCCGGGACCGCGGTGTGGTGGCTGCCCTCGTGCGACAGCGGGCCCGACCAGGCGCTGGGCCGCAGCCCGGGAATGCCGCCGCCGTAGGATCGGTTCTGCTACCCGTCCGTGCCTGCACGCACGTGGCTGCCCGAGGGCCATCGCAACTTCGAGAGAGTGACCGTGACTGACGACCTGCGCGACGTGATCATCATCGGTTCCGGACCGGCTGGCTACACAGCCGCCGTCTACGCGGCACGTGCCCGCCTGGCACCCGTGGTGCTCGAGGGGGCGGTTACCGCCGGCGGTGCGCTCATGAACACGACCGAGGTCGAGAACTTCCCAGGGTTCTCCGACGGCATCATGGGCCCCGAGCTCATGGACCAGATGCGAGCGCAGGCCGAGCGGTTCGGTGCCGAGCTGGTCACCGACGACGCGGTGGAGATCTCCCTGGACGGACCGGTCAAGACCGTCGTGGACGGCTCCGGGCGCACCTACCGCGCCAAGGCGGTCATCTTGGCCATGGGGTCGGGCTACCGCGAGCTGGGCCTGCCGGACGAGAAGCGTCTCTCCGGCCACGGTGTCTCGTGGTGTGCGACGTGCGACGGCTTCTTCTTTCGCGACCAGGAGATCGCAGTGGTCGGCGGCGGGGACTCAGCGATCGAAGAGGCGACGTTCCTGACCCGCTTCGCCAGCCGGGTCCACCTCGTCCACCGCCGCGACGAGCTGCGGGCCTCGAAGGTGATGCAGGAGCGCGCGTTCAACGACCCGAAGATCACCATGCAGTGGAACTCCCAGGTGGTCGCGATCCACGGCGACGACAAGGTCTCCGGCATCCGTCTCGCCGACACGGTGACCGGCGCCGAGCGCGACCTGGCCGTCACGGGCCTGTTCGTCGCCATCGGCCACGACCCCCGCTCCGAGCTCGTGCGCAGCCAGGTGCGCGTGGACGACGAGGGGTACGTCCTCGCGCAGGCCCCCTCCACCCGCACCGACGTCCCCGGCGTGTTCGCCTGCGGCGACCTGGTCGACCACACCTACCGTCAGGCCATCACCGCGGCCGGCACCGGGTGTGCCGCCGCCCTCGACGCCGAGCGCTACCTGGCCACCCTGGCCGACGCGATCCCGGCGGCCAGCCCCGCCGCCCAGCCCGCCGCAGTCTGAGAGGAGATCAACACGTGAGCGTCTCTGCAGTGACCGACCAGACCTTCGACACCGAGGTGCTGATGTCGGACAAGCCCGTCGTCGTCGACTTCTGGGCGGAGTGGTGCGGCCCGTGTCGCATGGTCTCTCCGATCCTGGAGGAGATCTCCAACGAGCACGGCGACAAGATCAACGTCGTCAAGCTCAACGTCGACGAGAACCCGCAGATCGCGGCGTCGTACCGCATCACGTCGATCCCGACGCTCAACGTGTACTCCGGCGGCCAGGTGGTCAAGCAGATCATCGGGGCCAAGCCGAAGAAGGCCATTCTCGCCGACCTCGCCGACTACCTGTAGTCGGTGCTCGTGGGGCGCGCAGCGTCCACCGCGCTGCCGCGTCGGCCGCCCTCGGGGGCTCGACGCGGTTAGCATGGCGCGGCAGCGTCCGATCGGAGCGAGAACCCTGATGCATCATCACGCACCACCGATTCGTCCCGGTGACCGTCACCAGGCGGTGCGGGAGGTTCGAGCCAAGCTCGCCCTGATCGGGCTGCTCGACGCCCCCGCCGACGTCGCGTCCGACCGCTACGACGGGGTGATGGAGCACGCTGTGCGGCACTTCCAGCAGAGCCGTGGGCTGGTCTCCGACGGCGTCATCGACGTCACCACCTACCGGGTGCTGGACGAGGCGCGGTGGCGCCTCGGCGACCGACTGCTCTACCCGCGGGCGGATCGTCCGATGACCGGCGACGACGTGCTCACGCTGCAGCACCGGCTGGCCGAGCTCGGCTTCGACGTCGGCCGGATCGACGGGGAGTTCGGGGCGCAGACCGTCGCCGCGCTGCGCGACTACCAGCGCAACATCGGGCTGCCGCCGGACGGCACGGCCGGCCCGGCCACCTTCAAGAGCCTCGCCCGCCTCGCCCCGATGGTCACCGGGGGCCAGGCCGACGCACTGCGGGCGCGCGAGCACCTTCGCGTCGCCGGACCACGACTGTCGGGCAAGCAGGTCGTCATCGATCCTGGTCACGGGGGTGATGACGCCGGCGTCACCGCCTTCGGGCTGACCGAGGCGCGGGTCACCGCCGACACGGCGGCGCGCATCCAGGGTCGGCTGGCCGCGACCGGCGTGCAGGTGTGGCAGACCCACGCCCCCACGATGACCGGCACCCTCAGCGACCCCCAGCGGGCCGAGTTCGCCAACAGCACCGCCGCCGACGTCGTGCTCTCGCTGCACGTCGACCGCGCCCCCACCCCGGGACCGAACGGGCTGGCCACCTTCTACTACGGCCGCGACGCCACGACCGGCAGCGCCCTGGGCGCGCACCTGGCCTCGCTGATCCAGCGCGAGATCGTCGCCCGCACCGATCTCACCGACTGCCACTCGCACCCGGCCACCTGGGACCTGCTGCGCCGCACCCGCATGACGGCGGTGCGCATCGAGATGGGCTACCTCACCAACCCCCACGACGCGGCCCGGTTGCGCGACCCGGCCTTTCGCGACCTCGTGGCCGAGGCGATCGTCGTCGCCCTGCAACGTCTGTACCTGCCGGCCGAGGCCGACCCGGAGACCGGCACCATGCGTCTGGACGACATCGCCGTCGGCCAGTGACCGACCGCATGCTGATCAGTCGTCAGAAGCCCTGATCACGGCTCGGTGCGGACCCATCGCCGTCGGCCCCTGGGCCGGCTTCGGAGCCACATAGCTGGTGACCTCGGGCACCGGTCGCCGACGCAGCAGCGCGTACAGCGCGCCCGCCCACACCCCGGCCAGCAGGGCGCCGACCGCCCACAGAACCCACTTGCGCACGGGCTCATCGTAGGCTTGGGCCGGTGAGCCCCCCCACCCCGGACGCGCAACGCGCGCTGTCGGCCCCTGGGCTGGAGCGCAGCAGGGCTTTGCGGCACGGCTCCCGGCTCGACTCCTACGTCGACCGGTACGCCGAGCGCACCTTGGGGATGACGGCGTCGCAGATCAGAGCCCTGTTCGCGGTGGCGTCACGCCCCGAGGTCGTGTCGCTCGCCGGCGGCATGCCCACGATCGCCAGCCTTCCCCTGGACGTGATCGGCGAGCAGATCGCCGACCTCGTGCGCGACGAGGGCCAGAGCGCCCTTCAGTACGGCTCGGGCCAGGGAGACCCGCGGCTGCGCGAGCAGATCGTCGAGGTGATGCGCACCGTCGGCATCGGCGCGCACCCCGACGACGTCGTGGTCACCGTCGGGTCCCAGCAGGCCCTCGACCTCGTGACCCGCATCTTCATCGACCCGGGCGACACGATCCTGGTCGAGGCGCCGTCCTACGTTGGGGCGCTGAGCACTTTCCGCTCCTACCAGGCCAGCGTGCACCACGTCGAGATGGACGAGCACGGGCTGGTACCTGCTGCTCTGCGGGAGGCGATCGCGGCGCTGGCCGCGTCCGGCACCCGCCCGAAGTTCTTGTACACGATCCCCAACTTCCACAACCCGGCCGGCGTCACCCAGACCGACCAACGCCGCCGAGAGGTGCTCGACATCGCGCTGGAGGCCGACATCCTCGTCCTCGAGGACGACCCCTACGGCATGCTCGGCTTCGACGGCGAGCCACCACGCGCCATGCGCGCCGACGCCGAGGACGGCGTGATCTACCTGGGCTCCTTCTCCAAGACGTTCGCGCCGGGGCTGCGGGTGGGGTGGGCGCTGGCGCCGCACGCGGTGCGCGAGAAGCTCGTGCTGGCCGCCGAGGCCTCGGTGCTGTGCCCGCCGACGATGAACCAGCGGGTCGTGTCGAACTACCTGGAGCAGTCGGACTGGCTGGGCCAGGTCAAGGTGTTCCGCGAGCTGTACCGCGAGCGCCGTGACGCCATGCTGGAGGCCCTGGACGAGCAGTTTCCGCCCGGGTGCCACTGGACGCGTCCGGACGGGGGCTTCTACGTGTGGCTCACGCTGCCGGAGGGACTCGACTCCCAGGCAATGCTTCCCCGCGCAGTGACTGACCGAGTCGCCTACGTTCCTGGCACGGCGTTCTACGCCGACGGGTTCGGTACCCGCGAGATGCGCCTCTCGTACTGCTTCCCGACACCGGAGCGCATCCGGGAGGGTGTGCGACGTCTGGCCGGCGTGATCGAGGCCGAGCTCGACCTGGTGCACACCTTCGGACCCGGCCACCTGTCCGGCCGGGCCGGCTACGGGCTGCCCACCCCGGACATGACGTGAGGAGTGCCGGTGACTGACCTCGGACGCGTGGTGGTGCTGGCCGGCGGGCTGTCCCACGAGCGGGACGTGTCGCTGCGCTCGGGGGCCCGCGTGGCCGAAGAGCTGCGTGGCCAGGGCGTCTCGGTCGAGCTGCGCGACGCGGACGCCGAGTTCGTCCGCTCGGCCACCGACGACCCGCCCGCCGTGGTGCTGCCGATGCTGCACGGCGCGCTGGGTGAGGACGGCGCCCTGCGGACCGTTCTGCAGATGCTCGACCTGCCGTACGTGGGTACCGAGGCCCGTGCCTGCCGCACCGCGTTCGACAAGCCGATCGCCAACGGCGTCGCGGAGTCGGCGGGACTCGTGGTGCCGCCGTCGGTGGTGCTCGGGCACTCGACGTTCCGCGACCTCGGCGCGGCCGCGCTGCTGGACGGAGTGGTGCGGGCCCTCGGGCTGCCGCTCGCCGTGCAGCCGGCCCGCGGCGGGTCGGCGCTCGGGGTGTCGATCGTGCACGAGGTGGCCGACCTGCCCTCGGCCATGGTCGCCTGCTTCGCCTACGGCGAGGACGCCCTGCTGCAGACCTACGTGCCGGGCACCGAGGTGGCCGTCTCGGTGGTCGACACCGGCGACGGACCGGTGGCGCTTCCCCCGGTCGAGATCGTCCCGGACGGGGAGTTCTACGACTACCAGGCCCGCTACACCGCCGGGGCCACCGAGTTCTTCGTGCCGGCCCGTCTCGACGCCGACGTGATCGCCGCGGTGTCGCAAGCAGCAGTGACCGCGCACCTGGCGCTCGGCCTGCGCGACCTCTCCCGCACCGACCTGATCGTCGACGAGTCAGGCCGGGCGACGTTCTTGGAGGTCAACGTCGCGCCCGGCATGACCGAGACGTCGCTGTTCCCGCTCGCAGTGAGCGGGGCAGGGCTGACGCTCGGCGGCGTGGTGCGCGACCTGCTGGAGCGGGCCCTCACTCGCTGACGGCCCGTCACCCTGTGCTGCGCCGACCTTCAGCGCAGCAGGGCGTCCAGGATGCGGTCGAAGTCGTCGGTCGACGCGAACTCGATGGTGATCTTGCCCTTCGCGCGGCCCATTCCGACGCTCACGCGGGTGTCGAGCCGGTCGGCCAGCCTCGACGCGCCGGCACTCACGTGCTCGGGCACCTCGACGGCCGACCCGCTGCGCCGCCGAGCCGGACGGTCCCCGCCCCCGCTCACCAGCTCTTCGACCGTGCGGACCGAGAGCCCCTCGGCGACGATCCGCTGCGCAAGCGTCTCCTGGACGAGCGGGTCGGGCAGAGCGAGCAGGGCGCGGGCGTGGCCGGCGGAGAGCACCCCGGCGGCGACCCGGCGCTGCACCACGGGCGGCAGCCGCAGCAGCCGGATGGTGTTGGAGACCTGTGGACGCGACCGTCCGATGCGCTCGGCCAGCTCGTCCTGCGTGCACCCGAACTCGTCCAGCAGCTGCGCGTAGGCCGCAGCTTCTTCCAGGGGGTTCAGCTGCGCGCGGTGCAGGTTCTCCAGCAGGGCGTCACGCAGCATCGCCTCGTCGCTGGTGGCCCGCACCAACGCCGGGATGCTGGCCAGGCCCGCCTCCTGGGCAGCGCGCCAGCGACGCTCCCCCACCACGAGCTCGAAGACCGCCGGGTCGTCCGTCGGACGCACGACCACCGGCTGAAGCACGCCCACCTCACGCAGCGAGAACGCCAGCTCGGCCAGGTCGTCGGCGTCGAACACCTGGCGCGGCTGGCGGGCATTCGGCCTGATCGCATCGAGGGCCAGCTCGCGAAGGGTGAGTCCGTCCACCTCGGCGAGCGCCACGTCACCCTGGCCGGCATCGGTGTTCCCACTGGCATGGGCCGGTCGGTGCGGCTCACCGGTGCCGGCTGCGGCGGCCGCGGCGTGACCCGTGCTCGGTGAGAAGTACAGGTCGTGCGCGCCCGCCCGGCGCTCGGTCGGCGCCGGGGGGATCAGCGCACCGAGGCCGCGGCCCAGCCCGCGTCGTCGCTCCTGGTCAGAAACGGTCATGCCGACTCCCTCACGTTGTCGTCGGCGACGTTGAGTCGCGCGATGTCTCGGGCGGCCTCCAGGTACGACAGGGCACCGGGTGAGCCGGGGGCGTAGGTGAGCACGGTCTGCCCGAAGCCCGGCGCCTCGCTCAGGCGCACCGAGCGGGGGACGGCCGTGGGCAGCACCTGGTCAGGGAAGTGCGAGCGCACCTCCGCCGCCACCTCGCCCGACAGCCTGGTCCGCGCGTCGAACATCGTGAGCAGCACGTGCGAGACCGACAGTGCCGGGTTCAGGCCCGCCCGCACGAGGTCGATGGTGGTGAGCAGCTGCGAGAGCCCCTCCAGGGCGTAGTACTCGCACTGGATGGGGATCAGCACCTCCAGCCCGGCCGCCAGGGCGTTGAGCGTGAGCAGGCCGAGGGTGGGTGGGCAGTCGACGATCACGTAGTCCACCTGCGTGGACTGCAGGTAGTCGGCCAGGGCATGACGCAGCAGCAGCTCGCGGCCCGGTCGCGAGAACAGCTCGAGATCGGCCCCGGCCAGGTCGATGGTCGAGGCGACCCCGCGCAGGCTCGGCACGTCCGGGCAGTCCTGCACGGCGTACTCCAGCGGCGCCCCGTCGACGAGCACGTCGTAGGTGCTCAGCACGTCGGAGTGGCGCGCCAACCCCAGCGCGGTCGAGGCGTTGCCCTGCGGGTCCATGTCGATGAGCAGCACCGGGGCCCCGTGCAGCGCGAGAGCGGCGGCGATGTTGACCGCCGACGTCGTCTTGCCCACGCCGCCCTTCTGGTTCGCGACCACGATCACCCGCGTGCGCGACGGGCGGGGGAGCGGCTGACGCAGCAGCCGCGCCGAGCGCACGGCGGCGGCAGCCTCCCGCCCGATCGGCAGCGACTCGCTTCCTGGGTCGGCCGGCAGGGCCGAGCGCCCCTCGAGGAACGTCGACGCGCTCGTCGTGGGCGTGATCTCCCCCAGGCGCCGCCACAGCGACGGCGATGTTTCACGTGAAACGTCGCCGTGCTCCGGCCCAGCGCCGGGCGTCACGTCGTCGGCCGCAGGCTCCTGTTGTTCCACGCCACCATTGTCACCGGCGTCGGCGCGTCTCCCCGGCAACCACGACGACTGCGCGCGTCGCCGCCAGGTCACCGGGAAGGAGCAGGTCGCGCACGTCCCAGGAGCGCGCGCCGAGTCTGGTGAGAGTCGCGAGCGCGGCGTCGAGCTCGGCGTGCGCCCCTTGCCCCTTCATCGCCACCAGGCGTCCGCCGGGCCGAAGCAGAGGGAGCGTCCATCCCAGCAGCCGTGGCAGGGGAGCAACGGCCCGGGCGACCACTGCGTCGGTCGCCCCGCGCGGCAGCTCCTCGGCGCGGGCGCGCTGCACGTCCACGTGCTCGAGCCCGAGCGACTCGCACGCCTCGCTCAAGAAGGTCGCCCGCCGCAGCAGCGGTTCGACGAGCGTGATGCGCAGGTCAGGACGCACGAGCGCGAGCGGGATGCCAGGAAGGCCGGCCCCGGAACCCATGTCGAGCACACCGACAGCATCCGGGACGGCGGCTGCGACCGCCGCGGAGTTGAGCAGGTGCCGCTCCCAGAGGCGCTCGACCTCGCGCGGCCCGATCAGTCCACGTTCGACGCCGGCACCGGCCAGCAGGTCGGCGTAGGCCACGGCTGTCGCCAGCTCGGCACCGAACACGGCCTCCGCCTCGGGGGGCGGCGGCGGCGCCGAGCCGTGTTTCACGTGAAACGTCGCGAGGGACGCAGCCGTCGGATCAGGAGCCCTGCGCCGGGAGCACGACCACCCGCCGGTGTGGCTCCTCACCGTCGGACTCGCTCACCAGCCCCGCCGCGGCAACCGTGTCGTGCACCACCTTGCGCTCGAACGGCGTCATCGGGGCGAGTCGCACCGGTTCACCACCGGCCCGCACCTCGTCCACGATCGAACGCGTGAGCTCGGCCAGCTCGGCGCGCCGGTCGGCCCGAAACCTGGCGATGTCGAGCATCAGCCGGCTGCGGTCGCCGGTCTGCGCCGAGACGGCCAGCCGCGCGAGGTCTTGCAGGGCGTCCAGCACCTCGCCGTCGCTGCCCACCAGGGCGTCCAGGGCCGTCGGGTCGTCAGGGTCGGGGACGACCGACACGGTGGCTCGCACGCCTTCGATGTCCATGTCGATGTCACCGGCGATGTCGAGCAGGTCCAGAAGGCCCTCGATGTAGTCCGCGGCGATGTCGGACTCGCGCTCGAGGTCTGCTGTCGCCGCAGGGGTGTCCGCTGCGTCCGACACGGGGTCGGGCTGCTCGGCGACCTCGTCGCGGGGCTCGGTCGTAGGTTCAGTCACGGGGGTCTCCAGGTTCATGCAGCGCTACTTCTTCGAGCTCTTGCGTTGGCTGCGGCTCTGCTTCTTGGGTTGCTGGCGCTTGGGGGACGCGTCGACGGGGCTCGGCTCCGCCACGACGACGCTCGGTCCGGTCTCGGCGGGGGGCAGGGCCTTCCCCTTGCGGACGGCTTTGGCCTCCTTGCGCTTGCGCATGGCCTCCTCGGCCGGAGTACCGGGGGCCGGCATGCGTCGGATGACGTAGAACTGCTGGCCCATCGTCCAGATGTTGCTGGTGAGCCAGTACAGGACGACGCCGAGCGGGAAGTAGTACCCCGAGAAGAGGAACATCAGCGGCAGGATGTAGAGCAGGATCTTCTGCTGCTGGGCGAAGGGACCTTCCAGCGCCGACTTCGGCATGTTCTGGCGCATCAGCTGCCGCTGGGTGAAGAAGGTCGTCGTCGTCATCAGCACGACCATGACACCGGCGATGACGCGGGTGGTCGTGGGGTTGGGGTAGTCGTAGGCGGTCGCGAAGCTGGCAGCCAGCGGGGCGCCGAACACCGTCGACTCCGACAGCGACGCGAACAGCGCCGGGTAGTCGGCGAAGGCGCCGCGGGGGACGTCCTCGGCGATGCCGTTGAGCACACGGAACAGGGCGAAGAAGAACGGCGCCTGGGCGAGGACGGGAAGGCACGAGGAGAACGGGTTGCTGCCCGTGTCCTTGTACAGCTTCATCATCTCTTGGCTGAGCTTCTCCTTGTCGTGGCCGTACTTGGCCTGAAGCTCGCGCATCTGCGGCTGGATCAGCTGCATGTTGCGCATCGACTTGATCTGCTTGACGAACAGCGGGATCAGGATGATGCGCATGACGACGACCAGGCCGATGATCGAGAGGGCCCATGTGCCGCCGGAGTCGGCGTCCATGAACAGGCTGAAGAACTCGTGCCAGCCGATCATGATCCATGAGACGACCCAGTACAGCGGGGCAAGGACGGTGTCCACGGGCTTGGTCAGGCTCCTTCGGCAGCAGACGTGTCGCGAACCGGCTGGCCGGGCGCGGTGGTGGTCGCAGCGGAGTGGTCGAGATGATCATCGGGGTCGTGCCCGGCGCACCGACCCCACCAACGGTAGTCGGCCGCGCCCGGAACCAGGTCGACGCCGCCGTCGGTCCACGGATGGCACCGGCCCACCCGGCGAGCCGCCAACCACGACCCGCGGAGGGCGCCGTGACGCTGCACCGCGGTCAGCGCGTAGGCCGAGCACGAGGGGTAGTAGCGGCACGACGGCCCCAGCAGAGGGCTGATCGCCCGCTGGTAGAAGCGCAGCAAGACGGTGAGCAGCCACGTCATGACGACACCAGCCGGCTGAGGCAGGCGTCGAGGTCGCGACCGAGGTCCACGCTCGACGCGTGCGCCGACGACGGCGTGGCCCGGACGACCACGAGAGAGCCGACCGGAAGGCGGTGCAGCCGCTCACGCATGAGGTGACGAAGGCGACGTTGCACGCCGTTGCGCACGACGGCGCCGCCGACGGCGCGACTCACCACGAACCCTGCCTGGGCCGGGAGTCCGGTGTCGGCTTCGCACAGCAGGTGCACCACCACGGTGGACCGGGCCGACCGCGACCCCCGTCGCACCGTCCGACGAAAGTCGTCAGAGCGGCGCAGCCGCTGATGGGCCGCCAGCACCGCAGGTCAGGCCGTCAGCCGGGTGCGCCCCTTGGAGCGACGGGACTTCACGATCGACCGGCCGGCACGGGTCCGCATCCGCACGCGAAAGCCGTGGGTCTTGGCCCGCTTGCGGTTGTTCGGCTGAAAGGTGCGCTTCACGTCAGGCTCCAGGTGTCAGCAGTTGTGCGCCTGCCAGGGCTGACCTTTGCCGCTGCCTGCGGCGAGGTCTGTCGGGGCCATGGTGAGGCTCGTCATACAGACTGTCGAGAGTACGTCACCGCAGATCACAGGGTCAAACCGAGGAGCGGCAGCGGAGCGCGGCGGGGCGGGGGGTCAAGTGTGGATCGACCGTTGCCAGTCCACGGGCGCGGGGGTAGCGTCTCGCTCCCCTGCCGAGTCCGGTCGGGCCGATGATCGAGATGACCAATGCGCACGCCTGATATGTCGCAGATGCCCGGAGCCTTCCGAAGGCTGCTGACTCTCTTCCCCAGGCTGTGGATAACAGTGTGGACGGGGGACGTGTGACCTATCAGCCCATGACCGGTGACACCTCTGACGAGGAGCCCGAAGGGGGCCTGGGCAGCGGCGATGACGGCGCGGCGTCCGGGGACGACCCTAAGGACGAGACCGGTCCGCTGGTGCTGCCCGCAGCTGAGCTGGCCCGCCTGTGGGACGACTCCGTCGCCTCGGTGAGCGCGGAGGTGGGGCCGGCGGTCGCCGCATTTCTCGGTCAGGCTCGGCCGGTGACGATGGTGGCGAACACCCTCGTCGCCGTCGCCCCGAGCAAGTACGCGAAGAACCAGCTGGAGCGGCGCGCGCTCGGGCTGCTGGTCGGCGCGCTCTCGCAGCGGCTCAACCGCTCGGTGGGAGTCGTCATCGAGGTCGTGACCTCGTCGAGCCCACCCAACGGGGCCGCTACGCCCGGGGCGCCGACCCCGTCCTCGATGCCAGGCCCGGGGACGCAAGGCGAACCGACGGCGGGCCAACCGAGCGACGGTGACCAGTCCGGCCCCACCGCGGCGCCCGCCAACGGATCAGGCAACGGGTCCGGCCCCGCTGGGGTGCCCAGCCTCGCCGCGCCGCCGTCACCGGCTGCAGCCTCGACGGCGACGCCCGGGCACGTCCCCACCCAACGAGGCGACACCCCGGCCCTGAACCCGAAGTACACCTTCGACCGCTTCGTCATCGGGGCCAGCAACCGCTTCGCCCACGCCGCCGCCGTGGCCGTCGCGGAAGCCCCCGGCAAGGCCTACAACCCGCTGCTCGTCTACGGCGACTCCGGCCTGGGCAAGACCCACCTGCTGCACGCGATCGGGCACTACGCAGCCGAGTTCTACCCCGGCACCCGTGTTCGCTACGTGTCGAGCGAGGAGTTCACCAACGACTTCATCAACTCCATCCGCGACGACCGCGCATCGGCCTTCCACCGGCGCTACCGCGACGTCGACGTGCTGCTCATCGACGACATCCAGTTTCTCGTCGGCAAGATCCAGACGCAGGAGGAGTTCTTCCACACCTTCAACGCGCTGCACAACGCGAACAAGCAGATCGTCATCACCTCCGACCGGCCGCCGAAAGAGTTCGCCGAGCTCGAAGACCGGCTGCGCAACCGGTTCACCTGGGGGCTCATCACCGACGTGCAGCCGCCCGACCTCGAGACGCGCATCGCGATCCTGTCCAAGAAGGCCGCGGCCGACCGGCTTGCCGTGCCGCAAGACGTGCTCGCGCTGATCGCCAGCCGTATCGACAGCAACATCCGTGAGCTGGAGGGATCGCTCGTGCGCGTCACCGCCTTCGCGAGCCTCAACCGCCAGCCCGTCGACCTGGCGCTGGCCGAGGTCGTGCTCAAAGACCTGATGCCCGCCCATGCAGCGCCCGACATCAGCGCTGCGACGATCATCGCCCAGACCGCCGGCTACTTCGAGCTCAGCATCGACGACCTGCTCGGGACGAGCCGGAGCCGGACCCTGGTCACGGCTCGACAGATCGCGATGTATCTGTGCCGCGAGCTGACCGACCTGTCGCTGCCCAAGATCGGCCAGGAGTTCGGCGGCCGCGACCACACGACGGTGATGCACGCCGACCGCAAGATCCGCACCCTGATGGCCGAGCGTCGCTCGGTCTTCAACCAAGTGACCGAGCTGACGAACCGCATCCGCCAGAGCTCGCGAGGCGTCTGATCCGAGCGCCGGTGGGGTATCGACGTGGTGGCCGCAGCACTGGGTGCGACCGCCATGGGCTGTGTGCATCTGTGCCCGGCACGGGGACCGGCCTGTGGAGAACGTGTGCGCAACCCGCGGGCCCGCGGCATCGGCGTCAGCGCGTCCCCAGCAGCGGGCTCGTCGTCCGCAGCTACGCGCGGTTCGTCCCCATGTTGTCCCCACCCCCGTGGGCTCGTCACCTGCACCATCGCCGGTCGTCCACACCATCCACCGCACCTATGACGACGAAGAAAGGTGTACTCGTCCAGGGCATGTCTGTCTCATGGGCGAGGCCAGGGTGTGTGGAAGTATCGCTATCGGGCGCCGAGCAGCGGCGGCTGCACGTGAAGAGGGGACCTTCGTGAAATTCCGAATCGAACGCGACGTCCTGGCCGAGTCCGTGGCCTGGGCGGCGCGCACCTTGCCGAGCCGGCCGACGCTCCCGGTGCTGGCCGCGTTGCGCATCGAGGCCGACGCCGACGCCGTGCGAGTCGCCGGGTACGACCACGAGGTGTTCGGCGAGGTCTCGTTCGATGCCGACGTGGTCGACGCGGGCGTGTCTCTCGTGTCCGGACGTCTGCTGGCCGACATCACTCGTTCGCTGCCGTCCAAGCCCGTCGACCTCGTCGCCGAGGCGGGCAAGGTGACGGTCACGTGTGGCTCGTCGCGGTTCACGCTGCAGTCCCTCCCGGTCGAGGACTACCCCGCCCTGCCTGACCTGCCCGACACCGTGGGGCGCATCGCCGGGCCGGTGCTCGCCGAGGCCGTGTCGCAGGTGGCCGTCGCCTCCGGTCGTGACGACATGCTTCCGGTGCTCACCGGCATCCGGCTCGAGATCGAGGGCGACCAGCTCACGCTGGCTGCCACCGACCGTTACCGCCTCGCCGTGCGCGAGCTCACCTGGGAGCCGGTGCGCGCCGGCTCGTCGGCCGTCGCACTGGTTCCGGCACGCTCACTCGCCGAGACGGCCAAGTCGTTCGGCTCCGGCGACGTGGAGATCGGCCTGGGCAGCAGCGGTCTGCTGGGGCTGTCCACCGCCGACCGGCGCAGCACAGCACGACTCATCGACGGGGAGTTCCCCAAGTACCGCACGCTGTTCCCGAGCGAGTCCGGCACGGTGGCGCGCATCCAGACCGGTGCCCTGGTCGAGTCGGTCAAGCGTGTCTCGCTGGTCGCCGACCGCAGCTCGCCGGTGCGCCTGACGTTCGGGGCGGACGAGGTGACGCTCGAAGCCTCCAGCGGCGAGGACGCCCAGGCGTCGGAGTCGCTGCCCGCCGAGGTGAGCGGTGAGGGCCTGACGATCGGCTTCAACCCCGGCTACCTGTTGGACGGGCTCGGCGCGATCGACGCTTCGGTGGCCCAGCTCAGCTTCACCCAGCCCTCGCGACCGGCCGTGCTGCAGGGCGCCGACGACATGGGCGCGGCCGTGCACGCGGAGTACCGCTACCTGCTGATGCCGGTTCGCCTCGCCGGCTGAGAACCACCGAGGGAGTCACATGCAGGTCGGGATGGTCGGACTGGGCCGCATGGGGGGAAACATGCGTGCTCGCCTGCAGGCCGCCGGTCACGACGTGGTCGGGTACGACCGCGACCAGCAGATCAGTGACGTCGCCGACCTGGCCGGCCTGGTCGCCCGTCTCGACCGACCCCGGCACGTGTGGGTGATGGTGCCGGCCGGAGCGGCGACCCGGTTCACCATCGAGCAGCTCGCGACCCTTCTCGACCCGGACGACCTGGTGATCGACGGTGGCAACAGCCGCTGGACCGACGACGTGACGCACGCGGCGCTGCTGGCAGCCAAGGACGTGCGCTACCTCGACTGCGGGGTCTCCGGCGGCATCTGGGGTGCGGAGAACGGCTATGGGCTCATGTGCGGCGGGGACGACGTCGACGTGGCCCGCATGATGCCCGTCTTCGACGCGCTGCGCCCCGAGGGCCCGCGTGACCTGGGGTTCGTCCACGCGGGCGAGGTCGGGGCCGGGCACTACGCCAAGATGGTGCACAACGGCATCGAGTACGGCCTGATGCAGGCCTACGCCGAGGGGTACGAGCTGCTCACCGCGTCGTCTGTGGTGTCCGACGTGCCCGGCGTGTTCCGGGCATGGTCGCGCGGCACCGTGGTGCGTTCGTGGCTGCTCGACCTGATGGTGCGGGCCCTGGAGGACGACCCCGGCCTGGAAGACCTGGCGGGCGTCGTCGGCGACTCCGGCGAGGGCCGCTGGACGATCGAGGAGGCCATCGCGAACGCCGTCCCGGCGCCGGTGATGTCGGCCGCGCTGTTCGCCCGGTTCTCCTCACGCCAGCTCGACTCCCCGGCCATGCGCGCGGTCGCCGCGCTGCGCCAGCAGTTCGGTGGCCACGCCGTCCAGCCGCGTGCCGACGGCTGAGCACCCAGGCCCGTGCACGTCGCCACCCTGTCGCTGCGCGACTTTCGCTCCTACCGTGCCCTCGACCTGCAGTGGGAGCCGGGCGTGACGGTGCTGCTGGGGGCGAACGGGCAGGGCAAGACGAACGTCGTCGAGGCCGTGCACTACCTCTCGACCCTTGCCAGCCATCGCGCCGGCACCGACACCCCGCTCGTGCGGGCCGGGTGCACCAGCGCCCAGCTCGCCGCCCGCGTGCACTCCGGTGACCGGTCCCTGACGCTGGAGGTCGACCTCAACGCCGGGCAGGCGAACAAGGCCCGCGTCAACCGCTCCCCGGTGCGCACCAGCCGCGAGGTGGTCGGGCTGCTACGCACGGTGCTGTTCGCGCCCGAAGACCTCGCCGTCGTCAAGGGGGATCCTGAGCAGCGGCGGCGCTTTCTCGACCAGCTCCTCGTTCAGCGGCGTCCGCGGCTGGCCGGCGTGCGCGCCGACTACGAGCGCGTGCTCAAGCAACGCACCGCGCTGGTCAAGTCGGCCGCGGCCCTGCGCCGCCAACGAGGTCGCGACGCCGCCGACCTCGAGACCCTCGACGTGTGGGACGGCCACCTCGCCCGCACCGGTGCCGAGCTGGTGGCCGGGCGGGTCGCGCTGCTGCACGAGCTGGGCGAGCGGGTGCGCGCGGTGTACGCCGACCTCGCCCCCGGCTCGGCCCCTGCGTCGGCGACGTACCGCTCCAGCGTGCTCGGCTACGGGGTGGACCCCGAGGCCGCGCAGCATGCCGACGAGTCCGCCCCGGACTGGGAGCTGCTGCTGGGCTCTGCCCTGACCCAGGCACGCCCGGCCGAGCTCGATCGGGGCCAGTGCCTGGTCGGACCGCACCGCGACGACGTCGTGCTGGCGCTCGGCGACCTGCCCGCCCGCGGGTACGCCAGCCAGGGCGAGTCGTGGTCGTTCGCGCTCGCCCTGCGACTGGCCAGCTTCGACCTGCTCACCGCCGAGTCCGACAGCACGCCCGTGCTCATGCTGGATGACGTGTTCGCCGAGCTCGACGCTCGTCGTCGCGACCATCTCGCCGCACGCGTCGGGCAGGCCGACCAGGTGATCGTCACCGCCGCCGTCGCCGCCGACGTCCCGTCGACGCTGGTAGGGGCACGATTCACCGTCGCCGACGGGGCGGTGCAGCGTGTCGGCTGAGCACTCCCCGGACGGCGTCGAGCTCGCCTGCGCCTTCGTCCTGGCTCGTACCGGCGTGGCCGGTGAGGTGGCCCTGAAGCCGCCGCCACGGCGCCGACGGCGAGGACGGGCTGCCGCCGACCCGGCCGAGTGGAGCGGCCCCGCGCCCGGGCCGCGCGACCCTGTCGCCGCCGGCTCCGCGCTGGACGGCCTGGTCGCCGCCGGGGGGTGGGGCGACCACCTGGCCGTGCACGCGGTGACCGGACGGTGGGACGAGATCGCCGGCCCGGCGGTCGCCGCGCACAGCCACGTCGAGTCGTTCACCGACGGGGTGCTGACCGTGCGCTGCGACTCCACGGCGTGGGCCACCCAGCTGCGCATGCTCGTGCCCCAGCTGCTGGCCCGGCTCACCGACGAGGCCGGCGCGGGGGTCGTGCGCAGCGTCGAGGTGAAGGGCCCCGACGCCCCCTCCTGGGTGCGTGGCCCACGCCGGGTGAAGGGCCGCGGACCTCGCGACACGTACGGCTGAGATGCACGTCAGTGACGTAGACTGACCCCTCATCGCACCCACCCCCAGGAGGTCTCTCGCCCGTGACGCACGCCCCGGTCGAGGACACCACAGACGCGCCTGACACCACCGCCGCCACGGGGTCGCAGCAGGGGTACGACGCCAGCGCGATCACCGTCCTCGAAGGACTCGAGGCGGTGCGCAAGCGACCCGGCATGTACATCGGGTCGACCGGCGAGCGGGGACTGCACCACCTGGTCTACGAGGTGGTCGACAACGCCGTCGACGAGGCGCTGGCCGGGTACTGCGACACGATCGGCATCGACCTGCTGGCCGACGGCGGGGTACGGGTCTCCGACAACGGGCGCGGCATCCCCGTCGACCTGCACCCGGTCGAGCAGCGACCCGCCGTCGAGGTCGTCCTCACCGTGCTGCACGCCGGCGGAAAGTTCGGCGGCAGCGGCTACAAGGTCTCCGGCGGTCTGCACGGCGTCGGCGTCTCGGTGGTCAACGCGCTGTCCGAGCGGCTGGAGGCCGAGGTGCGTCGCGACGGCTTCGTGTGGCGGCAGGCCTACCACTTGGGCGAGCCCACCGGGCCCCTGGTGCGCGGCGAGCCCACCGACGAGACCGGGACGACCATCACGTTCTGGGCGAGTCCCGACATCTTCGAGACCACGGTCTACTCGTTCGAGACGCTGCAGACCCGGCTGCGCGAGATGGCCTTTCTCAACCGCGGCCTCGAGATCGTGCTGCGCGACTGGCGGCCCACGGCGGTCGCGGCCGACGAGCCTGTGGACGAGGTCACCGGCGTCCTGCCGGTGATCACCGAGGAGCAGATCGCGGCGGCCCAGGCCGGCGGTGTGAGCGTCGAGGCGGCTGCTGAGGGCGCGGGCGAGGTGGCGCCGGGGGATGCGGCGACCGAGGCCGCCGACGGCGAGGAGCCGGTCGATGGCCTGCCCCGTGAGGTGCGCTACCGCTACGACGGCGGCCTGGTCGACTTCGTGTCCCACCTCAACCGGGGCCGCGACCTTGCGCACCGCAGCGTGGTCTCGTTCGAGGCCGAGGCCGCCGACTCCTCCACCGGTCTCGGGCACTCCGGCGGCATGAGCCTCGACGTCGCGATGCAGTGGAACATGGGCTTCAGCGAGCGGGTGCACACGTTCGCGAACACGATCAACACCCATGAGGGCGGCACGCACGAGGAGGGTTTCCGGGCGGCGCTGACGACGCTGGTCAACCGGTTCGCCCGGGAGTGGGGCGTGCTGCGCGAGAAGGACGCCAAGCTCACCGGCGACGACGTCCGTGAGGGGCTGACGGCGATCGTGAGCCTCAAGATCAGCGAGCCGCAGTTCGAGGGCCAGACCAAGACGAAGCTGGGCAACACCGACGCGAAGTCGTTCGTCCAGCAGGTGGTCAACGAGCAGCTCGGCGCCTGGTTCGAGCAGAACCCGACCGAGGGCAAAGACATCGCCCGCAAGTCCCAGCAGGCGGCGTCCGCGCGCATCGCGGCCCGCAAGGCGCGCGACATCGCCCGCTCCCGCAAGGGCTTGCTCGGCGGCGCCGGGTTCGGCAAGCTCGCCGACTGCCAGTCGACCGACCCGGGCGCCAGCGAGGTGTTCATCGTCGAGGGCGACTCCGCCGGCGGCTCGGCCAAGGGCGGGCGCGACCCGAAGTTCCAGGCGATCCTGCCGATCCGCGGCAAGATCCTCAACGTCGAGAAGGCTCGCCTCGACCGCATCCTCGCCAACACCGAGGTGCAGTCGATCATCACCACGCTCGGTACCGGTGTGCACGACGACTTCGACATCGCGCGACTGCGCTACCACAAGATCATCTTGATGGCCGACGCTGACGTCGACGGCCAGCACATCACGACGTTGCTGCTCACGCTTCTGTTCCGGTTCATGCGCCCGATCATCGAGGCGGGCCACGTCTACCTGGCCCAGCCTCCGCTGTTCAAGATCAAGTGGAGCCACGGCGAGCACGAGCTGGCCTACAGCGACGCCGAGCGCGACGCCCTGCTCGCCGCCGGGCAGGAGGCCGGACGACGTCTGCCGGCCCAGGCACCCATCCAGCGCTACAAGGGCCTCGGTGAGATGAACGCCGACGAGCTGTGGGACACCACGATGGACCCCGACAAGCGCATCTTGCTCCAGGTCACGCTGGACGACGCGGCCGCGGCCGACGAGGCGTTCTCGGTGCTGATGGGCGAAGACGTCGAGAGCCGTCGAGCGTTCATCCAGCGCAACGCCCGCGACGTCCGCTTCCTGGACATCTGAGGAGTACCGACCGGTGACCGACTCCACGCTGCCCCCGGCGCCCCCTGCGCCGCCGACCGGGCCCGGTGGCCCCGGCGACTTCGGCGACGGTGACCGCGTCCGCGGCATCGACCTGCGCACCGAGATGGAGCGCTCCTACCTCGACTACGCGATGAGCGTCATCGTCGGCCGGGCGTTGCCCGAGGTGCGCGACGGCCTCAAGCCCGTGCACCGACGCGTGCTGTACGCGATGTACGACGGTGGCTACCGGCCCGACCGCGGCTACTCCAAGTGCTCGCGCGTCGTCGGCGACGTCATGGCGCAGTACCACCCGCACGGCGACTCCGCGATCTACGACACCTTGGTGCGCCTCGCCCAGCCCTGGTCGCTTCGCTACCCGCTGGTGGACGGGCAGGGCAACTTCGGCTCGCCGGGCAACGACCCGCCCGCCGCGATGCGCTACACCGAGGCCCGCATGACGCCGCTGGCCATGGAGATGGTGCGCGACATCGACCAGGGCACCGTCGACTTCGGACCCAACTACGACGGACGGGCGTCCGAGCCGCTCATTCTGCCCAGCAGGTTCCCGAACCTGCTGGTCAACGGCAGCGCCGGCATCGCTGTCGGCATGGCGACGAACATCCCGCCGCACAACCTGCGCGAGGTGGCCGACGGGGTGGCCTGGGCGCTGGAGAACCCCGACGCGAGCCGCCCCGAGCTGCTGGCCGCCCTGATGGAGCGCATCAGCGGGCCGGACTTCCCGACCGGTGCGCTGATCGTGGGCCGTACCGGCATCGAGGACGCCTACCGCACCGGGCGCGGCTCGGTGACCATGCGCGCCGTCATCGAGGTCGAAGAAGACAGCAAGGGCCGCGTCAGCCTCGTGGTGACCGAGCTGCCTTACCAGGTCAACCCCGACAACCTCGCGGTCAAGATCGCCGAGCTCGTCAACAGCGGCAAGGTCGGCGGCATCGCCGACATCCGCGACGACACCTCCACCCGCACCGGCCAGCGTCTGGTGATCGTGCTCAAGCGCGACGCCGTCCCCATGGTGGTGCGCAACAACCTCTTCAAGCACACCCAGCTTCAGGACACGTTCGGCTGCAACATGGTGGCCCTCGTGGACGGCGTGCCGCGCACCCTGTCGCTGGACGCCTTCGTGCGGCACTGGGTCACCCACCAGATCGAGGTGATCCGCCGCCGCACCGAGTTCCGCCTCGCCCAGCGTCGCGACCGCCTGCACATCGTCGCGGCTCTGCTCAAGGCGATCGACGTGATCGACGAGGTGATCGCCCTGATCCGCGGCAGCGCGTCCGCCGCCGCCGCGAAGGTCGCCCTGCAGGAGTTCCTCGACATCGACGAGGTGCAGGCCGGCGCCATCCTCGACCTGCAGCTGCGCAAGCTGGCCGCCCTGGAACGCCAGGAGCTGCAGGACGAGTACGACCGCCTGGTCGCCGAGATCACCGACCTCGAAGACATCCTGGCCCGCGACGAGCGCAAGCGCGAGATCGTGCGCGACGAGCTCGCCGAGATCGTCGCCAAGTACGGCGACGAGCGCCGCTCGACGATCATCCCCGGCGAGGGTGGCCTGACCGACGAAGACCTCATCCCGGTCGAGGACGTCGTGGTCACCCTCACTCGCGGCGGCTACGTCAAGCGCACCCGCTCCGACCTGTACCGCTCGCAGAAGCGTGGCGGCAAGGGCGTGCGAGGGGCCGCGCTGCGCGGGGACGACGTCGTCGCGCACCTGCTGAGCACCACGACGCACCACACGCTGCTGTTCTTCACCGACCGGGGCCGGGTGTTCCGGGTCAAGGCGTACGAGGCCAGCGAGGCCGCGCGCGACGGTCGGGGGATGCACGTGGCGAACATGCTGTCGCTGCCGTCGGACGAGTCGGTGGCCCAGGTTCTGGCGATCGAGAACTTCGATCAGATGCCTTACCTGGTGCTGGCCACCCGTTCCGGCCTGGTGAAGAAGACGCGGCTCACCGCGTACGACACGCGCCTGTCCGGCGGCATCAAGGCCATCTCGCTCACCGAGGACGACGCGGTGATCGGGGCCCACCTGGTCACGGCGGACGACCACCTGCTGCTCGTGTCACGCCGCGGCATGGCGATCCGCTTCGCCGCCGACGACCAGGCGCTGCGACCGATGGGCCGCGACACGCGCGGCGTGCAGGGCATGCGCTTTCGCGACGGCGACGAGCTGCTGGCCATGAACGTCCTGCCGGCGGGGCTGGCCGAGGACGACACCTTCGTGTTCACCGTGACCGACGGCGGCTTCGCCAAGCGCACCCCGGTCGCCGACTACCGCCCGCAAGGACGGGGCGGGCTGGGCCTCAAGGCCGCTCGCCTCACCGAGTCGCGGGGCGGCCTGGTCGGGGCACTGGTGGTGGACGAAGGCGACGAGGTGCTGAGCATCCGTGCCGCGGGAGGGGTGACACGAAGCCCGGTCGCGGACGTGCGGGCGACCGGACGTGACACCATGGGTGTGACCTTCGTGGACGTTGCCACCGACGACACGGTTGCAGCGATCACGCGGGTGGTCGAGGACGACCTCGACGACACCGATCCGGAGAACGACGACGCCCATGCTGAGAACGACGCCGAAGTCGGGGAGGATGGCGAGCTGTGACGACCACTCGTGACCCCTCCTCCGGCGGCGGTTCGGACGACGCGACGCAAGCCGTCCAGGCCGTCGCCACCGAGTCGAGCGATGCGGCGAACCCGGGGTCGGGCCCAGCGTCGAGCACCGGCCCGGACACCGACCCGCAGGGCATGAACCTCGTGACGCACGCCTCGTCCGCCGACACGCCGCCTGGTGACGTCCGCAGTGCCGCCGCCGGTCCAGGTGGCGCTGACGCCGAGAAGGTCGACCCCCTCGCGTCGGAGATCAGGGCCGCCGCGTCCACGCCGGGGCCGCGCGAGCGGGTCCGCAGCGCAGTGCGCCGTACCGGCAAGGTGCGCAAGGCCCGCCTGCGCCTGCTGCGGGTCGAGCCGTGGTCGGTGATGAAGACGGCGTTCGTCCTCTCCATCGCGATCGGCATCACCTTCGTCGTGGCCGTCGCAACTCTGTGGTCGATCATCGACGCCGCCGGGGTGTTCGAAGCCGTCGGTGGCCTCGTGACCGACCTGACGGAGTCGGAGTCGGCCTCGGGCGTCGACGTCACCGAGTACGTCGGCTTCTCGCGCGTGGTGGGTCTGGCCACGGTGATCGCGGTGGTCGACGTCGTCCTGCTCACGGCGTTGGCGACGCTGTTCGCGTTCCTCTACAACCTGTCGGCGTCCCTGCTGGGCGGCTTCGAGATCACGCTGGCCGAGGACGACTAGGGATTCGTGGGCGCCGCCGACCGTGCGGTACCGTTACCCGCTGATTCGGGCCTATAGCTCAGACGGTTAGAGCGCTTCCCTGATAAGGAAGAGGTCACTGGTTCAAGTCCAGTTAGGCCCACGTGAAGAAGATTGTGATCCTCGGTGCCCTGGCCGGTCTCGGCTTTCTCGGTTACAAGAAGTGGTCGGAGCAGCAGCGGGAGAATGACGTCTGGTCGCAGGCCACCGACCCGGTGGAGCCTCGCGACCTGCGCTGAGCCGGCACCGCCCGGGGACGTAGCTCAACTGGCAGAGCACCGCCTTTGCAAGGCGGGGGTTAGGGGTTCAAGTCCCCTCGTCTCCACCGTCCTCCGCGCGGTTGGTGGGGGCTCGCGGGGCCTCTCGGCCCGTCGAACCCCCACCCACCGTCGTCACGTGAGCCGGCGCCGGCGGGCTACTTCTTCGCCTCGTCGGCTGCCTCCGAGACGGAGTCCGCGGCGTCCTGGGCCGCGTCTGCGGCTGTCTCGACCGCCTCGTCCGCCTTCGCAGCACCCTCGTCGGCAGCCTCGCTGACGGCCTCGGCGGCCTCGTCCGCGGTGGCTTCCGTCGCCCGGGCTGCCTCGTCGGCCTTCGCTGCGACTGCGTCAGCGGCCTGCTGAGCCTTGGCCGACACCGTGTCGGCGGCCTGCTGAGCCTTCGCCGAGACCGTGCTCGCCGCGTCCGAGGCCTTGCGGCTCCAGTCCGTGGACGAGGTGCTGTCCCATCCGCCGGCGCTCTCCCAGGCGTTCTCGCTCGAGGAGTCCATGAGCTTCTTGGCCACTGCTGCTCCGGCGGCGGCCAGTGCGCCGACGAACACGAGCTTCTTGAATGCACCCATGTGGGTTCCCTTCTCCTATGTCCTTGCGGACCATCCGACCACGCCTCACCCCGCAGGTCCAGCGACGGGGTGACAGACTGTTGCGTCTTGCCCCCGTCGGCTGACGAGGGGGTGTCCCAACCAGGAAGGTAGTACCTGTGTCCGAGAGCACGATCGCCACCCTGAGCACCAACTACGGCGACATCACGTTCACCCTGTTCGCCAACCACGCTCCCAAGACGGTGGCCAACTTCGTCGGGCTCGCCGAGGGCACCACGGAGTGGAAGGACCCCAAGACCGGCCAGGCGTCGCAGGAGAAGTTCTACGACGGGCTCACGTTCCACCGGATCATCCCCAACTTCATGATCCAGGGCGGCTGCCCACTCGGTACCGGTACCGGTGGCCCCGGCTACTCCTTCGGCGACGAGTTCCACCCCGAGCTGGTCTTCGACCGCCCGTACCTGCTCGCCATGGCCAACGCCGGCCCCAACACCAACGGATCGCAGTTCTTCGTCACCGTGGCCCCCACCGCGTGGCTCAACCGCAAGCACACCATCTTCGGTGAGGTGGCCGACCAGTCCAGCCGCGACGTCGTCGACACCATCGCCGCGGTGCGCACCGGTCCGCAGGACAAGCCGGTCGAGCCCGTGGTCGTGCAGTCGGTGACCATCGAGCGGCAGTCGTCCTGACCGAAGCATCCAGCCCCGCAGCGGGGGGCCCCGTCCCCCGCTGCTACCGGCACCCCAACCGCGAGACCCGCATCGTCTGCGCGCGGTGCTCGCGCCCGATCTGCCCGGAGTGCATGATCTCCGCTCCGGTCGGGTTCCAGTGCCCGGCCTGCGTCGCCGAGGCGCAGCAACGCGTGCCGCGCACGCGGACGACCATGGGCGGAGTCGCCCGTGCCCACCCGGTGCGCGCCACGCAGACCTTCATCGGGCTGAACGTCGCGGCCTACGTCGCCACCGCGCTCACCCAGGACCAGCTCATCCGCGAGTTCGGGATGTTCGGCGCGGCCGTCGCTGCCGGTGAGTGGTGGCGCCTGCTCACCGCACCCTTCTTGCACGCAGGTCTCTGGCACCTGGCGCTCAACATGTTCGCTCTGTGGATCCTCGGTGGCCTGCTCGAGCCGCTGCTCGGACGCTGGCGCTTCGTCACCGTCTATCTCGTGTCGGCCCTCGCCGGGTCGGTCACCTCGTACGCCTTCAGCAGCCCCGGCGTCATCTCCGTCGGCGCCTCCGGCGCGGTGTTCGGTCTGCTGGGGGCGGTTCTCGTGGCGTTGCGGCGGCTGAACCGGGACGTGTCGGGCGTCCTGGTGCTGCTGCTCATCAACGTCGTGCTCGGCTTCGTGTTTCCCGGCATCGACTGGCGAGCCCACCTGGGGGGGCTGGCCGCCGGGCTCGTGGTCACGACGGCGATGGTCTACTCGCCGCGATCATGGCGCACCGCGGCGGGGGCGGCGGCGTCGGCGCTCGTGCTGCTCGTGCTCGCGGCGCTGACCGCGTGGCGCACCGATCAGCTGCTGACGCTGATCTTCTGACCCGAGGTGGCGGCGCTCTGCCACCGGAGTGTTGTCCACAGGACTTGTCCCCAGTGGGGAGAACTACACCCGTGTAATCACAGCCGTGGACAAAGGCTGTGGATCGTGGGCACGGCTGGCTGCGCCGACGTCGGGGTCACTTCCAGCGGGTGAACACCAAGAACCCGGCGACGATGAAACCCATGCCGACGATGAGGTTCCAGTTGCCCAGCGCGCTCATGCCCGGGATGTCGGCGCCGGCCACGTAGAAGGTGACGATCCAGAGCAGACCGACGATCAGCAGGGCCGACCCGGTGATCGGTACCCAGCGGCCACTCGGCTGGTCGTCACGGAACTCGTCCGGCTTGGCGGGCTTGGCGGACGAGGCCTTCTTGCGGCGACGGGACTCTGGCACGCGTCTAGCCTAGATGTCCTACGAGCAGGAGGCACTGATGGCGGTCGGCGCGCGCTGGCACGGCAGCGCTGTGCTCGTGCTGGGCATGGCCGGTCTGCTCATCGCCGCGGGCATCTCCTCGGCCGACACCTCCGACGTGGAGGCGGCCCGCGGCACCGACCTCACCGGGCTGGTGCGCGTCGAGACCGACCGCGTCGCCGCGTTGGAGCGCCGCGTGCAGGACCTGGACGCCGACGTCGAGGGTCTCGCCGATGCCGCGGCCGACAACCCCGTGCGGGTGGTGCAGGCCGAGGTGACCCGGAAGGCGGACATGGCCGGCTTCTCCGAGGTCGAGGGCCCGGGTGTGACGGTCAGCCTGGACGACGCGCCCGTGCCGGACGACCTGTCCGACCTGCCGCAGGGAACGACCCCGGACGACTTCGTCGTGCACCAGCAAGACGTCGAGGCCGTGGTCAACGCGTTGTGGACCGGCGGCGCCGAGGCGATGACGATCATGGACCGGCGCATCACCAGCGTGAGTGCGGTGCGCTGCGTCGGCAACGTCATCATCTTGGACGGCGAGGTGTTCTCGCCCCCGTTCACGATCACCGCGATCGGTAGCCCGGCTCGGCTCATCGATGCGCTCGACACCTCCAGCGGGGTGCAGATCTACCGTCAGTGGGCCGACTACATCGGGCTCGGCTTCGACGTCGCCGAGCACGGGTCGGTCGCGCTTCCCGCAGCCACGGGACCGACGACGATGTCGTTCGCCGCGGCTGAGAGGGGAGTGGCATGAGCACCACGGCGGCGCCACGGCGCATCTTGGTCGTCGACAACTACGACAGCTTCGTGTTCAACCTGGTTCAGTACCTGGGCCAGCTCGACGCCGTCTGCGACGTGCGGCGCAACGACGAGGTGACCCCTGCCGACGCACTCGCCTACGACGGGGTGCTGCTCTCCCCCGGTCCGGGGACGCCGGAGTCGGCCGGCGTCTGCGTCGCGATGGTGCGCGAGCTCGCCGGGCAGGTGCCGGTGTTCGGCGTGTGCCTCGGCCTGCAGGCCATCGCGGTCGCGTACGGAGCGACGGTCAGCCGCGCCCCCGAGCTGCTGCACGGCAAGACCAGCACCGTCGTGCACGACGGCTCCGGCGTGCTGCACGACGTGCCCGACCCGTTCACCGCCACCCGGTACCACTCCCTCGCCGTCGACGAGGCGACGTTGCCGCCGGCGCTGGTCGTCACCGCGCGCAGCGCCAGCGGCGTGGTGATGGGCGCCCGGCACGCCGACGTCGCGGTCGAGGGCGTGCAGTTCCACCCCGAGTCGGTGCTCACCGAGGGCGGTCACCTGATGCTGGCGAACTGGCTGGCCGTCTGCGGCGACCCCGACGCGCCGCAGCGTGCGGCCGGGCTGGCGCCGGTCGTGCGACGGGGGCCGACCTCGTTGCCGCTGCCCGCCCCCGTCGGCTGAGCCGCCCGCTCAGGGCTGCGGCGTCGTCGCCGGGGTCGCTGCGGTCGTCGGCGCGGGAGTGGGGGCGGGGGTCGGGACCGGGGTCACGACCTCGGGCGCGACCGACACCGTGAGCGCGACCCGTGTACCGAACGCCACCTCGGTGCCGGGAGACGGTGCCTGGAAGAGCACGATGCCCGGCTCGACGGCGTCGGACTCCTCCGGGTTCTCGATCACCTCGAACCCCGCCTGACGCAGCACGGCCGTCGCCTCGGCGATGGGCTGGTCCTGCACGTTGGGCACCGTCACCCTGCCGTTGGAGGCCACCAGCACCACGGACGAGTCCACGTCGACCTCGCTGCCTTCCGGTGGCAGCACCTCGAGCACGGTGCCTTCGGGCTGGTCGCTTGCCTCCTCCCGCACGTCGGAGATGGTCAGCTCGGCCTCGGCCAGCGCGGTGCGTGCGTCGGCGACCGAGAGGCCCACGACGGCCGGGACGATCGTGCGCTCCGTCCCGGTGGAGAGCACGATGTCGACGGAGGTCTGGGGGTCGACGAGCTCGCCGGAGGTCGGGGACTGCTCCAGCACGGTGCCTGGGTCGGCGTCGGGGTCGGCACGTTCGGACGTCTGCCCCACCTCGAGATCGCGCTCGGCCAGCGCGGCCTCGGCCTCCGCCAGCGTCGCCCCGACGAGGTTCGGCACCCGCACCTGCTCTGCGCTGGGCTGGAAGAGTGCCCAGCCGGCCAGCCCGGCCAGGGCGAGCACGGCGATGACGCCGAGGGTGATGAGCACGTAGCGGCCCGCCGACGAGCGCTCGGGCTCGGGCTCGGAGTCGGGCAGCCCGGGGACGAGTGACGTGGCGGTCGGGTCGACGGCGGCCGTCGGTGGAACTGCCGCCACGGGCAGGCCACTGCGGGCCCGGCCGACGTCGGCACGCATCTCTGCCGCGCTCTGGTAGCGCTGCAGCCGGTCCTTGGCCAGGGCGGTCAGCACCACGGCGTCGACCGACGGCGTGATGGAGCTGTTGAGCACCGACGGCGGCGTCGGCGCCTCCTTGACGTGCGCCATGGCCACCGAGACGAGGGAGTCGCCGACGAACGGGGGTCGGCCGGTCAGCAGCTCGTAGAGCACGCAGCCGGTGGCGTACAGATCGCTGCGGGCGTCGGCGGTCTCGCCGCGCGCCTGCTCCGGGGAGAGGTACTGGGCGGTGCCGACCACCATGGAGGTCTGCGTCATGGTCTGGTGCGCGTCGCCCATCGCCCGGGCGATCCCGAAGTCCATGACCTTGACCTGACCGGTGTCGGTGACCATCACGTTGCCCGGCTTGATGTCGCGGTGCACGATGCCGGCTCGGTGGCTGTAGTCCAGGGCTCGGAGAATCTCTTCGGTGATCTCCAACGCGTAGTCGGTCGAGATGCCGCTGCCCTCACGCAGCAGGTCACGCAGGGTCTTGCCCTCGACGTACTCCATGACGATGAACGGGACGGAGACGCCGTTGATCATGCTCTCGCCGGTGTCGTAGACCGCGACGATGTTCGGGTGGTTCAGCGAGGCCGACGACTGGGCCTCGCGCCGAAACCGCGCCTGGAACGTCTCGTCGGTCACCAGGTCGACGCGCAGGGCCTTGATCGCCACCGTGCGGCCCAGCCGCAGGTCGCGGCCACGGTGCACCTCGGCCATGCCGCCACGGCCGATCACCTCGCCCATCTCGTATCGGTCGCTCAGCACGATCGCCCCGGTCGCCGCCACGTACTGAGGCACGTGTGGTCGACGGGCCGGCGGCGGCTGCGAACCGGGCGGGGACGCCGGCTGCGTCCCGCCGGGCACCGCTTGCGTCGGACCGGTCGACTCGAGTCGGTGCTCACCGGTCGTCTCGAGGTCGTCCGCGACCTCGCCGGGTCGGGTGGGAGGCTCGCCTGAGCCCGGTGGACGAGTCGGCTCCGGCGGGTCCATCCCCTGTGGCGTGTCGGTCATGGCTGTGTGCCTCCCCTCAGGAGTACCGCCTGCATCACGGCTCGTGCGATGGGTGCGGCGAGTCGCCCACCCGAGATGTCTACTTCGCCCCCGGCGTCCTCGATCACCACGGCCACGGCGACCTGAGGGCTCGCCGCCGGCGCGAACGAGGTGAACCAGGCCAGCGGCGCCTGGTTGCGCCCACGCTCGGCGGTGCCGGTCTTGCCGGCCACCGTGACCCCGGGGATGGCTGCGTTGCCCCCGGTGCCGGACACGACGACGTCCACCATCATCGCCGTCAGCTCGCGCGCGGTCTGGCGTGAGACGGCTTCGGACTGCACGGTCGGTTCTGTCACCTGCAGCGGTGCGAGGTCGGGCGCCAGGGCCTCGGCGATCAGGTAGGGGCTCATCAGCGTGCCGTCGTTGGCGACCGCCGCGGACACCATCGCCGTCTGCAGCGCGGTGGCCCGAACGTCGTACTGGCCGATCGCGGCCTGGCCGGTCAGCCCCGGGTCGAGGTTCGCCGGAAACACGCTGGTAGCGGCGTTGTAGTCGGGCAGCGGCTGGGAGTTGTAGCCGAACGCCTCAGCCTGCGCGCGCAGCGCCTCGTCCCCGATCTCGATACCGATCGCAGCGAACGCGGTGTTGCACGAGATGCGCAGGGCGTTGGTGAGCGTCGTGGTGTCGTCGGGCCCGCACGGGCCGTCGAACTGGTTGGTCAGCACGGTCTGGGTGCCGGGAAGCTGGAGCGAGGCCGGGCCGGGCACCGCCGAGTCGGGCTCGTACTCCCCGCTCTCCAGCGCGGCGGCGGCCGTCACGATCTTGAACACCGAGCCAGGCGGGTAGGTGCGGGCGATCGCCCGGTTGAGCGCGGGCTGGTCGGGGTCGGTCTCCAGCGCCGTCCACGCCTGCTCCTGCACCTCGGCGTCGGGGTTGGCCAGTGGGTTGGGGTCGAAGCTGGGGTTGGACGCCATGGCCAGGATGGCGCCCGTGCTGGGGTCGATGGCGACGACGGCACCGATGCTGCCCTGCAGTCCGTCGAACGCCGCCTGCTGCGCCTCGGGCATGAGGGTCAGGCGCACGCTGCCGCCCTCGGGCGGACGTCCGGCGACCAGGTCGATCAGCCGGCGGGCGAAGAGGGCGTCGTCGGTGCCGGCGAGGATGTCGTTGGCGACCCGCTCGGTGGCCGAGCGGCCGTAGATCCAGGAGTAGAACCCGGTCGCGTGGGCGTAGAGCTCGGGCTCGGGGTAGCGGCGGCGGAACTGGAAGGCGCCGGCGGACTCTCGCGAGCGGGCGACTGCCACCTCGTCCACCAGGATCGGTCCGCGTTGACGTGCGAACTCGTTGAGCAGCACGCGGCGGTTGTCCGAGCGGGCGTTGAGCTCGTCGGCCCAGAACACCTGGATGAAGGTGAGGTTTCCCAGCAGGGCCGCGAACAGGATGAGCATGATCACCGACCAGCGGCGGATGGCGCGGTTCATCGAATCCGCACCGCCTGCGTGTGGGCCTCGGCCAGCGGTGGCGGTGGGGGCGGTGCCGGGCGGCGTGCTGCGTCGCTGACCCGCATCAGCAGCGCGACGATCACCCAGTTCATCACCAGCGACGACCCGCCGAGGGAGAGGAAGGGCGTGGTGAGCCCGGTGAGCGGGATGAGCTTGGTGACCCCGCCGATGACGACGAACACCTGAAGCCCGACGGTGGTGGCCAGCCCCGTGGCCAGCAGGGTGCCGAAGGCGTCCCGGACGCCGATGGCGATACGCAGGCCGCGGGCGACAAGCACGCCGTAGAGAAGGATGATCACCATCAGCCCGGCCAGGCCGAGCTCTTCGCCGAGCGCGGCGGCGATGAAGTCGGACTCCGCGAACGGGATGAGGTCGGGCTGCCCGCGGCCGAGGCCGGTGCCGATCAGGCCGCCGTAGGCCAGGCCGTAGAGGCTCTGGATGATCTGCAGGTTGGCGTCGGTGTCGGCGAACGGCGAGAGCCAGCCGTTGACCCGCCGCTGCACGTGGTCGAACAGCAGGTAGCTGGTGTAGCCGCCGACGACGGCGAGGAGTCCGCCGACGACCAGCCATCCCACCCGCTCGGTCGCCACGAACAGCAGCACCACGAAGACGCCGAAGAACAGCACGGCCGCGCCGAGGTCGCGCTGAAAGACGAGGATCGCCATGGCCAGCGCCCACACGAGCAGGATCGGGCCGAGGTCACGCCCACGCGGCAGGTCGATGCCGAGCACGCGGCGCCCGGCGAGGGCCAGCGCCTCCCGGTGCGCGACGAGGTAGGACGAGAAGGCGACGACCATGACGACCTTCGCCGCCTCACCCGGCTGGAACGACTGCCCGAACACCGAGATCCAGATACGGGCGCCGTTGATCTCCACGCCGATGCCCGGCATCAGGGGCAGCAGCAGCAGGCCGACGCCGAGCAGAAAGGTGAGGTAGGTGTAGCGGGCCAGCATCCGGTGGTCGCGCACCAGCCACAGCACGGCGGCCAGCAGGAAGAGCCCGACGAGCGACCAGACGAGCTGGCCGGGTGCCTCCGGGGCCGGCACCGGGACGTCGTTGAGCAGCGCCTGGGTCTCGTTGGCAACGTCGAGGCGGTGGATCATGGCCAGGCCGATGCCGTTGAGCGCCAGCACGGTCGGCAGCAGCACGGGATCGGCGTACGGAGCCCGCCACCGGACGAAGAGGTGGGCGGCCAGGCCGACACCGACGAAGCCCACGCCGTAGGCCACCACGCGCGTGGGCGCATCACCCTGGGTGCCCAGCCCGACGCTGGCGAAGGCGCCGACGGCGATGGCGCTGGCCACGAGCACCAAGATGAACTCGGTCCAGCGACCGGTGCTGATGCGACGGGCCGGCTTGGCGGCAGCGGCGTCCACCGGCGCGCTCATGCGCTCGACCCGCCCTCGTCGGTGCACCGCAAGCCGGGGAAGCCGCTGATCTCGGGCCCGGCGTTGTTGGCCCGGCACGCCTCGCGGCGCACGCGCTCGGCGATGGCCTGCGCGTCGGTCACGTCGTCGGCCCGGATGCCGGCGACGACGCTCTCCTGGTACACCTCCGGCAGCGCGGCCACCGGCAGGTCGTCGACCACATCCACCACGGCGCTGCCGGGGATGCCGGGGATGCCCTGGCGCACCACCACCTGGTCGCCGTCGGTGCTGACGTAGTACTGCTGGCCGTACCACGCCGAGAGAAGGCGCACGCCGAACACGGTCGCGGCCAGCAACGCCACACCCAGAGTGACGGCGAGGGCGATCCGGGCCCGGCTGCGGCGGCGCGGCGCGTAGCGCTCGACCTCGTCGGGGTCGACTGTCTTGGCGCCGGCCTCCGGGGGCGCGGCCGCCTCCGCCTGGTCGCTGGGAACCGCGTCGTCGGTCGCCTCGTCCTCGTCCTCGTCGTAGCGCAACGCGTCCGGATGGGCCGCCCCGATGCTGGCGGCGCCGACGAGGTGCGCCTCGGTGGTGTCGTCCTCCTGCGCCGCGTAGGTGCTGGCCCGGACGTCGGCGACGACGCAGGTGATGTTGTCGGGTCCGCCGCCCTCGACGGCGAGCGCGACCAGACGGTCGGCGGCGGCCTGCGGGTCGGTCTCCTCGGCGAGCACCTGCGCGATCGTCTGGGCGGCGACGACACCGGAGAGCCCGTCGCTGCACAGCAGCAGCCGGTCGCCGTCCTGCGCGGGTACCTCGGCCAGGTCGGGAGCGACGTCCTCACCGCCCAGGGCCTGCAGCAGCAGGGAGCGCGCGGGGTGGGTCTCGCGCTCCTGCTCGCTGATGCGGCCCTCGTCGATCAGGGCCTGCACGTACGTGTGGTCGCGCGTGAGCTGCACGAGCTCGTCCTCGCGCAGCAGGTAGGCGCGCGAGTCACCGATGTGGGCGAGGCTGAACCCGGTGCCCGTCCAGAGCAGGGCGGTGACCGTGGTTCCCATGCCGCTGCGTCGCGGGTCGGACTCGACCAGGTCGCGGATGCGGCTGTTGGCGCGGGCGATGGCCTCGGTCAGGTCGTCGGCTGGGTTGGTGTCCGCCGGTGCCGGGCCCGGCCCGTCGAGCACCGCCAGCGACTCGACGGTGACAGCGCTGGCCACTTCACCAGCGGCGTGCCCGCCCATCCCGTCGGCGACGACCAGCAGCCGCGGGCCGGCGTAGCCGGAGTCCTCGTTGCCGGCGCGCACCAGTCCGACGTCGGACTGCGCGACCGATCGGATGACCAGATCCATGCTGGACGCGACTACTTCCGCAGCTCGAGAACGGTACGGCCGAGCCGGATGGTCGACTTCGCCCCCACGGGTGTCGGACGCGAGATGCGAGCGCCGGCGACGAACGTGCCGTTGGTCGAGCCGACGTCCTCGACGTACCACTGGCCGTTGTGCGGAACGAACCGGGCATGCTGGGTGGAGACGTACTCGTCGGTCAGGTTGACGTCGTTGCCCTCCCCGCGGCCCATGGTGACCGTGCCGATCAGGTCGGCCTGCTTGCCGCTGTCTGCCCCCTCGATCACGACGACCTTGGTCGGTGCGCCGCGGTGCAGCTTCACCGGCTTGGCGGGCTTGGCGGGCTTGGCGGCGACTGCCCCGGCTGCGGCGCCGGCGGCCGCTGGGGCGGCCACGGCGCGATCGGCCTGCTGCGTGCGGGGGCGCACACCGAAGAGGTCGGCGCGGATGGCGGAGGCGATGGCGAAGGCGAAGATCCACAGCAGGGCGAGAAAGCCCATCTGGATCAGCGTCAGGGTCAGCTCAGACATCGACTCACCTCTCCTCGCGGCGCGGGTCGTGGCGGTGGACAGTGATGACCGTCGAGCCCAGCTTCACCTCGGTGCCCTCGCGGACGGGGGACTGGGCGACGCGCGTGCCGTCGACGAGCGTGCCGTTCGTGGAGTGCAGGTCGACGACGACCACGTCGGCGCTCGCACCCTCGCCCAGCACGCGGAACTCCGCGTGCCTGCGGCTCACGCCGGGGTCGTCGATGCGGATGTCGCAGTCAGAGCCCCGCCCGATCATGACGCCGGCGGCCATCACGGGCACCACCTGACCGTTGACCTCCAGGTAGGCGGGCGCACTCGGGGCACCGTACGGGCGCGAGGCCGCGGTCGACACGTCCGCCTGCACCGCGGAGGCGACTTTGAACTGGCCGGTGCGCAGGCTGTCGTCCTGCTCGATGACGACGCTGACCGGACCCGGCAGGGCGTAGCGCTGCAGGTCGGCGTGCTCGGTGACCAACGACGTGAGCTCGCCGACGAGGCTGGAGGAGTAGGGGGCGAGCCGACCGTGGTCGCGCGGGGAGAGCACCACCCGGAACGAGTTGGGTGCCAGGGAGCGGTCGCGGGAGACGATCTGCGCGTTGTTGTCGAGCTCGCGTTGCAGGGCCGAGGCGACCTCGACCGGCTGCACCTCCGACCGGAACGCGCGCGTGAAGGCACCGTTGACCCACGACTCCAGGCGCTGCTCCATGCGTTGCAGAGCACCCATGCGCACCTCCGTCCGCCGCGGTCGTCGTGACGTCCTCGTCTTGTGCTCGTCCCGCTCGGGCGTGTGGCACCTGTCGTCGAGCGAGCACTCGTCGCTCGATCGTATCGGCGTGCCGGCGCCGCTCAGCCGTCCGACGCTCAGATGGGGTGCCCGCGTCGTGATAATCTCGTGCGCGAGAAGGCCCCCCAGGGAGCGTTCTCGTCCTGGTCAGAACGTTGGTCGGGGCACACCCACGCGCGGGTGGCGGAATAGGCAGACGCGCACGGTTCAGGTCCGTGTGTCCGCAAGGACGTGGGGGTTCAACTCCCCCCTCGCGCACTCGGATTGGCTCGTATGGCCCCCTGCTGGGGTTTCGTCGGGCATGTACTTGCATGACAGCGCGTTGCCCACCCCGCGGGCGTCGTCATGGTGCAGTTCGTGTGCAGAGCTCGCGATCAGGGTGCAGGGTCGGTCGCCGAAGTCTGATCAGGGTGCACGTCGGGCAGCGATCGCCGCTGTCGCGGTGCGTTTCGCGCCGCTCTGGCTACCTGAACCGCACCGCGACGCGGTGACGGCATCGCCGGCCTGGCGCCGATCACATCGACGACAGGACGATGCGGCGCAGCTCGTCCTCGCTCAGCTCGACCGGGTGCCCCTTGATGCTGGACGAGCGGGACGCCGCTGCCACGACGGCGTCCACGTCGTCGGCCGTGAGCCCGTACGCGCTCAGCCCCGGGATGGAGAGCACCTGGCAGGTCTCCCTGATCCAGGCGACGAGGTCTTCTGAGCGCGAGCCGCTCTCGCCGGTCACCAGGTCGGCGGCGCGGGCGTAGCGCGACAGGGCGATCGAGCGCGGCTGCCGATCGCGCAGCGCAGCCAGCGTCACCGTCACCACCGACGGCAGCAGAGCGGCGCAGATGGCCCCGTGCGGCCCGTCGGTCATGCCGCCGACGACCCCGCCGATGCCGTGCACGGCGCCGAGCTTGGCGTTGGCGAGCGCCATGCCGCCCAGCAGGGAGCACAGAGCCATGTCGGTGCGGGCGGTCACGTTCGAGCCGTCGGTGTAGGCGGTGCGCAGCGAGCGGGCAGCCGCCGCGAGGCCGGTGCGGGCGAAGCCGTCGGTGAGCGGGCTGGCCTGCGGTGACACGAGCGGTTCGAGGCACTGGGTGAATGCGTCCAGCCCCGCCGAAGCGGTCACCTTGCGCGAGCAGCCCAGCGTCAGCAAGGGGTCGACGATGGCGACGTGGGGGAGAACGGTCGGTCCGCGCAGGCTCACCTTCACCCCGTCCTCGGGCGAGGAGAGCACGGCGTTCGCGGTCACCTCCGAGCCGGTGCCGGCCGTCGTGGGAACGGCGACCACCGGAAGCCCTGGTGCGTTCAGGGGGCGGCCTCGTCCGATCACCTCGAGGTGGTCCATGACGTCCTCGGTGGCGGCCAGCGCCCCCGCCGCCTTCGCCAGGTCGAGGACGCTGCCGCCGCCGAGCCCCAGCACCACGTCGCACCCGCGGGCGGCGCGGGCGGCGTCGCGCGCGTCGTCCACCGTCGGCTCGCGCCTTGCCTGAAGCCGCACGACCTCGACATCGGCCTCGTCCAGCGCGTCCAGCACGTCGTAGCGACTCGGCGTCGAGCCGGTGACCACGAGCACGCGCCGACCGTGCGCGACGACGGCTCCGGGGATCTCGGTGGCCGTCCCGGCGCCGAACGAGATGCGTCCGGCGGTGGCGAAGGCGAACGACTGCCTGGTCATGCTCCGGCGCGCCAGCCGTCCTCGGCGACGGGGTCGACCGGGTCGAACGTCACCGCGGCTCGGGGCCGCGCCATCCAGTCGGCGACCGCGTCGCGCCACTGCGCGTAGTGCGCGGTGGCCTTGTGCGCGGCGGGTGCCTCCTCGTCGACGTACACCTCGACCAGGACGACGTGGGCCGGGTCGGTTCGGTCCTGCACCACGTCGAACCGCAGCACCCCGGGCTCGCGCCGCGAGGCGGCCGCGTTGCGGCGTGTCTGCTCGAGAAACTCCTCGACGTGCTCGGGAACCACCTGGACGTCGACATGGACCACTCGCATGCGCTCATCCTGCCGCCGACGTGGCGGGCGCGCGCCGGGAATCGGCCGGTCGATGCGCGCCAGGTGCGTTTCGGCTCTGGCGCACACGCGTCGATGCCGTCACCATGGAGTCATGAGAGCGGCGCTGGCCCGACTCCTCCTGCCCCGCGGTGCGCGCGAGGGCGAGTGCGACCCGTTCGAGACGCTCCAGGTGCAGGGGCGACTGTCACGGCTCGCCGCCGAGCTGCGCGACCTCGACAGCCCGGAGCGGCGCCAGTTCGGCTCGTGGCACCACTTGCGCGCCGCGCAAGAGGCGTACGAACGCACGCTGGACGACGCCTGCCGCCTGGCCGGCATCGAGGTCGAGCCGGGCCGGGGTACCGCCCACCGGCTGCTGGCCGAGACTGCGCTGCAGAGCAGCGGCTGGCGCTGGTAGACGCGCCGCTAGAAGATGCGGTCGACCGTGCGACCCTCGGCGACCGCGCGTTGCAGGTGCATGCGCAGCGGATCGACCCTGATGAGCGCGGGCGGCGAGGCCAGCGCTGCGGGCAGCTCGGCCATCATCGCCCGAAAGGCGTCGCTGGAGCGGTGCGCGTCGAGCGCCTCGGCGTCGGTGAACCACTCGTAGAGCCACAGCACCTCGGACTCGTTCGGGTCGACAGCCACGATGAACGCCTCGGTACCCGGCTCGGCGGCGAGGTCGTCCATGTAGCGGTTCGTCACGTCGAGGGCTGCCGTGCGGCGCCCCGGCTTGCACACGAGGCGGACGAACAGGCCGACGCGGCCGGGCAGCAGCGCGCCGACCGGCTCTTCGACGACCTCGCCCATACCGGCAGTCAACACCCGTCGTCGGCGGCCCGCTCGTCGTAGCGCCGCCGGCGTGCCGCGGGTCGTGCCGATCGGTGCGCCTCGCTCGCCGGGTTCGCCTCGAACGCGAGCACCAGGGACACTGGTGCCATGCCCGCGCACGACACCATGTCCACCGACGTCCTCGTGGTCGGTGCGGGCCCGGCAGGCTCGGCGGCGGCGACGTGGCTCGCCCGCTCGGGGCGTGAGGTGCTGCTGGCCGACGCGGCCACGTTCCCGCGCGACAAGCCGTGCGGCGACGGGCTCACACCGCGGGCCATCTACGAGCTGCGGCGGATCGGCCTCGGCGACTGGTTGGCGGGACGGGCCGTCAACCGCGGGCTGCGTGCCGCCGGCTTCGGCCAGACCCTGTACCTGCCCTGGCCGGGTGGGTCGCTGCCGGCCCACGGAGGGGCAGTGCCCCGCCTCGAGCTCGACGCGACCATCCGGGACGTGGCCGTCGCGGCCGGCGCGAAGACCGTCGACGCTGTCCGCGCGGTGGACGTCGACCGGGGCGCGCGGGGTGTGAGCGCCGTCCACATGAAGCGTGGATCCGACCGGGTGACGGTGCGCTGCCGCCAGCTCGTGGTCGCCGACGGGGCCCGCTCACAGCTCGGCCGCACGCTGGGGCGCACCTGGCACCGCGACACCGCATACGGCGTGGCAGCGCGCGGCTACATCGCCTCCGACCGCAGCGACGACCCGTGGATCTCGTCCCACCTGGAGCTGCGTGGTACCGAGGGTGAGCTGCTGTCGGGCTACGGCTGGGTGTTCCCGTTGGCCGACGGCGAGGTGAACATCGGCGTCGGCACGCTGGCCACCGCCGCCCGCCCGGCCGAGGTGAACCTGCGCAGCCTGCTCACGCACTACGCCGACATGCGCCGTGACGACTGGGCGCTGCACGGCGAGGTGCGGGCCCCATGGTCGGCACTGCTGCCGATGGGGGGCGCCGTCTCGGGCGTCGCCGGCCCCAACTGGGTGCTCGTCGGGGACGCCGCCGGCTGCGTCAACCCACTCAACGGCGAGGGCATCGACTACGGCCTGGAGACCGGCCGGATGGCCGCCGACCTGCTCGCCGAGCCCGGCCCGGCGAGCGACGCCTGGCCCGCCCTGCTCCACGAGCACTACGGCGAGGCTTTCTCGATCGCCCGCCGCCTTGCCGGGCTGCTCACCGTCCCCGGCCTGCTGCCGGCCGCCGGGCCGGTCGGCATGCGCTCACGCACGCTGATGACGCTCGCACTGCGCGTGATGGGCAACCTCATCACGCCGGACGACCGCGACACCCTCGCCCGGGTGTGGCGGGGAGCGGGACGGCTGTCGCTGCGCCTGGACGAGCGCCAGCCTTTTCTCGGCTGAGCTGTCTCAGAGCTGGATGTCGGTCGGCACGTCCGGCAGGCGGTCGGCGCGCTCGATGCTCATGGCCGGGCTGAACTCGTCGGCGGCGTAGCGACCGATGCGCCAGGTGTAGACCGCGTCCATTCCCGCGCCGACGGTGCCCCCGATGAGCGGGACGGCCCTGGCCAGCGTCAGCGTCGTCCGCTTGGCGGTGACTCGCAGCAGCAGCTGCTGGCCCACGGTGGCCGTGAGCCGGGTGCGCAGGTCGTCGTCGACAAGAGGGGGGCCGAACGCCAGGTCGCGTGGGGTACGCGTGAGGTCTCCGTTGACGATCGCCTCACCGACACCTTCCTCACCGAGCAGTGTCGCCATGGCCGCGATGCGCACACGCGGCGCGGAGATGTCGTGCCCCCGCAGGTGCGCGATGGACGCGCTCATGCGCAGCTGGATGGCGCCGAGCCCGGCGACGTTGGCCGGCAGGGTGACCGGCAGCGCCATGATGCCGCCGACCTGGGTGACGAACCCGCCGACACCGGCCAGGCGCACGTGCTGCTCGATGATCGCCTTGACTGCGTCCTCGACGTCCCCGGAGGCGAACAGCTGCTTGCGCGCGGTCTCGCGGGCACCCGGGAACCCGGGGCTGCCGTCGATCGCCCGGTTGAGGAACGCCTTCGACGCCCCGGTCGCTGCGACCGGCGCAACCCGACGGCCGGCCTCGCCGGCGGCCATCACCGCCATCGTGCGTCGCAGGTTCATGAGCCAACGGTACGCGTGTCGCGCGCCGGAGACGGTGCTGCGCGGTGTCGGGGCGCCGCGGTGACGATGCACAATCGTGTTTCGTGGCTGGGCGACGCGTGCGGGCGGGAGGGGCCCGATGACGGGCCACGGGTCTTCCCATGCTCGCCGACCCGCTCACCGCCCCGCGCAGGAGCCGGCGCCCACCGCGTGGGAGTTCGGAAGCCCGGCCGGCTGGCCGGCCGACGACCTGGTCGGCGCCGGTGCCGACCTGCATCCCGGCACGCTGCTGGCGGCGTACCGCCAAGGGCTCTTCCCGATGCCGTTCGGCTTGCGCCGTCGCACGCTGCTGGGCTGGTGGTCGCCCGACCCTCGGGGCGTCATCCCGCTGGACGGGCTGGCGGTCAGCCGGTCGCTGCGGGCGGCCACCCGCCGGTTCGAGATCCGCGTCGACAGCGCCTTCGACGAGGTGCTGGCGCGCTGCGGTGACCCGACGCGTCCGCACGGCTGGATCAACCCCGAGATGACAGCGGCCTACCAGCAGCTGCACCGGATGGGGTGGGCCCACTCGGTCGAGGCATGGACCCCGGACGGCCGGCTGGCCGGCGGGCTCTACGGGCTGGGCATCGGCGGGTTCTTCGCCGGGGAGTCGATGTGGCACGAGGACGCCCCGTACGGCCGGGACGCCTCGAAGGTGGCGCTGGTGGGGTTGGTGCGGTTGCTCAGCGCTCCCGGTGACGTCCCGGCGCGCGTCCTCGACGTGCAATGGCGCACGCCGCACCTGGCGAGCCTGGGGGCCGTCGAGATCCCCCGCACGCTGTACCTGTCCCGGCTGGCGAGTGCGCTGACGCTCGACCCGCCCCTGTGGACGGCCGACGCGGCTGCCCCGCACGTGTGAGGATGCCGCCATGCCCGAGCTGCCCGAGGTGCAGGCGCTGGCCGCCTACCTGAGCGAGCACGTCGCCGGCGACATCGTGGCCGGCGTGGACGTCACGGCCATCAGCGTGCTGAAGACGGTCGACCCGCCGCTGACGTCGCTGGCCGGGCTGAGCATCACCCGCGTCGGGCGGTACGGCAAGTTCTTGGACCTCGACGTCGACGGCCTGCACCTGGTGATCCACCTGGCGCGGGCCGGCTGGCTGCGGTGGCGCGACGGGTCGGGTCCGCCGGTGAAGCCGGCACGTCCAGGCAAGGGTCCGCTCGCTCTGCGGGTGCGCCTGGCGAGCGGTGCCTCGATGGACGTCACCGAGGCGGGCACCCAGAAACGGCTCGCGGTGTACCTCGTCCGCGACCCCGCGGACGTCCCCGGTGTCGCCGCGCTCGGCCCCGACCCGCTGGCCGACGCGTTCACCCCGCAGGTGCTGGGGCAGATCCTGGACGACGCGGGACGAGCCCAGCTCAAGGGTGTGCTGCGCGACCAGAAGCGCATCGCCGGCATCGGCAACGCCTACTCCGACGACGTGCTGCACGCCGCGCGGCTCTCGCCGTTCGCGGCGGCGTCCGGGCTGAGCGAGCTCGACCGGCAGGTGCTGCACCGGGCGGTCGTGGACGTGCTGCGCGATGCCGTGGACCGCTCGGCGGGGCTGCCGGCCGGGGAGCTCAAGGACTCCAAGCGGGCCGGCATGCGGGTGCACGGCCGCACCGGACAGGCGTGCGACGTGTGCGGTGACACCGTGCGCGAGGTGTCGTTCGCCGACTCGTCGCTGCAGTACTGCGCCACCTGCCAGACAGGCGGCAAGCCGCTGGCCGACCGGCGGATGTCGCGGCTGCTGCGCTGACGCGGTCAGTCGTCGTCTGACCCGAGGGGTCCCGCCGACTCGCGCACGACGGCGATGACGTCGTCCGGGACCCCCGAGGTCTGGGCGAGCTGGTCGGCCGCGACGCCTTGCAGCTCGCTCAGCAGGTCGGCGGCCGCGGATTCGGCGAGCACCACGGTGCTCACCACCTGGTTCGTGGCAGCCTCGAACGATGTGGTGGCGTCGACCACGTCCGGGTGCGACAGCAGGGCCATGTGAACGGTGGGGACGGCCACCTCGATCACCTGCTCGCTGACGCCACCGTCGGTGTCGATCACGACGGTCACCCCGTGCTCGGCCTCGAAGGCGGCCGCGAGGTCACGCACCGAGGCCGGGGCGTCCGCGGTGAACGAGAGGGCGGCCTGCTGGTCACCGGTGATCTGCGCGCGGGCGAAGATGTCGGCCTGCTCGGCCCGCACCTGCTCGACCAGCGCGCTGAAGTCGTCTTGCCACGCCATGGCGGCGATGACGTCGGTCAGCGACCGCCCGGTCTGCTCGGCGATCGTCTGCATGTCTTGCATCTCGGCCTCGCTCAGCGACTCGATCAGCTCGGTCGGCACGGCTTGGACGATCGTCGCGGTGTCCTGCGATGCCGCGTCACCGCAGCCGGACAGCACGAGCCCGCCGGCGATCGCGACCAGGACCGCCCGGCTGCCGGCAGTCCGCAGGCGCGAGTGGTGTGGCATGGGAGCCTCGACTGTCGTGGTTCGCGTCAGTCGAGCTGCACCCCGCCGGGCTCGACCAGCACCGGCTGCAGCGCGTCCCAGCGCGCGATCTCACAGCCGTTCGTCCGGCTCAGCTCGGTGCGCAGCGGCTCGCCGTTGAGCGTTCCCTCGATGACGGCGGTCTGGTCGCCGCCGTAGATCTCGGTGCAGATCTGGTTCGCCGGCGTCGGGTTGAGGGGTTTGGTCTCGCCTGCGGTGGCCGCGTCGAGGGCGGCGCACGCCGCGTCCGGGTCAGGGTGGTCGCCCCCGGACGGGCCGCAGGTGAGCGTGTAGGTGACGGCCTCGCCACCCGAGCCGGGGTCGACGGTGACCGTGAGGTCGGTGGACGCCGCGGCGATGGGGTCGTCGTCGGTGGTGCCGGCCGTCGTGGCGTCGTCACTGCCGCAGCCGAGCATGGCCAGCGACAGCGCGGTGAGCAGCAGCAGTGCCTTCATAGTGGGTTGGACGCTACGCCGCGTCCGTCGGTTCCACGGCACCTCTACCTCGTTCTACGTCTGTGTACCGCGATCGCTAGAGAAGGCTAGAGAAGCCCATAGACTCCTAGCGTGGACCCGATTCGCAACCCGTACGCCCCCGGCGCCGGCCAACGTCCGCCCGAGCTCGCCGGACGTGACGCCGAGCTGGCCGCCGTGGACGTCGCCCTCGAACGAGCCGCCCGCGGACGTCCTGAGCGCAGCGTGGTGCTGGTCGGCCTGCGCGGGGTGGGCAAGACGGTGCTGCTCAACGCGCTGCGGTCACGGGCGATGGACCGGCTGTGGGGCACGGCGAAGCTGGAGGTGCGCCCCGGGCACTCGATCCGCCGCCCGGTCGCGTCGGCCCTGCACCTCGCGGTGCGCGACATCGGCACCCGTCACCGTGACCCGGCCAGGGTCGAGGAGTTTCTCGGCGTGCTCAAGGCGTTCGCCCTGCGCTCCAACCCCGACGACGCCAAGCTGCGCGACCGGTGGCAGCCCGGCATCGACGTCGCGGCGGCGCACGGACGGGCGGACACGGGCGACATCGAGATCGACCTGCTCGAAGTACTGGTCGACGCGGCCGAGCTGGCCCGCGACGTGGGCACCGGGGTCGGGCTGTTCGTCGACGAGATGCAAGACCTCGGCCTGGACGACGCGTCCGCGCTCTGTGCCGCGTTCCACGAGATCTCGCAGCAGGGGTTGCCGTTCGTGCTGGTCGGGGCGGGGCTCCCGCATGTGCCCGCGACCCTGTCGGCGTCGAAGTCGTACTCCGAGCGGCTGTTCCGCTATGTCCGCGTCGATCGGCTCGACCAGGTCGCTGCGGAGCGAGCCTGGGTGAGCCCGGCGCGCGAGGAAGGCGTCGAGTTCACACCTGACGCGCTCGCGGCGCTGTACGCGGCGACGGACGGGTACCCCTACTTCGTGCAGGCCTACGGCAAGTCGGTGTGGGACGTCGCGCCCGCCTCGCCGATCAGCGCGGACGACGTCGCCGTCGGGGCGCCGCTGGCCCGCGCCGACCTCGGGGTCGGCTTCTTCGGGTCGCGCTACGAGCGCGCCACGCCCGCCGAGCGGGAGTACCTGCGGGCGATGGCCGACCTGGCGTCGGCACTGCCGACGGGGGACGGGGCCGTCGCCACGTCGGAGGTCGCCGCCCAGCTCGGACGCAAGCCGTCGTCGCTGTCGCCGGCGCGCGACGCGCTGCTGAAGAAGGGACTCGTGTACTCCGCGGAGCGGGGGAGCATTGCCTTCACCGTCCCGCACTTCGCGGCCTACCTGCGCGACCAGCCTGCGGCGACCTGACTCGTCCGTCGTGACGACCACCCGGGATGACGTCCGCAAGCGTCGCCGCGAAGCGGTGGGTCACCGCGGTGCGACAACCACGCCCGTCCCGCCCTTCGCGCTCGCCAACCGGGTGACGTCGACCGATGCAGCCGCGTCGCTGATCGCGGTGAAGGAGCGCAGCACCGCGCACACCCACGCGGTCGCGATCGGCGAGGGCCGCTTCTTCTGGCCGAACGAGTACTCGCCGAAACCACGAAAGACCGAGCGGGGCACGACGCGGCCGTCCGGACCGGTGTTGTAGGCGGTGAGGCAGGCGACCAGCTCGGCCGTGGCGGCCTCGTCGTCGGGGTGGGCGCCCGCGCCCGACCACACCTCGCGATAGGGGGCAAGCGCCTCGAGCACCGTCAGGTCGGAGTACCAGATGTTGGGCCACTTCACCGCCTTGAAGTGGACGCCATGGCCGAACATGTAGGGCTTGGCCTCACCGCGTGCCCGCCACAGACGAAGCACGGTGCGCGCAGCCTCCGCAAGCACGGACGGCCTGTGGGCCTCGCCCAGGCGCCCGAACGTGCGCAGTGCCTCGACGGTGACCTGCGGGCACGGGTCGGCAGCGCGCCCGGGGCCGCGGCCGCCCGTCCGGCTGTGGGGGAGACAGCGACACGCCTGCCCCAGCGAGGTGTCGGCGATGTCGTCGGCCATGAGGTCCACGGCGGTGCGGACACGCGGGTCGTCGACGCGTCCATAGCGAACAAGCACCTCGGTGACGGCGTAGTGGTCGCACGCCAACGTGGACCACGCGGGGTCGGGTTGGCGCATGAACGTTCCGAACGCGAGAAAGCGGCCCTGAGGGGTGCGGTGCTCGAGCATCTCGTCGAGCAGGTGCTGCACTCTCGGAACGTCGTCCTCGCCGGATACGCCAAGATCGGCGAGCAGGTTCAGCACGTTGGGCGCGTAGGTGGGTGTCGCGTGCGAGCGGACCGGATCGGTCCACGCCGGAAGCCGCTCGACCAGCGCTTGGACGCGGGGATCGTCCAGGACCGCCCGGTGATCGGCCAGCACGATCGGGTCGTGCGGTGCCCAGTCGTCGAGGCGCACCCGGGTCACCCATCGGGCGTAGGGCTCGTCGCTGGTGCGCAGCCATGGCCTCGGGTCGGAGCGGAGCAGACCCACCCACGCGTCGTCGCAACCGGCCACGTCCAGACGATACGACTCCGGCCTGCACCATCGTCGCGAGCGTGCCGGGTGTGCGATATCCCCCAGGGGATGCCGAGCACGCGGCGAAGATCAGGATCGCGATGATCACGATCAGTCCGTTCATGAAGGGCGACGCACCCATGACGGAGCCGGTCTCCGGGCACGGCCACGCCCTGCGGGTGCTGGCGCTGGCGTGGCTCGACGTCGCCAGCGTTTCGATCCTCGGCCATGAGAGGGAGTCACCCGCCATCCTGCGCCGGAACAGCTGATCGGGTCGGAGGTGTGCCGCAACGGAACGCCAGGTTGGGCGGTGTAACTTCCCGCCGTTGCATCACGAATGGTCGGACGAGGAGTCTGCATGACCGAGTCGCGCCCACAGACACCTCGGCCGGTCAACCCGGTGCGACGAGCCGTCACCGAGACGATCGCCTCCCTGCGGACCATCGCCGAGAATCCCAGCCTGCGCCGGCTCAACCTCGCCCTCGCCGGATCGTTGATCGGCGACTGGGCCTACGCCACGGCCATCGTCGTGTGGGCATACCAGGAGGGCGGGGCCACCGCTGTGGGCGTGTGGGCGGCCGTGCGGCTCGGCCTCGCGGCCGTGGCGACGCCGTTCGGCGCAGTTCTCGCTGACCGGTACCCGCGAATCGCCGTCATGGTGACGTCGGACCTGCTGCGGGCCGCCCTGGTGCTGGCGGTGGCCGGCGTGCTCGTCCTCGACGCGCCCAGCGCCGCTGTCTACCTGCTCGCCACCGCGGCGTCCCTCGCCGGGGTGGCCTTTCGTCCCGCGCAGCTGGCCCTGCTGCCGTCCTTGGTCCGCAGCCCGAGCGAGCTCACGGCAGCCAACGGGGTGGGCAGCACCCTCGAGAGCCTCGCCTTCTTCGTGGGCCCGGCCATCGGCGGGCTCTTGCTGACGTTCGCCAGCATCCCGGTCGTGCTCGTCGTCAACGTGGCCACGTTTCTGTGGTCGGCGGTGCTCGTCCTCAGCATTCGACGGCACCGCGCCCAAGCCCCGGACTCGTCGGGCGAGCCCGACGAGCCGGCCGTCGAGGACACGCAGCAGCAGCAAGGCTTCTGGACGGAGACGACCGCCGGGTTCGCCACGGTCTGGGCCGACCGTGACCTGCGCCTGATCACCGTCCTGTACTGCCTGCAGACACTGGTGGCCGGGGCCTCCATCGTGTTCGAGGTCAGCATCGCGATCGACCTGGTCGGCCTCGGCCCGCAAGGGGTCGGGTATCTGGACTCGGTGATGGGGATCGGTGCCCTGGTCGGTGGCCTCGTCGCCGTCGGCCGTGCTCCGAAGGGGCGGTTGGCGCGAGACTTCGGCCTGGGAGTGCTGCTCTGGGGTGTGCCGCTGGTGCTGATCAGCGTATGGCCCGTGGCGGCGGTGGCGTTTCTGGCGATGTTGCTCATCGGTCTCGGCAACCCGCTTGCCGATGTGAACGCGGTGACGATCCAGCAGCGGCTGGTGGCCGACTCCGTCTTGGGGCGCGTCTTCGGGGCGGTTGATGCAGTGCTCATCGCCGCGATGGCGCTGGGGTCGCTGCTGATGCCGGCCTTGATCGCCCTGGTCGGCCTGCAGTGGAGCCTCGCAGTCATCGCCGCTCCTGTCATCGTGCTCACTGTGCTGGCGTTTCCACGTCTCGCGCAGATTGATGGACGGCTGCGCGAGCCCGACCATCTCGGGCTGCTCGGGGAGGTGTCGCTGTTCCAGCCGTTGCAGCGTCCCGAGCTCGAGGCGCTGGCTCTGCAGCTGGCACCGGTCGTCGTCGCCGCTGGGGCCGGCGTCATCGCCCAGGGTGACGAGGCTGACAGGTTCTACCTCATCGAGAACGGCGAGGTCGACGTGGTGGTTGACGGTGCGGCGATCGGCCACCTCAGCTCGGGTGACTGCTTCGGGGAGATCGGGCTGCTGCGCGACGTCCCGCGTACTGCCTCGATTGTGGCGACGTCCGACTGTGTCTTCCAGACCCTGAGCCGTGAGCAGTTCCTTGAGGCGATGGCGTCCCCCGACGTCCGGCTTCGGGCCGACGCCCTGGCTGCCAAGCGTCAACCCACGTTCTGAGGCCCGCGCTAGATCCCCCAGGGGATGCCGAGTGCGAACCAGGCCATGTAGAAGAGGGTCCAGGTGATGGCGATCGCGACGAAGAACGGCAGCATCAGCGGATCACCGTGCCGATGCCCGCCCGCGTGTCGTAGCGATGGGCGAAGACCACGATCAGCGGGAAGTACGGCATGATCGGCGTGATCATGTTGACCATCGAGTCGCCCACCCGGTAGCCCGCGAGCATCGCTACTGGCTCGATGCCGAGGCGGAAGAACAGCGGGACGAAGATGGGGGCGAGCAGCGCCCGCTTCGCGATCGCCTGCGGGATGATGATGCCCACCACCGCCGTGATGATGACGGACATGAGCAGCAGCCACCCGGCACCGATGTTGACGGTCTCGATGACATCACCCAGCTTGACTAGGCGATGAACTGCGCGATCAGCAGGAACAGCAGCAGCCCCGCCAGGCCCGACTCCAGCAGCACGCGCTCGTTCGGGCCATGGACGTTCGCGTACCCGTCCGCGGTGCCGATGAGCAGGATGTCCGCCTGTCGTCGGCACACGCGTGTGGGCACGTTGCGTGACTCAGCGAAGACTCCTGTGCCGTGGCTGGAAAACGGCAGAGACCAGCGGTGCTCTCGCTCAGCTCCTCAGGTGTCGAGCGCGTCGGCCGCGATCGCCGGGTACACCGCCTGGCATGCGTGAAGCAGGGACTCCAGCTGGATCGCCTTCGACTTCGACCCCGACACCTTGAGCCTGCGGAACAGAAGCGCCTTGCCCAGCGGAAGGGTTCCCAGCAGCAGGTCGTGCATCGAGTCGGCGCTCAGGCGCGCGGTCAGCGAGGGGTCGGCGCCGATGGGTGCGAAAGTGGTGACGACCGGCCGCGAACGGCCGTCCACCCAGATGTCGGCGGACGGGTCACGAAGGCGAAAGTTGATCACCATCTGAAGCGCCACCAGCTCGTCCAACGACTCGTCGTCGGCGATCGCGTCGAACATCGACGTGTACACGTCACGGAGGAGCGCGCCGTCGGCGTAGATGCTGCCCATGTGCCCACCCTACGGAGCCCAGAGTCGGACTGCCGCGGGCTCAGACCCCGAGCCGGTCGCCGAGCCATTCGAGCTGGGCGGCACGAAACGCCTGCGACGGTGCCGGCCGCGTCGTGGCGTCGAAGCCGTGTGGGGCGCCGGGCACCTCCTCGACCTGCGTCGGGACACCCGCGGACTGCAGCCGGCGGGCGTAGTCGCGACACTCGTGGAGGAACAGGTCCGCGGTTCCGACACCGATCCAGGCCGGTGGCAGCCCCGAGAGGGCGTCGCAGCGTGCGGGCACCGCGTAGTCGGGCGTGCTCGCCTGACCTGGCTCGTGGGCAAGGTAGGACGACCAGCCCGTCAGGTTGCTGCGGTTGTTCCAGACGGGGTGGCGGGCGCGGTCGAGCGAGCGGTCGGCGGCGGTGCGGTCGTCCAGCATCGGGTACACGAGCAGCTGGCCGACCGGCTGGAGTCCGCCCTCGTCGCGCAGCCGCTGGGCCAGTCCGGCGGCGAGCCCACCACCGGCGCTCTCGCCTGCGACGACGACCCGTGCGGGGTCGGTGCCGAGTCGCTCGGCGTGGAGAGTCAGCCAGTGCCAGGCCGCGTGGACGTCGTCGGCGGCGGCCGGGAAGGGATGCTCCGGAGCCAGCCGGTAGCGCGCCGACACGACGGTGACACCGAGGTCGCGGGCGATGCCCGACGCTCGCGCCTCGTCCTGCTCGGCGGTGCCGATGACGAGCCCGCCGCCATGGATCCAGAGCAGCGCCGCCGGCGTGCCGCCCACCTTCGGCCGGTACATGCGCACCCGCGCCCCGTCCCCGACCTCGTCGCGCACGTCGACCCCGTCCACGGGCCGTGCGACGAGCCCGACCAGTCTCGCGCCGACGCGGAACAGCGGCAGCGTGCGGCGCGTCAGGCCGATGGGTGGCACGGCACGGACGAACGACGAGAACGCGGGATCGACGTCGACCATGCCCGCCACCGTAGGCGGCCCCCACGCGGCGACTTGCCTGGCCGGTACCGCGATGCTCACCACACGGGTCGTTCGCACCTCCTACCCTCGTCGATGGCCGACGCGTGCCCTGACGAGTGGGAGTCTGACCATGACGGTGTTCGCCCAACGCACCTTCGGGGTGCTGCTGCACCCGTCCTCGCTGTTCGGTCGCGAACCGATCGGCACGCTCGGCGCGCAGGCGCACCAGTTCGTCGACTGGCTGGCGTCGACCGGGGCCGGCGTGTGGCAGATCTTGCCGCTGACGATGAACGGGGCCTACGACTCGCCGTACTTCAGCTACTCGGCGTTCGCCGGCAACCCGTGGCTGGTCGACCTGGCCGACCTTCGGGCCAGCGGCCTGCTGGACGAGCCCGGGCTGGCTGCCGAGCTCGGCGACGCGGCCGTCCCGTTCGACACGCTGGGCGCCACGAAGCTACCGCTGCTGCGCCAGGCGGCCCGAGCCCTGCTGGACGACCCGGACCACGAGTGGCGACCCGGGTTGGCCGAGTTCGCGCAGGCACACGGGTGGCTCGACGACACCTGCCACTTCTTCGCGCTCAAGGACCGCTACGAGGACAAGCCGTGGTTCGAGTGGCCGGTCGGGATCGCCCGTCGTGACCCCGCTGCCCTCGCCGCGTCGCGAGCCGAGCTCGCCGAGCAGATCGAGGAGTGGTCGGCGATCTTCTACTTCGTCGACCGGCAGTGGGCTGCGGTGATGGCCGCCGCGCACGCCGCGGGCCTCACCGTGCTGGGCGACCTGCCCATCTACGTCAGCCACGACTCCGCCGACGTGTGGCTCGACCAGCAGGAGTTCACGCTCGACGAGTCGGGGCACCTGACGGTGCAGTCGGGCGTGCCGCCGGACTACTTCAGCGAGACCGGACAGCTGTGGGGCAACCCCCTCTACCGCTGGGACCTGATGAAGGGCAACGGCTACCGGTGGTGGCTGGACCGGCTCCGCCGCTGCCTCGAGCTGAGCGACGTGGTGCGCATCGACCACTTTCGTGCGCTGTCGGCCTACTGGGAGGTGCCTGCCGACGCCGCGGACGCCCGGTCGGGGCGCTGGGTTCCCGGGCCGGGGCAGGACTTCATCGACGCGGTGCGCGAAGCTTTCCCGTCCATGCCCTTCGTCGCCGAAGACCTGGGCACGCTCGACGACGAGGTGCTGGCCCTGCGCGACGAGAACGACCTGCCGGGCATGCGCATCTTGCAGTTCGGGTTCGACGGCACGCCCGACAACCCGCACCAGCCGCACCAGTTCTCGTCGAGCTGCCTGGCGTACACCGGCACGCACGACAACGACACCGTGGCCGGCTGGTGGGCCACCTTGGACGAGCATGAGCGGGCCGAGATCGCCGCGTACTACCAGGTCGACCCGGGTGCGGACGTCGGCCGCGTTGTCTGGGCCTTCATCGAGGCGACGATGGGGTCGCGTGCCGACGTCGCCGTGATCCCCATCCAAGACCTGCTGGTGCTCGACTCGCGGGCGCGGATGAACGACCCGTCCGTGTTCGTGGGCAACTGGAGCTGGCGGATGCCCCCGGACGGACTCTCGCCCGACCTCGCCGCGTCGCTGCGAGGCCTGGCCGAGCGCTACGACCGGCTCGCGCCAGGCTGAGCCCTCCCGCCCCGCGATCTTGGCGCCACGGCCACAAGGGTCGGGTCTGACGGCCTGGGCGCCAAGATCGGCGATGGTGGGTGGGGGAGCGCCCCTCCTGGCAGGGGAGGATGGGGCCATGGACGTACCTGCCCGCACCCCTTGGGCGGTGTAGCCCGTGGCGCCTCTCAACCTCGTCAACCTCGAGCGGGTCAGCAAGGCGTACGGTCGCGACCCCGTCCTGGACGAGGTGTCGCTCGGAGTCGCCAAGGGTGAGCGCATCGGCGTCGTGGGGCGCAACGGGGGCGGCAAGAGCACCCTGCTGCGCGTGGTGTCAGGCGTGGAAGCGCCTGACACCGGACGAGTCTCGCTCACCGCGGGAACTCGCGTGGGCCTGCTTGCCCAACGCGACGAGCACGAGCCTTCCTCGAGCGTGCGGGACGTGGTGCTCGGCGACCTGGCCGCGCACGAGTGGGCGAGCCGTCCGCTGGTGCGGCAGGTGCTCACCGAGCTTCTGGGCGGCTTCGAGGACGCTGTGCTCGACCGCCGGGTCGGCAGCCTCTCCGGCGGCGAGCGGCGGCGGATGGCGCTCGCCGCGCTGCTGCTGGACGAGCTCGACCTGCTCGTTCTCGACGAGCCCACGAACCACCTCGACGTCGAGGCGGTGGCCTGGTTGGCCGAGCACCTGCGGGGCCGGCGCGGCCTCGCTCTCGTGGTCGTCACGCACGACCGCTGGTTCTTGGACGCTGCGAGCGACCGCACCTGGGAGGTCGGTCGCGGCCGTGTCGAGGAGTACGACGGGGGCTACTCGGCCTACGTGCTGGCCAAGGCCGAGCGCGCGCGCCAGCTCGGGGCCCAGGAGGCCCGTCGGCAGAACCTGCTGCGCAAAGAGCTGGCGTGGCTGCGTCGGGGGGCGCCCGCGCGCACGACCAAGCCCAAGTTCAGGGTGGATGCGGCAACGGCGCTCATCGCCGACGAGCCGCCGCCGCGCGACGGCGTCGAGCTGCTGCGCTTCGCCGGGTCACGCCTCGGTCGGACGGTGCTCGAGCTGCACGACGTGTCGCTGCGGCGGGGCGAGCGCGACCTGCTCCACCGGGTGACGTGGCCGGTCGGGCCGGGGGATCGCGTCGCCGTCGTCGGCGCCAACGGCGCGGGCAAGACGACGCTGCTGCAGGTGCTCACCGGCAGGCTGCGCCCCGACACCGGGCGGGTCGTGGAGGGCAGCACGGTGCGCTCGGCCGTGCTCAGCCAGCACCTCGACGAGCTCGACCCGTCGCGTCGCGTCCTTGAGGCGGTCGAGGACGTCGCCACCCACGTCGCGCTCGCGGGCGGCCGGGAGCTGAGCGCCTCCCAGCTCTGCGAGCAGCTCGGGTTCGGCCCCGACCGGCAGTGGACGCCGGTGGGTGACCTCTCCGGGGGTGAGCGCCGTCGGCTGCAGCTCACGAGGCTGCTGATGGGTGGGCCGAACGTCCTGGTTCTGGACGAGCCGACCAACGACTTCGACGTCGAGACGCTGACCGCGCTGGAAGACCTGCTGGACTCGTTCGCGGGGACGCTGCTCGTGGTGTCCCACGACCGGTACTTCTTGGAGCGGGTCTGCGACTCGACCCGAGCCATGCTCGGTGACGGCTCGGTGCGTCATCTTCCGGGGGGGATCGACGAGTACCTGGCGCTGCGGCGGGCGTCGGTGGACGCCGTCTCCGGCGTCTCCGCCGCACCGGGCGCGGCGAGCGGTGCGGGAGGTGGGCGGGCCGAGGCGTCCGGCGCGCCGTCCGCGCGCTCGTCGGCCGACGTCCGGGCCGCCCGCAAAGAGATGGCGCGTCTCGAACGTGAGATGGCTGCGATCGAGCGGGACGAGGCGTCAGTCCACGACGAGATGGCCGCGCACGCGACCGACCACGTACGGGTCGGGGAGCTCTCGGCGCGCATGCGCGCGCTCGCCGACCGCAAGACGCGAGCTGAGGAGGGGTGGCTCGCGGCGGCGGAGGTCGCCGACGCTTGACGAGACGAAGGTCGCCTTGACGGGGTGCAGACCTCTCGCCAGGCCGACCGCTACCCCGGTGACGTGATCACTGGGACGGGGGCGGGGCGGGGCGCGGGGGTCGGGGGTCGGGGCGCGGCGCGGCGGGTCAGCCGAAGCCGCCGCCTCCGCCGCCGCCCCCGCCGCCTCCGCCACCGGAGAAACCGCCTCCGCCGCCGCCCGACCCGGACGAGGGCGGCGCCAGAGCCGAGCCGAACCCGGCGGCCAGGTCACCGATCGCCAACGACGTCGCCCCGGAGCCGAGGTCACCGGTCGGCGAGATCCAGAAGATCGTGGACGACGCCGCCACCGCCTCGGGCATGGCCACGTGGGCCGCCTGGAGCACGCGGTCGGCGATGCCGAACGCGATGCCGTAGACGAGAAGGCGCTCCCACAGCGCGAGGCTGGCCGGCGGCGCCTCGTGCAGGCGCGGGAAGTCAGTGAGGTAGCGGCGGAACGCCTCCCAGCGCTCTGCCTCGGCCTGTGCCGAGGGCGAGCGTCGGCGCCAGAGCTTGCGCTGCGTGAGCGCGCCGAGCACGACGGCCGAGTTCAGTACGCAGACCGCACCGACGAGCAGCAGCACCACGTCCGACCAGCGCGGGAACGCCGTGCGCCACCCCGCACCCGCGGCCACGAAGCACCCGACGCCCACGGCGACGAGCAGCAGCAGCGCCACCACCAGCGCCACCACACCCGTCGAGACGAACCAACGGCGTTCGGCGACCTCGTCGGCCACGTTCGACTTGAAGGACGTGAACCGGGTGCTCATCTGCTTGCGGTCGGCCTCGATGGACGCCCGGAAGGTCGACAACGGCTGGGGCCCACTGCCCAGGACGTCATTGACGATCTCGGCGACGTCGCCCTCCCACGGGGTCATGTCGTCGCGCCGACCGTAGGAGAGCTCCAGGTCGGACACCTGCTCGGTGCGCAGCCCGCCCCACACCGACTTCTCGGTCAGCACCGGTCGGGATCGGTACACGCCTCGTCGCACCAGGTCGAACAGGGTGGCGGTGAACTCCGTCGGCCCGGCCGTCCCGCCCTGGGCGAGCAGCACCGGCACGAGCGCGGGCGGCAGGTCGCTCGGCGGCTCCTGCTCGTACTCCCGGTCGTACCCGCTGGGGCGTTCGCGGCCGAAGCGGACGAAGACGAGTCCGACCAGCACCGCGGCCGGCAGCAGGCCGAGCACGAGCACACCGACCACCCACGGCAGCGGGTTGGCGGCGAGGGCGTCGATCCGGTCGGCGTCGGCCTGGAACTCCGCGGCGTCGGCCGACTCCTCGGCCACGATCGCCGCACGCCCGTCGCCGTCCACGACGGTCGCCCCGGTGGTCGAGGTCAGGGCCGAACGCGGCACCAGCGCGCGCAGCTCGACGAACTGCCCGGCCGGGATGCGCTCGGCCCGCAGGTTCACCGTCGGGCCGTTCAGGGTCACGTCGCCGCGGACGTACACCGGGTGGCCCCAGGCCAGGTCGATGTCGGCGGGGGCGGTGAGCGAGGCCGTGAGCCGGTCGAGGCCCTGCTCCCACTCGTCCCCCCACACCTGCAGGTTCACCTCGGCGACGTCGTCGTAGGCGCGGGTGAGTCCGGTCATCGTGTAGTCGATGGTGAAGGTGCGCGTCTGGTCGACGGCGTCGAACCGCCACACCACCCGCACCTGGTCGGACGACCGCTCGACCCCGAGCGTTGCGGGGGGTCCGCCGGGCTGCAACGCCGTCGACGCGCCGGGAGCGTAGGCCTGCCCGTCCTCGCTCACCGAGACGTCGCTGACCTGCTCGCCCGGGCGCAGCGGGATGTCGCGGAACCCGTAGGTGAACGCGCCGCGGAAGGCCACGGTGATGGACTCGGTCACCTCCAGCGACCCGTCGGGCGCCAGCGTGACGGCCACGTCTGAGTCGACCAGCCGGTAGGCGCGTCCGTCGTCGGCGCCGGTGAGCGTGAGCAGGCCGAGCAGCCCGGCCAGCAGCACCAGCGCCACGCGCGCCGGTCGAGGCATCGATCGCCGAACCATGACGTCAGGCGTCGGGGCCGGTCGGACGGTCGAAGCGCACCTGCGGCACGGAGCGCTCCGCCTCGTCGCCGAGCTCGAAGTACTCCCGTCCGGTGAACCCGAACGGGCCCGCGACGAGCACGGTCGGGAACGTCTGGATCGTGTTCTGGTAGGTGAGGACGGTGTCGTTGTAGACCTGGCGCGACACCGTGATGCGGTTCTCCGTCTCGGCGAGCTGGGCCTGCAGGTCGCGGAACCCCGCGTCGGCCTTCAGCTCGGGGTAGGCCTCGGCCACGGCGAACAGACGTCCCAACGCCTGCCCGAGCATGCCCTCGGCGTCGGCCGCCTGCGCGGGCGTGGTCGCCGCCGCGGACGCCGACCGCGCCCGCGTCACCGCCTCGAAGGTGGACGACTCGTGGGCGGCGTACCCCTTGACCGTCTCGACAAGGTTGGGCACCAGGTCGCGCCGCCGCTTGAGCTGCACGTCGATCTGCGCCCACGAGTTGTCGACCCGGTTGCGCCGCTGGACGAGCCGGTTGTAGGTGATCACCAGCCACCCGCCCAGGAGCAGGACGAGAACGCCGACGACGATGATGGCTATCGAGGTGCCGCTCATGACACCCATCATGGACCTGTCGAGCCCCGCAGGAGGGAGTGCCCGGTGAGTCTTGTCGCACAGCTGGCTGGTGCCCTCGGCTCCGACGCGCCCACCCACCTGCTCACCGACCCGGCGCTGACCGACGCGTACGGCACCGACTGGACGCGGCGGTGGTCACACCGCCCCCTGGCGGTCGTCCGTCCCGGCAGCGTCGAGCAGGTCTCGGCCGTCATCCGGGTCTGCGGCCGGCACGGGGTGCCCGTCGTCCCGCAGGGTGGCAACACCGGCCTGGTCGCCGGCGGTGTGCCCGGTGCGGACGACGCGGCGGTCGTCCTCTCGCTCACCCGGCTCGACCACCTCGGTCCGGTCGACTCCGCGACCCGCCAGGTGACGGTCGCAGCCGGGACGACGCTGGCCGCCCTGCAACGCCACGCTCGGGCCGCCGGGCTCGTCTACGGGGTCGACCTCGGGGCCCGCGACACCGCGACCGTGGGCGGAACCGTCGCCACCAACGCCGGCGGGCTGCGCGTCTGCCGCTACGGCGACACCCGAGCGCAGGTCACGGGGCTGCGGGCGGTGCTTGCCGACGGGTCGGTCGTCAGCCGGCTCGACGGGTTGCCCAAGGACGGCGCGGGCTACGACCTGGTGGCGCTGCTGATCGGCAGCGAGGGGACGCTCGGCGTCGTCACCGACGTGCGCGTGCGCCTCCACGAGCCCGACCCGCCCGGGGTGACGACCCTGATCGGCTGCCGCAGCATCGCTGAGGCGGTCGCGCTGCTGCCCGCGCCGCACGACCGGCGGCTGGCTGAGCTGATGACCCACGACGGGCTCACGCTGACCTGCGCGGTGACCGGTCTGCCGATGCCGCTGCCGCGCGAGTGGCCCGCCTACCTGCTGGTCGAGACGCCTGACCTGCCCGACCTGCCCGACGAGGTCGAGGCGGTCGTGGACGCGCGCCTGCTCGACTACCGCGAACGGCACCCGGAGGCCGTCGCCACGCTCGGGGTGGTGCACAAGTACGACGTGTCGATCCCGCTCGACCGGCTCGACCCCGTGCTCGCGCAGGTGGCCGACGCGGTGGCGCCGCACCGCCTGTTCGTCTACGGGCACCTCGCCGAGGGCAACATGCACCTGGGCGTGGTGGGCCCGCTGCCGGACGACGAGAGCATCGACGAAGCCGTCCTGGGCCTGGTCGCCGCTGCGGGCGGGTCGATCGCCTCCGAGCACGGGGTGGGACGCGCCAAGGCGGGTCTGCTCCCGCTCAACCGCGCCCCGGCCGACCTGGCCGCCATGCGCGCGATCAAGGTCGCTCTCGACCCCGGCGGCCTGCTCAACCCCGGGGTCGTGCTGGCCTGAGCCGCGGTAGCGCCCGCCGGCTCTGACACGATGCCGCCATGGCGAAGAAGCATCGCGGTCCCCGTCCGGTCGTCGAGGGCGAGGTCGAGGTCGTCGGCCCGCGCGAGCCCTGCCCCTGCGGATCGGGCAAGCGCTACAAGGTCTGCCACGGCAAAGCCGCGGCGCGGGCCCGGGCTCCCATGGTGGAGCGCCCGTTCGAGGGTCTGCCGGGTGAGACCGACTGGGTGGCGCTGCGCGAGTTCGTGCCGGCGGCGACGGCCTCGGTGCGGTTGCGCCCCGAGGCGGCAGCCAGCGCGTCCGGGGGGTCCGACCCCGCCGACGAGGTGACCGACTCGACGCGGGCCCCGCGGGTGACCGTGGTGACCGTGCTGCCGACCGCTCTCCCCGCGATGCGCCGCGACGACGGCGAGGTGCTGGTCGCGTTGCAGACCACGACGTCGTCCGGGGACCCCTCGCGTGACGTCGCTGCTGCGCTGCTGGCCGCGCTCGCGCTCGACGCCGGCGGCGCTGTCGCGATGCCCGGCCTGCCCGGTCCGGGCCCGCGGCTGCAGGACGTGCTCGACCCGGCCGGCGGCTTCGACGTGGTCATGCATGAGACGTACGACTTCTGGGTCGGCGACGCGGCCGACGACCCGTCCACGAAGGCTCTGCTCGAGCAGGCGAACACGTCGATCATCCCGACAGAGCGCCTGGCCTCGGTGTCGTCGGCCTACGCCGCCACGATGGGCGAGCGCCGCTACCTGCGCTGGGTACAGCCCTACGCCGAAGACCGCCTGCTCGACGCGCTGGCCCGGCTGCGCGCTGCCGGGGCGGACGGCCTCGGCGACGAGACGACGATGCTGGGCACCTTCCGTGCGCACGGGTTGCTGGTACCGGTCTGGGAGCTGGGCGAGGACGTGCTGCTGGACGACCTCGAAGACCCGGCGGTTGCCCTGGCCGACCGGCTGGCCGACGAGGTGCAGAACGCGTCGCCGCTCGACGCCGACCAGCGGCGAGCCCGCGCGGCGCTGGCGAACCGCCAGATCACGATTCGCTGAGGTCGTCACCGCCGGGGTCGCCGGTGGGCTTCTCGCGGGCGTCCGCGTCACCCTGCTCGGTCGTCTCGGCACCCGCGGCAGGGGTCGTGACCCCGACCGTGCTCAGTGCGTCGACCGCATCCTCCACCCGGGAGAACACGAGGGACTCGTCGGCCACCTCGAACACGCCGCCGCGGTAGAGCGCGCGTTCGACGTCGCGGCGCACCCGGGCGAACGCGACCTGGACGCCTCGCGCCTGCGTCCGCTCGACCAGCCGGCGCAGGGCCGCAGCGCCGTTGAGGTCGACGTGGCTTACTGCCTCGAGGTTGAGCACGAGGGCTGTCAGCTGCGGCATCCGAGGGCCCACGAGGGCATTCACCCGAGTCACCAGGTACTCGGCTCCGGCGAAGAACAGGGGGCCGTCGTAGCGGACGGCCAGAACGTCGGGTACCAGCTCTGCCGCTCGACGCGGGCTGACGGCACGCCAGCGCGTCGATCCGGGAGCCGGACCGAGGGCCACGACCTGGGGGCGAGACAGCGTTGCGACGAGCTCGACCATGTTCACGAACACCGCCAGCAAGATGCCCGGCAGGATGCCGAGAACGGCGACCCCGATCAGCGTGACCAGGCCCAGAGTCACCTCGAAGCGGCGGAACCGATACAGCGCCGCCCAGTCCCGCGGCCGGACGATGCCGGTAGCCGCGACCACGACGACAGCAGCCAGCGTCGGCGAGGGAAGGTCGAACACCAGCGGAGCCAACGCGACCAGGAACAGCCCGGTGAAGCCGGCGGCCAGCAGGCTGACCACCTGGGTGCGCCCTCCGGTGGTGAAGGCGACCGCGGTGCGCGAGTCGCTGGCGCCTATGGCGAAGCCTTGGAAGAGCCCGGACGCGGCGTTCGCCCCCGACAGCGCCAGTAGCTCGGTGTTCGCATCGATCGGGTCAGACTTCGACCGTTCGGCGTACGCGCGCCCGGTGAGCACTGAGTTGGCGAAGACGATGAGTGCGACGCCCGCGGCCGGTCCCAGCAGTGGACCGACGGCATCCAGCCCGATCGACGGCCACTGCGGCGCCGGCAGCCCGCGCGGGACCTCGCCGACGACTGACACGCCGCGGTCGCTCAGCCCGATCATGGCCGAGACCGCGGTCATCGCCACGACCGCCACCAACGAGCCCGGCACACGGGGCGAGAGCCTGCGCAGTCCCAGAATGATCAGCAGCGAGCCGATACCGACGAGCGTGCTGGGCAGGTCGACATCGGCACGGGACTCCCAGAGCCCGGTCACCTGCGCCAGCAGCGTGTCGCCGGACGTCGATGCGCCGACGAGCTTGGCGACTTGGTTGACGGCGATGATCAGCGCGACACCTGTCAGGTAGCCGACCAGCACTGGCTGGGAGAGGTAGTCGGCGATGAACCCAAGCCGCAGTACCCACGCGGCCAGCAGCACTCCCGCAGTGATCAGCGCCATGGCCGCGGCGAGTGCGGCGTACTCGGCGCCACTGGCCGCGAAGGGCAGAAGGGCGGCGGCCACGAGGATCGCCATCTGCGACTCGGGACCGACCGAGAGGGTGCGCGAGCTGCCCAGCAGGGCGTACACGGCCATTCCGAAGATGCCCGTGTAGAGCCCGGCCACCGGCGTCACGCCGGCGACCTCCCCGTAGGCCAGCCCGGACGGGATCAGCAGGGCCGTGACGGTGGCCGCGGCGACGAGATCGGGGCGCAGGTCGATGCGCCGGTAGTGGCGCAGCATGTGCACGCCCGGCGGGACGAACGAGCGTCGACGTTCGACGGACTCCTGTGCCCGGGTGTCCGTCATGGCACTGACCGTAGTCACGCCGCAGCCCTCCTAGGCTTCGATCCGTGCGCTATGCCTACTTGGGACCGCCGGGCACCTTCACCGAGGCCGCTCTGCGGTCGATGCCGCTGGACGAGACGGACGAGACGACGCCTTTCGCGACGGTGTCGGCAGCGCTCGACGCCGTCCGCGAGGGCATCGTGGACGGCGCCGTGGTGCCCATGGAGAACTCGGTCGAGGGCTCGGTCAACGCCACGCTGGACGAGCTCGCCGTCGGCGTCCGGCTGGTGATCGCGCACGAGGTGGTGCTGCCGGTGGCCTTCGACCTGGTCGCCCCGGCCGGCGTCGAGCTGGGCGACATCCGCCGCGTCGCCACCCACCCGCACGCCGAGGCGCAGTGCCGGGTGTGGATTGCCCGGCACCTGCCGCAGGCGCTCGTGGTGCCCGCCGCCTCGACTGCGGCCGCCGCCGAGGCGGTCGCGGCCGGCGTGGGGGAGTACGACGCCGCCATCGCCGGCCCGCTGGCTGCGACCACCTACTCGCTGCGCGTGGTGGCCGGTGGCATCCAGGACGCCGACGCGCACACCCGGTTCGTGCTGCTGGTGCGCCCGGGCAACCCCCCGGACCCGACGGGCCACGACAAGACGACGCTGGTGGCGTTCATGAAGGAGGACCGCACCGGGGCGCTTCTGGAGATCTTGGAGCAGTTCGCCACCCGTGGTGTCAACCTCACCCGCATCGAGTCACGTCCGGTCGGCGCGCGGCTGGGCAACTACTGCTTCTCCATCGACTGCGAGGGCCACGTGGCCGACGCGCGTGTCGCCGAGGCGCTGATGGGGCTGCACCGGGTGTGCGCCGACGTGCGCTACCTCGGCTCGTACGCACGGGCGGACGGGCTGGCGCCCATCGTCACCGAGTCGACCACCAACGACGACTTCGCCGAGGCGCGCCGCTGGCTCAAGGCCCTGCGCGGCGAGGCGTAGCCGGCGAGCGTTACCCGGCGGTGGGGCGTTCGGGGACGGTGCGCACGTAGCGGTTGGCGATCGTCAAGAAGCCTTGCGCCGGCCAGAACCCCGAGGCCTCGAGGTTGGTCGTGCGCCAGTCGGCGATCGCCGCGGTGTGCCCGAAGCTGGCCATGTCGCGCATGGCCGTCGACACCAGGCTTCGTCCGACCTGCTTGCCGCGGGCGTCGGGGTGAACCGCGAGCAGGATCATCTCCGCGCTGCGCTCGTCGTAGAGCGGGAACGGCGCACCGGGCCGCCACACCAGCAGCCCCACGCTGTGCTCGCCGCTGCGGGCGATGAGCACCCGGGCGTCCTCCTCCACGACGCTGCGGCGGTACTCGTCGGGCAGCCCGGAGTAGAAGGTGTTGGAGTGCCGGTCGAACACGGGCGACCCCTCGTGGTGCCTGGCCAGCAGGTCGCCGAGGCGGGTCACGGTGTCGAGCTCTTCGAGGCCGACCCGGTCGACCTCGATACCGGTGGACAGCTTCGGCCCACCACGGTCACCGAGCGGGCGGACGGCGTAGGCCTCCTCGCGGCCGAACGACAGGTCGACGAGCCGGTCGGCCAGCGGCCGGTCGACCGACGGCACGACGAAGACGTGCGTGGCCAGTCCTCGCGCCATCCACTCGTCGCCGGCCACCGCGTACAGCCGGGCCATGGCCTCGGGTGAGCCGACCGCCCCGATGACGCCGGCGATGGCACGGCCGTCCTCGCTCTCCTCCCACAGCAGGCTGGCAAGCAGCTCGCCGTCGCGGACGTCCACCCATCCCTGCGGAGGGTCCGCCAGGGCGCCGCGCACCACGGCAGGATCGGTGAAGGCCGGGCTCAGCTCGCGGGTGGCACCCTGCACGCGGGCGTGGCGCCGGGCGATGAGGGTGGCGATGGCATCGAGGTCGTTCGGGCTTGCCGCGCGGATCACTCCGGAGACGCTAGCGCCCCGGTGGGTACGCTCGCACGGTGATCGACCTGCGCCGCCTTCGCGACGACCCCGATGCCCTGCGTGCGTCGCAACGTGCGCGGGGTGACGACCCGGCTCTCGTCGACGCCGTCCTTGCCGCCGACGAGGAGCGCAGGACCGCCCTCGGCGAGTTCGAGGCGCTGCGTGCCGAGCAGAAGACGCTGGGCCGCGCGGTCGCCAAGGCCACCGGCGACGAGCGCGACACGGTGCTGGTCCGGGCACGCGAGCTGGCCGAGGCTGTCAAGGATGCCGAGCGCCGGGCGGGCGAGGCCGAGGCATCGATGGCGGCGGTGGCCGGCGGGCTGTCGAACCTGATCGACCCGGACGCCCCCGTCGGCACCGAGGCCGACTTCGTCGTCCTCGACACCGCCGGGACGCCACGCGACTTCGCCGCCGAAGGGTTCGCCCCGCGCGACCACGTCCAGCTCGGACGCCTGCTCGGCGCCATCGACATCGAGCGGGCCGCCAAGGTGTCGGGCTCGCGCTTCTTCTACCTCACCGGCGTGGGCGCGCTGCTCGAGCTGGCCCTGGTCAACATGGCCATGACACAGGCGGCCGAGGCCGGGTTCATCCCGATGCTGCCGCCGGTGCTGGTGCGTCCCGAGGCGATGGAGGGCACCGGCTTTCTCGGCCAGGCCGCCGAGAACGTCTTTCACCTGCCCGAGGACGACTACTACCTGGTGGGCACGTCGGAGGTGCCGCTGGCGGCCTACCACTCCGGGGAGATCCTCGACGCGGGCGCGCTGCCGCTGCGCTACGCCGGCTTCTCGACCTGCTTTCGGCGCGAGGCCGGGTCGCACGGACGCGACACTCGGGGCATCATCCGAGTTCATCAGTTCGACAAGGTGGAGATGTTCAGCTTCTGCGCGCCCGACGACGCTGCCGACGAGCACCGTCGGCTGCTGGCGTGGGAGCGCGCCTTCTTCGACCAGCTCGAGGTGCCCTACCGGGTGATCGACGTCGCCTCGCAAGACCTGGGCGCGTCGGCGGCCCGCAAGTTCGACATCGAGGCGTGGGTGCCGACGCAGGGCACGTACCGCGAGGTCACGTCCACCTCGAACTGCACCGAGTTCCAGGCGCGGCGCCTGGGCGTTCGCATGCGCGACGAGTCCGGCGCACCGACCCAGCCGGTCGCCACCCTCAACGGCACGCTGGTCGCCATCCCCCGCACCATCGTGGCGATCCTGGAGAACCACCAGCAGCCGGACGGGTCGGTGTCCGTCCCCGCTGCGTTGCAGCCCTACCTCGGTGGACGCGAGACGCTGACCCCGCTGGGGGTGGGCTGAGCACCGATGGGCCCATCACCCGGGGCTGACGGCTGGCGCCCCCGCCTGGTGGCGCTGGACATCGACGGCACGCTCATCCCCTACGCCGACTTCCACGCGCCCCCGTCCGTGCCGGTGAGCACGGCGGTCGCGCGCGTGGCGGCCGGCGGCGCGCACCCGGTGATCTCGACCGGACGCTCGCTGCACTCCACCTACCCGGTGTTCGACGCCCTCGCCCTCACCGACGGCTTCGCCGTGTGCTCGAACGGGGCAGTGGTCGTCGACGTCGAGACCCGCGACCCGATCGACGTCGTCACCTTCGACGCCCTGGAGTCCGTCCGCTACTTCGCCGAGCAGATCCCCGACGCGATCCTGGCGGTCGAAGAGCTCGGGCAGGGGTTTCGCATCAGCGGCGACAACGTCGACTTCGAGTTCGACGGCAAGATCGAGGTCGTGCCGCACAGCGAGCTGGTGCAGGGTCCGGTGACGCGCCTGGTGGTGCGCTGGCACGAGGGCGACCGCGAGCGGCTGCGCGCCATCGCCGCCGAGATGGGTCTGCCCGCCGTCGACTACGCCATCGGCTACACCGCTTGGCTCGACATCATGCCGTCCGGGGTGTCGAAGGCCGAGGGCCTCGACAAGATCTGCTTTCGCCTCGGCATCGGGTCCGACGACGTGCTGGCCATCGGGGACGGGCACAACGACATGGAGATGCTGCAGTGGGCCGGTCTCGGCGTCGCCATGGGCAACGCGCCTGATGACGTCAAGGCCATCGCCGACGAGGTGGGTCCGCACGTCGACGACGACGGTGTTGCCACCGTGCTGGGCCGGTACTTCTCGTGACGGTCACCCGCTACGACCTCGACCCCGAGACGAATCCCGTGCTGCGCGTCTTCCTCTCCGACGGCAAGCTCACGGCGATGCCGGCCAAGTGGTCCAAGCGCATGGTCGTGCTGGACTACCTGGCGCAGGTCTTCGAGCCCGGCGTGCGCTACAGCGAGGCGGACGCGTCAGCGATGCTTGCGGCGTTCCACCCCGACTACGCCATGCTGCGCCGCTACCTGGTGGACGAGGGCTTCTTGCAGCGTGCCGACGGCGTCTACTGGCGCGCGGGCGGCACCGTCGTCCTGTAGCCGACGCGCTTCTGTCCTCCCGGGCCTCGGTGATGGGAGACAGACCCACGTCGCTCAGCCGGTCAGGGGATACAGAGCCACGTCATTGAGTCGGTGATGGGAGCAGGAGCACGCCATACGGTGGCCTTCTCACCCGCCACCGCCCCGTCACCGTGGTTGGGTCACCCGCCACGCTCTCGCCGAGGAGTACAGCTTCCCGTCACGAGCGCAGAGGGGCTCACCTACGGCAGGGTCGCCAGCCCGGCGGCCAACCGATCCTCGGTCACGTCCTCGTCCACCAGGTTGCCGCGCAGGTAGGAGTCGTAGGCGGGCAGGTCGAGCAGTCCGTGCCCGCACAGGGCGGTGACGATCACCTTCTCCTCGCCGGTCTGCTTGCAGGCCTGCGCCTCACGGATGGCCTCGGCCAGCGCGTGCGTCGGCTCGGGCGCCGGGATGATGCCCTCGGTGCGGGCGAACAGCACGCCGGCGTCGAAGCACTCGGTCTGCGGGACGGCCTTCGCCGTCATGAGCCCCTGCTCGTAGATGTGGGAGATGAGCGGGCTCATGCCGTGGTAGCGCAACCCGCCGGCGTGGATCGGGTCGGGGACGAAGTCGTGGCCCAAGGTGTGCATCTTCAGCAACGGCGTCATGCCGGCGGTGTCGCCGAAGTCGTAGGCGTAGGTCCCGCGGGTGAGCGACGGGCACGACGCCGGCTCCACGGCGCGGATCTCCGGGTCCCAGCGCCCGGCCATCTTCTCCCGCATGATCGGGAACGCCAGCCCGGCGAAGTTGGACCCGCCGCCGGTGCACCCGACCACCAGGTCGAGGCGGTCCTCACCGGCCTTGGCCAGCTGGAGCAGCGCCTCCTCCCCGATCACCGTCTGGTGGAGCAGCACGTGGTTGAGCACCGAGCCGAGCGCGTAGCGGGCGTCGGGGTCTTGGGCGGCAACCTCGACGGCCTCGCTGATCGCCATGCCCAGCGACCCGGACATGTTGGCGGGGTTCTCGCGCATCGCCCGTCCGGCCGCGGTCAGCTCGGACGGCGAGCGGTGGATCGAGGCGCCGAACGTCTCGATCATCATGCGCCGGTAGGGCTTCTGGTCGTACGAGGCCCCGACCTGCCACACCTCGCACTCGATGCCGAACAGCGAGCAGGCGAAAGCGAGCGCCGTGCCCCACTGACCGGCACCGGTCTCGGTGGTGATCTTCTTGACGCCCTCGACGGCGTTGTAGTAGGCCTGCGGCACGGCGGTGTTGGGCTTGTGCGAGCCGGCCGGGGAGAGGCCCTCGTACTTGTAGTAGATGCGGGCCGGGGTGTCGAGAGCCTGCTCCAGACGTCGCGCCCGATACAGCGGGGACGGGCGCCAGAGGCGGTAGACGTCCTGCACCTCGACCGGGATGTCGACGTAGCGCTCCGGCGTCACCTCCTGCGCGATGAGCCCCATCGGGAACAGCGGCGCCAGGTCGTCCGGGCCCAGCGGCTCACGTGTACCCGGGTTGAGTGGCGGCGGAGGGGGGACTGGCAGGTCGGGGATGATGTTGTACCAACGCGTCGGCATCTCCGACTCGTCGAGAAGGTACTTGTGCTGTTGCGGAAGCTCGGCTGCGGGCATGCCTGCTGAGGTTAGTCGGCGGTCGTGGCCGGGTTTCGCGCGGCTGCGAGGTTGGCGGAGAGCCAGGTGGCGAGCTCGCCGGAGGCCGCGTGCACCGACTCCAGCCACGACGTGCGCGCGCCCTCGTCGGCGGTGTCGCTGACGTGCTTCACCAGCGTGACCGGGACGCCGGCCATCCGGCAGGCGGCTGCGACGGCATAGCCCTCCATGTCGACCAGGTCGGCCTGTGCGGCGAGCCGGTCGCGGGTTCCGGCGTCGGACACGAACATGTCACCGGTCGCCAGCGTGGGTCCGTCGCCCAGCAGGATCGGACGCCCGTACCGGTGCCCGGTGAGCTGTTCGAGCACGGTGCTGTCGAGGTCGTGCTGCTGCACCCGCCCGACGACGTGGGTGCCGACCATCCCGTCGTGCAGGGCCCCGGCGGTGCCGATGTTGACCACCAGGTCGGGACGGTCGGCGGGCCGCGCGAGCGCGCGACTCACCTGAAGGGCCGCGTTGACCTTGCCGACCCCGGTGATGAGCACCGGCAGGTCGGCCGGGAACGCCACCGCCTCGTGCTCGACGGCGACGACGAGCAGCACGCTGCGTGCGGTGCGCGGGCTCATCGGTGGGCCGCGTCGAGGCCGAGCACGTGCAGGGCGAAGCGGGCTGCGGGACCGCCGGCATCCAGCGCCGTCCGCACGGCAGCCTGCACGTCGAGGTCGTCGCGAAGCGCCGCGGCGACGGCGTCGCGTCCGGCTGAGGTGCCGGGTTGGCCGGCGGCCGCGTAGAGGTTCTCGACCACCGCCGAGGCCGCGTCGAGCAGCGCCGGGTCGTAGGTCCACGGCTGCGCCCAGGGCCGGTCGAGCAGCATCAGTCGCACCGCGGCAGCATCATGCTCACGAAGAAGCTCGGGGACGAGAACGAGGTTGCCGGTCGACTTCGCCATCTTCGACCCGTCGTGGTGAACCAGGCCCACGCGCATCCAGGCGCGGGCGAACGGCTGCACCCCGGTGAGTGCCTGCGCGATCGCGGACTCGTACGCGTGGTGGGGGAACGTCAGGTCGGCGCCGCCGCCGTGCAGGTCGACCGAGGCGCCGAGCACCGAGACGGCCATCGCGGCGCACTCGCTGTGCCAGCCGGGACGACCGGCTCCCCAGGGCGAGGCCCAGCTCGGCTCGTCGCCGCTCGACGCCCGCCAGATCGGGACGTCGCCGGGATGCTCCTTGGCGGGGTCGTCCGGGTTCTCGCCGTTCTCACGCAGGGCGGCGTGCCAGGCGGCCTCGTCCAGGCCCGAGTCGGCGACGACATCGGAACCGCGGAAGTACACCGTGCCCGACGTCTCGTAGGCGTGCTCGGCGTCCAGGAGCGTCGCGCACAACCGCACGACCGGCTCGACGTAGGCATGCGCACGAGGCTCGTGCGCGGGACGCAGTACCCCCAGCGCGCTCATGGCACGGTCGAACGAGAACTGCTCCATGGCGGCGAGCTCGTCGTAGGGCGTGCCGGCGCGCGCGGCCGCCTCGGTGAGCACGTCGTCGACGTCGGTGACGTTGCGGCACACCTCCACCTCGACGCCCTCGTGGCGCAGCACGCGCACCGCGGTGTCGAGCCACACGAACGTCGCAGCGTGCCCGAGGTGCGTCACCGAGTAGGGGGTGATGCCGCAGACGTAGACGCGGGCACGCGAGAGAAGCGGCAGTCGTCGTCCACCGATGACCACGGGTGGCGCAAGGCTGGTGGGCACGCCCTCAGCCTAGGGACGCATCCCACGCCCAGCCATGCCAGCATGGGCGAGATGGACCTGACTGTCGTCGACGACATCGCCAAGAGCCGTTTCGAAGCCCGTACCGGTGCCGGGGCGCTCGCCGGCTGGGTCGACTACACGCGAGCACCCGAGTCGGTGACGCTCGACCACACCGAGGTCGACGGCGCCTACGAGGGCCAGGGAGTGGGCTCCAGGCTGGTGAAGCAGACACTGGCGATCGTGCTGGCCGAGGGCGTCGAGGTGGTGAACGACTGCCCGTTCATCGAGCGGTACATGCGCCGGCACGAGGGCGAGTACGACGCAGTCGTGCGCAAGGCCGGACCCTGACCTCAGGCGTCGGGGCCCAGCCGGCCGATGGCCTCGGCCACCGCGCTCTGGCCGAGAGCCTGCTGGCGCAGACGGTCGTCCGGGCAGGTCGCCACGGCGGCCATCCGACTGCGGTAGGCCGACTCGCGAAACGCCAGCTGCACCTGACGTAGCCGCTCGTACGCCACGCGCGCGGCGGCGTCGGACGGTACGTCGAGGGAGTCGCTCGGCCAGCGCGTCTGGTTCGCCTCGGCCATCACCCGCACCTGCGCGAGCAGCGGCTCGAGTGCCGGCGCCGCCCGCGCTGCCGTCGCGCAGTCGGTGTAGCAGCGACGCCAGAGCCCCGTCCCGAGGGGGTCGGACGCAGACGAGCGTCGCCAGGGCCAGCGTGGCATGAGAAGCGACCGGTGCCGTCGGCTAGAGGTACATGCCGCTGCCGAGGTGGGGACGCTCCTCGCCCGGGCCGGACGCCCCATCGGTCTGCTGGCCTGGGCGTTCGGCTCCGGGAGGCAGCGCGCGACGCATCTGCTCCAGCTGGGCCCGGGCGGCCATCTGCTGGGCGAAGAGCGCGGTCTGGATGCCGTGGAACAGGCCTTCGAGCCACCCCACGAGCTGTGCCTGCGCGATGCGCAGCTCAGCGTCGGTGGGCACCTCGTCCTCGACGAACGGGAGCGAGAGGCGCTCGAGCTCCTCGACCAGCTCAGGGGCGAGGCCGTCCTCGAGCTCGGCGATGGACGCGTGGTGGATCTGCTGGAGGCGGCGACGGCTGGCCTCGTCCAGGGGAGCCGACTTCACCTCGTCCAGAAGCTGCTTGATCATCGTGCCGATGCGCATCACCTTGGCCGGCTGCTCGACCAGGTCGGTGACCGACCCGCGTGGCTCGCCGTCCTCGTCGGCCGGCGACTCGCTGGCCATCGCCCCGGGGCCGACGACGACGACGCGTGCGGCGGGGTCCATGGGACTGGTCGGCTGCTCGTCGGTCATGCCGTCATCCTCCCCAACGACTCGCCGGCCCACAACGCCGGGCGGGTCACCTGACCTGAAGCACGATCTTGCCGATGTGGGCGCTGCTCTCCATCAGCGCATGCCCAGCCGCCGCCTGCGCGACCGGCAGCACCGTGTGCACGACGGGTCGCACGCGGCCGTCGGCGATCATCGGCCACACGTTCTCGCGGACGGCAGTGACGATGGCTGCCTTCTCGGCGAGCGGGCGCGAGCGCAGCGTCGTGCCGATCACGCCGGCACGCTTGGCCAGCAGCAGCCCGAGGTTGACCTCGGCCTTCACGCCGCCCTGCATCCCGATGATCACCAGCCGACCACCGGGGGCCAGCGCGTCGATGTTGCGCCCGAGGTAGGGCCCGCCGACGACGTCGAGAACCACGTCCGCTCCTCGTCCGCCGGTGGCTTCGCGAAGCGCCTGCACGAAGTCGACCTCGCGGTAGTTGACGAGGATCTCCGCCCCCAGGTCGCGGCAGGCGTCCAGCTTGGCGGCGCTGCCGGCAGTCACGGCGACCCGAGCACCGAGCGCGCGGCAGACCTGGATCGCCATCGTCCCGATGCCGCTCGACCCGCCGTGCAGCAGGACGGTCTGGCCGTCGTGCAGCCCCGCCGTCATGACGAGGTTCGACCACACGGTGCAGGCGACCTCGGGCAGAGCGCCGGCGGTCACCAGGTCGACGCCGGCCGGGATCGGCAGCAACGTCTCGACCGGCACGGCCACCTGCTCGGCGTACCCGCCGCCGGCCAGCAGGGCACACGCGGCATCGCCCACCGCCCATCCGGTCACACCCGGGCCGAGGGCGCGCACCGTCCCGGAGCACTCCAGCCCGAGGTAGGGCGAGGCTCCCGGGGGAGTCGGGTAGCGGCCCTGGCGCTGCAGCACGTCGGCGCGGTTGACCGCGCTGGCCGCGACGTCGAGCACGACCTCACCCGCGCCGGGCGTCGGGTCGTCCACCTCACGCCAGACCAGCGTCTCGGGACCGCCGGGTTGCTCCTGAGTGATCGCCAGCATCCCAGCAGGGTAGGCGCAGCGAGCCAGGCGGAGCGGGGTGCTCGTCGGGCGGCTCAGTCGTCCTCGGGGGCCACCTTCTTGGCCCACAGCAGCTCTTCAGCCGGCCGGACGACGATCACGCGGTCTTCGCGCACCAGGTGTCCGACGGCAGGGGAGTAGTAGGGCACGACCTTGTCGTCGCGCACGACGGCGAGCACGGGCTCGTCCAGCTGCCACGGCGTGCGGCCCTCCTCGCGCGGCAGCACCCGTCGCTCGGCGACCTCCAGGCCCTCCCCGCTGGACAGCAGGTCTTCGAGCACACCCGACAGGTTGGGGCTCACCGCGGCCATGCCGAGCAGGCGTCCGACCGAGTCTGACGAGGTGATCACCGAGTCGGCCCCGCTGTGCTTGATGATCGCGGCGTTCTCCTCCTCGCGCACCGACACGATGATCGTCGCGTTCGGGTTGAGGCTGCGGGCCGTCAGGGTGACGAGGACGGCGGTGTCGTCTCGCTCGGGGGCGATCACGACGGTGGCCGCCCGCTCGACCTGGGCGCGGCGCAGCACGTCCGAACGTGTCGCGTCGCCGACGACGCCTACCAGCCCGTCCTCGTTCGCCTCGGCGATGTTGGTCTGCATCGGGTCGACGACGACGATCTTCGAGCGGGCGACGTCGTTGGCGATCAGGGTTCCGACGGCGCTGCGTCCCTTCACGCCGTAGCCGATCATCACGTAGTGGTTCTCCACGCTGTTCCTCCAGCGGTCGGTGCGCCACGCCTCGCGGCTGCGGAAGGTCAAGGCTTCGAGGGTGGTTCCGACCAGGACGATCAGGAACAAGATGCGCAACGGCGTGATGACCACGACGTTGATCAGCCGCGCGGCATCGGTGACCGGGGCGATGTCGCCGTAGCCCGTCGTCGACAGCGTGACGGTCGAGTAGTACAACGCGTCGAGCAGGCTGACGGACCCGTCGTAGTTGTCCACGTAGCCGTCACGGTCGAGGTAGACGATGGCGACGACGGCGGCGAGCACGGCCATCGCGACCGCCACACGTATTCCGATGGCCCGGAAGGGACTGACCTTGCGCCGACCGAGCAAGATGGTGCCACTGGGCGCCTGCGACTCGGTGAGCGGAATCTGTGAACTCATCGACGTCGGCCCCCAGTGGCGACCGCCGAGGCTCGGCGGCGTCGCACGTCGATCACGAGAGGAAGGGTATGGACACCAACACGGTCCGGGTAGCGGTAGTCACCGGCGCGGCGCGAGGAATCGGTGCAGCAACAGCCCAGCGGCTGGCCGGCGACGGCATGGCGGTGGCGGTCTGCGACCTGTCTGCCGACGCGTGCGCGGACGTCGTGGCGGCCATCGAGGCCACGGGTGGGCGTGCGATGGCGGTGGGCATGGACGTCGCCGACCGCGCCCAGGTCGAGGCGGGCGTCGCCGCGGTCGTCGAGCAGCTCGGCCGTCTCGACGTCCTGGTCAACAACGCCGGCCTCATCCGCGACAACATGCTGTTCAAGATGACCGACGACGACTGGGACACGGTGATGAACGTGCACCTCAAGGGCGCATTCCTGTGCTCGCAGACGGCCCAGAAGCACATGGTGGCGAACACGTACGGACGCATCGTCAACCTGTCGTCCATCGCCGGGGACGGCAACCGCGGCCAGGCCAACTACTCCGCTGCGAAGGCGGGCATCCGCGGGTTCACCAAGACCCTGGCCCTCGAGCTCGGGCCGTTCGGGATCACGGCGAACGCGATTGCGCCGGGGTTCATCTCCTCGGCCATGACACAGCAGACGGCCGACCGCATCGGGGTCTCGTTCGACGACTTCCAGAAGAACGTCGCCGCCGGCACCCCCGTTCGGCGTGTCGGCGAGCCCGAGGACGTGGCGAACGCCGTCTCGTTCTTCGCCTCCGAGGGTGCGGGGTTCATCACCGGTCAGGTGCTCTACGTCGACGGCGGGGCCGGGCGGGCCTAGTGCGGGTTCTCCTCGTCCAGGTGACGACCGGTGCCGACCCGGTGCAGAACCGGGCCGCCGTCGCCGAGGCCGTGTCGGCCGGGCGGGAGGCCGCCGGCCCCCTCGACCTGGTCGTGCTCCCCGAGGCGGTGCAGGCCGACTTCGGCGGCGGGGCGACCCCGCTGGCCGAGGTCGCCGAGCCCCTGGACGGGCCGTTCGTCCAGGGACTGGCCGAGCTGGCCGACGAGTCGGGTGCGGTGGTCGTGGGTGGCATGTTCGAGCAGCCGGCCGGCGGGGGGCCGGCGTGGCTGCCGTTCAACACGCTCGTCGCCGTGGCGCCGGGGGCCGGGCTCGTGGCCTCGTACCGCAAGGCGCACCTGTACGACGCCTTCGGCTATCGGGAGTCCGACCTGCTCAGCGCCGGCGACCCGGTCGCGGTGACGGTGCCGGTGCCGGTCAGCGGGGCGCCGCCGACGACGGTGGGGCTGATGACCTGCTACGACCTGCGTTTTCCGGAGCAGGCTCGCGCCCTGGTCGACGCCGGGGCCGAGCTGCTGCTGGTGCCGTCGGCCTGGCTGCGCGGGCCCGGCAAGCAGCACCACTGGGCCACGCTGCTGGCGGCCCGGGCGATCGAGAACACGGTGTACGTGGCGGGGGTCGCCAAGTCGGGGGAGCGCTACTGCGGCCTCACGCGGCTGGTCGACCCGATGGGGGAGGTCGTGGCCGAGCTGGACGAGGCCGACGGCTCGGTCGTGGCGCAGGTCGAGCGCGCCCGCATCGAGGCGGTGCGCGGGGTCAACCCGTCGCTGGCCAACCGCCGGTGGGACGTCGCGCCCCGTCCCTGACGCCGCGGGCTACGAGCCGGCCGGACGCAACGGCCGGGCGGCGTCCTGGGCGTTGCGGTCGTCCCACAGCCGCACCCCGCCCTTGATGCCGGCCGTGTTGTCGACGACGGTGACCCACTCGTCCACGCGCCGCCGCGCCAGGTGCTTGGCGCCCCCGCCGCCGAGGTAGGCCCGGTCCCAGGAGTAGATCGCGAACAGCCGGGCCAGGGCGCGTTGCACGTCCTTGCTCCACGCCTTGGTGCCCCGCGCCCGCCGGGCGTGGTTGCCGAGCCGCTCGTCGAGCGACTGACCCTTGCGGAACGGCGTGGCCGACACCTCGATCTTGGGCAGCAGCGCACCCTCGGAGAAGTGCGCGAACCCGAGCCCGGTGCCCAGCGTCAGCATCACCTCGTACCCGTGCCCGGTGATCACCGACAGGCCGGCCAGCTCGGCGTCGTTGACGACGAGGGTCGGGCGCTCGAACGTCGCCTCGAGCAGCGCCCGCACGTCGAGGTTCTCCCACTGCATCGCCAGGTCGGAGCGCACCGGGCTGAAGGGGCCCGACTCGGTGACGTAGTGCGGGGTCCAGCGCACCAGCCCGCGGCGCACCAGTCCCGGCATGCCGACCGAGACGCGGTCGAACTCCGCGTCCGTCTCGTCCGCCATCGCACGCAGCGTGTCGGCGAGCAGCGCCGGCGGGCAGGGGTAAGGGGTTGGGATGCGCACCCGTTCGCAGACCGCGACGCCCTCGCGGTCGAGCACCAGACACTTCAGACCGGTGCCGCCGCAGTCCACGCTCAGGGTGAACGGCCCCACGCTCATGGCGGGACGGTAGCGGGGACGGCGGCTGCGTCGGACATGATGGCCCGATGAGCGACGACCCCACCCCCACGTCCGGCGACACGACGGTGGGGTTCGACGACCTCGGTCTGGCCGACGAGCTCGTCGCGACGCTCGCCGCGCTGGGGTACGAGGAACCGACGCCGATCCAGCGCGAGGCGGTGCCGCACGTCGTCGCCGGGCGCGACCTGCTCGGCCAGGCAGCCACCGGGACGGGCAAGACGGCGGCGTTCGCCCTGCCGATGCTGCACCGGCTCGGGGGGCGCTCGGGTCGCGGCGGCCCGGTCGGGCTGGTGCTCGTGCCCACCCGTGAGCTGGCCGTGCAGGTCAGCGAGGCGACCCACCGGTACGGGCAGCGCATCGGCGCGCGCGTGCTCCCGGTCTACGGCGGCGCGCCGATGGGCCGCCAGATCCGCAGCCTGGCCGACGGGGTCGACATCGTGGTCGCCACCCCGGGCCGGGCCCTGGACCTGATGGAGCGCGGCCCGTTGCGCCTCGACTCCGTGCAGACGGTCGTCCTCGACGAGGCCGACGAGATGCTCGACATGGGGTTCGCCGAAGACATCGAGGCGATCCTCGACCAGACACCTGCACAGCGGCAGACCGTTCTGTTCTCGGCCACGATGCCCAAGCGCATCGAGCGGCTCGCGCAGGCGCACCTGAGCGACCCCGTGCGGGTGGCGCTCGGCCGGGAGAGGCCGGCGGCCGGCGAGGCGCCGAAGGTGCGCCAGACCGTCTACTTCGTCCCCCGCCAGTACAAGTCCGCTGCGCTGGGTCGCCTGCTCGACGTCGAGGCCCCCGACGCGACGATCGTCTTCTGCCGCACCCGCGCGGAGGTCGACACCTTGACGGTCACCCTGAACGGACGCGGCTACCGCGCCGAGGCTCTGCACGGCGGCCTCACCCAAGACCAGCGTGACCGGGTGATGGGACGGCTGCGGCAGGGGTCCAGCGAGCTGCTGGTCGCCACGGACGTCGCCGCCCGCGGGCTCGACATCGACCAGCTCACCCACGTCGTCAACTACGACGTGCCCGCGGCGCCGGAGGCCTACGTCCACCGCATCGGGCGGGTGGGGCGCGCCGGGCGCGAAGGGGTGGCCATCACCCTGGCCGAGCCGCGCGAGCACCGCATGGTGGGTGCCATCGAGCGAGCGACCGGCACGAAGCTGCAGCGCGAGAGCGTGCCCACGGTCGCCGACCTGCGCCAGCGCCGACTCGAGCTCACCCGGGCGTCGTTGCGCGAGGCGCTGCTGGCCGACGACCACGAGCGCTTCCGGGTGGTCGTGGAGTCGCTCAGCGACGAGTTCGACGTGATGGACGTGGCGCTCGCCGCGGTGAGGCTGGCGCACGAGGCCATCGGCGGGGAGTCCGACGACGACGTCGACATCCCCGAGGCGCGCGCACCCCGTCAGCCGAGTGGGCCCGCCCAGCGCCCGGGCGAGCGGGGCGGGGACCGACGGCAAGGCGGACGCGGGGTCGGCGGCGCGCCTTCCACGTCGCGGCTCACCGACGGTGAGCGCATCTTCGTGGGGGCCGGGCGCCAGTCGAACGTGCGTCCCAACGACCTCGTCGGGGCCATCGCCAACGAGTCCAGCCTGCGTGGGCGCGACATCGGAGCCATCGAGATCTTCGAGAAGTTCTCCCTCGTCGAGGTGCCCGCCGACAAGGTCGACGAGGTGATCTCGGCGCTGCGGCGCACCACCCTGCGAGGCAGGCGTCCCTCGGTGCGACGCGACCGCGCCTGACCGGCGAGAAGGGTCAGTCGCTGCCGCCGAGCTCGGACTCCATCGCGTCGTACAGCAGGTCGTGAGCGTGGTGCACATGGCTTCTGAGCTGCACGACAAGCTTGGCGCCGGCTGCCTGCACGTCGTGCGGCGTGATCTGGTCGTCGCCGGCCACCTGCGTCACCGCGGCAAGTCGCTCGGTGAGCTCGGCGTGCTCGTCGTCGAGCCGGCTGGCCGGGCCGCTGAGCCGGGGGTCGGCGGCGCTCACCGACGCGGGGATGCCGGTCTCGGAGCTCACCCCGGCCAGGTGCATCTCCATCGCCTCGGTGACGGTCTCCAGCGCCGATCGCACACCGTCGCGCCAGGCCGGGGCGGCCGACGCCGCCGCCAGCGAGCGCTCCAGGTCAGCGGCCGCCGACTCCAGGGCCTCGCGGCGCGCCCTGATCGGCTCGAGGGGACCGTCGGGCGGGATCGCGGGAAAGGCATCCGTCATGGCCTCGTTCCTACCCGAGCCTGAGGTGATGTCAAGGGCCACCGGACGGCGGACATCACCTCGGTCCGTGTGCATCGCCCGCCCGGGATTCGGCATGCGATCTTGGTTCGGCTGCGTCACAGTCGTAGCCATGGACGACGCCTCGCCGCCGCCACCGTCGCTGCTGGCCACCGTTGCTGCCGCTCGGATCACTCACGTGCTCAACCGAGCGTGGTGGCTGAGTGTGGGCGCGCTCGCCGTCTGGGCCTACCTCGCAGCGGCGATGGAGTCCGGCGTCGCTGCCTCGTTCGGCGGGGCCCTGTTCATGGCCGGGTTGTGCATGGTGGCCGCAGTCGCGCGCAACGCCTCGGCGGAGGCCCGCGAGCCGGGGTCGGTGCGGCGCGGATCGGTGCTGCGCGCAGCCGGATTCGGTGTGGTCGTCCACGGAGGCCTGCTCGGTGCCGTCACCGTCCTCGTCGGCACCGGGGTCCTCTCGACGCTCGCTGTGCTCGCCGGTGGTCTGCTGGTGGTGTTCACGAGGCCGACCACTCTGGTGGCACTCGGCGCCGAGACGCCACTCCCGCCCCGGTCCAGCACGCCGAAGCGCCGCAGCGTCCCGGAGATCGTCGGTGAGCTGCAGGCCAGCGCGGCCCAGGTGCGCGACGAGACCGACCCGGTCCGCAAGGCCGAGATGGCCGAGCGTCGGGGCGCGATGCTCGCCGAGCTGGCCGAGCGCGACCCAGAGGCCCTGATGTTGCTGCTGGACGGCCCGGTCGTGCGCCCGAGCGCCCACGATCGTCCGGACGGCCCGGAGGGGCCCCTCCCCGTCTGAGCCTGCGGCACAATGGGTGCGCTCGTGGGAGGGCTGCCGGAGAGGCCGAACGGGGAAGTCTTGAAAACTTCTAGGGCGGGTGACCGCTCTCGTGGGTTCGAATCCCACGCCCTCCGCCCGTGGCCGGTGGGGCTACTCCAGCGGGACGGACAGCGCCCCGCCGGGGTCGACCTCGTACATCTTCTCGCCGACCCGCATGCGTAGCGGCTCGCCGATGTGGCGGCGTCCGCTGACCATGAGCTGTCCTTTGCGCAGCGCCACCTCGAGGCCGTAGTGGTTGCGGTAGCGGATGCGGAAGCGCATCTGCGAGATCTCGTCGGGCAGGAACGGGTCGAAGCGCAAGATGTCGTCGCGCGTCTCCAGCCCGGTGAACCCGCGTTGCAGCAGGTCGACGGTGCCGACCATCGCGCCGAGGTGCACGCCCTCTTGGGTCGTGCCGCCCTGGACGTCGCTGACGTCGCTCTCCAGCGCCTCCATGAAGAGCCGCCACGCCTCGTCCCGGTCGATGCGCGCGAGAACCCAGGCATGCACAAGCTTGCTCAGCGTCGACCCGTGCGCGGTGCGGCGTAGGTAGAAGTCGACGCAGCGGGCGGGCAGCAGCGGGTCCCAGCTGTAGCCGAGGTGCTCGATGATCCCGGCGATCTCCTCCTCCGAGAGCAGGTAGAACAGCATCAGGACGTCGGCCTGCTTGGCGAGGCGGTAGTTGTTGGTCGAGTCACCCTCGGCCTCGAGGATGCGGTCGAGGCGGCCGATGTTGCCGTAGCGGATGCGGTAGTCCTCCCAGTCGAGCTCCTTGAGGCGCTCGTACCCCTCGAACTGGCTGAGGACGCCGTCGTGCCAGGCAAGACGCATCTTTCGGGTCATGTGCTCCCAGCGCTCGAGGTCGCCCCGACGGATGTCGAGCAGGTCGAGAAGCTGGCGGCGCCGCCGGTCGGGGAGCACCTCCACGCAGCGCAGCGCACGCTGCAGCAGCCACACCACCATCACGTTGGTGTAGGCGTTGTTGTCCAGCCCCGGCTCTTCTTGCCAGGGGTAGGCGTCGTGGTACTCGTCCGGGCCCATCACCCCGCGGATGTCGTAGCGGTCGTCGGCCCGGTCGTAGGTGGCGATCGAGGCCCAGAAACGCGCGATCTCGAAGAGCAGCTCGGCGCCGTAGGTGGCCAAGAAGTCGAGGTCGCCGGTGGCCTCGTAGTACTGCCAGACGTTGTAGGCGACCGCGACGTTGATGTGTCGCTGGCGGTGCGACTCGTCGGGAAGCCAGTGCCCCGAGGCCGGGTTGAGGTGCAGCGTCTGCGTCTCTTCGCGGCCGTTGGCGCTGCTCTGCCACGGGAACATCGCCCCGGCGTAGCCGGCCTCGTGCGCGAGCTTGCGTGCCTGCGGCAGCCGTCGCCAGCGGTAGAGCAGCAGCGACTTCGACACCTCGGGCATGCGCAGGTTGAGATAGGGGTAGACGAAAGTCTCGTCCCAGAAGATGTGTCCTCGGTAAGCCTCTCCGTGCAGACCCCTGGCCGGGATGCCGACGTCGAGGTCGATGCTGTGGTTCGACACCGTCTGAAGCAGGTGGAACAGGTGCAGGCGCAGCACCATCTGGGTGCGGTCGGCCGTCCCGATCTCGAGGTCGCAGCGGGCCCACAGGTGGTCCCACGCCAGCACGTGCCGACGCAGCACCTCGTCGAACTCCGGCATGCACAGGGCCTTCTCGCGGGCCTCGGAGAACGGCTCGCCCAGGGCCCGGTCGTGGGAGGTGTAGAGCGCGACGACCTTCTCGACGGTGTACTCCACGTGCGGGGCGACGTGCAGGGTGATGTCTTGCCAGACGTGGTCGTCCCCGATCACCGCCGACATCTCGACGTCGCTCTGGCGACCCTGCTCCAGCACTCGGTGCCGCGCTCCGACCCCGATCTCGACCCGCGACTGGGTGGTGCGCGCGTCGAGCGCGACCCCGGTCTTGCCGATCTCTTCGGCGCCGACGCACACGAGGTGCTCGTCGCCGAGGCCGGCGTAGCGGGCGACGCCGCTGTTGCGGACACGGCCGTCGATGCCCGAGCGCACCGTCACCGTGCCCTCGTAGTTCTCGGCCACGATCGTCGTGTCGAGCCCGGCGGTGAACGGGTCGGCCAACGACACCAGGCGGCGACTGGCGATGGCCGTCACGCGCCCCTGGTCGTCGACGACGCGGAACCGACGGGTCAGCACACCGCGGCGAAGGTCGAGCTCTTGGACGTAGTTCTGGATGTGGTCGCGGTCGACGTCCAGCCACGGCCCGTCCTCGACGCGCAGCGTCAACGACAGCCAGTTGGGCAGGTTGACCATCGACTCGTTCTCGACCATCTGCCCGGACACCTCGACGCTGAGCCGGTTGAAGACGCCGGCGGCGTAGGTGCCGGGGTAGTGCGGGCCTCCGGCGACACTCTCCGGTGCGGCGCCGCGCGTGGCGAAACGCCCGTTGCCGAGCGTGCACAACGCCTCACGCAGCGGCTCGTTGTCGGCGTCGTAGCCGTCGTAGCGCAGAAGCCACCCGGTCATGTCGACGTCTCGGTCTGGACCGTCAGCTCGTCCAGGCGACTGACCACGATGTCGGCCCCGCCCGCAGCTAGGCGCTCGCCGTGCTCGGCGTCGACCCGGTTCACGCCGATCGTCAGCGCGAACCCGCCGGCGGCTCCGGCCGCCACGCCGGAGACGGCGTCCTCGACGATGGCTGTCGTGGCCAGCTCGCCGCCGACCCGTTTCATGGCTTCGATGAACACGTCGGGCGCGGGCTTGCCCGGCAGCTTCATCTCGGCGGCGACGATGCCGTCGACGCGCACCTCGAACAGGTCGAGCAGGCCGGCCCCGCCGAGCACAGGGACGGCATTGCGTGACGCGGTGATGAGTGCCGTGTGCACGCCCGCGTCGGTCAGGGCCCGGATGAAGTCGATCGTGTCGTCGAACGCGGTGACGCCGTCGCTCTCCAGGATCGCGAGAAAGTAGCTGTTCTTGGCCTGCGCCAGCTCGTTCACCAGGTCAGGCACCGGGTCGATGCCCCGCGAGGCAAGAAACGCGGCGACACCGTCCTCGCGGCGCTTGCCGTCGACGTAGGCGAGGTAGTCGGTCTCGGTGAACTCGACGAACTCCTCCCCGGACTCCTGCGACCGGCGCGTGAGGTAGTCGTCGAAGAGCTGCTTCCACGCCACTCTGTGCACCGTGGCGGTGTCGGTGATCACCCCATCCATGTCGAACACGACGGTCGCAACGGGGACGGGGGCGGCCAACAGGGGGCTGGTGAGTTGCGTCACCAGGACACTCTGGCACGAGTTGAGACGTCGTGGGTCAGGGACTTTGGTCGTCAGTCGACGGTGCCGGGGTGCCCATGAGTCGGCGGACGACCCAGACGAGCCCCATCACGACGACGGCGACGAGCAGCGTCGTCAGGTACGCCGAGCGCAGCAGCGCCGTCACTTGGTCGAACACGGCGGCGCGGGCGTCGAGCGGCAGCACGGCGCCCGGGTCGGTCAGGTAGAAGGCGCGTACCAGCGCCAGACATCCACCGAGCAGCAGGGAGCCGAGCGCCACCGCGCCGGCCGCGATCGCGAGCCCGGACGTCCGTCGTGGTGCCACCAGCACGACTGCGATGCCGAGAGCCAGCGCGACCGCCCACATCCAGCCGCCGACCGCGTCGAGCAGCCGCAAGCCCGCCTGGACGAGGGGCAGGGCGTCGCTGGAGAACACGACGAAGGTGGCCTCGACGTCAGGGACGAGGCCGGCCACAGTGCCGAGGCCCGCCTCGGTGAGCGCATCCTTGGCCGCCTGGACGAACGCCTCACCGCGCACGCTCACGTCGGAGTCGCCGACCGTCACGAGATCGCCCTCGCCCAGGAGCGCCGCCACGACGAGCTCGTGCGAGCTGCGGTTGGCGCTCTCCCACGCCTCGGCGAACCTGTCACTGACCACGACCCGCCCCACCTGCTCGCGCACCAGGGTGTCGAGCCGCTCCAGGACGTCGTCGAGCAGCCCCTCGAGGGGACCGACAGCCAGGTCGCGCAGGGCCGAGACGTCGACGGCGTCGGTCACCTGCTCGCTGATCTGGTCGGCCAGCGCGGCCTGCACGGCGGGGTCGTCCACGAGTGGAGCAACGGTGGCGACGTAGGCGTCGGTGTCGAGAACGACGACACGCACCCACGCGCCGGCGACGGCCAGCGGCGTGAGCACGACGAGCAACGCCGCAAGCACCCAGGCGACGACCCAGCGCGAGTGGCCGGTGCCGTCCCGCCGGCTCATGTCTTAGCCGGCGGCAGCGGCGATGGCCTGGTCGAGGGCCCGCAGCGTCTCCAGCACGCCGGGCGGACCGTCCACGAGCAGGTCGGCTGCGTCGCGCAGACCCGCCGGTGTCTCCGGGGAGTCGCTGCACACGACCATCCCGGCCACGCCCTGCTCGCGCAGCTCGGCGATGGCCGCGACGGCCGGCAGGTCGCCGAGGTCGTCCCCGCCGAACAGCACGGCCCGCCGGTCGAGCTCGGCGACGACGGTGCGCAGGGCACCGCCCTTGTCGATCCCCGCCGGACGGATCTCGAGCACGTACCGTCCGGGAACCAGCTCGAGCCCGCACTCGTCGGCCAGCGCCTGGGCCATGGGCTTGGCCGCCTCGAACGCCGCGGTGGGGTCGGCAGCGTTGCGCGTGTGCAGGGCGACGGCGTGGTGCTTGTCCTCGACGGTCATGCCGCGGTCGTGGGCGGCCACGTAGTCGGTGAGCCGTGCCCGGGCCGTCACCACGCCGGGGCTCACGTCCGGCGAGCTGACCACGCCGTCCGCCCACCGCTGCAACCCGTAGTGACCGAGGATGGTGATGCCGGGGACGGCCGCCAGCCCGCCCAGGGACAGGGCGGCCTCGACCGGACGGCCGGTGATGATCGCGACGCGCACCCCGCGCCCGGCGAGGGCGCTCAGCGCGTCCACGATGCCGGGCTGGGCGACGGCGTCCTCGGGCCGCGCGACGATCGGCGCGAGGGTGCCGTCGTAGTCCAGGGCGACGAGGCCCGCGTCGGGTCTGGCTACCAGGGCAGCCCATGCGTCGCGGGCGGCGGGAGTGGTCAGCGCGGTACTCGGGTCCTTCGGCACCCCACCACGGTAGTGCCGAGCGCGTTACGGTGGGTGGCGCACGAGAGGGGTGCCGCCGTGAGCAGTAGCGCAGAGGCCTCGGCCGCGACGTCCGGGGGGAGCCAGTTCGTCGTCGTGGCGAACCGCCTGCCGGTCGACCGCGTGACCAACCCGGACGGGTCAGAAGGGTGGACGCGCAGTCCCGGGGGCCTGGTCAGTGCCCTGGCACCGGTGATGCGCAAGCAGGACGGGTCGTGGGTCGGCTGGGTCGGCTCGCCCGACGAGGCGCCTGAGCCGTTCCACTCCGACGGCATGGACCTGGTCGCCGTCGCCCTGAGCGCCCAGGAGATCGAGGACTTCTACGAGGGCTTCTCCAACGCGACGCTGTGGCCGCTCTACCACGACGTCATCGTGCCGGCGGAGTTCCACCGGGAGTGGTGGGACACCTACGTGCAGGTCAACCGGCGCTTCGCCGCTGCCGCCGCCGAGGTCGCCGCGGAGGGCGCAGTCGTCTGGGTGCAGGACTACCAGCTTCAGCTCGTGCCCATGCAGCTGCGCGAGATGCGCCCCGACCTGCGGATCGGGTTCTTCCTGCACATCCCGTTCCCGCCGAAGGAGCTGTTCGCGCAGCTGCCGTGGCGCCGTCAGATCATCGAGGGCCTGCTCGGCGCCGACCTCGTCGGCTTCCAGCGCGAGGGGGCGGTGGCCAACTTCCTCGACATCGCCGCGAAGTACACGTCGGCGCGCCCCATCTCGTCCAACCAGGTGGCCGTCGACGGTCGACGCGTCAGCGCCGGGGCGTTCCCGATCTCGCTCGAGGTCGAGGAGATCGAGAAGCTCGTCGCCGACGAGTCCGTGCAGGCGCGGGCGCAGGCCATCCGCGAAGAGCTCGGCTCGCCCACCCACGTGCTGCTCGGCGTGGACCGGCTCGACTACACCAAGGGCATCCGGCACCGGCTGAAGGCGTGGTCGGAGCTGCTCGCCGACGGGGACGTGACCCCGCAGGACGCCGTGTTCGTCCAGGTGGCCACCCCCAGCCGGGAGCGGGTGGACGCCTACGCGGCCCTGCGCCACGAGATCGAGCTCGAGGTCGGCCACATCAACGGCGAGTACGGCACGATCGGCTCACCACCCATCCACTACCTGCACTCCACCTACGACCGCCGAGAGCTCGTCGCCATGTTCATGGCGGCTGACGTCGCCGTCGTGACCCCGCTGCGCGACGGCATGAACCTCGTCGCCAAGGAGTACGTCGCCGCACGCGTCGACAACCGCGGCACCGTCGTGCTCTCGGAGTTCGCCGGCGCTGCCGACCATCTTCCTGATGCCGTGCTCGTCAACCCGCACGACATCGACGGGCTGAAGGCTGCTCTGCTGGAAGCCCTGCACATGCCCGAGAGGGAGCAGGAGCGACGCATGAGGGCGATGCGTGCGGAGGTGAAGGACCACGACGTGGCCTGGTGGGCCGATGCGTTCGTGACCTGCCTGCGCGACGAGTGCCAGTAGCTACCCTTGCCCGCATGAACCTGCAGCGCACTCCTGCACCGAGCCCGTACGACTTTCTGCCGGTGGTGCCCTCGTTCGCCGTGTCGAGCGACGACGTGGTCGACGGCGAGCAGATGCCGCTGACGTTCGCGCACAGCAGCGCCGGCGGGGACGACCTGAGCCCGCAGCTGTCGTGGTCAGGGTTCCCCGACGAGACGGCCGGGTTTGCCGTGACCTGCTTCGACCCCGACGCGCCGACCGGCTCGGGCTGGTGGCACTGGGTGCTGCTGGACGTCCCCGTCACCGTCACGTCGTTGAGCCGCGGCGCCGGTGGCCCGGACGGTTCCGGTCTTCCGGACGGCGCCTGGCAGCTCACCAACTCCTACGGGACGCCCGCCTACGGCGGTGCGGCGCCGCCGCCGAACGACCACCCGCACAAGTACTTCTTCGCGGTGCACGCCCTCGACGTAGCCACGCTCGGCATCGACGCGTCGGTCTCCCAAGAGGTCGCCGGCTTCAATCTCACCGCGCACACCATCGCCCGGGGCCTGCTCGTCCCCACCTACACCCACTAGTGGCCGCCGACACCTCCGGCCGGGTGGTCGTCCCGGCGTCGGCGCCGCTCGCGCTGCGCGGACTCGGGATCGCATCGATGTTGTTGGGCGTGGTGCTCGTCGCGGCGCTTGTCGTGGCCGCTGTGCTGGAGGGCTCGGCGCGGACGTTCGTGCTGGTGCTGCTCACCGTCGTCGGTGTCCCGCTGATCGGGGCGGTGCTGACCCAGGTGTTTCGCCTGCTCGGCTGGGGGGCGCGGTTCGTGCACTCCCCGAAGGGGTTCGAGAACCACACGAGCCTGTTCGGCGTGGGTCGTCGCTCGGCGGCCTGGACCGAGGTGACCGGGCTGCGCGAGGTCTCCGACGTGCTGATGATCGAGCTGGGCGACAAGCGGAGCCTCATCGACTGCCGCGTGCTGGGCCGCGCCCCGGCCGACCTCGGCGAAGAGCTGCGCCCCTACGTGGGCAAGCCGTTCGGCTGAGCAGGGCGGCTGAGCAGGGGGCCGACCGCGCTCAGCAGACTGCGTCGAGGTCGAGCACGCCGTCGGACTCGTCCGGCGGTTGAGGTGTGACGCCGGGCGTCGCGTCCGGTGCCACGGTCGGTAGCGGGGTGGCGCCCGGGCTCGCGGGTGCCGTGGTCGGTGCACCCGGAGTGGGCGTCGGCGGCGGGGGTGGGTCGATCGCGTCGCGCACCTGGGTCTGGATGCCGGAGAAGTCGGGGTTGCCGGTGTTGATCACCCGGTCGGTGAACGGCAGGCTGCGCGTCGTGCCGCCCTGCACCCGCAGCGCGAGCTCGGCGAACGCGGGCACCATCGACGTGGGTATGTCGGTCGACACGATCTGCTGGGCAGTGCCGGCCAGGGACTCGTAGCGCCGCAGCACCGTGAGGGGGTCGGTGCGGTCGATCATCGCGCCGATCACGCAGCGCTGACGGCGCATGCGGTCGTAGTCGTCGGACAGGCCTTCCCCGCCGCAGCGCACGCGGGCGTACCAGAGGGCCTCGTACCCGTTGAGGCGCTGCAGGCCGGGTTCCAGGTAGTAGGTCGGCTCGGAGCAGTAGCCCGCCGGCAACATCGACGACTCCATCGGCACCCGCTGGGACACGTTGACGTCGATGCCGCCGAGCGCGTCCACGACCTGCTCGAAGCCGTCCAGGTCGACCATCACGTAGTAGTCGATGGGCAGCCCGGTGACGCCTTCGGCGGCCAGCTTCATGGCCGCGGCGCCGGGGTCGTCGACATCGGTGAACAGCTCGGGGTGAGCCGCGGGCACGTAGCGGTAGATCGCGTTGAGCAGCTCTGATCCCGGGTCACCCGGCTCGCCCTGCCACCCGAACGGGTAGTAGGCGGAGAGAAGGGAGCCGGGCGGGAAGGGCACGTTCTCGAGGTTGCGCGGCAGCGAGAAGAGCACGGTGTCGCCGGTCTCCGGGTCGATCGAGGCGACGATGTTCGTGTCCGGACGTGTCCCCTCGCGGCCCGGACCGGCGTCCGAGCCGATCAGCAGAACGTTGACCCGGTCGACGTCTGCCCACGGGTCGACCGGTGCGGGGGCGGGTTCGCCGGTCACCGCGTCGGTGGGCACGTCGTCGTCGAGGTCGACGGCGGTGAAGACGTTGGTGACCAGCTCGTGCTGCACGAGGGCGTAGCGCGACGCCATGGCCACCGGAGCGACGACCATGCTGGTGACGAGCACGAGGACGAGGGCACCGCCGAAGCGCTGGCTGCCACGGATGCCCGCGGGCTGCAGCCGGTGGTGGGAGTACGCGGCCGAGGCCAGCAGCGCGAGCGCCAGCAGCCCGAGCGTCGCGGCGGCGAGCACGAGGAAGAGGGGGTCGACGGCCAGCCCGACGAGCTCGGTACGGCTGCGGGTCGCGAGAAGCGCGACGGCGCCGCCGACCAGGGCGACGAAGGCGAGCAGCATCGGGACGCCGGCCTTGCGCTGGCCGCCGAGGATCAGCCCGAGCCCGGGTACCAGCGACCCGATCGACGCGCGGCGCAGGTAGGTGCGAAAGCGGTAGTTCTGCTCGTCGCGCTGAGCCCGCTCGGCCTGGTCGCGGCCCGCGTCGAGCGTCCCGGGCGTCCCGTCGTCGCCGGGCGACGCGGATGCGCCGTCCGGGTACGTGCCGGGAGGGATGAGGCCCATGGTGCATCCAGTATCACCCGAGAACGCTGGTGGTCGGTTCCGGCGAACGCCCGAGCGCGGGTACGCTTGCGGCGCGCTCAACCCCGGTTGGGCGTTCGGAGGCGTCGCCTAGTCCGGTCGATGGCGCCCGCCTGCTAAGCGGGTTGGGGTCTCAAAGCCCCTCGAGGGTTCAAATCCCTCCGCCTCCGCGCGTCACCCCTGTGCCGGCCATCTGCCGGCAGCGCGTCACGTCGGGCTCGACTCCGCGAACGCGCTGGTGGGGTCGGCGCGGTCGTCGCGGGTGACGTCTCCGGTCTCGTCCACCGTGATCTCGGCCGACGGCGTGTAGTCGACCACGACGCTCACCGGTTGGTCGAGCTCGTCGCTGAGCTGCGCCTGAAGGTCGCGCACCGGCGGGATCGCGTCCGAACCGGCCAGCGACACGCTCACGACGTCGCCGTCGACGCCGACCGCCTGCACCCGAACCTCGCTCTCCTCTCCGATCCAGTCCGCCACGACGCGCTGCGCCGTGTTCTGCTGGTTGGCCGTGGCGAGGATGCCCTCGGCCGTGAACACCAAGGGCACGAGGATGACGAGGGCCAGGGCCACGAACGGAGCGAGGGTGGACACCACCTGGCGCCGGTTCTTGCGCAGCCGAGCGCTCTCGGCGAACCCGGCGAGCACGAAGACAGCCGCCGCGGCGAGCACGATGGAGACGAAGTTGGTCATGAACAGCAAGAAGGAGCCGAAGGCGTCGTCCCACCGCTGGTTCTCCAGCGAGACGCCGACCACGCCCAGCGGCGGCACCAGCGCGACGGCGATCGCCACACCGGCGATGGAGGACGACACCCGCCTGTTGACGGTGGCGAACGCACCGGCCGCCCCCGCTGCCAACGCGATCAGCATGTCGACGAACGTCGGGCTCACGCGGCTGACGATCTGCGAGTTGGCCTCGAACGACACCAGCTCGGGCACCCAGGCAGCGATGAGGTAGGCCAGCGCGATCGCGGCCACGACACCGCCGGCCACCAAGAAGGCCGACGACGCCGCCCGGTGACGCCACCCGTTCACCACGGCACCGGCGAGCCCCAGGATCGGGGTCATCAGCGGGGCGATGAGCATGGCGCCGATGACGACGGCGGTGGAGTCCTGAAGCACCGCGAACGTGGCGATCGAGACGCTGAGCGCCAGCATCACCCACCAGGCCGTCAGCTTGCCGGCTCGGCCGGGCTCCTCGAAGTACAGAGACTCCGCCTGGGTCTCGCGCCGCTCGGCCCCGATGTCGGTGGCGCTCACCCAGTCCCACAGGATCTCGCTGGTGGCCGCCGTGGACACGTCGATGGCGGCGCTTGCGGGGGCGCCGACGCGAAGACCGTACGCGAGCAGGATGCCGCCCATCACGATGGCTGCCGCAGCACCGGCGATCACGATGCCCTCGGTGAGCGGCTCGGGGACGGCGATCGCCAAGACCCCGAACGCCAAGCCTCCGAAGCCGATCGTGAGGCGAGCGCCACGCTGGGACCGATGGCCGACGAAGGCTGCGACCAGGCTGACAAGGCCGCGTCCGATCAGGTACAAGCCGAGCAGCACCACGAGGGCGCGCAGTGAGTCGTACCGGTCGAGCAGAACGATCAGGCCGGCCGCGAGGCTCAGCAGCCCCCTGGCCACGGCTGTCGGGCGCGAGCGGGGGGCGTCAGCGCGGCCGGTGAGCCCGAACCACACGTCGTAGACACCGACGGCGACGAGCCCGATCCCGATGGCGACCCCAGCGACCGTCAGCGTCACTCCAGGAAGCGCCACGATGGCGATCCCGACGGTCAGCGCGACGACGCCCTTGATCGTGGCCGGGTTCGTGACGTCCTTGGCGGTCTGCTGGACGCTGCGCCGCTCGGGGCGCTGGACGGTGGTGGTCTCGCTCATGGTGAGGGGGACGCTAGCGCCTTGTTCCTGCAGATCAGCGCACGATCAGGTGGTGGCGGCACGTGACTGGCGGAGCCGTTCCTGCACATCGGGCGAGAAGGGCTTGATCGCCTCCCGCGCCGTTACCGGTGTCATTCGGGTGAATCGCGGCTCGACCCATTCCAGCACCATGTCGGGACGCCGACGTCCGGTGTCGCGCAGCACCCACCCAATCGCCTTGGCGACGAAGAACTCTCGGTCGTCGAGCAGGGTGTCGGCGTAGCGCGTGAAACGTTGCCAGTCGCCGCGGCCGTCGCGCAGCGGGATGAGGTGGGCCAGGAGCGCGGTGCGGCGGATCCAGTGGTCGGCGTCTCCGGCCCACGCGTCAAGCACCGGGGTGAACTCGTCCGGGTAGCGCGTGGCCAGCGGCCCAACCACGCGTGGGGCGAGCGTGTCGATGATGGCCCACGTGCGCGCCTGCCTGCACAACCGCTCGATCAGTGGCAGGTCGGCAGGGGTGAGCAGCTCGGTTCGGTTCGACAGCAGGTCCGCGGCCAGAAACCGGCGCTCGAAGACCGGCGCCTGGGCGGGCTCGTCCCACAGCCTGGCCGTCACGTCGAGCAGCGACGGCCGATCGAGCTTGTTCGCCGAGCTGGCGGCGAGGCGGTGCATCAGCGGCACGCTGACGCCGTAGTGGGTGAGGTCGCTCTTGAGGTACTGCTTCTCCTTGACCGCCCGATGGGGATCGGCGTGCTGCCGCAGCGCGTGGTCGAGAGCGCCCGGGGTGGGCTGGGAGAGCTGGCGGGTCGACTTGGCTGCCGCATTGGCCACCGTCGTGAGGGTAGCGATCATGGTCTGGGTGGTGGCCAGGTACGCGAAACCCCACAAAGGCCAGTGCACGGGATCGCCAGGCCGGCGTCGCCGCAGGTCGCGTCGGCGGGCGGGGACCGTTTGTGGGCGTTCGCGTACGCCGTAGCGGGCGGAAGGGTGGGCACGGGCAACGGCGGCGGGTCGGCATCGGTTAGGAGTGCGCGGCTGGGAGCCCGTACACTCTTCCCGCGGCTGTACGGCCGAGCGCCCGTAGCTCAACGGATAGAGCATCTGACTACGGATCAGAAGGTTAGGGGTTCGAATCCCTTCGGGCGCGCTTCCCGAAACATGCTTTGACCTGCACTTTCTTGGTCCAGGTCCTCTTCGTTTCCTGACTGGGTCAGGGAGTCATCCCAACAACGATCCCAACAACAGCCCAACAGCTGTTGGGATGCCTTAACAAACCAGCCGGTTGCTGCGACCTGGTTCTACGGTGGTGATGACTGGTTCACGTGGGATGGGGTCGATTCGGCAGCGCCGCGAGGGGGTGTGGGAGGTCCGCGTCAGCCTCGGCCCGGACCCGATCTCCGGTCGCAGCGAGATGAAGTCTTTGACTGTGTTCGGAAGTGCGGACACCGCCGAGGACGCCCGCAGGCGCTGGGCCGCCGAGGCGGCACAGGTGCGTGCGCAGCGTCTGGCCCGCGCCGAGATCAGTCTGGCGGACCTGCTGGCGGTGTGGCTGGCTGCCGATCACGGGTGGAAGCCGTCGACCAAGACCGGCTACCGCTCGATCGTCAACCAACTCGCGCGTGATTCGCTAGGTCGGCGTCGGGCGGTCGATGTCACCCCGCGAGTTCTGCGCGCAGCCACGGCGAGGTGGCGCGCCGCCGGGGGCACGGAACCGACGGTGTTCGCGCGGATCCGGGGCCTGCGCTCGTGCCTGCGCTGGGCCCATGCCGAACGGATCATCGACACCGAACCCCTGGCCGGGATGCGCAGCCCACCGCAGCCGAAGGTGCGCCTGCACGCCCCGGTCGAGGCAGTCCGTGACCTCATCGTGCTGGCCGAGCACAACGTCGCCGCTGCCCCGAGCGAGCAGCGCCGACACAAGGCCGAGCAGGAGCTGCTCATGGTCAGGTTGGCCGCCGACACCGGAGCCCGACGAGGAGAGCTCGCCGCCCTGCAGTTTCAGGACCTGGACGCAGACGTGCTGACCATCGCCAGGGCGGTGTCCGCTGAGGTGGTCGGGTCGACCAAGTCCGGCCGGATCCGTCGCCTCACCCTCGGTGCCACTACGGCAGGCCTCTGGCGAGAGACCGTCGCGATGTGGCAGGACCGCGCCGGCACCGAACGGGTTGGGCCGTGGCTGTTCTCCACCGACCCGATGCACCAGACCCGACTATCAGCATCAGCGCTGGGGCGCCGGTTCTCCCGGCTCGCCAACGACGCGGGGCATCCGGACGTGTGTCTACACCGCCTCCGGCACACCGTGGCCACCGTTCTGGTCGGACGGGGTGAGATCCTCGCCGCCCAAGCGCGGCTAGGTCACCGCGACCCCTCGACGACGCTGCGGATCTACAGCCACGCCCTCCCGTTGCACGACGCCGACACCGCCGCCCGGCTCGACCAGCTCTACCGATGACCAGCCGGCGGTCGGACGGGTGCCCCATAGGCGGCGGAGTGGGGCACCTCAGCCGTACGCGCCCGGTTGTTGCGGTCAGGGTGGCGGTCTTCCCCGCCGACGCGGTCGGCGCGGTGGCCGGAAGCACCGTTCAGCGAACGGTGAGGTGGGCTGAGGATGCGTTTCGCCACGGCGTGCTTGAGGCGGTCGGTTCAGCTCCGTTCAGCCCGGTGATCTTCTTGATCCGGATCAGCGGGGCCAGCTGGCTATGCAGTGACGGAGCTTTGGGAGCGAGGGGTCCGACTCGCGGTGGGCGCCCGGAGGGACCGGCTTCTTGGCCCGGCGGGTGCTCGCAGGCTCGGAGTGAGCGTCTGGCTGCGCGGTGGTTGTGTCACTATCGGGTGATGGTCACCGGCACCTTGTCAGGCGCTGCCGTGGCCGAGGGGGTCCCGAAGCGTCCGCCTGGGGGCCCTTTCACCCAGTGGCAACGCTCGTTTGACGTCGCGCTCGCCACTGTCGTGTTCATCCTCGAGGTGATAGGGGTCTTGAGTCGGGCCGTCGACGAGTCGGGCGAGTTCTCCCTGTCGATGGTCGGCGATGTGGCGACTGCCACCTACCTGCTCCTGCTTGCCAGCAGCACCGCTCTGTTGTGGCGCAGGAGCCGCCCGCTGATCGTTCTCGCGGCCACTCTGACGGCGTCGGTCGTGTGGGATGTGATGGGTCTGGCTGGGGGCCCGTCGCTGGCGATCTTCGTCGCCTTGTACGGGGTGGGCCGCTACATCACGGACAACCGCACCAGCTTTCTGGCTGTCACTGCGGCGGTCGTCGCGGTGGTTGCCGACGACTTGCTGGTCGAGCGCGAGCCGGTTTCGGCGGTCGGGCTGTCGATGGGCCTGGTCCTGGCGGCGTGGTACGCGGGACGGCGTGTGAAGGGCCGGGGGGACTACCTGGCTCTTGTCGAGGAACGCGCCGAGTTCCTGCAACGGGATCGTGCGGCAGAGGCCCGCAGAGCGGTGGTCGAGGAGCGCGCCCGGATCGCTCGCGAGCTGCACGACTTGGTGGCGCATCGGGTGAGCATGATGACGGTTCAGGCCGGTGCCGCCCAGACGGTGGCCGTCCGCGACCCCGAGCGAGCGATCCGAGCGATGAAGGCAGTCGAGAACGAGGGGCGGGGAGCCCTGCAGGAGCTGCGCCAGATCCTGGGCGTCCTACGTGCCGATGGCAGCCAGGACGGCTTGACCCCGATCCACGGGCTGGCCGAGATCCCTGGACTGGTTGCCGAGATGAGAGAGGCCGGGATGGACGTGGCGCTGTCCAACGACGGGGTGCCCGACGGTCTCCCGACTGGCGTGGATCTTGCCGCGTACCGGATTGTGCAGGAGGCCCTTACCAACGTGGTCAAGCATGCCGGGCCCACCCCGAAGGCCGAGGTTCGGCTCTCGAGCGGCGACCAGATGCTCGCCATCGAGGTGACCGATCGAGGGACGGGCGCCTCGACGCTGCCCGGAGCTGGTCAGGGTCTGGTGGGGATGCGGGAGCGGGCCGCGCTCCTCGGGGGAACCTTCGAGGCGGGCCCGCGGCCCGGTGGCGGGTTCCGGGTCTTGGCTCGCATCCCATCGGGGGCCGCATGACGATCCGTGTGGTCGTGGTCGACGACCAGGTCTTGGTCCGCGAGGGCTTGGCCATGGTGCTCGACAACGAGAACGACATCGAAGTGGTCGGTGAGGCAGGCACCGGCGTGGACGCGGTCGAGGTGGCGCGCTCATCCCGGCCCGACGTGATCCTCATGGACATCCGTATGCCGGAGATGGACGGCCTGGAGGCGACCCGACGCATCCTGGGTGAGGCGGACTGGCCGGTGCGCGTGGTCATCCTGACCACCTTCGACCCCGACGAGTACGTGTTCCAAGCCATGAAGGCCGGTGCCAGCGCGTTCGTCTTGAAGGACATCCCCCGGGCCGAGCTGGTCGCTGCGGTTCGCACAGTCGCCGACGGGGGAGCCCTGCTCGCACCGTCCATCACCAGACGCCTTATCGGGCGCTTCACCCAGCGTCTCGGCGCCGACAGTGCAGTCACTGCTCGTCTTGAGCGACTGACCGATCGTGAGCGTGAGGTGCTCACGGCGATCGGCCGGGGCTGCAACAACACCGAGATCTCCGAACAGCTGTTCATCGGCGCCGCAACGGTGAAGACGCACGTCAACAGCGTGTTCGCCAAGCTCGGGCTGCGCGACCGCGCCCAGGCGGTGGTCTTCGCCTTCGAGAGTGGGCTTGTCGAGCCGGGCGGGCATGACGTCGGCTTCTGAGCGCCGACCATCCCCGACTCAACCCTGGGGGGGAGGGCGCAACCAACCCCCGGTCTGACGACCTGTCGCTGGATTCGCCATAGCTTCGTGAGTACCCGACGAGAGGCGAATCATGACCACGACAGCGAACACCCGAACCCGCACTACACCGATCCGGCCGATGACGGTCCGCACCGTGATCCCGTTCTTCGCGATGGCTTTCGGGCTGTCGTGGGGCGTGGCCGCTGTCGCTCTCGGCTTCGCCGACCAGCTCGAGCCCATCTTCGGCCCCGTCGGTCTGACGAATCCGCTGTTCTTCGTCGCCGTCTACGCCCCGGCTCTCTCTGGCATCGGCCTGGTACTGCGGCACTACGGCGTCCGTGGCCTGCGCAGCTACCTGCGCCGTCTGACCCTGTGGCGGATGCCGCTGGGCTGGGCCGCCTACCTCGCGTTCGGGATCCCGGTCGCGTTCTACCTCGGGGCCTGGATCAAGGGCAGCCCGCTGTCGTTCCCGTTCACCCCCTGGTACACGGTTCTCCCGGCGCTGCTGCTGATGCTGGTGCTCGGCCCGATGGAGGAGTTCGGGTGGCGCGGCGTCGCCCTGCCGCTGCTGCAACGCAAGTTCCGGCCGATCGGCGCCGACCTGATCCTGTCGACCCTGTGGGCCATCTGGCACCTTCCCGCGTTCCTGATGAGTGGCACCCCGCAGAGCCAGTGGTCTTTCCCGGTGTTCTTCATCGGCGTCGTGTCGATCTCCTTCATCCTCACCCCGCTGTTCAACGCCGCCGGCGGCAGCATCTTCGTCGCCGCGATCTACCACTTCCAGATGAACAACCCGATCTGGCCCGACGCCCAGCCCTACGACTCCCTGATCTTCGCCGGCCTCGCCGTGGCGGCCGTGCTGGTGAACCGCCGCGCCATGTTCAGCCGCAGCGCGGGCGTGACCAGCGTGCTCTCCGCCGGAGACGAAGAAGCGCTTGTCCAGGAGTACACCCACCCGGTGGGCGCCCTCGCGGAGTCGACGCGATGAGCCCCCGCAAGGCGAACACGCCAGTCCTGGCCACGGAACGGCTTGCCAGCGCCGCGATCACCACGGTCGACCGCGACGTTGAGGAGGGGGCCGACTCCGGCGAAGGCTTCGGTGCGCGAGTGGACGTCGAACCCGGCGTCGGTGTTCTCCAGCCGTTCGCGCTCGGTGGCTTCGGGCAGGCGCAGGTCGGGCGATGCACCGGTTGGCGCCGCCGCGAGCGACGCGGCGCAGCAGCTCGAGCCAGCGGGGGGTCAGCGGTGCCGAGTCGAGCCCTGAGGGGCGACGGTCTTCGGCGAGACAGACCGCCCTCAGCTTCATGCTCCTGCCACCAGACCAGCACGGTCCGGGTCTCGCATCCCTCGTCGATCGAGCAGCGCCTCGCGGCGTACCGGCGGATGGCCAGGAGCCGACGAGTGACCGCCTGGCGGCTCGCCCGATGCTGCGGGCGTGGCTGGTTCAGAGTTCGGTGCGTCGCCACTTGTAGAGCGCGACGGTGACGAACACCGCGCAGGCGAGGGCCGTCGTGACAAGCGCGAGGGGCGCGGGGATGGGTTGGCCGGTGATGATCGCGCCGGTCACCGACGTGTCGGAGTCGGCGGTGCCGACGACCAGGGCCCAGGGCAACACCATGCCGAGCCCGGGGATCCCGGCGACGAGCTGCTGGCCGAACGCGAACGCCAAGGGAATCGCGATGACCGGACCGGCAGAGTCGAACAGGGTGCCCAGCATCAGGGTGAGGGTGAGGTAGAAGAGCAGATTCAGCGCCGGCACCAGGGCCCCGAGCGCGAACCTGGGCACCGACACCTCGACACCGGCGAGCAGAGTCTGCACAAGCAGCACCGCCGAGGGGATAGCGATCATGGTGGCGACGACGCCGACGGCGTTCGGGACGAGCTTCGACAGCAAGAACGCGTCCCGGGAGGCGGGTTTGGACAGCACCCACGCGGCGGTGCCACTGCGCTTCTCTCCGACGATCTCTTCCTGCATGAGAATCGCCACCGCGATCGCAGCGAACATCGTCATCACGCCATACAGGCCGAACACGCCCAGGTCCTCCGGGGCGTCCCCCCAGACGGCCACGGCGACGGAGCCGTTGATGACCACGGTCCACAGCAGCGCCTGGGTCCACCACTCCCGGGTGCGCCACCAGGCGCCGAAGCCCGCCCGCATCAGCGGGGACAGACCGGCCCGCCACCCGTGACCGTGCAACGGCTGCAGTCCCGAGGCCGTCAGGTCACTCATCGCCGGAGCTCTTCTCGACCAGGTCGACGAACACGTCCTCGAGCCGGGCACTGGGCCGGGTGAACTCGGTGACGACGAGCGTCTCGTCGTCCAGCAACACCCGCTGAAGGCGGGCCGCGGCCAGATCGGGGTCGCTGACCACGATGGTCAACCGCGCCGTGCGCTCGCCACCGTCGACACTCACCTGCGTCACCCACGGCTGCTCCAGCAGCGTCATCCGGGCCCGCTGCACGTCCCCCTCGAGCGCGACGACGAAGGTCGGCTGCGACCCCCCCGAGAGCATCTCGGTGAGTGGTCCTTGGCTGATGATGCGACCGTCCTTGAGGATGCACACGATGTCGCTGACCCGCTGCACGTCATCGAGGATGTGGGTGGAGTAGAACACCGTGGAGGTCGCCCGGAAGTGCTCCAGGATGCTCAGCACGTCCCGACGCCCCAGCGGGTCCAGCGCGGCGGCCGGCTCGTCAAGTATGAGCAGGTCGGGCTGGTGGATCTGCGCCTGCGCGATGCCCAGTCTCTGTGTCTCCCCACCGGAGAGAGTCTTGATCGGCCGGTCGGCCTTGCCGGTCAACCCGACCAGCTCGAGCATCTCGTCGATGCGCGACTCGATGGCGGCGGCCGGACCGGAGAAGAAGAAGCCGGCAGCGAACCGCAGCGTCTCGCGGGCCGTCATCCGCGGGTAGAAGCGCGGCTCCTGCGGCAGATACCCCACCTGGGCACGCACCCGCGGACTATCGGTGACCACATCGCACCCGAACACGCTGCCCGACCCCGCCGTCGGCCGGATCAGCCCCAGCAGCATCTTCATCGTCGTGGTTTTGCCCGCCCCGTTCGGACCCAGGAACCCGAACACCGAATGCCGCGGCACCTGCAAGTCGATCGCATCCACAGCGCTCACACCGCCGTACGACTTCGACAACCCCCGCGTCTGCACCGCCAGATCCACCGCCGCCACCCTCCCTCACCTGGAGCGACCCGGCCACGCCGGCGGCCCGGACACCGCCAAACTAGCGTCCGCCCCCTTGCGAAGGGGCCAAGACCAAGCGTGGGATCGGCGTCGCTGCTGCCGCGGCCCTGCCGCTGGCCGCGGTCGCGATCGGCGTGGACGTGGCCGTGGGGTTCCCCAGCGACACGAACGTGGCGTGGCCGCAGGCATGGGTGGTGTACCCAGTCATCGCCGTCGTGGCCGAGTCGGCCTTCCACCTGCTGCCGCTGAGCGCCCTGGTGGGACTGACCCGCTCCCACTTCCACGATCTGCGGCTCACCGAGCGGACATGGGTCCTGGTGCTCGCCGCGGCCGCAGTCGAACCCGTCGCCCAAGCCGTCCTGGGCTCAGGGCTGCTGCCCTTCGTCGTGCCGCACGTGTTCCTCATCGGCGTGGTCGAGATGCTCCTGCTGCGACGCTTCGGCTACCTCCCCATGGTGGCGTTCCGGCTGCTCTACTACCTGGTCTGGCATGTGCTGTGGGGCCACGCCAGGCTAGAACTGCTCTTCTGAGGAAGAGAAGGGCGACCGCACGTGGCAACACCTCCGCCGAACCGCGCGGACCTGCCGCGAGCAGTGCGTTCTTGGTCGTGCCGCGAGTAGCCCAACAGGCAGCGGCATGACCCGCGACGCGGACCGATCGGCGCTGTCCGGGTGACCGCAGACGACAGGTGTTCAGGGTCGTCCGGTGAGCAAACCTGGATCCACGTCTCCGGGACGTGAAGCCGCCGACTGTCGCTGACAACATGCGTCGGCCACGCCAGCGACAACCGAATGCGCCGCGAGTAGGCGACTCGCGGCGCTGTGACACGCCCTTCCCCGCGCCTCGTCTGCCGCGACAGTCCCTGGGCCACCGGAGTCCGTCGGCAGTCGTGCTGGGCGGACAGGACTGGTCTCCTGCCCCTTGATCTGGTCGGGGACGCAGTAGAAGCGTGGTGAGGAAGGGAAGGACGGCAGACGTGAGCTACCGAGTGCACCGCTTCGACATCGACATGGAGAAGGACGCCTCCCGATTGGAGGCCCTCTTGAACGGCTTGTCCGGCGAGGTCGTGGCCATCATCCCCCACATCAAGAAGACGACTCTGGCCCAGATCTACGGAGCGACTCGCAAGGTTGACTTCCTACTCATCGTCGAGCGGGCCTAGCCCATCAACGCCAGCACCAGAGACATCGGCGCTTCGGGAGCCCAGCCCCCGTCACGAGGTCGGGCGGTGGAAGGGGCTTGTAGAGGTCCCGCGAGCAGGAGACATCGCAGAAGTCGTCCCCTTCACAAGGCGGGCGCGAAGGGGGGCGGGCTCACCGCTCCGCGGCGATACCCTTGACGCGTGTTGATCGTCGACGTCGACCGAGAGCGATTGCGCGAGGTGTGCGAGCGCTACGGGGTCGCCTCCTTGGAGGTCTTCGGCTCGGCCGCTCGCGACGAGGGCCGGCCAGACAGCGATGTCGACCTGCTCTACGTGTTGAAGCCACAGGCCCGCCTAGGGTTCAGGCTCTTTGATCTTGAGGACGAGCTCGCGTCCCTCTTCGGCCGACCAGTCGACCTTGTATCCCGCAAGTCGGTCAACAAGTACATCCGCGAGCAGGTGCTCGCCGACGCACGGCCGGTCTATGCGGCGTGAGCTGTTGTTGCTGCGCGAGATGCGCGACGCAGCACTGGCGATCCGAGACCTGGTCGGTGGTCGAAGCGCCGAGGAGCTGGAACGAGCAGCCCACAGTGGGCGAAATCGATGCAGG
>CAVQON010000013.1:0-160639 GCA_963714455.1 uncultured Actinomycetota bacterium
GCCCCTTCGCGGCGATGTGACGCGGCTCCCGCGGAGGGGTGGTTGTTGTCGGGGTCCGTCAGGCGTTGAGCGCCCGCCGGATGGCCGCGCCGGCGAGGAGGCGTGTTGAGTCGAGTACCGGCAGCGCCGAATCGTCAGGGCTGATGAGCAGTGGGATCTCCGTACAGGCAAGTGCGATGGCGTCGCAGCCTTGCTGTCTGAGCCGCTCGATCACGTGCTGGTAGCCGGACCGGGATTGGTCGCTGATGATTCCGTCGATCAGTTCGCTGAAGATGACGTGGTCGATGAAGTCCTTGTCGGCCTCGCTGGGTGCGAGTGACTCGATCCCGATGGGCTCGAGGGTGTCTTGGTACACGGGGCCGTCCATCGTGAACCGGGTGCCGAGCACCCCGACTCGTTGGAATTGGCGTCGTGTTGCTTCGGCGCCGACGGCGGCTGCGATATGAATGAACGGCAGGGGGCTGCGGTCCTCGATGAAGTCCCAGGCCCGATGCGCAGAGTTGTCCGGGCAGATGAGGAAGTCGGCTCCGGCTGCGGCCAGGAGCTCAGCTGATCGGAGCATCACCTCCCCGACTTGCTGGTAGTCACCTGAGGTGAAGGCCGGCATCCAATCGGCCAGCGGGATCGAGTCCATCGTGATTCGCGGGTGGTTGTTCTTGCCGAGGTGGACAGTGGCTTGCTGACACATGGACGTGTAGCACAGGGCCGCACCCTCGGCGCTGCACGCAATGACACCGATGTGGCTCATGCGCGCGTGGCGGTGGCGGTAGGCCGGGCGCTGGAGCTCATTCGTTCAGCCTAGGAACGTGCCTTCGGATGGTGCGAGGGCGACTCTGACTGTCTGCCGAGGTCGGCCATCTCGATGTCGGCGAACGGTCGAACCCACCGGCGGGTCGGGTCTACGGTGAAGAGTGCTCGGCAGCCCGACTCAAGGAGGCCCGTTGTGCGTGCGTTGCGACTGAACAGCTGGAAGTCCAAGCCCGAGCTCGTCGAGGTGGCGCGACCGAAGCCGGGACCAGCAGACGCGGTGATCAAGGTCGGCGGGGCCGGCGCATGTCACTCCGACCTGCACCTCATGCACGACTTCGACGAGTCCGCGGGACTGCCGTGGGCCCCGCCGTTCACGCTCGGTCATGAGAACGCCGGCTGGGTGGACGATTTGGGTTCGGAGGTCGGCGGGTTCGAGGTGGGCCAGGCCGTCGGTGTCTACGGCGCGTGGGGCTGCGGTGTCTGTGACCGCTGCCTGGGTGGTGTGGAGACGTATTGCACGAACCCGCAGGACGCACCCGTCCCGGGGGGTGGAGGAGGCCTGGGGCTCGACGGCGGTATGGCCGAGTACATGCTGGTCCGCGACGCCGCACGGCACCTGATCGCGCTTCCAGACGGGCTGGAGCCCGCCGACGCCGCACCGCTCACCGACGCCGCCCTGACGCCCTACCACGCCGTCGCGCGCTCCTGGGCAAAGCTAGCGCCGACGGCGACCGCCCTCGTGATCGGCGTCGGCGGGCTAGGTCACATGGCCGTGCAGATCATCAAGCAGACGACCGGCGCCCGGGTCATCGCCGTCGACCAACGTGAGGACGCGCTGCGCCTAGCCACCGACATGGGGGCCGACGAGACGCTGGTGTCGAGCGAGGACACAGCTGAGGCGGTCAGAGACTTGACCGGCGGTGTCGGCGCCGACGTGGTGCTCGACTGTGTCGGGGCCGATCCCACCCTGGCCTTGGCAGCCGCGTCCGTTGCGGTCCTGGGTGACCTGACCATCGTGGGGATCGGCGGGGGCGCATTGCCGGTGAGCTTCTTCGGCGTGCCCTACGAGGCCAGCGTGCAGACCACATACTGGGGGTCGCGTACCGAGCTGCGGGAAGTGTTCGACCTGGCCGCGAGGAGACTGCTGACACCCAGCCGGACCGTGTACCCCTTGGACGCCGCAGCACAGGCCTACCAGGACCTCGCCGAGGGGAAGATCGTCGGCAGGGCCGTCGTCGTGCCCTAGCAACGCCGCCGGAAGGTCCGCGCACCAGGGTCGGGTCATACTCTGACGCCGTCCATCTCGGGCGCCATCAACGCCTCCACAGTGAGCGCAGCGATGGTGGTCCGGGGAGCTCATTCGCTGGTCGAGTAGGCCGATTCGCGGCGAAATGACACGGCCGCGAGCGCCAGCTACGCGGCGAAGTGATGCTGCCGTCGCTGACCGGGACGGTACGCGGCACAGTGACGGGCGGGGCTTCGGCGTGGCCGGATGTCACGGGGCGGCTGGGGACGCCGGTGCCAGGGGGTCACCTACTCGGTGGGCCGGTGACAGCCACTGGTCAGGACGACCTGCCGCTGCGTCGCGGCGCCGGGGGCTCATCCGCCCGCTTCGGCGCGGCGCCTGCGGCCTCGAGGGCTGGACCATGGGGATCTTCGCCATACTGGCGGCAGCGGGACGCCTGCGTCCCCTGGACCTGGAAGGGCTGATGCACTTGGCTGCCCATCGGCGCGGTGGACTGGTCGCGGTCGGCGCCGGTGTGGTGGCGGGCTACGTCGGGTACCACCGGTGGCAGGTGCGTTGGGGCGCGACCGCGCAGGAGGTGGCCGAGCCCCTACCCGGTGACGATGTCGTGGACCGGGCGTGGTGGTCAGCAACTCGGGCCATCACGATCAACGCCGCACCGGGGCAGGTGTGGCCGTGGCTGGTCCAGATGGGCGGATACTCCCGCGCGGGCTGGTACAGCTATGACTGGATCGACAACGCCGGGCGGCCCAGCGCGGACAGGATCGTGCCCGAACTGCAGGACCTGGCCGTTGGGGAGGTTCTGCCCATGTCGCTGGATGGCTCGGGGTTCCGGGTCCATCAACTCGACCCTCGCCGCTGCCTGGTGCTGGTCATCCCGGACCCCGACGTGGCGGTGAGCTCGGTGTTCGTGCTGCGCGACGCGGGGCCGAACCGCACCCGGTTGGTGACCCGGCTGCGGATCGGGGGACGGCTCACGGTTAGGGCCTTGGCGTTCACCGCCGCGATGGACGTCGGCGACTTCGTCATGTTCCGCCGCACCCTGCTCGGCATCCGCGACCGCGCCGAGCGGCTGGCCCGACGTGCTCGCGGGGCCGCCGAACCGCAGGACCTCGCGCCCGGTCGGCCGCTGGAGTTCGACCTGGCCGTCGAGATCCGCCGACCCGCCGAGGACGTCTACGCGTTCCTGTTCGCCAAGGAGCAGCACCCCCAACCCCCCGGGTCCGCGGTGCTCCGCCTTGACCGGCTCACCCCAGGGCCCCCCGGGGTGGGAACCCGATGGATCGAGGTGGTCCGAGTCGGACCCGGGATGTCGATGACGGTCCGGTCGCAGGCCGATCAGGTCGAGCCCGGCGTCGCACTCGGGGAGCGGTTCGCCAGCTCCTGGTTCACCGGCCGGCTGGCCTACACGTTCGAACCGATCCCCGCGGGCACCCGACTCCGGCAAAAGGAGACCCTGCGACCCCGGCGCCCCCTCGCCCTGCTCGACAAACCCATCGACGCCACACTCCGCCCACGCCTGCTCGCCCGGCTCGCCGACATCCGGGACATCCTCGAGAACCCGCTCGGCCACCAACTCCCCTGACCAGCCGACCTCGGGCAGCCGTGCGCGAACCGGCGGATCCGCGACCGTAGGCACGCCCGGTACGCGCGCGTCTCGCGGCGGTGTGACGCAGGCGGCCCGCAGTTGTCGCTCACGGTGCGCGGCGACGCTCGCCAGCCCCCAGTTGCCGTGTGTTCGGCGCCGAGGCGGGTGCCGGCGGAAGGGTTGTCCTATTGGCAGGCGTCGGTCACCGCGGTGAACAGCGCGGTGGTCGAGCTCTGCAGGCTCGACAACGCCGGTTCGAGCTGTTGGGCAGCCTCGCCGAAGTTGAGGTCGGCCGCCGACTCGATGACCCCGCCGAGCTGATCGACTGCGGCGCGCACGGCGTCGGACTCATCAGCGAACTCGGTCTGCGCTGACCCGAGGAGCTGGTCGACCTCATCAGCAAACGTGTCGTAGCGCTCGCTGAGGGTGTCGGTTCCTTCGGCCAGGACGTTGGTGTTGGCAAGGTTGTCGTAGGCGGCCTCGCTGCTGGCGAGCTGGCTGCAGTAGTCCGGCTCGGTGGAGCAGCCGGACATGAGGAGGGCGATGACGCCTATCCCTGCCGCCGCAGTCCTTGTGCTTCGAGCGGTCCGGGTCATTCTCAGCCCTCCTCAGGCGGATCTTGGCAGCGGTTCAGCTGCTGGTCGGCAGCAGCCTAGGGTGCCATCCGCTTCACTCGGCCCGGTGGGGACGTGCCTCGGTGTGAGACGGCGTCCACCTCGGCAGGATCGAACGAACGCTGGCTGCCCCGCCTCCTGGGCAGGGGACGTCCGCGACGGCTGGAACGGCAGCAGAGCTGACGACACGGCCATGAGTCACCTCACGTAGCGACCTCGCAACCGGCCAGACCCCGCCCGCCGCCCACCCGGCCGAGCACCCAGACCAGCCGACGCTATCCCCACTCCGCAGCCGGCGAACTGCGTCCGCGTGCGGCGCTGTGACGCAACCGGGGGACCCCCGGATCGTTCATGAGCGGTTGCCTGACATCCGCTCGCTGGCGCCCCGTCGAACCCAGAGAGCCTGCCCACAGAATCTGACAGGCCCGACTGTGGACGCGCGGTGCTTCTGGTCCAGGTGTGGGTGGGGGTCAGCCGGCTCTGGTCGGGTTTGGTCGGCGGGTGTATCAGGGAGAGGAAGGCCGGATGGTTTCCGGAGTGAAGGGGAAGTGATGACCATGCGACTTCCGACGATTCTGCTTGCGGGGGCGATCGCTGCCGGTTCTGCTCTGACGGGTTGCGGGGCATCCGATGAGGGGGCTGCTGCACCGACGCCGGGTACGGAGGCGTTCCTGGAGGGCGTGGAGGCCACGCTGGTGCTTCCGGCGGACACCTCCGGTGAGGTGCCGCTGGTGGTGCTCGTCCCCGGTGGGGGCTGGTTCGCCGCCGATCTTGAGGGCTTCCCGGAGTTGGCTGACGACTTGGCTTCGCGTGGGGCTGCGGTGGTCACGATGACCTACCGCACCTCCGATTCCGGGGAGTTCTTCCCGGTGCCGGTCGAGGATGTGGCGTGCGGGCTGGGCTACGCCGTCGAGACCGTTGAGGGGCTCGACGTGTCGCAGGTCGTGCTCGGCGGGCACTCCTCGGGCGCAAACATGGCAGCTCTGGTGGCCCTCGCCCCGGACGACTTCGTCAGTTCGCAGTGCCCGTACGAGTCGACGGCCCCCGATGCGTTGATCGGCATATCCGGGCCGTACGACATCACCCAGGCTTTCGAGCCGGTTGCTGAGGCCTTCTTCGGCCCGGACCGCACCGACCCAGCGACGTGGGACGAGGGGAACCCCATGACATTCGCCGACCAGCGCCCCGAGGTTCCGGCGCTGCTGATGCACGGGACGGCCGACGACATGGTCCCGATCACGTTCACCGATGACTTCGCCACCGCGCTTAGCGAGGGTGATCACGACGTGACCACCGAATACCCCGAGGACGCCGACCACTTCTCGGTTCTCAGCCCAGACGTGGCGGGGCCGGTCATCGCCGACTGGCTCGGACTGTCCTGACCGCTTCCCCTGAGGCGCCAGGGGCATGTAGATCGACCTGCGTAGCGTTCTCCTGATCCCGTGCTGGGTTCCGACGCACCCTGAGCCCAGGCCGCGACTCCGCACCCCCGGGGCTGTGAGTCCGCGTCCATCTAGGGCGCAACTCCGACGGGTCGCTCGCGGTGACACATGTGCGAGTACCAGGGCCGGCACCCGACAGTCCCCGGACCCGGTACCTCCGGCTGGCCAGCCGTCGTTGCATCGGCGCCATGTGCGGACGTTGCCGGCCACGCCCTACCTGGGCGCAGCGGTGCGCTCTGAGGACCGAGTCCGCTGTCGTAGCCATGCGTCCGCATGCGGCGAAGTGACGATGGTTCCTTGGTTTCGGCAGCCGTCACCTTTCGGCTCTGGACGGGTCCCACGGACTGGCGTATCGGTCAAGAGCAGGGGCCGTGATGGGCGCAGAGCCTGGGGGATTCGTGAGGATGCAGGTCAGGGTCGGGGAGGCTGATCGCGCCTTGACCGAGCGCCTCGACGAGGAGATCTATGCCTTCAACGCGGAGGCAACGGGGCTGTACGACGGACGACTGCTCACTGTGCGAGCCAGCAACGGCGAGAGCCTCGTGGGCGGTCTGTCGGGCTGGACCTGGGGGGGCTGCGGGTACGTCGACGTGTTGTGGATCGCCGCGGACTATCGCGGGAGGGGACTCGGCACGGAGCTGTTGGGCGCGGCCGAACGGGAGATGACGGCACGGGGCTGCGTCCACGTCGTGCTGGCGTCGCACTCGTTCCAAGCGCCGGGCTTCTACCGGCGTCGTGGGTACTCCCAGATCGCAGAGATTGCCGACTACCCCGTAGGTCACTCCGAGGTCTTCTTCAGCAAGCACCTGCCGGCGGACGACGAGCGGTAGCCGGCACAACCTTGATCGGCCGGAGCCGACCAGACCTGGGGCGCCGGCAGACCGGGGTCCGACGAGTGCCCCCAACTCGGCAGGGCCGAAACACACTGCCAGCGGCAAGTGAGGGCGTTGATCAGCCCGATTAGCCGTCCCGGGGAGGTTGCAGGCTCAGCAAGCAGACCGGTCGGCAAGGCGTCGACAGAAGCGCTCTGCCGTCAGACCTCTGCTTCCGTCGACCCGGCCGGGTGCGCTGCCGACAGGTGGGCTAGCAGCAGGTCGGCAACTTCAGCGGACCGGGTTTCGGGCAGCCAGTGTGTGGCGTCTTCGAGGACCCGGTAGGTGTAGGGCCCGGAGACATGGTCGCGGGTGTTCTCGGCGGCAGCGGGAGTCGTCGTCGGGTCTTTCGAGCCCCAGGCGAACAACGTCGGCGAAGCGATCATCCCGGCGCCGGCAACCGGGCGTCGGGCGTAGGCAGGGATGGCTCGGTACCAGTTCAACGCGGCGGTGAACGCGCCGGGTTGGGACATCCGATCTCCGTAGTGGCGCACCCGCTGCGGCGGCAAGCCCTGCATGAACCAGTCCCAGCGGGTTGATCCAGGCTCAAGCAGCCACTCGGCAAGTCCTGGGACGAGGAAGACCGGGAAGTACCAGGAGCGCAACGCCTGCCCTCGACGCATTGCGGCAAGCACCGCCGACGGATGAGGCACGGAGAACACGCTCAATGAGGTCACCCGATCAGGGCCGTCGGCGGCCGTCGCCCAGGCCACCGCCCCGCCCCAGTCGTGGCCGACGACATGGGCCTGATCCAGCCCGGCGGCATCCAGCAACGCCCACACATCGTCCACCAGGTGCCGATCGGTGTAGTGCTGCCTCCCCGGCGGCCGCGCACCAGGTGAGTAGCCGCGCTGATCGGGAGCCAGGGTCCGATAACCGGCGTGGTTGAGTGCCTGCGACACCGCCGTCCAGGACGAGGAGTCCTGCGGGAACCCGTGCAGCAGCACTACCGGCTCACCGTCGCCGGGGCCGGAGTCGACAACGTCGAAGATCAGCCCGTCTCGTTCGAACCGCTCCATCCCCCACCTCCACGAATCAAGGACCCAGTGTGACCAGCGACGCAGCCAGGCGTCCACCGTTCACTGCGGTCCGGACCCCGCGAGGCGTCAGCGTCGCGTCGACCCACTGGTCGCTCGATCCGCTGGCACACGACTCTCCGCGTGAACCGATTGATGCCACCACGGGTGCCGCCCTGTGTGGACGGGGCCACGGGGGTTGACCGGATCCAGGCATGGGGAGGCGTTGAGCGTGAACGGCGTTCCGTGCGCATCGTGGTGGTGGCGGGCGTTGCGGTAGGGGGGCGCTGCTAACCCGGCTGCTGGGGTGAGGTTCCGGGGGCAGGTGCGCTCTCGCAGAGGTGCTTGAGCCGCTGGAGGTCGGCGCGTGCCCGAGTGGCGACCCGTCGCCGGATCAGCGGCTCGAGCAGCCTGGCCATGGGGCCGGGCAGGGAGAGTGACTGCTCGACGTACAGCAGCGTCCCGGCCGGATGAGGGCTGACCTCGTAGCGCGCGGTGACCGTCATCCCCTGACCCTTCAGCAGCACAGCCATCGAGGTGCCGGGCTGGAGCTCGGTGATGCGCCCGTGCATCTCGACGCGTCCGCGGTTGTCCTGAAGCACCTCGCGAAACTCGGTGCCGACCACGCCGGGTTCGGCGTGCAGCACTTGGGCTCCCGCGACATCGGGCTGCCATTGACGTGCCCGTTCAGGATCCTCGACCCAGCTGAACACCACCTCCGGTGCACACCTGATGACGATGGAGTGCTGAAACCTCACCGATCCACTGTCCCACCCAGATCGGCAGGACCCCCGGCTCACCCCGATACGAAGGACGCAGGAGCGCTCGCGCACAGGTGGACCAGCAGCAGGATGTAGGCAGCCACGATCGTGGAGAGAACGATTGACGGCGCGATCCAGATGATGTGCACCCAACGGATCCGCTGGAAGCCGTGGACTGCGTCCGCAGACGACGAAAGGACGCATCCGGATGCCGACCGGGAGGGCGCTCGCCGGACTTCGGATGCGTCAGTTCGGCGTGGCGTCGATGAGGGGCGAGATGCTCTTCTCGACGGTGTTGCGCTTGGCCTTCAGGCTGGCGGTCATCTTCCTCCCGTCGCTCCCGTCATACTCGCGGCCTGGCATGCCGGTTCGGGAGGCTTTGTGCTCTGGCCCGGGTTCGAAGTCGCTGCTCGCATGGAGTGTGAAGCACTCCCTCCAGGTGGGCGGTGTTCACCTTCGGAGGGGTGGGGCCGGGGGTGGCGATGCAGGGCATATCGGGAACTGACGTCGGACCGGAAGCGGCGAAGGCGCACGGCCTGGATGTGGCGGTCGAGGAGCTGCGGGCCGGTCTGCCCGATTGGGTGGACGCCTCGCTCGGGACCAGGTTGCGGCTGCTGCGGGTGGTCAAGCGGCGGTTGGCGGCCGAGGCCGACGGGATCGTGGCCGCCGCGTGCTCGGCGCATGGGGTGGATCGGGATGGGCTGTGGGCCGGAGACCAGTGGTTCATCCTTGCTCCCTTCGCGTTCCATCTGCAGGCGCTGGATGAGGTGCTGGGCCGGGTGTCGGCCAGCCAGGACCCGCTGTCTGCTGGAGCGGTGCATACCCGCCCGGATGGCCGAGTCACCGTCGACGTGTGGCCACCGACCCGCCTGGACCAGGCACTGTTCCTGGGCTACGGGTGGCGCGCCTCGGTGTGGATGCTTCCAGGTACCACCGGCGAGCGCGTGCACGCGGAAGCTGCACGGGCGTACCGGGGGGCCGGTTTCGACGCGCCTGGTGTCGCACTGGTACTGGCGACGGGCAACTTCACGGCCGGTCCGGCGACCGACGCACTTGCCATGCTCTACCACGAGGGCTGCGTCGCGATCGTCAAGCTCAACCCGGTCAACGCCTACCTGCGCCCGTTCCTGGAACGAGTCTTCGCCGAGATCATTGACGCGGGGTGGCTTAGGTTCGTCGAGGGCGGGGCCGAGGTGGGCAGCTACCTGGCCCACCATCGGGGTGTCGATCGTGTGCACATGACCGGGTGCGCGACCACCTACGACGCGCTGGTCTGGGGAACCGGGCCGCAGAGCGAGGCGAACCGGGCCGATGGTCGGCCGCTTCTGGACAAGCCATTCACCGCTGAGCTGGGCGGGGTCAATCCCGTGATCGTGGTGCCCGGCCGCTGGACGCGCAAGGATCTGCGTCGTCAGGCCGAGCGGATCGTCTACTCCAAGCTTCAGAACGCCGGCCACCTATGCAGCAGCACACAGATCCTGGTCCTGCCTGAGGGCTGGGACCAGACCGACGTGCTCCTCGACGAGATCCGCCACCTGATGCGGACCCTCGACCCTGCCGCACCCTTCTACCCGGGGACCGATGCCAAGGTCGAGCGGGCGATCACCGACCAGCCCGACGTCGAAGCACTTGTCCCTCCCGACCGGCGCTACCTCGTCCACCTCGACCCTGACCGGGAACACAGCCTGTTCACCGACGACGTGTTCGCCGACGTGCTCGGCACCGTGCGACTGCCAGCCCCGACCGTGGCCGACTACCTGAGCAACGCGACCCAATTCGCCAACGAGCGCCTCACCGGAACGCTGGCCGCGACGATCCTGATCGACCCAGACACCGCCAAGACCGAGGCTGAAGCGTTGGACCGAACCGTTGCAGGTCTGCGCTACGGCGCGATCGGTGTCAACGAGTGGGCCTCGATCGCGTTCGGGCTGCGGTACACCACCTGGGGCGGGTTCCCCGGGCACACGCCCGAGTCGATCGGCAGCGGAACTGGTGTCGTCGGCAACGCCTTCATGCTGGCCAACCCAGAGAAGACGGTTCTGACCGGACCGTTCCGCCCGCTACTCAAGTCGCCGACTCTGGTCACTCATCACGGCCGCGGCCCGATGTTCCGCCAGCTCATCAACTTCCGAATGACAGGCGACCTCCGCGCACTCCCGGGTGTGCTCGCGCCCGCGCTACGCGCATAGGAGCGCGACACGTCCACCGGGCACACCCGCTGCCCAGCGTGATGATCGGGTGCGTGGAGTACTGGCATGCCGTCTCCGGCTCGGCGTACCCCGCGTCCGCAGGCGGCGAAGGGGTCAGGAGGCTGGTCGGTGGTCGATCGTGCTGCGCGGCAGTTCCCTCTGCCGATGAGCCCGGTCAGCTCTCCTGGGTAGGCCCAAGCGTGGAGATTCCTAGGGCGGAGTACAGCGGGCAGTAGCCAGTGACTGCGGTGACGGCGGCTACGGTCCCGATCCCGTAGAGCGCGATGCCCACCGGGTTCAGTACTCCTCCTATTGCTGTACCGGCGCCGATCGTAGTCACGGCGATACCGCCTCGAACGGCGCGGTCCAGGTTGCTCTCGTTGACGGTCATGGTCACTCCCTGCGATGGGTTGGTGTTGTCGTTCGTGTCGGTCATCCCAACGTTGATACCCCCCGGGGTATGCCGCGGTATGCCGTGCGCCCTGTCACACGAGCCAGGCCGTTCCCCTGAGGAAGCGAAGTGGGGCAAGCGCGGGCACGCGGTGGGGCCCGGACTCATCCGCGAGCCTTGTGATGTCTGCCTGGCCGTTGTCTCTGGTCGCTCGGTGAGGGCCGGCTCGAGGGCGATGCAGAATATTTCGGGCATTCTGGCGTTCCTGTTGGTGTGAACACGACGAAGCCACAGGCCCTGTCCGGAGTCCTCGTTGTCGGGGGCGGGTATGCCGGTCTCCACGCCGTTCGTGCCGCTGAGCGGTCGGGGGTCGATGTGACGCTCCTCGACGCGTCGCCCGAGCACTCCTTCGCGACGCGCCTGGCGGCCGTTGCCGGCGGAACCGCGCCTGAGTCCGACGCATCCATCCCGCTGGAGGAGTTGGCCGGCGCGGTGCTGGTCGGTCGGATGTCCGCGGTCGGTGACGGCTGGATCCGGTTGGACGATGGCCGGGTCTTCGAGGCTGACGCGGTCGTGGTGACCACCGGTGCTGGGACGTCGCAGCCACCGATTCCCGGGCTCGATCTGGCCGCCAGGATGCGGACTGCCGCGGACGCCCGCTCCCTACGGGGGAGGATCGCCGAGGCCGACGCGGTGGTGGTGGTGGGTGGCGGCGCCAGCGGTGTGCAGCTGGCCGCCGCGACGGCTCAGGCCCACCCGGCCACGACCGTTCATCTGGTCGAGGCGGGGACCTCGTTGCTGCCGGGGATGGGGCCGACGCTGGGTCGAAACGCGGCACGCATCCTCGAGCAGCGCGGGGTGCAGGTCCACCTGCAGACCGCGGTCGACGAGATCCTCGATGACGGCGTGCACACCCCACAGGGACGCATCGCCGGGCTGGTCGTCTGGGTTGGTGGCTTCGCGGCCGACGCGTCGTCGCTCGGACTCCCGGTCGACGGCGCGGGCCGCGTTGTCGTGAACGAGGACCTCTCCGTGCAGTCGATGGAGCGGACCTTCGCTGCCGGGGACATCGCCGCCCACAGCGACGGGGAGGGCGCGCCGCTGCCGATGTCGGCGCAGGTCGCTGTGCGGGCCGGCACCGCGGCAGGCCGCAACGCCGCCCGTCGCACCACCGGTGCCGCGACCCGCCCGGTACAGCTTGGCCAGCTCGGGTGGGTGATGGATCTCGGTGGCGGTCGTGGCTTGGCAGAGCTCGGCCCGCTCCCGGGCCCGACGCTGGAGGTCGGTGGTCGTCGGCTGGCGCTGGGCCCGTTCCCGCTCGCGACCCCGCTGCTGGACCTGGTGCCGCCGCTCCTGCACGACGGGATCGACGCCAAGAACGTGCTCGAGATCGCCGGGCTGGGCGCGCTGCTGCCCTGGAATCCGCGCTTCGCCGCCTGGCCGGCAACCCCGGTTGGCCGGGCCACGCGCGCCATGGCCGGTGCACCAGGCATCGCACGATCCGGCCCCATCGGTTCGGACTCGGCGTCCGCGGAAGCGGCCCGCCCGGCTTGAGCCAGGCCACTCAGCTGGTGATGGTTCGGAACCCGCCGTCGTCGCGTGTGCCGTGACCACCACCTCTGAGCTGACCGAGGTGATGCGCGACACCGGCTACCACAGCGTCCGCGTCAACGACCAACCATCGTCCTCGCGAATCGTGAGCACCGGCCAACGACCACCCCAACCCGACCATCAGCCAACCAGGTAGCCGGACCGCCGGGTAGCCGCGTGTCCATGAGCGGAATCGACGCCGTGTCGTGGTGCGCCCACGGGCGGCGAAGTGACACGGGTTGCCGGGTGGTTCATCGGGTTGCGGGGCAACGCTCGCACATGCCAGGAGAGTCGGGTACGGGGGTGTGGCGACGCTGGGGGCGGTCAGGGGCAGTTGGGGGTGTGCAGGTACTCCTGGCATTCGGCTGGAGTGAGGGTGCGGGTGACGTTCTGGCGGGCGATGTCGAGGAGATCGTCGCTGTTGACGGTCCAGATGCGGACGACGCCTTCGGGGTGAGTATTGGTGGCGAGGTGGCGGCCGTCGGGTGAGAAGGTGACGCTGGTGACCTCTCCGGGCAGTTCTGGCAGGCGCAGGATGGGTTCGCCGCTGTCGGCGCTCCACAGCCGGGCGGTGCCGTCGAGGCTGGCGGTGGCGATCAGGCTGCCGTCGGGGCTGTAGGCGAAGTCGACGATGGGTGCGGTGTGTCCGTCGAGGGTGTGGAGGAGTTCCCCGGAAGCTGGATCCCGTACCTCTGCGGGCCCTCCGGTCCTCGGTGCTGAGGCGAGCTGGCGGCCGTCGGGGGAGTAGGTGGGCGTTTCCCCGTTGAGGGCCGGCCACACCTGTGTGGTGTCCGAGCGCCAGTCCCAGAGCAGGATCGGGGAGTCGGGACTGGGTCGATCGCGTGAGAACTGCTGCACCGCGATCGTGGTCCCGTCGGGACTGAACGTGGGGTCTTGCAGCCCGTAGCCATCGTCGGCGTAGAGCTGGGCGCGTAGGCGGCCGTCGCGGCCGTAAAGGCTGAGGGTTCCACTCTCGCCGGCGAGGGCGAGCAGCGCGCTGTCGGGGCTGAACGCGGGCTGCGAGAGCCACCCACCGGGTGCCTTGGTGAACAGTTCGTCGCCGGTGACCAGGTCCCAGACTCGGGCGGGGTTGCCGTCACCGGCGGCGAGCATGGTGCCGTCGGGGCTGATCGCGATGCTGGCGATGTCGTCTGCCCAGTCGGCGGCGACCGCGGACGGCTCCGGGTAGGACAGGCGGGTCTGCTCGGTGGCGGCGCTGGTGTCCCAGACGGTGACTGACCCGCCTCCGGTGGGGATGGCGAGGTGACCGTCAGCGGTATAGGCGGGCTGGATCCAGGTGTTGGGGTTGCCGGGCAGGTTGGCGACCTCGGCGTCCCCGCCCGGCCCGACGTCCCACAGGGTTGCCGCAGTGATGCGGTCATCGCCGGTCAGCAGCTGGCCCCCGTCGGGGGAGAATGCCACCCCGACGACCCCGCTCGCTGTAGTCACCCCGGCCAGCATGTACGCCAGCTCGGCGCGGTCGGTGCCGATGTCGAAGACACGCGCGGTGCCGTCGAACCCGCCAGCGGCAAGCCGACGTGAGTCGGGCGCCCACGCCACGCCGTCCACGGCACTGCCGAAGTCCGTGAGCGTGTGCACGGTTTCGCCGGTCTGGGCGTCGCGGACGCGGACCGTGAAGTCCTCGCTGGCGGTGGCCAGCCAGTCGCCGTCGGGGCTGTAGCGCACGCTCCTGATTCCGGCGTCGTGGCCGGGCAGGCCGTGGACGGGTGCGCCGGTCGCGGCGTCGAGCACGCGCGCGTTTGTAGGGTCGAAGGACGCCACGGCCACCGTCCGCCCGTCCGGGCTCAGCGAGGTCGACCGAGGACCGCCCTCCACCGCCGCCTCGACGATCGTCTCGCCATCGGAGACGTTGACGACGCGGACGGTCCCCTCGTCGATCCAGGCGGCCGACACCGAGCCGGAGTCGGCGCTGAACGAGGGCCCCCAGACCCCACCGCTGCCAATCACCTCGACGACCATCCGGCCGTCCTGGGGATCCCACACCCGCAGGGCGCCGTCGTCGCCGGTAGTCGCGACCAGCCCACTGGGGCTGAACGCGACGTCGTTGATGTCGACGTCGTGGCCGACAAAGGAGCGCACCGACTCACCGGTGTCGGGGTCGCGTAGGTCGACAAGGCCGGTGTCTTCGGGTCCTTCGGTGACGAACAGCTCACCGGTCGGGCTCCAGGCCACGCTGCCACCGAGGTCGGGGAAGACCCGCTCGATGCGGGAGGCCACGATGGCCCCGTGCAGGGCCTCGATGGCTTCCCGGGCGCGGTCGTCGGACGCCGCCTGCGACAGGTCGGCCGCCTGCAGCGCCAACAGGACCGCGAGTTCCGGGTCGGTTGCTGTCGCTGCGCGCGATGCTGCCGCCAGCTCCCGCACCTGGGCCAGTCGCGTCTCGTTGTCGGCGCGGTTCGCCTGCGCGTCGGCGCGCTGCCCCTCGCGGACCGCCAGCCCACCGGCGACCATGGCCACAGCAAGCAGTGCGGCGACGCCGACCAGCGAGAACCGCAAGCGGCGGTTCGCCCGGTGTTGCTCGGCCAGGCGCTGCTCGGCCGAGCGTGACTCGGCTTCGGCAAGGTCGCGTCCGGCGTCGAGGAAGGCCTGCTCGGTCGCGGTGAGCTCGGTGGCGGCGTGGGCACGCCAGTCCAGGACTCGGGCCAGCCGGGTCCCCCGGTACAGCTCGCCGGTGGGGCGGCCCATGGCCTGCCAGGTGTCCGCGGCCACGGTCAGGTGGCGCAGGATGCGTTGGCCCTCGACATCTTCGTCGAGCCAGCTGCGCAGCCGCGGCCACGCCTGGATCAGGGACTCGTGTGCGAGCTCGACCTGCTCGCCGTCGCTGGTGACCAGCCGCGCGGCGACCAGGGTCTCCACCAGCGACTCCCGCTCGCCGTCCCCGGTCACGACGCGACGAGGGACGGGGCTGCGGGTCGCCTGCCCGTCGGGGCCAGCGGTGACCAGACGCAGCGTCAAGTCACGCAGGACGTGCTGCTGGGCGGCGGGCAACTGCTGGAACAGCGTCTCGGCGCTTTGGGCGACCGCGCCGCGGATGCCGCCGGCCGCCCGGTAGCCCTCCACGGTCAGGGTCCGCCCCTCCCGGTTCACCCAGGTCTGCGCCAGCGCATGGGACAGCAGCGGCAGGGCCCCCGGCTCGCCGGACACCTCAGTGACCAGCAAGTCCACCAGGCCCGGCTCCAGCAGCAGCCCCGCCCGGTGCGCCGGGCCCTCGACCGCGGCGCGCAGGTCCTCCTCGCTCATCGGCCCGAGCAGGTACAGGCCGCGTTCGATCAGCCGAGCGAACCCGCGGTGCCCACCCAGCAGACCCAGGCGGTCCGCGCGCAGCGCCACGACCAACCCCGCCCCGGAGTCGGCGTGTCCGACCAGAGCGTCAAGGAAAGCATCCCGCTCGCCCGAGTCCCGGCACACCGTCACGACCTCTTCGACCTGGTCGACCACCAGCACCGTCAAGGTGCGCAGCACCCCGGCCTCAGCCAGGACTGCCATCGGGTGCGCCCCCGGCGTCACCACCGCCACCCGGCGCCCGTCCCGGCCAAGCCCAGCCGCGACACCGGCCCGCACCAGGGAGGACTTCCCCGACCCGGACGGGCCGACCACGGCCAGCACACCCTGCACGGCCAAGACCTCCCGGGACGCAGCCACGTCACGGTCGCGACCGAAGTAGTCCTCCGCGCTGTCGATGTCGTACGGCAGCAGGCCCCGATACGGGCACACCTCCGAGGCGGCTCCACCGTCCTGGTCCGGCAGCAGTCCAGGATCCTGGCGCAGCATCGCCTGCTCGAGCGCCACCAGGTCCGGGCCTGGGTCCAGCCCAAGCTCGGCGACCAGCACCGCCCGGGCCCGCTGCAGCGTCGCAAGCGCCTCGCCCTGGCGTCCGGCCTGATACTGCGCCCGCGCCAGCAGCCCCCACCGCTGCTCCCGCAACGGCTCCTCGGCCACCAACGCAGCGGCTTCTGCCAGCACCTCCCGCCAGCCCCCCGCCCGCAAGGTCGCGTCTACCCGCAACTCCTCGGCGTCACGACGCAACTCCTCCAGCCGCTGCGCGGCTGCTGCCCCCGGCTCCCAACTCTCCAGGTCACCTAGTGCCGCGCCGTGCCACAGCCCCAGCGCCTCGGTCAGGGTGAACTGGGCCCGCTCCGGCTCGCCCAGCGCAAGCAGCTCCCGCCCACGCCGCACCCCCCGCTCGAACCGCACCGCATCGATGTCGTCGGCCGGCAGCGTCAGCACATACCCGCGGTCGGTCGTGCGCACCGCCTCCGCGCCCAGCACCTTACGGATGCGGACCATGCTGCTCTGCACCACCTTCGGCCACGTCGCCGGTGGTGCCTCCCCCCACAGCGCATCGGCCAGTACCTCGGCACTCACCGGTTCCCCCGCACGCGTGACCAGCGCTGCGAGCACCACCCGGTCCCGCCGAGGCAGCAGCGCGCCGTCGCTGTCCACGGACAGCGTCCCAAGCACGTTGACCCGCACACAGCGAGAGTCACCCACATGTCTGTGCTCGTCAACACCATGTTTACCGCGGCGATACCGCCCGCTGCCCCGGCGACACCGCCGCGCGGGACAACAGCAACGACCGATCCCCCCGAAGGAGGAGCACCATGAACATCACTACACGCCGCGCCCTTGCCACGACCGCGGCAGCCGTCCTCGCCCTCGGCGCTTCAAGCCTGGCAGCCGGCGCCGACACCACCGCCGACAGCCCCAGCACCGTCAGCGCCCGCACCGCCGAGAGGCTCTACACCGACTGTATCGACGGCGCCCCCACCACCCCCGACAGCCACGAACGCTGGGTCGCCAGCTGCCGGCAGCGCGCCGCCGCCGGGCTGAGCTAGCCAACGGCCCGACCCCCAGCACAGCGCCCCCAGCAGCCGCCAATGGTGCGTCCATGGTCATCCCACGGGCAGGGCGACCCGCGGTCGTGACGCGCTGGAGGTCGACCCGGAGTCGCGAGCATGTTCGGCCGCGGTTGCCGGAGCCGGATCCGGCGCCCCGAGTCGGCCGAGTCGGCCCTTCTGCTCTGGGTGACCCCGCTGTTCAGGTCGGCCCGCCGCCAGCCTGGGACACGCCCGCAACACCCAGCTCCGAGCCGCCCTAGGCGACGTCCTCACGATCGACTTCCACCGCCGTTGATGGTGTGGGATCCAGCGGAGTCTTCAAAGGGGCCTGTCGAGCTGCCTCACCGCTGAGAGCAACGATGAGGGCGCCCGGTGCGGCCAAGACCGCTCTCGCCCTGGTGCGTCCACAGGCGGCGGAGTGACGCACCGTCGAACGTCGTCGTTCGGGTTGCGGCAGCTCGCTCAGGCCGAGTCAGGCGCTACCGGCCCGTTCTGCGTTCCGGAGTCTGAGGTGCTCGGGTCCTGAGCCTCTACCCGGCGCCTGCGCCGCTACGAGAATTCGACTTATCGCCGAAGGGAGGCCGACGTGTTCAGATGGTCCGGGATCCGTCGGTGGTGGCTACTGGCCGTCGCAGTCCTGCTTGTCTTCCCGGCCTGCTCCACTCCGGACGATTCCTCAGCGCAGGAGGTCGTGGAGGCCTACTTCGACGCCTGGAACACGAGGGACGTCGATCAAGTCATGGGCTACGTTGCCGATGACGCGTCCTTGGAGATCGAGCCCGTCGGTGTGATGTGGAGCGACGCCGACGAGATACGTGCAACGTTCGAGGGCATGTTCGCTAGGTCGGAGTGGACGGTCAGCGTGAGCGACTTCGAGACCGTCGTTGAGGGCACGGTCACGTACAACTACGAAATCGTGAGCCCGGACGGCAGCGTGCTTGAGCGTGGACGAAGTCAGGCGACTGTTGAGGACGGGCGTGTGAAGACGGAACGGGTCATCGGTGCCTTCCGCGAGGAGGAGTAGCCGGACCCTCTGCGCAGGTGTGGCGACTCGGTGCTGGGCAGCGCGCCACCTCCGCCGTTGCTCCGATCGACCATCGCCGCTCGTGACCGCACAACGCACTTCTGCATCTGACATGGGTACGGCGTACCGGGCGAGTAGCCGGGTACGCAGCCGGCGGTCCAGATCCGCCCGCTTCTGCCGCCGTGAGGGCGATTCTCAGCTGGCGGTGAGGTACCGGCTGAGCGCATATCGCATGGAACGACGTCACTGACGACGCGGACCTGACTCTTGGCGAGTCGCCGTGCCGCGTTCAGGGTGTCGTCGTCGGATCAAACCCGCTCATCGACCTGCCCCACAGTTGGCCGGGTTCGACGCCGGGTCGTGGTGCGTCCACAGGTGGCGGAGTGGGTCACCTTGGTCACACCTGGGGACCGGGGCTCGATCCCTCCGCCGCGCGCGGACAACTCGTCGCAATCGACCTCTGAGCCGAGTCAGGGCTCAGACCGGCTCCACACCAGGCTCCCGACAGAATCGACACTGGCCGACCCCCTCCGGATGCTGCGCGTCCTCAGGGAGCGCAGTGAGGGGGCCGCCAACTGGCTTAGCGGCTGGGCGGGCGTCCGAGCAGCAGCGAGACCACAGCCCCTCCGTTCACGCCGGGTGCTCGAGTCAGTCGGCCACCGGACGCCTGGGCGATGCGCTCGGCGATGGAGAGACCCAGGTTGGTGGTGCCGGTACGGTCGTCTGGTCCGTCGCTGAACCCCGGACCGCCGTCGGACACCTCGAGCAACACCGGGTCGCCATCTGAGTGTCCTCCTGGCTGCACTCGCACGCTGAACGGCGTTCCTTCTGGTGTGTGGACGAAGACGTTCTGGAGCAGGATGTCGGCGGCGGTGGCGAGGTCGTCCTCGGTCAGTCTCACCAGCTGTGGACCCTCTGCGACGTCAACGCGAAGATCGCGCTTCTGGTAGTCGGCCAGTACTCGCCAGAACGTCACACGAGACCCCACCACCTCCACGGCGTCGCAGCTGGCCATCAGCCCCTCACGGGTCGGGCGAGCGGCGTTGGTGATGATCTCGTCGGTCGTTCGTTGCAGGGCAAGGGCATCCTCGGTCAGCCTTTGGCGCACGGTCTTGTCGTCAACGGCGTCGATGTCGGCGGTCAGCACGGTCAACGGCGTCCGCAGCTGATGGGCGAGCTCGGCCGTGGCGGCACGTTCGCTCTCCAGCAGTTCTTGCACCCGGTTCGCCAGACGGTTCAGTGCGACCGCAACCTCGTCGACCTCGGGCAGAGGGGACGGGGCAGCGCGGGCGCTGAGGTCGCCGGCAGCCATTGAGTCCGCAGTGTCGGCCAGCTTCCGAATCGGCCTGGCTGTGACGCGGGCGAGTTGCCACGCGGCGAGCCCGGCGGCGGCCAGCAAGGCGGTGGAGACCACCGCGAGCGCGGCCAGTCGGCGCTCGAGCCCTTCCTGCAGGTAGTCCGACGTCGCGCTCACGAGCACCACACCAACGTCGTCGTCGTACTGCGCGGGGGCAGCGGCGAAGGCGGTGCCTCCTGTGTCGACGGCGGCGGGACGCCCCTGGGCGGCGGAGGCCACGACGCCTTCGGCGCCGGTCGGGACGGCCGTGGAGTCAACGGTGTTCGGACTGATCACGGCGACGGTGACCCCATGTGCCATGGCTTCGAGGATCGGTGGGTCTTGGTTGCCCGTCCGGCGCCAGGCCGCCTCCCACTGGTCGGCGATGACGCGGGCGTCGTTGGCGATGGCCGAGGTCGCTTGGCTGCGGACGAGGTCTCGGGCGGCCAGCCCCAGCGGGATCATCAACGAGACGATGGCCACTGTGGTCACCACGAGGGCGAACGCGACGAGACGTCGGTACATCAGTGCCCGGTCGTCCCCGAGCGGTCCTCCAGGAGAACGCCGACACCGCGATTGACGTGGATGAACCGAGGCTCGGACGGAGAGTCGCCGATCTTGCGGCGCAGCCAGGACAAGTGAACGTCGACCGTGCGAGCACTGTCTGTTCGCTGCCACACCTCCCGCAGCAGCTCGTGTCTGCTCACGACTCGCCCGGCGTTGCGGGCGAGGTAGGCAAGGACGTCGAACTCGAGCCGGGTGAGCTCGACGGGGGCCCCGTCCACCGATGCCGTACGGCGCGCAGGGTCAACCTGAAGTCCCCCGATGTTCAGCGGCGGGTCGGTCGCGGCGTCCGGCCCACCGACGACGCGGCGCAGGACGGCCCTGATGCGTGCCTCGAGGTGGGACGGCTCGAAGGGCTTGACGACGTAGTCGTCGGCTCCCGCGTCCAGCAGCCGGACGATCAGCCCTTCGTCGTCGCGTGCCGTCGCCACGATCACCGGAACGGTGGACACGGCCCGCATCATGCCGAGCAGACGGTCACCGGCAACGTCGGGGAGGCCGAGGTCGAGGACGACCACCTCGGGGTTCTTCGTCAGCATGAGCTGAAGCCCGTCCAAGCCGGTCGCGGCGGACTCGACGGCGTGACCGCGACTGGTGAGGGCACGGCTGACGGCCGTCCGAATTCCCGAGTCGTCCTCGATGAGCAGCACGTGGGCCACGTCGTGGACCCTAGCCCGCCGCTGGCGACTCGGTTCGCAGCGCCAACGCCTGTGCCGGGCACGAACGCACCGCCAGCACGGCGGCGGAGCGATGCCGCGGCTGGACCGGTTCACCGCGCGACGACACGCCGGTGGGGTACCCCCACCGGTCGAGAGACACCTGTTCACCGAGCGCCGCCGCACACACGCCTTGTCCGGTGCACCGCACCCAGTCCACGACGAGTACGTCGTGCCCGCGATCCCGGCGCCTCATGATCGTGTCACCTGGTCGTCGAGCAGCCCAAGCGCTGATCGAATGGCGGCCACCGAGGCGCTCGGGTGCGAGCACAGCAACCCTCGCCCGTCCAGCTCGGTGAGCAGGCCGGCGACGGTATCCCGCCGGTCCGGGGTGGCCGGCTCGCCCAGTAGGCGCGCCAGCTCGGGCAGTCCGCGGGCGCACGGCCCGCACTGGCGTGCGCTGCCTCCTGCCAGAACGTCGGCGATTGCGGCCAGAACGTCCTCGCCGTGAAGGTGCCCGGGCACCCACACGAATGATCCGGCCCCCCACCGCCCGCCGGCGTCGGCGATGGCCCTACGTGTGAGTCGCACGTGCGCTGTTGCCGGCGACCACGGCACCCAAGCGCCGTGCCACCCGCCCGTGATGAGGACGGTCGGGGTGCCGCGCAGCCCGCCGGCCATGGAAGCAGCACCGTCGAGGGTCAGGTCGTTGTCGACCTCCAGCACCCCAGGATTGGCGACGGCGCCGGACACGCTGATCAGAGCGCTGCTGGCGCTGAGCCCACGGGTGGCCACGGCGAGCCGGGCGTACGTCTCGACGTTGCTCACGTAGACCGCCGAGCGAGGCCGCAGGCGACGGTGGGGCAGGGTCGGGGGCAGGCCGAGGTCTTTCGGGGTGGCAGGGCCCCCGGCCAGGGCATTCACCACGGCCGTCGCCTCACCGGCCACGAAGCGGTCCGGCCCGACCGACACCCTGATGGCGACCCGGGTCGCCGGTCGCTGCCCGATGGCCGTCTCGAGCACCGGCATCAGGTCCGGGCGGCTCTCGCTCACTCGAACGATGACCTCTCGGGCTCCGAGCGCGCCGGCCACGGCCACTGCGCCGTCGAGCACGAGGTGCGGGACATGCGCGATCAGCACGGCGTCTTTGCCGCTGGTGGGTTCCCCCTCGCTGGCGTTCACGACGACCAGGGACACGGCGCGTCCCGCCATCGCCGCCAGCTTGCGTGATGCAGGGAACTCCGCGCCACCGGCACCGAGCAACCGCTCACGTTCAGCCGTCGCGACGAACTCAGGCAGGGTCATCTCGGGCTGCGCCCCCCATGCGCGACGATGGGTGGCGAGGTCGACAGACCGTCCAGGCGTGACTCCTCGCAGCAGCAGCGTCCCGGGCGCCAGCAGCGCCCGCGGAGCGGTGCCCGGGAGCCTTCCATGCAGGCCCAGCCCGGGCAGACCCGGTGCATCGGCGAGGTGGGGGCTCAGGGTGACAGTCATCGGTGGCTCCTGAGGCTGGGGGCGGGTGAGGGCTCGGCCACGTCGCGGCCGGTCTGCTCCCTCGGGGGGTGGCCCTGCCCTCGCGGCTGGAGCCGGATTGCCAGGGCGAGCGCCACTAGGGCGATGCTGGCGACTGCCAGCGCCCGCCCGGACGCGCTTGGTGCGTCGGTGCCGACCGACACCGCGTGCCACCATGCCGCGAGCCACATGGGGACGGCAGCCAGGTGGACGGTGCGCCAGGTGCGGGGCATCCGGCTGCGGATCAAGGACGTGAGCACGATGACGGCGAGCAGGTCGATGGCCACGGCGCCGAGGCCGATGCCGAATCTCTCCCAGGCCGAGGTTCCCGGCACGATTACGTCCGTCACCTGGATGGACACAACCTGGTCGACGAGCGCGAACACGACGTGCCCGGTGATCAGCACCGTCCCGGTGGCCGAGGCGACCCGGTGCAGGGTCACCGTCGTCAGGCGGGCCGGAGGCGACAGCCGAGGGCCGATGAGGCCGACGACGACGGCGATGGTCAACGAGACCAAGGCAACCGTGCCCGTCGTGCGCATGAGAAACCAGGTCAGCGGGACATCCATCACGCCACCTGCCCCCGGCTCGGCCAGCGGCCGACATAGTGGGTGGCCGTTGACGAGCCGGGTTCGTGGGCAACGAGCAGGGCGTCCAACCCGGCGTCGCTCAGCCACGTAGGTGCGTCGGTGCCGAGCACGAAGGCGGCCGTGGCTGCGGCGTTCGCGTCCGTGGCGGATGCGGCCAGGACTGAGACCGACCACCATGGTGTCTGGGCGGGCTGCTGGGTGCGCGGGTCGATCACGTGGTGTGCCGGCCCGTCCGGGCCCGTCCACGTGCGACGGGCGCGGCTGCTGGTGGCCAGACCGGCATCGACGATCGTGAAGGTCGTGACACCGAGCCCTGGCACCAGGGCATCGATGGCCACGGTCCACTCGAGATCTCCGGTGGCTCGCAGATCGCCGCCCATGTTCGCCAGGGCTGACCCTCCGAGGGCTTGGGTGACATCCGCGGCCAAGCGGTCGGCCAGCCATCCCTTTGCTACCGCGCCCAGGTCGACCTGGTACCCGTGTCCGATCCTGGCTCTCGCGCTCTGCCGACCCCGCACGACCTCGAGCGTCTGCCATGCGTCGACGGCACTCGCGCCTGAACGGTGCTGCCCTGAGGCCCCGGTCGACCCCCCCTCGCCCTGCAACGTCGCGTCGCGCCACCCCCGGTAGCCGGCCCGGTCGACGTCCGCGCCGAGGCAGGGGTTGGTGAGGCCGTTGGTGGCGGCAGCGGCGTCCAGGGCTGCTGTGAGGACGTCAGCGAGGACGGGGGACACGTCACGCCACTCACCGGGCGATCGGTTCAGTGCCGACAGCTCGGAGTCGTCGCGAAATCGGCTGGCTGCCCGCTCGAGCCGGTCGGCTTCGGCTCGAAGCGTCGTGGCCAAATGAGCGTGCAGGGCGTTCGAGTCGGTCGTGGTGCCCGCGACGCTGAGCCACAGCGTCGTCCGCCAGCGTTGCTCGCTGACCGTGACGACCGGCGAATCTGCGGTAGTCATGACGCCGTGGACGTCGTCGACGCCGGAGCCGGCCGCGGCGCGGGGCTTGGTGGACGCGGAGCGGGTCTGAGGGTCGGTGAAGGGCCGGATGGGGGTGTCGCGACCCGGCCCGGGTTCGAGCCGGCTACTGCGGCGGCCGGTGTGGGCGCGGTCGGTGTGGCCACGGTCGGGGGCACTCGCGGTGCCTGCTGTTGGCTGGGCTGAGCCGGAACCGGGACATAGTGGTAGACGATGACGGGGTCGCCCTCGACGTGAACCGTTCGGGTTCGCTTCACGATGACGGGCGGGTGAGCCTCGATAGCCGACAGAGGCGGCTCCGCGGGCAGCGAGGCCGCTAGGGTCTCGGCTTGGTGCTGCGTCCAGGAGGTCTGCAGCTGGGCCGTCAGGGCACCGACGCCCGCCCCGGCCCCGAGCACCATGGATGCCGCGGCGATCCTCGCCGTCCAGCGGCGTCGTGCGTGCGGAGTGAGCGGTCGAGCAGTCATGGGTTCAGAATGGCGCGGCCCGTGGCAAGGCTCAGGGCTGTGGCGCGTCAAAGTCGCGTCAAGGAGGACTTGTCGCGCACTTGACGTTCGCGTTCGGCGCACCTGATGCCCGTCCGGCTACCGTCGGGGGATCGCTGGGCAACGAGCCCGGTCGAGCCGGACGGAGACTCCCGATGAAGATGGTGCTTGGTTGGGTCGGAGTTCTGTTCGCCAGCGTGGGACTCGGCCTCGTTCTCTATGACCAGGTCGTGCAGACCCCGTCGGGCCAGCTCCCGGCCGCCGCCCAGTCCGTCGGCGCTGATCCCACGACAGCCGCCCGTCCCACCGTCGTCGTGACAGAGACGAAGCGGCTCAAGGAGCCAGGTCCGACCGTCACAATCGACGTCCCGGTAACCGTTCCTGTGGACGCCCCGGCGGACGCAGGGCGGGTCGACTCCGAGCAGTCCGAACCACAGCCGGTCGTCGCGGACTCGAGCCGGGCCACCAAGTCCAGCGCGGCGGTCAGCCCCCCGACGGGCGCCCGCGACGGACAGGAGCGTCCTCGGGCGACAGACGAGGACGATGACGAGTCCGAGCGGTCCGACGACCGAGAGCGAGACGACGATGAGGAGGAGGCCGAGGAGAAGGCCGAGGCTCCCGAGCGATCGCCGTCCCCGCAACCTTCGGAATCGCGCGAGAATGAGGACCGCGAGTAGCGGGTCGCCGCTGACGTCGACAGAGCGCATGGTGAGCCAGGTCGCTACAGCCGACGCCCTCGCCGATAGCGAGCAGCTGACCGTCAGTCTGCACCTCGAGGTCGATGACGAAGACGAACGCCCAGCATGCGTCGCGGAGGCTATCTGGCGCGGCTACCGAATCCCTGGCTGAGCCTTCGGCAGGATCGCGAGCAGGTGCCCACCTGCGTCGCGGGCCCGGTCGCGCCTCGTCTTGCCCAGTCAGTCAAGCGAGACCAGCTTGTGCCCACTCGCACAAGCCACGATCTCTTTGCCCTGACCTTGCATGCCTCCGGCACCGGAGCGCGTGCACATCTGCCCCGAAGCGGGAACCACGATCGCACTCCTGCCGCATTGAGGGCGGTCCGGTACGCGGCGCTGTGACGCTGCCGGATGTTGTGGCTGTGGGTCAGACCATGCCGAAGCAGCCGGAGTGCTGGTCCGGGCCAGACGCCGATGGAGTGGAGCGTCCATCGGCACCCGACCCTCCGATGTGCGGCCTGTCAGCATGCCAAGGTGTCGCGCGGATGCCGTCGAGGAGCCCTGTCTGCTTCGCGGGCCTGTCAGCTGTCGCTTGCCATGAGCATGGGACCGGGCTGACCGGCTTTCTGCCAGGTTCATGGGACCACCTGGGTTGCCAGTCATGGGGCCACCGGGCGCGCCGCATCGGTGGGTCTTTGGTCGGCTCGTTGACTCGCCGTGTCATGTCCGTCGGCGTGGAGGTCATCGAGCGTGGGATTCCGGGAGGTCAGCGTGGTTGAGGTCCGAGAGGTGCTACGTGCCTGGCTTGACGGGCACGGGCTGCGGAAGGTCGCCGAGCGTGCGGGGGTGGACCGCAAGACCGCCCGCCGCTACGTCGAGGCGGCCCAGGCTGCGGGTCTGTCCCGCAGTGACGGGGTCGAGGCGATCACCGACGAGCTGATCGGCGTGGTGGTTGAGGCGGTACGTCCCGTGCGGCCGAGCGGGCACGGCGAGTCCTGGGCGCTGCTGCTGGTCCACGAGGAGCAGATCGCTGGCTGGGTTAGGGGCGGGGACGGCGTCGAGCCGTTGTCGATCGTGAAGATCGAGGAGCTGCTGGCCCGGCAGGGCGTGGTCGTGCCGTATCGGACGCTGCACCGGTTCGCGGTCGAGCGGTGCGGGTTCCGGGTCAAGAAGGCCACGGTCCGCGTCGCTGATGGTGAGCCGGGGGTCGAGTGCCAGGTCGACTTCGCCCAGATGGGCTATGTGACCGATTTCGAGACCGGCAGACGCCGCAAGGTGCACGCGCTGATCTTCACCGCCGTCGTGAGTCGACACATGTTCGTGTGGTTGACCTACTCGCAGACCCTGGCCGCGGTGATCGCCGGGTGTGAGGCGGCCTGGGGTTCTTCGGAGGTGCGTTCAAGGTGCTGATCCCGGACAACCTCAAGGCGGTGGCCCTGCAGTCCAGCCGTCTGCTGTGCGACTCGACGACGGGCAGCGGCTCAGGGGCACGCGTCGGTCTGCAGGTACTCCTGGCACTCGGCTGGCGTGAGGGCGCGGGTGACGTTCTCGGCGGCGATCGACACCAGCTCGTCCGGGTCGAGCGTCCAGACCCGCACCAGATTCTCTGCCAGAGAGTGCGTAGCCAGGTGTCGCCCGTCTGGGCTGAAGGCGACACTGCTGACTTCGCCGGCAAGCCTGGGCAGCCGCAGGACGGCGTCTCCGGTCTGGGCATCCCACAGCCGGGCGGTGCCGTCGAAGCTGGCGGTGGCGATTAGGCGTCCGTCGGGGCTGTAGGCCACGCGGACCGTCCCGGCAGTGTGTCCTTCGAGGGTGAAGAGGCGTTCACCGGAGTCGACGTCCCAGACCTCGGCCGGTCCCGCGAGGTTGCGCAGGGCGAGCCGCGTGCCGTCCGGGGAGTACACGGGGCCGGTTCCGGTTTCCATCACCCACGACTGCGTGGTGTCGGAGCGCCAGTCCCACAGCAGCAGGCGACCCTCGGGAATCTGGCGATCGTTGGAGCGCTGCGCGACGGCCACGGTGGTGCCATCGGGGCTGAACGCGGGGTCTACCAGCCCGTCTCCTTCGTCGGCAAGAAGCTGGGCGGCCAGGCTGCCGTCGCGTTCGTAGAGGTTCACCGCGCCGGAGTCACTGGCGAGTGCCACCAGCGTGCCGTCAGGGCTGAAGGCCGGCCAGGCCGTCCATCCACCGCCCGGTCTCTTCGAGAACACCTCGCTGCCGTCGGTGAGGTCCCACACCCGGGCGCTGTCGACGGTCTCGCCGGCAGCGAGCAGCGCACCATCCGGGCTGACAGCGATGCCCCGCATGTCGTCCGCCCACGGGTCGTCCGACTCGAGGCGGATGACGTCGGTGCCGTCGGACGTCTCCCAGACCGTTACGGTTCGCTCGTCGGTCGTGGTCGCGAGGGTGCCGTCGGGCAGGTAGGCGGCGTCACCCCAGGTGGTGGTGTTGCTGGGCAGGTTGGCCACCTCGGCGTCACCGTCCATGCTGACGTCCCACAGCGTGGCTGCGGAGACGACATAGTCCCCCGAGACGAGCCGGTCCCCGTCTGGTGAGAAGGCGAGCCCGTAAACGCCCCGTGCGACCGACGTGCCGGCGAGGACGAACGCCGTGCTCGTCGCAGCCTCGGTCACCTCGACGACGCGGATCTCGCCGTCGAGGCCGCCGGCGGCGACCCGACGTGAGTCGGGCGTCCATGCCAGCGCGAACACCTCGCTGCCGAAGTCGTCCAGCGTGCGTACGGTCTTGCCGGTGCTCGCGTCTCGGATGCGGACGGTGCCGTCACGACTGGCGGTTGCCGTCCACCGCCCGTCGGGGCTGTACCGGACGGCAGTCAGGGCTTGGTCGTGCCCGGGGAGTGCATGGACGACGTCTCCGGTGGCGGCGTCCACAACTCGGGGTGACGAGGGGTCGAACGTCGCCACGGCCACGCTCTCCCCGTCGGGGCTGTACGACGTCGATCGTGGTCCTCCGGGAACGTCGACCTCGACAACCACCTTGCCGGTGGGAACGTCCACCACGCGGACGATGCCTTCATCGAGCCACGCAGCCGACAAGCGGTTCGTCTCCGCGTTGAACGACGGTCCCCAGACCTCTCCGTCGCCGACGACCTCGAACATCAGCTTGCCCTCGTCGGGGTCCCACACGCGCAGGGCGCCGTCGTCGCCTGTCGTGGCGAGCAGCCCGCTGGCGCTGAACGCGACGTCGTTGATGTCGATCTCGTGGCCGACGAACGAGCGCAACGACTCACCCGTCTCGGCGTCGCGCAGGTCGACCAGGCCCGTCTCTTCGGGACCTTCGGTGACGAACACGTCGCCGGTCGGACTCCAGGCCACGTTGCCGCCGAGGTCCGGGACGACGTGGTCGATCCTCGAGGCGATCACGGCCCCGTGCAGGGCCTCGAGTGCGCCTCGGGACGGCTGGCCCGATGCTGCCTGCGAGGTCTCGGTGGCGTGTACTGCGAGCAGCACCGCCAGCTCGGGGTCGACATCAGTCGCAGCGCGTGACGCCGCGGCGAGCTCGCGCACCTGCGCCGCGACGGCCGCGGCGTCGGCGCGTTGCCCCTCGCGTACTGCCAGCGCGCCGGCTACGAGCGTGACGACCAGCAGCGAGGCAACGCCGACGAGGGACGCCCGCAGACGGCGGTTGGCTCGCTTCTGCTCGGTCAGACGCTGCTCCGCCGAGCGAGACTCAGCGTCGGCGAGGTCACGCCCGGCGTCCAGGAACGCCTGCTCGGTGGGGGTCAGCTCGGCCGTGGTGTGAGCGCGCCAGTCCAGCGCCCGCGCGAGCCGCGTGCCGCGGTACAGCTCGCTGGCCGGGCGGCCCATGGCGTCCCACGAGTCGGCAGAAACCGTCAGATGGCGCAGGATGCGGTGACCGTCGACATCTTCGTCGAGCCAGCTGCGCAGGCGTGGCCAGGCCCCGATCAGCGACTCGTGGGCCAGCTCGACCACCTCGCCGTCGCTGGTGACCAGTCGCGCCGCGACGAGCACCTCGACCAGGGACTCTCGTTCGCTGTTGTTGGCGATCGCCCGGCGGGTGAGCGGGCTGCGAACCGCCTGGCCGTCGGGGCTGGCGGTGACCATGCGCAGCAACAGGTCGCGCAGCGCCTGCTGCTGACCGGTGGGCAGGTGCTGGAACAGCTCCTCTGCGCTCTGGGTGACCGCCCCGCGGATGCCACCCGCGGCCCGGTAGCCGTCCACGGTCAGCGTGCGCCCTTCCCGGTTCTCCCAGGTCTGCGCGAGAGCATGGGAGAGCAGCGGCAGGGCCCCAGGCTCTCCGGCCACCTCCTGCACGAGCAGGTCGACCAGCCCCGGCTCCAGCAGCAGACCCGCGCGGTGCGCAGGACCCTCGACGGCTGCGCGCAGGTCGTCCTCGTTCATCGTTCCCAGCAGGTGCAGGCCGCGCTCGAGCAGCCGGGCGAAGCCCCGATGCCCGCTGAGCAGACCGATCCGGTCGGCGCGAAGCGCGACCACCACGCCCGCTCCGGCGTCGGCATGCCCGACCAGGGCATCCAGAAACGCTTCCCGCTCGGTCGGGTCCGGACACACCGTGACCACCTCTTCGAGCTGGTCCACCACCAGCACGGTCGAGGTGCGCAGCACGCCGGCCTCGGCAAGCCCGGACATCGGGTGGGTGCCCGGTGTCATCACCGCGACCCGACGGCCGTCCCGGCCCAGGCCGGCTGCTACCCCGGCGCGCACCAGCGACGACTTTCCCGACCCCGACGGGCCGACCACAGCGAGGACGCCATGACGGCTGAGGATGTCGCGGCACGCGGCCACGTCGGCGTCGCGGCCGAAGTAGTCCTCGGTGTCGCCCACGTCGTAGGGCAGCAGTCCGCGGTACGGACACTGCGACGACGCTGCCGCGCCATCGGCGTGGGCCAGCAAGGACGGGTCCTGCTCGAGGATGGCCTGCTCCACCGCCACCAGCTCGGGGCCTGGGTCCAGCCCCAGCTCAGCGACCAGCACCGCTCGAGCCCGTTGGATGGTGGCGAGCGCCTCAGCCTGGCGTCCGGCCTGGTACTGCGCCCGCGCCAGCAGCCCCCATCGTTGCTCCCGTAGCGGCTGCTCGCTCACGAGAGCCGCTGCCTCGGGCAATACCTCCCGCCAGCTCCCGGCCTGCAACGACGCCTCCACCCGCAGCTCGTCGGCGTCGTGGCGGAGGTCCTCGAGCCGGTGCGCAGCTGCTTCCCCTGGTTCCCACCCGTCCAGCTCGGCCAGCGCGGTGCCGTGCCAGAGCCCCAGGGCGTCCGTCAGAGTGAACTGGGCTCGTTCCGGCTCGCCCAACGCCAGCAGCTCACGCGAGCGTCGCACCGCCCGCTCGAACCGCACCGCATCGATGCGGTCGGGCTCCAGCATCAGCACGTATCCGTGCCCGGTCGTGCGCACCGCATCCGGCCCGAGCGCCTTTCGGATGCGCACCATGCTGCTCTGCACCACCTTCGGCCAGGTCGCCGGCGGTGCCTCCCCCCACAGCGCGTCGGCCAGCTGGTCAGCGCTCACCGGTTCACCCGGCCGCGTCACCAGGGCGGCGAGCACCACGCGGTCCCGTGGGGCAAGCATCTCTGCGGCGCCCTCCACGGACAGCGGCCCCAGCACGTTGACGCGCACGCACCCACAGTCACGGACCTGTCGCTGCTCGTCAACACCATGTTTACCGCAGCATTACCGCCCGGTGCCGGGTCGACACCGCCCTGCGGGACAACAGCCATGACCGATTCCTGAGAAGGAGGATCACCATGGCTACCAACGCCATCACCCGCCGGACGCTCGCCTCCGCCGCGGCAGCCGCAGTCGCCGTCGGCGCCATGCCGTTCGTGTCCAGCGCGGCTGTGGCCGACGACGGTTCCGGCCACGTCAGCCCCCGCGTCGCCGAGCGGACATACCTCGACTGCATCGCCGGCGCCCCCACCACACCCGACTCCCATGAGCGCTGGGTCATCAACTGCCGGGAGCGCGCCACAGCCGGGCTCACCCGGTTGAGCTGAGGACCGCTCAGCGGCAGGCGTGCACGACCGGTCGGTCGAGCCATCGGGGGGCCTCAGCCGACCGGTCGATCAACTCCGACGCGCCTGGAACGACCTGAGGCTCGCAGTCGAGGTTGCGCGAATCCGGGTCGAGATGACCGGCGACCAGCCAAGGAGCCGTCCGAGCGGGCCGAGTGCCTGCGCAGACCAGCGCCAGAGGCTGAACGAGTCCCGGTGATCGACGATCCTGTCGTCGGCGACGCTCATCTGTGCCGTGACGTCGTTCCTGACGTGTCGACCGGTTCTGGGAAAGGTGTACTGGGCGACCCAGACAGTTGTGGCTGTCGTTGGCGTCGATTCGAGCACGCGATGAGTGACGGTCAGGTCGGTGCCGCCCGAGCACAGCATGCGCCACATGTCGCGGGCGTCCTCGCCGCGGAGGACGCCGAAGACAGGGTCTTCGAACACGACGTCATCGTGGTAGCACGATGCCATCGCCTCACCGTCGCGCCTGGCCAGGGCGCCGTAGAACTCATCGACGACGTGTGGGGTCATGTCGTGCCTCTCCGCGCAGCTCGCCGGACCATGCCGGACGACGACCCTACTGGCGCACAGCCCCGCCGCTGACCACGATCTGGCCTTCACTCAGGTCGCGACGTGCACCTCGCCTCGGCAAGCCGCTGCCGTTCGGCACCTCGCGAGTCCCGCCAGATCACGCTGTGCAACGTCGCCGGGCGCACGCCCAGCTGTTTCGCTGCGCCGGTCAGCACGCGCATCGACTGGGCCGGGTCGAGGTCTCGGCCGACGATCTGGCCGACCAGCCTGGTCACCCGCTGGTCGGCTGGTCGGTCCGCGGCCGCCACGAGCACGGTCAGGTAGCCCCACGTGAGCGGCCCGAGCCCGACGACCGTGACGACGGCCTCCCGGTGCTCGTCGTCGTCGGCGCACAGATCGTCGGCCCGCTTCACGCCTGCCTCGGTGAGAGCCTCGGCGGCGGCGACAATGCCCTCAGCCTTGAGCGAGTTGCCGGGTAGTCGCTGCCGGTTGCCCAGAATCGTGGCCAGGTCGAGCGGGTCTGTCGCGGCCAGTCGCGGCAGGTCGTCGAGCCGGGTGTCGCCGGTGTGCTCGCGCCACCGCTGGACGACACGGCGCACCCCGGTGTCGGGTCCGCCGTAGGTGGCCCGGACGCTCGTCACAGCGTCGATCAACCCGGCCTCGATCTCGTCCGGCCATCCGGGTGTGTGGATCGACCAGTCCGGGTCGATCTGCTCCCGGACGTAGGTGACGAGGGCCCTGACGTCGTTCGACGGGGTGCGAGGTGGCATGGGCTCTCCAGATGTCTCGGCTACGGGTCGCCGAGTCTGGCCGGGATCGTGCCCGTGTGCGATCAGCCGTCCACAGGCTCGCGATCAGGCCAGCGTGATCTCGACCTCCACGATGTCGCCGTCGTCCAGGCTCTCGGCGACACGCACCGCCTTCTTCACCGGGAGGACGTAGGTGCCGTTCTGCTTGGACGGGAACAACGACGTCGACCAGCGGCTGCCCCCAGCCTGGACACGCACGCGCACCGAGCCGAATCCACCGGTTCTGCCGTCGGTCAGGTCGGCGATCTCGTCGGCGATGTCGGTCGGCAGGCTCACGAAGAACCACGACGCTGGTCCGTCGTACTCCCACAGGGGCGCGGCGAAGCCGAAGGTGTGCGTCATGGTGCGCCACGGTATCGACGTGGCAACCTCAGGATGGGCTGGCGTTCACGCCCGCCGACTCGATCACGGCCAAGAACTGCTCGCCGTACTTCTCCATCTTGGCCGCCCCGATGCCGGGGACCTGGCGCAGCGCAACCGCGTCGGCGGGCCGTCGCGTGGCCATCTCGCGAAGCGTCGAGTCGTGGAACACGACGTAGGCCGGAACGCTTGCCTCCTCCGCAATCCGCGCCCGCTCGGCACGCAGCGCGTCGAAGAGCGACTGGTCTGCAGCCGCCAGCGGTGGCCCGGCGTCGGCGCCGCGGCCGCGCGACGAGCGGCGGGGTGCGGTCGGCGGGGCAGCGGCCACCCGCCGCAGCATCACCGTCTCGTCGCCGCTGAGCACCGGACGGGCCTTGTCGGTGAGGCGCAGCGCACCCATCGCGGACGCGTCGGGGTGCATCAGCCCGGCGGCCACAAGCTGTCGGGCGACACCGCGCCACTCACGGACGTCCAGATCTGCGCCGACGCCGAAGGTCGGCAGGGCGTCGTGTCCCAGCGATGCCATGCGCGGGGTCGCAGTGCCGCGCACGATGTCGATCAGGTGACCGGCCCCGAACCGTTGACCCGTGCGTATCGCTGCCGACATCAGCTTCTGAGCGGCAACGGTTCCATCCCAGAGGCGCGGTGGCTCGAGGCACACGTCGCAGTTGCCGCACGCGTCGGACTGCTCGCCGAAGTAGGCGAGCAGCACCTGGCGCCGGCACGTGGCCGACTCGGCGTACCCGAGCATCGCGTCGAGCTTGATCGCCTCCACACGCTTCTGCTCCTCCCCGGCGCTGGACGAGTCGATCCAGCGTTGCTGCGCGACGACGTCGGCCAGCCCGTAGACCATCCACGCGTCGGCCGGTTCGCCGTCGCGACCGGCACGGCCCGTCTCCTGGTAGTAGCCCTCCACCGACTTGGGCATGTCGAGGTGCACGACGAAGCGCACGTCGGGCTTGTCGATGCCCATGCCGAACGCGATCGTGGCGACGACCACGACGCCGTCGTCGCGTCGGAACCTCGTCTGGGCCTCGCGGCGGGCGTCGGCGTCCATGCCGGCGTGGTAGCCGATCGCCGACACGCCTCGTGAGCGCAGCCACTCGGCCGTCTCGTCCACCTTCTTGCGCGACCCGCAGTAGACGATGCCCGCCTGGCCCTCGCGTCCGGACAGGAACGCCGCGAGCTGGCGGCGCGGCTCGTCGCGCTCTACCACCGAGTAGCGGATGTTGGGCCGGTCGAAGCTCGACACGAACTCCGCGGCACCAGTGAGGGCCAGGCGCTCGTGCATCTCCGCGCGGGTCAGGGCGTCGGCGGTGGCGGTGAGAGCGATGCGTGGGACGTCCGGAAAGGCGTCGTGCAGCTCGGCCAGGCGCAGGTACTCCGGTCTGAAGTCGTGGCCCCACTGGGAGACGCAGTGCGCCTCGTCGATGGCGATCAGCGCGAGGCCGGGGCCCTCGTGCAACGACGTCAGCAGATGGCGGAACCCGGCGGTGAGCGCTCGTTCCGGGGCGACGTAGAGCAGGTCCAGGGAGCCGGACGCCGCCGCGCGCCCGACCTCGCGCGCCTCGTCCGGGCCGAGCGAGGAGTTGAGGTAGGCCGCGCGGACGCCGAGCAGGCGCAGGGCCTCCACCTGGTCGTGCATCAGCGCGATGAGCGGTGAGACGACGATGCCTGTCCCGGGGCGCACGAGTGCGGGGATCTGGTAGCAGAGCGACTTGCCGCCCCCCGTCGGCATGAGCACGAGGGCGTCGCCACCGCCGACGACGTGCTCGACGATCTCGCCTTGGGCGCCCCGGAAGCCGGGGAACCCGAAGACATCTCGCAGCACGGACGACGCATCAGGCGCGGTTGTCGGTGCCGCGGTGGGCGGCGTGCGGGGCGCCGCGATCGGCTCGTCCGAGGGCATCAGGTGATGCTGCCATGCGCGCGGGGGACCTCCGGCCCTGGCACACCCACGCTCGGTTGCCGCAGATTCGCACGAGAAGGAAGGGATGGGAATGTCTGGATACATCACCACCGTTGAGGCCGTGCTCGCGATGCAGCCGGCGTTTCGCCGAGTGCTCGCCACCGGCGCCAACAGCCAGCTCGTCGCGATGACGCTGCAGCCGCACGAAGAGATCGGCGCGGAGGTGCACGAGCACGGCGACCAGATGTTCCTGGTCGCCTCAGGCTGGCCCGTCGAGATCACCATCGGCGACGACGTGCACAGCGTACCGACCGGCACCTTGGCCGTCGTTCCGGCCGGGGTGTGGCACAACGTCGTGAACCGTGGCGACATCCCCGCGACCGTGCTGACCGTGTATGCCCCACCGGAGCACGAGGACGGCCTGGTCGCCATCACCAGGGAAGAAGCCGCCCGCGAGCACGGCCACTGAGAAGGCCCTCGCTCAGCCGAAGATCGGGTCGGGCTCCAGCGCATAGCGGTCATCGCCGAAGCCCAGGATGAGGTACCCGATCGGCGTCAGGAAGATCAGCAGCAGCGTGGTGCCGAGCCCGCGCCCGAACGCCTTGGACAGGTCGTTCATCACGATCACCAGAGCGACGATGTTGACGATCGGGATGATGAAGAGCACGAACCACCACAAAGGCCGGTGCACGATCTTCAGCAGCCCGAACAGGTTGAGGAAGGGGATGATCGACACCCAGCCTGGCTGGGCTGCCTTGACGTACATCTTCCAGCCGGCGACCAGGATCAAGACCAACCAGCCGAACGCCAGGGCGGCGAACAGTCCAGCGGCTAGCCCGCCGGCGACGTCATCCTGCAGAAGCATGCGAATCTCCTCAAGTCGTTGGTCCGGCGAGGCTAGCGACCCGACGCTCCGGGGCTGCGCCGACGCGCGGAGCGGCGACGTCGCGGCGCGGCGTTGACGGGTCGCGACTGAGCCGCCGGTGCTCGCACCGCGGTGACCAGCGGGGCGGGTGGGCCGACCAGCGCCACCAGGGCGGGGTGACCGGGGGAGACGCGGTGCTCGGTCGGGGAGATCTTGGCCTTGCGCATCAGCGTGCGGATGTCGGAGTGCTGCTCGTGGGTGGCCAGTGTGACGACGACACCCTCGGCGCCGGCCCGTGCGGTGCGACCGGAGCGGTGCAGGTAGGCCTTGTGCTCCGCGGGCGGGTCGATGTGCACGACGAGCGTCACGTCGTCGACGTGGATGCCGCGGGCGGCGATGTCGGTCGCTACGAGCACCCGAACCTCGCCGCTGTGAAAGGCAGCAAGGTTGCGGTTGCGCGCCGGCTGCGACAGGTTGCCGTGCAGGTCGGCCGACGGGATGCCGGCGGCGGTCAGCTTGAGTGCCAGCTTCTTCGCCGAGTGCTTGGTACGCGTGAACGCCAGGATGCGTCCGTGCCCGGACAGCAGCTCGCGGATCACGCTCGGCTTGTCGGTCGCGCTCACCGTGAGCACGTGGTGGGCCATGGCGGGCACCTCGCTGGCCGAGCTGTCGACCGAGTGGGTGACCGGGTCGGTCAGGTAGCGGCGGACGATGACGTTGACGTCCCCGTCGAGCGTGGCCGAGAAGAGCAGACGCTGCGCGCTGCGCGGGGTGCGGTCGAGGATGCGCTTGACCGCCGGAAGAAAGCCGAGGTCGGCCATGTGGTCGGCCTCGTCGATGACGGTGACCTCGATCGCGTCGAGGTTGACGTGGCCCTGGGCGATCAGGTCTTCGAGCCGCCCGGGGGTGGCCACCACGACGTCGACGCCGCGCTGAAGCGTCGAGACCTGTGGGCCGTAGGAGACCCCGCCGTAGACCGTCATACCGCGCAGGTTCAGCGCGTCGGTGAGCAGCGTGAGCGTCTCGAGCACCTGGTTGGCCAGCTCGCGGGTCGGCACGAGGACGAGTGCGCGCGGCCGCCCGGGGCGCCGCTTGCTGTCGCTGCGCATCACGCGCATCACGGTCGGGATGGCGAAGGCGAGGGTCTTGCCGCTGCCGGTGCGGCCGCGGCCGAGCACGTCCCGGCCGGCCAGGGCGTCGGGCAGCGTCGCGGTCTGGATCGGGAAGGGGTCGCGGATGCCGCGCTTGGCCAGCTCGCTGGTCAGCACGGCGGGGACGCCGAGATCGGCGAAGGTGGCGGTGCCTGCGGCGGGCGTAGCCGGCGCAGGGGTGATCGGGGTAGCGGGGTGCATGACACGTCCTCACGACGTCGATGTGGCGCGAACTGCCCGCTCACACATCGTCAAGAGGGGATGCGGGACTCTCGCGTGCGAGGTCGCCGCGTCAGTACACGGAAGGCTCCGAACGTGGAGCCGTGGGACAAGGGTAGCGCGCCGGGCGACCCGTGGGCGACACGGCTCAGGCCGGCTCGGTCGCGACCCGGGTCGTCACCGGGGTGCCGGCCTCGATCGTGCGGCTCACGGTGCAGGTGCGGTCGTGGGACGTCTTGACCGCCCGCGGCAGGATCGACCGGGCGGCGTCGCCCGCCTCGTCGTCGCCGAAGGTGAGTCGAAACGTGACCTCGACGTCACGCAGGATGGTGCCGCCGCCGTCAGCCGGCACCTTGTGCGCCTGCGCCGTCACCTCGAAGCGCTCGGCCGGGGCGCGACGGCCGGTGACCAGGTCGACGTCGACGGCCGAGCAGCCGGCGACAGCCGCAAGAAGCAGCTCGACCGGCGTGAAGTCGTCCCCGGCGTGGCTGCCGAACCGCAGCGTGCCTCCGCGCGTGTTCGTCGCGAGGTAGACGCCCTCGTCGAGGCGTCCGAGGGTCACCGAGCGAAGGGTGTCGGGCTGATCGGCGGGGGACATGGCGCCGAAGCGTAGGCGAGGCTAGAAGAGGGACGCCGCAGTGACGTCGTGGGGCGAGGTGCACCCGAGCAGCGCCAGCGTGGTCGCCAGCTCGGCGCGAACGAGGTCCAGCACGTGCAGCGCGCCTTGTTCGCCGCCGACGGTCAACCCCCAGAGCATCGGGCGACCCATCAGCACCGCACGGGCCCCCAGAGCGAGGGCGACAGCGACGTCGCTGCCGCGCCGGATGCCGCCGTCGACGAACACCTCGACTCGCCCGTCCACCGCGTCGACCACGGGCGGAAGCAGCCGCGCGGTACCCGGGACCCCGTCGAGCTGGCGTCCGCCATGGTTGGAGACGATCACTCCCGACACACCGTGCTCGACCGCCAGGGCTGCGTCGGCAGCGGCATGCACTCCCTTGACGAGCACCGGCAGCGGGCAGTCGGCGATGAACTCCCCCAGCTGTGCCCACGTGAACGCGGGGTCGACGAGGGAGAAGAACTCGGTCACGCTCACGCCTGCGGAGCGGCCGAGGGCTGCCGTGACGGCCGGCATGTCGAGGTGGTCGGGGACGCGGAACCCGGTGCGCAGGTCGCGCTCCCGCGTCGCGGCCACGGGAGCGTCGACCGTGACCACGATCGCGGTGAATCCGGCTTGCACGGCCTGGTCGACCAGCGACCTCGACACGCCTCGGTCGCGCGCGACGTACAGCTGGTACCAGCGTGGCGCTCCCGGCGCGGCACGGGCTACTTCGGCCGGAGTGGCGCTCGCCAGCGTCGAGAGCGTCATGATCGTCCCGGCTGCAGCGGCGGCGCGCGCCATGCCTGGCTCACCGTCGGGATGAGCCATCCGTTGCAGTGCGACCGGGGCGACCAGCACCGGCATCGACACCTCGGTGCCGAGCACGGTGGTCGTCGTCGAGACGTCTGATACGTCGACGAGCACGCGAGGGAGCAGCCGGTGCGCTGCCCACGCGGCCAGGTTGTCGGCCAGTGTGCGTTCGTCCCCGGCGCCGCCCGCGTAGTAGCCCAGCGGCCCCGCGTCCAGCAGCTCGGCGGCGTGACGCTCGACATCAGCAAGAGTGGGTGGCAGCACGCCGCGACGCTACTGCTGTCAACGGCCGAGGTGGCCCCGAGGGTCGGCTGCGAGCACCCCGGGCTACTGTCCGAACGTGGGGACGCCAGCTGCTGCTACGGGCCGATTCGACGCCGAGGCCGCCATCGTCGGAGCCGGCCCAGCCGGGCTGGCTGCGGGGAAGGCGCTCGCTGAGCGGGGGCTGACGTTCGACTGGTTCGAGAAGGGGTCGATGGTCGGCGGGCTCTGGCGCATCGACAACGACAACGGCGGGGTGGCGGCCTACAAGACGCTGCACCTGAACTCGTCGCGGTTCACCAGCCAGTTCCCGTCGGACCCGATGCCCGACGACTGGCCCGACTACCCCAGCCACGAGCTGATGGCGCAGTACTTCCAGGAGTTCGCCGAGCAGCACGGGCTGCTCGAGCGCATCACGTTCCACGCCGAAGTGACCTCGGTCGAGCCCCTGCCCGGACCCGGCAAGCCGGGCGAGCACGGGTGGGCTGTCACGACGAGTGCCACGGGCACCCGCACCTACGGCGCGGTGCTGGTCGCGAACGGGCACCACGGCACCCCGCACATGGTCCAGTTCGCCGGGGAGTTCACCGGCGAGTCGTTCCACTCCCACGACTACGTCGAGCCGAGCGTGTTCACCGACAAGGACGTCGTGGTGGTCGGCGTCGGCAACTCCGGCATGGACATCTCGTGCGACGCCGCCAAGGTCGCTCGCAGCGTGCACCTGGTCACCCGGCGCGGGGTGCATGTGCTGCCGAAGTACGCCTTCGGAAAGCCCATCGACACCCTCGCCTCGCCGATCAACGGCTACGTGCCGTTCGTCGTCGAACGCACCTTGTACGAGGTCGTCCAAAGGCTCAGCTCCGGGCGTCCCCAAGACCGCGGTCTGCCCAAGCCCGACCACCGCCTGCTGCACGCGCACCCGACGGTGTCGGCCGAGCTGTACGACCGCGTCGGCCACGGCGACATCGTCGTCACGCCCACCATCGAGCGCCTCGACGCCGACACCGTCCACTTCATCGACGGCACGTCCACGCACGCTGACGTGCTGGTCCACGCCACCGGCTACGACGTGTCGCTGCCCTTCTTGGCACCGGAGGTGTACAGCGCGACTGACAACGCGATGCCGCTGTACCAGCGGGTCGTGTCACCGGACCGGCCCGGCCTGTACTTCATCGGGTTCATCCAGACGGTCGGGGCGAACATCGCCCTGTTCGAGTACCAGAGCGCGTGGGTCGCCGACCTGCTCACCGACGCTGTCGTCCTGCCCACCGAGGATCAGATGCGCGACTGGATCGGGGCCGACCAGGCGGCGATGGCCAAGCGCTACACCCGCTCGCAGCGGCACACGATGCAGGTGGACTACTGGCGCTACATCCGTGCGATCAAGGAGGCGCGTGCCCGCAAGCCGCACCCGTCGCTGCTCGACCGCGTCACCGCACCCCTGGCCGGTCTGCGCTCATGACCGACCGAGTGGTTCCCCCGGTTCCGGGCCGCGTCTTCGTCACCGGGGGCGCGGGGTTCATCGGCCGCGCGCTCATCGCTCGGCTGCGCGAGCTGGGTGCCGAGGCCAGCGGGGTCGACCTGCACGCCGACCCGAGCATCGGTGTGGTCCTCGGAAGCACCACTGAGCCGTCCGGCTGGGCGCATCACCTCGACGGTGTGGACGCGATCATCCACACCGCCGCCATCGTCTCCATGGTCGCGTCCCACGACGACGCCTGGAAGGTGAACGTGCTCGGCACCCGCCGCACCATCGAGGCCGCCGCGAAGGCGGGCGTGCGTCGGTTCGTGCACCTGTCGTCGATCATGGCGTACGGGTTCGACTACCCCGACGGGGTGGACGAGACGTACCCGGTGCGGGTCAACGGCTGCTCCTACACCGACTCGCGGGTCACGTCCGAGGCCGTCGTCATGACCGCCCACGCCGCCGGGGAGGTCGACGCGACGGTGGTACGGCCCGGTGACGTCATCGGCCCGGGCTCGATCTGGGTGCGTGGGCCGATCGAGATGGCGCGCAAGGGGCAGATGGTGCTGCCGGCGGGCGGCTCCGGTGTGTTCACGCCCATCTACCTCGACAACCTCGTCGACGCCATCCTGCTCACGCTGGGCACTCCGGCGGCCTCTGGCCAGGTGTTCACCCTGAGCGACGGGTACGGGGTGGCGTGCCGTGACTACTTCGGCCGGCTGGCCGACATGGCCGGGGGGCGCGTGCGCACACTGCCGACACCGGTCGCGGTCTCCGTCAGCCGTGGGGCCGGCGCACTCCTGCGCCGGCTCGGCCAGAAGAACGAGCTGAGCGCCGCCACGATGCTCATGCTCGCCCGCACGGGCGTCTACTCCAACGAGAAGGCACGCCACCTGCTCGGCTTCGAACCCCGGGTCGGCTACGACGAGGCGATGTCCCGCATCGAGGTCTGGGCCCGCGACGAAGGACTGGTCTGACATGAGGGCTGTGCTGGCCGACATCTCCACCCCGCGGTACCTGGTGACCGCTGCCGCCCAGAAGATCCCGCAGGGTCGCGGCCGCAACGCCGGCTGGGGGCCGGGCGGCATGCTCAGCCTCGCCGACGTACCCGAGCCGAGGCTTCCCAGCGCACCCGGGTGGGTGCGGGTGCGGCCCGAGCTGTCGGGTGTCTGCGGTTCTGACGTCGCCCTCGCGCACGCCAAGTCGTCGTTCAAGCTCACGGCCTATTTCCGTGCCGAGAAGCAGGTGCTGGGGCACGAGATCGTGGGCGTGGTCGACAGGGTGGGGCCCGGGGTCACGGCCGTGGCCGAGGGCGACCGCGTGGCGGTCAACCCCGTCTTCTCGTGCCTGCAGCGGGGCTTCGACCCGCCGTGCCGTGCCTGCGCGGACGGGCACCCGGGCGTCTGCGAACGGTTCGACCTGCCCGGCGACGTCTCGTGCGCTGCGCCGTCGCTGGGCTTCGACCTGAACGTCGGTGGGGGCTGGGGAGAAGAGGTGGTCGCCCACGAGTCGCAGCTGTACCCGGTGGGGTCGATCGCCTCGCAGCGGGCCGTACTCGCCGAGCCGGCGTCGATCGTGACCCACGCCGCGCTGCGGTGGCAGCGCACCGGCGACCGTGTGGTGGTGATCGGGCCCGGCTCGATCGGCCTGCTCATGACCGCCTCGTTGCGCATGCTGCACCCCGACCTCGACATCATCGTGCTGAGCCCGGACGACTTCGGCACCGCGCAGGCGACACTGTCCGGTGCCAGCCGCGTGCTGCCCAGCGGGCCGCAGGCCGTCGAGCAGCTGGCCGCCAGCGACGGCGGGCGTGTGCTGCGGCCACGCATGACGAAGACTCCCATTCTCGAGCAGGGGGTCGATGCGGTCTTCGACTGCGTGGGTCTGCCGCAGACCATCGAGCTGGGCCTGCACCTGCTGCGCTCGACCGGCACGTTCATGCTGATCGGCGCAGCTGCCAAGCAGTCGATCGACTGGTCGCTGGTGTGGAACCGCCGCCTGACGATCGCCGGTACGTACAACTTCGGGCCGGAGCCGTCGCTGGGTGGACGGCACACCTTCGACCAGGTCGTGGAGTGGCTCGGCGACGAGTCCTACCGCGTCGACCACCTGGTGACGCACACGTTCGACCTCGACGCGTGGACGACCGCGTTGACCACGGCGTCTGCCGGGCCGCGAGCCGGCGCGGTGAAGGTCACCCTGCGTCCGAACCCGCAGGTACCGCTGGTCGACGCGTAAGGCGTCGGGCGCCCCCGAGGTCCGGCGCCCACGACGCCCCTTGTCCTAGTCTTCGCCCGTGCCCACGCCCGACCTGACACGCGCTGAACGAGGGGCCTACGGACGGCTGGAACGCAAGCGGCGGTCCCGCTCGTCGCTGGGCGACCTGGTGCTGGCTCCCACCGCCGACAGGGTGGGTGCCGTGTTCGCCCAGGAGACCGACCGGGTGCAGTCGCTGCTGCCGCTGCGCCACGAGCGGATGTCGGTCTCGCCGCACGCGTTCTTTCGCGGCACGGCGGTGATCATGGCGGCCGACCTGGCCGCCTCGCCGTCCACGAAGCTGCACGCGCAGATCTGCGGGGACGCCCACGCCGCCAACTTCGGCATCTTCGCCTCGCCGGAGCGGCGACTCGTCTTCGACCTCAACGACTTCGACGAGACCTACCGCGGCCCGATCGAGTGGGATCTCAAGCGGCTCGCGGTGTCGCTTCTGCTGGCCGCGGAGGAGTCCGGGCTCGGGAACATGGCGACCAAGGCCGTCGCGACCACGGCCCTCACCTCCTACGTCGAGCACATGCGTGCCTTCGCGGACATGCCGACGCTGCAGGTCTGGTACGCCCGCCTCGACGGACGCACCATCACTGCCCATCTCGACGAACGCCGCGCTGCCCAGATGCGCGTCGAGGGGGACAAGGCTCGCTCGCGATCCGCCGGACGCGCGCTGCAGAAGTTCGTCGAGCACGACGACGCCGGCGTCGCCCGCTTTCGGGAACGTCCACCGCGGCTTCAGCGGCTCCCGGAACGCGACCTCGTCGAGGCGATGGTCGGCACCTACCTGGAGTCGCTGCCACCGGAGTGGGCCCTGCTCATGCGCCGCTTCAGCGTCCAAGATCTCGCGTTCAAGGCGGTCGGCGTCGGCAGCGTCGGCACCCGCTGCCTCGTCGCGGTGCTCGACTCCGGTGACCCGGACGACCTGGTGCTCATCCAGCTGAAAGAGGCGAACCGCAGCGTCCTCGCCGGGCACGTGCCGGGGCCGGGGCCGCGCAACCAGGGCCGTCGGGTGGTCGTCGGCCAGAAGCTGATGCAAGCCGTCGGCGACGTGCTGCTCGGCTGGACCCGTAGCCCCGTCACCGGCCGCGACTACTACGTGCGCCAGCTGTGGGACATGAAGGGCGACCTCGACATCAGCCAGCTCGGCCGGCACGGGCTGACGATGCACGCCTACCTCTGCGGCTGGGCGCTGGCTCGCGCCCATGCGCGCACCGGTGACCCGGTCGCCATCGCCGGCTACCTCGGCGGTGGGGGCAAGGTCAGTGACGCGGTGCTGACGTACGCCGAGCAGTACACCGCCGTCGTGCACGACGACTACGCGGCGTTCGTGGCCGCCGTGGGCGACGCAGCACCGCTGGACGAGAGCAGGGTCGACCTGTCCGGGTGGGCCGACTGACCGGCTCGACCGGCCACGAGGCGTCCCGGTCGCGAGCTCAGGCACCGTCGACCTCGTCCAGCGGACGCACCGCCGGTGCGCAGCGCACCTCACCGCCCGGCCCGAAGCGGGAGCCGTGCAAGGGGCAGTCCCACGAACGCTCGGCGTCGTTCCACGCGACGATCCCGCCCAGGTGGGTGCACACAGCGCTGACCGACCGCTCGACGCCGTCCACGCGGCTGGTAGCCCGGGGACGCAGCCCCGCCCGGTCGACCGTGCCGTCGCCGTCGCTCGGTGTGGACGATGCCGAGCGTGCCGTCCTCGCCCAGCCCTTGACCATGTGCGCGCCGACGTCTGCCTGTGCTCGGGCGAGGCGCATCGCCGCCGGGACGCCGGTCGGGATGCGCGGCTGCCACGATCGCGCCCACTCCGGGAGCGTGGCCGTGACGGTGTCGGCCAGCGCGATGCCGGCGGCACTGCCGTTGGTGAACCCCCACTTGCCGTAGCCGGTGGCCACCAGCAGCCGGGGATGGGCCGCACGACCGACGTGCGGCAGCAGGTCGGCGCTCACGAAGTCTTGGGCCGACCACCGATGGCTGATGTCGGTGACCGGAAACGTCTGCTCTGCCCAGTCGGCCAGCTCGCGGACGTGCGCCACCGCCGATCCGCCCTTACCGGTCGGGTGGCCACCTCCGCCGACGAGCAGCCGAGGGCTCCCGTCCTCGGCCTGCGCCGTGCGCAGCGACCGGGTCGGGCTGGTCGCCGAGAGGTACATGCCGGTGGGCATGGGTGCGCCGTCGGTGAGCGAGCACGCCAGCAGGGACGAGCGGGCCGGGGTGACCGCGGCGAACAGCAGCGTGCGCAGCGGGAACGGCATGAGCGTGGCCAGCACCACCCAGTCACTCGTGAGGGTGTGGCCCCCGCTCAGCCGCGTCGTCAGCGGCCCGGTCGTCACCAGCGGGTCGACCGCCAGCGCCCTTGTCTGCTCGACGAGACGTCCACCCGCTCGGACGAAGCGATCGGCGAGCGCGTGCAGGTAGGCGAGCGGGTCGAGCTGTAGCTGGCTGCCCAGCCGCACCGCAGCGGTGGTGGCGAAGGGCAGCTCGGTCGTGTCGGCGAGCTCGGTGGGCAGCCCGGCGTCGGCGAGCGCCTCGTGCTCGGCCTCGACGAGCCTGCGCCCCTCGGCGTCGGTCGCGTACGTCCAGGCATCCCGCCGCTGCGTCTGCACCGACGTCTCCGCGCAGACCTCGGCCACCAGGTCGAGGCCGGCCTTGTTCGCCTCGACGTAGTCCCGCAGCGTCTGGGTGCCGTGCTCGGCGCGGATGCGGTGGCCAAGCGTGCCGTGCAGGGCCGACACCTTCGCAGTGGTCCGGCCGCTCGTACCGCTGCCGACGCGGTTGCGCTCCACGACGACGACGTCGACACCACGCTCGGCCAGCAAGGTGGCAGTCGTCAGACCGGTGATGCCGGCGCCGACGACGACGACGTCCGCGGACTCGGGCATGTCGACGGGCGAAGGTGGAGCGGACGGGTCGGGCCGCCGCCACAGCGGCGACGTGCCGTGGGGGAGTGAGGTCATGGGCACCTCTACCCGGTTGCGGGTGCGTCAACCCCGAGGTGAGCGCCGGGACGACGACCCCGCCCGAGTCGGTGACCGTGGCTCGCGCCTGGCGCGTCGGCGACCTTCGCGAGCGCGGTCCAGGCCGATGCTGGCTTGCCCGCTGGCTAGTCCGACGCTGGGCCGATCTGGGCCATGAGCGCGGCCATGTCGGTGATGCCCCAGTGGGCAACGATCGTGTCGCCGCGGAGCTGGTGGATGTCGATGACGCTGAACTCGGCGTGGTTGCCACTGGCCGGGACACCCATGAACTCGCCCTGGTGGGTTCCGCCGAACGTCAACCGGACGGCGACCTTGTCCCCGTCCTCGATGATGTCGTGCACCGTCGCCCGGAAGTCGGGGAAAGCGGCGAAGACCATGGCGAACATCTGCTTGGGGGTCTCGCGGGTGTTGTCCTGGCCGGGGAATGCCTCGTTCTCGACGAAGTCGTCGGCGAAGTACCGGTCGACGACTTCGGAGAGGTCGGCGCCGGGGACGAGCTCGTCGTAGAGGCTCTGCACGAGGGCCTTGTGATCGGTCATGAGCGGGCCTTCCGGTAGGCCGGAGGCCCGACACGTGAGCGACCCACGCTCTGCTCCGGATGTGGGGAAGATACGTCCGGTGGCGGCCGTACACGGTCACTTCTGCACATGTTGGTGCGGTCCTGACTTCCGGCGGCGACGGGTGCGTGCCGGTCACCCGGGCGGACGTGCTCCGCGGCTGCTCGCCGCAACTGCGTCGTGTCGTCGTCAAGGCCGGGCCCAACACGTCAGTCCGGCTGGCATACCTGGCGGAGCGGACCGTCGATCCACTCGCCCACATCGGTCCGGCTCGTAAGCCGGACGACGGGAACCTCGGGTCGGGCAGACAGCAGGTCGAGCACCCGTTGCGTCGTCAGCGGGTGCGTGCGCCATGCCCATCGGACGATGTGCTCGTCGTCGGCCACGATGCTCCAGAGCGCAGGCTCGACGTTGCCGTTCCACAGCACCTCGCGCCGTAGGCGCCGACGCAGGGTGCGGCGCACGACCTGGCGCATCACGGTGTGCCGCGCAAGGTCCAGCCACACGACCAGGTCAGCCCGCTCCGCGAGCAGGGGCCGCACCGCGCTGTACTGCCACTCCGTCACCCAGCTCGGCCGAGCGGAGAACGCCTCGACGTCGGCGACGAACTGCTCCCGGGGCTGCCACCGGGGGCCGTGGAAGAGCGCGTCGATCTCGACGTGCTCGATGTCGAGGCCCTCGCCGACAGCAGCGGCCACCGTCGTCTTGCCCGAGCCCGATGTGCCGGCCACCAGCAGCCGCCGGGGGCACCGGAGCAGCGGTGAGCGGGCAGTCAGCAGCGGCACCCGCGCAGGCTAGGGCGTCATGCGGCGCTCGTAGCGACCGGTGACGCGCAGGCGGGGTCAGTGCCCGGCAGGTGCCCGCGCGCGGCGTAGAGCCGGGGGCCGACGACGGCCAGCACGTGCCGCACGCCCGGAAGCGCCATGACGCCGCCGACCTGGCGGAACGGCGCACGGGACAGGCTCAGCATGGCCGACATCGCGGCGGGGCCGACCAGCGTCGTCCCGTCGTGGCGCACCAGAACCGGCCCGGCCAGAACCTGCTCGGCGCTGACACCCAAGGTGTCGAGGTCGACGTCCTGGTAGGCGCTCATCCGGACGGGCGGGTCGACCGTGGCGCGGATGCGTGCCGACCCCTTCTCGCACATGCCGCAGTCACCGTCGTAGAGCCACAGGGGTCGCATATCGTCCATACGTCGAGTATACCCCCGGGGGTATCACTCGGCAGCGTGGGTCGAGATGTCGAGAGTCTGCGACGCGATGGGGATGCCGGCATCCTCCAGGCGCTCCTGCACCCGTCGGGTCAGCTCGTCCTTCACCGACCGGGCTGTGCGCACCGGGACGACGAACCGGGCGGACAGCTCCATCCAGTTGTCGGTGGCCCGCAGGAACACCCGGGGCTCGACCTCGGTCGCCGGTACCGGGTGGCGCCGCGTCATCGGCGGCGCGCCAGTCGGCGTCGTGCGGGATCGGCAGCGTCAGCTCTTCCCAGAGAGACTCGAAGTCGGCCGAGCAGTTGAACACCGGCTCGGTGAAGCCGGCCTTGTTCGACACAGCGACGATGCGCCCGGTGTACTGGCGTCGTACCCAGGTACCTGCGTCGCCGTCGGTGTCGGTGCTGGGCGGTACACCGATCTCGAGGATCTTGGTGCGCAAGGGGGTCAGGTCGATGACGTCGCCGTGGGCGCCGCCCATCCTGATGCGGTCACCGGCGCCGAAGGCGATGCCGGCGGCGGTGAACCCGAGCACCACACCGAGCTGACCGGCGAAGAGGCGCCAGATCACGCCCAGGCCGACTCGTTGTCGAGCCGCAGCTCGATCGGGTCGGCGCCGGCATCCGGGTCGAGGCCCGGCCCGGGACAGTCGGCACCGGGCTGAGTGCGGACACTGCCAGCCGCGATCAGGAAGCGTCGCTGGTGCGGGCGACGGCGGCCTCGGCCTGCTCGCTCAGCCCGCTCCACGCTCCCGTGGCGGCGAGCTCTTGGATGACGCCGCGTACCAGCGCTGCGTCCACGGGCAGGGTGCGGCGGATCGTCACGGTCTCGTTCACCTGGGTGATCTACCCGCGCGGCGCGGATCCATACGCCGCAGGTGCTTCTCAGCCGGCCCCGGCGGTGCGTTCACGCTCGAGGTCGGCGGAGCCGCGGTCGCTCACTGGTCCTCCAGCGGCTTCTCGGCGCCGCGCTCGATCGACACACCCGTGAAGTCGACCTCGACAGGCTCGGTGAACCGCTGCCCATTGACCTCGTCGTGGCGCATGAACGTCGGCGGCTCGATGCGTACGTGCAGCGAGTACTCGCCATCGGCAGGCAGGCGCCAGTTGCGCCCGTAGTGGTAGATCATCGGGTGCCACAGCATCGGCTGCTCGCACCGACCGACGACGGTGCCGTCGGGAGCGGTCAGGGTCACCTCGACGGTGAGACCCGGCACGAATCGTCCGTCACCGGCGTCTCGCACCGACACCTCGACGTGGGCGTTGTCGTCACCGGCGCCCTGCCACTGCAGCGAGCCGTCGACCCAGGCGTACATCCCCTCGGCTTCTTCGACGGCGTAGCCGACCAGGTAGTCCCCGGCGCGCTGCTCGCCGCCGTCGTGGGCGACGTCGTCGGTCATGTGCGCCAGCGCCGCGCCGTACGCGTCGCCCTGAGCTCGGGCGAGCTCGAGCTGACGGTGCGTTGCCTCCGACGTGGTCGGGTCCATGGGCGGTCGTGTGGTGGTCATGGCGATGCTCCTGGTGGCTGTCAGTGCTGGTCGGAGTCCGTGGCCCGGCGTCGACGGGACCGGACGAGCAGCGCCACACCGACGACCAGGGCAGTCGTGGCGACGACAGTCACCGGCAGCACCCAGGGCCGCTCGCGGGCATGTCGCTCGGCCTCGTAGGCGACGAGACGCACAGGGTCGTCCTCCACCCGGGCCGCGGTGCGCCGGGCCAGGTTCGCGGCCTTGTCGGCGACCGGCGGCGCCTCGTGGGTGTGTGACCAGGCCGTCACCTCGTCGGCGACGTCGCGCAACGCCGAGGCGGTGCGTCGGGACAGCTGGGGGGTGGATGTGCTCATGGTTGCCACTACCCCGTTCCCGCGTGGGTATGCGGCACAGCGCGCATCCAGGTCGACGTGCCCAGCAACGCATCCGACGTATAGCCCGTCGCTGGCCGGGTAGTCCACGGGTGTCCCCGAGTGCAGAGGAGGCCGTCATGGCCGAGAACGAGGCCAAGGTGCCCCAAGACAAGCGTGGCGAGATGAAGGAGACGATCGGGCAGGTCATCGGCGACGAAGACCTGGAGCGTCAAGGCCGCGCCGATCAGGCCAAGTCAGACCTGCGCGAGGCCGGCGAGCAGGCCAAGGAGGGGCTGAGCGACGCCGCAGACCAGGCCAAGGCGGCGGCGGAGTCTGCCGGCCAGAAGGTCAAGGACGCGTTCAACAACTGATCGCTTCCCACTCGTAGACTCAGGTCTGCCTGCGCGTCCCGGATGCGCAGGCAGGCCTGAGTGCACCCGAGAGGACGCCGACGTGAGCTACGAGAACTACGCCTACCCGCAGCCGGTTCCCGAGACCGACCAGAAGGCCATCTGGGCGCTCGTCTCGGCGATCTTCGGCTTCATCCTGTGCCCGGTGATCTTGCACATCGTCGGGTGGGTGCTGGCCAACCAGTCGTTGGCCGACATCGCCGCGTCGCAGGGCCGGCTGACCGGGGACGGCATCGCGAAGGCCGCCAAGATCGTCTCGATCGTGGGCCTGGTGCTCTCGGCGTTGGGTGTTCTGTTCACCATCCTCTTCCTCGTCGTGGGCGTGGCTAGCTTCTCCGCCTCCGGCTGAGCCGGCAGGTGGCACACAGTGGCGTGTGGGACCATTCGCTGTGAGCGATATGCGTGGGCGCGCCAGTCGAGCCCTGGTGTCCGCGGCCCGGTTCACCGTCACCGGTGAGCCCCCGGACGTGCCGGTCTACGTGGCGGTCGCCGCTCCGCACACGTCCAACTGGGACTTCCCCGCGATGATCACGATGGCGTGGGCCAGCGGCGTCACACCTGTCTGGCTTGGCAAGCGGGAGATGTTCACCGGCGTCCTGGCCCCCCTCATGCACCGCCTCGGTGGCATCGCCGTCGACCGGGAGAACCCCGTCGGGCTCGTCGACGAGGTCGCGCACATGGTGAAGACGTCTGAGCGGGTGGCGGTGGTCATCCCACCGGAGGGCACCCGCAGCGGTGGCCGGTACTGGAAGTCCGGCTTCCACCGCATCGCCTCGGCTGCCGGCGTGCCCATCGTGCTGACCTACCTCGACGGGCCGAGCCGCACCGGCGGCTGGGGACCGTCGTTCATGCCGAGCGGGGAGATCACCGACGACATGGACCTCGTTCGCGCGTTCTACGCCGACAAGCGAGGGCTGCGCCCGTCCCGCAAGACCGAACCACTGCTGCGCAGCGAAGACACCGCCGCGGCGACAGGCACGCAGGCTCAGTAGTCGACGGGGTCGCGCACGATCGGGCAGGTCATGCAGTGCCCGCCGCCGCGCCCGCGACCGAGCTCTGCCCCGGCGATCTCCACGACCTCGATGCCCTGGCGTCGCAGCATCTCGTTGGTGTGCGTGTTGCGGTCGTAGGCGAACACCACCCCGGGTGACGTGGCCAGCAGGTTCGCCCCGCTGTCCCACTGGGTGCGTTCGCGCAGGTAGGCGTCCCCACCGGTCTCGACCACCCGCAGCTCGTCCAGCCCGAGGGCGTCGGCGACCACGGCGACGAACGGCTTGTCCTCACCGGTCAGCTCCAGCCCGCCCGGACTGTCCGACGGGCGGTAGGAGTAGGTGTGCACACCGTCCACCACGTCGGGGTAGACGAGCACGCAGTCGCGGTCGGCGAAGGTGAACACGGTGTCGAGGTGCATGGACGCACGCCGCTTGGGCAGCGCGGCCACGATCACCCGCTGCGCCGCGCCGGCCTCGAACAGGGCGCCGGCGAGCTGGCTGATGGCTTGGCGCGACGTCCGCTCGCTCATGCCGACAAGCACGGTCGCGTTGCCGATCGGCATGACGTCGCCGCCCTCCAGCGTCGCCATGCCCCAGTCGCTCGTCGGGTCGCCCCACCACTCGCTGACGGCACCGGCGAAGCGCGGGTGGTAGCGGTAGATCGCGGTGGTGAGCAGCGTCTCCTCCCGACGCGCCTCCCAGAAAAGGGGGTTGAGGGTGACGCCGCCGTACACCCAGCAGGTGGTGTCGCGGGTGTAGAGCGTGTTCGGCAGCGGGGGCAGCAGGTACTCGGTGACCCCGGCCGCCTCGCGCACCAGCCGCAGCATCGAGCCGCCGTGCGTCTCGGGGAACTCGTACGTCGACAGGCCCCCGATGAGAGTCTCGGCGAGGTCGCGATCAGGCAGCCCGTCGAGGTAGCTGCGCACCTCGTCGACGAGCCCGAGGCCCACCTGGTTGGGGACTACCTGATGGTCGAGCAGCCACGCACGGGCGTGCGGCAGGGCCACCGTCTCGGCGAGCAGGTCGTGCATCTCCAGCACCTCGACGCCGCGCGAGCGCATCTGCTCGACGAACGCCCGGTGGTCGCGGCGGGCGTTGTCGACCCACATCACGTCGTCGAACAGCAGCGCGTCGCAGTTGCTCGGTGTCAGGCGCTGGTGCGCGCGTCCCGGCTCGCACACCATCACGGTCCGCAGCCGGCCGACCTCGGAGTGGACGCCGAAGCCGGCCTGATCGCTCACCATGGGTAGGCATTCTGCCCGGCGCCCACCCGCCGTGGTCACTGCTGGGCAGGAATGCCCATCTCGTCGGCCGGCGTGTCGACCCTGGCGCGCATGTCGTCTCGCATGGCGCGGGCTTGTTCCAGGGAGGCTCCCCGCGGGTGCCTCGGAGCCGGCCGCGAACGACAGCCCGTGCGACCCCGTCCGACGGGCGAACAGCATCTTCGCGATGCGTGCTCGGCCAGCAGGGGCATGTGCGCCTTGAGCCGAGCGGACTGGTCCATGTGGTCCCAGCCGGCGTCGAGGACGGCGTCCACTGTCGGTTCCCCGGGAGTGGCGTCGAACTCGCGGAGCAGCCTGTCGCGGGCTGCGCGTACAGCGAGCTGCTGGTCGAGGGTCATGCTTTCCAGATCCGGCATTTCGTGCCTTCAGGCTGCGGTCCCTCCCCGCTCCTGACACCTCAGGTCGTAGGGCTCGCTGGGCGTCAGCGCCCGATCTCGCCCAGAGACTCCATGCGCAGAATCGCGGCTCCCGCCTCGTCGCTCGCGGCCAGGTCGACCAGCGCCGTCAGCGCCCAGTCGCGGTAGCCGGCCGGGTCGTCCAGACGCTGGGTCACGCGCCACGTCGCGGGGCCCTCGTCGACGAGGAACAGGTCGGGCCCGCGAGCGTCGGGCCCGGTGCCGAGGGCAGCGTGCTCGGCCCAGTACGGCTCCATCGCGGCAGCCCACGTCGATGCGTCCCAGGTGTCCTCGGCGGGTGTGTCGACGTCCAGATCGGCCAGCCCAGCCCAGTCTCGGCGGGCCAGCATCTGCACCCGGCGGAACATCTCGTTGCGCACCAGCACGCGGAACGCGCGCACGTTGGACGTCACGGGCGGCGGGGCGGCATCCACGTCCACCGGACCGGTGACCGGCGCGTCGCCGCCGAGAAGACGTTCCCACTCGTCGAGCAGGCTGGAGTCGGTCTGGCGTACCAGCTCGGTGAGCCACGCGATCAGGTCGACGACCTCGTCGGTGCGGGCGTCCTCGGGCACCGTCTGGCGCAGCGCCTTGGCCGCGTCGGAGAGGTAGCGCAGCAGCACGCCCTCCGAGCGTGCCAGCCCGTACTGCCCGACGTACTCGTGGAAGTTGGCGGCCCGCTCGAAGCAGTCGCGCGCCACCGACTTCGGTCGCACCTCGTAGTCGGCCACCCACGGGTGGCTCGAGGCGTACACGTCGTAGGCGTGCTCGAGCACCTCGGCCAGCGGCTGGGGGTAGGTGATGTCGTCGAGCATCTCGATGCGGTCCTCGTACGGCACGCCGTCGGCCTTCATGGCGGCGACTGCCTCGCCGCGGGCCTTCTTCTGCTGAGCCATGAGCACCGGGCGCGGGTTCTCCAGGGTCGCCTCGATCACCGACAGCACGTCGAGGGCGTAGCCGAGCGACTCGCGGTCGAGCAGGTCGAGCGCGGCCACCGCCAGGGGCGACAGCGGCTGGTTGAGCGCGAAGTCGGCCTGAAGGTCGACGGTGAGCCGGAAGCGGCTGCCGAGGGTGTCCGGCTCGTCGAGGCGCTGCACCACCCCGGCCGCCAGCAGCGAGCGGGCGATCGCGACCGTGCGGCGCACGTGGTAGCTGCGGGCGCCGGGAGGCTCGTGGTTGTCGTCGATGAGGTGACGCAGGGCCTCGACGGGGTCACCCGGGCGGGACAGGACGGCCAGCACCATGCTGTGGGTCACCGCGAACCGCGACACCAGCGGCTCCGGCGGGGCGGCGACGAGCCGGTCGAAGGTCGCCTCCGTCCACGACACCATGCCCTCCGGCGGCTTCTTGCGGACGATCTTGCGCAGCTTCTTCGGGTCGTCGCCGGCCTTGGCGAGCAGCCGCCGGTTCTCGATCTCGTGCTCCGGGGCCAGCACCACCACCCGGCCGATCGTGTCGTACCCGGCGCGTCCGGCGCGTCCGGCGACCTGGTGGAACTCCCGCGCCTTGAGCAGGCGCTGGCGGCGTCCGTCGTACTTGCTGAGCGAGGAGATGAGGACGGTGCGGATCGGCACGTTGATACCGACCCCGAGGGTGTCGGTGCCGCAGATGACGGTGAGCAGGCCACGCTGGGCGAGGCGTTCGACCATGCGCCGGTAGCGCGGCAGCATGCCCGCGTGGTGCACGCCGATGCCGACGCGCACGAGTCGCGACAGGGTGGCCCCGAAGCCGCGACCCCACCGGAACTGGCTGGTCTCCGCGGCGATGGCGGCCTTCTGCGTGGCGTCGGCCAGCGGCACGCTGGTGAGGGCTTGGGCCTGCTCGACGGCCGCCGCCTGGGTGAAGTGCACGACGTAGATCGGTGCGTCGTTCTTGCGCAGCAGCTCGGCGATGGTCTCGTGCATGGGTGTCACCGCGTAGGTGAACGTCAAGGGGACGGGCCGTGGGGCGTCGGTGATCGCCGCGGTGGGTCGACCGGTGCGCCGGGTCAGGTCCTTCTCGAAGAACGAGACGTCGCCCAGCGTCGCCGACATGAGCAAGAACTGGGCCTGGGGCAGCTCCAGAATCGGCACCTGCCAGGCCACGCCACGGTCGGGCTCGGAGTAGAAGTGGAACTCGTCCATGACGACCTGGCCGACGTCGGCGTCCGTGCCCTGCTGCAGGGCGGTCGTGGCCAGCACCTCGGCTGTCGCGCAGATGATGGGTGCGTCGGGGTTGACGGCGGCGTCGCCGGTCAGCATGCCGACGTTCTCGGCGCCGAACGCCTCGATCAGGGAGAAGAACTTCTCCGACACGAGCGCCTTGATCGGTGCGGTGTACCAGGTGCGGCGGCCCTCGGTGAACGCGACGAGGTGCGCACCGAGGGCGACGAGACTCTTTCCCGAGCCGGTGGGTGTGCCCAGGATGACGTTGCTGCCCGAGAGCAGCTCCAGCACGGCCTCCTCCTGGTGCGGGTACAGGTCGAGCCCTTGGTCGGCGGCCCACCGGACGAACCCGTCAAGAACCTCGTCGGTGGAGCTGCCCGGTGGGACGAAGTCGAGCAGCGCCATGCGGCCACCTAACCACGCTCTGCCCGCCGTCCCGACATGCGCGGCTCGGGCGGGGCAACGACGATGGCATCCCACCGACCGGAGGAGAGCTGTGGCGCAGCCGTGGGACCTGATGGTGGTGGGAGGTGGAACCGCCGGACTCGTCGCCGCCTACGCGGGGGCTGAGATCGGGGCCCGCGTCGCCCTGGTCGAGCGCGATCGCACGGGCGGGGACTGCCTGTGGACCGGCTGCGTGCCCAGCAAGGCGTTGCTCTCCGCCGCGGGCGCGGTCGCGGCGGCACGCCACGCCGGGGCCTTCGCCCGTGTGGGCCCGCTCGACATCGACTTCTCTGCCGTGATGGCCCACGTCCGGTCGGCCATCCGCACGATCGAACCCGTCGACTCACCACGAGCCCTGGAGGCGGCCGGGGTCACGGTGCTCGCCGGCGACGCGGTGTTCACCGGGCCGCGGTCGCTGACCGTGGACGGCGCCACCCACGACTTCCACCACGCGGTCGTCGCGACCGGCGCGGCGCCGAGGGTTCCGCCGGTCGAGGGCCTGGACGAGGGCGACGTGCTCACCAGCGAGACGGTCTGGGGTCTCGACGCCCTCCCGCCACGCATGCTCGTCGTGGGTGGCGGACCGGTGGGCTGCGAGCTGAGCCAGGCGTTCGCCCGGCTGGGCTCGCGGGTCACTCTGGTCGAGGCCGGCCACCAGTTGCTGCCGCGCGAAGACCCCGAGGCGGCGAGCATCGTCGCCGCGGCGTTGGCTGCCGACGGGGTCGACGTTCGCATGGGGTGCCGAGTGCGGCGGGTGCTGCCGGGCCCTGACCCACGCTCGGGCATCGCGGTGACCAGCGACGGGGGAGGGGAGAACCGCGTCGAGTACGACGCCGTGCTCGTGGCCGTCGGCCGAACACCACGCACGCACGGTCTCGGGCTTGCGTCGGCAGGTGTGGCCCTCACCGACGCCGGTGCCGTCGTGGTCGACCGCTACCAGCGGACGTCGAACCCCAGGGTGTGGGCTGCCGGCGACGTCACACCGGTCCCGCACCTCACCCATCTGGCTGCGGCCCACGCCGGAGCGGCGGCGAGCAACGCGCTGCTGGGCCTGCGCCGCAGCGTGGCGATGAACGCCGTGCCCCGAGTCACCTACACCGATCCCGAGGTGGCCGCAGTCGGCGTCCCCACGTGGGCGTCCGCGCAGACCCCGCAGCCGAGGACGATCACCCGCCACCACGACCACGTCGACCGTGCCATCGCCGACGGGCGCACCACGGGGTTCTCCCGGCTCACGCTCAGCCCGCGCGGCAACCGCGTGATCGGGGCCACCATCGTCGGGCCACGGGCGGGGGAGTCGATCGCGCAGATGACCCTGGCGATCCGCACCCGCACGACGACGACGGGCCTGGCCGCCACCGTGCACGCCTACCCGACCTACACCGAGGGCCCGTGGAACGCCGCCGTCGACGAGGTGCGCCGTCGCCTCGCCCACCCCACGGTGCAGCGTGCCCTTGCCGCGACGCTGGCCGCGCGTCGGGCGCGCTGGCGCCGCCCGTCCTGAGACGCCTCAGCCGGCTGCTGGGGTCGGCGCGGTGTGCGTCCCCGCGCCCGAGTGCATCGCGTCGGCCGGCGCCGACACCTGCGACGGGTCGGTGCCCGGCTCGACCACGACGAACTGGCCCATCATCCCCTGGTCCTCGTGCACCGTCAGGTGGCAGTGGTACATGTACGGAAAGCCTGGGTCGGTGTAGGTCTCGAACCGGACGAGCACCTCCACGGTGGTGGTCGGCGCGACGTAGACCGTGTCTTTCCAGCCCGCCAGCTCGGCCGGCGGTGGCGAGCCGTCCATGCTGAGAACGCGGAACTGCCCGTCGTGCACGTGGAAGTTGTGCGGCAGGCTCGACTGGTTGGTCACCGACCAGATCTCGGGCGTGTCGACGGTGACGACCTCGTCGATGCGCCCCATGTCCATCAGACGGCCGTTGATGATGCGCCCACCCATGACGAACGCGCGCGAGCCGGCCGCGGACGCCCGATCCACCGCCGGCAGCTCGGCGGTCGTCGTCGGCAGATCCGGCGCGGGCTCAAGGTCGTCGCCTGCCCTGATCTGGAGCACGTCGAACGTGGCCCCGCCGAAGATGCGCGCGGCGTCGACCCGGGCACCCAGGTCGGGGGTGTGGCTCACCAGGGCTGTCGTCTCCCCGGGGCGCAGGTCGACGACGATCTCGGCGCGTTCGGCCGGGGAGAGCTGTACCGAGGTGGTCGTCACGGGCTCGGCGAGCAGCCCGCCGTCGGAGGCGATGACGCTGAACGGCCGGTCGTCGGCCATCGCGAACCGGTATATCCGCGCGGTGGAGGCGTTGAGCAGACGCAGCCGGATGCGTTCGTGGTCGGCCTCGAGGTAGGCGCCGAGGGCGCCGTTGACCACGACGGTGTCGCCGACGAACCCGACCGCGGTGGTTTCCCCCGCCTCGAAGTCGAGCTCACCGCTGGGGGTGAACGACTTGTCCTGCACGACGAGGGGGATGTCGTCGACTCCGTACTCATCCGGCAGGCCACCCGGGTCAGCCGCCGGGTCGTCGATGATGAACAGGCCGGCCAGGCCCCGGTAGATCTGCTCGGCAGTCTGCCCGTGCGGGTGCGGGTGGAACCACAGGGTCGCCGCAGGCTGGTCGATCGTCCAGGTCGGCGACCACGTCGTGCCCGGGGGCACCATCGAGTGCGGGCCGCCGTCCATACGGGCCGGCACGTGCATCCCGTGCCAGTGCAGCGTGGTCATCTCCGGCGTCCCGTTCGTGACGTTGACGACCACCGTGTCGCCCCGCTCGGCGCGGATCGTCGGGGCGAGGTAGTCGCCGTTGGCCCCCCACGTGCCCGGCACCGGCCCGGCGCCGAAGTCGGTGCTCGTCTCGCGGACGTCGAGGTCGAAGACGCGCCGCCCGTCGTCGTCGAGCCGCGACGGCGCCAGGGGCGGGACGGGCAGCGGTTGGAAGGCCTCCACGTCGGCGATCGACCCCTCGCCGCCACCGAGCGAGCAGCCGGTGAGCCCGACGGCGACGACGGCGGCAACGAGAACCGCGACCAGCATGCGGACGTGGACGGCGCGTGCTGCGGGCGCGGGACGGGCGAGCACGAACACAGGCTATGGCTCGGGCGCCTCGCCCCCCACGGGGGAGGGAGGGGCGGGAGGCGAGGCCCCGATGAGCGGTATCAGAGCCGTGGCAGGCAACTGCCGCTCCAACGACGGGTGAAGCACGGGACAACTGTTCGCGAGGAGTCGGGCATCGCTGAGCCCACGCCACCTGCGGGCACGCGCACCGGATTGGTCCTAGGCTGCGCAAGGTGAGCCCCAGCCCCCCGCCGTCGAGCGGCAGCAAGCGCAAGAGCTCCGGTGACAAGAAGCACGGGTCGAACAGCGTCAAGCGAGCGTCGACCGGTGACCGGCGCACGCCGTCCGGACGCCGCACTCGGCGCTTCGGCAGCTACCGGCGACTGGTCGACGCGGGCGACATGGCCCTCGGCCTGGGCCTGGCGGCCACGCGACCGGCGCGAGAGATCACGTCCCAGGCTTTCCGCACCGCGGAGCGGGTGAGCGCGGCGTTCGGGCACGCGTTCATCGACAGCCTTCCCGACGAGCAGCGCGACTCGCTGTACGACCAGGCGGACGACCTGGCGCACGCCGGCCGGCAGGCGCGTATCGACACCGTGGATGCCCTGGTCAGCATCGTGGTCGCCGAGGTGCTCTCCAGCGACCTGGTTCGCTCGGCCATGGTGTCGGCGACGAGCCAGGCGCTCGACGAGGTGGTGGACGCGGCCATGCCGACGGTGGTCGACCAGCTACGAGCAGAGATTGCGACCGTGCGGCTGGAGGAGATGGTGCGGGCCTCCGTCGACCGGGTCGTCCCCGAGGTGGTCGAGACCGAGCTGACCAGTGCCATCGCGGCGGCCGTCGGCATCCCCGGCCGCACCGCACGCGGGCTCGCCCGCCTGCCCGGCTCGGTGCTGCGTGCGAACGTCGTGGACGAGGGCTACGACGAGTAGTCACGGGGCGGGCATGGCCGATGTCGGTGACTACTCCTAGGGTCGCGTCGTGCTGACGGTTCGCGACGGGGCGCTCGAGCTGCCGTTCGCCGACGCCATCCTGGCGCGCACCCTGATCGTCACCGGCCTGTCCACGCCGGCGGCCGTCGACGTGGCTGCCGACGTGGCGTCTCGCCTGCGGCCGGTGACCATCGACATCGACGAGGTGCGTGGGCTCACCGCCGCCGTCCTGCAGGAGCGCGGGGAGACCGAGGTGCTGCGTCGGCTGCGGGCCCGGTGGTGGCTGCGCTCGACCCGCCATCCCCTGGTGATCACGGTCGGTGGCACGTCCGGGGTCGGCAAGTCGACGGTCAGCGACCGTGCGGCGCAGATACTGGGCATCGACCGGACGTTCAGCACCGACCTCGTGCGGGCGGTGCTGCGCGGCACCCTCAACCCTGGGCTGATCCCTGCGCTGAGCGAGTCGTCGTTCTCAGCCCAGCGCATGCTGCGCTCGAACCTGGCGGGCGACCCGCTGCTGGTGGCGTTCGAGCAGCAGGCGTCCATCGTGGCCCAGGCCTCGTTGTCGTTGGTGCGTCGGGCGTTGAAGGAGGGGCTTCAGCTCGTCCTCAACGGGGTGCACCTCGTGCCAGGTCTGGTGAACGTGCCCGAGGACTGGGACCTGTTCGGGTACGTGCTCACCGTGCCCGACCGTGAGGAGCACGAGCGGCGGTTCACCGCACGCTTCGCCAGCAGCGACCGCGACCCGCAGCACTACCTGGAGCGGCTCGCCGCCATCCGAGACCTGGACGACTACATCGTGCGCCACTGCCGGGCTGCCGGCATCCCGGTGATCGAGTCGCGCGCACCCGAGCAGACCGTTTTCGACCTCGTCGGGGCCATCGCCACCGACCTGGAGCGGGCCTTCGACCTGAACGTGCGCTGAGGCGTGGTCGACCTTCCCCGCCCGGTCTGGGTGAGCACCGACGACGGCCGCCGGCTGCCGGGCTGGTGCCGCGCCCTGCGCCGCGACGCCGACGGGTGGACGGGCTACGTCGCCTACACCGACCGAGTCTCGGGGCTGCAGTACCTGCAGTGGATGCACGAGGCACGTCTGTCGCGGCGGTGAGGACGGCTCACTCGGCGTAGCCGCTTTGCGCCTCGGCGAGAGCGTCGTCGAGCCGATCGGTGGCGATGTAGGACAGCATGGCCGAGTAGAAGGTGCCCGTCCCCACCGCTGGGGGCATCAGGTCGGACCCGTCGAAGCGCACGACGTCGGCGTCGGCCAGCAGCTGAGCCATGCGAGCGTCGAACTCGGTGCCGTAGTCGTCGGCGGTCACGGAGGCGTGGGGTGAGAGGAACCCGCCGCGTTGCACCCACGTCGCGGAACCTTCCGCCGAGGCCAGGTAGGCGAGCAGCTCCCAGGTCTCCGGACGGTCGGTGCCCGCAGCGGCGAACGTGCCGCCGACCAGCAACGGCGGCGTCTCGCCCGCCCGTCCGGGCAGGACGAAGACGTCGGTGTCGCCATCCGGCCCGATCACGACGGACGGGTCGAGGTCGTCGGAGGCGAACGAGGCCTGGCGGTGCAGCAGGCATCCCGGCGGGTCGTCGAACTGGGGTTGGGCGGCGGTGGCGACGTTGGTGTTGAGCACTGATCGGCGACCGCCGAGGCTGCGGCCGGGGGTCAAGGCCATGTCGCTGAAGGTCTCGAAGGAAGCGGCGATCGTCGGGTCGGTGAAGGGCAGGTCGCCGGCCACCCAGCGGTCGTAGGTCTGTGGCGGAGCCGAGCGCAGCAGGATGTCTTCGACCCAGTCCGTCGCCGCCCACCCGCTGGACGCGAAAGCCTCGACCCCCAGGCACCACGGCGCGGTCCCGTCGTCGGCGATCTGCTGAGCCAGCGCATCGAGCTCGGTCCACGTCCGAGGAACCGAGTAGCCGAAGCTGTCGAACAATGCCGGGGGGTACCAGACCAGGCTCTTGACGTTGAGCCGGTAGACGACGCCGACATCTGCCTGCACCGCTGACACGGCTTCGTTCACCTCGGGACGGTGGCTGCGCGCCGCCAGCTCCACGACGTGGGACGGCAGCGGCAGGAGCAAGCCTCGGTCAGCCAGCTCGAGCATCAACCCTGGCTGCGGGAAGATCATCACGTCGGTGGCCAGGCCGTCGTCGACTCGGCGGGTGGCGTCCTGTGCGAAGCCGGCGCTGCCGGTGTAGACGACGTCGATACCGGTGCGGTCCTCGAAGGAGGTCATCGATGCGCGAAAGGCATCGGCGGAGACACCTCGCCATGGACCGAAGACGGTGACCGAAGGGCGGTCCGACTCGAGCTCGGGAGTCCCGGAGCAGGCGGCGAGGGTCGCGGCCACCAGGAGTGCGGTGCCGAGCACGACGGCCCGGCCGCGGTCAGCCCGCTGTCGCAGCATCGTTGCTGGTCTCGTCGATGTACAGCTCGACATCGATGACGCGGCCGGTCTCCGCAGCGAGGGCCTCGGCGAGCTTCCAGGCCGGGATGGGCTCGGGGGCCGTCGTCGCCAGCGTCGCCGAGACAGTGGCCCGGTCCGTCCCGTCGACGTACGCGTCGAGCTCGACGATGACGCTGGCCGGGTCCAGTGCCTGGACGGAGCGTCCGACCGTTTGTGCGAACGACTGGTCGAGGATCACCTGCCGGGTGTGCACGGTGAGCGGTATGGCGATTGCGGCGAGCAGCACGAGGCTCACGGCGATGCCGATCTGCGTGGAGCGCGCGCCACGCACCCCCAGCTCGGGAGGGGCGAAACCCGCCCACCTCATCATCACGATGGCTGACAGCACGATCGCAACCAGGTTGGTCGCGAACAGCAACAAGGCGCCGCGCGCGGCGTCCTGCTGGCCCAGCTCGAGGGTGATGCCCACGGTCGCCAGGGGTGGCACGAGCGCGACCGCGATTGCGACGCCCGGCAGGCTCGACAGAACGCGACGGTGCGTCAGCACGTAGCCGGCGGCCAACCCCGCGGCAATGGCAACGCCGAGGTCGAGCAGCGACGGCTCGGTCCGACCGATGATCTCCGCAGGCAGCTCGGAGACGACGGTCAGGTCGTTGAGCCCCACCCACGTGGCGACCCCGGCGGTCGCGACCGCCGCCGCTACTCCGCTCACCAGGATGGCGACGCTCCTGACCAGCTCGCGAGCATCCGCAATGACCAGGGCGGCGGCCACGGCGAGGATGGGTGTCATCAGCGGGGCGAGCAGCATCGCCCCGATGATCACGGCGACGCTGTCAGCCACGAGGCCCAAGGTCGCGATCAGGGTCGAGAGGATGAGCAGGACGAAGAAGCGCCACAGGTACGCCGCCCGGGCGGACTGGTCGACGAAGAGGTCGTCGACGACCGCAGCGCGTTCCTCCTGGGTCATCGTCGGGCGAGAGCGCTGGCCGCGCACCCAACCGCCCAAGGGGGACAGCGGCCGGGGTTCGGCGGCGACGCCCGAGTCCGTCGTGTCGGCCATGGCCGCAGCGTAGAGCGCGACGCAGCGGTGACCCCTAGGCTCGCGGCGCATGACGCTGACTGTGACCCTGGCCCCTGGCCTCGTCCGCATCCCGCTCGTGCCGGCGGACATGGTCAACGCGTACGCCTTCCGCGACCACGACGGTCAGGTCACGCTCGTCGACACCGGCACGAAGGGTTCACCACCGAGGATCGTTGCGGCCCTCGCCGAGATGGGGTCGACGCCCGCGGACGTGACCCGCATCATCGTCACGCACTCCCACGCCGACCACGTCGGCGGCCTGCGCCGCGTCGTCGACGAGACGGGGGCGCCGGTGTCGGCGCACGCCGACGACGCCGACGACATCGCGGCGGGCCGCGGGGCGCCTCTCGACCCGTCCTCGTGGTTCGGTCGGCTCCGCAGCCGTCAGTTCGGCTCGCCGGCCGTGCCGGTCGACACCGTGCTGGCCGACGGCGACGAGCTGCCGGTCGCCGGTGGCCTGCGTGTGGTTCACACGCCTGGGCACACGCCGGGGCACGTGTCGTTGCTGCATCTGCCGTCGGGCACGTTGATCACCGGGGACGCGATCTGGAACATGAACGCCCGCCGGACGTGGCCGGTGATGGCGTTCTGCAGCAGCGGGACGCTCACCAAGCAGACCGCGCACCGGCTCGGCGAGCTGGACTACTCGACGGCGGCCTTCATGCACGGGCCGGAGATCCGAGAGACCGGCCGAGAGGCGATCCGCGACTTCTTGCGCCGCCCGCGCGGCTTTCGCATGTTCACGTAGCGGGCGCCCAGCGCGACTACGGCAGGCGGACGATCTCGTCGTGCGCCGGGACGACGGCCAGCCATCCGAGCTCGTCACGCACCCTGCTCGCGAGCGCGGACGCGGCGTCCGGCTCGCCGTGCACGACGTAGACGACCTGCGGCTCGTCGGGTCCGGACGCCAGCCACGCGATCAGGTCGTCGCTGTCGGCATGCACCGAGAACCCTTCGACGCTGACCACCTCGGCGCGCACCGGTACATAGCGCCCGTGCATCTTGACCTGCTCGGCACCGTCGCGCAGCGCACGTCCGCGCGTGCCCATCGCCTGGAACCCGACGAGCACGACGGTGTTGCGGGGGTCGGGCAGCAGATGCTTGAGGTGGTGCACCACCCGGCCACCGGACGCCATGCCGGAGGCGGAGACGATGATGCAGGGGAACCCAGGATCGTTGATCGCCATCGAGTCACGTGCGTCGTGCACCTCGCGCAGGTCGCCTGGGTCGAACGCGGAGTCGAGCCCACCGAGGTGGGCCCGGATGTCGGCACTGTGCGCCGCGACCGCGCGCCGGTACACGTCCAGGGCACCCAGCGCCATCGGGCTGTCGGCGAAGACCGGCACGCGTGGGATGCGTCCCTGCGCCATGAGTCGACGCAGCGTCATGAGCACGATCTCGGTGCGGTCGACGGCGAAGGCCGGGATCACCGCCACTCCGCCACGCCCCAACGTGCGGGTCAGCGCGTCGGCCAAGGTTGCCTCAGGGTCGTCGTGGTGGTGGCGGTTGCCGTAGGTCGACTCCACGAGCACCACGTCGGCGCCGGGGCGGGGAGCCGGCGCGGTCAGCAGGGGGTGGGTGTCTCGGCCGAGGTCGCCGCTCACGACGACCCGTACGCCGCCCAACGTCACCTGCGCGGCAGCGGACCCCAGGATGTGTCCGGCCGGGACGAGGGTCACCGTCGCAGCGGCGCCGCCCGTGCTTGCCGTGACCTCCCGCGGCTCGCCGAACGGCACCGGCTGCATCAGCGGCAGCAGGCGCTCGACGTCGGCCGTCGTGTAGAGAGGCTGCGGCGACCGGTGGCGTGACCAGCCCCCCTTGGCGGCGTACGCCGCATCCTCCTCCTGCAGCGCCGCGCTGTCGCGCAGCACCAGCGTGGCCAGGTCGAGTGTGGAGTCCGTGGCCAGCACCGGACAGTCCAACCCCTGACGTGCCAGAGCGGGCAGGTAGCCGCAGTGGTCGAGATGAGCGTGGGTGAGCACCACCGCGTCGATGTCGGCAGGCGCGAAGCCGAACGGATCCCAGTTGCGCCGCCGCAGTGCCTTGAGCCCTTGGAAGAGGCCGGCGTCGACCAGCACCGCGACGCCGTCGGCCTGCAGCAGAAACTTGCTGCCGGTGACGGTGCCGGCCCCACCCATGAACTGAAGCGTCGCGCTCACTCCTGACTGTCTGCTCGCACCTGCGCCGCGGGGCAAGGGCCTTCTGGTCCGCCTACGCTGGGCGCATGATCATCGACATCCTGGGCTTCTTGGTCTTCGGCTTGGTCGTCGGCGCGCTCGCCCGGCTGCTCAAGCCCGGCAAGGACGCGCTGAGCCTGCCGATGACCCTCGGCCTCGGCGTCGTCGGGTCGATCGTGGGCGGTCTCGTCGCCAGCCTGCTCGGTACCGGCAACGTCTTCGAGCTGAACGTGCTCGGCGCGATCGTGGCCGTCGTGGCGGCGATCGTGCTGCTCGTCGTCGCCGAAGGGCGTGCGGGCGGCCAGAAGTCGATCCGCTCCTAGCCTGGCAGGTCGGTCAGCCCCGCTCCAGCAGCTGCATGCCGGTGCGGCGCGCCGTCATCGCCATCCGGCTGAGGGCCTGATGCGTGGACGCCTGCGCCGGCAGCCGCGCCGGCTGAAGCGCCAGCAGGTGGTCGAGCAGCCACGATGTCTCGGTGAACCCACACTCGGCGAGGGCGCCCATCGCCCGCTGGCTGCGCTCCCCGGTCGTCAGGGCACCGAGCGCCTCGACCATCTGCTGGTGGCTGGCCCGTAGCCCCGTCGCCGGGTCGGCGGCCAGCTCGTCCATCAAGGACGATGCAGTGAGCAGACGGGCGCCCAGCGCGCTGGTGAGCGACTCCATCGCCAACGAGTGACGGCGTACCCACACGTCGTCCCCCGCTGCGGCAGCGCCCTGGCCACGTTCGAGGGAGTCGAGCAGCGCCTGCGCCAGACCGGCGGCCCGGCCGAGGCTGCCGACCAGCGCGGACAGCTCGGGTTCTGCCTCCGCCGTGGCCGGGTCGAGCCGCACGGGCATGGGGGAGACCACGGGCGCTTGCGCGAAGTCGTCCTGCGCCGGGGCGCGCCAGACACTTTCCAGCAACGAGCCGAGCCACATCGACAGCCCGCCGACGGTGGCGATGGCCGAACCGCCGACCGCGACGCCCGCGCCGCCTCCGGTCCAGGCAACACCCCCGCCGGCCAGCACGGTGGCACCGCCGATCACGACGAGCACCTCGCCGCCCGTGCGCAGTGACGAGTGGATCTTGCCGGCCTCCCACTTGAGCCGTGACTGAAGGTCGTCGGACGTACCGAACGTTCCGGTGTCGTCCTCGTTGTCCACCCAGACGATGATCTCGACAGCCACGATGGTGGTCCTCTCCGTCTCGCGAGCAGCGCCGGTGCGACAGTACGCGTCGGGGCCGCCTGCCGATCTCAGTCGAAAGCCTCTCGTCCGGCTGCCGGAATCCCTACGGTGGACGTGAGCCGAAGGGGTGGATGGATGAAGATCGTTGTCGTCGGGGGTGTCGCTGCTGGCATGTCGTGCGCGGCCCGAGCGCGTCGGCTGGACGAGTTCGCCGAGATCGTGGTGTTCGAGCGTGCGCGCCACGTGTCGTTCGCGAACTGCGGTCTGCCGTACCACATCGGTGAGGTGATCGCCGATCGCGACCGGTTGCTGCTGCAGACCCCGGAGAGCCTGGACGAGTCCTTGGCCCTCGACGTGCGGACGGGTCACGACGTGATCGCCCTTGATGCCGAGGCCAAGACCGTCACGGTGCGCAACCTCGACACCGGCGACGAGATCGTCGAGTCGTACGACGCAGCCGCGCTGTGCCCGGGTGCCGCGCCGTTCATCCCCCCGCTGCCCGGCGTGGACCACCCCAGGATCCACGTGCTTCGGCGCATCGGGGACATGGACGCCATCAAGGCCTTGGTGGACGGAACCGAGTCCCGCCCGCCCGCGAAGCACGCCGTCGTGATCGGCGCCGGCTACATCGGGCTGGAGGTCGCCGAGAACCTGCACCACCGCGGCGTGCAGACCGTGATCGTGGAGATGGCCGACCAGATCATCCCCCCGCTGGACCGCGAGCTCACCACGCAGATGGAGGGCTACATCCGCCAGCACGGCATCGAGCTACAGCTCGGCACCACGGCGGCGGCGTTCGGCGAGACCCCGGACGGGCGGGTTCGGGTCGAGCTGGCGAACAACCACTTCGTCGAGACAGACCTGGTCGTGCTGGCCGCTGGTGTTCGCCCGAGCACCGAGCTCGCCGCGGCGGCCGGGGTCGAGCTCGGGCCACGCGGTGGCATCAAGGTCGACGAGCACATGCGCACGAACCTGCCCGACGTCTACGCCGCCGGAGACGCCGTCGAGGTCGAGCACCTGATCCTCCCCGGCCCGTACCTCGTGCCGCTGGCCGGCCCGGCCAACCGGCAGGGCCGCGTCGCCGCGGAGAACATCTGCGGGCGCGACACCACCTGGGGGCAGGTGCAGGGCACGTCCATCGTGAAGATGTTCGACATGGTCGCCGGTGGCACCGGCGCCAACCAGAAGCAGCTGACCGCGGCAGGGATCCCGTTCGAGCGGGTGCAGGTGCATCCGTCCGGTCACGCCGGCTACTACCCGGGCACGGCGAAGATGCACCTGAAGGTGCTGTTCGAGCCGGGCACAGGACGGCTGCTCGGGGCCGGCTGCGTCGGGTTCGACGGCGTGGACAAGCGCATCGACGTCCTTGCGACGGCGATCAAGGCGGGAATGACGGTCTTCGACCTTCAAGACCTCGAGCTCGCCTACGCCCCGCCGTTCGGCTCGGCGAAAGACCCGATCAACATGGCGGGCTTCGTCGGGGCGAACCTGCTCAAGGGCGACGTGCACCTCTGGTACCCGAGCGAGTACCCGGGGGCCACCGAGGGGGCGCGCATCATCGACGTGCGCGGCCCGACGGAGTTCGCCATCTGGCACCTGCCCGGTGCCGAGAACGTCCCGCTGCCCACCATCCGTGAGCAGTGTGAGGACTGGGACCGCGGCGTGCCGTTGCGCGTGTACTGCGCGGTCGGGTTCCGGTCCTACCTCGCCTACCGAGCGCTGGTGCAGCGCGGCTTCACCGACGTCAAGATGCTCTCCGGCGGCATGAACACCTTCCGGGCCTTCCACGACGTCGCGCTCGAGGACGAGGTCGACTCGTTCGAGCCGGTCGTCAACTACGCCGAAGCGGTGACCGGGGCCAACACTGGCAAGGGGGCCCCCGTGGTGGTCGCGGCGACAGGGGTGAGCGTCGACCTGGACTGCACCGGACTGGCCTGCCCGGGACCGATCATGAAGCTGCAGGAGAAGATCGACTCGCTGAACCCCGGCGACGAGGTGCTCGTGCACGTCTCCGACCCCGGGTTCCGCCTGGACGCGCCCGCCTGGGCGGCCACCAACGGGCACGAGATGCTCGACATCGTGCCCGAGGGTCCGGGCTACGCGGCGACGTTCCGCAAGGGCGGTGGCTTGGCCGAGGGTTCGGCCGCTGCGCGCATCAGGGAGAAGAAGACGCTCATCGTGTTCTCCGGGGACTTCGACCGGGTGCTCGCCGCGTTCATCCTCGCCAACGGGTCGGTGGCGATGGGCGACGAGGTGTCGATGTTCTTCACGTTCTGGGGGCTCAACGCATTGCGGCGCAACGACCCGCCGGAGCGGGAGCGTTCGGCGATGGACCGTGCCTTCGCGGCGATGATGCCGTCCGGGCCGGACAAGATGCCGCTGTCGACGATGAACATGCTCGGCGGGGGACCGGCCATGATCAAACGCATCATGAAGGACCACAACGTGCCCAGCCTGCCCGAGCTGATCGTCTCGGCCCGCGACGGCGGAGTGCGCCTCGTGGCCTGCACGATGACGATGGACCTGCTCGGCATCGCCGCGGACGACCTGATCGAGGGCGTCGAGCTGGGCGGGGTCGCGATGATGTACGGGGAGTCGAACGAGTCGAACGGTCAGTTCTTCATCTAGGGCTCAGATCACGATGCGCTGCGGCGCTGTAGCCACGTCTCCGGTGTTGGGTCTGCTCGACGGTTGTGTCGTCGTGCTGGTGCCAGAAGAGCTCTCCGCGCACCTTGACGACGCGTACGTCGTGGCCGTTGAGCTCCGCGACCCTCCGCGGCGTCCAGTGGTCATCGAACTGGCCGAGCTTCTCGGCAAGGTTCACGGCATGCGGGGAGCTGCTCGTCATGCCGCGAGAGTAGTTCTGTGAGCCGCGGGGCGGTCGACACGCATCCTGTCGGCGCCTAGGGCGACTGCAACGCCTTGGCGTAGGCGCGGACCTGCTTGCGGGCCCAGTCGTAGTGGCTGGTCGTGGCCGACGTGGCGTAGCTGCCCACCGACGTGCTGCCTGTCCACTCGAACCGCTTCTTGGTGAACAGGTCGTCGTGGCTGTAGCTCGCGACGACGTCTCGGATGCGGGCGTGGGACGCGGTCAGGCGCGCAGCGACGTCGTCCCAGGAATCGTCGCGGGTGCGTAGCCAGATCTGCTCGTTCAGCTGCGGCGTCTGCTTCCACGTGAGGCCCGGCGCGGGCATCGGGGGCTTCCCGCCTGCTCGACCGACAGCCTCCCACGCCAGGAACATCTCGTGCCAGGCGTCGAGATGGGCAAGCAGGTCTTTGACCGTCCAGTCGCCGCAGGCCTGACCGCGCTGCCGGTCGGGCCCTGGGACTGTCTCGACGGAGCGCCAGAGAGCCTCGAAGTCGCTGTCGATGCGCGCCAGCAGCTCGTCTCTTGTTGCCGGTCTGCCCATGGCCCAGACGGTGGTGGTCGGGCGGGGGTGTCGGTAGCGTCCTTGGTCATGCCGTCTGGACCGATCGACCCCGCCGAGGTCGCGTCTGCTGAGATCGTCTCGGTGCGACCGGGCGAGCACGCGTCGGTCGGTGTGATGCTCGCGAGAGCGTTCGCCGCCGACCCGCTGTGGTTCGCACTCTGGCCTGACGAAGAACACCGCGACGCCGCTCTGACGGGGATGCTCAGCGCGCTCACTCGCACCACGATCGCTGCTGGTGGGTACGTGCGGGCCATCGGCGGGGGAGTCGGCGTGGCTCTGTGGACGCCACCCGGCGTCGAGCTGAACGCGTGGGCACTCATTCGGGCGCGGCTGGCGCTGCCCCGCTCCGTGATGCGGTTGCCCCGGTCGGAGATGCGCACACTGCTCGCCGTCGTCGACCACATGGAGAAGCGCCGCAAGGCGCTCGTTCCCGACCCGCACTGGTACCTGCAGTGCATCGGCGTCGATCCGACGCGACAGGGCGCGGGGCTGGGCGCCGCGTTGGTGCGCGAGGGCCTTGCGCGGGCCTCTCATGACGGGGTCGCTGCCTATCTGGAGACCGAGACCGAGTTCAACGTGGCGTTCTACAAGCACCTCGGGTTCTCCGTCCTCGAGAAGCATCGTCTGGACGAGCTCGGCGTGCCTGTGTGGCTGATGTCGAAGCCGCCCTTCCCGGCCTGATGGCGAAGCCACCCGATCCGACCCGATGGCGAAGCCACCCGTCGTGAAGTCGCGCCCGTCCTCGACACTCGAACCGGTTCCCGCTGCCCTATCGGGCCGAGCGCACGGGTGGTGACCGGTCGGTGGCGGTCTGCGCCGGTCTCAGGCCGTCATCGCTCGTCACCCAGAAGAGCCCAGGAGTCCCCGGGTCGGGGTGGATCGCCCACAGGTGCTGGTGAAGGGTGCGGTGGTGGTGTCGACACAACAAGGCAAGGTTGTGCAGATCGGTGGGCCCCCCGTCGGCCCAGTGCTGGACGTGGTGGGCATCGCAGTAGGCGGCAGTGCGGGTGCATTCGGGGTGGATGCACCCCCCGTCGCGGGCGCGCAGAGCTTTCACCTGGGCATTCGTAGCGGTGCGCTGCGTACGCCCGACGCTCAGGGGCATCCACACCGCGGTGTCGAGGGTGACGGTGCCGCTGCCTGGAGCGCTGGCTACGGCTCGGGCCTCGTCGACCGTGAGAGCGGTGGGCTGGTGACGGCGTACGAGGCGGGCCAGAACAGGGGTGAGCGTGGCATCGCAGGTCCAGCGGCGCGCGATCGAGGCCGGGACGGCGGCCCCGGTCCAGGGGAGGGTGACCGTGCCGGCCCACCCGCGCGACTGCCTACCCGTAGCCCCATCCGCGTCGACGACCGTGTCGAATCGCTCACCGGTCGGTGACAGCTGGTCTGCGTCGATGATCATGCTCACGTGAGCGCGGTGCGAGCCGAGCTGGGGCATGTCGGCGGTGTCGAGATGGTGCTGCAGGACGTCGACGAGCGCGTCGGCTCGCCGTTGCGGCGCCTCGCGCTTGTCGTCGGGACCGGTGGGCGCCAGCAGGGGTTGGAGTGCCGCGGCGATGAGCTCGGTTGACTCCAGGTCGAACACTCCGTCGAGGTAGCCGAGCTGCCCGACCACCGACAGCGTCAGCCCACGGCGGGCGTAGGCCTGATGCAGGGCCTTCTCTGCCCCGGCCGGGTTCACGTGCGCCCAGATCTCGGCGGTGGCGCGCTTCACCGTGGCAGGGTCGGTGCGGCGGGCCAGGTCGAGCAGGATGGGCTCGGCTGCTGGGGCGTGCTCGGGCCCGATCGTGCGCAGCACCGCGGTGATCGCCGAGACGTGCTGCGGGGTGATCCGCCCGGCGGCCAGGACGTCCCGGGTCGCCGGCAGGTGGTCGCGAAGCGCGCGGGCCTGGCGCGTGACGTGCGCCGCCGTCCCTGCTGACACGCCGGTGCGGTGCTCCAGCCATCGCGTGGTCGTGCGGTGTCGCGAGACCGACGCGACCTGCGCCGTGTCGAAGGCACCCACCGCGTCCAGCAGCCCGGCATGCAGTCGATGCTCCGCTCGCACCAGCCGTGACACGAGCACCGCATGCTCATCCAACCCGAGCAGGGTCAGGTCCGCGCTCAGGAGAACGTCCAGCAGGTCATGAACCTGCTGCACGACAGCAGTCGGCGACAGCCCCGCACCTTGCCTCGAAATCGAACACATGTACGAATGATGGCAGAGGGGTCCGACACGCACCGGCCCTCATGGCTTGCCTGTGGATATCCAGCGAACGCCAGGTGCAACGGGCATGGCACGGCCGATCCAGTCCGCGACTCGACACGATGCCGGCAGTCCAGGCTCGGCGGCCACTTCACGCGGCAGTTGGGGGGTTTCCAAGGGGGATCTGCCTTGGAAACCCCCCAACTCCCGCCGTCACGTGATCGTTTGGGGGGTCGGGTGCGCGGTCAGCGGCGCGAGCTTGCGTGCAGGGTCCCGCCGGGCACGAGTACCTGCATGCGTCAGTCCGGGTCCGACGGTGGGTCGCCAGGAGCTGCGCGGCGAGGGCCCCGCTGCTCGGACTGCGCCTGCTCGATCACGGTGTGGCGCGCTTCGGGATGAAAGGCCTCGTTGAGCCCGAACATGGCTGACGCGCCCATGCTTCCGGTGCCCTTGGCTCGGTAGTAGACCCAGCCACGACGCTCCATCGCAAGAAGGCCTCGGTGCGCCACGAACGCCATGACAGCCAGTGCGACAACGACCCCGATCGCCACCAGCACCCGTCCCGGCGTCACGTCTACGACAATACGGCGCATGACCCGCCGCGCCCGCCCGTCTGTCCCGCGTGACAAGCAGAACGACTACACCGGTGAGCAGGCGCAGACGCGACGAGACTTCGTCCGCGAGCAGACCGGCACCAGCCTCGAGCACGTCGCGTCGTACTCCCTCGACGCAAGCACGCTGCCCGGCAACATCGAGAACTTCGTCGGAGTCGCCCAGGTGCCGATCGGGCTGGCCGGCCCGCTGCGCGTCAACGGGGAGCACGCCCAGGGTGACTACTACGTGCCGATGGCCACCACCGAGGGCACCTTGGTGGCGTCGTACAACCGGGGCATGCGGCTGCTCAGCGAGGCCGGGGGAGTGCGGGCCACGGTCGTGGACGACCGCATGCAGCGCGCACCGGTCTTCGTCCTCGACGACGCCCTCGCCGCTCGCGAGCTGGCCGAGTGGCTCGACGCGCACGAGGACGAGATCCGCGACGCCGCAGAGGCGACCACCAGCATCGGACGACTCGTCGAGATCGAGCGCTATGCCGTCGGCCCCATGCTCTACACCCGCTTCGACTACACCACCGGCGACGCAGCCGGGCAGAACATGGTCGGCAAGGCCACCTTCGCCGCGTGCGAGTGGATTCAGCAGAACCACCCCGACCACCCTCGGTACGTGCTGTCGGGCGCCATCGACACCGACAAGAAGCACTCCCAGATCAACATGCTGCGCACCCGCGGAAAGAGGGTGGTCGCCGAGGCGACGATCCCGGCCGACCTGCTGGTGCGGCACATGGGCGTGACGCCGCAGCAGCTGTTCCGCGCCCGGCAGTACAGCCAGACGGGCGGGTTCATGGCCGGCTCGGCCAGCAACGGCGCCCACGCCGCCAACGGGCTGGCGGCGCTGTTCATCGCCACCGGCCAGGACGTCGCCAACGTCGCGGAGTCGCACGCCAGCATGGTCTACAGCCAGGTCACCGACGACGGCGACTACTACTGGTCGATCACCTTGCCGGCGCTCATCGTGGCCACCGTCGGCGGAGGCACCGGGCTGGCCACGCAGCGGGAGTGCCTGACGATGCTCGGCTGCTACGGACCCGGACGGGTGCGCGCCTTCGCCGAGATCTGCGCCGCGGTCGTCCTCGCCGGCGAGGTGTCGCTGAGCAGCGCCGTGCTGGCGGGTGACTGGGTGACCAGCCACGAGCGGCTGGGCCGCAACCGCGACGTCACATAGCGCTACAGCCGCAGCCGCCTGGTCACCGCCTGGACGACCTCGTCGGACATCTTCTGCACTCGCCGGTCGTAGGTGAGCAGCCCGTTCGTCTCGTCCTCCACGTCGCTGAGCTGCGTGTACACCGTGGCGGCCAACCCGCGGGCTATCGCGGGGACGACCTGCTCGGTGTGCAGCGAGGTGAATGCCGCGGCCAGGTCGTCGGCCGAGGAGTAGCGCCGGTACCCGAACGCCTCCGCGCTTGCGCTGTGCTCGGCCACGTGCAGCGAGTACCCGCCGTACTCGGTCAGCGCGATCGCGCGGTGGCCTGTCCTCGCCCGTCGCCGCGGCAGCCGGAACGGCCGGAAGTAGACGTGCTTGCTCGTCAGGTCCCCGGCGCCCTGGTCGTGCCACCCACTGGCGTGGTCGACGGTGCGGGTCGGGTCGAGACGGCGCACCTGGTCGGCCACCCATGCGGCGTCGAACTGGCCCCACCCTTCGTTGAAGGGGACCCACATCGCGAGCGACACCACGCTACGCAGGTGCTCGACGGTGTCGCGCATCTCGTGCAGCCAGTCTCTGCGACCAGAAGCGTCTGAGCGGGCGAACAGTTCGTAGCGACTGTCCGACAGGTTGATCGGGCCCAACGCCGGGGCGGTCACGACGGGTGCGCGGTACTGCCCACCTCCGTTGACCATGTCCTGCCAGACGAGGATCCCCAGCCGGTCGCAGTGGTAGTACCAGCGCAGGGGCTCGATCTTGATGTGCTTGCGGATCATCGTGAAGCCCAGTCGCTTCACGGTGGCGACGTCGTGCTTCAGCGCCTCGTCCGAGGGTGCGGTGTAGAGGCCGTCGGACCAGTAGCCCTGGTCGAGCACCCCGGCGTGGAAGTACGGGCGGCCGTTGAGCATCAGTCGCGGCGTGCCGTCGGCGTCCCGCCCCAGTGCGAACGAGCGGAGGCCCGCGTAGGAACGCACCCTGTCGCGGCCCACGCTGATCTCGAGGTCGTACAGGTACGGGTCCTCCGGTGACCATTCCCGCGGATGTGGGACGACCACCCGGATGGGTTGACCGGACGGCCCCCGACCAGAGGCGACCCGTGCGCCGTCCGCCCGCACGGTGACCGTGCAGGTCTGGTCGTCCCTCGTCGTGCGTCGGCGCCGGTCGACGACGTGCACGGAGACGTCCACAGCGCCGGCCTCGAGGTCGGGCACGACGGCGAGCCGGTCGATGTACAGCGCTGGCACCGACTCCAGCCACACGGTCTGCCAGATGCCCGACTGGGGCGTGTACCAGATGCCGCCCCGTGCCAGCCGCTGCTTGCCGCGCGAGCCGAGCCCGGTGTCGGAGGGGTCGCGGACGACCACCCGAAGGTCGTTCAGGCCCTTCACCAGGGCCGATGTCACGTCGAGGGTGAACGGCAGGTACCCGCCGGTGTGCTCGCCCACCACGTGGCCGTTCACCTCGACCCGGCACCACTGGTCCACCGCCCCGAAGTGCAGCAGCACCCGGTCGTCCCAGTGCGCGACGAGCCCAGCCGGCAGCCGGAACGATCGGCGGTAGTGCAGCACCTCGTCCGGCTGGAGCACGTGCCCGACCCCGGAGAGCGCCGACTCCGGCGAGAACGGCACCAGGATGGTGCCCGCGTAGGCCGCCGGCTGGTTCAGCGACGAGGTGATCGCGTACTCCCAGGGGCCGTTGAGGCAGACGAAGCTGTCGCGCTGAAGCTGGGGGCGGGGATACTCCGGCAGCGGGCAGTCGCGGTCGAGCGCCTCACCCCACGGTGTCAGCAACGCTCGTGAGCTGTCCTGCGTCATGGTGGGTCGAGGTTAACGGCTCTCCAGGTCGGCCATCACCCCCGTTCGGGCTACCGTGGGCACCGAGAGGTGGGTGCCGTGAGCCGCCAAGATGAGGCACGAGCTGCCGGGGCGCTGGCCGGTGATGCCCTTGCGGGCGTGATCGGGATCGTCGAGGACGTCCACCGGGCCGTGTCGGGGCGGGTGGACTCCTACGTGCCGGCCGCTGCCACACCGGTCGCGGTGACGCGCCGCGCGTTCACGGACGCCGTGTACGTCGCGGTCGTCGTCGGCGAGCGGCTGATCTCGGCCGGGGTGGCCGAAGTGGTGTCGCGTCGCGGCGAGCAGTCCGACCTGATCACCGAGCACCCGGTCGGGCAGCGGATGGCCACGATCGTCAACGGCCTGTGGGGCGACAAGATCGCCGAGAACCACCCAGCCATCGCGCTGCGAACAGCGGTGCGGGTGGACGGCCACGACCTGCTCCTCGAGCCGGAGACCGTGGCGGCGGCGTTCCCGCACGCCGGACCCATGATGGTCGTCTTCGTGCACGGGCTGGTGCAGGGCGAAGAAGCATGGGGGCCGCGCCCGGTTGCGACGATCCCCGGCGAGCCGGAGCCGTCCGCGGACGACGGTCGGCCCTACGGCGAGCGACTGGAGAAGGACCTGGGTCTGAGCCCGGTCTACGTCCGCTACAACAGCGGCCTGCGGGTGAGCGAGAACGGCAAGCGGCTCTCGGCGCTGCTGGACGACCTGGTGGCGGCATGGCCGGTGCCGGTGGAGAAGATCGCGCTGGTCGGGGCGTCCATGGGTGGGCTCGTTGCCCGCAGCGCCTGCTACTACGGCGACCGCGACGGCTCGGCCTGGGCAGCGGCCGTGCGCACGGTCGTCACGCTGGGGACGCCGCACCTGGGGGCACCGCTCGAGCAGGGTGCGCACGTCGTCGACATCGTGCTGCGCAAGCTGCCGGAGACCGAGCCGTTCAGCCGCATCCTGGGCTCACGCAGCGTCGGGGTGAAAGACCTGCGCTACGGCAACTTGATCGAGGAGGACTGGTTCGGCCACGACCCGGACGAGCTGCTCACCGACCGGGCGACGCACGTGCCCTTCCTCGACCACGCGACGTACTACTTCGTGGCCGCCACGGTCACGAGCGACTCCGCACACCCGGCCGGTCACCTGCTCGGTGACGGCCTCGTCCGGTACTCCAGCGCGTCGGGCAACGGCAAGACGCGACGCATACCGTTCGACCACGACAAGGGCTTTCACCTCACCGGGGTGCACCACCTGTCGATGCTGAACCACCCGGTGGTCTACACCAAGCTGCGCGAGTGGCTCGCTCCGCTGGCGGTGTCGAAGGAGGCGCATGAGCCGGCGTGACGAGCCCGCAACCCTGTGGCGGCGCGACGCCGAGCCGCTGACCACCGGTGCGGAGTACGTCGAGAGCCTGCGCGGGCGCGACCTGCGCGTGCACTACCTCGGCGAGCGCATCAAGGAGCCCGTCGACCACCCGGTCGTGCGCCCGTCCATCAACGCCCTCGCCCGCACCTACGACCTCGCCGTCGAGCAGCCGGAGCTCGCCACGGCCTACTCCTCGATCGCTGGGCAGCGGGTCAACCGTTTCTTGCACGTCGCGGAGTCACCGGACGACGTCGTCATGCAGAACAAGATGCAACGCCGCCTCGGACAAGACACCGGCACCTGCTTCCAGCGCTGCGTCGGCATGGATGCCTTCAACGCGCTCTACTCCGTCACCTACGAGTGCGACGAGGCACTCGGGACGACGTACCACGAGCGGCTGCGATCGTTCCTGCGCTACTGCCAGGTGACGAACCTCGTCGTCGGCGGCGCCATGACCGATCCCAAGGGTGATCGGGGGAAGGGTCCGGCCGCGCAGCACGACCCAGACCTGTTCACCCACGTCGTCGAGCGTCGTGACGACGGGATCGTCCTGCGCGGGGCCAAGGCGCACCAGACGGGGTGCCTGAACAGCCACTGGATCGTCGTGATGCCCACCATGCGGATGACCGACGCCGACCGGGACTACGCCGTCGTCGCCGCCATCCCCGTCGAGCACCCGGGCCTCACGTACGTGCTGGGTCGCCAGTCGTGCGACACGCGTGCGCTGGAAGGCGGCGAGATCGACGTCGGCAACGCCCGCTTCGGCGGGCAGGAGGCGACGATCATCCTGGACGACGTCTTCGTGCCTCACGAGTACGTGTTCATGGACGGCGAGGTCGAGTTCGCCGCACCCTTGGTCGAGCGCTTCACCGCGTTCCACCGCCGCAGCTACGTCTGCAAGACCGGCCTGGGCGACGTCCTCATCGGGGCGGCGGCCCAGCTGGCGGAGTACCACGGGGTCGAGAAGGCGTCGCACGTGCGCGACAAGATCATCGAGATGGCGCACCTGAACGAGACGGTCTACGGCGCGGGCATCGCCTCGTCCTACGAGTCGACACGCATGCCGGCCGGCAGCTTCCAGAACGACGGGCTGCTGGCCAACGTCTGCAAGCACAACGTGACCCGCTTTCCCTATGAGCTGGCGCGCCTCGCCCAAGACATCGCCGGCGGCCTGGTGGCGACCCTGCCCGGGGAGGCCGACTTCGCCGACGACCAGGTCGGCCCGTTGCTGGAGAAGTACTTCTCGACGTCTCCCGACGTCCCGACCGAGCACCGGGTGCGGCTGCTACGGCTCGTGGAGAACCTGACGATGGGACGCAACGCGGTCGGCTACCTCACCGAGTCGCTGCACGGTGCGGGGTCGCCGCAGGCCCAGCGCGTCGAGATCGCCCGCAAGATCGACCTGGACGCCGACAAGGCGATGGCGCGACGCCTGGCCGGCATCGACGCTGCTCCGGTTGGGGACGCCGGCTAGTCGACCGATGTCGTGCGCAGGCCGGCGCCGGCGCGCACCGCGGCGACCAGGCCCGCGGGGTCGTCCACCGTGACCGTCAGACCGGGGTGGCGCATGACGCCGAGCGGGTCGAGCCCGGTCACCGGGTTGTCGAAGCTCAGGCACACGCCGCCCTCGGTGGTGCTGCCGAACGTGAGGCCGCGGTCGGTCATCGACAGCCGCGCACCGATCGCCTTGACCGCTGTGTACGGCCCGGTCTCGCACACGTCGACCACGTTGCTCAGCGCCGTCGAGACCAGCCACGGACCGAACCTGGCCACGAACCGGTCGTCGGTGACGACGACGTGGGCAGTGCCAGGGGTGACCCCGATGGCGGCCAGCATGGGCACGTAGAGCTTCTGGAACCGAAACTCGAACCGTTGTGCCGAGTCAGAGCTGTGCTGCGTCACTACTCGGTCCCGCCTCCCCAGATGTGTGGACGAGAGCCACCTTCGACGCTCGTCCAGCCCCCGTCAAGGGCTTTGCCGCCCTCAGATCAGCCGAGGTCGGGGCCCCAGGGCTGGATCACGGCGCGGTTGCTCACGCCGCGCGTCGGTCGGCGGGAACGGGACGGCTGCCGTCCAGGGTGATCACGTGGACGCCGAGCAGGCGGAGCCTTCCGCGTGCAGCGTCGGCGACGGTGTCGGCCCACGCGAGGTCGTCGGCCGTGACCGACAACCCACCGGGGCGGGCGATGGCTGCCAGCACTCCGCCGTCGGGCGCCATCTCGTTCGCCTGACGCATGATGGGCGCGAGCATCTCGGCTCGGGCGGAGCCTGCTGGCGCCGTCGCGAGCTCGCCGATCTCGACGGGCAGCACCAGCCGGTCACCGGGGTCGCAGAGAAGGAGGTAGAGGGAGCCCGTAACACGTGCCTGCTCGCTGACGACGAGGTCGAGCACGTCGGCGAGCAGAGCCGGGTCGGTGATCGGACGGGAGGGCCAGTCGGGGGGTAGGTCGGTGAATGCCATGGCTGCATCGTGGCCCGCGCGCACCGCGAACGTCGGTGCTCGTCCACAGGCTCGCCACCGGCGCGACGTGATCAACGGCGACGCCGAAGAACCCGCTGCTCCCACGGTGCCATCGTCGCGGCGTAGGCCGACCCGAGCACCACCTCGGCGTCGCGCCAGTCCGACGGTGTCTCGACGTCGACCTCCACGTCCTCGCTGGAGACGTTGACCATCACCAGCAGCTCGACGTCGTCGAGGCCCCGCGTGAACGCGTACACGTGCTCGTGCTCGGGCAGCAGCATGGTGAAGTCACCGTCCACCACGGCCGGCTCGCTGTGCCGCAGCGCGATCAGGCGTCGGTAGTGCGCGTGCACCGAGCTGGGGTCGTCCACCTGAGCGGCGGCGTTGAGGCCCGGGTAGTTGGGGTTGACTGCCAGCCACGGGGTTCCGGTGGTGAAGCCGGCGTGTGGAGAGTCGTCCCACTGCATCGGCGTGCGCGCGTTGTCACGCCCGTGCGCGCGCAGCCCGGCCAGCACCTGATCGAGTGGGCGACCGGCGGCGACCGCCTCGGTCGCCCAGTTGAGGCCCTCGATGTCGACGAGCTGGTCGAGCCGGGAGAACGGGTAGTTGGTCATGCCGAGCTCTTCGCCCTGGTAGACGTACGGCGTGCCCCGGTGCAGGTGCAGCAGCGTGCCCAGCGCCTTCGCGGACGCGACCCGGTGCGCGTCGCTGTCGTCCCCCCAGCGCGAGACGATGCGGGGCTGGTCGTGGTTGTTCCAGTACAGCGAGTTCCACCCCACCTCGGCCAGCCCGCGCTGCCAGCTGCCGAACGACTGCTTGAGCCCACGCAGGTCGAACGGCTTCACGTCGTACTTGCCGCCGAGCCCGTAGTCGAGGCCCACGTGGTCGAACTGGAAGACCATGTCGACCTCCCCGCGGGCCGGGTCGGTGAATAGACGCGCCTGCTCCACCTGGGCTCCGGGCATCTCGCCCACGACCAGGTAGGTGTCGTCGCGGCCGTCGAACACCTCTCGATGCATCTCGTGCAGGTAGTCGTGGACGCGCGGCCCGTAGAGAAAGTGCTCGAACCCGTAGCCGAGCGTCTCGCCGGGTGGGGCCCAGCCGTCCGGCAGGGCGGGGTCTTTGGAGATCATGTTGATGACGTCCATGCGGAACCCGTCGACCCCTCGGTCGAGCCACCAGCGCAGCATCGCGTAGAGGGCCTGGCGCACCTGCGGGTTCTCCCAGTTCAGGTCGGGCTGCTTGGCCGAGAACAGGTGCAGGTAGTACTCGCCGGTCTGCTCGTCGCGGGTCCAGGCCGGCTCGGAGAAGAAGGAGCGCCAGTTGTTGGGGTGCTCGCGCCACCAGTACCAGTCGCGCTTGGGGTTGTCGCGGCTCGAGCGTGACTCGACGAACCATGGGTGCTCGTCGGAGGTGTGGTTGAGCACGACGTCCACGATGAGCTTCATGCCCCGCTCGTGGACCGCCGCGAGCAGCGCGTCGACGTCGTCCATGGTGCCGAACATCGGGTCGACCCCCTGGTAGTCGGCGACGTCGTAGCCGTAGTCGTCCTGGGGGGAGGGGTAGAACGGCGAGAGCCAGAGCACGTCGACGCCGAGCCCCGCGAGGTAGTCGAGCCGTGCCAGCACTCCCGGCAGGTCGCCGATGCCGTCGCCGTCGGAGTCGGCGAAGCTGCGGGGCCAGATCTGGTACACGACGGCGCTCTTCCACCACGGTTGGTCGCTCATGGCGTTCATCCCATCACGCGACGCGTGGACGCTCCCACAGGTCGCTGGCGAGCGTCCACGCCCGAGCGTGGCGGGCCTGCTCCGGAGTCGCCCAGCCCGCATCGTCGCCATGCTCGGCGAGCATCTGCGCCCACAAGGGTTCGATGAGCTGGTAGGTGACCAGTCGCTCCAGGTCGTGGTAGACGTCGAAGCCGCGGCGGCCGAGCCGGTGCCCGGCGATCGACCCCGCGTAGGCCTGCCAGAACGCGTCGTACAGTCCGCCGGCCACCCGGCCGAGGTGAAGCCACCGCGCGACGGGCAGCCGCCCGCCCTCCACGTCGGCGCAGTAGGCATCGAGACCGAAGTGGTTGACGTAGAAGTCGCGTCCGGTGAACGACGCCGAGCCGGCGCCCATCCCGATGAAGCGTCGCCGCGTGATGGACGTGTAGGCCGACGCGTCGCGCCGGTTGAACGTCCACACCGACCGGCGCTCGTAGCCGTACCGCTGGGCGACGTCGGTGACCTGGTGCAGCAGCTCGTGCTCGCGGCGACGGTCGTGCTGGGCAGTGCCGAACGGGGTGTAGCCGAAGCGCATCAAGGGGTACGTCGACACCTGCTCGACGCCGATCTCGAAGCAGCGCTGAGCATCGAGCAGAAAGGCCCCGCGAAGCGCAGGGTCGTCCTCCCACGCCACGTCCACGATCAGGTCGACGTCGACGCACTCGAACTGCGTACGGGCGTTGCGCACCGCCGCGCGGCTCGCGGTGGCGTCGTGCGGACGACGAAGGCGACGCAGCACCTCGTCGTGGAACGACTGCGCCCCGACGCTGACCGCGGTGATCCCTGCGTCGCGCAACGCCTGCAACCTCTCCGGCGTGCCGTGCAGGGGGAGCACCTCGACGGCGCGCTCACCGGTCACCGGGACGGCTGCGACGATGCGCGCCAGCTCGTCGGGGTACAGGGTGGGCGTGCCGCCACCGACGTAGAGCGAGGTGAAGGCCGTCCGTCCGCTGTGCCGCAGGGCGTCGGCGTACCAGGCGATCTCTGTCGCCAACGAGGAGAAGTACCGGTCGGCGAGGTCGGCACGGGCGGGCACCTTGTTGTACGGGCAGAACGGGCAGATGCTCGCGCAGAACGGGACGTGCACGTACGCACCCACGGCACCGTCGCACGAGGCCACGACAGCGTCGGGGCTGAGCCGGGTCACCACACCGACCAGGGTGCTCGCGCCCGCGCGCGATCGCCAGGGCCGAAGATCATCTAAGGTAGCGAAGCCGGACGAGCCCCAGAGTGGGACGGACGTGACACACCAGGGAGACGCCATGAGCACCACGCTCGACCCGACGACCGCCCCAGCCGCCGACGAGGCCCGCTACTCCTCGTTGCGCCGGTACAACCTGATCGCTGCGGCGCTGCACGCGGTGCAGGCCGGCCTGGTGGTGGCCCTCGCCAACGACTTCACGCTGCCGGTCACCGGCACCTATCTCGAAGGCCCGCCCGGGACGACGCCGAGCGACACCGTCACGATCCTCGACACCCCGGTCGGGCTGGCCGTGGCCGGCTTCTTCGCCCTCTCCGCGCTGTTCCACCTGATCGTGGCCAGCCCCGCCTTCTTCGGCCGGTACAAGGCGGGCCTCGCCCAAGGGCACAACTACTTCCGCTGGGTGGAGTACTCGCTGTCCAGCTCGATCATGATCGTCCTGATCGCTCAGATCACCGGCATCTCCGACGTCGTGGCGCTGCTGGCGATCTTCGGCGTGAACGCCTCGATGATCCTGTTCGGATGGCTTCAGGAGAAGTACCACCAGCCCGGCGACGGCGGCTGGGTGCCGTTCATCTTCGGCTGCATCACCGGCATCGTCCCGTGGCTCGGGGTTCTGCTCTACGTGCTGGCACCCGGCTCGACCAGCGACGCCGAGCCGCCCGCGTTCGTCTACGGGATCATCGTGTCGCTGTTCGTCTTCTTCAACACCTTCGCCGTCAACCAGTGGCTGCAGTACAAGCAGGTCGGCCGCTGGCGCGACTACCTGGTGGGTGAGCGGGCCTACATCACGCTCAGCCTCGTCGCCAAGAGCGCGCTGGCGTGGCAGGTCTTCGGCGGCACCCTGGCGGGCTAGCGCGGCGGGTGCCATGCTCGCGGCATGGCTGAGCTGAAGACCAAGCCGACCGACTCCGACGTGGAGGCGTTCATCGCCGCGATCACCGACGAGCGCGTGCGCGACGACTGCCGCGAGCTGGTGCGCGTCATGGGCGCCGCGACCGGTGCCGCGCCGGTGATGTGGGGCACCAGCATCGTCGGGTTCGGCGACGTCCACTACCGCTACGCCTCGGGGCGCGAGGGCGACTGGTTCAAGGTGGGCTTCTCGCCTCGCAAGCGGACGCTCACGCTCTACCTCATGGACGGGGTCGACGCCCACACCGAGCGGCTTGACCGGCTCGGCCCGCACAGCACCGGCAAAGGGTGCCTGTACGTCAAGCGGCTGTCCGACGTCGACGCCGAGGTGCTGGGCGAGATCATCACCGAGGCGGCGACCCGGTGAGCGCGGGGGACGAGGTCGTGGTCTTCGACGTCAACGAGACTCTGTCGGACATGGAGCCGCTACGCGCCCGCTTCGTCGACGTCGGGCTTCCGGGCTCGGGCCTGGACGCATGGTTCGCCGGAGTGCTTCGCGACGGGTTCGCCCTCACGGCCTGCGACGACGCCCGCACCTTTCGCGATGTCGCCGCCGGCAACCTGCGACTGACACTGCAGGGCGCCTCGCTCGGTGACCGCGACGTCGACGAGGCGGTCGCCCACGTCCTTGGCGGGTTCGCCGACCTCGACGTGCACCCGGACGTGCCGGAGGGGATGCGCGCCCTGGCCGAGTCCGGTCGACGGCTCGTCACCCTCACCAACGGTGCCTCGGCCATGTCGGAGGCCATGTTCGCCCGCGCCGGCGTGCTCGACCTGCTGGAGCACCGACTGTCGGTTGAGGACGCCGGCCGGTGGAAGCCGGCTGGGCAGCCCTACCGCTACGCCGCGCAGGTCTGCGGGGTCGAGACCACGTCCATGACGCTTGTTGCCGTGCATCCCTGGGACGTGCACGGGGCGCAGCGGGCCGGCCTGACCGGCGCCTGGCTCAGCCGTGGGGCGAGCGGCTACCCCGACTACCTGCCGCGCCCGGACGTGGTGGCCGGCGACCTGCGCGAGCTCGCCACGATGCTGGGCTGAGCCAGGTCAGATGTTCTTCGCCGCGTGCCCGACCGTGCGCCAGATGACGCCACGGACGTCCGGGCTGCCCATCTCGCCCAGGTGGGTCACCCGTCCCTCGATCAGCTCGTCGACCGGGTGGGTGTGGCCGTAGACGCGCAGGTGCTTCTCGTACTCGTCCTTGGTGGCGATGAGGACGTTCGTGACCCCGGGCGTGGGGATGTGGGCGGAGATGTACGGCTCGATGAGGATCTCGCGGGTGCTGTAGATGTTGGTCACCCGGTCGGCGATCACCGGCAGGTCGTCGTGCAGCGCCTGCAAGAACGGTGAGGACGGCGTCATGTCGACCAGCGCCGGAAGGTCGCGCCGCACGATCGTGCGCACGAGCGAGTTGATGGTGCCCGCCAGCCGGGCCCCGTTCCAGGGGCTGCCGACGGCGATGACGTGCAGCACCTGTGTGGGGTGGTCGATGGCGTAGCGGAGCGCGGCAAGACCACCCTGGGAGTGCCCGACCAGCACGATGGGCTCGTCGGCAGGACGGTTCTGCTTGAACATCCCCTCGCGGATGGCCTTGTGCAGGTAGCGCTGGGAGTCGTCGAGGCGGACGCTGATGCCCCACTGCTCCAGGGTGACCAAGAAGGCGTTCGGGTGCCGGTCGAGGACGCCGTTCATGGTCAGGGACGCAGCGAGGCCGCGGATGGCGGTGCCCGCGATGATGGGGACCGCCACCGGGGCGTGCTCCATCGACATCGCGGACACGTCGGCGAGCCTGCCACGAACCGGGCGCGCGTCGTCGGGTACTTGGTCAGGTCATGGCGCAGTCCACAGTGACGGCCCAGGGTGGAGCGGGGGGCGGCGCCGTGTCGGCCCGATGGAGCATGGCGACGACGAGCGCCATCCCGGCGGGCGGGCGCTCTGGCCACGGCGTGTACCCGTCGGTGAGCACGATCAGCACGTCCGGACGCGGCCGGGCCCGACTCGCCGCCTCGATGCCGGCGCGCATGTCGGTACCCCCGCCACCCCCGAGCCGGGCGTCGGCAGCGCGTCGCACCTGCGCCACGGTGCTCACCGCGGCGTCGCAGGCGAGCACGGTGACCTGCTCACCCGGCACGCCCAGGCCGGCGATCGCCCCGTCCACCTCACCGAGGGCCTGTCCCAGCATGCCGTCGTCGACGCTGGCGGAGGTGTCGATGACGACGGCGACCCTCGGCAGGGGGCGTCTCGTGGCCGGGAGCACGACGTTGCGCAGGGCGAACTGGCGTCGCGACGGACGGGTGTAGGTGTAGTCGGTGTGCCCGTTCGCCCACCCCGCGGCTCGGCGCACGGCAGCGGTGAGCACCTGGTTCCAGGGCACGACCGGCTCCAAGATGGCCGACGCCCACCGCAGGGCCTCGCCCGGCTCGGTGCCGCGGGCGGTGACGTGCTCGCGGAACTCGATCGCCACCCGTCGGCGGATCTCGTCGGCCTGCACCGTGCCGACCGCGGGCACGTCGACCGACAACGGCAGCTCGTAGTCGCGGCTCAGTCCGTCGGCGGCGCTGCCGCAGCGGTCGCCGTCCTCGCCACCTCCCGAGCCGTCTCGTCGCTGGTCGACGCCCAGATCGTCCGGGGTGGTGACCGGCAGGTCGGAGAGAGTGGCGAAGTGCTCCTCGGCCGAGCGGCCGGCGCGCACGCCGAGGTCAGCCGCCGACGGGAGCCCGTGCCCGGTCATCCCGCAGTCAGCAAGAGTCTCGCCCACGGTGACGTCGCACGCGTCACGCCAGTGCTCGGCGGTGGACGGGGTGACCATCATCGAGCCGGCGCGTGCCCCGTGGTCGCTCAGCAGGTGCCACGTGACGTGGGCGAGCTCGGCGGCGACGGCCGTGACCGACGTGTCGGCGAGCCACGTCGGGTGGACGTAGACCCGCCAGTCGCTGTCCGCGGTCAGTGTCGCGACCTGCGTGCTCGACACGGCGTGCAGCGCGTACAGGGCGTGCGCCAGGTACGGCAGGTCGCCCTGGGCGCTGGTCAGCCAGAGCTTGGCCGCGGCGAGCCGGTCGAGGTCGAGAGAGGCTGCTGCCGCGGGGGCCGGTGAGGGACTCATGCCGCGTTCTCGCCCAGCAGGCCCGCCAGCGCGAGTGGGGCACGAAACGTCATGATGCCGGCGGGCAGCGCGGCACCCGACGGTCGGACACCGGGCCGCATCAGCGAGCGAACGACCGGTACCGCGGCGTCCACGCCCACCTCCGACGCCGCGGCCGCGCAGACCTCGACCCCGGCCGTCCAGCGCGCGGCCGTGGGGTCGCCCACGACCGCCGAGAGCACCGACTGAAGCACGACGAACACCCGGTCGGCCCGCAGCCCGGCGAACGCGGCGGCAGACGGGTCGGCGAGCAGGTCTTCGGGGTCGGGAAGGTCGTGGGAGTCGAGCCACACCAAGAACTCGTGGGCTGTCGGCGCACCGATCGACCCGCTGACGAGCAGCCGGACTGCCTCGTCGCCGGCCCCCACGGCGCGGGCCATGCCGAGCAGCCGCGCGGTGTAGTCCCAGGTGCGCGGCGTCGGGAACGCCCGACCGCGACCGGCCGCATCCGACGGCACGACCGAGAGCTGCTGGCGGGCTCGGACATAGCCGGCCACCCACGCCCGCGCCGCCGCCACCTCGGCGTCCAGGCGGGCGGGGACCGGGTGCAGCGTGATCGTCGGCCACGTGCCGGCAACCAGCGACTCCGCGTACACCTCCACCGGCATCGACCAGTCGAGGTGGCAGAACCTGTTGGCCGTCGGAGCAGCCAGCTCCCACCCGGCCGTGGCCACGTCGGTCGGGTTCGCCGCGGCGCCGAACGACACCGTCGGCGGCAGCCGCAGCGCGCCCACCTCGTAGTGGGTGAGCGGGCGCAGGGCCGCGGCCTGCACCGCCGGCGCTGCCGTCGTCCACTCGTCGAAGAACGCGAGGGACGGGCCGTCATGGGCTGCCAGGCGCTGGGCCCAGGCAGGGGGAGCCAACGTCACCGACCCGCCGCGGCCCACCACGGGCAGGCCGGCGAAGTCGCTCGGCTCGTGGTGCGACACGATCAGCGTCTCGACGTGCCACCCGTGCTCGGCGGCCGACTCGATCACGGCGGTCTTGCCCTCGCCCGGGGCACCCCACACCAAGAAGGGGACGCGCGCGGCGATGCACACCCCCAGCGCCTCCAACGACGCCTCGTACCGGTCACGACCTCTCACGCGCACTCCTCTCGTGCTGCTGCATTGGCGACCAGGGCTGCTCGGTGCCGACCGAGCAGAGTCCGCGGGGGTGCGGCCTGGGTACGGATGACGCGCTCGGCCGCCAGCGCGGTCCCTTCCAGCGCGAGCATCAGACCGAGCTCGGTCGTGGTGTACCGCTCCGCCACGTCGCCGAGGTTGCCCCGCAGGCGCGTGATCGCGCCCTTCGACGGCTCGTACCAGGGCGGGACGCCCGAGGCGAACAGGTCGAGCAGGTCGTCAGCCGTCGGGCGGCACCCGGCCCGTACCCACTGGAGCAGCATGTCGGCCACGCCGGACAGGCTGCGCCCCGTCCCGCGGGCGACGACGGCGGCGTCGTCGGGCCGGTACCCGGCCGCGCTGAGCTCCTCGATCCAGCTACGCGGGATGCCCGAGGCGACCCAGGCTGCCCGGACGTGGCGATCCTTGCGGTCCAGCGGCGTCTGGGTCCATGCGAGCCACTCGGCCAGCCACGGCGTGTCGTCGTCGTCAGGGGCCTCGCCGAGGGCAGCGCGTGCCGCCGCCACCGTGTCGGCGATCCACGCGAGGTTCGGGCGCCGGGACACCACGCCGAGGTAGAGCGCCTCGGGCAGCGGGGGGCCGTCGGGGCCGACGACCTCGTCGTGCACAGCGCTGACGACGGCGGGGTGCAGCCCCGCGTCCCAGAGCGCGACCGCACCGCGCTCGCCGAGGACGCACCGCGACATGCGGGCCGACTGCTCGGGGGCCATCACGAGCGTGCCGCTCGCCTGGTGGGCGGCGAGCACCCGTTCCAGCAGCGCCTGGGTGAGCCCGCGATCGGCTCCGCCGCGGGTGGCGGCGTGCTCGACGCTGCGCAGGTGGGCGGCTGCCTGCTGCGCGGTCGGTGCCGGGGCGCAGCACCGCTGGGCAGCGGGGCCGTCGGCCTTCCAGGTGCCGCGCGCCGCCCGACGAAGCCGAGGTGCCACCCGACGGCCGTGCATCTGCAACGACTCCCGGACGGTCGGCACCACGACGTCGACCAGGTGCAGGCACGAGAGGTACCCGCCGAAGGCTGCCGCGATCCGCTCAGCCGGCAGGTCGTGCGGCGTGGCGAGCGTCCAGTCGGCGTCCAGCGCCACGTCGTGGCGCGTGGCGCCGACCATGTCGGGGCTGGTCGAGCAGCGAACGCTGAGCACCAGGGGAGCCCCGGTGGGCGACGGCGGCAGGGGCGCCAGCCTGACGGTGGGCGACACGGCACCTCCTCAGCTGGTCGAACGGGCGTTCGATAGTGCCATCGGTGTGATTCGTCGACAAGAGGTGCACGGCGTGTCTGCGTCGTGTCCCCGCGATGTCCCTGGTCGGCGTCACGTCCGCCGCGCGCAGGTTGCTGCCGTGATCAACAATGGCGACATGTCCCGATGGTCTGTTGCTGACGCCCCGTCCCTCTCCGGTCGCACCGCCCTGGTGACCGGAGCCACCTCTGGTCTCGGGCTGGAGACGGCAGTCGCGCTGGCCTCGCGCGGCGCCCGCGTGCTGGTCGCCGGCCGTGATGCCGGTCGCACCGACGCGGCGGTGGCCCGCGCGTCGGGCGCAGCCGCCGAGGGCGGGTCGGCCGAGCCGCTGGCGCTCGACCTGGCGTCGCTGGCGTCGGTGCGGGCGGCGGTGGACGAGGTGCGCGCGCGGCTCGACGCTCTCGACGTCCTGGTCAACAACGCCGGCATCATGGCGCCGCCGTTCGCGACCACCGAGGACGGTTTCGAGACACAGATCGGCACCAACCACCTCGGCCACTTCGCGCTCACTGCCGGGCTGATGCCGCTGCTGCTGGCCGCGGACGCCCCCCGAGTGGTGAACGTGTCGAGCGCGGCGCACAGGATGGGCTCGTTGCAGCCGGACGACCTGCACTACGAGAACCGCTCGTACTCGGCCTGGCCGGCCTACGGCGCGTCCAAGCTGGCGAACCTGCTGTTCACCAGCGAGCTGCAACGACGCGCGGACGAGATGGACGTCGCCCTGGTGGTCGCCGCTGCCCACCCCGGGTTCGCCTCCACCAACCTGCAGTACGCCGGGCCGGCGTACGCCCAGAACGTCGTCGGACGCACCGTCACCAAGGTCGTCAACGCGGTCATGAGCCAGTCGGCGGCCGACGGTGCGCTGCCGCAGATCTACGCCGCGACGATGCCCGACGTGGCCGGCGACGAGTACTTCGGCCCGGACGGTTTCCAGGAGACGCGCGGCGGGCCGACGCGTGTCGGACGCTCCAAGGCTGCCGACGACAAAGCGCTGGCACGCCGGCTCTGGGACGTCTCGGCCGAGCAGACGCAGACCGAGCCGGCGTTCACCGGCTGAGGCGCCGCAGTGCCCGTCACGAGGGACTCTTGACCCGGCTGGCGCGGCGCTCACCCCAGGTAGAGTCACGGGTGTCCTCATGGGCCAGCGAACCACAAGGAGTGGGGATGACCCCTCAGCCCCCGACCGTCGTCATCAACGTCAGCCTGACCGGGCCTGACCGTGACTTCGACGAGCATGTGACCTTTCTCGGCCACGACTTCAGGATCGTGCGCATCGGCACCAGCGGAGACGTGCGCGCCGCCGAGGAGCTCGTGGTCAAGTGGGCCGATGAGGCCGACGCGATTGCCGTCACCGGCATTCGTGAGGCGCGGGCCGCCGGCCTCTACGACGGCGAGCTCGAAGAGGTCGACCGGGTCAAGCGGGCGACCACGGCTGTTCCCGTCGCCGATGGGCACGCCCTGCGTGACGTGCTGCAGGAGTGGACGATCCGGCACGTGCAGACGGAGATGCCGGGCTTCTTCTCCAACGCCCGCACGGTCGTGCTCGGCGGGCTGAACCACGACCGCACCACGCGCATCCTTCGTGAGTACACCCAGAACATCGAGTTCGCCGACCCCCTGCTCGCGCTCGACCTGCCGGCGCGCATCGACGCCAACCCGGCGTTCGGTCTGGCCGCCGACGTCGGTGTGCGCACCATGCGGCGCCTGCCGGGTGCGGTGCAGTCGCAGATCAAGGCGCCCGGGGCGCGGCGCAGCCACGCGAAGGCCCGCAAGGCGTCCCGGGACGCCGACGTCGTCGTGGCGACCTTCGACGAGCTGATCGGGTTCGGGCTCGCCGACCTGGCGGGCAAGACGCTCGTCACCTCGTCCATCTCCGACGACCGGCTCGCCGACCTGGCCGGACGTGGAGTCGACATGGTGCTCGACTTCACCCCGCAGCCGTTCGACGTCACGGTGAACGCTGCACTGCTCGAGGCGATGATGCTCGCGGTCAGCCAGGGCGAGCTCACCAACGACGACCTGCTCGACATGATCGTCGCGGCGGGGCTCAAGCCGCGTGTGCTGTACCCCAGCGGGCCGAAGCGCAAGAGTCGTTTCGCCTTCGTCATTCACCCTCTTTCGCAGGAGTACTTCCGCACCGTCGAGCCGCTCAACACGATCGCCAAGGTCGCTCCGTCGCCGGTGATGGACGCGGTCGAGAAGGCCATGGCGTACATCCCGCCGTTCACCTACAGCCACGTCACCGGCATCGTCTCGCCGACTGGGGCCGAAGCCGAGGGATGGCTGATCACGGTCGGTGGGACGCCGAAGGAGCTCATGGCGCACAGCCCCGAGTTCACCTACGCGCGGCTGCTGCAGGCGGCTGAGACGGCCAAGAAGCTCGGCGCCCAGGTCATGGGTCTCGGGGCCTTCACCAAGGTGGTCGGGGACGCCGGCGTGACCGTCGCCAAGCGCGCCCCGCTGCCCATCACGACCGGCAACTCCTACAGCGCGTCCGGGGCGCTGTGGGCGGCGCACGACGCCCTGCTCAAGCTGGGCGTGGCCGACATCGGCCCCGACGGGCGCATCACCGGAAAGGCCATGGTGGTCGGCGCGACCGGCGCCATCGGCTCGGTGTGCGCGCGGCTGCTGGCGCTGGCCAGCGACGAGCTGTGGCTGGTGTCGCCGGAGTCGGCGAAGCTGCTGGCTCTCAAGCACGAGATCGAGCGGGAGAACCCGCGGGCAGACGTACACATCGCGGCTACCCCCAACGGGCACCTGGGCGACATGGACCTCATCGTCACCGCCACCTCGGGCGCCGGCAAACGCATCCTCGACATCATGGAGGTGAAGCCGGGGTGCGTGATCACCGACGTCGCACGTCCGCTCGACCTGTCGGCAGAGGACGTCGCCAAACGCCCGGACGTGCTCGTCGTCGAGTCCGGTGAGATCGAGCTGCCGGGCGAGGTGAAGATGCGCAACATCGGGCTTCCTCCGGGCGTCGTCTACGCCTGCCTGGCCGAGACGGTCGTGCTCGCCCTGGAGGGCCGCTACGAGACGTTCACCGTCGGGCGCAACATCGAGTGGGAGCGGGTGAAGGAGATCTACCGGCTCGGTCTCAAGCACGGCATGAAGCTCGCGACGATCTCGGGCGTCAACGGCGTCTACACCGACGACGACTTCGCACGCATCCGCGAGCTCGCGCTCGCCCGGCGCGCCGAGCAGGCCGAGCAGGCCGAGCAGGCCGAGCTGGCCGAGACCGGCTGAGATGCTGGGGCTCTACCGCGAGTACGTCCTGCCGCACCTGGTCGACCGGGTGCTGAGCGGGTCGGGCTGGGACCGCTGGCGGCAGCGCACGGTCGACGGACTCGCCGGCACCGTCGTGGAGATCGGGTTTGGCTCGGGCCTCAACGTGCCGCACTACCCCGAAGCGGTGTCGCTGGTGTACGCCGTCGAGCCGGCCGAGCGCGCCCGGCGCCTGGCCGCCGAGCGGATCGCGGACTCGCACGCACTGGTGCGCCACGTCGGGCTGGACGGAGCACGGCTGCCGCTGCCGGACGACTCCTGCGACGCAGCGCTCTCGACGTTCACGCTGTGCACGATCCCGGACGTCGAGTCGGCCCTGGTCGAGCTCCGCCGCGTGCTGCGCCCGGGCGGGGTGTTCCACTTTCTCGAGCACGGGCTCGCGCCCGACCCGACGATGGCGCGGGTGCAGCGAGTGCTCGAACCGGCGCAGAGACTTCTCGCCGATGGATGCCACCTGACCCGCGATGCCGCGTCGCTCGTCGAGCAGGCGGGGTTCGAGCTCAAGGACGTCGAGGCGCGCTACGTCGGCGGCAAGGCGCCGTGGAACTACCTGACGGTCGGCGTGGCGGCGTCCACCGCGGCCTGAGCCCGCGCGGTCCAGGCATCGAGGTCGAGGGCGTACGTCGCACCGCCCGTGTCGGCGTAGCGGGCCAGACGCCCGCGTCCCCGGTCGAGAAGGCGGGCAGCGCCCACCCCGTTGCCCCGCAGGGCGTGCGTGACGGCGACGCAGAGCTGGGCCATGCCCTGCCAGAGGTCACGCTCGTGCTCAGGGGCGTCCTTCCACCGCGCCTCGAACACCTCGTGCGCGGCGAACGGTCGTCCCTCGTCGAACAACCGGGTGGCCTCCACGACGGTCTCGGCGGGCGGCAACGGCTCGTCGGAGACCGGCTCGACTCCGTCGGTGCCGTAGGGCAGGGGCCGGCCGAGGGCGTCACGTGGGCGCGCCTGCCGGGCGCGCCCGTCGGCGTCCCGGTCTCGACCCATGCGTCTACGGTAGGGGGTTGTGGCACGTCCGTACGCCGCCCGTCGGCCCCGTAGCGGCTATCTCGTCTCCCTGTTGGTGGCGCTGCTCGGCGCCCTCGTCGCGCTCGGCGGGACGGCTGTGCCCGCGCAGGCTGCGGACAAGGGGCTTCGCGCCGGCCAGGTGTCGATCAAGGTCTCAGAACGGCTCATCGGCCCGGTCGCAGGGATGCCCGGCGCGACAGTGGTGCGCCTGACGAGCACCGGACGACAGATGACCGGCACCGTCGTCGTCCGCGGGTGGGCGGACCGGTCGTCGCCACGTGGCCGGTGTCGCCCACCAAGCGGTTCACCGCCCGGTGGAACGGCAGGAACGCCTCGGGCACCAAGGTGCGGCCTGGGCTCTACCGGGTGAAGGCCAAGGTCAGCCACCCGAAGGTGGGCCCCACCGTCCGCCGCGGCGTGACCGTCCGCGTCGCCACCGCCTCGTCGGTCTGGAAGACCAAGGACGGCTGGCTGCGTGCTGTCCCGCGGCAGAAGGCCGTCGGTCGGTTCCACGTCGAGGTGAGCGAGTCGAAGAACCAGGTGCTCGTCGTCAACCGGGCCAACCGCGTCGTGCGCCGGATCCCGGTCGGGGGTAACCCGGGCATAGCCAAGCCGGCGCTGAGCTACGTGGGTGACCGCACGCCGATGTCCTACGACTACGCATGGACCAAGCGACTGCCGTGGTTCGTGCGGCTGGTGCATGGACGGGGTATCGGCTCGCACGCGATCCCTCGATACATCAGCAACGGGCGCCCGACGATCCCCACGTCGGCGCTCGGCCGGCCGCCCGGCGTCCACGCGCCCGTGTCGGCGGGCTGCCTGCGGATGTCGGACGCCAACGCTCGGTGGTTCTTCCACAACGTCCGGGCAGGCACGCCGGTGTACTGGCTATGACGTGACGTCGACATCGTCGCTGAACGCGGACCAGCGGGTGCTGGTGCAGATGGTGACCCTGGTGGGGTCCGGGCCTGCCTACGAGCGCGCCTTCTACCGCGGCGTCGAGTGGAGCGCAGAGCGGATGGCTCGTCGCCACCTGACGGGCACCTACCGCTCCTGCGAGCTGCTCCGTGGCCCTGATGCGTCGCTGCCCAACCTGGTCGACGCGTTGCGCAGGGCGGCGACGACGCCGGGAGTGCGAGCGGTCGACCTGCTCGTCAACCCGCACGGCACGTCGCGGCGGCTGTGGTTCGCCGACGGCCCGGTCGACGCCGAGCAGGTGGCATCCGTCCTCCAGCACCAGATCGACCCGGTCGCCCGGCACCGCCTGCGTGCGGCCTTCTCGACTGCCTGCTTCGGCATGAGCCAGGGAGACGCCTGGCTGCGGTCGGGGTTCCACGTCGTCGTCGGCGCGCGCGGCATCTACGCCGACGGCCTCACCAGCCTGCCGCGCCTGCTGCGGTCGTGGGCGGCGGGCGCCACGGTGGACGACGCGGTGGTGGCGTCCAACGAGCCGGGGGCGCGCAGGCGGCAGGATGCGCTCGCTGCGCGCTACTACCGCGCCGTCGGCCGCGCGAGCGACGCCGACGCGGTCGACAGCGAACGCCTCGTCGATGGTGCGCGCACGATGGACGTGGGCAGTGACCCGGCCACGTGGCGTCCGCACGCGCTGCCGGCCTGAGTGTCGGGATACCGGGAGCAACAGCGGGCGACGGGCAGGGTGAAGGCGGCGATCCCGAAGACGGCCACTGCACTGGTGCCGACCAGCATGACCTGCGGCGGGGCCGGGACGGCGGGACGAGCCTGCACGATCCGCAACCGACGAACCGTCGGCGCGCTCCTTCTCCGCGCCAAGGATGGTGCCGTAGGGCTGGCTGTTGTCCACCGTCCGCAGCTCACGTGGCACCGGGTCAACCCCCGGCCGCCCGCAGAGTCGGGGTCGTGGTCCCGAACGCGCGTGGGCGGTGTGACGGACGGTCGGGCGGCTAGCCGGCGGGGGATGTGCCGGCTTTGATCGCCTCGGCCCGATGGCCGTGCGCGATGGCACGGTCGACGTGCGCGGCGGCTCGCTCGTGCAGCACCCGGCTGCGCGTCAGGCGGAGCCGCTGCTCGGCACGCAGCGAGACACGGACGTCGCGCTGGGCTCGGCGCATGTGTGACTCGAACTGGGCCTCGTGCCACCAGCGCAGCGGCATCAGGGCGATCGTTCGGAGTCCGGATGGGCTTGCCGGGTTCTGGCTGCGGGTGCAGGAGGTGATGGGCGGGCGCGGAGTCGTTGTTGTCATGACTTGAGAATGCCCCCACAAGGCATCTCGCCGTACCGCCTTGGTGTCTAGAGTCCGGTCCATGACTTTGTCACATGGTGATAGAGAGTTGCCGGCGGCGGCGGGCAAGCCCTGGTCCAGGGTCAGCCCTGCCCTGGCTGCGGTGCTTCGCCCTGCTGTGCCCAGCACAGTCGACGCCATGGTCGCCGCGATCACCGCGAGCCAGCCGGAGTACCGCGGCGGTGTCTCCCGCCCGTTCGCTGTGGCCCTGCGCCGAGGTGTGGAGATCGCCCTGGGCCGGTGGCTCGACCTGTTCGGCACCGACGAACCAGCGCTGGCCGGGTCCGCACGCGGGGTCTACGAGCGGGTCGGTACCGGCGAGCGGGTGGAGGGCCGGAGCCTGGAGGCCTTGCTTGCTGCCTATCGGACCGGCGCCAGGGTTGCCTGGGCGCAGATGGCTGCGGCGGCGACCGAGGCCGGGGTTGGTACCGACGACCTGGTCGTCCTCGCCGAAGCCATCTTCGTCTACATCGATGAGCTGTCGGCGTCCTCGGTCGAGGGATACGCGAGCGAGCAGGCGGCGCAGGCTGGGTACCGCGACGTGGTGCGGTCGCGCCTGGCCGAGCTGATCATCGATGGTGAGTCGGCCCGGCAGCCCGACGTGGTGCGGCAGCTGGCCGACGCCTCGGCCTGGGCGATCCCGCAGCGCCTCGCGGTGGCCGTCATCCCGCGCCCGGAGAAGTCGGAGGGGCGACGGCTGCCCCCGGCTCCCCCCGACGCGCTGCTGCTGGAGCGAGGGCCCGACATCCTGGCCATCGTCCCCGACCCGTCGGGGCCGGGCCGGCGCGACCGGCTCACCTCAGGTCTGGGTGACGCGGAGGTGTATGTGGGGACCGTCCGCCCCCCGCACGAAGCCGCGCTGTCACTGGCGCACGCGCGACGCGTTCGGCGCCTGGTGCAGGCGGGCATCGTTGCATCCAGTCCCGTGGTGGTCGCAGCGGACTGGCTGCCCGAGCTCGTGGTGGCTGCCGACGAGGGACTGCTGGGCGAGCTGACGTCCCGGGCACTCGAACCGCTGCAGACGGTTCCGGACGTGCGTCGTGTCGTGCTGCGCGCGACGCTGCGCAGCTGGCTTGATCACCACGGCGACCGGCAGGCCGTGGCGGACGAGCTCGTCGTTCACCCGCAGACGGTGAGCTACCGCCTTGCTCGCCTCCGCGAGCTGTTCGGGCCCGCCCTCGACGACCCACGGTCCCGCCTGGCCCTACGTCTGGCGTTGATCGCCGAGGCGTAGGCGCCCCACTGGCTGAGTCGAGCGCCGGACAGGTCCGGCAGCAGCAGGCAATCCGCCCTGCGTCCTACGTGAGCTCCTCGGGCAGCAGCGTGCCCACCCAGGCGTCGCGCCATGCGCCCCGCTGCTCGACAGCGCGGCGCACGGTTCCGTCGAGGCGCATGCCGATCTTCTGCGCCACCCGCCACGACGCCTCGTTGTCGACGAATGCCTTCCACCGGATGTGGTCGACGCCGTGCCCGAACGCCGTCATCACGGCGAGGCGGGCGGCCCGAGTCGTCCAGCCCTGCCCCCGAGCCGCCGGCCCCATCCAGTAGCCGATCTCGGCGTCGCCGCCGAGGTCGACGCCCACCATGCCGTGGAGCAGACGGTCGGTCGGGTCGCGCACGCCCCACGTGGCCATGCGGTTCTGCTCCCACCCCGGTGTGACAAGGTCGCTGATGAACCACTCCGCGTCGCTGCGGTGGTAGGGCGACGGAACCGTCGTCCACCGTTGGACGTCCGGGTCTTGGCACAGGTCGGTGATGCGGTCGACGTCGTCGTCGGTCGGCACCGCGAGCAGCACGACGCCGTCGGTGAGGTCGAACGGCGTCATGCGACGACCCTAGGTGAGCCCGCCAGGTGATTCGATAGGGGCATGGCAGAAGGGTCCAGCGACTGGTTCCGGCGACAGTTCGCGGCGAAGTTCGACGAGCAGGCCGACAAGATCGGCCGGTTCAACCTGGCGATCTTCGGCAAGACCGGCGTCGGCAAGAGCACGTTGATCAACGCGATCTTCGGCGAAGACCTGGCCGAGACCGGCATCGGCGAACCGGTGACCCGTGACAGCCACCTGTACATGCACCACTCGGGGCACTTCGGCGTTCTCGACACGCGTGGGCTGGAGATCGGGCAGGACAACGACGAGATCCTCGCCGACCTCCAGCGCTACGTCCGTGAGATGCGTCGCCTCGACCTGAAAGACCAGGTGCATGTCGCCTGGTACTGCGTGCGGGCGAGCGACCGCCGGTTCGAGGAGACCGAGGCGCAGTTCATCCGTGCCCTCGACCAGCTCGGCCTGCCCGTCCTGCTCGTGATGACCCAGGTGCCCCAGCGCAAGGGCGACTACCACCCCGACGCGGTGCGCCTGGCCGACGAGATCACCGCGATGGACCTGCCGATCACCGGTGGTGTCCCGTTCATGACGTACGCCAAGTCCGACGACTTTGCCGGCTTCGAGCCCCACGGGCTGCAGGACGTCCTCGATGCCACCTTTCAGGTCGCTCCCCAGGGGGTTCAGCAGGCCCTGGTAGCCGCGCAGCAGATCGACTTCAGCCGCAAGCGAGCCGAGGCCAAGCGGGCGATCGACATCGCGTCGACGGCGGCGGCAGCAGCGGGGGCCACGCCCATCCCGTTCAGCGACGCGGCAATCCTGGTGCCCATCCAGCTCACGATGATGGCGAGCATCTCCCACATCTACGACATCAACCTCGATCGCGCCGTCACCGCGTCACTGGCCGCGACCGCCGCGGCCACGACCGCCGGGCGTACCGCCGTGGCGAACCTGCTCAAGTTCGTCCCCGGCATGGGCAGCCTCGTCGGCGGGGCGATCAGCGCCGGGGTCGCGTCAGGGTTCACCTGGGCGATGGGTCAGGCATGGACCGTCGTGTGCCTGCGCCTCGCCAAGGGCGGACTCGTCGGCGTGGACGGAGCGCTGGACAGCGACGCGATTCGCACGCTCTTCATGAGCGAGTTCAAGGACTCCGCCCGCAAGCGACTGACGGGCGCAGGGGAGTAGCGCATCGCTCCCGCGCTCAACGTCGCCGAGGTGGCTAGCCCCATGCGACAAGCGGACTCTGGCCTGTCGGAAGAACGTCGACCTGCTGCGGGATCGGCTGCTGCTCGACGTGGCGATCCACGGCATCGTCGAGGCGGTTCGCTCGGGACGCGACGAGTGATCGTCGTCGACGCCTCGGTGGCGTACGGAGCTCTCTCCGGTCACCCCGGGTGTCGCGGCGCGGTCGAGGATCGGCGTCTCGTCGCACCCTTCCTCATCGACCCTTGGCGGCGACTGGCCGCAGCCCCTGATGTGCGGTGCCGCATCGAGCTCGTACCCGGCTGGCTATCGCCGTCGCGCCGAACCCGTACGACGACTGGCTGAGTCCGCCGTCGGTGCCTCACTGCGACCCTTGACGCTCGTCGGTCGACTGCGCCCCTGGACCGCACACCCTGACGGGAGTAGTCAGGAGACTGACGAGCGAGATCCCGCTCGCGCGCAGTCTGGAGGTGGCACGTGGACGTGTCAGTCGTGGAGGTTGCATCGGGAGTGTGGCAAGCGCGCGCTCAGCACGTCTGCTGGGTTCTGGTCGTCGACGGGGACGGGGTCACCCTCGTCGACACGGGCTATCCCGGAGACAAGGATCGGGTGATCGCGTCACTGGCGACGATCGGGCGAAGGCCCGCGGACGTCGATGCCGTCGTGTTGACCCACGCTCATCCCGACCACCTCGGCAGCGCGGAGTACTTCCGGTCTCAGGTGGGCAAGCCGGTGTGGGTGCACGAGCAGGAGAAGGCCAACGCCACTGGTGAGCACGTCGAGCAGGTGTCGGTCGCGACGTTGCTGAAGATGGCATGGCGCCCCAGCGTCCTGGTCTGGTTCGTGCAGGTGGGTGCCGGGTTGAAGGCAGCGACGGTGCAGAGGCTCGGCGCGGTGCAGACCTACGCCGAAAGCAGGGTGGACGTCCCTGGCCACCCGGTGCCGGTGCCCACACCAGGCCACACCTCCGGACACGCGGCGCTGCATCTGCCCGATCGGGGGGTTCTGGTGGCCGGGGATGCGTTGATGACCGAGCACGCACTGGCCACCTCATCCGGCCCGCAGCTGCTCCCAGACTTCTTCAACACCGACACGACCCAGGCTCGGGCGTCGCTGGAGTCACTGCGCCCACTGGATGCCGACGTCGTCATCCCCGGTCACGGCCCCGCCTTCCAGGGCACCCCGAACCAGGCCGTCGACCTGGCGCTCAGGCACACGTAGGCACGGCACGGCACCGACACCAACACCAACACCAACCTCGGGTGGTGCAGCCAACATTGGTGGCAGCGACGTGTGGGTGGATGCTGGTTCGGTGACGCGCGGCCCGGTTCCTCAGCAGGCGTACGACGCGACCGCGCTCAACGGCACGGCGATCGACGTCGGGGCCCGGATCGCGTGGGTCACGCGCACGGCCCGGCTGCTGGCCGGCGCCGGCAACCTGCGGGAGTTCGCGGCGGCGGTAGGCAGCAACCCGACTCGCCTTCACCGCCTGGAGACAGCGCGGCTGCGCGACGGTGCACTCGTCGATGCCTACGAGCACGTTCTGGGTCTGCCGGTCGGGTCGTTGCGCGGCCCCGTCGACATCGTCTGCCGGACGTTTCCTCATGAGGCGCCGGCGGACAAGGACCCCGGCGGCAGGGTCACCACGGTTCGGGACCTCTCGCAGGTCACGGACCGTATCCGGGGCATCCTCGGGGATGCCCGCCCCGGTCGCGTCGTGTCGGCGGGGGACTGGCTCACGTGGGCACGGGCACTGTCGTCGTCCCGCGGCATCGGGCTCCCGGAGTCGATCGCGTTGCCCATGATCGATGCACTCATCGGGGAGATGAACCGGTCGGTCGGTGCTGCCTACCCCGCGCGCTATGAGGCGTTGTCGTTGCTGCGCTGCAGCGGCTACGGCCATCTGGTCGTCGAGGCTGCGCGGGAGCGGCTTGTCGAGCCCCGCCCGCAGGTCATCTTCGACATGATGAGTGCGGTCGGTGAGGCTGCTTCTGCCGATGCTGTGGGCTGGTGCCTGGACCTGCTGGACGACCCGCGCACCCGTGTCGTGCGTGGCGCCGCTGTGGCGCTGGAGAACATGGGTGCCATCGCGGCGGACCGTTCTGGCTACTGGGGGTCGGTGGTGGACCGTCTGGTCGACAGCTATTGCCGTCGCGAGTCGGGCAGCCCTGAGTGGGAGACGTTGTCACACCTGCTGCGCCTGGCACCTACGACGGTGATGGCGCCGCAGATCCAGCGGCTGACCACCCCGCTCGCTCCGGCCGGCAAGATCAAGGACTACTCGCGGTCGAAGGCCAACCGGTACTGGAGCACCTGCGAGCGAGAAGCCGAACGCATCAGCGAGGACGCCTCGCTGGGCAGCCAACCGATGCTGACTCGACTGCTCTACGACATCGCGGTCAGCCCGCACGAGACCCGCGCCGTCACCTCGTACATGCTGCTGAGTGCCCTGCCGCGCCTGGTTCCCCCGGTCGCCGACGCGATCGCCGCCATCTCCGTTGCCCTGGAGGGTCAGGGGGTCCAGGACGCGGTCGTCGCCGCGCGGGCGGCACGCCGCGTCGGCGACAGCCGGTGGGACGTCTTGCCCGCGCGAGTCCGTGCCTGGGCCGACGCGGGCGACGCCGACCGGCGGATCGGTTCGCTCATGCTGGCGGGCAACGCCGCAGTCACGCTTGCCGACGCCACCTACTTGCGGGCCATGGATCTTCCCGGTACTCGCGAGGCGGCGGTCTACGCACTCGGCATGGGTGCGCACCCGATGCTCACCCCACTCTCGGCAGACCCGCGGGACGACGTCGCCGGCGCAGCCCGCTGGTGGCTGCGCGAGGGACACCGGGTGACCTCGTAGCTCGAACCGACTGTTTCAGGCAACCTGTCGGCTGCAACATTCAGTTCCGGGTGAGCCCCCGGGTGTCACAATCCGACTGCGGCAGAGGTGAGGGGGGCCACCAAGGCAGGACGCAGGCCGTCGCGGCCATGATGACTGTGCCGTTGCTGCTGGCGCCGGGGGCGGGGACTCGCTCCCGGCGCCAGCAGCAGTTCTCGTCGGCGGGTTGCGTGAACACGTCGCCCGTACCTGCGTCGAGGTACCCGCGTCAGGCGTGCTGGACGACCTCGAACGACCAGATGGACGACCCGGTCGCGGTCGGACCCTGACCTGTCGGGCGCTGCCCGTGGCCGCGCTCGAAGTCCTGGGAGCCCAGCCACCCCTCGTAGTCGGCCCGGCTGGCCCATCGCGTGTAGACGAGGTAGTCGTCGGTGCCTTCGACCGGGCGCAGCAGCTCGAACCGCTCGAACCCGGGGGAGCTCTCGACGGAGCCGGCACGCCCGGCGAAGCGCTGCTCCAGGGTCTCTCGGGCACCGGCGGGCACGGTCAGGACGTTGATCGTCACGTACGACATGGCCCCATCATGCGTCACCTAACCTGGACGGTCATGCCCCCGGTGCCCCCTGCGCTCGCCATCCCGGCCGAGCTACCGATCGCGGCCCGGGCCGACGACATCGCCGCGGCCATGCGCGCGAACCAGGTCGTCGTCGTCGCCGGGGAGACGGGGTCGGGCAAGACCACCCAGCTGCCGAAGATCGCGCTGTCACTCCTGGGGGAGCGCGGCCGCATCGCGCACACCCAGCCCCGCCGCCTGGCGGCGCGCACGGTCGCCGACCGCATCGCCGACGAGATGGGCACCGAACCGGGTGACGTCGTGGGGAGTCGGGTGCGCTTCTCCGACCGCACGTCGAGGCAGACGCGCATCACGCTGATGACCGACGGCATCCTGCTCGCCGAGATCTCCCGCGACCGGCTGCTGCGTCGCTACGACACGATCATCATCGACGAGGCGCACGAACGCAGCCTCACCATCGACTTCCTCCTGGGCTACCTCGCCGAGATCCTGCCGCGTCGGGGTGACCTGCGCGTCGTCATCACCTCGGCCACCATCGACCCACAGCGATTCGCCGACCACTTCACACCGGTGGTCGGCGTCCCGGTACCGGTGATCGAGGTCTCCGGACGCACCTACCCCGTGCAGGTGCGCTACCGACCGTTCGGGCCGGGCCACGACCCTGCCGAGGTCGAGCGCGACCAGGTCCAGGCGATCATCGACGCCGTAGACGAGCTCGCCAGCGAGGCCATGGGCGACGTGCTCGTCTTCCTGTCCGGCGAGCGCGAGATCCGCGACACCGCCGACGCGCTGCGCGAGCACCTGTCGTCGTCCACCGACGTGCTGCCGCTGTACGCGCGGCTCTCGAACGCCGAGCAGCTACGGGTGTTCGCCCCGCACGGCGGGCGGCGCGTGGTGCTGGCCACCAACGTCGCCGAGACGTCGCTGACGGTCCCGGGCATCCGCTACGTCGTGGACGCGGGGACCGCGCGCATCTCCCGCTACAGCATGCGCACGAAGGTGCAGCGCCTGCCGATCGAGCCGGTGTCGCAGGCGTCCGCCGACCAGCGCAAGGGGCGGTGCGGCCGGGTGGCGGACGGCATCTGCATCCGCCTCTACACCGAGCAGGACTACACCGACCGGCCGCGCTTCACCGACCCGGAGATCCTGCGCACCAACCTCGCGGCCGTCATCCTGCAGATGGCGGCGCTCGGGCTGGGCGACCTCGAAGCCTTCCCGTTCGTCGACCCGCCCGACCGGCGCAACCTGCGCGACGGCATCGGCCTGCTCGACGAGCTCGGTGCGCTGGAGCACGCCACGCAGGCGACCAGCCTCACGCCAGTCGGACGCCGTCTGTCCCGGCTGCCGGTCGATCCTCGCCTCGGGCGCATGGTGCTGGAGGCCGACCGCCTCGGATGCGTGCAAGAGGTGCTGGTGATCGCCGCGGCACTCTCGATCCAGGACCCACGGGAACGCCCGGTCGACGCCCGGGACGCCGCTGCGCTGTCCCACCGCCGTTTCGCCGACCCGACGTCGGACCTGATCGGCTACCTCAACCTGTGGGCCTACCTGCAGGACAAGCAGCGCGAGCTGTCGGGCAGCAAGTTCCGCCGGATGTGTCGGGACGAGTACCTGCACTTCTTGCGGATCAGGGAGTGGCAAGACCTCGTGACCCAGCTTCGCCGCGCTTGCCGCGAGCTGGGGATCGAGGTGCCGGCCCGGCCCAACCTGAGCCCCGAGGCCGGGCAGCGGGCCGACCCGGACCGGGTGCACCAAGCGGTGCTGGCCGGGCTGCTCAGCCACCTGGGCATGTGGGACGAGGAGAAGCGCGACTTCACCGGTGCACGCAACGCCAGGTTCGCGATCAACCCGGGGTCTGCTCTGGCGAAGAAGCCTCCGCGCTGGGTGATGGCCGGCGAGCTCGTGGAGACGACCCGGGTGTGGGCGCGTGACGTCGCCCGCATCGACCCGGCGTGGGTCGAGGCGGTGGCGCCGGCCCACCTGCTGGTGCGCTCCTACTCCGAGCCGCGGTGGGATGCCCGCCGCGGAAGTGTCATGGCTACCGAGAAGGTGACGCTGTACGGCATCCCCGTCGTGGCCGCTCGCACCGTCGGCTACGCGCGCGTCGACCCCGTGCTGGCTCGTGAGCTGTTCATCCGGCACGCACTGGTCGAGGGGGACTGGCGCACCCGACACCACTTCTTCCACGAGAACCGCGCCCGCCTGGCCGAGATCGCCGATCTGGAGGACCGCACCCGCCGCCGCGACGTCGCCCTCGACGACGATGGCCTGTTCGCCCTCTACGACGAGCGGTTGCCGACGAGCGTCGTGTCGGCCCGACACTTCGACTCGTGGTGGAAGAAGCGTCGCCAGCGTGATCCCGACCTGCTCACCTTCTCGACCGAGCAGCTGACCCGTCCGGACACGGCGGGGTCCGACGCCGGCGACTTCCCCGACTCGTGGACCGTCGACGACCTGACCTTCGCCGTCGACTACCGGTTCGAGCCCGGTACCGACGCCGACGGCCTGACGGTCACCGTTCCGCTCACGGTGCTCAACCGGCTGGACGCCGACGCGTTCACCTGGCAGGTGCCCGGGTTTCGGGCCGAGCTCGTCCAGGCGATGCTGCGGGCGATGCCCAAGGCGCTGCGGCGTTCGTTCGTGCCCGCCCCCGACTACGCCGCAGCCGTCACCGAGCGGCTCAGCGAGCCCGCCGGTCGGCTCGCGGTTGCCGTCGCCGAGCAGCTCACCCGCTTCGGTGGCCCGGTGGTGGCCGAGTCCGACATCGACCTGGGCAAGGTGCCGCCGTTCCTGCTCGTCCGGGTCGCGGTGGTCGACGACTCGAACCGTGTCGTCGGCAGCAGCCGTGACTTGTCGGCGTTGCAGCGAACGCTCGCCCCGCGTACCGCCAAGGCGGTGGCCGATGCTGCGCCGAGCATCGAGCGCGTCGGGCTGACCGGCTGGACCGTCGGGACCATCCCGCACACCGTCGAGGCAGCGGGCGTCCAGGGCGGCGTGCGTGGGTTCCCAGCCCTGGTCGACGAGGGTGCCACGGCCGCGCTGCGGGTACTGGCGTCGGCGGACGAGCAGCGCCGCGCCATGCCGCGTGGGGTCAGGCGCCTGCTGCTGCTCGACCTGCCGTCCCCGTCGCGCGCAGTCGTCCGTCGTCTCGACGGGCGTACCAAGCTGGCGTTGAGCCACAACCCGTACTCGTCGGTTCCGGCGCTGCTCGACGACGCCGCCGCGGCGGCGGTCGACGACCTGATGGCGCGCAGCGGGGGAGTGCCGTGGGACGAGGCTGCCTACCAGCGGCTGCGCAGCGCCGTCCGCGCGCACCTGGACGACACCACCCACCAGGTCGTCCAGCAGATCGGGTCGGCGCTGGCGATCGCGCATGAGGTCACCCTGCGCACGTCCGCCCTCGATCCCACCTCCGCCGTGCGCGACGACCTCGAGGCGCAGATGGCGGGTCTGGTGTTCGACGGGTTCGTCAGCCAGGTCGGTGTCTCACGACTGCCAGACCTTGTGCGCTACCTGCGCGGCATGCAGCGACGCCTCGACGTGCTGCCAGGCGACCCGGTGCGCGACGCCCGCCGGATGGCTGAGGTGCACGTGGTGGAGGACGCCTATCTCGACCGAGTCGACGCCCTGCCCGCCGGCCGGCGGGGTGATGCCGCCGTCGTCGATGTCCGTTGGATGCTCGAAGAGCTGCGCATCAACGCCTTCGCCCAACAGCTCGGCACACCCCGCCCGGTGTCGGCGAAACGCATCCGCACGGCACTGGCCGCGCTCTGAGTGCCTTATCCCTTGACGAGGTGGCCGACGCGCGGCGCCATGGCCTCGGCCAGCGCGATGGCAGCCGAGAGCGGGCGCACCATCACGGTGAACTCGGTGACCAGCCCGTCGGCACCGAGAACCATGTGGTCGAGGCCCTGCACCTGGGCATCGCGAACCTGCGTGCGAAAGATCAGCGCGTGAGTGCCGTCGCCGGCGAGCTCGTCGACGTAGTGAAAGCCCTCGAACACCTCGAACAGCGCCGTGAACAGCGCACGCACCTGCTCGTGGCCGACGAACGGCTTGAACGCCACGGGGGAGTAGAGCCTCACCTGCGGGTCGAGCAGCGACACCATGGCGTCGACGTCTCGGCTGTCCACGGCGGCACGGAAGGGATGCGGGGTGACGGCGGTCATGAGCCCACTGTAAGAAGTCCACAACCTGCCAGGTGGATGGGTCGCTGCCCAGGTGCTGTTGGTGCGGACATGACAGACACCTCCACCCCCACGTCGTCGACCAGCCGAGGGCGGCTCGGGGTCGCCGCCCGGATCGGCCTCGCGGTGCTGCTCCTGGCCGTGATGCTGGCCGGCATCCTTGTTCTCGGACGCCTCGCCAGCAGCGACGTGATGGCGATGGCACTGACCTCCGCCTTCTTCGTCCTGCTGGCCGCGGGACTGTTCGTACTCGTGCGCCGGCGCCGCGAGCTGTTGCTCCCACTCGGGGCGGTCTACGTGATCGTCGCCGGGGGAGCAGGCGTCGTCCTGGGTCTGCCCCTCATCACCGATGACGTCGTGGACGAGGACGTGGTCGTGGTGAGCCAACCCACGGCTCCGTCGACCGACGAGGCAAGCGGGGCGAGTGGGGACAGCGCGGCTGGTGAGGCCGGTGCGGACGAGGCCGTCGGCCCCCAGCAGGTGGCGAGCGGCGAGTTCGAGGCCCGCGACCACCCGGGTGAGGGAACGGCCACGCTGGTCGACACCGGCGACGGCACCGTCCTCACCCTCACCGACTTCGCGACCGACAACGGCCCCGACCTGTTCGTGTACCTCGTGCCGGCCGACGCGCCCGCGGGGTCGGTCGAGGGGTTCGTCGACCTCGGCACGTTGAAGGGCAACGTCGGCGACCAGCAGTACGACGTCCCCGACGACATCGATGCAGGCGCCGGGTGGCGCGTAGTGGTGTGGTGCCGCGCGTTCGCGGTGACCTTCACCGAGGCACTGCTCGCGTAGGACAGCAGCCGCAGGCCGGCGACGTAGGGTTCACGCGTGGATCTCGTCGCCAGCCTGCCGGCGTTCGCGCTGGCCGTGGTGCTCCTTTCGGCATCGCCGGGCCCGGCCATGGCGCTCATCCTGCGGCGCGCGGCCATGCGGGGATTCCGCGACACGGTGCCCACGGTTCTCGGCATCGAGATGGGCCTGTACCTGTGGGCACTTGCGGCAGCAGCCGGTTTCGCGGCTTTGGTGGCGGCCTCCGAAGCCGCCTACCTCGTGCTGCGCGTGGTCGGCGCCGCCGTGCTGGTCCTTCTCGGCGGGCGCGCTCTCTGGGCGGCATGGCGAGACCGGGGCATGCCCACCGACGCGATCGTGGTGCCTCCCCCGCCGAGTCGACGCGGGTGGTGGTCGGCGTTCGGCGAGGGGTTGGCGGTGAACCTCGCCAACCCGAAGGCCGCGGTGTTCATGCTGGCCTTCTATCCCCAGTTCGTGCCCGCCGATGCTCCGCTCTTCGCGACCACGGCGGCCCTGGCGCTGCTGCACGTCGCCATCGAGCTGACCCTCTACCTGGCTCTGGCCGCCGGGGTCGCCCGCACCGGCTCATGGTTCCGACGCCCGACCGTGCGCCGCCGCATGGAAGCGGCATCCGGGACCGTGCTGATCGCCCTCGGCGCACGGGTCGCGGTCGATGCCTGATGTGTATGGTATGCGCATGGCGCGGGTCAACATCACCATCCCCGATGATGTCGTCCAGCGCGCCCGCGCGCACGGGGTCAACGTGTCCAGAGTCGCGACATCCGCGCTCGAAGAAGAGCTCGAGCGGATCGCCAAGATCTCCCTACTCCGGTCCTACCTCGACGAGCTCGAGGGTCAGCTCGGTCCGACGTCGGACGACGAGCGGCGCGAGGCACACGCATGGGTGGACGGGCTCGAGCAGGGATGGTCGAAGCCGTGACCCTCGTCCTCGACTCCGGGGCGCTCACGGCGTTGGCGGGCCAGCGCGCACGACTGGAGGCGCTGGTGGCGCGCGGGTGGTGGCCACCGGACGTCCCCAGCCCGGTGCTCACCGAGTCGCTCACCGGTGACCACCGTCGCGATGTCCGCGTCAACCGGCTGCTGCGGACGTGCCAGGTGCGCGACGTAGGCGAGGGGGTCGCTCGGGAGGCTGCCCGCCTTCGTCACGCGGCACACCGCAGCACCGGACGCGACATCAGCGCCGTCGACGCCCTCGTCGTGGCGCATGCCTCGGGCCTGGACGAGCCGACGGTCGCAACCGGTGACGCCGACGACCTGACCGCACTGTCGGCGCACTGTGCGAGCCGGGTTCAGATCTCCTCGGTCAGGTAGCGCTGCACGGACGGCCCGATGGCCACGGCCAGCTCGTCGACGCTCGCCGAGGCGACGGACGGAAGCTGCACGAGGTAGCGCGCCATCGCGAGCCCAGCCATCTGGGTGGCGACGAGCTCGGCTCGCATCTGAGCGCTGTCGTCATCGACGAGGCGTGCGACCGCCGCGACCACGGTGCGCTGAAGCATCTGACGCAGCACGGCCATCGCCAGGTCGTGGCTGACAGCCGTCCGCAGCAGGCTGAGCAGCCGCGAACGCACAGCCGGTTGCTCCCACACGCCCAGCACGACGCGCACCAGCTCTTCGCCCACCTGCTCGTCCGGAACCTCGGCCAAGCCCGACGCGAGCACCGCTCGCGGGTCGATCGGCAGCGTGAGCGCCTCGCGCAGCAGCCCCTCTTTCGAGGCGAAGTAGTGCACGATCAACGACGGGTCGACCTTGGCGCGGGCGGCGATCGCTCGCATGCTCGCCTTCTCGTACCCCTGCGCGGCGAACAGGTCGCGGGCGGCGTCCAGGATCTGTGCGCGGGTGTCGGTCGTGCCCGGACGGCGTCCCCGCGGCCGCGTACTCATCAGGGGGTTCGTGCCAGCACGGTCATGCGCTCGTCGATCGTGGCCCGCGCCGGACCCACCTCGGCGTCGATCCCACTCTCCCGCATGAGCCGCTGCACGGTCGCGACGTCGCTGTCGACGACCCGAACCCGCCGGCCGTCCAGGGTCACCGGCAGCCCGGCGGCGTCGAGCGCGTCGAACGCCTGCTGCCACGAGTCCGCCTGCACCTGCAGCACCCGGGTGTCACCGACGATGTCGGCCTCGCTGCCGCGCCCGACGACCGCCCCGCGCGACATGAGCAGCAGCCGGTCGCACTGCCGCGCCTCCTGCATGTAGTGGGTGGTGACGAGCACCCCGACCCCGGAGTCGGCCTGCTCGCGGATCGTGTTCCAGAGCCGGGCGCGCGCCAGCGGGTCGACGCCGGACGTGGGCTCGTCCAGCACGAGTGCGCGCGGTCGGTGCTGCAGCGCGCACACGAACGCGACCTGACGCTGCACCCCCAGCGGCACGCTGTGCACGAGCTGGTCGGCCGCCGCCTGCACCGCGCCGGTGAGCGTCGCCGGGGCACAGCCGTACGCCTGGGCCGTGAAGGCGACGTTCTCCGCGACCGTGAGCTCCTGGTACAGCCCGAGGTTCTGCGGCACGTACCCGAGGTCGCGACGTGACTCCAGCGAGGGAGGGGCCCCGTGCAGGTGCGCCGACCCGCCAGACGGGCGCAGCAACCCGAGCAGCATGCGGATGGTGGTGGTCTTGCCCGCGCCGTTCGCGCCGAGCAGCCCGACGACCTCGCCGGGGCTCACGTCGAACGACACGTCGTCGACCGCGAGCGTGTCGCCGAACGAGACCGTCAGCCCCGACGCCTCGATCAAGGGGGCGCTCATGCGTCACCGTCCCCGTGCTGGGCGCGCAGGGCAGCCACGATGGTCGTGTCTTCGAGGTCACGCTCGACCGGATGCTCACCGTTCGGCGAGGCGACGGGCCACCACTCGCGAAACCCGCTGGAGTGGCGCCACGAGAACTCCGGGCGAACGGGTGCGCGCGTCTGCACGACGACGCCGGGCGACGCCGCGACCACGTCCTCTGCCGACCCGGACAGAAGCACGCGTCCCGCCTCCAGCACGAGTACGGACGACGCCCGCTCGCCCTCGTCGAGGTAGGTCGTGGCAAGCGCCACGGCTGTGCCGGCCGCCGCCGTCTCCGACAGCAGCCGCCACAGCTCGACGCGGCTCACCGGGTCGACGCCGGTGCTGGGCTCGTCCAGCACGAGAAGGTCGGGCTCGTGCACCATCGCCAGGCAGAAGCCGAGCTTCGTGCGCATGCCACCGGACAGGTTGCGGGCCAGTCGGTCGCTGGCCTCGCCGAGCTGAGCGCGTTCGAGAAGCCGCGCCGACCGCTCTCGCACGGTGCGAGGTGACAGCCCGTACATGCCGCCGACGAAGGCGAGATTCTCGCTCACCGTGAGGTCGGGCCACGTTCCCACCGGTGGCCGGCTGGTAGCCGATGCGGCGCGGCTCGGGGGCCGTGACCGTGCCGGAGTCGGGGACGAGGCGACCCACCAGGGTGCGCAGCAGCGTCGTCTTGCCGGCGCCGTCGCCCCCGACGACTGCGCTGATCTGCCCGCTCGGAGCAGTCAGGGTGACCGTGTCGAGCGCCCGCACGTCCCCGAAGAGCACGCTCACGTCGTAGGTGCCGTACGTCACGCTGTCACCTTCTCGGACGCCTTCGAACCGCCGGGCGTCAGCGAGCGCCTGAAGCGCATCACGGCGCCGGCGAACACGACGACCGCCATCAGCATCAGCACCACGAACGGCAGCCAGAGCGAGTCGATCGGGGCGCCGCGCAGCATCACGCCCTGGGAGATCTCGGTGAAGTAGGTGAGAGGCAGCAGGTAGGAGATCCAGCGCACGCCCCACGGGATCGCCTCGAGCGGGAAGATCATGCCGGAGAGAAGAATCTGCGGGAGAAGGAAGAAGAAGGCCGTCTGGATGGCCTGGCCCACCGTCGTCGACACCGTCGAGATGAACACGCCGAGGCCGAGAACGACGAACAAGAAGAGTGCGGCGCCGAGCGCGAACACTGCCGGGTTGCCGTTGAACGGCACGTCGAACAGCAGCATCCCGAGCAGCGTGACCAGCGCCATGTCGAACGAGGCCAGCACGAAGTAGGGGGTGATCTTGCCGAGGATCACCGTGCTCGGCTTGATCGGCATGACGGCGAGCTGCTCGAGCGTGCCGCGTTCGCGTTCTTTGACCAGCCCGATGCTGGTGACGACCGTGCCGATGAAGGCGAGGATCAAGCCGATGATCGCGGGGACCATCACCCAGGCGGTGGTGAGGTCGGGGTTGAACAGCACCTCGACCTGTACCTGGTCACCGAGGCGGTTGAGGGTCGAGACCGCGGCTTGCGCCGAGAACAGGGCGGAGCCGTCGACGTAGGCGACCACCGGTTGAGTGCCCGTGACGATCGCGACGTCGACGGTGTCGCGCACCAGCAGGTCTTCGGCCGCGTCGGCGTCACCGTCGGGGTCGGTCTGCTGCACGTCGAACAGCTCGGGCAGCTGGTTCTGGGCCTGCTCGGCCTGCGGGCCGAGCACCGCCGTCGACAGCGAGTCGACGTTGAAGTTGGCGGCGTACCCGAACACGACGAGCAGCAGGATGGGCAGCGCCACGATCATCGCGACCGTCCGCCGGTCTCGTCGCAGCTCGCGGAACTCCTTCATCACCATGGCTCGCATGACCGGAACGCTAGGCGTCGGTCACCCAGAAGTCAACGACTGTTGAAATCAAGTCCCAGCAGCGTCGACTCATGGATGCCACGGTGGCGCTGGGTCAGCAAGTGCGGCTGGTCATCCCGGTGGAAGTGAGAAGCGCCTTGGACCTCTCTTCCCGAGACCAGTTGCTGCAGCGCTTGGGTCGGCCACAGCCTCGTGCTGGACCGGCCGCAGGACGCTGCCTCCAAGCACCGCGGCCTCTCCCAGGCGCCGAGCGAACGGTCGCTGGTCGACGAACTGCTCAAGAGCCTCGCCGCGCAGCCGCAGTCGGCGAATGACGGTTCTCGACGCGTCGGCCGTGCTTGGCGCTCGTGCACGACGAACCGGGCGTGGAGCTGGCCGCTGAAGCGCTCGCGTCCGCGTCTGCGAGCGGCGAACCACGCCGAGGTGATCGGCACGCTGGTCGACGTCGAGGTCGACGGCAGCCGTGTTCGCGGGCTTCTCACCGCCGCCGGTGTTCTGTCATCGAAGCCGTCACCGAAGCGGACCGGAGCTCGCCGGCGCGATGCGATCGCTCGACGGAGGCACCTGGCTGTCGCTGGGCGATTGATGCTGCTTGGCTCTGGCGGTCCGCAGCACCCGTCCGAGGTGCTGAGTGCCGACCGAACCTGGGCCGACCTCGACCTACCAATCCGAGTGCGTCTGCTTCGGTAGCCCACCCGCGCAGCGACACCCCGGGGGGTTCAGCCGATCCGGCCGGGCGATGCCCGCCCCATGCGCGCGACAGGCGGCGGTATGCAGCGGCCCCTGGGGCCACCCGGTCCGTGGGTGCGTACTGCGGCCCCCTTCCGGAGGCCGATTCCTGTGCACTGGCGCACAACAGTTCGTGGACGTACGTCGCTGTACAGTGCTCTACATGACTGACAGGAGCGAGGACTCGTCCGGGGTGCGCGAGGTATCGGTCACTGACGCCCGCAGCAATCTGGCCGATCTGATCGACGCGGTACGGGACGGCGAGTTCATCTACCTGGTGCGTCACGGCGAACGCGTCGCCGCGCTGATGCCGGCCGACATCGCCGAGCACTACGAGCAGATCGAGGACGACTACTGGGCTCGTCGAGCCGACGACGCCCGCCGCGCGATCGCCGAGGGCGAGGAAGACACGGTGTCCTGGCAGCAGTACTTGGCCGGCTCTGCGTGAGGTACCGCCTTGACCTGACCCGTCGGGCTGCGAAGGCGTTGGATGCGATCGACAAGCCACGCCGGCGCCGCGTGATGGCAGTGATCGACGGCCTGGCTGCCGATCCTCGCCCACCTCAGTGCGTCAAGCTGTCCGGGAGCCGAAACGAGTGGCGTGTACGGGCTGGTGACTACCGGGTCTTGTACGAGGTCCACGACGATCGTCTGCTGGTCCTGGTGATCGAGGTCGGGCACCGCTCGGAGATCTACCGCCGCCGATGACGCCCCGGAGGGGCAGAAAGCGGCGAGGCAGGGCAGGCATGGCGATGCATGACGACGTATGCCACCTCCGCTGCGGTCGCGGAGCGGATCCCCGGCGCCGGCCTGGTCACCGTCGACTCGGGTAGCCACGTCATGCTCGGCCAGACCGAGCGGATGCCTACCGATGTGCCATCGTCCTGGACGAGAAGAGCGCCCCGCCGCCGCTGGCCTCGCACGTAGCATCGCGGCACGAGGGACACCGCCGCTGACTGACCAAGCGGCCCAGGACCTTCCTCGACGGCCCTACGTGCTGCCGCAGCGCGTCAGAAGAACCTCGCCAATCGCCGACATGGAGCGCCACTGCCAGACACTGCTGGGTAGCCCACTCTGGGCGGAATCGACGCAGGTAGCACCGTCGCGAGGATCGCTGGGTCGCGTGGTGTCGCCATTCGCCGATGGGGAGGTGGCTGAAGGTTGACCGCTTGACAGGAAGATGACGATCCGCTTCTGGTCGACGGCGACCAAGCTGCTCGCACTGCTCGATGCGTGGCCGACATGGGCAGCCCCCGGCGGCTCGGTACCTACGACAGGTCGCGCCGCCTGTACAGCACGAGGGCCAGCAGGTCGATCACGAGAATGATGACGAGCAGCGTCAGCAACGCCCGAATCGGCGTGATCGTGACGGTGACGACCTCGTAGCCGAACTCATCTGGACCCAGCCCCTCGGTGACCCGTTCTCCGATCGGCCACTCCTGAGGCCCGCCCGACAGCACGATCCCGACGTTCGTCTGCACCAGCCACTGTGACCCCCACCGCCAGATCTGCGCGGCGGACTCCACGACGGCGAGATACCCCGCAGCCACGCCGAGCGCGAAGCCGGTGCTGCGGGCGATCATCGCCAGCCCGAACCCGGCAGCCGTTGCCAGCATCACCAGGGGCAGGAGACGGGCCTGGTAGCCGACCAGGGACGTCCAGCCCTCCGAACCGAAGCCGTCCCAGGTTCCGCGTACCGAGACGACCCCAGAGCCCAAGGCCGTGGCGAGCGCGATGGCTGTCACAGCCAGTACCAGGGACAAGGTGAGCAAGACCGCGAGCCGGGTCATGAACACCCTCGTGCGACGGGGCTCCCAGACGAGCAGCATGCCCATCGACCGCGCTGTCCAGTCCGCTCCACCCGCGGTGGCGCCGATCAAGAAGGCGGCGAAAGCGGCCAGACCTCCCGCAGCCCCGACGAGCACGCGCAGCCCGTCAGCGGGGTTGAATGGGGTCGCGTCGAGAAGGTCCTCCGCATCCGGGGCCCAGTCGTCGAGGTCGCCGCAGTACTCGGCGGTCTCACCTTCCGGGGCCTCGGCCACGCACCTAGCCCACTCTTGCTCGGCGTCGGCACGGAACTCCTCGGCCTGCGCCTGGGCCCGTGCCCAGTCCTCCGCTGTGGGCTGGCGTGTAGTGGCCAGGGCGAGAAGGCCGGCGGCGACGACACCGAGCAGCGCCAGTACCGCCAGCGCCCGGGTCGCGCGCCGAGCCAGCAGACGCTGGGTCTCCGAGGCCACCAGCCCGCGCCATGTGGGGGCGGCGGCACTCCGTACGGGTGGCGGAGAGATGTCGGAGGCGGTCATGGCGTCTCCTTGGTCAGCTCGAGGAAGGCCGACTCGAGCGAGCCGGCCGACGGAACGACCTCGCTGGCCCACTGCCCGGCGTGCGCGAGCAGGGCGTTGACGCGGGCCGGGTCGCCCGCGGCGCGCACCAGTAGGCCCTGGCCGGTGACGTCCACCTGGTACCCCTCGGCACGCAGTGCGACGGCGCCCGCCGCGGGATCGGGCACCACGACGCGTACGTCTCCGGTCGTGCGGACACCGGCCAGCACCTGCCCCACCGGCCCCGTCACCACGAGTCGACCGTGGTTGATGATCGACACCGAGGTGCAGACCTGCTGCACCTCGCCCAGCAGGTGGCTCGACAGCAGAACGGTCGTGTGGCCGTCAGAGCCGAGTCGGCCGATGAGGTCGCGCACCTCGACCATGCCGGCCGGGTCGAGGCCGTTGGTGGGCTCGTCGAGGATCAGCAGCCGTGGCCGCTTCAGCAGCGCCGCGGCGATTGCCAGACGCTGCCGCATGCCGAGTGAGTAGCCCTTGACCAGGTCGTCGGCCCGCTCGGTGAGCCCGACGATCGCCAAGCACTCCTCGACCCTGTCCTGACTCACCCCGCTGATCGGGGCCAGCACAGCCAGGTTGCGTCGCCCGGTGAAGGTGGGGAACAGCTGCGGCGACTCCACGATGGCCCCGATCTGGGCCACCACGTCATGAAGTCGGGACGGGACGTCGGCGTCGAGCAGACGCATCGATCCCGCGTCCGCGGCCACGAGCCCGAGCAGCATCCGGATCGTCGTGGTCTTGCCGGAGGCGTTCGGCCCGAGGAAGCCGTGCACGCCGCCTTCCTGGACGGTGAGGTCAAGCCCATCCACGGCCCGCGTCGGCGGCTTGCGACGTCGACGGTAGGTCTTGGACAGCCCCTCGACCTCGATAACAGCGGTGGTCATGGACGGAGCGTAAGACCCGACATCCGCTCGCCTGTCGATCCGCGCGAGGTGTCCACACGCACCTGGCGCGAGCTACTACTTCCCCGAGCGAGATGGCACCCAGCTCGACCCGCAACGCGACGCCTTCCCACCACAACCGCGTCCCGCCGCCATTCAGCGCGGGTCACTATCCAGCATCCCCTCGGGCCCAGAGGCTGCGTCTATCTGGGCTGTTTCGACCCAGGCGTTCAGACGCCGGCGACGTAGGCGGTGAGGAAGTGGACGCCGTGGCGATCGAGGTTGCCGCGGGCGCGGTCGTAGTGCTCGGTGGTGCGGGGGTCGGCGTGGCGGGCCAGGATCTGCGCGTCGCGCAGCGGGACGCGGCGTCCAACGCGTTGGTGATCGCCGCGTGGCGCAGGGAGTGGGGGCTGATGTGGCGCGGGATCTTCGCAGTCGTCGCGATCCGAGTGACCATGCGGTAGGCGTCGCGCCGGTCGATCGGCTTGCCGGACACCGGGCGCAGCACCAGCGGCCCGGAGGTGCGCTGGCCCCGGCAGGCCTCCTGCACCCGCAGCACCGGCACCGTGGGTGGCATGGTGGCTGGCTTGTTGCCCTTGCCGACCAGGTGCAGCACCCGGTGCCCGCGCAGGGTGTCGGCGTAGTGCTCGATACGTACGGCGGCGGCCTCGGATGCCCGCAGCGCGTTGATGCCGAGCAGGAAGGCCAGGGCGCCGTGGTGCACGCTGATGGTCTGGGCCACTTGCAGGAAGCGGATCAGCTCCGAGCCGGTCCAGTCCCTGGGTGCGGGACTCGTCACGCTGCACCTTCGGCAGCCGCGCATACACCGCGGGGTCGGCGGTGATCAGCCCGTCGACGTGGGCGAAGCGGAAGAAGCCCCGCACGCCGTGCATCATCGTGACCACGGAGGAGTCCGTCAGCCCCCGCGCCCCGAGACTGCGGATGTAGAGCTCGACGTGGGCCCGCTGGATCCCGACCAGCGGGTCCAACCCATGGCTCTCGCACCAGCCGAACCACTCCCGCAGCTGGAAGGCGTACAAGGCGTGAGTCCGCCCGGAGTAGCGCGCCAAGAAAGACACCGCCGCCAACTGGGCGGTCGACATCCGCGACGGCCGAAACGGCAGCAAGGTCGTTGACGCGGACATGGCGTCACCTCATACGGCGACCTGACAACGGCCCAGACCTCGCCCACCGCCGACACGGCCAGGCACCCGGACCAGCCGACGATAGCCCCGATCCGCAGCCCGTGAGCTGCGTCCGCGGGTGCCGGTATGACGCGGGGCCCGGCTTGGTCGCTCCGGTAGCGCGGCAACGTCCCGACATGCCGATGATCGAGCAGTGGCAGGTGCATCCTCCCGAGCCGGCGCCGGACGCAGCACGTCGTTTTGGCCAGTCGATGCCACTTGTGAACAGGCTCCAGGGCCGGACTCGTGGTCATGGACTTGCGCTGGCTCAATACCGCTGTGGTGCTTCGAGACGTGCGGTGTCCTTCGGCCCGCTCGAAACACAGACCCGCGCCACGCCGACGACCCGGCCATCCCTCCCGCCGCAACTGGCCCGGAGAAGCCTCTTGCCGACTCCGTGTACGTCCGCGGCGCCAGGGCCCTGCATCTGCTGCGTGAACAGTTGGGTCATGACGCCTTCTTCGCCTTCGTCCAGGTATCGATGGAAGACAACGCGCACAGCAACGTCACCACGCAGCTGTTCATGGACACCGCATAGGCCTACGCCGTCGACGATCTCCAGGCGATCTTCGACACCTGGCTCTTCGAGCCGACACCGCCCTCGTTGGACCCTGAACGCTTGCTTCCCACGTAGAGCGGCCCGAGCGCCCGGATCTGGCCGCGATGAGCACGGCACTCCGTCTTGCGCTCATGGCCGCCCTGAGGGCGACCGTCCCGCAACCTGCCCTGCAAGTGCATCCCGATAAACATCCCCGAGTGCTACCGTTTCGGTATGACCACGCAGATCGCTATCCGCCTTCCCGACGACCTTGTCGAGTTCCTCGATGACCTCGTCAAGAACGGCGGTGCCGCCAGCCGGGCAGCCGCAGTCGCCCGGGCCCTGGAACGCGAGCGCCGCCGCCAGACGGCCGAGCGCGACGCTGCGATCCTGGCCCGCTCCGGTGCCGATGCGGACATGGACCGCCTCGCCCGCCACGCCGCGCACACACCGATAGACGATCTCGACTGATGCGCCCCATCCACATCGCCCACCTCGACAAGTCCCGTCCGGTCCTGGTCCTCACCCGCCAGACCGTCCGCCCACACCTGAGCCGCGTGACTGTCGCGCCGATCACGACCACCGTTCGCGGCCTGTCCACCGAGGTGCCCGTCGGTCCCGGCAACGGGCTCGACCACGACAGCGTCGTCAGCTGCGACAACATCGTCACGGTTCCCGTCGATGCGCTCGGCCGCCAACTCGGCTACCTACTGACCGACCAGGAACCCGCGCTCAGCGACGCGATCCGCACCGCGTTCGATCTGTGGTGAGGCATCACCACGAAGCAGACACCAACGCTCACATCTGCCGCATGTAGTGCGTTTCTGATCGTGCCGCGAGTAGCCCAACAGGCGGCGGAGTGGGGCAGGTTAGGCGGATCGTTCGTGGTCGAGTCGCTCCAGGATCCAGGCACGGACGAGCGTCGAGGCGGGCAAGTGCTTGGCGGCGGCAACTCTTTGGACCTCTGCCTCTTCGTCGGCGCTGAGTCGGACGGAGTACACCTTCTGGCGGTTCGGTCGGCGGCCGGTCGTGCCGGCCGGGTAGGCCGCGTCCTTGGTCTGTTCGGATTCGCGGCGGAGCTGCTCGGCACGTGCTGGGTCAATCGTCTTGGCCATCGTCGTCTCCTTGCTCATACAGTCTGATGTCCGCTCCGGTTGAGGGCCAGGCGTTGATGCCGTGCAGGTCGCCGTCGAGGTCGCGGTAGGCGATCACGACCAGCACCCGACCGGCGGATCGGGAGTGGCCGATGAACCGTGACGCTCCCATCCGAGACTTGGGGTCGGGTTCGAACGCGAGGAGGTCCTCGTCGTCCATCACCTCCTGAGCCCATGTCGGTTCGATGCCGACGCCGTCGGGGTACCGGTCGCCGCGGGAGCGGATGTAGGCGGTGGCGTCGTTGCTCCACTGCATCGATTCGCCCACACTCGCAGCCTACTCCGCGTCGGACGATGTAGTACGCGATCCTGGACATGACGTCCTGGCCGTCCTCGCTCACACGCCGGCGACGTAGGCGGTGAGGAAGTGGACGCCGTGGCGATCGAGGTTTGCCGCGGGCGCGGTCGTCGTGCTCGGTGGTGCGGGGGTCGGCGTGGCGGGTCAGGATCTGGGCGTCGCGCAGGGGGACGCCGGCGTCAAGGGCGTTGGTGATCGCGGCATGGCGCAGGGAGTGCGGGCTGATGTGGCGCGGGATCCTGGCGGTGGTCGCGATCCGAATGACCATGCGGTAGGCGTCGCGACGGGTGATCGGCTTCCCGGACACCGGGCGCAGCACCAGCGGCGGAGGTGCGCTGGCCGCGGCAAGCCTCCAGGATCCGCAACACGGGCACCGTGATCGGCATGGTGGCCGGCTTGTTGCCCTTGCCGACCAGGTGCAGCACCCGGTGCCCGCGCAGGGTGTCGGCATAGTGCTCGATATGCACGGCCGCGGCCTCCGACGCGCGCAGGGCGTTGATCCCCAGCAGGTAGGCCAAGGCGCCGTGGTGCACGCTGATGGTTTGGACGACCTGCAGGAAGCGGATCAGCTCGAGTCGGTCCAGTCCCTGGGTGCGGGACTCGTCGCGCTGCACCTTCGGCAGCCGCGCATACACGGCTGGTCAGCGGTGGTCATCCCATCGACGTGCGCGAAGCGGAAGAACCCGCGGACCCCGTGCATCATCGTGACGACGGAGGAGTCCTCAGCCCCCGCGCGCCCAAACTGCGGATATCCAGCTCGAGGTGGGCCCGTTGGATCCCGACCAGCGGGTCCAGCCCATGGCTCTCGCACCAGCCGAACCACTCCCTCAACTGGAAGGCGTACAAGGCGTGGGTCCGCCCGGAGTACCTGGCCAAGAACGACACCGCCGCCAACTGGGCGGTCGACATCCGCGACGGCCGGAACGGCAGCAGGGTCGTTGAAGCGGACATGGCGTCACCTCACACGGCGACCTGACAACGGCCCAGACCTCGCCCGCCGCCGACACGGCCAGGCACCCGGACCCGCCGACGCTAGCCCCGATCCACATCCCGTGAACTGCGTCCGCAGGCGGCGATAGGACGCACCCGTTCGTGCAACCGGCCTGGAGTTGGAACGTGGAGAACCGCACCCTCAGGCGGATGGTGCAGGTGATCGGCGGACGCCGCGCAGATGGGCCTTCGGCCCTGCCGGAGAGGTAGGTAGCAGCGCAGCATCAGTATCGGAGGGGGCTGGTGGTCATGGCCGGGATCTCGGTGCGCGGCTTGGATGCCTTGGGTCAGGTGTTGACGGGCGAGGCGCAGCATCTGGCGGAGGTGATGCGCACGATCGAGGACGTGAGTCCTCGGGCGGTCGGGGTCTGGGATGTCGGCGAGACCATGGCCCATGTCGGGGCTGGGCCCGGCCACGCGCTCGCCGTGATCCGTGGTGAGGTCGCCCCGGTCTCGATGGACGACGTCGGGGAGCACAACGCCGCCCAGCTGGCTGGCGACCCGCAGCGGGACCCGCAGGTGCTCGCTGGGCGCCTGGAGGCCGGGACACGGGATCTCGTCGCCTACGCCCGCGAGGTCGATGGTGATCCGCTGGTGACCCCGTTCACCGGCGTGGAGGTTCCCCTGTCGGCGGTGCTGGGTCTGATGCTGGCTGAGCTACTGGTGCACGGCTTCGACATCACCCGGGCCACTGCTCGGCCGTGGGTCATCGACCCGGACTCCGCGGCGCTGGCCGTCACGACTCAGCGCGCGTTCATGCCCTTCTCGCTGCGGCCCGAGGCCGCCGAGCTGGTGCTGGCTGTGGATCTACGGATCCGCCGTACCGACCCGGTCATCGTGGTCGTCGGTGCGGGCACGGTCAGGATCGAGCCGGCCGACACCCAAGCAGTGGACTTCCACTACTCGGCCGACGCCTGGGCGCACCTGCTGGTCGGCTTCCACCGCATCCCGGTTTGGCAACCCTTCCTGCGCGGTCAGCTCGCCGTCTGGGGCCGCCGGGTCTGGCGCGTCAACGACTTCGCCAACGCCTTCAGGTCCTTCTGACCACCCAGGCTGCAACGCACTCATTGCGACTCGCGGTGCGTCCACAGGCGGAGTGACACGGCCGCAAGCGGTAGCTCGGTGTCGCCGGTGGTGGGGCCGTTCGCACTCGTACTGTCGCAGCGAGCCGTGTCTGCGGATCACGTCACGGCGAACCAGGTGCGCAGCATCCGAGCGAACAGGACCCCCTGGGAGGGCGGAGGGCGTCAGCGGATCCCGGCTTGCCGGCGTGCTGCTATGACGTCGGCTTGACGGTCCGGGGGCAGCAGGTCGACTCGTAGCCCCGGTGCGAGTGGTCCGTATCGTTGGAGGTCGTCGAGGGCTTGCTGGTGGTCGGTGGTCGCGCGCCGGTCGAGCCAGCCCCCGACGAGGGCCCAGCTGGCGATGGTGGCCAGCAGTCCTGCCACGATGATTGCGGCGGCGACGACGTTGAGGGCGGTGCTGCCGGTCATGGCGCTGCGTGGCGCGCCGTCACGGGGTGACCGTGGTGAGGGTGCCGGACTCGAACACGTTGAAGGCCACGAGCAGCCGTCCGCGGGTCCACTCCAGCGCAGCCGGGGCGGGAAGCTCAGCGATGGTGACCGGGCCGGAAGGGGTGACCCGTGAGACGCGGTTGGCGAACAGCTCGGTGGCGTACACCGTCCCTCGGGGGGAGACGGCCACGTCGGTGGCACCCAGCAGCCCACCCCCGAGCAGGCTCGTCCGGCCGGTGAACCGGTCGACGGTGTAGACCGAGCCGCGGGCACCGAGGCTCGGGTCCTCCGGGCCGCCGGGCAGCGTCGACACGACCAGGGTGCGGCCACGGACCTCGACGTCGGTCGGGACCGGCTCGAAGACGTAGGTCTGTCCCTCGCACTCGGGCAGGCCCAGCGACTCGGTGAAGAACCCGGCCGGCGGGGTGGCCGGCTGGGGCGGCAGCACGGCGACGGTGCTGACCCTGCCTTGCCGGTCCACCCGCAGGATGGCGTTGGCGGCGGCGTCGGCGACGTAGGTGCCGGTGGCGGTGACGGCGATGGCGTACGGGTTGCTCTCGGCGATGTCCGCGCCGGTGTAGACGGCAGGCGGTAGCTGCGCCTCCGGTGGAGCGTCCGGTGGGGTGTTCTGCCGCAGCGTCTCCCACGCGGTGACGCATTCCTGGGACGCTTCGACCAGGCCGTAGGTGTTCACCTGGTCGGGGTTCGCCTGCTTCTCGTAGGCCAGCAGGTCGGCCAGCACGTCCTGCCGGCCCGACCGCGTCTGGCGCTTCAGCAGCGACCCCTGATCCCCGCTGATGGTGTAGACGATGGTTCCGGCGACGCCGTGGGCCGCGGCGACCACCGGCTCCCCCAAGACGACCTCGCTCACCTCACCCGAGGTGGACACGTGGGAGACCGCACCCCGAAACGTCTCGGCCACCAGGGTGGTGCCCCGAGGGTCGATGTCGATCGCCAATGGGCCGACCAGCCCGTCGACGATCGGCTCGTCGATCCCGGCAGCGGCCGCCGGTCCGACCCCCAGACCGGCCAGGCTGACAACCCCAGCTGTGGTAGCAGCCAGTAGCCGTCTCGCGGTCGTCGTGCATGTGCGTGTCATGGTGTGTCCCTTCTCGGATCTGAGGTGTAGGCCGAGCACAACCCGCGCCTGGCCCGAGCCAGCGCGGTATCCCGACCACGCTGGCCCAGCCTGTTTGGTGCGTTCAGGCGCCGGCGACGAAGCTGGCGATGTACAGGACCGGGGTGGCGGCGACCACTATCGCGACGACCACGAGCCCGACGATGCCGAAGCCGCGGGCGGCCCCGGTCTGCGGCGCCGTGTCCTTGGTGAGGCCGGCCATCCAGGCTGCTGCCGCGCCGAAGATCGCTGGTGCACCGCTCCAGAAGAACGGCAGGGTGAGCAACGCGAAGGAGCCCAGGACCATGGCACCGATCCGGGCCTTGGCGGGGTCTCGGCGCAGCGGCAGGGCAATGGCCAGCGCGACGATGAGCGCGATCCCGCCGTAGAGGGCGATGCCGTTGATGCTGTCGACCGGGCCCTCCGCCCGGTACGGGTCCTCGCCGGACACGTTGAAGACGAAGTCGGCTGTCTGGAACGCGAGGCCAAGGACTGTGGTGAGCAGGAACACGGTTGCCAGCAGCGCGGGTCCGGAGATGCGCCGGCGTTGGCCCACTGCAGTCGATGCGGTCGAGTCGGTCGATGCGGTCATGGGTGGTGCCTCCACGTTCGGTCCCAGCGGATCCGGGGTGCGCCGTCAGCCTGGCACCGGCGCTGTCCCGGGGGCCAGATCCCAGACATCCCGCTGGATCCCGATGGTTCCCGCCGGTTCCCGCTGATGTCCCGAGCCGTGGCCAAGGCATACCGGTGTGCCGAGTCCATGGCCCATCATGGGGCGATGACCGCCCTTGCCCCTGCGCGCTCAGGGGTCCCGCGCGTGGTCTACGCCGCTGCTGGGGCGACCACGATCGGGCTGCTGCCCGTCTTCGCGGGTTTCAACCAAGACCTGCCGACGGGGGCCCTGTTCTGCGCGGGCTGGCCCGCGCTTGGGCTGGCCGCCGCCGTGCTGCTGGACCGTGAGCCCGGAAGTCGGATCGGTCGCACGATGGTTGTCCTTGCCATGCTTCCCGCGGCACTGGTGCTGGCGGCGCTCCTGCTAGCCGATGGCCGGTGGGCGTGGGATCCGCTGGAACGTGTGGGTGAGCGCAGCGCCGTCCTGCTGGTCCTGGTGACGCTCGTCGCGCTCGGGTGGGCGATGGGCCTTCCCGCTGATCGGATGTCCCGACGCCGACTGGCCTGGTTCCTGCTGTGGTCATGCGTCCTGATGGCCGCCGTGACTGCCGTGTCCTTGCTGGCCTCGTCGCAGACCCTGGCCGTGGTGACGACCCTGGGGATCTGGGCGATCGCCGCGTTGGTGCTCCGACTGGCCACAACGAGTGAGTTCCGTCCTGTCGAGGAACCGGTGATGGATGCCGCTGTTCCTCTTGCTGCACTGCTGATCGGTGCTGCCGCGGCCCTCGTGGTCCGAGCGGGGGGGTTGCGCTCCGGCATCCCGTTCCCCGAGATGTCGGCGGCGTTCGCGGCGGTGATCGCCGCCGCCCTGGCCTGGCCGGCAGCCCTGTGGCTGCGGCGCACCTTCCTGGAGCGCAGGTACGGCAGTGGCGCCCTGACCCCCGCCGACATGGCTGCTCTGACGGCGGATCTGAGCCCTCAGGCGGACCCCCGAGAACTGCTCGGCAAGGCAGCCACCATGATCAAGGCGGCCACCGGTCACTCGGGGGCACAGCTGGTGATCGGGGCCGAGCCCTTCGACCCGCTGGCCGGCTGGATCGCCTACCCGCTCGATGTGGGCGGGAACCGGGTAGGCGTCCTGGCGATCCAGCCGAACAACCCCGAGGGTCCCGAACCCCACCAGGACCGGGTCCTCCTCCAGATGCTGCCGACCGTGGCACTGATGACCCGGGCGGTCGACTTGGCGGTCAGGGCGGAGCTGGCGCGTCGCGACGTCGCGCGCCAGCGGGATCAAGAGAGGTCTCGCATCCTCGGAGACCTGCATGACGGCGTCGGCCCGCAGCTGGCGGGGTTGAGCATGGCCGTGCAGGCCGAGTTCCGCAGGAGCCCGACGCCCCTGCTGGAGTCACTGGCCTCAGAGCTGGCGAGTGCCCGCGGCGACCTGCGCCGTATCGTCTCAGGATTGACCCCCTCTGCCCTTCAGGACACCGACCTGGAAGTAGCACTGGCCAAGCTCGTCACCTCCTTCGCCGCCGCGGACTGCCAGGTGGTGCTCGAGACCCAGCTGAGTGCGGGGCTGGACCCAGATGTGGCCGTGGCCGTCTACCGGTCAGTCGCCGAAGGCGTCGCCAACGCGCTGCGCCACGGCCGCGCCGAGCACGTCACCGTTCGAGTCACCGCCGCAGACAGCGGCGCAATCCACGTCGACGTCCTCGATGACGGCGCCGGCGGGCCGATCGTGCCGGGGGTGGGCCTGAGCTCCCTGCAAAGGCGCGCCGAGAACCTCGGTGGACGGCTATCGATCAGATCGAATCCGCCCACAGGTGTGCACCTGCATCTCGAACTGCCGACGGAGGCGGTCGCATGATCAGGGTGCTGCTCGTCGACGACCACCCCATCGTCCTGTCGGGACTGTCCGCGCTGGTCCAGTCCGATGACGCTCTGGCGCTGATCGCCACAGCACGCACCGTGGCCCAGGCCCTGGCTGTCACAGCACAGCCGGACGTCGCCGTTGTCGATCTCGAACTCCCCGACGGGGACGGCATCCACCTCGGCGCCTCCCTCAAAGAGCGATGGCCCGAGCTGCGCGTGATCGTGCTGACCATGCACGCCGACGACCATTCCGTCATGCGCAGCCTCGGATCCGGCCTGGACGGCTACCTGCTGAAGGACTCCGATCCCGACGACGTGCTCCGAGCCATCCACTCCGCAGCACACGGGACGCTCGTGCTGGGCAAGGGCGCCGCCGGCGCCGTGGTCGCAGCCGCGTCCACAGCCCCCCGAACCGACCCGCTCGGCTCCCTCGACGCCCGCGAGCTGGAGATCCTGGAGCTGCTGGCGCAAGGAATGTCCACGGGGCAGATCGCCGCACGGCTCTACCTGGCGCCCAAGACGATCCGGAACCGGGTGTCCGAGATCGTGGGGAAGCTCGGCGCAGCCAACCCCGACCAGGCCATCTCCCTGGGACGTGCCGCCGGCCTGGGCCGCGGCGCTCAGCCAGGCGCCACTCCCGGCCCGCAACAGGGCGGGCGATAACCCTCCGCCCCGCCGCATCAGGCTCCACGTGCGCCACGCAAACGACCAAAGCGTCGAGCGCATCGCGCACCGCGCTCGACAGTCACAAGCGGCGGACACGATGCAGGTGAGCCGAGATCGCACTGTTACTCGCCGCGGTGCGTCCTCAGGCGGCGAAAGGACGCGGCTTGGTTCGGCGTCGCTTCGAGGTGCGCAGCAGCAGTCGCTCATGCTTGATATGCGGGTGATTCTTGCGGGCATTCCGGCGACGCTGTCGCGGGTCACTGGCGATGAGAGGGGACCGACGTGTCCTTCCTCGATGTGTTTCTGACTGATTCATGAACCTTGCTAGTCGGGCTGGGTGCGCCGGCGCTGAGATGGGATGACCGGGGCCTCCTGTCCGCTCACCACAGGGAGTGCTTGATCTCCCCGTTGACCCACCACGGCCCTTCGCACTTGTCGACGAAGGCCTGCCACGCAGGGAACTCGTCCCACTCCTCATGCACCTGTCGGAAGTGGTCGTCCATGCCCGCCTGAGACTGATACACCTCGGTGAGCGCGAACACGACAGCGTCCGGCCTGCTCGGATGCGGACCCTTCGTCACGAGGCGGAACAGCAACGCGCTGTCACCTTCGCGGTGGTGCGTGCCCTTCATCCACTGTGTGTGGGCGGCGGTGAGGCGGTCTCCCTCAGCCTCGAGCTCTGCCGGACAGACGAACAGGTACGACCACTGGGCACAACCGGCGTAGTCCATCGACGTTCTCCTCTTCCGAAATCGGCAGCAGACGGCTGGGCAATACGCGGGTGCACCCTGCTGCTGCTGAGGGATGCACCAACGTGGCTTGGTCACCACTGGGAGTGCCCGACGACCCCGTCCCTGGGGCGGCGTCTTCGCCACCAGGTACGGCGGCAAGGCGCGCTCACCGGCCCGGTGATGAGCGCGCTTCATGCCTGATCGTGGGCGTTGCCCGGTTGCGACCTCGTGCTCGCAACCGGCGGCCGTCCCGCGTCGGTTGAGCACGCCGAAGTGACCGCCGTGACGATGTCCGCGGTCGACGACACAGGCCTGGAGGCTCCTTAGCCACCATGGGGCGGGGGTCAGCCGCCACGCGAGTCGAGCTGGGGTCACCACAGGGAATGCGAGATCGTCCCGTTGACCGTCCAGGGTCCCTCGGATTGGCCGAGGAGCGCATGAAAGGCCGGGAGGTCTTCAAAGGTCTCGTGGGCCTGCTTGGAGTGATCCTCCACCCCGGCAGGGGACTGGTAGATCTCGGTCATCGCATAGACCACCGCGCCGTCCCGCTCAGGGTGTGGACCCTTCGTGACGGTGTACTGCAGCAGAGCCTTCTCACCCTCACGATGGTGGGTGCGCCGCATCCACTCCGCGTGCGAGGCGAAGATGCGATCGGCCTCGGCCTCCAGATCTGCCGGACAGACGAACATGAGTGACCATTGGGTGCGTCCGGTGTAGTCCACGACGTGCCCCTTCCCTTCGACTACTGCGTGGCGACGGTCGCCACGCGGGCTGGCTTCTCGGCGCGGCCGTGCACGCCGAACGTTCTGTAGAGCTGTTGTGGGTGCTTGTGCACCGTTCCCTCAGCCATCGATGAGACCGGCAGTGCTGGGAGCAGTGGCGAGTGCGGCCTTGGGGTCGGTGCGAAGACCCCGGCAACGGGGGTGCCGGCGGTGGTGACGGTGAGCAGACCGGTCGCCACTGTCTTGCGTCAGCTCGGTGGCAGCGCCCGATGCGCCACTCGCGTCACGGCGAGACGGGCAGGGTTCACGCTCAGAAACGCGAGCCTCATCAGCCATGGGTAGTCGACCGCCTCGGCCCGGGAGAAGAGCATCAGCGGGCGTAGAGACCTGTCTGTGTTGCCCGGACGGGTGTGGGGCAGGTGGGTGCGTCGTTGCCATGGCAGGTCTCCTTGTGGCTGCTGCGGGTCAGGCCCGGGCTTCGTAGACGATGTTGAAGGGGGTTTCGGAGATGCGGCGGAAGTGGGAGTAGCCGGCCTCGGCGAAGACGGCGGCCATGCCGGGTTCGCCGGCCTGCGCTCCCAGTGCCCGGCCGACCGGTTGGGACAGCGAGTTCGGGGTGCAGAGCGCCGCGGACGCGCCGTACATGGTCTTCGCTGTCGGGGCGGTGTGGTTGAGCGTCTTCTCTCCGTGCGCGAACGGCTCGACGAGCATGACCGCACCTCCGGGGGCGAGCTGGTTCTTGGCGTGCGCGGCGATGCCGACGGGGTCGCCCATGTCGTGCAGGGCGTCGAAGAAGCAGACCAGGTCGAACTCGCCTTGGAAGTCGGCTGCGTCGGCGACGCGGAAGTGGACCCGGTCGCTCACCCCGGCGATGTCCGCGCCTTCGCGGGCAGCGTCGATCGAGGCCGGGTGGCTGTCGAAGCCGTGGACCTCGACGCGCTGGTAGGCCTGGGCCATGACCACCGAGGAGATGCCGTACCCGCATCCCACGTCAGCGACTCGCCCCCCGCCGACCAGCAGCTCGCTGGCCCCGTCCACCGCCGGGATCCATTCGGTGACCAGATGATGCTGGTAGCCCGGGCGGAAGAACTCGGCCGTCCCTCGGAACAGCTGCTCGCTGTGCTCGCCCCAGGCCAGCGCGCCGTCGGTGCGGAACGCGGCTGCGACCTTGCCGAGGTCTTCGAACATCGAGGCTGTGACGGTCATGCCGCTGGCGACGAACACCGGTGACTGGCGCCGGGCCAGGGCCATGGCCTGCTCGGCCGGCAACGTGTAGGCCGACGCTGCATCGTCGTACTCGACGTATCCGGCCGCGGCCTGCTGGTCCAGCCAGTCCTGCACCAGCCGCTCCTGGCACCCGGTGCGCTCACCCAGCATCGCGGCCGTCATCGGTCCAGCGCCGTCCATGGCCTCATACAGCCCGAGCTCGTCTCCCAGGCAGACCATCAACACGGTGGTCGCCCCGCCCAGGTCGCCCAGCACTGTGCCCATGAACTCCTGCAGCGTGTTCTCGTCGATGGTCATCGCGGGTGTCCCTCCGTTCGTCGACCTGGTGTGCTCGATCCTGGTGGGGAGGGCGGGGGGTGAACCTCACCCGGCTGGGTGAGGAATCCGGGTCAGGCAGTCGGGCGGCCGGTCATGAAGGCTGCGCGTGCGCGGAGTGCAGGGCGGCCAGCTGGGCTCGGCTGGAGATGTCGAGCTTGGCGTACACCTGGCTCAGGTGGGTCTTGACCGTGTTGGGGCTGACGAACAGTCGCGCGGCTATCTGGGGCGTGGTGAGCCCGGACACGGCGAGGTCGACGACGTCGCGCTCGGCCGGAGTGAGGCTGTCCCACCCGGCCGGCGGGCGCTTGCGGGCTCCCCGGGAGCGCCGGGCCACGCGGGCGGCTTCCTCAACAGTGAGCGACGTGCCTGCTGCGATGGCCTCGGCCGCTGCCAGCGGGCCGATCGCTTGCTCCAGCCGCTCGACGGTCTCGGCGCGGAGCGCGGCCTCGAAGGGAAGTCGGGTTACGGAGGTGGTGGAATGCAGAGAGTCGACGGCGCCGATGAGCCGGCCCGCGCGGTCGTGGGCCCCGCGGACGCTCTCCAGCAGCCCGAGGTGGTCCAAAGCAGCCGCGAGCCCCAGCCGGTCACCCAGTCTCGAAGCGACACCAATCGCGTCGTGGACGCGGTCGAGCGCCTGCTGGAAGCGATCGTGTCGCAGGTCGATAACCGCCAACCCAAGCTCGGCTCGCAGACGCGAGAGGGGGTACGACGGGTCGACTGACAACTCCGACGACTCGGTCAGGATCGTGGTGGCTGCCTCGGTGTCGCCGGACCGAAGACGGGTCAGCCCGAGCAGCCACAGTCCGGCAGCGCTGTCCGACTGAGTGGACGTGACCCGGGCGAGGTCGACACCATGCTCGGCCTGGGCTGCGGTGTCGTCATGGTCGAACCGGTAGTGCGCGAACGCCCACCACCGCTGAGCGAGGCTGGCGAACAGCGGCAGGTCTTGGTCGGCGGCGATGGCGGCCGCGTGCCGCAGATGCTGCTCGGCCTGATCCTCGTCGCCGCGCAAGGTGGCCACCGTGCCGATAGAGGTGAGGGCCATCACCTCGTAGACCGGGTATCCCACCACCCGCGCCTGCGACAGTGCCTCCCGCGCGATCGCCACCCGATGGTCAAGCCTCAGGTCCATCAGCGCCGGGCCGTAGGCCTGGAACACCAGGCCCGTCAAAGCCATCCTCGTCAGAGGAGCGCTGCGGGCAACGACAGCGGCGTCCAGCTCGGTGCCCGCGGGTATCGACCTGCTGTGGGACATCAAGGCTGCGCGCCGGGTGTCCAGAAAGTCGACGTGGAACCCCCCGTCGCCAGATCGCCGCACGACGCGGTCCGCCTCGTCAAGGTCGGCCCAGATCTGCGCGTCAGAGCCGTGCCCGGAGAAGAAGCCGCACCACGCCCGATTCATCAGTGCGCGGGCCCGCCAGTACTCGTCCATCCCCGCAGACCTGAGGGCTCGATCGGCCAGCCGATAGGCCTCGGACAGCCGCCCGGCCATCAGCTCCTCGTGCGACGTGATCGCCAGCACCGGACCCCGCAGCGCGGGGCTCAAGCCAGGCAGCGCCAGCAGGCCCTCGCTTCGCCGGGTGAATTCCGCGTACCGGCCGCGAATGTGCCAGTAGTCCAGCATGGCCAGCATCATCTCCGCCGCCCGATCTGGTCGGTCGCGCTGGACATGCCAGTCCATCGCGGCTCGGACCTCGGGCAGCTCGGCGTCCAGCATCGCCAGCCATGTCGACTGGTCGGGAATCGTCCGCGACTGACCATCACCGACCACGAGGGAGTACACCGCGTCGGCATGCCGGTCACGGGCCTCGTCATCGATCCCGGCATCCGCGAGAAGGTCACGGGCGAGAAACCGGACAGCCGCTGGCAGGCGATACCGACGGTTGGGCAGCGCCCGGACCACCGAGGCCTCGACGAGCTCGCTGACCACCTGCTCGACGCTGGCCGACCCGAGGGTCACAACGCTGTCACCGACAGCCCGGGCCGTGGCCAGCGTGAACGAGTCGGCGAACACCGACAGCCTCTGCAGCATCACCCGACCGGACGGACTGAGCAGGTCCACGCTCCAAGTGACGCTGGCATCCAGCGAGTGATGACGAGCCAGACCGCCACGGTAGGAGCCGGCGGGCTGCCGCAGCGGCGCGGGCAGCAAGTCGGCCAGCTCGTTCAGCGGCAACGAGGCGGCCCGTGCGGCGGCGAGCTCGAGCCCCAGGGGGCTGCCCTCCACCACGCGCGCCAACGCCACCACGCCGTCCACGTTGGCGTCATCCACCCGGAAGTCGCCGAGCACATCGCGTATCCGGTCGGTCAGCAGGACGACGGCCGGAGCCTGAGTCGCCTCGTCCGGCGTCGACCCCGAGGCGGGAAGGGCCAAAGGCTGCAGCCGATGGACCACCTCACCAGGTACGCCCAGCCGCTCCCGGGTCGTCGTCAACACGTGCACGTCCGGACATGCTCGGTCGACAGTTTCGACCAGCGTCACGGCCGCGTCGGCCACGTGCTCGCAGTTGTCCAGCACAAGAACCCCTCGCGGCAGACGCGCCTGCAGCAGCCCCTCCAGACTCGCGGCGTCCGGCCCCGGGGGCAGAGCATCAACGACGGCATCGCGGACACCGGCCGGTGTCCTGGCCGCGGCCAGGTCGGCCCATGCCACCCGCTGACCCTGCTCCCGCTGGGCGGCAGCCGCCTCGGTCGCCAGCCGTGTCTTGCCCACCCCGCCCTCACCCACGACACTGACCAGCCGCCGCTCAGCAAGCAGCGCACCCACAGCGTCCAGATCCGCTGAGCGGCCCACGAACGAGGCCCCGAACATCGCTCGCACCACCCCGACGGTAACGGTCAACCCCGCGACACGACGTCGTCGCGGCTCACCCCACCAAACGGCACCTCCAACCAGGTACCCGGGTGAGATCCGACGACCCGCCGCTCTGAGGGCGATTCTCACCTGGTGGCGAGGTACCGGCTGAGCGCATCCCTTACGACGTCGCTGACGGCGCGGTCCTGATTCCTGGCAAGTTTCTGTCGCACGTTCCGGGTGTCGTCGTCGGCTCAGATCCGCTCATCGACCTGCCCCGCAGTGGGCGGAAACGACGCGGGTGCGCCCCTTCCGTTCAGACGCCGGCGACGTAGGCGGTGAGGAAGTGGACGCCGTGGCGGTCGAGGTTGCCGCGGGCGCGGTCGTAGTGCTCGGTCGTCCTAGGGTCAGCATGCCGGGCGAGGATCTGCGCGTCGCGCAGCGGGACACCGGCGTCCAACGCGTTGGTGATCGCGGCATGGCGCAGGGAGTGCGGGCTGATGTGGCGTGGAATCCTCGCGGTCTTCGCGATCCGGGTGACCATCCGGTAGGCATCCCGGCGGTCGATCGGCTTCCCGGACACCGGTCGCAGCACCAGCGGCCCGGAGGTGCGCTGGCCCCGGCAGGCCTCCATGACCCGCAGCACCGGCACCGTGAGTGGCATGGTGGCCGGCTTGTTGCCCTTGCCGACCAGATGGAGCACCCGGTGCCCGCGCAGGGTGTCGGCGTAGTGCTCGATGTGCACAGCCGCGGCTTCTGAGGCGCGTAAGGCGTTGATGCCGAGCAGGAAGGCAAGAGCGCCGTGGTGCACGCTGATGGTCTGCGCGACTTGCAGGAAGCGGATCAGCTCGAGCCGGTCCAGGCCCTGGGTGCGCGACTCGTCCCGCTGCACCTTCGGCAGCCGCGCATACACCGCGGGGTCCGCTGAGATCAGCCCATCGACGTGGGCAAACCGGAAGAAGCCCCGCACCCCATGCATCATCGTGACTACGGAGGAGTCCATCAGCCCCCGCTCCCCGAGACCGCGGATGTAGAGCTCGACGTGCGCGCGTTGGATCCCGGCCAACGGGTCCAGCCCATGGTGCTCGCACCAGACGAACCACTGCTTGAGCTGGAAGGCGTACAAGGCGTGGGTCCGCCCCGAGTACCGGGCCAAGAACGACACCGCCGCCAACTGGGCGGTGGACATCCTGGACGGCTGGAACGGCAGCAGGGTCGTTGAAGCGGACATGGCGTCACCTCACACGGCGACCTGACAACGGTCCAGACCTCGCCCGCCGCCGACACGGCCAGGCACCCGGACCAGCCGACGCTAGCCCCAATCCGCAGCCCGTGAGCTGCGTCCACAGGCGGCGAAGTGGGGCACCTGTTCCGGGACTACAGGTCCCGTTCGTAGGCGAGCATGAGCGGGCCGTCCGGTCCCTCGGTGCGGCGGAACCCGGCCGCGTCGTAGAGCCGTTGGGCGCGGTCATCATCCTCGCTGGTGATGAGGAACGCGTATGTGGCGTTGCGCTCGCGTGCCGCCCGCATGGCCTCGGTGATCAGCTCCCGCCCGTACCCCCGGCCGCGCTGGTTCGGCGTGACGTAGAGCTCGGCCAGGTAGGCCTCCTGGGTGTCGCTCCACAGCGACGGCTGCACGCGCATGACCGCGACTCCGACCGCGGTGTGGCCTGCGGGCTCACGTGCGAGGAGAACCACGACGTGCTCGCCGCCGATGAGCTCCAACCGAGCCGCGATCTCGCCAGGCGGTGGCGCTGGTTCGTCGTACTCCACATTGAAGTCGTGAAGGAGTTGTGCCGCCTCGGCGACGGCGCGCCCTACCTCGATCGTCTCGATCATGTCCAGCATTCTGTAGCGACCGGCGACTCAACGTCGCCTGCTCGAACACGGCCGCTGCCGCGGCGTCGTGACGACCGACCGACAAGGCGCGACAGGCGGCGTCGTGGGCCGGCAGCTGGTCGGTGGCGCTACCGGGTGGCCTCCCCGGCCAAGTCGATCGTGACGGGGATGGCGGCCTGCAGGGTGTGCCCGACGGGGGAGCTGCCCACGACGGCCTGGTGCAGCCGCTGGACGTCGGCCGGGTCGGCGTCGGTGTCCAGGTGCACCGTGGCAGTGATGGTGTCGAAGCCGGCGTGCCCGGGCCGCAGGCCGAGGAACGCCCCCAGGTCGAGCTCGCCAGCCAGCTCGATACGCAGCCCGTGCAAGGTGATGCCGTCGGCGGTGGCGTTGGCGGCGTACCCGACCGCGAGGCAGTTGCCCAGGGCGGCGAGCAGCTGTTCGACGGGGTTCGGGGCGGTGTCGGTGCCGCCGAGCGTCGCCGGCTCGTCGGAGGTGACCGGGTCGAAGCCGCGGATGTGGGCGGCCGAGCGGAAGCCGCCGTCCCAGATGACGTCGGCGCGCCAGGTGGTGGCCGAGGCTGCGGGGGTGCACCGGACGGTGTCGACCAGGGCCGCGACGGCGTGCAGGTCGACACCGTTGCGACCAGGCAGGGTGTCGGCGTCCTCGTCGCGGCGAGCCGCGGTGGGCGTGGTGGAAGCAATCATGACTCTGTCTCCAAAGAACAGGGGTGGGCCGGGTCGAACGCCGCGACCGTCTCTCTCGGGTGTCGGCGTTCCCCGTCAGCGCACTGTCGCGCCCGGGCGGAACACCCGAGAGCACCCACACATCACGACTGCGACAAGACCTGTCATGACCTGTGCTCCCATCGGTCAGGCATTGGCACCCTGCTGACCAGGGTTGCCGCGGCTTCGAAGGGCCTGTCCCTCCACCGCTCCAGATGGCCGTGCGTGAAGCCCGTACTCAATACACCCCACAGCAGCCCTGTCAACCAGACCCCGCCGGGCGGACCTGCGAGCTGTCTCCATGCAGCACTACGTCGCGCCCTCGCGCGCCCGCGGTCCCCGACACGCCATGACGCTTGCGCGGGACGCTCCCCCGCGGGACGGACCTGCAGGTCGAGCCCAGCAGTGAGAAGACGGCCCCGTTGTGGCGATGGGTGCAGGGCCCGTCACGCACGCCGCCCACCCACCGCCCGCGACCTGCGTCCGCAGGCGGCGATATGCCGCGCTCTCGCGGCGGCCGGGCTGGGGCGCTGCTGACTATCGTCAATGGATGCAGGTACGCGGTGTTGCCGGCGATGACTGGCAGGTGCTGGCGTGGCTCTGGCAATGCTTCAAGGGCGACTTGGCGCCGATCGTGGGTGCCTTGCCTTACTCGGATGGCCGATACTGCACGGCCGGGATGCCCACGGGCTCCGATCCCGACGGCCGTGCGTTCCTGGCTGCGAACGTTCACCCGAACACTGGCGAGCTCGCCCCGATCGGTTTCGCCGTTGTCGAGGGACTCAGTGGGCAGGCCCGGTTGATGGTGGCACTGTGGGTGGCCCCGGTTGCGCGCAGGCACGGCGTGGGCAGGGAGTTGGCGCTCGATGTGCTGGGTCGGCATCGCGGCCCGTGGGCCATCCCCTTCCAGGATGGCAACGAGGCCGCGGCCCTGTTCTGGCGGAGCGTCGCGGGCCGAGCCTTCGGCCCCGACGGATGGACACGGGAGCGCCGCCCTGTCCCGGGCAAGCCGACTGTGCCCGCGGACCACTGGATCATTGCCGCGAGCGGATAGAGCCTCCTCGAACGCGAACCACGCCCGTCACACCCGAACAGCGCTGGGCGCTGCGCGGCGGCGTGGCTCACGTCGTGACGGGGCGCTCGGTGGACGCAGCTGGCCGGACCCGTTGAGGCCTCCGGTCGCTGGGGCGGCAGCCGTGTGCCGCCGCTTCGTCTGCGGCGGGCGATGTCATGCTTCGAGCGCGAGGCGATGCTCGATGGGCGTGCCGCTGGAGGGAGCCGAGTATGGCCAGGTTCGTGGTCGGGATGAACCAGTCCCTCGACGGCTACGTGGATCACACGGCCTTTGGGCCCAGCCCTGCACTGTTCCGCCACTTCGTCGAGGAGGCTCAAGGGCAGGCGGGCAGCGTGTACGGACGCCGGATGTATGAGGTCATGCGCTACTGGGATGGTGAGGATCCTGGGTGGGACGCCGCGGAGCGGGCCTTCGCCGCGGCGTGGCGCAACCAGCCGAAGTGGGTCGTCTCTCGCACGTTGACGTCGGTCGGTCCGAACGCCACGCTCGTCGCGGACGATCTTGAGGGCACGTTGCGCACGGTCAAGGCCGAACGGGACGGGGAGATCGAAGTTGCCGGCCCGAGCTTGGCGAAGAGCCTGGCCGAGCTGGGCTTGATCGACGAGTACCGGATCTACCTGCATCCGGTGGTGCTCGGGCACGGCACGCCGTTCTTCGCCGGGCCCCGGCAGCCACTTCGCCTGATCGGCCACGATCAGATCGGCGACGACGTGGTCAGGTTGACCTACGTCCCCGCCTAGCGCTCATCGCTGCCGGCAGAGGCCAAGCACACACACGAGCCGTTGCCCCGGTTGGCCTGTCGGCGGTCTCCCTTGGCCGGGCTGGAGGCGCTGCGCTTGTCCTACCCGGGCCCTTTGGGCGTCCGATCGGTCACCTGGGAGACGGCGCGCTCGCCGCCACCGGCTTCCGCGGCGCCCTGCACGCCCGCCCCCGAGCAGACCATCGACCGGGCGCCCCAGCGCGGCGCCTACCTGCACACCCGCCCCGAGGATCGCTACGTGCGCTTCGGGTTCGTCCGTGACCGCTAGATCGCCAAGTGCGGTGGGTCATGCGCACCCAAGTGCCAGCCGCCTGACACGCGGCAGCACGACCTGAGCGCCCGAAAGGGTGGCCGCCGCCACCAGAGGTCGTTCCGCGGCGCGTCCCTACGCGGCTGGAGTGACACGGCCGCGGGCGCACGCTACGCGGCGAAAGGACGCGCCTGGGTGTGTCTGACTTGGGCGGCGCGGCGCAAGGCGCGGGTAGGCGGCTATGTGGGGGTGTCGGGGAGGATGCCGTGCTCGGCGGCGATGCGGGCAGCGTCGTGGCGGTTGTCGGCGCCTGTCTTGGTGAGGATGTTGCTGACGTGCACGCTGGCTGTCTTGGGGCTGATGTACAGCTTCTCCGCGATCTGGCCGTTGGAGAGTCCCGCGGCGAGCATCACGAGTACTTCGTACTCGCGAGGGGTCAGCCCGAAGGGGTTGTCGGGGGCGGGTGCCTGGCCGGTGGGGTCTGGTGGGGGGAGTCCGAGCCGGCCACGGCGGGAGGCGTCGGCGATGCGCCGCAGCAGGGGTAGGGCCTTGAGTCGGGTGGCGGCGCGCTGCGCGGCGGCCAGCGCCGTGGTGGCCTCGTCTTGGCTTCCGAGCTCGAGCAGTGACAGACCGTGGCGGTAGTGGGCGTAGGCCTTCTGGTGGGCGAATCCTTCGACGTCTGGCTGACAGAGGACGTCGACCGCGTGAGCCCAGGCCTGGGCGGCTGGCGCGGGGGCCGTGGCGAGCTCGGCCTGGATCAGGGCGGACCAGCGGTGGGTGTCGGGGACGACCGGAAGACGCTGCAGCCAGGCCAGCACCTCGGCTGCCTGATCGGATGAGCCGACGTCGTCGGTGCTGGCGCCAGCGGCCAGGACGCGTGCTGCCACGTGGAGGAACCATTCGGTGCCATCGGGGTACCTGATGCCGTCGCGGTTGGTGAGCTCGTCGTCCACCGCGGCTCGGGCGGAGGTGAGGTCACCGGCCTCGAGCGCGGTCAGGGCACGGAACTCGGCGTTGTGCTGGGTCTCCCACGCGTCCTCGACCTGCTCCATGGCCTCGCAGGCCGCGTCGACGAGCTGGCCGGCGGTCGGGTCGCCGCGAAGGGTGGCGATCATGGCGGCCAGCCGACGCAGCCACAGCTGCGGCGTCGGTAGGGGGGCGGTGGCGAGGACCTCGTGGCACAGCGTGCTGGCGTCGTCCCACTCGCCGAGACGTAGGTACATCTCCGCCTCGAGCGCGGCGCAATGCGCGGCGTTCTTGCGGCGCAGACCCTGCTGGGCCGCGGTCTGGCGGCCATCGCGTGCGAGTCGTGCGGCCGCACGCAGACGCCCCACCCCGGCTAGTCCCATCGCCAGCCCGAACTGGGCATTGACCCGTTGCTCGGGGTCGCCGAGACGTTCGGCCAGGGGGAGGGCGTTGCGGTACAGCGGCAGGTACTCCTCGCCAGGCCGCCCCAGAAGGAGGAGTGCGTTGGCCTGCTGGCGCAGGCCCATCAGCTCGTCGCGCACGGAGTCGGCTCGGCGGGCCTCCTCGACCGCCGCACGCGCCAGTCGCTGCGCGGTCGCGAACTCGCCTCCCCAGTTGTGCCGCATGGCAAGCAGGCCGAGGGCCCGCGACCGGACTCGTGACACCTCAGGGCTGGGCTCGACATCGTCCAGACGCGCCAATGCCGCGTTGGCCTCGTCCGTGCCGGGGTTGCCCAGGGCCCAGGCCGCCTCGCTACGGTCGAGGAGCAGCCCCGCATGGCGCAGCGGGCTGGACGTCGCATCCGCCCCCGCCAGGGCCGCGTCGAGCAACGCCACGGCGCGCGCCGGCTCCCCAGCCCGAACGGCGGCCTCGCTGGCCCGGGCCTGGACGGCGACCCGGTCGACACCGGCCACACGTTCGGCATCAGGCACCACGTCCCACAGCGCGAGGGCTCTCTCCAGCAGCAGTTGCTCCTCGTCCGGTGCCGCGGCTGAACGCACGACGGCGGCGGCGTCCAGCGCCGCGCGAAACGCGCGCGGCAAGTCCGGGGCGGCGTACCAGTGGTGAGCGAGTCGAACCAGCGTCTCAAGCGATCCGCGCCCGGTAGCGCGTGCCTCGAGCTGCTCGGCCCACCGCACGTGCAGGCGACCCAGCTGACCCGGAAGCAGGTCATCCAACGCCACCTCGCGCAGCAGGGCGTGCTGGAACTGGTAGCCGCGCCGCTCCGGTCCGACCGCCAGCACGTGCGCGTCCACCGCCTCGGCCAGTGCGGCGTCGGCCGCGCCGGCGTCCAGTCCCGCGACCGCTGCAACATCGGTCCCCTCGACGGACTCACCACCGACCGCCGCAACCTGGACCAGCCGTAGAGCCGCAGGTGATAGTGCGTCCAGCCGCGCATGCAGCGCCTGGGTGAGTGACCCGGGCAGTCCGGGGGGACGGTCGCGAGCGGTCGCTCCCGATGAGCGTGGCCTCTGGGCGTAGGACCGGGTGAGCTCCTCGGCGTAGAAGGGGACGCCGTCGCTGCGCCGCGCCACGTCGTCGAGCACGGTTGGGCTGGGCGCCCGTCCCAGCCGGGCCGTGACCAGATCGGCAACCTCGTCGCTGGTCAACCGCCGCAGGTCGATACGTCGCAGACGCGGCGACCGTTCCAGCTCGCCCAGCACAGGGGTCAGCCGGTGCCGACGAGTGAGTTCGTCGCTGCGGAACGTCCCCACAATCAGCAGCGAGGACCCCCGGAGCGCACCGACTGCGAACCGCACCAGCTCGAGCGTTGAGTCATCGGACCAGTGCAGATCCTCCAGGACCACGGCAAGCGGCCGATCCGAGCTCAAGGCCTCCATCAGCGCCACGACGCCCTCGAACAGCCGTGCACGGGCCTGCTCGGACTCCTCAGCAGCCACCCCCAGGGCAGGCAGCAGCCGCGCCAGGTCGGCCCGCCACGGTCCCGCCGCCCGGATCAGCGCCTCCGGCCCGTCGGCCCGAACAAGGTCACCCAGCACCTCCACCAGCGGCGCGTAGGGCAGACCGGCCCCGCCTACGCCGACGCAGTGACCGACCGCCACCCGCGCCTCACCGGCCCGCCGAAGGAACTCACTCACCAGCGTGGTCTTCCCGATACCGGCCTCACCGGCGACCAGCAGCAGCGACGGCTCGCCCGCCTTAACCCGCTCGTACACCGCCGCCATCGCCGCCAGGTCAGCCTCCCGGCCGACCAGCCGCGCCCCCGACCCGCTCATGCGCTGAGCATGCCAGCCATAGGGATGCCACCTCAGCCTGGACAGCCGCATCTGAGGCGCCTCAGGCGCGATCTGAGGTAGCGCGCCCAATGCCCAAGCGTGGGGAGGCGAGCAGTGTCGAACCAACGGAATCCCGCCACCCGAGGCCGGACCCACCACCGCGGAAAGGGACACCATGAACCCGCGTCGCACTCTCGCCACCGTCGCACTGACCAGCCTGCTCACCGTCGTGGCCACAGGCAACGTCGGCGCCAAGCCCCCGCCCATCGCGCCGACCGGCACAGACGCCAACCAACCGTGCCTAATGCTGACCATCGGAGACGTGCAACGCTGGCAGCTCGGCCTCGACGACACCCTCACCGGCCGGTGCTAACCGCCGCCTTCTGGCTCGCCTCGCCGTTGACACCCCACACCAGCCGACCGCTCGCCGACGCCCACCTCACCGCACCACGCGGCGACCAGGCAACGGCCTGACCCTGCCCGCCGCGAACACGGCCAGGCACACGGATCCCACCGACGCTGGCATCGATCCACAGACCGCGAACCGCGTCCACAGGCGGCGGTAGGACGCATCGATGGTCGTCGCGGTGGAAGGCGGTGCCTGAGTCCGGGGACCGCAGTCATTTGCGTTGTCCGATATCCGTGTGGTGAGCGACAAGCAGATCCAACAGTGGGCCGGCGAGCCGAACCAGGGGTGTGACGTTCACGAGTGGAAACGTCGGGGGAGCGGACGCCGCGGCTGGGGTGCCGAACCCATGCAGGTTGTAGCGTGCGGCTGACCGCCGCGGCGCGCTCGATGCGGCAGCAGCCGAGAACCGCATGAGCCGGTCCGAGGCGATCCGGGCGGCGCTGGCCCACTTCCCTGTGTGAAGGTTCACCCCAGCGCACTCAAGCACGGCGTCTCAGCTGCCGAGGCGATCCGGGCGGCAGAGTGGTCGTTGTGGATCGAGCCCTCGACACCGACGGCCCGCCCGGTCGGGGGCTTCGGCTGCGTGTCGACACCAGGGGCCGACACTCGGGACCGTGGTAGTCGTCTTCGCAAGCGGAGACGAAATGATCATCCACGTGATGCCAGCACGCGGAAAGATCTAGACCCGCTGCCGTAGCGGCAGTGTCGCCTCCCCGATGCCTGCTGGCGTAGGTGACGTGATCACGGTAGGGGGCGCAGGGCGGCGGGCTCAGCCCTGGGCGGCGATGATGGCGTCCAGCAGCTGCTGCGGGTCGTAGGCGGTGAGCTGCAGCGGTTCGCCGTTCACGAAGAACGTCGGAGTCTGGTTGACGCCCTCGTCGACCCCGGCCTGCGCGACGGTGCTCACCCAGCCGTCGTAGGTTTCTTTGTTGATGCAGGACGCGAACGTGTCGGACGCGATGCCGACCTGCTCGCCGATGTCGATCAGCTGCTCGTTGGTGAACCCCGCACCCGACTCGGCCCCCTGCGCCTCGAAGACCGCTGTGTAGTACTCGTGCCCGACGCCCTCGTCCACCGCGCAGCCGAAGGCGTTGGCTGCCAGCGGAGAACCGGGCGTGAGGAACGACAGCGGGTGGTACACGACCTGGACGTCGCCGTTGGCGACGAGCTCGTCGATGGTGGGCGCGAAGGCGGTGGACGCCACCTTGCACGCGGGGCAGGCGAAGTCGAACCACTCATCGAGCACGACCGGAGCCTCGTCGCCGTACGTGACGCCGCCGGCGGCGGACGTCACGCCTGTGGGGGTAGCCGCCTCAGCGTCCGCAGCGGATCCGCCTCCGCTCGGTGTGCGAGTGGCCAGCAGCGCGACAGCGACCAGCCCCACCGCAGCGAGCACCGCTACGGCGATCAGCAGCCGGCTGCGTCGCTCGGAGGAACGTCTCGCTGCCTCACGCTCAGCCTTGAGCTGGGCGCTACGCGTCTGCCGCGATTCGCTGGACTTGTTACTCACAACAACAACTGTAGAGGGGATTCTCGGACTCCCGGCTCCTGCGATGTTCGGGTTCTGTCAGCAGAGAAAATGGTTGACGAATCAACTATCATGGGTGGTGTGACGACGCGAATGCCAAGCATCTACCTCAGCCATGGTGCCCCGCCGCTGGTGGACGATCCGACCTGGCCCGGTCAGCTCGCCTCCCTCGCCCGCGCCCTGCCGCGCCCGCGCGCCGTGCTCGTCGTGTCCGCGCACTGGGAGTCCGCGCCGCTCTCCCTCGGCGCCACCGAGCCTGGCGTTGCGCTGGTCTACGACTTCGCCGGGTTCGATCGCAAGTACTACCGGGTGCGCTACCCGGCCCCGCCGGCACAGTGGTTGGCTGAGCGGATCCGTGTCCTCATGCCCGACGCCGAGCCGGTGGTCGACCAGCCACGACGTGGGCTCGACCACGGCGCCTACGTCCCGTTGACGGCCATGTACCCGGACGCGGACGTCCCGGTGCTGCAGATGTCGCTCCCCACGCTCGACCCAGCGCGCCTGCTCGAGCTCGGACGGCGACTACGACCCCTGCGCGACGAGGGGGTGATGGTGATCGGCTCGGGCTTCACCACGCACGGGCTGCCGTTTCTGACCGACTGGCGTCCCGAGGCGGTTCCTCCCAGCTGGTCGGTCGACTTCGACGCGTGGGTGTCCGACGTGCTGGCCCGAGGCGCGGTGGATGAGCTCACAGACTTCCGGCACGAGGCACCCGGTATGCCGTACGCCCACCCCACCGTGGAGCACTTCGCTCCGCTGTTCGTGACGCTCGGCCTGGCCGACGAGCCAGAGGCTCCGGCGCAGCCGGTCATCGAGGGTTTCTGGATGGGACTGTCCAAGCGCTCGGTGCAGGTCGCCTGAGTCCGGCGGCCGTGGCTGTGTCCAGCCGGTGGCCGGGCCCAGAGGTCGCTTGCGAGGGCACTGTTGCGGCCGGAGGAACACAGCCGCGAGCCGACGCTACGCGGAAGGACGCGGGTTGCCGGGGTCTTCGACGTGAGCCTGACGAAGTGACCCCCGGCTTGGTGGGCCGGCTAGCCGCCCGCGAGGCTGCGACTCCGTTGATTACCTGACTCCTGGTGAAGCGCGGCGCTCGAGAGGACGCCGAGGACCGAGGCAGTACGGATCTCACACGACCGCGTCGTGCCCGTTCGCTCCCCCCGCGTGGCCTTCGCCGGGAGCCGTCCACGCACCGAGGCCGGGCGGGGTCAGGCGTCGCTTATGACCCGGGCTCGATCACTGTCGAGGGCGATCCGGTCGATGGGGGCCGGAGTGCCTCCGAACGGCGCCCAGCCGGCCTCGAAGGCGTCGGGATCGTCAGGATCACGTCCGCCCAGGCCGAACATGTCGACGAACGAGACCACCTGAAGGTCATTGAGGACGAGCCACGAGTAGCCCTGGTATGGCTCCTCCACCGGGTTGCACAGGACCAGCCCCGTGCCGTTGAGTGGGCGCCACTGGTCATCCATGGACTCCGCGACGAACCCGTAGAGGCCCGTGGGTCCGCTCACGTCGGGGTGGAAGGTCCGGACCTGGGTGGAGAAGAACAGGTAGTAGTGGCCGGCATGGTGCACCAAGTGGGGCCGTTCCATCTCGTTGTTCACCCCATCGGCGCTAAGCAGCGGCTCGTGGACCTCCCAGTCCCCGGCGGCCGACTCCCGAGTCGCGTGACCCACAGCAGCGTCGAAATCGGTCTTCGAAGCAGCCAGCGACGCTGTGAACAGCAGGTGCTCGCGCCTATCCTGCGGATCGATGAACACGTACGGATCGCGGAAGGCCTTGATGAAGCCGGCCTCGCCCGTGGTCTGCGCCACCGTGGAGCGGTAGGGGCCACCCTGCACCACCATCTCCCGGTGCTCACTCCAGTCCGGGAAGGCAACGGCCCCGCCCGGGATGAAGTCGGAGGACGTCTCGAACAGCCGCTGGGCGAATGAGGGCACGGGGCGGTGCCGAAATCCGGCCGCCGTGTAGCGCACGGTGACCCTCCGACCGCTGCTGTCGAGGACGGCGCTGCCCGCCCACTCCCGGGAACCGGGTGAGGCTCCGTCCGGGAAGACCAGCCCATGGTCGGACCAGCGCTCACCCGCCCTTCTCAGCAGCCGAATCCGGGCCACATCGTGACGGGCCGGCGCCGCCAGCTGACGGGACGCGGACAGGGCCATCCAGTACTCGCTGCCACCGAACTGAGGCACCGACCCGTCGGCGCGCCGGATCGGCCACAGGTCCCACAGGTAGAAGTCCTTGAGCACGGGAACGGTTTGCGACGGCGACAGGACCCGGGTCCGGCATGGCCGGCCATCTATGTTCTCGACGTGGCTACGAGTCCAAGGGGATGTCACGCACCACTACCTACCACGGTAAGCGCTCCGGTCGTACCGACTATCGGGACGGGGTCGCCGATCTCGCCGATGAAGCCCCCATCGGCGCCGGTCCGCCGCCACGACAGCAGCTGGATCCCGTCGCGCTCCACCAGTCGACCGGCGTACGCGGAGCCCCGGGGGTCGACCTGCAGCGGACGGGCCTGTGCCGCATCGAAGGGACCGAGCTGGTTGGAGGAGAGCACGTAGTAGGTCCCGGTGCCCTCGCCGCCATCCCGGCGAGCCGAGGACTGGGTCTCGACGTCGCTGCTGAAGATCAGCGCCCACGAGTCACCGATCCTGTGCAGCTGCGGGACCTCGAGCTGCCCGAACCCACCCGGGGTCGTGATGGGTGCAAGCACCTCCCAGTCCACGAGGTTCGCGCTGCTTGCGTGGGCGATGCAGCCGCGGTCGAACGGGTCCCCCGTGCTGCACCGCGCGGTGATCAGCGCATGGAACGCGCCGTCGTCGCCACGGAACACCCACGGATCACGCCAAGCCTGGTCGTGCCAGTCGGGCCCCAGGCCCTCGTACCACCGCTCGTCGTACTCGATCAGCGGCCCGGGAACCCTGGTCCACGTGTCGAGGTCGTCGCTGACCGCCAGGCCGATGCGCTGCACCAGGCCCTGTTCGGCTCGCGAGGTGCCCGTGTAGAACAGGTGCCACCGACCTTCGTGGTGGACCACAGACCCCGTCCACGTGGTGAAATCGTCCCAGGCGGGTCCGGGCGAAGGCGCCAGCGCATCGCCGCGTACCGTCCAGTCGACCAGATTCGTAGAGACCGCATGGCCGATCGAGACATTCCAGTGCCGCAGGTCCGGATCTTCGATCGTGCGGGGTGCCTGCAGGTAGAACAGGTGGTACGAGCCATCATGCTCAGCAAGCCAGAAGTCCCACACCCAACGGTCGGAGAGCGACAGAGCCATGCGCGAGCACCCTAGTCGCCCTCGGCGCCCCAGCCGAACCATCGACCGGGTGGCCCGGTCCGCGATGCTGGAGCCATGAGCGAACGCGATGTGCTCGGTGGCCCAGGCCGTCGTGCTGGACTGGTGCTACGGGTTCGACAACCACGACCGCCGGCACAGCTCTGCGAACTGATGAGCCCGATCAACCACGAGAACACCGCGGTCCCCGACCGGGAAGCCGCATAGGCAAGCCCTCCACGATTCGGGGGAACCACAGGGCGAGCAGTTCGTTGCGGGGTTCCGGGCCCAGTTCGGGCTCTAACCGCCTCGACCCGCACCCACCTCCGGACTCCTGGCGCTGCCAGCCTTCCCCAAGCCACCCTCCGCTCAGAGCCGCCAACGCCACAGCGGCCACTGACGCTCGGCGGCACGCATGCCAACGCCTTGTGGCCCGCCCCGACCACGGCTCCGTTCTCAGCCCGGACGTTGCGGGACCTGTGATCGCGACTGGCTTGGCCGTCCTGAACACGTTCCCCGCGGAGGCACCGGCACGTGCATCGACCCGCGTCGCGTCTTCTCCGAATCCCACCCTGAGCCCGGCCGCCCGGCGGTCCGCGGCCCCGATCCCCCGACCTCTCAGACTGCGGCCATCTGGGCGCAGCGACGCTAGTCCGACGACAGAGTCCGCTCTTGTCGCGGTGCGTCCGCAGGCGCCGAAGTGCGGCACTGCGAAGTCCGAGCTGTTGGTGCGTATCGGCCTCCGGTCGGCGCCATACGGGTGTCGAAGAGGAGCTGACGGTGGCCGGTGACGGGCATCGGCACCACCTGAGTAGCCGGTGGCACGGAGGTGGGATCTGCTCAGCTGTTCCAGCGCAGGACGGCGGGTGATTCCTTCTCCCGGCCCAGGATCGACAGGCTGGCCACGTCGAGGGGAAAGTTCTGGCCGAAGATGACGGGGAAGTCGAGCCACGCCAAAGCCAGTACCCGTAGGGCGTGGCCGTGCCCGAAGCAGATGGCCCGCTCGACTCCGGACGCGCGCACGCGGGCCACGACGCGGGTGAGCCGGGCGCGGACGTCGTCGGCGGACTCGCCGCCGTCGCAGCCGTTGAACCAGATGCGCCAGCCCGGGTAGTGGTCGCGGATCTGCACGCTGGTGAGCCCCTCGTACCGGCCGTAGTGCCACTCGGCCAGGTCGTCGTCGGTCTCGACGTCGTCGAAGCCGGCCAGGGCGGCGGTGCGCTGGGCCCGCAGTCGAGGGCTGGCCAGGACGAGGTCGAAGTCGTCCTGGTCGAGCCGGGAGTCCAACGACCGGGCCTGCTCGACGCCGTGGTCGGTGAGGTCGAGGTCGGTGACCGAGGTGTGCCGTCCGTCCCTGCTCCATTCGGTCTCGCCGTGTCGAACCAGGTACAGCAGTGTCATGGTGCTCGCCTTCTTGTGGTCTGGGCATGGGTGCGGCGGCGACCCGGCCGTGTTCAGCCCGAGCCGCCGCCGCAGTCTGGGGTGCTCAGATGGTGGCCGGGATGCCGGCGGCCGTCTCGGCCTGCACCAGCTGGGTCTCGGCCTTCTTGGTGCTCTTCGCCGCGATCACCAGCGCGGCGCTGAGCACGGTGCCGGCTGCGATAGCGACGAGGTAGAGCCAGGGGTTGCCGATGAAGGGCACCACGAAGATTCCGCCGTGGGGAGCCTGCAGGGTCGAGCCGAACGCCATGACCAGCCCACCGGTGAGGGCCGAGCCGGCCATGATCGAGGGGATGACCCGCAGGGGGTCGGACGCGGCGAACGGGATCGCTCCCTCGGTGATGAACGACGCCCCGAGCAGCCACGCGGGCTTGCCGTTCTGCTGCTCGGAGGGGGTGAACAGCTTCGAGCGCACGGTGGTGGCCAGCGCCAGGGCCAGCGGCGGGACCATGCCGGCCGCCATCACAGCGGCCATGATCTGCAGGCCGGTCTCGGTGCCGGTCTCGAGGCTGGTGGTGAGGCTGGCAACGCCGAAGAAGTAGGCGACCTTGTTGACCGGTCCGCCCATGTCGAAGGCCATCATCAGGCCGAGGATCACGCCTAGGACGACGATGCTGCCGCCGGACAGGCCCTCGAGCCAGTTGGTCAGACCGTCCTGCAGCGCTGCGATCGGTTGGCCGAGGACGAGAATCATGAGTCCGCCGATCACCAGTGATGCGACCAACGGGATGACTACGACGGTCCAGACGCCGGCGAAGGCGAACGGCAGGCGGACCTTCTTCAGCCACATCACCAGGCCACCGGCCAGCAGACCGCCGATGATGCCGCCGAGGAAGCCGGCGCCCACCAGACCTGCCACCGCGCCGGCGACGAATCCCGGGGCGATGCCGGGTCGGTCGGCCATGGCGAAGGCGATGAACCCGGCCAGGACGGGGACGATGAACCCGAACGCGGCCCCGCCGATGACGAAGGACAAGGTCGCCCAGTCGGCCAGGCTCGTGATGCTGAACAGCACCTCGCCCTCGGCCAGCCCGGCGCGGAACGCGTCGGCCTGGTCGGTGACCAGGTAGCCCTCATCACCCAGTGCGATCGTGTTGAGCGCGAACCCGAGGGCAATGAGCAGGCCGCCGGCCGCCACGAACGGGATGAGGTAGGAGACACCCGTCATCAGCCACTGCCGAAGCTTGGTGCCCCAGCTGTCCCCCTCCTGGACCTTGCTGGCCAGCGCGGGCCCACCGGCATCAGCCGCGCCTGCGGCTGCGGTGGCGGGCGCGCCGGTCCCGGTCGGCGCCGTGGCCGCGACCGGGGCCTGCTTCGCGGCCTGTTCGGCCTGGGCGATCAGGGCAGGCCCGTTGTTGATGGCGCCCTTGACGCCGCTGGTGACGGTGGGCTTGCCGGCGAAGCGCTCGCGGGCCTGTACCTCGACGTCGGCGGCGAAGATCACCGCGTCGGCGTCAGCGATGACGGCGGGGTCGATGCGCTCGGCACCGCCGGCGCCCTGGGTCTCCACGACAATCTCGTGCCCGGCCGCGACCGCGGACTGCTCGAGAGACTCCGCGGCCATGTAGGTGTGGGCGATGCCCGTGGGGCATGAGGTGACGGCGACGAACTTCATGGGGTGACCTCCGTTCGGATGTAGTCGGCGACGGCGGCCGGGTCGGTCGCCGCGCGCAGGGTGTCTTTGAACTGCGCGCGCACCAGACGCCTGGCCAGCGCGGCGAGGATCTTCATGTGGTCGCTGTCCGCGCCGGCCGGCGCGGCGATGAGGAAGATGAGGTGGGCCGGTCCGTCGGCGGCGCCGTAGTCGACGCCGGCGTCGGACCTGCCGAACCCCAGGGTGGGGACGGTCACGTGCTCGGAGCGGCAGTGTGGGATGCCGATGCCGCCCTCCAGGCCCGTTGCCATCTGCGCCTCGCGGGCGCGGACGTCGGCGAGGAATCCGTCGAGGTCGGTGATGCGGCCCTGGGCGACGAGCAGCTCGGCCAGGTGGCGAGTCGCGTCGTCCTTGGTGGTCGCCTGCAGGTTCAGGTCGACCATCTCGGTGGTGATGAGGGCATCGGTGCCCGTGGTGGCTGTCATGCCACCCCTCCCTTCAGTTGGTGGGACAGGTCTGGGTCGTCGTCCACGACGACGAGGTCGACGTGGACGTCGGCGGGGCCCGGCATGGCGCTGCCGGGCAGGGTGACGGCAGCGGTGCCGAACGCGACGGCTGTGCGCAGCGCCTCGGGGCCGTTGGCGCCGGCGGCGAGGAAGCCGGCGAGTGTGGAGTCGCCGGCGCCGACCGTGGAGCGCACCTCGACTGGGGGCGAGTAGGCGCGGGTGACGCCGGTGGAGTTGACGAGCAGCGCGCCGTCCTCGCCGAGACTCACCAGGACGGCGCCGACCCCGCCGGCGCGCAGTTTCTCGGCCTGCTCCGCCACGCCGGCCCAGGTCCGCAACTCGACCCCGGTCAGCTCGGCGAGTTCCTCGGCGTTCGGCTTGATCAGGTCCGGCTCGGCATCGACGGCCTCCCGCAGCGCCGGCCCGCTGGTGTCGAGAGCGACGCGGTGGCCGGTCTCGTGCACCCGGGCGACGATCTGGGCGTAGAAGTCGTCCGGCACACCGCGCGGCAGGCTGCCGGACAGGACGACCCAGTCGGCGGAGCGCGCGAACGACACCAGCCGCTCCAGCATCGCCTCGGTCTCAGCGCTCGAGAGCTCGGGCCCCGGCTCGTTGATCTTCGTGGTGGTCCCGTCCGGTTCGACCAGGGCGACGTTGCTGCGGGTCGGTGACGACAGCGGAACACTCACCACCGGCACCCCTGACGGTGCCAGCAGGTCCGCGAGCTGGGCTCCCTCCGACCCCCCGGCAGGGATCACCGCCAGCGTCGGGACACCGTGGGCGGCCAGCACCCGGGAGACGTTGACCCCCTTGCCGCCGGGGTCGAGACGGCTGGAGGTCGCGCGCAGCACCTCCCCCCGGCGTAGGTCGTCGATCGCGATGGTCCGATCGAGGCTGGGGTTCGGGGTCAGGGTGACGATCACGTGCCGCCTCCACTTCTGGGATCCTGTGTTTACCTGCTGTTGATTCCTTTCTACTCCGAATAGCAGGCAGTGTCAAGCACATGACCCAAGATATGTCTGTGTTCGCCTGTGGTCAGGCAGCGAGCGAACGCGCCTCCCCCAGTCGCGCCGTGGGGTCTTGGCTCTCCGAACCCGGAGGTGCGCCGTGGGAGGTTGGTTCTCTGTACCCGGAGGAGCTCGGTTCAGTCCTCAGCCGACGACAACGTCGGGACCGGCGGCGGTGATGGCATCCCGGTCCGCTGGTGTCATGTCCCCATCGGTGACGACGGCGTCGACCTCGGCGAGACTGGCGAAGCGGGCGAACTGGTCCTGGCCGACCTTGCTGGAGTCGGCCAGCACGATCACCCGCCGACCCGCGGCCACCATCGCCGCCTTCACCCCCGCCTCGGCCAGGTCGGGCGTGGTCAGCCCTCTCTCCACGGAGATGCCGTTGGTGCCCAGCACGGCGACGTCGACGTTGAGCCCGGCGAGTATCTGCAGCGCCCAGGTATCGACGGTGGCCAATGTCCGGCCGCGCACCCGGCCGCCGACCAGGTGCACGGTCATCGCGGGTCGGCTCGCCAGCGCCGTCGCGATCGGCAGCGCGTTCGTCACCACCGTCAGCTCGCTGTCATCCGGAAGCGCCGTCGCCAGGCGGGCCGTGCTCGTTCCCGCGTCGATCAGCACCGTGCCCTGCCTCGGCAGCAGCGACGCCGCCGCTCGCGCGATACGGGCCTTCTCGCTCGACGCCAAGGCGTCCCGCTGGCTCAGCCCCGGCTCGAACCCCAGATGATTCGCAGGGATCGCCCCACCATGCACCCGCCGCAGCAGCCCCTGCCGCTCCAACCGGTCAAGGTCACGACGGATCGTCTCCTGCGTCACGTCCAACTCGACGGCTAGTGCAGCCACCTCGACCCGACCGTCGACATTCGCGCGGGTCAGGATCCGTTGCTGACGTTCCTCGGCATACAACGACATCAGCACGCCTCCCTGCTCCACGTCCGGCCATCGGCCTGCGTTGACCTGCGTTGACCAACCCACACCATCCAAACACAGACCAGACGTCGCAGAGAGGTGCCAGAAGCAGTGGCGCCAGCCCGGATTCCGGCCCTACCCCCGCAGCGACGCCTTCCCAGGTCGGTCCACTCGTCGAAAGGTGACACAGGGCGGACAAGCGCTCGCATCGCTCGCTATGCCGACCACAGAACCGTGGTGGGCAAGGGAGACCCTCACGCCGACCACCGCCACGCTGCCATCAGCGCACACTCATCATCGGCAAGGACTTGAGACCCGCGTCACTCTGGGCGGTGTGACGCGGGTCTTCAGCCCCCCGGAGGACGCCCCGGGAACGCCCTCAACTCGGCAAATCAGTGAATCCGTCATGCTCGATCTCGGGGCGGCTCGAGCAGGTCCTGGACGACCCTGTCGATGCGGTGGACGACTCGGTCGGTCAAGGCGATGGCGTTCCTCAGCCAGTCAGGGGGGTCCCCGCCGGCGTTGAGGATCCGGGCGGCTTGGTTGAGGTTGTTGCCGTACCGGCGTAGCTGGGCGCGCGTTGTCATCAACTCGCGGACGGCCTCGACGTCGGCGCGCCGAGTGTGTTGTCCCGCTTGGCGTGCGGCCGCGAGTGCGGCCTCGGCGGCGTAGCCGGTGGGCGTCAGGCCCGATGCACGAGCCGCGGCTGCGACGACGTCGTACTCGTCCTCGCCGAGCCGGACCCGCACGAGGCGGGGCCGCCGGGGGTGGCGGTGGTCGCGGTCGCGGCCCTGGCTGCGGATCCGGCCGGTCACCGAAGCTCCCCCGAACGACCCCGCCTGCCGTAGCTCAGGCTGCGACCCGCTGGTCGCGCTCCCCGCGTCTGGGGACCAGACGCATATCTTGCTCCGCCGCTCAGGTGGGTCCTGTGATCTTCGGTTGGTCTCGGGTCGGGTGGCCGCACGGTGTCGTGCGGCGGGGCAGTGAGGGGGAGCGGTGGCTTGCTCATGCGACTTCCTGTCGGGATCGGTGAAGGATCTGGACGGCGCGGGCGGTGACGGTGGCCCGGGTGACGGGGAGGTGCTCGGCGGCGAGCTCTTGCCGGGCCTTCTTCTGGAGGGCGGGGCGGTGTTCGGGGATGTCGTCGAGCTCGGCCTCGAACGCGGCCAGGTCCATGCCCTCGAGCTCGGGTGGTGGGGGTGGGGGTTGGTCCCACCACGGGCCGGCTTCGGCGAGCCGCATCGGCGAGCGCGTCTCCCGGTCAGCGGCCACGGTGAGCAGTGCGGACTTGATCTGCTCGGGCGGCCAGCCACGCAGCACCGCCAGCTGGATCGCGGCCAGCAGACACGGCCCCGCCCAGCGGGTCGGGGACAGACCGAGTGCGCGCCTCGAGGTTTGGCACCGCTGGGCGAGCGCGGTGAGGTCGGTGATGCCGCACCGGGCCAGCACCTGCTCGGTTCGATCGGTCGCCTGTTCCTCCTCCGCCGTCCGGGTCCGGGCTCGGCGCGGTGGTCGTGGTGGAGGGGTGGGGGGAGGAGGGTTCTGGGTCTCTTGCTTTCGGTTGGGCCGCAGATCTGCGGCCACCCTGGCCGCAGCCGTGCCTCTGGCCGCAGGAGTGCCGGTAGCCGCAGTGGTGCGGGTAGCCGCAGATCTGCGGCTACCCCCCTCGGCTTCGTCTGGGGTCTCATCGGTCGTGGCGGGACGGTGGTCATGAGCTGCGGTCGGCCGCTGCTTCTCGGTGGGGTTGGTGGTGCGCACGTGGTAGCGGTTGGTCAGGTTCTCCCGCCCCCGCCGCCGACGCTCGACCCGCACCAGGCCAGCGGTTTCGAGGTCGCGCATGGCCCGGTCGACGGAGTCGACCGAGCGGCGCATCCGCTCGGCGAGCAGCCGCCGGGACGGCATCCGCGTGCCGCTGGTGCCGCCGTACCGCAGCAGGAGGGCGTACAGGCGCAGGGCGGCGTCGGAGATGTCGAGGTCGAGGACCCATTCGGGGATGATCGCGAACCGCTGCGGCTCGACCACGAGCGTGTCGCCGGTCGGCGTGGCGTGGGTGTGGGTGGACGTCATGGGGCACCCCCAGGGAGAGCAGGTGGGAGGAGTGACGGGGAACGGCGGCTGGGCACCGGACTGGGAACGGGACTGGGAACGCAATGGGAACGGACCGGCCAGCACGACGGCGGACCGTGGACACCACCCCGGACGCGGGAGTAGCGTCTGAGCAGCGAGAACGGCACCAGGCCGAACCAGGACGGACGGCCCATCACGGGTCAGGCCATTCTTTTAATCCGCGGGTTGTGGGTTCGAGTCCCACGGGGCCCACCCGGTCTGAAGTGCGGTTCTTCTGGACCAGGTGGCACGAAGGCCTGCGGATTCTGGGCGTTTTCGCGGCGACTGGGAACGGTGCGGGAACGGACCTGCTCGTTTCTGCTGCTGGCGGCCAGGTTCTGTGGGAACGGGCCGTGCATGATCGTTTAGGTGGCCCGAAATCCGCGGGGCCATTCGCCGGACTTGGTGGCACGCCACAGACCTGGGCGTCAGCAGCCGGACAGCGAGTGGCGGAGGTGGGCACGGATCGAGGTCCAGGCCAGCCCCGCTGCTCACCACTTGTGCGGGCAGCTCGTCCGAGCAGTGCCGAACCAGTGGAGGCCGAACTGGTCCGTGTGGTCAGGTGTGATTGGCCGCAAGCCAGTCCAGCGCTTCCGCCTGGGTTGCCGGGGACAGGAAGAAGCCCAGGTGCGACCCGTCCTCGATCCAGGAGAGTCGTGAGCCGTCGATGCGTGCGTGTGCGCGCTCGGCGTGCTCGGGGACCACGTCCCAGTCCGCGGTGCCGTGAACGATCAGGGTGGGGCATCTGATATCGCTGAGCGGGAGGTCAGGCAGTTGCGTGAGCTGCGCCATGTCGTTGGTGTAGCCGTCCCGTCGGACGGGCCACCCCGCCCCGGACAGGGTGAGCGCGCGGACGACGCGCACCAGGTCCTCGCGAGGAGGAGTATCGGCTGTGGCGGTGCCGACGAACATCCGGATCATCAGGCCGGGCAGGTGGTCAAGCAGCCACAACACGGTTGACACTCCGGCGCTGCTCCAGGACAGACGTTGCATCATGGGGTGCTTGTCGACGTAGCGCATGCTGATCGCGTCGATCTGAAGCAGGCAAGTCACCCGGTCGGGGTGGCGGGCGGCCAGCAAGTAGCTCGACGGGCCACCACTGGAGATCCCGAGCACAGCGACACGGTCCACCCCGAGGGCGTCTAGCAACCCCGCCAAGGCCTCGGCCTGGGCGTCGCAACTCAGCCCGGTGGCCAGCGGGGTGCCCAGGTAGCCCGGCCGCGAGGGGGCGATCACCCGGAACCCGCCCGCGCGGAACGTCTCCCCCGCCATCAGCCCCTGGTCGCAACCGCCGGGCGCGCCGTGCACGGCCAGCAACGGCGGGCCGTCCCCACGTTCGGCGTACTCGACAACCCCCTGCGGCGTCGACACCGTGCGGCGGGGCGCGGTCAGGCAGGCCTCCAGATCCGCTGCGACGGGGCTTCGGGACACAGCCATGACGCAACCTCCCGACGTCGGCGTCCTCTTCATGCTGGCGCGGCACGGCAGGGTCGGCCAGAGCCCATCGCCCCCACCGGGCCAGCGCTCCCACGGAGTGGCCTACCTGCCGTTCGTCAGAACAAGGTAGAGGCGCCTAACGACCGACCGAAACATCCGACCAGCGGCAGTTGAGGGCGTACTTGGACGGGGGTCGAGGTCCGCGGCGCCCAGGCCGTGTCGACGGTGATGTCGCAGTCCGGGGTGGGCTCTTGTGGCGGCGCGGGGACCATCGGCACTAGTCGCCGGGATGGCTTCGGCGCAAGCATGGTGGGGGGTGGTTGCCGTGGCTTCTGAGGCGGAGGCGGAACGACAGACTCGGGTGTGGACCGCGTCGGTGAACGGCACCGGACTGCGGGTCGAGGAAGTCGGCGTTGGGGCGCAGACGGTGGTGTTCTCGCCGTCCCTATACACGAATCGGGAGATGTTCGAAGCCCCGGTCGCCGTGCTGCGTGGGGACTACCGGTGTGTCAGCTACGACCACCGTGGTCAGGGTGGCAGCGGGTTCGGCGCCCACCAGGCGTCGCGGCACCTGTTCGGGGTCGAGAGCCTCTACGCCGATGCGGTGGCGCTGCTGGACCAGTTGGGCGTTGAGCGTTGCCACTGGGTGGGGGCGTCGTTGGGCACGTTCATCGGGATGCGTCTGGCCGCGCGCCATCCTGACCGTGTCCGGTCGCTGGTGCTGATCGGCCCGGTCCTGCCGCGGGCCTCCCGCGCGGAGTTGCTGCAGATCGACCTGTCCGGGTGGCTGGTGCGCGCGACCCACCCGCTCGGTCCGGTCGGGATCGCGGTGCGTCGGGCGATGGCCGGGCAGATCATGCGGTACATGTTCGGTTCGGCGTTCATGGCTGACCCGGCGCGAGCGGCCGAGCGGGAGCGGTGGCAGCAGCGGTTCTTCGACCAGCTGGTGCCGCAGGCGGTGCCGATGCTGCGCGAGGTGACCGGTCACCCGCCGACGGACAAGGAGATGCTGGGCAGGATCCAGGCGCCGACCCTGGTGCTCGTCGGCGATGACAAGTACGCCGGCACCGCGGCTGCCGAGGAGACCCAGCAGGCCATCACCGGGGCCGACCTGATGGTGATCCCTGGTGCCGGGCACGTGGTCCTCGTGGAGCAGCCCGAGGCTGCCACGACGGCCATCGCCGAGTTCATCCGCGGCGTCGACGAAGGGTAGGCACTCCGGGCACCGTGATCCGCGGTGACCCCAGTGGGGTGCGCCGCTCGACGGAGATCGGCCTGCCGGGGACGCGGACAGACGGTCGGGAGGGGACGACGCCGTCGGACGGCGGTACGTCCCCTGCGAAGCGACGCAGGACCGGCGCGCTACTCCACGACCGGTGGGCATCCGTTCTCGGAGCCACCGGCCGACGTCAGGCCGCGGCCGTCACTGACGCGGTGATGAACTCGCTTGCCGGGCGTGGCTCGACGCCCGCCTCTCGCAGTGGTGTGTCGTCCCAGGTGCTGGCATGCCGGTCGAAGAACAGCTGCAAGCCCATGCCCAGGGCCATGTCCGGCTGCACCCGGGCGAGGACTGGGTGGACGATCTGGATGAGCAGGGTCGGGATGCGTCGGACCTTGAACGCGGTGTCCGTCGCGGCCTCGAAGGCGGCGACGACCTGCATCTGGGTCAGCGCCTCCGGCCCGCCGAACTCGACCACCTGCGGCGGGTCCGGCGCCACAGCCAGGTGCGCGCACAGGGCGGCCACGTCGTCCACCGCGACGTACCGGTGCGGGGTCTGCCCGCGGCCGGCGACCATGGCCGTCCCGGCCCGGGCGTCGAACAGCGGCGGGACCAGCCAGGCCTCCTGGAACATGTCCGGGCGGACCAGCACGAAGCGTAGCGACGTCGACCGCAGCAGCTGCTCGGTGTGCCACTTGCCCGCCATCAGCGGCCCCGACCGCGCCATCTCCGCCCCGATACCGGCCGCCGACACGTATACGAACCTGCCTACCCCGGCCTGCTGGGCTGCCTGGATCAGGTTGCGGTTCCCGGCGGTGTCGACGGCCGCGTTGTTCGCCGCAGCGGTCGTAACCACGGTGTCCACCCCGTCCAACGCGGCAGGCAGGCTCGCGGCCTCACGAAGGTCGCCGCGCGCCACCTGCACCCCCTTCTCCACCAGGGCCGTGGCGTCGGTGTTCGGCCGCACCAGCGCGCCGACCTCCTGCCCGCCTTCGACCAGCCGCTGAACGATCCGGCCACCCACCTGCCCGGTTGCCCCCACGACGCGGATCATGATCCTGACCCCTTCCTACGCGCGGCGAACGCGTCTCTCAGCCTCACCTCCATGCAAGACCGCCCCCCAGCCACGTCCAGAGGCAGACGACCCCCGTTGGTCCAAGTGGTAGACGACACCCGATCGTCGGCCCGATTGGGCCGCCGCGGGCTGAGAACTCGAGACCGGCGAACGCACTGTCCGCGGCAGATCCGTGACGTGAACCATCGGATTCATAGGGTGCTTGGGTCGTGCGCTCCGTGCTGGCGTTACGCGGCCTCCAAGCGCGTTCAGTCGTGGCTGTCGAGTGGTCGGTACCATCCATGCCATGGGTGTTCGCCGGGCGATCGTCGAAGCGAGGCGCGACGAGATCCACGAGGTCGTTCGGCGCCACCGCGGACGGGCCGTGTCGCTGTTCGGCTCCGCTGCGCGCGGTGATGACCATGCCGGCAGCGACTTCGACTTCCTGGTGGAGTTCGAACCGGGCAGTTCGTTGTTTGACCTGATGGATCTCCAAGACGAGCTCGAGTCTCTGCTCGGTGCACGCGTCGACGTCGTGTCCGTCGGTGGACTCAAGGACCGCGACGACCACATCCGCCAGGAGGCCGTTCCCCTTTGAGCAGGGGTGACGATCTGCGCGTGGCCGACATCGTCGAGGCCGCCCAGCAACTGGACGAACTGGTCGCCGCCGGCCGCGCCGCCTTCGATGCCGACTGGGCCCGGCAACGCGCCGCTGAGCGGTTGCTGGAGATCATCGGCGAGGCGTCGAACGCTCTGTCCGAAGACTTCAAGGCAGAGCATCCCGGGGTGTCGTGGCGGCACATCATCAACCTTCGCCACCTGCTCGCACACCACTACCACCGGGTCGACATGGACCAACTCTGGACCATCGCGACGGAGAGCATCCCTCAACTACTCGACGAGCTCGCGAGCTAGCAGGATCCCCGAAGCGCCGCCCGCTCAGCTGATGACCGGTGAACGGTATGCCGTCCGCATCGCGGCATGCAGATCCGAGCGTCTTTCGAACAAGCGGGCGTGGGTGGTGGTCACTCTGCGGTTCCGACAGATGCGAGGCAGCCGGCCCGGAATTCCCTCCCGCTGATCCGTCCGTTGGGCGGACTGTTGCCGGGGTGGGACGACTGGCCCTGACCCGGACGCGGATCTGGTCGTAGCGTCGAAGGGGTCGATCGGCCGACCCCGTGAGGGGGCGGAGCAATGGCGAGGAACACGCCGAGTATTGCAGACCTTGCCGAGTTGCTGTCCGGTCCGGCTCAGACCGTGGGCACGAAGGCGGGTCGGTTCGAATACGCCGAGGCGGGCGACGGTCCCGCGGTGCTGAGCCTGCACCCGGCGGTTGGCGGCTGGGACGCCGGTCTGGGCATGGCCGCGCCGTTGTGGGCCAACGGTCTGCGCGTGATCGTCCCGTCCCGGCCCGGATACTTGGGCACGCCACCGCGCACCGGGCCGACACCGCTGGCCCAGGCCGACGCCCTGGCGGCCCTCCTCGACGCGCTGGGGATCGACTCCTGCGTGGTGATCGGGCACTGCGCCGGAGGCCTGGTCGGGTACCTGCTCGCAGCCCGGCACCCGGACCGGGTGCGGTGTCTGGTCGCGATCTCCACACCCACCGACCCCGACGTCGGCGCGAGCCCCCCACTGCTCAGGATCGGGCTCACCCGGCCTGTGGTCGCCCTGATCCTGGCCCGCGACCACCGGCTGCTGCACCGATCCGCTGAGGCCGCCACGCGTCGGATCATCGGCGAGGACAGCACCCTGCCCGCCGATGCCGTCGCGGCGCTGGCACACCGGGTGATGACCGATCCCGCGCGGGCCGCGTTCGTCACCCAGGTGTGGGCCACCCGCACCCGCCGCAGCCAGGAACGGCTGCCCGGCACCCGCATCGACGGACTCCAAGCCCAGGTGCTCACCGACCCGCCACTCGCCGACATCACCAGCCCCACCCTGGTCGTGCACGGCGGCGCCGAACTCCTCGCCCTCCGCCACGCCGAACGCGCCGCCACCACGATCCCCGACGCCGAGCTACGAGTGATCCCGGACGGCTGCCACCACGGACTCTGGATCAACGACGACGCCGCCGAGCATCAGTCCTACGTCATCGACTGGATCAGACACAGGTCACGCTCAGCCATCCCAACCCCCAACACCACGCCGAAACGAGGGCTCAGATCCTGGTCGAAATGCCCGGAAGATCACAGGCATAACATGCAGATGCGCGCGTTCGTTTCGCCTGGTCCGCGCCTCTGCAGCGGGGTCGTTCGTCCTTGCCACGTCGGTGCGCGGCTGCGGACGTCGTTGTGGGGCGCCGCCGTTAGGTCTCGATCGCCTTCTTGATGCTGCCGAGCCAGGTGACCAGGTCGCTCTCACCCTTCGAGAAGACCTTGACCTCGATCTTGTCCAGGAACGGCACTGGGCTGGAGACCTCGACCTCCAAGGCAAGCGCCGTGGCTGTCTCGTCTGGTTCGAAGGTGTAGGTCCACGTCACACCGGTGGAGGAGTGGTCCACGATGCGCTCGTTGGGGACGTAGTCCTGGCGCGTGAGGGTCCCGTGGAAGGGAAGGAAGAGCAGGTGGCTCTGCCAACTCCAGACGGAGCCCTCCCCGGCATCCGGTGCGACGTCCTTCTCGGCGATCGTCGACGCCCCTTCGAAGAACGCCTCGAACGTGTTTGTCGGGTTCTTGACGAAGTCGAAGACCTTCTCTACGGGTGCGTCGATGTGGATGCTTCGCTGCAACGACGTGCTACTCATCGCGACGGGCCCCCTATCAACTTGATCCCACCCGGCCGTGCCCAGTGGCCCGCTGCTCCTGCGGCCTGGTGCCGCAGGCACCCACAGCATGACGGTCCTGCCGGTCAAGTCGAGCTTCCAGAGTCCTAGGACCCACATACCGCGCGGCATCCGGCCGGCTTGCCTTCCGACGCCCCCAGAGACCCCCGCAGCGGCTATCCAGACGCCTGTCGGCACGTCGTGGACCGACGTCTTCTCATCGGCAGGCAGATCCGGTCGGCTTGTCGAACGAGAGGATGCGCCCGCTTCTGGGCTGAATGACGCTGGTCATCGGCACGATCTGACGGATACTGGGAACGCCCGACCATCGCTGATGACCGGTCAACGGTATGCCCTACTCATCGCGGCTGAGGGCGATCGCAGTACCCCGCGGGTAGTCAGGAGCGAGGGGTGGTGAGTCCGGTTTCGCCGGCATCGATGACGCGGTCGAGCAGGAACCGGTAGACCGCGCCTTGGACGCCGGGTAGCTGGGCGGCGATCTGGCGCAGAATCGCCAACTTGTCGTAGTAGTTGTGCTTGCGCTTGATCTTCAGGCCTTCGTCGAACTCGTACACCTCGACGATGGGGTAGGTGTAGTCGATGTCGCCGTAGCGCTCGGTGATCTCCCCTTCCCAGATCGCAGTCCGACCGCAGACCACGATCCCGCCGGTGTCCCGCACCACCGCGACGGGGCTGGTGTCCACGGCCCACTGCACGATGGTGCGCACCTGCTCGTGTCCACGGAAGGTGCCGGGGGCGGCGGTGACCTGACCATCAGGTGCGTAGGTAGCCACCATCGCCTCCACGTCACGATCCCGGAACGCCTGATGGAAGGCCTGCACTGCCTCGCGCACCTGCTGGTCCAGGTCGTGGTCCTGCTCGACAGACATGACCCACCTCCTGGTGATCTAGGACCGCGGTCGCGCCTGGTACCTGCATCCTCAGGCGAGATGGGTCACCCGTCCAGGGGCCGAGGACCTCACCGCAGGCGCGAAGCGGATGGCCGGCAAGCACCGGAATGCCCTACATGCGGCAGAGTCGCGCGTCGCAGTTCGTCCCGACAGTTGATGGCAATTCCTCTACTGGTTCGCCACGTCGAGGATCATTGGGACGCTGGTGTCGGGCAGTTCGGTGTGCCCGCCCTCGACGAGAACGAGTTCTACGTCGTATCCGGCGTCCTCGAGGGCGGCGGCGAATCCCTCTGACTCCTCGACCGGGATCACGGTGTCGGATCGTCCGTGGACCAGGCGCACGTGAAGGTCGGGGTTGGCTCCGATCGCCCCGGACAGGAACGCCCACAACTCGGGGTACGTCTCCTGCTGGTAGGTACGCCCATACTTGCCGTCGTAGATGGGCACGTACATGTCGTAAGAGCCGGCCATGCCGACCAGGGCGTCCACCTCGGTCGACCCTCCGGTGACCTCGCACTCGATCTCACGTGCCGGCCCGCCAGCGGCCGCGTACTCCTCCCATTGCTGCTCCAGATCGGCTCCCGCCAGGGCTACGTGAGCCGCGACGCCGCCACCAAGACTGTGACCGCTGAGCACCACGACGAGATCCTCGCTGCCCCACTCCGATGCCTGGGTGCTCGCCGTGCGGATCGCACAGGCCGCGGCATCGGCTTGAACCCGCGCGCCCGACCCGCCGTCCTTGAAGACCGCGTAGGTCGCCCCGCCCAACTGAGGCGGCTCAGCGACGAAGACCATCGCGCCGGCCTCGACCAGACCGTCGACCCACTCCGGCGGCGGTGGGGCACCCCCCAACCCAGGCAGGTGGACCACCACGGGCCCATCACCAACGTCATCAGGCGTGTGGACCTGAAGCTCCAGCGGAGCGTCCCGCCAGGTGGCGTAGACGAAGGCCGCCTCCCCCGCGTCCGGCTGGGCCGCCGTCGTCGACGCAGCCTCATCACCACCCCCACCACCGCACCCCGCGACCGAAGCCACCAGCACGGCCAGCACCACTGAACCCAAGCGAGTCATCTCTCACCACCCCCTCGCCTCCACCATCGGCACCCCCCTCGTCAGGTCAAGAGAAGAACGCCCCCCGTTGGGGATATGCCGCACCGCCGCCAATCCCGATTGATACGGCTCTTCCAGCGACGCCCGACTCTCGGCAAATTGGTGAAACCGTCATGGCCGCCGGCGCTGCTGTTCGAGCAGGTCCTGGACAGCCCGGTCGATGTCGTGGACGACTCGGTCGGTCAGGGCGACGGCGCTCGTCAGCCACTCGGGTGGGTCCCCGCCTGCGTTGAGGATCCGAGCGGCTTGGTTGAGGTTGTTGCCGTAGCGGCGCAACTGGGCGCGGGTAGTGAGGAGCTCGCGCACAAGGCCCGGATCTGGCAGGGAGTCCACTCTGCCGCGTGCGGTCGCCAGGGCAGCTTCGGCGGCGTAGCCGCTGGGAGTCAAACCGCTTGCCGCAGCAGCCGCCGCGAGCGCGGCGTACTCGTCTTCGGAGCATCGGATGAAGATCGGGCGGGGTCGCCGGGGCCGGGAGTGTCGACGGTCGCGACCCTGTCGTGCAGTCATGACTGCATCCGGCCGCTTGGCGGCCACCCGTTGCCCGCTGAGGCTGGTCGACCGCGCTCGGTCGCCCACCAGCCAGCGCCCTGCGCGGGTCGCATCTGCTTAGCAGATGCATATCTTGCTCCGCCGCTCAGGTGGGTTCTGTGATCGTCGGTTGGTCTCGGCTTGGGTGGCCGCACGGTGTCGTGCGGCGGGGCGGCGAGGGGGAGTGGCGACTGGGTCATGCGACGTCCTGTCGGGAGCGGTGGAGGATCTTCACGGCGCGGGTGGTGACGGTGGCCCGGGTGACGGGCAGGTGCTCGGCGGCCAACTCCTGCCGGGCTTTGGCTTGCAGGGCGGGGCGGTGTTCGGCGACGTCGTCGAGCTCGGCCTCCAGGACGGCGAGGTCGACCCCGTCGAGCTCCGGCACCGGTGGTGGTGGCTGGTCCCACCACGGTCCGGCTTCGGCGACTCGCATCGGCGACCGCGTCTCGCGGTCCGCAGCGAGGGTGAGCAGGGCGGGCTGGATCTGCTCAGGCGGCCAACCACGCAGCACCGCGAGCTGGATGGCGGCGAGCAGACACGGCCCTGCCCACCGGGTCGGTGACAGGCCAAGGGCCCGTCTCGAGGTTTGGCAGCGCTCGGCGAGCGCGGCCAGGTCGGTGATCCCGCACCGGGCGAGCACCTCGTCGCTTCGATCGGTCGTCGGCTCCTCCTCCGCCGTCGCCCGCGGCGCGCGCCGCGGCCGGCGGGGTGGAGGGGTGGGGGGAGGAGGACTCTCGGTCTCTTGCTTTCGGTTGGGCCGCAGATCTGCGGCCACCCTGGCCGCATCCGTGCCCCTGGCCGCAGGAGTGCCGGTAGCCGCAGCGGTGCGGGTAGCCGCAGATCTGCGGCCACCCCCCTCGGCCCCTTCGGGAGTCTCAC